>JBGAUL010000021.1:0-57781 GCA_044228685.1 Chlorobiota bacterium
CCAGCGCCTGAAATCGCGGGCTCGCGGGTTTAGAAATCGTCTACGCTTCAAGTATATAATCTACTTCCACTATGCAAACCTTGATCTTTATCCATGAAGCACTGCTGTGAGTTTACCCACACAAATTGGGGAAGACCCCTTCTTTTTAGTGCGATCAAGCATGCTCTTCATCTCATAGCATGCATTCTTTATTTTTTCATACTGCGACATATCATTTGCAGACAATAACCAACTTACTACAGTGTTATAACTGTTTGTCATATTACTCTCACCATACCGATCTACAATGCGCTTATAATACTGTAGCGCTATCTCGCGAACAGTGTCGTCGCTATCCATCAACATTTCAAATATTTTTTTTGCAATTGCAACACCTGTATTTACCGACTTGCTTTCAAGCCAGCCATAGATTAAAGACGCTAATTTACCTCTATGGTTGACCGAAGTACTTTTGTCTGCAATCAACTCCATAATTCTTTGAATGACACTAGAATTCGGTAATTCTATGCCGCGTGTATACTTTTTTACGTACTCTCCCCACCGAGTATCTTCGTATCTCTCTCTCTATTACACCTTTTATAGCACTATCGATCTCTTCCGTCATTTCGGACTTTAATTTATCAAATATATATTGTACTATTTCTGTCTGGTAATCATTAGTATTATCATATTCCTTTCTGGATATCTCTACGCTCCACTCTACTAGTATTTTTCTTGCACTACTCGTTTCACTTCTATCATTCCTCACCTCCGAGATACTATCGATTATTGCCTGTATGTTAACTATATCTTCGTTATTTTTAATCTGTGCAATACTTGCATTTAGTACAGCTTTAAATATCTTTGCGATACTTTGTCGATTTTTACTGACTTTGCATTCAGAATAACACTTACTCACTATTTGCAGCATTTCGCACACGACTACACACGGCAGTATTTTTTGACTTATTATATCATTTATCGTACTGGCAACTTGCACTGCTGTTTCATCACTTATCTTATAGCCATTATTAAGCACAAGCTTTTCTATGGAACACATAAGTTCAGTTTTTTCTCCATCTTCATTAACAATACTTCCACTGTCGCTCCATATTACTTCCATCTTCTTGTTAATATCAGCTGAAACACTACTTATATCATAATAATTATTATGTTGCAACAAGACACTTATTCCCAATTCGCACTCACTTCTTTGACAATCAGGCTCTCCAATTGTGTTTATTATAGCTTGCATAGATTCAACAGATGGAATCTTTATATTATGCGTCATACGCTCTTCTTTTGAATATTCTATTGCCTTCAAATGATTGTATAAAGATATACGACTCTCTGTATTAGTTGCATTTATTCTTTCTTCTTCTATTTTACGACAGAGCACGCTGCTTAACCCATTGCATTGTCCAACTATTGCGGCTGCGACAGAACTCATAATCATATAAGCATCATCTGAACCATATTTTACCGCACCAAGCGTATCAACCAGCTTTGTCATGACGTCTTGTTTTAAAACCTCTAATAGGTTTGACATGCGTAATATAATGACCATATCCTCTATTCGCATTTCGTAATTATTTGAGGAACGCAACCACCCATTAACAGCTATAGGTAGAAGTCTTTTATTTGACAATACATCGAGAACATTTGACTCCAAGACACGAAACGCAAATCTGATAGCTTGTTCTGAAACAGTTACGATTGGTATATTAATTCGACTTTCTATGACATCAACTACACTCTCATACTTATCATTTTCAACGCAATCTTTAATATTAACTACAAGCTCGTCCTGTCGTATTTTACCATGTATATAATTATCTAACATTAGTACCAATCTTTCATTATTTCTTTCGCTCGATGGTTTTTTGACTCGATCGTACAGTTGATAGTTTTCTATATCTATATATGCTGTTGCAGTCAAGAAGCTCTTTAATCCCGGATTACCTTCCCATAGATCAGCCATTCCTTGATATTTATTGGATATATCTTTAAGGTGGACAATATCTATATCGTGTCTGACGTCATTAGCGCACAACGCGATTCGGGACATCATATGGGGATTATCTTTAATATAATTGTAAACCTCTGGGTACTGATATTCCAGAACTACTGTTTTAGCGATTTGCTGTTGCGTGCCTATGTCATCTAATTTGTCATGCATAAACAGTCCTTCCTTGGCTCGCAACTGCGCTAATTCCATTTTTATTTTATACATATTTATAAAGTGCTTTATTTTACGAGCATCGACACAGTTACCTAATGACCCTATGAAAGCAACCTCTGGGGCTACACCACATTCTTTTGCTATTGTCCTTGCAAAGTCGTATAGATCTGACGGGTAGATTGCCGGAATCCGGACGGTAATTGAGAAATATTTTCTTAACTGCTCATAGCCATATTTAGTATCCATGCCTGCTCGTGCTATTAATGCACTAACAACTGCTTGATCATCAATTGGAACAATAAAACTGCATTCAGAGTTACCGATAAATGTCTTGAGAGTAACTAGAATATCTTTTATAGTGTCGGCATCACAACGGTCAAGATCGTCGACGACTACTACAATTTTTCTATCACTGGCGTACGTTTTTATAAGACTAATAAACTCACTGTAAAACTGTTCAGGAAATATTAACTTGGCATCGTATACTTCGATTTCTTTGGGAGCAAAAATTGTTTCAACGCGTGGCAGCATTAATTTTACAATTCCGAGGACGAGGACTGGCAGAGATATAGATCGCACTACAGCATTATCGGGAAATAATGCAAAAAACACTAATGACACAATTATACATATTAGAGTTACTAACATGGCAAAAGCGCCGGCTGGTTGAAAGATAATCTGCTGCAATAACCCCTTGGAGTCGACATCAAATACAGTCATCATTTGAACTAATCCCGATCTACCTCGGATATGTTTCAAGAAATCGGTAATTGTAACCCCAGCTTTACGCTCATATGTTTTTGCATAGTTTAATCTTTTTAATTCTTCGATTACGTCATCATGTTTATCGTTGTCTAATAGTAAGCTATGCGCAACTTCTAATAGAAATTCGCGTCGAAAAGAATCACCGGAATACTTCCATGCATTAAATATCGTAAAGCAGTATCGTGCTTCATCTAGTTTATTCTTTAACATATTTACAATTGACGACTTGCCGATACCCCAAGATCCATATAGACCAATTGTTTTTGCCGAGTTGGAATCAATAATGTCTTTCAACACATCTGCAATTGCCGAGTGATGAAAAGCATCAGTTCTCGAAGAAGTTGATTCATCAGAAAAGCACGGAACGTCATCTATTAACTGGATACTCATATTGTACAACTTTGTTGATAGTGTTATAAGAAAGACGGCACAGATGTTTTAGTATGAGAATTGCTTGTTGTATAGAATTGTAGTATTATATTGCGAAAGTCTAACAATTGATAGATTGTTACGATATCAACTTAGAATAATATTTTAAATTTCTATGTAGGTGCTAAATATCGTTTTACGCCCACCCCTCACACAAAACCTCAGCCTGAGCCAATACTAACTTCACAGCCTCCTCTTGCATATCCGGTGGATATCCATACTTGTTAAGTATACGCTTGACCATCACACGGATTTTAGCACGTGCACCTTCCCGCAACGTCCAGTCTATCGTGACACTCTTGCGGACTTGGGTGATGAGCTCGGCAGCAATGACTTTGAGCTTGTCGTCCCCCATCGCTTCCAGCGCACTTTCGTTAGCTGCGAGTGCATCGTAAAAAGCGACTTCATCATCGCTCAGACCAAGGTTCTCACCACGCTTCGATGCTGCATCAATCTCCTTTGCCAGCTTGATGAGTTCTTCAATCACCTCTTGCGTTGCAATCGCTCTGTTGTGATAGGCATTAAGCGTCTTTTGAAGCTTCTCACTAAAGAGTTGACTTTGTACAAGATTTCGTTTTGATCTGACTTTCAGTTCGTCCTTTAAGAGTTTTTCAAGAAGTTCAGCGGCAACGTTTTTATGTTTCAATCCGCGAACTTCGGCTAGAAACTTCTCGCTAAGAATACTGACGTCTGGCTTAGGCAAACCAGCTGCTGTAAAGACGTCGATGACTTGCCCTTCGGTGGTGATAGCTTTTGATACTAACTGACGAATTGCGGCATCAATTTGTTCGGGTGTTCTCTGACTGTTCGTGCTCTGCTTGTTCAGCGCTGCCTGTATTGCTTGAAAGAAACTGATATCATCGCGAATCTCTGTTGCCGCGTCACTGGCAGCACAGAGCGCGAACGCACGTGAAAGATCTGTCACAAGTTGTACAAAACGCTTCTTGCCGTCCTGCTGCTGCAAAACATACTCTTGTCCAGCCGGAATGAGGGCAAGGCGTTCGACAGGTTTACCGGATAGCCAAGTGTCCCAATCGAAACCGTGCATCATATCACGTACGACGCCGTACTTTTCGAGCATGACTTCAATTGCCTGACTGGTATCGTACGCCGGGTCTCCTTTCCCACCGCTCTCCGTGTAAGTTTTCAGAGCATGCTTTAGCTGATCTGCAAGACCGAGATAGTCGACAACGAGTCCACCCGGTTTGTCCCGATAAACGCGATTAACACGAGCAATCGCCTGCATCAGTCCGTGACCCTGCATAGGTTTATCGACGTACATCGTATGAAGGCATGGCGCGTCGAAGCCCGTAAGCCACATGTCACGGACGATGACTATACGAAACGGATCCTTGGAGTCTTTAAAGCGGTTTGCCATAGCACGACGCTTCTCTTTATTACGGATATGCGGCTGCCACTCTGGACCGTCGTCAGCACCACCTGTCATAACAACTTTGACAACGCATCGCTTAGACTTCTCCGTTTCCAGATCATCATCCTTTGCGCTTGCCCAGTCTGGCCGTATGGCAATGAGTGCATTGTACAAATCAACGGCGATGCGACGACTCATGCAGACAAACATCGCTTTACCATCCATAGCTTCCACGCGGCGCTCGTAATGCGCCACCATATCTGCCGCTACTATTGCGATACGCTTCGGTTCACCGACCAGCGCTTCTAGCGCTGCCCATTTACTTTTTAGACGTTCTTTCTTGATTGTCTCTTCACCTTCGGTGATCTCCTCGAACTCATCGTCGATCTTCGGCAGTGCCTCCGCATTCAGACTTAGCTTTGAAATGCGACTCTCATAGTAGATCGGTACCGTTGCCTTATCAGCCACAGCTCGCTGGATGTCATAAATTGAGATGTAGTCACCGAAAATTGCACGAGTGTTGGCATCGGTTGTTTCAATTGGCGTACCGGTAAAACCGATGAACGATCCCTGAGGCAGTGCGTCGCGCATGTGACGGGCCAGACCATCAATGATATCATAGTGACTGCGATGCGCTTCGTCGGCAATGACTATAACATTCCGTCGATCGCTCAACGCCGGCATGCGCTCCCCTTTCTCGGGCATGAACTTTTGAATCGTGGTGAACACCACCCCACCGCTTGCCACAGAGAGTAACTGGCGGAGATGTTCGCGGCTAGCGGCTTGCACCGGCGTCTGTCCAAGTATATCAGTGCATCTTTGAAATTGTCCGAAGAGCTGTTCATCAAGATCGTTGCGGTCGGTAAGAACGACGAGCGTCGGATTACGCATTGCTTCGTGTCGTATAATACTCGCCGCAAAGAAGAGCATGGTAAAGCTCTTGCCACTGCCCTGCGTGTGCCACACTACACCGGCACGACGGTCCCCCAGTTTGCCACTATCCATGCGGCCTGACCAGTAGGTACCAATCTTTTCTCGCGCCTGTCCCTTCCTGAACTCCAACTCTTCATGCGTCAGACTCGCTCGTAGCGTTTCCTCAATGGCGACCTGCACCGCATGAAATTGATGATAGCCAGCAATAATCTTATGTACGGCACCTGAATCCGGGTCTACTTCGAATGCAATGAAATGATGCAGAATGTCCAGGAAGCGTCGCTGATCGAACATACCAAGAATGAGAACCTCTAGCTCCAACGCTGTTTTAGGCGCCTCGTCTACACCGTCCACTGTGCGCCACACTTTAAACCATTCCTGATTCGCGCTCAGTGATCCAACGCGCGCTTGAAGTCCATCGCTAACTACCAATACTGCATTGTATTGTAAAAGACTTGGGATCTCTGCCTTGTAAGTTTGTAACTGTGCGTATGCGCTCCAGATTGTTGTGTCTTGGTCGGCCGGATTTTTCAGTTCGATCACTGAAAGCGGCAGACCATTGATAAACACCACGATATCCGGTCGACGTTCTTTTTGTGCTTCCTTGACTACAAACTGATTCACGACCAACCAGTCATTTGACTTCACATCATCAAAATCAATCAGTCGTACGAAATCTCCTGCAATGCTTCCATCGGCGCGCTTATACTCGACCGGAACACCATCCCGCAGCATGCGGTGGAACTCACGATTCGTTTGGATGAGCGACGGTGTGCTGACTCGCAGAACTTTGTTGAGTGCCTCCTCGCGCGCTTCTTCCGGAATCAGGGAGTTGATTCTGTGGATTGAACTGCGAAGTCGATCGAGCAAAAGCGTTTCGCCGAATGACGTCCGCTCGGCTGCTGGCTCACCAGGTGCGAGGTGAGGTCCGTGACCAATGGAATAACCTAGGTGCTTGAACCTGTCTAGGGTGGCGTCTTCTACTATGGCTTCATTGAGGGTCATGTGTTCGAGACCGATATACCCATTTCACTTAGGAATCGTGACGGATCCTTCTGATATCCAAAGTAACAATCTGAATACGTCAGAGTCAGCACTTCTTCTACGCGGGTGATAGCTACAAAACAATTACGTCTTTCTTCCCGCATTTCAAAACTATCGTCTCCTTTTTTTGTCGCTGCCCAGCTCGGAAGATGTCCCTCTACAAGTCCGATAAGGTACACGCGCTTGAACTCTAAGCCCTTCGAACTGTGAATCGTAAGACAGCGAACTGCGTTCTTCGGTGCTGGGGCCTCCTTTGAGCGGAGATCTAATTCTTGCAGAAGAGAGTGCAGACTTACTTCACTCTTCCCATACTGCTCAATGATTTCATGTTGCAGCGACTTCCAGACATCCTTCTCTTGCTGATACTCGTCAATCGCAGTGTCAACTTCAGGTGGGTGATTTTGGAGAGTATCAAGCCACGCAAATGCGGCATCGATGAATGTCCAGTGGTCGACACGATCAAGCAGCGTGCTTTTCGCCTGCTCAAGAAATACTCGTGAGGAATCCTTAACACTTTCTTGACTGAGCACAACCTCAAGCCATCCACGTAAGTAGTCACCTCCGTGGAAGGTGGATGCTGCTATAACACTTTCCACCCTGATGTCGCTCCCATCGAGTGAATAAAAAGCCTTGCAAACTTTTCGAAGTTGCTCCCGATCTTGACGTGCATTCGCAAGTCGAAGCACAGCATGAAGCCATGAAATTGGGGCACTGATAAACTGACTTTTTCTCACGGCAATGTATGCGGGAACGTTCTGCTTAGTGCATTCGTCAATCACAGCGTCCAATAGCTTTTTACTCCTGCCAAGAACCACATACTGAAATCGATCCTGTGGGGATATCTGCTTCAACTCGGAAACAACACTCGTCACTTCTTGGCTGAAATCTTGAAAGTGAAACACCCTCAAATGGGAGTCATTTGTTGGTTTCTTGTGAGCTTTGAGTCTCTCCTTACCCGCTGACCTATCAATATTGTTAACTATCAAGTTATTGGCTAATTCGATAACCACAGGTGGGCAGCGGTAATTCTCAGGCAGTTGTAGGGTACTCATCGAAAAGCGCTGTATTATATCCTGAAGGCGTTTGGGATTAGCACCGTTCCATTGGTAGATAAGTTGGTCGTCATCAGCTACAACAAACAAGTTGGCACTCTGCGCAGGAACAAGTAAGCAAAGGAGGCGGAATTGCATTGCGTTAGTGTCCTGGAACTCGTCGACACACACGTACCGATAGATGCGCTGTAATTGTTTCGCGATTGCAGGGCGCTTCTCCAGTAGTTCAACAGCCATGCCCAGTAGCGAGGCAAAATCCAAGTGGTTTTGAGCTATCAGCTCAGCACGGTATGCATTGAATAGCTGTGATAAAAATGACTGCCGCTGATCCGTACCATGCAGCAACGACAATTCTTGCATGTTCGAACATTCAGTGAGCATTTTGTCGAGCGCAGGCATGGTAGTTGCTGCTCCTGATATAGTATCGACGACATCCTCACTGAGCTTTTGCATAGCTTCGGTGGCAACCGCTTCACGCTCAGACTGTTCGACAAGAATGGTGAAATCTGGCCTCAGCCCAATGTGGTGCCCATGCTGCCTTAGAACGTCGGCTGCGAATGAGTGAAACGTCGTCAGTAGTGCCCTCTCTTTACCAGTGTTCAAAAGAGCCCCAAGGCGGGTCTTCATTTCCGCAGCGGCCTTGTTGGTGAATGTCAATCCGAGAATTCGAAAGCGCTCACCCAAAGAATCATCGAGAAGCCTGGCGATGCGATAAGTCAGTACACGAGTTTTTCCTGAACCAGGGCCGGCAAGCACAAGCAATGGGCCCTTGTTCCATTGCACGGCTTCAAGCTGTTTCTCATTAAGCGTTTTTAGGTCGAATCTCATAGTCGTGCATTGCTTACGGCGTTGAAAATAGCGTTTTGAATGGTTTCAGGTAGCCCCGGTGACCCATCCCGACGGGCAGCTTCCATGGCGGCGATTGCGAGATAAGGCTTAGATGTAGAGCTGACGGCCATGTTAATAGTTTGCTCTATGTAAGCTGTAGTTCCAGACGCAGCTGTAATGTTCACCCGTTGTGGGGTAGCAACTGCCGATTCGTATACGTTTGAGTAGCCGTGTGCCCACATGGCGTGCTCAATATCTTTCTCTGCTAAGATCGTTAGTCTCTGGGTTTCTGGCGCAGCCCCCAGGAATCTGCGGGCAGTCGTTGCAGATCTCTGTCCAGCTGAGTCTCCGTCCACGAAGAGGTGCCACTCAATTCCAAGGTCTTCTGCGAGCTTGATTAGAGGTGTAAGACCACACTGGCTGAATTCGACGCAACAGACTCCCTCCAATTCAAAATCGAAGTTTAGAAGGTGAGCCGCTTCCGGAAGGAACCAATACTCGCTCTCACCTTCTACAAAGAGCCACGATTTTGCGAAAAGTAGATTCCCACGTTTTGCCCGAACGTGGTAGGAAATCTTGCGTTCTTCGTCAGGAGTGAGGGTTTCGGATTTAACCTGAAAAACTTCAACCTTCCCAGCCTTACGTGCTAGGCGACGAATAGATTTTAGTGGGACGGCTGATAGCAATTCTCCAGAATGTGTCGCAATAATCTTCTGGCCCTTGATAGAGCTAAGCTCCTTCCACAAAGAGCGTACAGCTGACGGGTGTAAATGTGACTCAGGTTCCTCAATCGCGAGAAGTGGTTCAGAATCAAGGTCGTATGCATCCGCCAGCTTTGAATTTAGAAACGCCGTAAAAAGGAACAAAACTGAGAGGCTCTGGGTTCCTGCACCATGCTGCGTTATAGGCAACTTTACTCCGCTCTTCGCGGCAAGCTTCAGTTGCGTTTTGCGGAGCATGTCAATAATACGAGCGGGAATAGCCTCTACAGTTACGAGGTCATTATCAGCAAGTGGAACTAGCCCGGCAGTCTTCGCGATTTGAGTCTTCACTTCATTGAATGGCGTATGTGAATCGAGGACAGATTGATTTATTACCTCAATCTTCTGCTCCAGTTCGACTCGTGTTGCATCGTCCATTTGCGGATTCTTCGTAAATGGTCCCCAAAACGATGACCTGCTCTGGAATTGCTGTCCAGCGTCGCGTACAGCAGCCAAAAAGAAAGACGGATTCAATTGCTGAAGTTCACTAACAATTCTCGGAATTCTAGCTTCGGTAAGTTCATTGTTGTTAAGGTCTAAAAATGTCCATTCGAGGGTGAAGTCCTTTAAAGCAGGGTCATATACTGAAACGACACGAAAGCGAATTTCTTGCAAGTTGTCAGACCGCATTTGAACAGCCTTGTCAAGCCCCTGCACAATTGCATCTGGCCATTCGTCTTCAATTGATTCAACAAAAATGAAATTCATCTCTATCGGAGGTGCTGAACTCGGCTCTGGTTTATCCGCAGTAAGATGATAATCGTAGTCAGTAAATGGAACCACTTTTCTGGACAAGTTTCGACTCAAGCAAGTGTGGATCGCTTCTAAGACGCTCGTTTTGCCTGTGTTGTTTACGCCGATTAAGACCGTACACTTGTCTAAGCCTATCGTAAGCTCCTCGATACCCCGAAAGTTCTTTATTGTTATCTTGGTCAGTAGCATGGAAGTTAAATGTTAGTATTGACACGCACCCGTCCACTCAATAACTGCGTTAGCAACGAATCGCGAAGGATAGCAATCGTGCGAGATTGGATACGGTTAACAATAATTTTGTCTATGATGGGTGACATTATGCGCGACATGGCTTCAAGCAAAGGAAACGGTGGAACGAGGACTTTAGCCGCTGTAAGGTGACCGCGCTGTATGTGCCCCATCGTTGTTGCTTTACCAGCAGCAATTAGACGAAAATCGTCAAGGTGAGAATGTGTCCAAAGATAGTAGAACCACTTCGGGAACTCAGACGAAGTGACTTTAAAAAGATGCTGGTTTAGCGCTCCTGAACCTCCACACCAAAGCTCAACTTCGAGACTACCTGACCATGAGAAAAGTACGTCACCATCTTCGATGATGTAGTCTGGCGGTAGGTCAGTGTTGCAAAGATCGGCGCCAGCACTATCCCCTTTGCGAAGCTGAGCAATCTTGATAACCGGCAGTGTAGGTCCATGTCCAGGTGGGAACTTCTGGAGTGCGAGACCATTAAGGAAATCTGCAATTTCGTCGAGGCTACGGATTTCCCAATCCTTCGGAATATATCCAAGCAGCGATTCAACCAAATCTCCAGAGAAAAGTTTGGCCGACACATCATCCATCCCTACCACTTCCCGCCCATCCATCTTCGCCTTTACTGGATCAAAATCCACAAACCAACTCTTAAACAAGGCCCGCGCCATTGATTCTAGGGTTTTGTTCGTGCAAAGGTTTAACTCAATCTTGTCGTCAAGTGATCCGAGTATTGAAGCTATCTTCCTTTGCTCTTGAATCGGAGGTAGCGGAATTGGAAAAGCACGAAGTGTTCCTAGACTAATAAAAGGTTGTGCGCTACCAAATGTGTTCCCCCGGATAAAAGATTGCACTGGACTTGAGAGTAAATAATATTTCAGAAACTGGCTGTTGAGCCGAGGACCCGGTTTGAATAGTGCGACATTCTTAATCGAGAACTCGACGTTTGTTTCGACACGTGCCAACTCTCCAATCGAATTCCCAATGTTAGCGAAAAGTATGTCTCCGTATTCTGGCTTCGACCTGGCTATAACTTCCCTATGATCACTCTCAGAGATTAAGTAAGCAGCATCTAAATTGACGCGTCCCCCAGTTATACAACGGCCCGTGACAAGCGGAAAACCTGACAAAGATTCTTTTGGAGAATCGTGCGTTCCGTCTGTAACAAGCTCACATGCATGACCAAGAGTAGACGACTCCCAGCTATCTGGGTATTCACCTATTAAAGATAGGGGTATCATGGGAGCATCATCTCTATGAGCCATATCCCAAGCCTTTCAAGTTCGACTTGATGATCTGCTCCAACCTTAAAGACTCCTCAAACTGCCCATTCAACTCCGCAACAAGTCGAACCATCTTCTGCTCAAACGGCTCGCCATCATCGTCAACTTCCTCAGCGCCAACATAACGCCCTGGAGTAAGTACAAATCCATGACCAGAAATGGTCTCAGTTGAAGCAGAAAAGCAAAAGCCCGCCTGATCGAAATATGCCTCCTTTGGTTTTTCAGCTCGCCAATTGTGATAAGTAGACGCAATCTTTGCTAAGTCTTCATCGGTCAGTTCACGATGAACCCGATCGACAAGTGTTCCTAGTTTTCGTGCATCGATGAATAGCGTTTGCTTGCGTCGATCACGGAAACCACGTTTCGAGTCTGCACTTTTGCTCTTTGCAAGAAACCATAAGCACACCGGAATCTGTGTGCTGTAAAAGAGTTGTCCTGGCATTGCAACCATGCAATCAACCAAATCTGCCTCGACGAGTGCCTTGCGGATGTCACCCTCACCTGATTGATTTGACGACATACTTCCATTAGCAAGTACAAATCCAGCGTAACCGTTTGACGCAAGGTGATGGATGAAGTGTTGCACCCAAGCGAAGTTGGCATTACCTTTTGGCGGCACTCCGTATTGCCAACGCACATCGTCGTCTTTGCGAAACCAATCTGAATCGTTGAAAGGAGGATTGGCGATGACGAAGTCGGCGCGCAGGTCAGGATGAAGATCTCGACGAAAGGTGTCGGCATGTTCAGGGCCAAAATCCGCTTCAATACCACGAATGGCAAGGTTCATTACCGCAAGCCGACGTGTAGTAGCGTTGCTCTCTTGTCCGTAGATACTAATGTCTCCGATCTTCCCACCATGCGACTCCACAAACTTCTCCGACTGAACGAACATTCCGCCGGATCCGCAACAAGGGTCATAAATGCGTCCCTTATACGGCTCGAGCATTTCAACTAAGCATCGTACAACACAGGAAGGTGTGTAGAACTGTCCGCCATTTTTCCCTTCCGCACTCGCGAAGCGAGTGAGGAAGTACTCATACACTCTGCCAAGCAAATCGACGGAACGATGCGTCTTCTCACCTTCGCTCGAGGCAATGAGATTAATGGTACCGATCAAATCGATCAGCTCACCCAGACGGTGCTTGTCTAAAGCGCTACGCGCATAGTCCTTTGGCAGGACACCTTTGAGTCGGGTATTATCTCGCTCAATAGCAACCATTGCATCATCGACAATTTTCCCAATCGTCGGCTGCTTTGCATTTGCTTGCAGGTTCGGCCAGCGAGCTTCCTTCGGAACCCAAAACACATTCTCAGCTTTGTACTCGTCCTTGTCTTCGGGATTTGCTCCCGCGTAGTCGCCCTTACCTTCAACCAGTTTTGCACGGTGTTCTTCGAAGGTATCGGAAATGTACTTCAGGAAAATGAGCCCAAGCACAACATGTTTGTATTCAGCTGCATCCATGTTGTTACGAAGCTTGTCGGCTGCCAGCCACAACTTCGCCTCGAAACCAAGATTTGCTGTTGAGTCTTTTACTTTTGATGATGTCTTCTTTGTCTGCTTTGCCATTCGTATCTAAGTCTATTTTCGTTACTTAACAGCTATGAAGGTGCCGCGCTCAATTTACCACGTCTTTTGCAGTTCGACTGTCCCTCTGCAATCACCCTACGATCAAACCTCAGTCCACTCGTTGATACGATCACACATGGTGACGATATAAATTACATGCAACTGACGTGATTTACCATTTACGTCAGTCAATAAATTAGTAATCCGAATATGGAATTCAGTGATGATGCGTAACCTGTCGTATGCTCCGCAATCGCGTTGCGTCTTTCCCGACTTGCAAAGTGAGGTCAAAGTCGATCAAGCGGTGAGAATGGAGTTGAACTCCAAGTTGATCTAACTTTCGGCATCTTTGTTTGGATGCAAATAAACGGACAAATATGTTGTAGGCAATGGTTTTTTAGTGCGTGTTAATACGCATTTTAATTCATGGAGTTCATACGATTTAATGCCGGCTTCACAACTCATCATTTGATAACGACTTCTCACGGCCACCTTGTTCACGTCCTTCTCTATTGACCAACTTGGGAAAACGGTTTTATGCTACGAGTTTACATTAATGCCGCAATACATCGCGCAACATCGTCGACCTGACGATTGTTATAGCTTTTTGATCACTCGCATTAAGGCTGTTCGCTTTTAAATTCCATAGTGCTATGTTTGTCCAAATCAACATCGATGCACAAGGCCCTTCCGCATGCCCAGCATCTGCACAAGTCCATAGCTCTAGAATCCTGCAAAACAGAGCATTTTATGTTGTTCAATTGAATAGGGAGATTCTATGCAAAACGATGAAGCGCTGCGCTCTGAAATACAGGCGTGCATCGAGAGATACTTGAATTCATTACAAGTCAGCGATTGGCTGACCTTTGAGAGCTGCCTTGCAGCTGACTTTGAATACTATACTGACCAGTGCAATATTCAGAAGCGCGATGCATTTCTTAATACGATGAAGGGCAGCCAATGGAAAGGTGAGAAAGTGCGCCTCGCTGACTTTCATGTGTTCGCCTCAGGAGCCCACGATCTTGTAGTTGCTGTGTACACAGCTTATTTCAAAGGAAGTGAAGGCGGCAATGCAATTGAGTTCGATGCAACCGAAACGACGGTTTTACGGAAAAGCGCTGACACCTGGCTTATAGTACATAGCCATACATCGAACGGCGTCTGAGCCTAGCATTCTAATCCAAAATGCTTAGAGTGACCTGCACTCTATCAACTCGGGGATGACAGTATAGCGAGGTCGTGTCAATGTGCAATTCTAAGAACGACAAACTCGCGGAGCATCGAGCTTTCCTAAACGCACGGACTATTGGATGTGCTCTTCTAGTAGAGCCTTCTACTAAGCGAATAACGCTTCAGGCCCTTCATACTGATGAAGGGATCGGTTCAGAATGCGAGCAAAGGTTTCGGCTTCTGCCGAGCCCTCTGCCCCAATTCAATATAACGTGCTGGCAAACGTACTCTATAATTACTTCGCCGCTATTCCCTTTGTCTCACGTGCGTTCTTGATGAACTCTTCCATGAAGGTCAGAGAATCCGGAAGATTGAGGCTCATTTGGGCGCCGCCGGTGATCTCGAGGTCGATGTAGATTTCACGCTCTTGGTAGTTGTACTCGAGGTGAATGTCGTGGATGTCTGCGAGAGGTACGGAGTGTTTTCCGAAGTGAAAGACTGTCATATGGTGGCTTTGTTTGTGATTGAAGACGATCAGTAAACAAATAAGACAAATGTCTCTGATCTGAACGATGACAATTTAGTACAAAAGACTCCGCTTTTGCAAACGGCGTTCATAAAAAGCTTCGAAAGCTCTGCTACTACTTGTTTTTCGAAGTATAACTCGAGGTCACTTGCTATCCAATTCGAGACTCATACACTCCCCTTACAGACCATAGCGCGCCCAAAACTCGTCTTTTCTTTGTCGTGAAATGGGTATCGTTGAACCATCCTGCATAACGATATACGCCGACTCCCCTTTGTATGCTTTTTTGATGAAAGCGGTATTGATCAGGTGCGACTTGTGCGGACGATAGAAGCCGTGCGGTAGAAGCATTGCCTCAACGTCTTTGAACTGCTTGGTAATAACGATCTTCTCGCCACCAACGAAGTAGAACGTCGTGTAGTTGGTCTCGCTTTCGCAACGAACGATATTCTGCACGTCGTAGAATCCGATTCCGTCACCGGTGTGCAGTGCGATCATTTTAGATTCGTTCGTCTCTCCCGCCGACTCCGCTCGCGCGCTGCGTTGACGAAGCTTGCGTTGAACCTTTTCGACGGCTTTCACCAGTTCAATGACATTCACTGGCTTTATCAAATACTCCGCAGCTTCCTGCTTCAAGGCCTTCAGCGCATACTTGTCATGAGATGTTGTAAAAATCACTTCGAATGATCGATCCGGAAATTGCTCCAAGAGCTCCAAACCGGTCATTCCGGTCATTTCTACATCCAGAAACACCAGATCCGGTTCCAACTTCTTGATGGCAAGAAAGGCTTGCTCGGCGTTCGAGCAGCGTTCAACGATCTCTACCATGGGCAGCGACTCTTCGATGAGATCAGCTAGCATGTCACGGAAGACCTGTTCGTCGTCGACTATGATAGATCTCATGTCTTAGTTATTTTGACTCATGGATACCATTCTACAAGATGCCCTCGTAGCAATTGCAAAAGAGCAAGATCCCAAACGGAAGCTGACGATGTATGCAGAAATCATGCATCGCTGTCAAGCTGTTGATGAGGCGCAATTTAGCAGATATTTCAGACCAATGATGCGACTCGCCAAGCAGCTCGGGGATCAGGGCATGCAGGCAAATGCACTTCGTTTTCGTGGACTGAATCATCTGCATCATGCAGATCTCAAGAAAGCCTCACGTGATTTGTCCTTTGCCGCTCGATTGTTTAAAGAGGCAAATGTTCGTGATTATGATTCCGATATCTATCGCACTCTCGCGCTGATTTCTGAACAACGAGGCGACTTTTCAAATGCTCTTCGTCAATTTCACATCGCACTTCGTCTGGCAGAAGAAACAAACTCGCATCTCATGTTGATGACGGTTTGCTTGAGTCTTGGGACCTTCTACATCAATCACCTATCCGACTACAAAAAGGCACTTCAGTATTTTCAGCGATCGTACAAAGTCGCGCGAACGCATGAGCGCTGGCAATCATACACTGCGGCTTGCATGTATATCGCCGAGAGTTACCTTTTTTTGGAAAAGCCTGCTCTTGCAAAGAAGTTTCTAGATGAAGGATTTAAAGTTGCAAGGGAGAAACAGCAGCAGCTCAGTCTGATTTACCTTAAAGCAACCTATGCCCGTTATTTGAAACAGGCATCAAACTATAAAGAGGCTGCTGCGGTACTTGAAGAAGTGATAGAAGAAGCATCACAGCGCAATGCAACGATCATTGTTGCAACCGAAGCTATTAACCTTGCCGAATGCTACTTGCGTCTTCGCAAATGGAAACGCATGAACGAACTCATTGCGCTACATGAGACTATAACAAAGAAAAATACCTCGTACATCAACTACAATGGCTCACGTCGATTGAAGTTTGAAATCGCAAAGAAGAAGAAGAATTACGGTGTGGCCATTGCAATACTTGAGGAGATGCTCAAGAGACAAGAAGATGAGTTCAAGAATGATTGGCAACAGAAGATGGAAATTCTGGAACTGTCGTTCTCGATGGAACGCTATAAGATCGACAAGGAAGTCGCAGAGCGCCTTGCGCAAATGCGAATGGATTTTCTCAGTAACGTCAGTCACGAAATTCGCTCACCAATGAACGCTGTTCTTGGTCTCACAAGTATTCTTCTTCGCAAGAATGCCGCTAACGAAAACGCCGAGTACCTTCAAACCATAAAGTCGTCCGCAGAACATTTGCTGCATGTCATCAATGATATCGTTGATCTCAGTCGAATTGATGCCGGAAAATTGAGCATTGATCCGACTCGCATGAATCTTCGTGAGACGCTTTCCAGCGTTTATCACGGCGCTCAATTGAAGCTGGCAGAGAAAGGATTGAAATGGCATCTCAGGATTGACAACAAAGCTCCGGAGTGGATCTTTTGTGATGCTGCTCGCTTGACACAGATACTGGTTAATATCATTCACAACGCAATCAAGTTCACGCAAAAGGGGTCCATCAGCGTGGATGTTTCAAGTCGTTCATTGAAGTCGGCTCGCAAAGCGATACTGTCCTTCACGATCACAGACACCGGTATCGGAATGACAGCCGAACAATGCAAGAACTTGTTTAAACGCTACGAGCAAGCAGAGTCCGGAACCTTCGGAAAGTTCGGAGGCTCGGGTCTTGGACTCAATATCTCTAAGCAACTTGTGGAATTGATGGGCGGTTCAATTCATGTTGAAAGTGAACTGAAGAAAGGAACGACCTTTTCATTCAGTATTCCCATAAAGCTGGAAAGTGCAGCGAAGTCGCAGAAAGTTACTTCTCACACTTCAGGACTTGCGGCAAAGCGATTTATGGTCGTTGAGGATGACGAAACTGACATGACAGTCATGCTTGATGCATTACTCACCGGCATAAGTGAAGAGCTCAATATTCTTCAGGCATATAGTGGTCAAAAAGCACTACAAATTTTGGAGTCGACTGCACAATCAACGTCAGGTCAGAACAACCTGAGTTCTCTACCGGTCGATATTGTCCTTACTGACCTCCGAATGCCACACATGAATGGATTCCAATTGGCAAAGGAAATCAAGCGATTGTATCCATCAGTCATTGTAGTAGCTGTTACATCCATGCTCGTGACTTTAGATGAAGATCAACTTCGAGCAGAAGGCATAGATGCCCTGGTGACTAAGCCTTATAGAAATGAAAAACTTCTGAAGACGGTATCTGAGCTTCTGAGCAAATAGACCTTAGGTCGCTGCCATGAGACAACCGCCATCGAGCTTAGAAGTCTCAAGATAGACTAAGGCATTGAGCTGTATTCAATCCATCACGAGTCTATACTCCCCTTCGCTCAGACTTCTTATTGAGCCTGCCGGTGTTTATCGTCAGCACGATGTTGAGAGTAGTGCAACCAATGATGTCGTTGAACTCAAATCCTAACCGCAATATGTCAATGCGCTCTGTACTTGTTCGCCCTGGAACTTCTCATCCGACAATTCCTACCATTCATTGAATCAAACGTGCTTCTAATTGATTGATGCACAGCTAACGATTGACGATGTGTGAATTTTTACACGAATGCTCCATGGTTGAGAGCTTTTGTGTGATCAGGGATGATCACGCAGCACACAAATCGTTAGAACATGAGTTCGTTTTCACATCACATCGCAAATGAAGCACTGGCTCTTAGTCTCGAGTCGGGTGAAATGTTCATGCATGCAATACACGATCGACTGCTGCTTTGCTACCCTTCTCTGCAGCGTCGTGACCTGGATTTTCTGAATTCTCTCGTGTACCACACCATTCAGCCTTTTGCGTGGAAGGCGCTGAGAAGTGCAGAGCAGAACGACACGTCAATTGCCAACGCAATCGATTCTATTCGCAACGAATATCCGTGGATAAGCAATGACAATGTCGAGGCGCTTTTGCTCCGCTGGCAAAACTGCGTTCGCCAATCCGATGCTGAGAGCCGCCATTCATTGAGTCAAACCGACCGATCATGGAAAAGCAGCGAAACAGGCTAAATAACAGCGATAGTTTCGATCACTCTGTAAGGCCAGAGCCAGACTTGATAACAAATCCATTTTTCATTTTACTCACTTACTCTTTTGTCCTATGAAACACATGTTGTCCACAATTGCCCGTGTTCTGCTGATGATCGTCCTGGTCTCCGGCACACAATTGCGTAGCGAAACCCCGCAGGGAATGAACTACCAAGCAGTAGCTCGCACATCACAAGGTGCATTAATTAGCAATGAAAACGTCGAAGTACGTTTTAGCATTCACCAAGGATCAGCTCTTGGTCCGGTGATATATCAGGAAACTTCGTCATCGAAGACCAATGAATTTGGTTTGTTCAGTGTTGTACTTGGACGCGGCACAGCAGTCGGACCGTCTTTCAACACAATCGATTGGAGCAACGGTACGAAGTTCCTTCAAGTTGAATTCAAAGCAAATGGCGGCAGCTATGTAGATATGGGTTCACAAGAACTGTTGAGCTCAGCATATGCTTTCAATTCTCAATCATCAAACGGCTTGAGCAAGGGAGTAAAACTCTCCCCTAGCGTTCTTGAAGGCAACGGCGCAACATCCGGTCAGGTTCTGGCTTGGGATGGCAGCAACTGGGTTCCAAGTTATGGCGTGAAAACAGATACGGGCGTTACGGTACAGTCGAACAAAACACTTGCCGGTGACGTAACCGGACCAATAGCTTCAAACACTGTTGAGAAGATTCAAGGTAAGAGTGTTTCTTCAGCAAACCCGTCAAATGGTCAGATCCTTCAATGGAACGGTTCAGCATGGACCCCAAGCTCAATGTCAGTAACATTGAATGGCGATGCAACCGGCTCAAGCTCATCAAACACTGTCACCAAGATTCAAGGCAATAGTGTTGCCAACACAGCACCAAGCAATGGACAGATTTTGCAATGGAATGGTTCAGCATGGACACCAAGCACCATGGCTGTGACACTCGGCGGTGATGCTACAGGCTCCAGCGCTTCGAATACGGTAACAAAGCTGCAAGGTAAGAACGTCTCCAGTGCAGCTCCGGCAAATGGACAATTCTTGCAATGGGATGGTACAGCTTGGACACCGACCAACCTCGCATTGACACTCGGCGGTGATGTAACAGGTTCCTTGGCTGCTAATACGGTTACGAAACTCCAAGGTAAAAGCGTTTCAAATACAGCTCCAACAAGCGGTCAGGTTTTGTCATGGGATGGTTCAGCATGGACCCCAAGCACACCGGCTGCAGGTGGCGGATCCGGTATCAAGCTTCCGTTGGACACAACCATGTCAACAACCTCAACTATGCTTCGTATGGTCAACAGCAACATGAACAATACAAATGCCGGTCTTGCAGTTTGGATGTCAGGTAAAGGTCCGGCAGCTTGGTTCTACTCACCAACAGCAACAAACACTCTTGAAGTTGAAAGAGTTTATCAAGGTGGTTTAGGCGTTGGCTTGATTTCTCAGGTCGTCAATACATCGAACTCAGCGGCTGCTGTTAAAGGCGAGACGAACGGTTCAGGCTACGGTCTACAAGGTGTGGCAACAGGCAACGGTAATGCAGCTAACTTCACAATTGCAAACCCATCTAGCACCTCATCAATTGTAACCGCAGCTACAAATGGTATCGGTAGCGGTCTTACAGTTCAAATGACAAACGCATCGAACGGCGCACGCGGTATCGATGTGCTTCAGACAGGTGTTGGACCGGGCGTATTCGCAAGCAGCGCAGGTGGTAATGCAGTTTGGGGTATCACATCATCAATCTCAGCAGCAGGCGTTATCGGTGATAACACCTTTGGTGAAGCAGTTGTTGGTCGTAATCGTGGCGGCAACGGTGTTGGTGCCGTTGTTGGTCGTAATGACTCTTCAGGATACGGTGTTCGTGGTTTCAATACAAAAGATGGTTATGGCGTTCTCGGTCAAGCAGGTATCAGCGGCGGAACCGGTGTCGGTGGTCGTTTTGAAAACGTCAACGCGGCTAACACAAACGACGCTTGTCAAGTCGCAACCAATGGTAACGCCAATGGCTTAAAGGTCACAAGCACAAACGGCACAATAAGCACGGGCAAAGCGGCAATCCTCGCGACCACAACTGATGGTACAGCAATTTCGGGTATCACAAACGGGACATCTACCAGCGACGCAGGTATTCGCGGTACTGCTACGAATGCAAACGCATATGCAGCGTACTTCAGCGGTAAAGTTCACATTGCAGGTACGTTGTCAAAGACAGCAGGTACATTCAAGATTGACCACCCGCTCGATCCGGCAAACAAGTACTTGGTACACAGCTTTGTTGAAAGTCCTGACATGATGAACGTGTACAACGGCAACATCACAACCGACGCAAACGGTCGCGCTATCGTAAGTCTTCCTGCCTACTTCGAAGCTGAGAACATCAACTTCAAGTATCAACTCACCGTCATCGGTCAGTTCGCACAAGCAATCGTCATGAAGGAAATCAGCAACAACCAATTCGAGATCATGACCGACAAACCAAACGTAAAGGTTAGCTGGCAAGTAACCGGTGTACGTAACGACGTGTTCGCACAACAAAATCGTTTCGTTGATGTGGTTGAAAAGGAAAAGGAAAACAAGGGCTTCTACGTGTACCCACAAGGTTATGGTCTGCCATTGAGCAAGGGTATCTACTCCAAGGGCATCGAGCAATCATTGCAAAACAACGATGCAACGGCAGTTCCTGCAGCAAAGACTGCATCTGACAATAGCCTCAACACACAAGAAATCCGTTCGCAGAAATAATCGAAGTGTATGAAGAGAGGACGAGTACAACAATACTCTGCTCGTCCCCTACTTTTTGAATTTTTCAATTCCAATTTCAATCATGAAAACAAGACTCTTTATCACACTCGCGGCTTTGTCGCTCTGCAGCCTAAGCACACAAGCTCAGCAATTGGAACGTCAAGTCGTGTCTTCCAGCGGTACAACGACTCGCACAGCTCAATACTCGCTCTCCTGGACCCTCGGCGAAGTAGCAACAACAACACTGAAGAAAGCACCATACATCCTCACACAAGGATTTCAACAAGCTAACATTCTTGTGTCATCTGATGTAACAAGTGATGAACTGGCTCAAATGGATCTCAGCGTGTTTCCAAATCCTGCTGTTGATCACGTTCAGATCTCAATGAGGAATTATCGCGAAGGCATTTCACTAAATATCAGTGATCTTGCCGGAAAGAGCGTTCTGTCGAAGACCAATATTTCATCGACAGAAACCATTGATCTTAGCTCCTACGCTTCGGGTAACTATCAACTCACGCTGATGCAGGATGGTCGCATTGTCGGAGTGTACTCAATCATTAAAGTGCGCTGATAGCTTCGAGTTGGCTTATGCAGATAGTGTCTGTCGCAATGTTGTCCCGCCTGCGCTCAGAGACTTTCTGAAATTCTAGCTCATCAATGAGCATCAGTTTAGCACACGAACACCGCTGAGAGTCGAGTCTCAGCGGTGTTTTTTTTATTTCAATTGATTGATAAGCAGGGTGACGCGCGTTAGTATTTCACGACACGAGACACAAGCGACTTGCCACTGTTAGCTGTCTTCAAGAAATAGGTCCCTGCCGGAAACTGCTGCAAGCTTATGCGCATCATTGAAGATTGCTCGGCAGAAAATGCTGCAAGAGTATTGCCATAAATATCCAAGAGAATCAGAGCCGATGTGTGAGGCGGAATCGAGCTAAGCTGGATATCTGAAGTTGTTGGATTAGGATAAATTGAGAAGCTTGTTGTCGCTGATTCAGTTTCCACATCCGCTTCGAGCTTCGGAGTAAAGATCTCGTTGTTGGCCGCGAGACTGGTTAAAGTCGATCCGCCAATAGCATAAATCTTTCCATCGACTTCGCAGCTGATAAGACCTGAGCGACCGGTAAACACACCATTTGCATCTTCGATATTCCACTCATTGCTTTGGGGATTATAGCTTTCAACTTGTGTCACCATGGTTTGGAGATTAAAACCGCCAAAGTGATACAGTGTGTTGTTCAATACCGATACAGCGCCGCCGTAGCGAGCTGAACTTGTGAGGTCGGCCGGAGGCGTTGACCAGACGTTGGTCGAGGGATCAAACACCTCAAGTGTATTGAGAGCTTTGCTTCCGTTATATCCACCATGGACAAAAATTCTTCCATTAATGAGCGCAAATCCTGCAGCACGACGTGCAGTGAATTTTCCGCTTGTTGCAACCGTGCTCCAGGTGTTTGTTGCAGGATCGAAGGTCTCAACTCCTGTTTCATAGTTCGTTTGCGACATTCCACCGAAGATGTAGATCTTTCCGTTCACATACACGGCGCCATGACGATGACGTGGTGTTGCTAAACCAGTGACTTTAGGCGCTGTCCATGCTTTAGTGACCGGATCGTAGACTTCTACGAGATTGAGAGCCGTCCAATTCTCATCATAGCCACCAATTACATAAATCTTCCCATCAACGACAGTCGCTGTACAGCCGCCACGCGCAGTAAAGCTGCCTGTTGTCTCCGGAGTCGTCCATTCATCCTTTCCCGGATCATACACTTCCATTGTATTCATCGCGCCAGGTGTCACGGCACTCGGGAAGCCACCTATCACGTAAATCTTGTGATCAATGACTGCGGCACAACAATAGGTTCGAGGTGTGAATCCGTTGATGTTTCCATCTGACCAAGATCCTTGAGCCATGCTCTGATTTTGAATAAAGATGAACATCATCACCGACATTGCACAATTCAGCAAGCGAAAGGATACTCGTTTCATATCAGCTAATTAATGATTTGATAAGGCGGCGCAATCTATGTGCTAATGAAGACCCGTCAAAGAGTATTGACAAGTGCAACAATGAAATGAATCGGTTTGAATGCTACTTTATAATTGCTGCAGTCGCTTCGCAGCACGCACAGCTTCCTCGGTTTGAGGGTACTGTTTTTGTAGCTTCTGGTAGGTCTTCTTTGCTTCGGCAGTCTTGCCCATGCGAATCTGAGATTCCGCAATCATTGAGAGCGCTTTACTAGTCTTCTCCGGCGAGTTGGACTTGATGACTTTGTTGAAGGAATTGATAGCCTCATCGTACTTTCCAAGACCGTAGTACGACTCGCCAATCCAGTACTGTGCGCGAACTTGGTTTTCAGGCGACTTTTCCTGCGCCATGTCTTGCGTCAGAACATCAATGCTCTCTTGATATTGACGCTTCGAAAACAGGGTCATAGCGGTAGTAAATAATGCACCGGGTTGCTCAGTCTTGACGGCAGGTGTAGCAGTTGCTGGAGCTTCCTTGCTTTCTTTCTTCCCAAGCTGACCCTGAGTCGGCTGTGCCTTTGAAGCTCTCTCGCTCTTCTCGACGATCTTAGGCTCTGCGTCAGGTTCAATCCTTTGCTTTGCAGGACTCGGTGCAGTCTTTTTTCTGATCTTCGGTCGTGGAGCTTTGACAGCATCTGCTTCATTTCCGCCCTCATCAGGGTTAATGATGTCAGAAGAACTACTCTTTGGACTCTTCTTGATCGGGGTGGCTTTAGCGGTCTTTGACGTAGGCTCAGCTGATTGTTCTCCCTCTCCATTGTCAGGCAGAATCACTCCAGACTGCGTATCAGTCTTTTTCTTCGGTGTGAGCTTTGGTTGAAGCTTGGGAAGTTCTCTCGCCGGCTCTCTCACAGCGTCACCTTTGGTGATTTCCTGTCCACCGTTTTGGTCCTGGCGAGTTGCAGCTGAGTTCAAACTCTCGTTTACCTTTTCGCGGATGGCTCGAAGTTCAGTCTGGACGCTGTCCAAGCGCGTGTTCATATAGTCTTGCTGTGATTGCAAGCGCTCCATTTGCTCACGCAGAGTTGGAAGTTTCTTTCTAATCGACGGAAGGGTTGTATCGAGGGAATTTGCTGTGGGAACAGCAGTGTCGTCGTTTGAAGGCGACACTGCTTTCTCATTCTTCGTATTTGGCGTTTGAGATGCCGAGGAGTTTTTGCGGGTCGATAATGGCTGACAGGCGACAAATGCCCAGCAGAGACTTAGGCAGAGACAAAGTCTCATCAGTTCTGTCTGACTACTCAGTACACTTTGGTTGGCATCCGTGCCGCGAATCATAATGAACCTTTCAGATGTCGACAGCCATATAGCAAAAATGCTGCCGAGTTCCGCTTAGCGGTCGGTATCCAGCTCGGTCAATGTTTCGTAGCGAATGTTTTGTGCAATTGCATTTACGCGATTGATGTACTCTGCTGTTTGCTCTTCTTCCATAAGCTCATCTGCTTCTTCGAAGGCATCTTGGTCAGCGTAAATGGTTGCTTCGGTGAACTCGTTGTTTTTATTACGGAAAACGTAATATTCGAGACCCTTTTCTTCATAGATTTTCTTCAGACGGCGCATGAGTTCCTGGTACTCAGGCATCTTTTCCGATTCGATAGAATACGTCACGGTAAACATTACTCGTGGCATTTTTGGTCCTTTCGTGTATGAATTCTAAACAATAAACAAAGATACAACCAAGAGTGCAATGATGCTGTCGCTTGACTCAAAACTGTCGGCCACAGCCTAGGTTTCCACAATGAAAGTGCGAAGTCCGGCATAATCCCCTTCTTTCGTCCTTCCTAGAACCAACACATCGACCTTATTCTCACCAAACCACAACTGCACCGGTTTGGTAACGTTTGCAAAGAATGCTTCTTTGAGCTCTTGATACTGCTTGGTCTCAGAAACTTCTTCCGGTGTTTGCCACTCATATACTTCTGTAACGCCCTCGAAAAATTCCTCTGCTTCTGACTCTGAGATCAACACGTCTTCAGGATGATGCAGATCGAAAGCGATGTTATCATAGGTCATCGCACCGCGTTCGGTCGTTTTCCAAACATACACATCAATCGGAGCGTCTGCTTCGCTAGGATAGAGCAGACCCGTACATAATTGACGCAGGCGATCACTAAGTTCGTCGGTTGTAAGCATGGCTTAAGCTAATTGGTTTACATCGATTCCGGAGCACGAACGCCAAGGATCGACAATCCGTTTTTCAATACTCGCTGCGCGGCTGAAGCAAGAGCCAGTCGCGCTTTAAACAATTCGTCCTCTTGTCCCATGATGCGACAGTCGTGATAGAACACGTGAAAAGCAGCTGCCACATCGCGCAAATAATCAGCGATAAGGTGTGGCTGCAACTGTTCTGCTGCACGACGAACCATGGTTGGGAAACGGTCAATTGTCTTGATTAATTCTCGCTCTGCTTCGTGCTCTAAGAGATCCAGATTGACATCAGAACTAAGATCGACGTTCTGTCCCTCTACCGCACGGAATATGCTGCACAAACGAGCGTGCGCATACTGCAAGTAGAAGACGGGATTCTTGTCGCTTTGTTCGAGCGCTAAATTGATATCAAACACAAGCTGCGTATCGGCAGAACGCATGAGGAAGAAGTAGCGAACGACATCAACTCCTAAGTCATTCATGAGATCATCAAGGGTGTACTGCTCGCCGTTTCGCTTGGAAAGCTTGTAGGGCTGACCATCTTTTAAGAAGGAAACCATCTGGTGAATCACCACGTGGATCTTGCTCGTGTCACAACCCAGCGCTTTGACACCGGCAATAACTTCTTGAACGGTTGAGATATGATCCGCACCGAAAATGTCGACCACAACATCATCTCCTCGCTCAGCTTTTATCTTGTGATAGGCCATGTCCGGCAAACGATATGTCGGCTCTCCTGTGGACTTGATGATCACGCGATCGTTCTCAAGTCCCAGTTGCGAGGTACGAATCCACCACGCACCATCTTTCTCATATGCTAAATCTCTTGCTTTGAGCTCTTCAACAACCTCGTTGATCTTGCCATCCGCGTACAACGTGTTTTCGTTGAAAAACACATCGTGCTTTACGTCCAAACGTTCCAGAGTTTTTTGAACCGATGCAAAGCACCATTGCTCACCGCGCTTTTTGAAGTACTCCAGAGTTTCAGGACTTTCCGTTTTGTAGGCATCTCCTGATTCATCGCGAATCATTGCTGCGATGTCAGAAATGTACTCGCCTTTGTATCCGTTTTCCTCGTCGAAGGGATAGTCGGTCTCGCCGAGCTGCTGACGATATCGAGCATACACCGAGCGAGCCAGATTGTTCATCTGGTTGCCGGCATTGTTGAAGTAGTACTCGCGAACAACGCTGTGTCCCGTCCATTCCAACAGACGCGCAATTGTATCACCGAGCATGATATTTCTACCATGACCGGGATGTAGCGGTCCGGTTGGATTTGCACTCACGTACTCGACATTCGCCTTCCGTGCTTCAGCAAAGCTGCTACGACCGAAGGACTCTCCACTTTCACGGATTTCGGCGAGTCGTTGAGCGTAATAATGTGGAGTAAGACGAAGATTAATAAATCCGGCGCCGGCAATCTCTACACCCGAAACGAGCGATTCGTCGTACTTGAGATTTTCTACGATGTTTTGGGCTATAGCGCGAGGAGGCTTCGAAAGCTGTTTGGCAAGACCCATGGCAACATTTGTCGAGACGTCACCGTGCTCACGTACTTTCGGCGCTTCAAATTGAACGCGTGCTACATCAGCTCCAATTGCCGTACAGGCATTTTGAAAAATTGACTCGAGGTACTGATACATAATTCTATTCGATGGATTCAGAAGCTGTTTTCTTGCTGCTCGCACGGGCCTTTGTTACTCGGCCTGCAGCTGAAATGGTATAGCGTTCGCCTTCAGACCACAGCTTCTCGAGTTTGTAGAACTCACGTGCTTCAGTGCGCATCACATGCACAACAACGTCGAAGAAGTCGATGATAATCCAGTTCATTGAATCCCAGCCTTCGCTTCGAGGGGTATCAACGCCGGCAGACTTTGCCTGACGCAGCAGTGTTTCGGCAATGCTGCGCATTTGTGGCTCGGACTGACAGCTCACAATGACAAACCACTCGCTCGGTGCACCATCAACATCGCCAATGCGAAGTAAGGTGATGTCCGTTGCATTCTTGTCTCCTGCTGATTTCGCGCACAGGGTCGCAAGCGCTTTCGAATCTTTAATAACTTTTTTCGTTGCCAATGCTACAATTGAAGGGTGAAACAAATACTGCAATAGAGCCTGCGCTCCTAACCATCGAATGTCTTTTCAATCTTGTATGAACTTCATCGAAACGGACGAAGATGCTGAAAATCATCGCCGAGAATAACGGTGCAATCGAGCTGCAATGACGAATCAATTTCCGTTCTCACATGACTGCCGTCAATTCCCAATGCATAAGCCAGCTTTCGTGCCGCTACGGTATCAGATCGAAGACGAATCACTTCTGAATGCGTTGCATGCTCTTGTGTGTTTTCAGCACTAACGACATCGAAGCCTCTGCGTCGTAAATACTCAGTTGCTTTCTTCGCCAATCCTGACGTACTCGTCGCATTCAGGATTCTCAGCTGCACGTACAGGTCTTTACCAAAATCCGGTTCAGCTTCGACAAGTCGAGCATCGACCGGGGGCTTGACGAACATACGCGATACGAAAGCATAGAGGAATACAGCAACGATGCAGGCTAGAACGCTCAGCGACACCACGGACAGAGTACTTTTTAAACGCATATTCCGCTTCGCTACACTCGAACAATCAAACAGGCAGAAAAAACAACAGCCCGTGAAGACTCACGAGCTCTTGTTGTGATGCATCGTATTCTTCTCAACGGTACTGGCGTAAGAATTCCAGTCGCTCCTGTAATCGGGCAACCGGAACAAGCAATTTCGACTTATCAAAAATTGCTTCTTCTTGCGTATGGAAAACGATATCGTAGTCTTTGCTCATGACGATTGCTTCTTCAGGACAAACCTCTTCGCAATAGCCACAGTAAATACAACGAAGCATATTGATTTCGAAAAGCTCCGGGAAGCGCTCTTTATCGCGCTCTGTTGTCTCAGCTGCTTGCACTTCGATTGCCAGAGCCGGACATACCCGTGAGCATAAACCACAAGCAACGCAACGTTCGCCTTCGCTCTCTTGAACGAGAACCGGACGTCCACGATAACTACCTGTCGGTTCCCAACGAACTTCAGGATATTGTCGCGTCATGTTCGGCTTGAACATCGTCACGAAAGTCGCCGCTAAGCCTTTTGCAATCTCAGGAAGATAGAGCTTCTCCCAAAAGTTCATGCGCTGAGCGCGTGTGTTTGTCGTTACATTCATAGTTCAATAATCGATAGCGTCAGATAATTCCGCAACTCTTGAGAACAGATAATATCCCACCGGTAAGAATGATGTTTGCCAATGATACCGGAAGCATGACTTTCCATCCGAGGTTCATGAGCTGATCGTAGCGGAAACGTGGCAACGTCCAGCGAACCCAGATGAAGAAGAACAAGAGCGCCCCAACTTTGGCCGCAAATGTTCCGAATTGAACCAGCGCCAAAAGAACCGAGCCGTCTTGAATACCTAACAATTCCTTCGCAAATGGCGCATCATAACCACCGAGAAAGAGCGTGGTCAAGACTGCCGACGAGGTAACAATATTCGCATACTCAGCCAAATAGAACAATCCGAACTTCATTCCTGAATACTCAGTGTGGTATCCACCAACCAATTCAGGTTCCGCTTCAGGCAAGTCGAATGGTGCGCGATTGGTTTCAGCAAAGGAGGCAACCAGAAAAATGATAAATCCAAGCGGCTGGAAGAAGATGTTCCACTTTCCATTTGCTTGGGAGCTGACAATGGTATTCAAATCAAGCGAGCCGGCAAACATCAAAACACCGATCAGAGCTAATCCCATGGACAATTCATAGGAAATCATCTGAGCAGATGAGCGAAGTCCACCCATCAATGAGTATTTGTTGTTTGACGACCATCCGGCCAGCGTCACTCCATAAACAGCGAGTGATGTGAGAGCCAGGATGATGAGAATTCCAACATTGACATTCGGTGCAATTGCGATGAAGTACTTCACGCCTGCTGAATCGGTGATATAACCGGCAGGGGTGATAACACAGAACAAAGCCACCGCTATTGCAATCGAAATCAGCGGAGCAAGACGATGGAAAAAAGCATCAGCTTTGTCCGGAACAATATCTTCTTTGGTGTAGAGCTTTAATACGTCTGCAAGTGACTGCAACAATCCCAAAGGTCCAACGCGATTCGGACCGACGCGATACTGCATAAAGGCCGACACCTTACGCTCAGCATACACGAGAAAGGCCGCGATACCCAAGACGAGATTCAAAACAATCACTGCCTTGAGCGTGGCAAAGAGCGCCGGACTTTGAAGAATGTATTCCCCTACTGACTTCAATGTATCCATCATAATTCTTGAGAGCAAAGTGCACTGCGTTGTGTTCGAAGCAATTACTTATCGACCGTCGCTAACCTTCACTGACCGAAAATCTCTTTCAACTAACTCTTAGTTTGGTTTCATATCATGTGATTCATAGATCACAACCGGAGCTTCCGCTTCATGAGCAGCTCCAAGTTTGATACCATGACGTGCATCGAGCGAACGATAATCCATACCGGCAAAACCGCTATGTTTCGTTTGCATTTCTCTGAAGACATCTTCGCTTGAGCTCCATGACCACTCGTGTCCGAGCTCACGTGCAATGCCTTGTGCAATAGTCCAATATTGACGGCAGTCGCGACGCTCACCTTGGTTCCAACGATCGTTCGCCGCACCAAAGCGATCCAAACGACTCATCTTCATTCCCATGATGCGTAAGTTCTCAGTACTGATAACTGCCGGGGTATAATGCTGAACGCGTTTGGTGTGCGAGGTCACCGTTCCTTCAGCCTCTGCATAGCTTGCAGCCGCAAGAACAACATGAGCTTGTGAAGCAATCTCACCGGCATTCGTACCAGCATACACGCGATGCTTTGCGTTCTGCATTGCAGATCTCAGTTCTGCTGATGCTGTTGCACCATCATCACCAAAATTGAGCAGCAAATCTGTCGAAGCAATCTGCTGAGCTAACGCCGCATCTTGCAAACCACGAATTCCCATGGCTTCGAATCCTTGCGAATTCGCGACGCGATCAGCAACGCGAAGGAAATCATCACCAAAAGCAGCATCGTTGTGTACTCTGTACACCACACTCACCTTTGCCTTGAGTCCGGCTGCCAACTTCGTTGCCGCAAATGCATCTTCATTTGATGCCGACGATCCAAGAAGAATTGTGATCGAGGATGCGGAATTGAGTTGGTTAGCAACTGCCTTCAAAGAATCTTTCCATGAAGCGCTTGCTTGGCTGCCGTTCTTGTTGATCGAGGCACCGCTAAGACGATTTTCGTTGACCCATTTGAATTGGCTGAGACGACCTTCATCGCACATCCAATATTGATTCACGTATGGATTTGAACGTGGCTCAAGACGAAGAATGGTGTTGTTGCGAACGCCCACTTGAATGTTGCATCCGCGTGCACAGCCGTGGCAGATAGACTCGTTGAAACTCATGTCCCATACACGAGCCTTAAAGCGGAAGTCGATACTGGTCAAAGCTCCTACAGGACACAACTCAATCACATTCATCGAATATGGTGAGTCGAATTGCGTGCCTTCGAATGTTTCAATAGTAACATGGTCGCCGCGCTGCACGAAGCTCAAGACCGGCTGATGTGCGATCTCGGTTGCATAACGAATGCAGCGTGAACATGAAATGCAGCGCTCTCCGTCGAACATGACGTTTGGTCCCCACTGAACTCTCTTGTCCTTGTGGTTCTTCTCGTCAACAAAACGGCTCTCGCCCTTGGAATACTTAAACGCATACTCTTGCAGTTTGCATTGTCCGGCTTCATCGCAAATCGGACAATCCAAAGGGTGATTAACCAAGAGGAATTCCATCACGGCGTTTGAAGCCTTGTGCGACTTGTCGTCGCGGGTGCTGACAATCATGCCTTCCGAGACCGGGGTCGCGCAGGCAATCTGCAGTTTGGGCATCCAAGCAACAACCGGGTTTCCGTCGGCATCGCGTTCAACCTGACCGTCAGCAGCCTTTTTAGGCGAACCAACGTTCACTAAACACATACGACAGTTTCCGGCTACACTTAAGGATGGATGCCAGCAGAAATGCGGAATCGTGATTCCGTTGTCATTTGCGGCTTCAATAATGGTCTTTCCGGGCTGGGTTTCGATTGTACGACCGTCAATGGTCAAAACGGGCATGTGTACGACTCCAAAGCGTGAACGAAGAGCGTCGCCTGCTGCTGTTTGAGCGACACTATTAGCAAGCACGAAAATAGTGGTTGAAGGTGAATTGAGGAATGAAAAATCGGCATTATTGTGGCTCGGATGAAGATTATTGACCATTGTGGAAAAGTGCTTTCCCTGCACTTCTGCCTGCTGTTTTCATTCACGGTCTCCAAGCAAACCAAGCACAGGACTCTCCTTCGAAGCCGTACTACCGCTCTGCTTCGTTCGGATACTCGTTTCTGCATCATCAAAATTCTTCACGTCAATTTCTTCAATCTCGATCATACACGTATTTTTGGACTATTACGTCCTATTTGTAAATGCTCAAAATTGTCGCCATACTGAACCTTTGCATCCATCTCTGCATTGCCAGCGATGCCTATCAATTGTGCAAACTCCCAAAGCTTGTGGCGCATTATCAGGCGCATTTGAGCACGCATCCTCGATCGACACTCTTGAGCTTTTTGCAGGATCATTACGTGTCTAAGAGTGATGCATCAAGCAAAGCGGGTCATGAGCAGCTACCATTTATCGATGATGATTGCGATGCAGTCATTGACCTTCTGACCACCGCTGTACTCTGTGTGCCTCCTCAAACAGAACTTTGCCCGCAAACAACTCAGGTACTAGTCTTTTGGCATCAAGCCTGTCCCACCGGCATAAAACCCTCTGTCTTCGAACCCCCTCGAGCATAATCTGCTGTTTAGCCGACCCAATCAAAACATTGCGACTAGCCTTCCTGGCTATTCACTGAAGCGTGCATTTCGTGCAGCCGCTCGCTGTATTGGAATCGAGCCTGCGATAGTGCACCTGTCTCTCGGAAACCACAATTATGTATCACGTAAAAATTGAAAACAATGAACTTCACCCACATTCATTTGCTGCTTAATCACGCTCCCATCATCGGAATCATGGGCGCTTTTGTACTCTGTATTTGGCTCATCTTCAAACCCAACATGAGCTTATGGAGATTGAGTTTGATTGTCACTGTTGCTTGCGGACTCCTCTTGCTACCCGTCTTCTTTACAGGAGAACCTGCCGAAGACACCGTCGAGTCAATCGTCGGAGTTCAAGAGTCCATGATCGAAAGTCACGAAGACTCAGCCAAGCTGAGCCTGATACTCGTTCTCGCGAGTGCAGTTGTTGCGGTATTTTTTCTCATTCGAACGAAGATGTCGCAAGAGCTGAAGCGACTGGATCTTGTTATCGTAACGTTAGTACTGTTTACGTCAAGCGCCTCGCTTTCATGGACGGGATATCTCGGCGGACAAATTCGTCACACTGAAATCTCATCAGTAGCCGCACAACAAGGTGGCGCATCGGAAGGCACCGAGAAGGATGATGACGATGCCCCGGCAGCTAATCCGGCAACAAATGCTCAAGCGACTAAGGACAGCACGACAGCCGGTGCAAGCGCAACTGTTGGTGCCGCACAGGCAAAGCCAGCTCCAAAGGCAAAGGACGACGACGACTAAGTCCTTTGTGGTCACCTTAGCAAGTATCGAAGCCCGATTGAGTGTTTTCTCATTCGGGCTTTTTGTTGTTAGTGCGGCTTGACAGACGACACTCGTCCAAAACTGAAGTGCGATGTATTTTGCCTTTCTAACACTTGTAGAAGCACATGTCAGATCTCGCTCAGCGTATTCGTTCTGCCCAGTCTGTTTCCGGATCAACCGCCGGCGCATCGCAATTCAAAAACAGCTCTATGCTCGCGGCTTTGCTGCGTCAGTGGAGTGAACGCAAGGAGCAGACTTTCATGATCTACTACGCCGAACAGGGTCAGCGCGAGGAGATTAGTTACGACACATTCGTTCGTCGTGTACTCTGCACCGCAAACTATCTTCACTCAAAAGGCATTAGCACAGGTTCACGATTTGTAACCGCTGCCTATAACCATCCGGATACTATCGTTCAGTACTTCGCTGCTTGGGCTCTTGGCGCATGTGTTGTTCCGCTCAACATGAGTGAGGATGATGATCGTTTGAACTACATCATGGGAAATTGTGGTGCAAGGTTGGTTTTGGTTCGCGAGGATTACAGAGATCGCATTCAATCTCTTACCAAAGACATCGCAATCGAGTGCATCTGTGTTGATGCAGATTATCACGCCGCAGTTGCCGCCTCTACTCCCTATGACGCAGAGCCACAGGATAGTTTGGATGCCGAGTGTTTGATTGTCTACACAAGCGGCACCACCGGACATCCCAAAGGCGTGGTGCTTGTGCAACGAAATCTCATGGCTGATGGCGAGGGCATCGCTTACTGGCACTCAATCGATGAAACGCAAAGGATGATGTGCGTGCTCCCTATTCATCATGTGAACGGGACAATCGTTACGCACGTCACTCCCTTTCTCGCCGGCGCGTCGGTTGTACTTAATCGAAAATTTCAAACCGATACCTTCTTCGAACGCATTCGGTCAGAGAAGGTCAACATCGTCAGTGTTGTTCCAACTCTCCTCGCCTTTTTGCTTGAAGCAAATGCAAATGCTGAAGGAGTGCGAGAGGCAGGATTACGTCATATCATATGCGGCGCCGGACCCTTAACCTGCGAACTAGCTCGACGCTTTGAAGATCACTATGCAATTCGCATTCTTCATGGATATGGATTGTCGGAAACGACCTGCTATTCCTGTTTTCTTGAGTGCGATCTCAGCGACGACGAACACCGCTATTGGATGCATCATTTCGGCTTTCCTTCGATTGGCACTCCGATTCGTGAAAATGAGATGGCCATACACGATCCTGAAGGACGTGAGCTGGGCGAAAACGAGCGAGGCGAAATCGTCATTCGCGGCTGGAACGTGATGAAAGAATATTACCAAAACACAGAAGCCAACGACAAGACCTTTGCCTTTGGATGGTTTCGCAGTGGCGATGAAGGCTTTCGTGTACGCTCGCCAAAGGGCAAGGATTACTACTTCATCACAGGTCGTTTGAAGGAGTTGATAATTCGCGGTGGCGTCAATCTTGCACCTCTTGAAATCGACGAAGTCATTAACCGTGCTCCGGGAGTGAAGGCCGGCATTAGCGTTGGATTTGAAAACGATATGTACGGCGAGGAAGTTGGTGCATTGGTCATCGCGCACGATGGCGCGAATGTCGATAGCATCCTTGAATTCTGTCAGAAGGAACTTCCCTTTTCGAAAGCACCAAAAGTCGTACTCTTTGCCGACGCACTTCCTGTTACCTCAACAGGAAAATACCAGCGATCAAAGGTCAAGCACCTTTTTACTGAGTGGAAGGCAACACAATTCAGAGCAAAACACAAGTGATTGTGTTGTGAGAATTGATTGCAGACTGACGGAATGAGTTATGCCTCAGATTTGACTACTCGTCATCATCAGCCGGACCACCCTTGAAGATGGATCCAACCATGTCTTTGTACGCAACCACTCCTTCGATTTCATCCTTTGCAATCTTGGAATGTTGGTGCAACGCATCAAGCACAAACTCCATAGCAGAAGCCATTTCTTGTGGTTGAGCAGGATGGACGTTCATGTGCTTTTGCACGAGGTCGCGAAGTGTCGGGACTTTGTCTAGTTCGGCCAGATAGTCATCATGCGACATCATATCACTCAAGGTAATTGAGTTGCCTTGAGCAAAGTACTGCACTATACCCGCATACTCATCACGAACCGTCTCCTGAGCCTTGCGCTTACGTGGCTGAAGCGGATCACGGAAGTAGAGCTTGAAGACTTCACGAAGTCCACGTCCAATCAATGCCTTAGCAATCGTGCTCGCACCTTCCTGCTCTCCTTCGAACACTAGCTCAACCTTACCTGTTATACCGGCTAGCGCTTGATGAAAGTCAATAACGCGAGGCACAACTGTCTTTTCACTTGTGAGCAGCGCACGTCGTTCAGCGTTGGAGACAACAGACTCCAAAACCGATATCGTCATACGAGCGGACACTCCCGACGACTGATCAACAAACTCGCTTGTGCGTGCACACATTGCCGTTGCTTCGACGATCTGCTTGATGAATTTTGGAATCACAATCGGCAATTCAGTTCCGCGACTAGTCCAGGCATTTTGATCCATGATGCTGATTCCATCATCCATACTGCGCGGATAGTGGGTCAAAATCTGTGCATCAATGCGATCCTTCAACGGCGTGATGATACTTCCGCGATTCGTGTAGTCTTCCGGATTCGCCGTAAACACAATGCACATCTCCAGCGGCATACGAATATTAAATCCGCGGATCTGCACATCGCGTTCTTGCAGAATATTGAACAGCGCAACTTGGATACGTGGCTGTAAGTCGGGCAACTCGTTGATCACGAAGATGCCGCGGTTGGTGCGAGGGATAATGCCGTAGTGAATTGCGCCTTCGTGCGAATAGGACAAACGTTGAGTCGCAGCTTTGATCGGATCTATATCACCTATCAAGTCAGCTACCGACACATCCGGCGTCGCCAACTTCTCGCCGTAGCGTTCACTTCGATGTATCCACTCAATCGGTGTTTCATCCTGAGCATCCGCAACTAATTGTCGGGCATGATGAGAAATCGGATGGAATGGCGAGTCGTTGATTTCGGATCCGCGAACGATCGGCGTAAACTCATCGAGAAAATTGACCAGTAATCGCGCGATACGAGTTTTGGCCTGACCGCGAAGTCCTAAGAGCAGCATGTCGTGACGTGCTAAAATCGCATTAACGATTTGCGGCACAACAGTATCATCGAATCCAATGATGCCGGGAAAAAGCGTTTCGTGCGCGCGGATTTTGCGAATGACGTTGTGACGCATTTCGTCCTTGGGTGACAAAATCTGGTAGCCCGATCTCTTCAATTCACCGAGAGTAGTAGATGATGGTTTCATGGCTGTTTACAAAGTGAAAGTGAAGGAGATCAGCTTAACGAATAACGTTGACTTCTATTTCCAAGGAAACACCAAAGCGTTCCCGAACTGAATCTTGAATGTTGCCGGCAAGCGCGTAGAGTTCAGCTCCACTCGCCAGTTGATAATTCACCAAAACAAGTGCGTGTTTCTCGTACACACCGGCGTCGCCTTTGCGATAACCTTTCCAGCCGCAAGAATCAATGAGCCAGGCAGCCGACAGTTTTTTCACTGATGGATTGTCAGTGTCGAAGAGCGGCATCGTAGGAAACTGCTCTCGCAACGACTCTGCTTTCGCGCTCTCAACATAGGGATTCTTGAAGAACGAACCTGCATTCGGAAGAACATGCGGATCCGGCAACTTTCGTTGACGAACTCGTATAACGGCATTGAATACGTCTGAGAGCGTCGCATCAGTCACGCCGCGAGCACGAAGTTCTTCAGCCAGATCGCGATAGGACGTGTCGACTGCGCCCAGCTTCTTGAGTCGAAGTTCAACCGCACTAATGCATGCTTTGCCGCGCAATTCTCGTTTGAAAATTGAATCGCGATAGCCAAACTGACATTGCGCAGATGTTAGATACTGCGGACTGTCATGACTCTCATCAACATACCAAACACGTTCCACCACGTCCGATAACTCAATTCCGTAGGCACCAATATTCTGAATCGGAGCTGCTCCCACAGAGCCCGGAATTAACGCGAGATTTTCTATACCGTGAAATCCTTGCGACACGCACCATTCAACGCATGAATGCCAATTCTCACCTGCAGCCAAGCGAACGAGAACGGTGTCGGTGTTTTCATCGATGCATTCACGTCCTTGAAGAGCGACATGAACGACGCGTGAGATCGTCGGTTCAACCAACAAGACATTAGAACCGCCACCAAGTATGAGCTTATCACGATTTGCGAATTGAGGATTTTCTCGGAGAGCGAAGAGGTCGTCAAGCGATTGACATTCTGCAAAGAGCTCAGCCTGTGCATCAATGCCAAAGCTATTGTGGTGTCGAAGAGAATGGTGTTCGAATATCTGCACTGTTTAGTGCGCTCCTTCATGACTCAGTTGCACAACCACTTTAGAATTCGTTCCCGATCCCGGTAGCTCAATGCTTCCGTGATCACTAATGCCATTGAGAGAAATCGTGAGTACAAACACGACAAGTGCACACCATCCAATGATTCGTCGCTTGAGATCCAACGGCGTCTCATCTTCAATTGGCGGATGATCCATGCGAAACAGAAATCGAGCTAAGACTGCCCAGAAAAGCCATCCCATCCAGCCATCAAATGCCCAAGGGAAGACCGACGCTACCCAGTCGAGAGTTGGCTTGAGAACCGATTGAATGCCATTAAAGATTGGATCCGCACTGTCTTGCAGAAGTATCGAGCGCAAATAACCAAGTACTGCAAAGAATCCGATGAACACCAATACTCCAACAACAACTCGTGCGATGATTCCTTGCTTTCTTCCAAACAAAGCGTAGGTCACGTGACCGCCATCAAGCTGTCCAATTGGCAATAAATTCAAGGCCGTCACAAACATCCCAAACCATCCTACACAGAGGAATGGATAGTGGTACATTTCATTCATCGGCGGAAGAAATCCGTTGGGGTTAGCAAAGATTTTTGCCAACACAGTGTATAGCAGAGTATCACCAAAAAACAAGCCTTGACCAGGAATCTCGCCACCCAAGTAGGTCAAGTACTCCGGATGAATTTGATAGATGTAGTCTTTTGTCGGAAGATTGATGAAACCGATGATGAGGATGATCACGCAGACGACGAAGCCGGCAAGTGGACCCGAGACACCGATATCAAAAAGAACTTTTCGTGATTGGATTGGCGAACGAGTGCGTATGACTGCTCCCATCGTTCCAAAAGGCATAATCGAAGGGAAAGGCATGGGAATGTAGAACGGCAGACTCGCATCTACGCCATGAAAACGCGCAGCGAAATAGTGACCGAATTCATGCGCTGAAATAAAGAGCATGATAAGCACTGCATAGCTCAGTCCGGTTGTCCAATGCGACAGATCCAGCGTCTCCGTCTCACCATGCCAAAACATTCCCGCCAGAATACACGAAATGAAAGTCGCAATAAATAACCCAAGGTGCAGCAGATAGCGCTGCGGAGCCCGTGCAGGCTGACTTAGGCTAGTAGGACTAATTTCTGCTTCTGAAAATTGAGAATAACTCATAGGATCATGGACTTTCGACGATCATGGTACTCGCGTATAGAGTGCTGACGTTACACGCCGTTTTTATTGCATGTTCGCAGCGGCAACTTTAGCTCGTTGACGCAGCAATTACGCGCCGGCTTGTGATTGAGTCTCGGGACGCATCTGCGGGAAGAAGAGTACGTCGCGAATTGAATCGTTATCCGTCAACAGCATCACCAAGCGGTCGATACCAATTCCCATACCTGCCGTCGGCGGTAAACCCGTTTCAATGGCGAAAAGAAAATCCTCGTCCAAAGTCATAGCCTCATCATCACCTTGTGCACGCGCGCGTGCCTGCGATTCCAAACGCTCACGTTGATCCACAGGATCATTCAACTCGCTGAATGCGTTTGCGACTTCTGCGCCATTGACGTAGAGTTCAAAGCGTTCGACCAATCCTTCGTCAGAACGGTGCTTCTTGGCGAGCGGCGACATTTCAACCGGATAGTCGATGATAAATGTTGGTTGAATGAGCGAAGGCTGTACCAAGCTTGAGAACAATTCGTCGACCAGCTTCGACCAGGATGCATCTGAAGCGACATCTACACCGTGCTTACGACAAATTGCCAAGACCTCTTCCCTGCTCGCGCCCAGCACTTTCGCGCCAGCTGCTTCTTCAATTGCTTCCATCATGCGGACGCGACGGAATGGTCGAGCAAATGAGATCTCTTGTTCATTGGCCGTCACACTCGTCCCACCATGCACCGTCTGGCACACATTCGACAACAGCTCTTCAGCCATGTCCATCATCCAGAGATAATCTTTGTATGCGACGTAAATCTCCATCGCTGTGAACTCTGGATTGTGCGTGCGATCCATTCCTTCATTTCTGAAGTTCTTCGAGATTTCATACACACCATCGTAGCCACCAACGATTAATCGCTTGAGATATAATTCATCAGCGATGCGCAAGTACAATGGGATGTCTAGAGCGTTGTGATGCGTCGTAAATGGACGTGCAAGTGCACCACCGTACAAGGGCTGGAGTATTGGTGTTTCTACCTCGATCCATCCGCGCTCATCAAAGAAGCGACGCATGGTGGCGATAATTTTTGCGCGCTTGATGAAGGTGTCGCGCACATGAGGATTGACGATAAGATCCACGTAACGACGACGATAGCGCATTTCCTTGTCGGTAAATGCGTCGTGCACCACAACGTTTCCATCATCGTCCTTTTCTTCCTTCGCAACCGGTATCGGCTGAATCGACTTACACAGCATCGTCAGTGTACGAATATGTACGCTGATCTCGCCCATGCGCGTGCGAAACACAAAGCCTTCGATACCAACGATATCGCCGATGTCGTAGAGCTTGAGCTGATCATAAACATCACCTAAGTCGTCTTTCTTCGCATAACACTGAATACGACCAAGACTATCCTGAATGTGGAAGAAGGTTGCCTTTCCCATTCTGCGAATTGTCATAATGCGACCCGCAACATTCACCGAAGACATGGCTTCGAGATTGTCGTCGCTGAAATTCTCGAGGATGTTTGTGGTCTTATGAGTGACGTCAAACACTACTGGATAAGGATTTACCCCTGCTTGACGTAACTCATGCAACTCCTCGAGTCTGCGCTGTACTTGTTCGTTGTTAAGCTGTTCCGACATAGATCTTGTATGTAATCGCTCGTAAAAATGAGTGCAAATATACGCGTTCACCTGCCGTTAGGCTGGATAAGCAGTCGAGAAAGCCTTTTGTCAATATGGAAACCATGTACACTAAATTGGTTTCCTGCTCGTAATTGACTAAGTTGCGTGTCTGTATTAGCCACCCTATCTGAGAGTCATCGCGAATGAGCGAAGTTCACAAGCTTGATAGTGACGTCCGTGAAAACATCTTGATCAAGAGCGAGAAGCTCTTCCGATCACGCTTGTATTCCAGCGTTTCAACGAACGACATCTCCAAAGCTGTTGGTATTTCAAAGAAAACACTGTATAAGTTTTTCAGAAGCAAAGAAGACATCCTGCGGGTCATGATTGACTCGACTACAACGCAAGTCAACGCCCGACTGGATCGCATCTATCAGAATCACGAAGAGAATTTCATTCAACGGGTTGTTGAGTGTCTGTCCTATATCCACGAAATGCATAAGAATATCACGCCGCAGAAACTGATGCGCGATATTCAACGCAATGCACCAAGTGCGTGGATGGATGTTCGTCAGCACATGCATCGTCGTACAAGTTCAGTTGCCGCCTTCTTTCGCGATGGAGCAAAGCGCGAAGAAGTGCGTGCCGACGTGGACTTTGATACCAGCGCCTTGATCTATATGAGCTGCTCGGCGAATATTCTGGATGATCGAACGCTGCAAGGTATAAGCATGGACCGCAACCGTTTGTTTGTAGTCTTTGCACGCTTGTTCTATACGGGAATGTTTAGCGACAAAGCTCGCGCCGCGCTAGAGAAAACTCGAGCCTTACCACCGGAAGAACAGCCAACGGTAATGTCTCCTCGTTTGTCTCAGACCGATAGCGGAACACTCAGTATCGGCGATAGAATTCTTCTTGCAAGTCGTAACCAGTTCTTCCGCTACGGATACTCGAAGGTGCGCATGGATGAGATTGCTACGGAACTGGGTATTAGTAAGAAGACGTTGTACAATTACTATTCAGGCAAGGAAGATCTGCTTCGCAGCGTCTTGAAAGATTTTGCCTGCGATGTGGATTATGCTCATGGTATTGTTGATGAATCGAATTGCGATTCCTTCGTACGCGGACTTCGCTCATTCGTCATGACCCTTGCATCCATGATGGGTCAAATCACTCCTCAGTTTGTGCGCGACCTCAACAGAACTGCGCCACACTTGTGGGAAGAGTTATTTGATTGGCGAGCACAGGCGATCGACAAGACATTCACAAAACTGATGCAGCAGGGTCAGCAAATCGGAGCCATTCGTAGTGAGTGGTCAGCTTCAGAATTGTCCCAGACCTACCGCGTGGTTGTCGATAGCGCTTTCAATCCAGAAGTACTAGCTAGTTCGAATGTGCGTGCAACAGACCTTTACAAGTCTCTCGTTAATGCGATGTTTATTGGCATCCTACGCGATGAGCCACGACGAGATTTTGAGAAGATATTCAGTCAATCATCGCTGAACTCACAAGCAGAGTCGGCTTTAGTTCAAGTTCCTAAAGCAACGAAGACAGCAACAAAGACGAAGGCACTTGCCCCCACAAGTCGCAAATCCTCCGGTGGCGCAACTACAAAGAAACTGCAATCATGATTCGCATCGACATTGTCTGTGCTCTTCCGGAGCAGATTCTGCCCCTCCTTTCTGTAGGCTTACTCGGTCGCGCGCTGAAGGCGGGTCTGGCTGAGATCCACGTTCATAATATCCATGATTACGCAACCGATACTTTCAAGCACATAGACGATGCACCTTTTGGTGGCGGTGCGGGTATGGTAATTCAGTGTGCGCCGGTCTTTGCGTGTATTGAGAAGCTTCAAGCAGAACGCAGCTATGATGAAGTGATTTATCTTAGTCCGGACGGAGAGGTATTGAAGCAGAGTGCAGTTAACGGTTTGTCTTTAAAGCATAACCTTATTTTACTCTGTGGACATTACAAAGGCATCGACGAACGCATCCGTGTGACCTTGGTTACGCGCGAGATTTCTCTGGGTGATTACGTCCTAAGCGGCGGCGAGCTCCCTGCCGTCATTCTCGCAGACGCAATTGTTCGACTCATTCCGGGCTCGATGAGTGATACCGAAAGCGCGCTTGATGATTCATTTCAAGATGGATTGTTAGCAGCGCCACTCTATACCAGACCTTCAGACTTTCGAGGAATGAAAGTACCACCAGTTTTGTTGAGCGGGAACCACGCGGCAGTCAATGCTTGGCGTCGCGAGGAATCATTACGTCGCACTCAGGAACGTCGTCCGGATTTACTCCACGAATCGGAGTCGAAGAATGATTGATGGCATTGCAGTTGTCTTGTTATCCGGCGGAATGGACAGCACAGTGTGCACTGCCATCGCCAAGCGCGAGTACTCAAAGGTCGCAGCCTTGCACCTCAACTACGGTCAACGCACCGAAGCTCGTGAGCTCGCATCATTTCAAGCCATCTGCAAACACTACGGTGTTTCACAACAGTTAGTCGTCGATGTTCAGCATTTAGCAAAGATTGGCGGTAGTAGTTTGACTGATCACTCTCTTGCTGTACCTGAAGCGGATCTGAATTCAAAAGATATTCCCAACAGCTACGTGCCCTTTCGCAACGCGAACATCTTGGCAATTGCCACAAGTTGGGCTGAGGTGTTGGAGGCAAAGGCATTGTATATAGGTGCGGTACAAGACGATTCGAGCGGCTATCCTGATTGTCGGGAAGAATTTTTTAAAGCATTTGAAGCGCTCATCAAGGCAGGAACAAGGCCCGAGACGAACATTCGTATTATCACACCGATTATTCATCGAACGAAGCAAGAGATTGTGGAGTTGGGACGTGACTTAGCTGTGCCTTTTGAATTGACGTGGTCGTGTTATCAATCAAGCGACAAACCTTGCGGTCATTGTGATTCTTGTGCTTTGCGTCAACGCGGTTTTGAACGCGCAGGAATTCAGGATCCGCTGCTCAATCAGAAGGCTGAGTTGTGATGACGAGTTCACACTTTGTTCTTTGGCTTAGGGTGAAGCTATGAATGAAGAACAGAGCGACGACACCATGTCCTATTCGGACAGTCATGCGCTGGTGTCCGAAGAACTCAGCTACAAGAAGATCTTTAGCTTTTGGTCGCCTCTTGCACTGACCTGGGCTATGATGGCTATTGAGGGTCCCGTGCTGAATTCGGTTGTTTCCCGTCTACCCGAGCAGCGCGACAACCTCGCTGCCTATGGTCTGGCGACAAGCATCGCCATGATCATCGAATCACCAATCATCATGATGCTGAGCGCTGCAGTAGCGCTCGTTCGTGACGAACAGTCGTTTCAAGCCCTCCGTCGTTACTGCAATCGCCTCAACTTCATTGTCACGGCATTGATGGTAGTCGCTATCATTCCTCCGGTTCATCATTACATTGCTCACGACCTTCTCAGTCTGCCTGATTCAATCGCTGATAAGCTCTACACCGGTTTAGCCTGCTTGATCTTTTGGCCGGCTTGCATTGGATATCGTCGTTTGTATCAAGGCATCATGATTCGCAATTCTCAAACACGAGAAGTGGCTCTTGGTAGCATTGCTCGAATTAGCAGCATGCTCCTCTTTTCCTTTGGCCTGGCAGCTTGGACTGCACTGCCAGGTGTCGTGGTTGGTTCTTTGAGTTTGGCTGCCGGAGTGTTTTTCGAAGCAATTGCGACTCGAAGAATGGCTCGCACGGCGGTGCATGTTGTGCGAAGCAACCCTGCTTCAAGCATGAGTCTGAGTCCGGCTGGTATTCGTCGTTTCTATCGTCCACTCGCCCTCACCTCAATGCTTGGCATGGCAGTCAATCCCATGCTAGCCTTTTTCATGAGTCGCTTTCCCAACATGCTCGAATCGCTTGCGGTGTTTCCGATCATCGATTCCTTTGTCTTTCAATTTCGTAGTCCGGGATTTTCTTTCCAGGAAGTTGGCATAGCACTGCTGGACAACACGCGCTTGCGTTTGAGGAAGATCAGAAACTTTGGAATAGCGCTCATGCTCATCACGAGTAGTTTGCTTGCCGTGTTTGCATTTAGTCCGCTGCTAAACTTCGTCTACACACAATTCCCCTACAAACTCATCCCCGAACTCGCATCCTTTGCTATTGCACCAACTATGTGTTTGGTTCTGCTTCCGGCGCTATCGGTCTTGTATTCGTTTCAACGATCAGTGCTTATACAACAGCATAAAACGCATGCAGTCAGCATCTCGACTTTTGTAGAAGTAAGCTGCATCTTCTTGGTGCTTGTATTGGAGATGTTTAGTGTGCGAATCCCAGGTGCTCTGGCGGTGTCAATCGCATTGATTGTAGGCCGTATCATTGCCAATATCTACTTGGCTCGAAGCTATAGGATTGCAACGCGAAACATGACGTGATAACGGTAGCGATTAGTTGCTACATCTCAAGAGTGAATGCGAGTCACAGCCTGACTCTGTTCACGAAGCACGCGAAGTTTACGTGCGTATTCAGGTGAGAGATCTTCGAGTTTCTTTTGTACTTCCATTGTCAGCGATACCATACCGACATCATAGGCGACTCTACCAATGTGATAGTAGGCTTCCGCGAAATCCGGATTGTTCATCACAGCCTTTTGATAGACTTCAATTGCCTTGTCCGCTTGATATGCTCGTTCGAGTGCCATCCCGATGGAGATATAGGCGACTGCGTAATCAGGTCGCAGGTCGATGGCATCTTGAAAGTGAATCAGCGCAGCATTGATGCGACCGATGTGAATGTATGTCGACGCTAACTGATAGTGCGCTTCTGCTGAATTCGCATTGAGCTGCAATACGTTTTTAAACGACTGAATTGCTCGTGCGTAGTCGCCGGTCTTTTCATACAAGGCCCCACGTCTCAACATTGCTTCTTCGTGCGTTGGTTGCACACGCAACACAGCCGCATAGCGTTCGATAGCACTCTTGGTATCGCCGAGTGCTTCCATCACGGTAGCATAGAGAAAGAGCGCCCTAGGATCTTGTGGATTGATTTGAACTGCTCGATCAATCTTCAGCTTAGCTTCCGTCAGGTCACCGGTTTGCAAGTACGTTTTTGCGGCACCAACGTAGGCGTCAGCGTATTGCGCGTCGATACTCCATGCCTCGGTAAACAGACGCAGTGCTTCGTCGTAGGACTCTTCCGCAAGACAGATATAGCCTTTGCCACAATAGGCAGCCGAACATCGAGGATCGAGCTCGAGGGCTTTGACGTATGCTTCGCGGGCTTCATCCCAGTGACGTTCTTCGATGTGGATTTGTCCGATGCGACACCATACGCGCTCATCAGCTTTGATGCGTACGACGTCATAGAGTTTTTCGAGTGCGAGATCGAATCGACGAATACGCGACAACAAATCACCGGCTAAGAGCAAGGACTCAACATTACTGTGATCGAGTCGCAACGCGGAGTTGATTGCTTCAAGCGATTCTTCAGTCTTACCCGCAACATTGAGCACACGCGCATATCGACGAAATGCTTCAGCATTTTCAGGGTTGAGTCGAACAGCTTCTTTGAAACAACGAATAGCTGCTGGATAGTTCTTCTGACGGTAGAAATTCAAACCAAGATTGCTTTGGATTTCAGCATTAGAGGGATCTATGCTGAGTGCTGAGCGGAACGAGAGATAGGCCTCGTCGAAGCGACCCGCCAAACACTGACAAACACCTAGTCCGTTCATAGCAGCTGCGTCCGACGAATCCAACTCCATGGCTACTTTAAACTCACGGATAGCATCGTGGATGCGGGATTCACGATAGTACAGATATCCGAGTTGAGTATGTGAACTGCTCTGGGCATCATCACAATCACCGGCTTTGGTGAAGTACTCAATTGCTTTGGGGATGTTGTTCCATGCAGCGTAAAGATGACCGAACTCGCAATGAATTGCGTAACACTGCTCATGGAGTTTGAGCGCTTTTACCAGTGTCTTTTCAGCTTGATCGAATTGCTTGTTTGCGCGAAAGACTTGCGATAAGACGATGTAGGCTTCGACGAAATCATGTTGCAGGCGAATAGCTTCAACACTGTGTTCTGCGGCTTCGTGATACTGACCAAGTTTCAACTCAGAGAGTGCCAGCTTTTGGAGGGAAACAGCATCGTTGGGTCGTAGACGAATACACTGCAGGTAGTGTACTGAGGCAAGATCATACTCTCGTCGGTTCAGCGCTCTGTCGCCAAGTGCACTGTGCTTGGCCCAGCGGACTGCAACTTCCTTTTCGACACTGATTGCATTCCACACGAAATACCAGCTCCCGTCTTCATGGCGACGGAAGAAACGACTGAACCAGTTTTCAGTTGGTGCAATTGTGGTCTTCATCTGTTCGATACGTCTGGCCTTCGCATTTTGTGGAAGTATCGGTAATTCGAGGCATTTCTGAACGTCTGCAGGCACAATCGAGGCTATTTTTGCCAGATACACGGAGATAAGCATGAAATACACCGTTCTCGGCGCTGCAAAAAGCGGAATGTCAGCAGCCAAACTCTGCCAACGTCTGAATCTTGAGGTTTTTGTATCCGAAAGCAAGGCCGTGCAGCACTATGAGCAACAGCATCAAGAACTCATGCGCTTGGGAATTCCCAATGAGTTTGGTTCACATGGCTCTTCGGTATTCGACTGCGATACCATCATCACATCTCCGGGCATTCCACCGCAAAGTGCGGTTATACAAGAAGCTGAGCGACTCGGCATCCCCATCATTTCAGAACTCGAATTCGCCTATCGTTCCTGTCGCAATCCCATCATTGCCATTACGGGCACCAATGGAAAAACGACGACGACGGCTCTAACCGCTTACATCCTTAATCAGAGTGGTCACAACGCAGTGGCATGCGGAAATATCGGATTACCTCTGTCCGATTTGGTTTTAGACGCTCCTTCGGACCAAATTTTTGTGGCTGAATGCAGCTCATATCAGCTCGATCGAACTGTTCAGTTTCGTCCACAGGTCGCAGCCATCCTCAACATCAGCCCTGATCACCTTGCATATCACGGTACTGTGGATAATTACGTGAAAGCAAAGTGGAAAATTTCATCGAACCAAGGGGCCTCGGATACACTAATTTTGTGCGCCGACGATCCGTTAGCAGCAAGCGGCTCGTCAACTGTCAAATCTCACGTTCTCTGGATAAGTGCTCAGCATCCCGTGCAGCCGGGTATGTATGTGCGCGCAGAGGATATCGTGCTGGTTAGTGAGCATAAAGAGGAAATACTTATGCAAAGGGGTGAATTACGCCTGCCTGGAGTGCACAACGTGTACAATTCCATGGCAGCCGCTCTAGCGGCACGGGCTTTCGAAATCCGCAACGAAGATCTCCGAGACTCTCTCATGTCCTTTTCCGGTGTTGAGCACCGGCTGGAATCCGTACGTGTGGTGTACGGAGTGGAATATGTCAACGACTCAAAAGCGACCAACGTCAATGCAACTTGGTATGCATTGCAATCCTACACCAAGCCTATCATTTTGATTGCAGGCGGTCGTGGTGACAACAACGATTATTCGTTGCTGGACGATGTGGTGCGCAAGAATGTAAAGTGCATTATCGCCATTGGTGAGGAACAAGAAGCGTTATTCCAACACTTCTGTACAATTATTCGATGCATTAAATCATCTAGTTTGGACGATGCAGTGCATCAGGCGCAGCAGCAGGCTATGGGAGATGACGTTGTCTTGTTTTCTCCGGCATGCAAGTCATTCGATATGTTCATGAATTTTGAACATCGCGGTCAAGTATTCAAAGAAATTGTTCAGTCTCTATAGAATATTCACGCGGACGAAACATTGACCTGAACACGGAACGTTCACATATTGATTGGCCGATTTTCCTGGCAGTGGTTGCACTCATGCTCTTCAGTCTGGCATTTGTGTACAGTGCTAGTGCATCATTTGCTGATGTGAAGTTTGGTTCAAGTGAGAAGCTCTTCGTCAATCACGCTGTTCGTATTCTCATTGCCTTTGTGCTCTTGATAGTCTTTGCAAAAATTGACTATCATCATCTTCGTGAATTCACTCGTCCATTCCTCGTCCTTGCCATACTCTGTCTCGTCTACGTCGTCGCTATGGAGCTACGCGTCAAAGGTGCGGCTCGCTGGATACATTTAGGTTTCATTCGATTTCAACCTTCAGAGCTTGCCAAGTTTGCGCTGCTCTTCCATTTGGCTGGATTGTTAGCAGAGCGACGATTTGAGATTCGTGATTTCAAGCGCGGCATACTTCCCTCTCTGATTTGGACCTGCATGATCTGCGTTCTTATTGCCATTCAACCGAACCTCTCGACATCGCTGGTCATCTTCCTTTTGTCATTCACGTTGATCTTCCTTGCCGGTGCTCGCATCTGGCATATGGGACTCATTGGGGTATGTTCTCTCGTTGCTGCGGGCGTCTTTGCGGTTGGTGCCGAATACCGCATGCAGCGTATCAACAGCTTTATGAACAATGGTGGTGATGACGCACTCACGCCGGCTCGTTATCAATTAGAGCAAGCATTGTTGGCTTTTGGTAACGGAGGATTGTTTGGTGTTGGTCCCGGACAAAGTCATCAACGCGATTGGTTTCTTCCGGAACCTTTCGGTGATTTCATTTATTCCATCGTTGGCGAAGAATACGGTTATCTGGGAACAGTATTGATACTCGTCGCGTTTTCCGTGATACTTTGGCGGGGATTAGTTGTGGCTCGTCGAGCTCCGGACGATTTCGGCTTTTTCTTGGCAAGCGGTATTACTCTAACCTTGGCCGCATACGCTTGTGTTAATGCAGGTGTGACTTGTGGTTTGTTACCGACAACCGGTCTGCCAATGCCATTTATCAGTTACGGTGGAAGCAGCGTCATCTTTTCTGCGATGGCAGTTGGAGTCTTGCTCAATGTTTCCAAGCACGCACAACGACAATACTGAGTCTATGAAGCATAACCTGAATCAAAGCAATAGTCTTCCACAGCCAACTCCCGAACGCAAATCGTGAAGTTGTCAATCTTCTATATCGCCCTCGTATTCAACACAGCTTCGCTTCTGGCGCAACTTTCGCCAACGATGCCCCTGCCCAATGCTTTGCAGGAAAGCCTGAGTTACGAGCGATTGCGCAATCAAATGGCTTTGGTGAGTTTATCCTCGCTACAGCAGATAGATGAGGAGTTCGGCCTTCGTGCACCACGTGATGCACGCGAGTTTGCCATGTGCACTGCTCAATACCAATCGGGCGATTTGCTTTCGGCAGACTTGGCTTTGCAGAATTTCATGAGTCTGCATCCGCACTCAGCTTTCCATCCACGCGCACAAATGCTGCGAGCTGAGATCGCTTTTCGTCGCACGAGTTTGGATTCTGCGGCGCATTTGTATGCGGCTGCTTACGCTGAGAACATGAGTGCTTATCAGAGCACACAGGATAGTTTGTTTCTGCGCACGGCACATGTCGCGGCTTTTTGGGAAGCGACATCCTTTTCGTTGTTAGGACGTTATGAAGATGCAACCCAACCCTACAATAACAGCTTGCTATTCGAACGCGGACAATATGCAGACGACGCGCTCTTTGCACTTGGTCAGATCGAAGAAGGTCGTCTTAATTACGACAAAGCCATTACTTACTACCGTCGCGTTGAGACCGAATATCCTCTCTCCAACGTTGTCTTAATCTCCAAGATTCGTCATGCTCAGTGTCTACTCTTTCTGCGTGAAAGTAGTAACGCTATCACCGTACTCGCTTCGGCGGAGAATACCCGTCAGAGCGTTATTGAAAGTCAGGAGCAAACTCAAGCATCCGCAAAGACAATAGAGGCACAAAACGAATTCGAAGAATCCAATCGATCAATTCGCTACTTGCGTGCTGAGGCCATGAATCAACGTGCCTTGTATGATTCAGCGCTGGTCGAGTTCAATCGAGTAATTACAGACTCAAATTGTAGCGCGGATTTGAAGTATCAGAGTATGCTCGGTGCGGGGTGGTCAAGTCTGAATTTGAAACGATGGGATGAGGCGGTACACTACTACGATCTCATCATTGACTCGACGGGGAATGATGAGAGTCATTCACAGGCAATGGCTCGTCTCTATCGCAGCGTAGCCTGGAAACAGCGCGGCAACCGAGACGATGCAGCTCGTGAACTTGCTTTTCTTTCCAGTTCAGCCCGTTACTCACAGACAGCGCTTGCACTCTTAGAGCTTGGTCAGATGCAGTACGAAGATGCGCACTATGATCAAGCACGTCGCAGTTTGGAACGCGCATTACACGAATCGCCGGACGGCTTAAGCTCCTTGCGTATTACCATTCTTTTAGGTGCGGTGTACACGCAGCTCCAAGACTGGAAGCATGCAATTAGTAGCTATCAAAATGCTGAGATCATGGCTCGCAAAGCAAGTGTGCACGCGGTGCCGCAGCGCGATTTCTTCATTCGTGAAGCGATGTTTAAGCGAGCAATTTGTTATGTACAAGACTTCCAGTATCGCGAAGCCATCAGCGATTTAAATGCGGTGGTTGCAGCAAAGTCAGACGATGATCGCATGGACGAAATTCTCTTCTGGCTAGCAGAAGCCTATTCCCATGCTCATTTGATGAAGAATGCAGAAGAGACCTATCAGAAAATTCTCATGAATTACGGCGCAAGTAAGCGTCGTGAAGAGAGCTATTATGGTCTTGGATGGGTGTACTTCCAAACCGAAGTCTTCGACAAAGCAGGATCAACCTTTGCCAAAATGCTGAACGAGTTCCCTACTTCGCGCTTTGCTCAAGAAGTACGTAATCGCGTGGGTGACGTCCAGTATAAATCTAAGAGCTACCTGGAAGCGGCAAAGACCTATCGCGAAGCCTACAAGATGAATCCTAAGGAGGATCAGGGTCAGTATGCAGCCTTTCAAATTGGATTATGCTTGTACCGTGCAAAAGACTACACAAACGCCATCACGCAATTGCGCAGTTTTGTCAAGAATTACCCCAAGTCTTTTGTTGCCGACCACGCGCAATACACCATTGGCTACATCTACACCATCATCGAGCGTCATGACGACGCAATAAGCGCTTTCGAAGAATTGCTTCGCTCCTATCCTAATAGTGAGCAAGCGCCGGCGGCAATGTATTACATCGCCAATTCTTTCTTTGCCAAGGGAGATTACGAGCAAGCTGCAACGAGATTTCGATCATTGATGGGTTTGTATCCAACGACTTACTTCGGAATTGAAGCACTTCGTGGATTGCAAGAATCGCTCAGCGCGCTGGGTCGTGGTGACGAAGCTATTGAAGTTGGCAAGAGTTATGTCGAGTCGAATCCCGACGGTGCAATGAAGGAGCAGATTAGCATGAAGACGATTGAACTCTTCATGCGCAAAGGTGATTACTGCAGCGCTGCCAAGGAATACCAAGAGTTCTTGAAGAAATATCCGGATTCAGAGTATGGAGCAGAAGCACTGTATTTCATGGCCAAGAGTCAGTTGGAATTGAACGATGCTGACGCCGCACGAGCAAGTTTTGGATTACTCTTTGCGCGTTACCCAAAGAGCGACTTTGCAGCCAAAGGATTGCTTCAGAGCGCAATACTTGAATTGGGTCGTTCAGATATTAGCAAAGCCGATAGTCTTTTTGAGTTAGTCGGACGCTCGTTCCCCAGCACTGAGCTAGCTGCTCAAGCACATTTTGAGCGTGCTCAAATGACAATGATCAAAGGCGACACGGCAAAGGCTTTGGAACTCTTCCACGCCAGCGCTCAACTTCATTTGGGAGAATACTCCTATCAGGCCTTATATCGCTTGGGAATGTTTTATCGTGCCCATGATCTCAATGACAGCGCACGTAGCTACTTCGCACAGATCGGTATGTACCAAGACAACGTCGCGTTGGCTGCTGAGTGCTACTATCGCATTGGTGAATTGTACCTGACAGAGAAGAACTATGCTAAAGCTGCTGAGAATTTCGAACTCGTGAAATCAAAGTTTGATGGCATCGAAGATTGGTACACTCTGTCGCTGATCAATCTTGGTGAGTGCTACGAGAAGTTAGGCGAACAAGCAAAGGCAAAAGAAGTTTATCAAACAATCATCATCCTCCATCCAAGTGATGATTACGGTAAATCGGCGCAGTCACGATTGAAACGTATAGGAAAAAATTAATGCGTTTACTATCTCCCATACTCTTCATGACTCTTGCTGCTCTTGTTTTAAGCGGCACTAGTCCTGTGCTCGCACAGCAAGCTCAAGACCAAAGCGGCGTGCCGGTTGATATTCTGGATATCATCGTAAAAGGTTCTGCCACGTTGAAGCTGAGCTCGACTTCCTTTGCAAAACAAAGTGCTCAAAACACACGTCCGCTCAATCAACGAGAACTTGATAGTCTTAACTCACTTGAAAAGCAAGCCCCGCTGTTGCTCGCTCGCAACAGTGCACCGAGTTCGATGACGCCATTAGCACACCGCAGTCTGGAGTTGCATGCCTACATGGGACTCTTTCAAAGTCCGGACTTGGGTCTTGTCTACGGCGATGTCTTTGGTCAGTATAGAGTCAATGCACTCGTGAACTATTCCGCTTCAACCGGTTTCATGACAAATGCGGACTTTTCCTTGCTCAATATTCAGGCTGGATTGTCGCATCAAGCTCTTCCCGGCGACGGCTTATTTGCTTCTTCCCGATTGTCGCTTGGAATACAGGCTTTGTCGCAATCATACCATCTATATGCATCAGCCGACTCCGCACCGCGACGTAGTGTACAACTCTTGAGTGCACGTGCAGAGCTTCAGCATCCGGCACAAGGACCGGGATTTGATGCGGCGATTGATGTTGGTCAGTTTGGTGTGACAACCGAGACACAAATCCAACAGCAACGCAGCGAAAGCATTTTGCAAGCACGAGTTCGAGCTACAATGAAGAGTTCAGCGTATACACCCTTTGCAGAAGCGCGATTCAATATTCACCCCTACGAAGGAACGACCTTGTCGGATAACGAGCTCGGTCTGGGTTGTAGCTTTAGTGATAGTGGTCTTCGCGCATCCGCAAACATAGGCTTCCAATTTGCCTCGAATTCGGAATCACTAGTCCAGTATGCCCTTGCTGCGAGAATCAAGCTGAGCACCGAGTTATCAAATACTCTGAGATTGCAAGCTGAACTGCAGCGAGAGAATTCGATGAACTTCTATTCTACGCGTTGGCAGGACAATCCCTTCATGAACCCACTATCAAAGTTGGATGTCAATCGTTTGAATCTCGGAACGCATCTAAGTCTATCTTATCATCCAAGCATCGCATGGGAGTCAAGTCTTCATCTGCGATTTGATTCATACGGACAATACGCCGTTATGCAACTGGACTCAGTTCTGCAGTTTAGCGATGTTTATGTTCCGGCTCAGATCTTTGGACTAGAGTTACACACACAATGGCGACCGGACACCTTGTCTATACTTACGGCGGCACTTGTCGTTCAAAGCGCAACACAAGACGGTGGAGCTTCACTGCCCTACGTAGCACCAATTGAATGCAGTATCGCGTATCAACGGCAAATCATTAAAAAGCTCAATTTTGAGGCTCAGTTGGCATATAGAGCTGCCCGTGATGCTCAACTAACAAGCACAATTTCCTTGGCGTCATACATGCTGGTAAACCTCAGTGCAGCTTATTATTTGACCGATGATTTGTCCCTTGTAGCCCGAGCAGAAAATCTCCTTAATAGTTCTGTTTTTATCTTTGAACGCTACAAAGAACGCGGAGCATTTGTAAGTGCCGGTATTCGGTGGAGATTCTGAAGGAACAGCTATGGCAAATGAACCCGATCAAAAACAGCAGAACGACGAATTCCCCGACGAATCGTCGTCCAATGCATCCTTTCAACTCGATGCAATGGATTCATATCCTGCTGAGTTGCCCTACAGTCCGGCGAGTGCGGACGACACTCCTCAGTCTTCGAGTTCAGACGCGGTTAGCAGTGACACCCCGCTTGCTGATGCAGGATTGATCGCAACTTTGAAGGAAGATTTAGAGCGAAGTCGCATTCAAAAATCAAAGAAAGATTCGCTCGAGGACAGTATCAATAAACTCAAGCAACAGCTTCATAAAACAGATGATGCTGTTGAGAGCGACGAAGATCCTGTTCCCTCTGATCTTGACTCGACACCGGCGGAAGCAGAATTTGATTCGGCTCCGGTCGACGACATCGGGGTCGAACCAGTAATGATCGCTCCTCAGGAAGAGGAAGCAAGCGTCCCAGTAACAGAAATCCAGACCGAACTACCGGAAGATTCACCTTCAGAGCCAATCGTCATGAATGAATCACCAACTCCTCGTCGAAAAGTATGGCCGATTGCTGCAGTTGTTGCGGTGATTTCGCTTAGTGCTGGTGGTTATTGGTGGATGGCGTCGCACCCAGTCACTCCTCCGACACAAACAACGGCGACAACAAAAACCGAAGAACCAAAGCATGCAGTTGCCGACGCGCATACAGCTGAAAATCATGGTCCAGAAAATGAAGCAACAGCCAAACCTGAACACGAAAATGAAGCTGCGCACGCTTCGCCTACTTCTGCAGAGAATCACGCGGAAGCAGACAAGCCAGCGGTAGCAGAGCACGGCAAGACAGAACATTCTGAAGGCAAAGAAGCTCCAAAAGCACCTACGTCACATGAGCATGCAGCAAGTAATTCAAGCAGTGCTGCCACAACACACAAAGAGCCGGAACATGCTAGTCCTAAGACGAACAAACATGAGCCAAGCTTAGCGCATAACAGCGCAGCAGACCACAAGAGCACTGCAGCGGCGCACACGGAGCAAAAGCCAAAGTCCAGTGAGAAGAAAGAGGCTGAAAAAACTCCAGCAAAAGAGAGTCCTAAACTTGCAATGCACACAGAGCCGGAGAAGACAAAGCCTGCTCAGAAGCCAAGTCGGACAGAAGCTGAGGAAACCAAAACTGCCAAGGAAAAGCCAAGTGCGCAGTTGCAAAAACCAAAACCAGTAGAAATCCAGAAAAAGGAAAAAGACGCCAAGAACCTAACTGCACCGTCAACGAGCAGTACACAGACTGCGTCGAATAGTACAACAGCAACAAACCCGGACAAGTGGGAACCCAAGCTCATTGCAAAGCCTGTAATGAAAAGCGCTCCTGCAAGCTCAAAAGGATTGTACACTGTTCAGATTTACTCTAGTCCGTCGCGCGAAGACGCTGAGGAGTGGATCAAGAGATTAAAGACAAAGAATATCGACGGTAGCTTTGTTTCAAAGCAAACTGTTCGCGGTACGACGTACTACCGCGTGCGCTTCGGTCAATTCTCAACCCGTGAAGAGGCCGAAGGCGCCGCACTTCATTCGGGATTCGCCTCAGGCTGGGTTGACCGGGTGAAATAATAGTTATTTTTGTACGTTCATCTTACCGCGGTAGTTAAGCAGCATTGACTATCGATAGTGACCGAAAGGAATACAGTATGCGACCCTCTGATAACACAGAGCAAAAGGCGTTTGTCATTCGCATTCCTTGGGACTCTAACACAGTCCGAGGTTTCATTTGTGCGCTTCTTATCATCATCTTTTTCGTCGTTATCTCGCCGTACATCCCTGTTCGGCCGCTTGTACTGTCTTCGCACGATACTACCTCTATTCCTATAGAAGTCATAACGCTTCTCAAGTTTGGCAAGGGTAATGGTCCGGCTCCGAGTCATGGTAATCTAACTGATGCAGGCAAGCTTGCGCACGCGACTCAAAACAGTCCGCGTTTTCAAGATGCTGCAGCTCCTAAACAAAGTACAAAACTCAAATCGACGAGCTCCTCGTCGACTGATATTGCAGTAAATATCAGGACCACAAAGAGCGAAAACTCTAAGGACGAAAAGAATAAATCTAAGGCCACCGAGAATAGCTCGAATGTAAAAACTAACGTAAGTGATCATTCGACATCGGTTGCTCAAGGTGACAAGAAAGCAACAACGGACGGTACAGGTCGTGGCATTCAAGGCACATCTTCGGGTGCCGGTTTGGGTATGTCGCTAGAGTGGACAAATGGCGGTGGCAATGCGGTGGTTCTCACGAAGAGAATGCCGACTGCACCGAGTGGTCTCAATAATTCTACCGTCGTCAAGCTTCGCTTTACTGTCGATCGCAATGGCGACGTCGTTAGCGTTTCTCCCCTTACGCGCGGCGCACCACTAGCTGAATCAGCCGCACTTCGAGCCATGTGGCTTTGGAAATTCAAGCTCAAAGACGAGCAAAGAGCCGAGGGAATCGTTAAGTTTACGTTTGATGTAAACTAAGAACCTCGTGGAACAAGCGTCAATTCCGAAGAGCTCAACGCGTGCGGCAACAGGAGCTGGGCTTATCCTGATTACACAGATAGTAGGTTACGGACTGTTCTTTCTGGCGCAGCGCATCGTATTGTCAGCGCTCAGCAAGGAAGAGTTCGGTAGTCTCTCCTTCATCCAACAGATTTCCTCGACTATACTCGTTGTGCTGGTTGATGCCGGCATGAACAATATCGCCGTGCGAGAAATGGTTCGGCGACCGCTCGAGCGCTTTCGCATCGTTGCATCTGTCTTTTGGATTCGCATTGCTTCGACCGTACTTAGTGGCCTTGTCGTCGCGACGGTTTTCTGGTTCTACAACTCATCACACATCGTCGTTGCCCTTGCCGCCGTGGCAATGATCAGCCTCAATAGCCGATCTTCCATGCTTCGTGCGGCGATCGAACTTCCCTTTCGCGAGAACCTGAATTTTCGTCTGGTGTCGTTAGCCTTCATCGCTGACATCGCTCTGTACTTCGCAATGCTCTTCTTCTTCCGTGCACAGCTTAGCATGGAACTGATTATTGGTCTGCAGCTACTCGCGACGCTGCCAAGTTTCTTCTTTATCGCGTGGAAGATCAAACTGCCGAAGATCATATTTCCGATCTCAACCTGGTCCGAGATGAAAACAATGCTCATGCACGTGCGGCCACTCACCGCTCAACTCCTCACACAGAATGCTCACGCGGCAATTGACTTAACGACCTTGAACGCTTTTGCCGGTCTTCGTGACATGGGAGTCTTTGGCGCAATCTCTAACATGGGTAGTATCATACTCACTACCTACGTTGCTCTGTCCTCAGCTTTGTTTCCCATGATCTCTGAGGCAATACACAGTGGCGTTGGTGACGCTAAACACCGCATTGTTCGAACTCTTAGTATCATCACCTTTGTCTCTGTTGTTTTGGCGACAACTC
>JBGAUL010000021.1:57801-83503 GCA_044228685.1 Chlorobiota bacterium
ACCAAGGATGTCTACAAAGACAACCTTCTTGAGTTCCAGTTACAGTTCTGGTGCGCAGTGTTTATCAATATTGCCCAGACTGGCTTGCTGATCAATTCAGCACAGAACGTTCCGCGCGCGATGTTCTTTTCCGGACTCTGTTTGGTTGCAGGAAGTCTCAGCGCTGATTTCATCCTCATACCACAGTGGCACACCGCTGGGATGATGGTCGCTAAAAGCTGGTCCAATACTCTTTCCGCGGCACTGTCGCTTTGGTTTATCGCACGTGAGTATGGTAGCGCCCCCATCTTGCGCTACGTCATGCAGACTGCAGGTGTGATGCTTGTCTGTATACCATACAGCCTTCTCGCATTGCATTACATGAGCATGATTCCGGCTGCCCTTGGTGCGCTGCTTCTTAGCGTATTAGTTTCTTGGATGCTTGGTTTGGTTGGTGCTGATGAGTGGCAACTTGGACTCAAGCTGTTAAGCGGTGTCAAGAGGAAGCTTGGTCTTCAGAGTAACGCTCAAGCTTAAAGCTCTGACCTAGATATCGACGACGCACTTCCTCATTTCCTGCAATCTCCGCCGCGCTTCCGGCAATGAAAACTTTACCCTCGATGAGAATGTACGATCGATCTGTTATCGACAGAGTCTCGTGTACATTGTGGTCGGTTATAAGCACGCCAATGTTCCGATTCTTAAGCGCCTTTACCATGTGCATGATATCCTCAACCGCTATCGGATCAATACCTGCAAATGGTTCGTCGAGAAGAATAAACTTGGGATTTGAGGCGATGGTTCGAGCGATTTCTGTGCGACGGCGTTCGCCACCGGAAAGTACATATCCAGGACTCTTGCGAATATGCATGATGTTGAAGTCGTGAAGCAGTTCTTCCAGTCGTGCATGTCGCTGCGAACGGTTCAGCGGTTGGAGTTCTAGTACTGCTAAGATGTTGTCTTCGACGCTAAGCTTGCGAAAGACCGAGGCTTCCTGTGGCAGATATGCGATTCCACGACGAGCCCTTTTGTACATCGCCATCGAAGTGATGTCTTTGCCGTCGAGGATAACAGAGCCCTCACTGGGACGAATCATACCAACGATCATGTAGAAGGATGTAGTCTTGCCGGCTCCGTTGGGTCCGAGCAATCCCACGCATTCGCCTTGTCGAACTTCGTAACTAACGTTATCGACGACCGCTCGCTTTGAGTAGACTTTGCGGAGATTCTGTGCCTGGAGTAGACTGGATTGTTCGTTGCTCATCGTCGTCTATCCGGCGTAAATTTTTCTATAGTAATCTTCTTCTGCAAAACCTCTCCATCCCTTTCAATCTTCAATTTCAAAGTCTGACCAACCACCGCGTCATCGAACAACACATTGAAGTCTTCGATGGTACGAATCGGTGTCCCATCGACTTCAAGAATGATATCAAGCGGACTGATTCCCGCTTTGTCTGCAGGTGAATTTCGCGACACTTGGGTTACAATCACGCCTTCGGTGTGAGTCGTCTGATACTGCTTCGCATTTGACTCAGACAAAGGAAAAATGCCGAGCCCTGTAAATGCACCGGATCGATCAGCCTTTATACCATTGCGCAATTGCTCCATGATGGTGCGCACGCGATTGATTGGAATAGCAAAGCCAATTCCAATGCTCCCTGCTCCGCTCGATGATTGTGATGTCGAGAAGATAATTGTATTCATACCAATCACTTCTCCATCGACGTTGATGAGGGGTCCGCCGGAATTACCCGAGCTAATAGCAGCATCTGTTTGAATCATTCCCTTGTACACCCGCGTGTAGCCTTCGGCATTTTCGGTAAAGCTTACTCCTGTATTTGAAACCACACCTACGGTGACGGTTGGCTTGGAGTTTTTGTCGAATAGACCAAAGGGATTACCAAAGGCAATGGCCCATTCACCGACCTGTACATCATCAGAGTTGCCAAATTTGAGATAAGGTAAATTCTTGCCTTTAATCTTCAGCAAAGCAACGTCACTGGTGCGATCCGATCCAATAATCTCGGCGTCGAATTTCTCGCCGTCGGTGGTGGTTACGACGATTTTTGATGCGCGTCCTGCTACGTGGTCGTTTGTGATAATGTAGCCATCACTCGACACGAGAAAGCCCGATCCCAATGATTGAACCTTTTGTGTGTAGCGCTGTCGCATTTGCGGAAAAAAGCGATCGAACCAAGGATCAAAAAAGGGATCTTGATATTCTCTCAGCTCAGTCACGTTAATACCGACAATAGCAGGAGAACAATCCTTTGCAACTTTGGTAATAGCATTTTGACGTGAGCCGCTGATTACGGCGTTTTTCTCTTCGCGCGAGGTGCGATTTGAGTTATCCGGTACAAGAGCTTCAGGCACCGATGAGTTTTTCGTGCACGAAGCACCGTGAGCTGCAACCAGCGCCAAGAAAAACACAAGAAGGGTTGAACGCAACATTTCCCAATATCTCCAATCGTTTGTCATACTATACTTTTTTCTTGCGCTATAATACGAATAGAGCCTCTCTTCTATTGCTAATTTCTGTGAAAATGCGCGTGAATCCAGGTCTGAACTTTTTGATTAATGTCGGGAGTCATCCAGTGTATGCCATCAAAGGGTACGTAGCTAGTCGTGACTCCTGCCTGACTGAGCATGTCGTGGATTAACTCTGCTGTCTGAAATGGAACAATGGGATCTTGCTTCCCATGACAGTGCAACACGTCAATGCCGTGCTGACGTAAGCTTGCTGCACGTTCACGCAAATGTGCTTCTTCGAAGTAGCTAGGACTCAAAGCAATAACGGATCGTATGCGCTCAGGAAAACGCGTTGCAAAGACAAGCGAGTAGAAACCACCCTGGCTGAAACCAATAATGAGCGGCAAATCTTTCGTGAGCGGAAGTGTGCGCTGAGCGTGCGTTAAAACATCAGCATACCACCTCGCAGATAACTCGACAGTTTCTTGACGAAGAGTGTCGGGAACCTGCAGATCGGTCGGAGACGCTGACAACTGGCTTTGTCCGTGGGCAATACTTTCGGGAAACTTGGCGTACGGTGCTTCAGGACATACCACGATCACCGAACTCAACTTCAATTCCTTCATCCATCGAAGCATCACGGCGGGTGTCTGACCATTGCCATGAAGCAAAAGAATTAACGGATAACGCTTCGTAGAATCATAGTCAGAGGGATACAAAACGCGGTATCTCGCCATGCGTTCCTGCTTGCAATAGGCAAAGGGAAACTCGGCATTTTCTCTTGCGTTGGCATTTACTCGCTGCTGGACTTCCTTCCACTTATTGAGCAAACGCAAGGGAGCAAACTCAGGCTCGTCGTTAACTCGTTTGAGATCACTTAGGCCGGCAATCGCTGCTTGTTCCAGGGCTTTGAGTGCAAGTTCACTCTGCGCGACCTTGACTAAGCAGAGGGCGTGGAAATAGTGCGCCATGGTGTCGCGAGGACATGCTTGTACCCACGATTCATAACTCGCATTTGCAGAGCGATAATCGCCACTCTTCATGAAATCATCTGCCTTCTCGCGCATGGTGCGAAGATCAGGGAGTTGCTGGGCAGATGCGATCTGGTTAATGGAGATGACTATAGTCAGGAATAGCAGCAGATGGCGCCAGAAAGCGGCACTTCTTCTTCCGGACGGATTGTCCAGACACGCTTGGAAACTCACACTCTTGATTGCCTTCATATTCTGCTGCCTGCGATCGGAGTTGATCGTTGATTTCCCCTGGAACAGAAAAAGACACCGCTGGGTGTCTTTTCATAACTTTTTGTGCCCGGAACAGGACTTGAACCTGCATGTCCGTGAGAACACTACACCCTGAATGTAGCGCGTCTGCCAATTTCGCCATCCGGGCAGACATCCTCGATTACGCGAAGGATGAATTTGGCTTTAGTAAGCCAGCGGAGAGGGAGGGATTCGAACCCTCGATACCGTTGCCGGTATAACGGTTTTCGAGACCGCCCGATTCAACCACTCTCGCACCTCTCCGGAGTGGCTACTTTATGGGACTGCAAAAATACAGTCCGAATCTAACGTAGCCAACCTTCATTCTGTCATTCGAGAGCACACACGGTTAACGATTTATCGCAACTAACATATTTCAAAGCACTTGCAGTAATTATCCACCAAACATACAGCGATTCGATTACTCGAGAACCTGCCAGTAATACTCAGCTCGCAGGTCTTTGACCCAGTTCTCGTACTCTTTGTTTTGCTTGTAATTAGCGGCCAAGCGCTCAATTTCTTTGTAGTCGGTCGTGAGATTAGCGCGATGCTTCTCAATCGTATGTTTTCTCTGTACGATATGCACGGCCGGTTTTGTTCTGTCTGTCTGGTATGGTAAGGGATCTGATATTTCCCCATCCTTGAGTTTTCGACGATTTGACGCAACGTTGGATCGAGCGCAGCAATCTGTACCTTGCCCAACGAGCCGCCAAATCCTTGTGTTTCCTTCTCTTCGCTAAATACCTTAGCTGCAGCGTCAAAGGTGATTTCCGACTTCCCGACTTTCTCTTTGATGTTGCTCAAGAACTTTCGCGATGCCTCCACATCTTCTTCCTGTCGCGAAACAGCGATCAGGATATGTCGCGTATGGATTTGCTCTTTGGTTCGATCCAACAGCTGAATCACATGAAATCCAAAGGGCGTTTCAACCGGTAATGAAACCTCGTTGATCTGCAGCTTACGCGCTGCACTGCAGAACTCAGGTACGAAGTCGTTGCAGTTACGCATGGAAAGCTCACCGCAAGTTGGTGCCGTACCAGCATCTGCAGAATAGCGCTTCGCGAAATCGCAGAAATCGCCACCTGCACTTATTGAATCGCGAATCTTCTTTGCTTTCTGCTGCGCCTTTTCCTTGGCTGAGCTTGCCGGCTGAATGAGCTTGACGATGTGACAAAGTTCAACTTGCTCTGATATTTCAGGAAGAGAGTCTTTGTACTGTTTGTAGAACTCCTCGACTTCGGTGCGCGAGACCTTTGCTTCGCCCAAGCGACTTTGGCGCATGCGCTCCATCATGATGCGCTTTTTGATTTCATCATGACCGTCCTTGCGGATCTTCCACATGGGAATGCCATATGCCTTTTCAACGCGATCCTCAGAACCAAACTGAGCAATGATCTGCTGCATGGTGGCTTCGAGCTGCTGACTGATTTCGTCTTCACCAACCTGCATGGTCGAATCTTCAAGCGCTTTGGTGTACACGAGACGATCGTTGATTACTGCGTCGCGCACACGCTTTCTGATGACCGGATCCATAGGATTTACGTCTTTGCTTTGCTGTGCGAGCATAAACAACTGTCCATCCACTTCAGACTTCAGAATTACTTCGCGTCCGGCGACTGCTTCCACTCTATCCAACACGTCGCCTTCACGCAGCTGTGGTGCGCCTTGCGCAAAAGCAGCTGCAGTTGAACAAAGCAACATTGCGAGTGTTGCAAGTAGACGACTAGATCTTGACAAGACTTTTGAAATCACGGTTGTAGACGTTCTAATGAATGTACTCCTAGATGACGCAATATTGTGTCATTAATTGCGGAAAAGAGAATCAATCTTGGCGTTATCAATTTTCACGTCAAACTTCTCACGAAGTCTAGCGATCCACGCTTCGGCCAAACGCTTCTGTACGGTGTCTTGAAAAGCCGGTGCGAAATCAGGAATTGCTTCTTCGAATGTCTTCATACGCGGAGACTGAGCTTCGTTGATGCGAACAATAGTGAAGCCCTTTTCGAAAGGCAACGGTCCGATGATGTCACCCGTCTTTGGCTTTGTCGGATCAATGAGTTGAGCCAGCTTAGAGTTCTTAACAGAAACGACTCCCCAATGTCCTTTCTTCTCGCGATAACCATCGCGTTGGGTATAGAGAGCAGCTTGTGTTTCAAATTCTTCACGAGACTTCGTTTTGAGCATCAAATCATAAAGCTTCTTTGCTGTGGTATCTGCCAAGCAATAGATCTCAGACACATCGTAGCGCATTTCTGTGTTGTAGCGCGTCTTGGTTGTGTCCCAGTAACCCTTAGCTGCTGTTGAATCAAATTTCAACTTGCTCCAAACTTCCTGTTCTTCAACCTTGAAGAGCAGAATACCGTCACGGAACTCACGGATGAGAGAAGCGAACTCAGGATACTCTTTTTCAAGTGACTTTGCCGCTTCAGCACTAACAACCGGATCTGCGATTTTGTTGAGTGCGTTGTTAACACCGTTACGAGTCAGTGAAGAACCACGCATATCAGAACGTCTACGTAATGAATCAATCATACCACCAACAGTGATATTGCGCATTGGCATCACGTACAAGGTTTGTGATTTGATCTGATCGTCAATTTTCTTGAACCATGTCGTGTCAAGCGTTGTCTTGTTCGGATCGATCTGTGCCAAGAACGAGTTCAGCACATCGTCATTAACGTGGAAGCCCAGACGCTTTTTAGCATCTTCCAAGAAGGCACGCTTGTCGTCTTCGAAGTAGTACTTCTTGTATATCTTCTTGACGTTGTCGCGCTCTTCTTCTGCAACAACCGGTTTGGTTGAGTCGCGACGTACAACGTGATATCCGTAAATGGTCTGAACGATACCAACCTCGCCATCACGCAGCTTAAACATTTCATCTTCCAATTCACTCACGACACGATGGTTATCGCCTTCAAAACCCATGGAACGTGAATAGTATTGTCCCATGTCGCCACCTTTTTCTACTGTGGCCTTATCAGTCGATAGCTTTCGTGCGGCTGACGCAAACTCATCGCGAGACTTGTTGCGCAGGGCATTGAACAAACTATCCGCGCGGTTCTTTGCTGCGGTTGAATCTTCATTTTCAAATTGAGGAACGAGGATGTGGCTTGCGCGAACTGAAGAACGCGGGACTTCCTGCATGTTCTTGACGACCAAGTACACAAAGCGCGAGCGAATTGGTTGTGCACATACTTCACCCGGTTTTAGCGAGTAGGTCGCATCCTCAAGAGCACGGATAATACCGCCAAGCGATGTGAAGAATGGAAGCACTCCTCCCTTTTCACGCGTCTCTTTGTCTTCGGATGAGTCTTTTGCCACCTTTGCAAAGTCAACGCCACTCTTGACGAGTTCGATACACTTCTTTGCTTTCTCGTAGGCTTTGCTGGTATCAGCATTCTCGCCTTGCGGAATGACGAATACCATAACAGCTGCCTGAAGTTCTTTCTTACGACGCTCGAGATATTTGCTCACGTTTGGTTCGACGATCTTTTTGTCGAAGAGAAAGGTCTCGCTGAGCAGCTTACGATTTGAAGCAACTTCTGCTTGTACAGCGCTATCTTTTTCAAAGCCGCGCGAAACAGCGTCCTTGACTTTCAGACGATACTTAACGTAGAGATTGAGGAAATCCAACACGCTGTCCTTGCGTACACTTGTCAGAACACTATTCTTCCTGTTCATGTTCCGCTTATAGGCGCTCTCCAAATCGCCTAATGTGATAGGATCACCACCAACCGTCGCTAACACCGCTGTCGATTGTGATGCCGGTGCGGACACCGTCTCTTTTACCGGCTTCTTCTTTTGTGAAAGCAGGGAAATCGGTGAACAACAAAGGGCAATAAGGACGAGGCTCAGATATGCGAGCTTCATACGTGACTTCATGCGAGAAATTCTCCAGCGTTTATTATTCTATTGCTTTGAGCTCCGAACTGAGCTCATTCTTACGGAATCGCAAATTTACAATGACAATTCTTTACCGCTGGGGCGTTTTTCTGGCTCGTCCGCTGTTAAAAAGTGTTAGAAAATGGCGGCAAATCGATAATTGACTAGCTATGCTTGCTATCTCAGAGCGTTTAAAGGACAATCGCCCAGGCCGGGCCTTGATAGATAAGCCTATCGCGCCTTTAAACGAAAATCGTCGGCAACGACTGCTCTGGCTACTTTGTAGATATCCCCGGCACCCAAACTGATGAGCATGTCATTGGCTTGGAGCACGTTTTTGAGTTCTGAAATTATCTCTTCTTTGCTAGCCAAGTACATGACATTCGGGTGTCCGTTGGCTTGAAGCTCCTTCACCAGCTGCATCGAGTGCACACCTTCGATTGGCTTCTCTCGTGACGCATAAATATCAGCAACAATCACCACATCTGCATCCTTGAAAGCAGTTCCCATTTCTTTGAGGAAGTCGCGGGTACGAGTGTAGGTATGAGGTTGAAAGACGGCAACAATGCGTCTTCCCCATCCTTGACGGGCTGAGGCAAGTGTTGCCATTACTTCAGTATGATGGTGCGCATAATCTTCTACCACCATAACCCCATTGTTTTCACCTAGGATTTCAAATCTGCGAAGCACGCCATTGAACTCAGCCATGGCGGTTGCAATGGAACTGAATGGAATGTTTAACATCAGTGCCGAGCCAACAGCAGCCAGAGCATTGCGGATGTTGTGCAGACCCGGAATATTGAGGGTCATGAATCCTAAATCTTGTCCGTGGTATAGAATGCGCGATCTCGATGAGCGTCCGCTATAGGTGATATCCACAGCCCGCAGCTCAGCAGACTCGTCAATTCCATAACTCAGAACACGTTTGTTTAACTGAGGAATAAGCTCGCGAACGACCGGATCATCGATGCAAGCAATCACAGCGCCATAAAAGGGTACGCGCTGGATGAACTGCAAAAAAGTCGCTTTGATATCATCAAGGTCTTTGTAAATATCTAAGTGTTCAGCTTCAATGTTGGTGATGATGGCAATGGTTGGAAGGAGTTGTAAGAAGGAGCGATCGTATTCGTCGGCTTCGACAACCGTCCACTGACCATGACCAAGTCGCGCATTCGATCCATTGAGACCACGTAGACGTCCACCAACAATTACGGTTGGATCGAGACCACCCTGCACAAACACCATCCCGCTCATCGATGTTGTCGTAGTCTTTCCGTGCGTCCCTGCTACAGCCAAGCAATAGTTCAACCGAGTTACTTCCGCCAGCATTTCTGCGCGACGGATAATCGGGACTTTCGTTTCGAGTGCGGCGAGTGTCTCTACATTTTCATGCACCCGCACGGCGCTAGAATACACAACTACTTCTGCATCTTTGATATTCTCTGCCTTATGTCCAATGTAGATCGTCGCACCGAGCTCACGCAAATACTCGGTGTTATCAGACTGCTGGGCATCGGAACCGCTGACCTTGAAACCTTGCGACAACAAGATCTCGGCAATTGCACTCATGCCAATTCCACCAATACCAACAAAGTGTATATGCCGAACGCTAGAAAACATGCTTGATTGAGGAATTGGTTTGAGAGAGATTATTCTGACCGTGATTGCTTAACTCGTTCGACCGAACCGACGATCGAGTTCTTTGAGTTCGAGACGGATGAGTACCGGACGTCCGTGCGGACATACCTCAGGAGTCTGACACTTGAACAGATCCTCAATGAGTTGTCGCATGTGCGGATAAGTTAGCGGATCCCCTGCCTTGATTGCCGCTCTACATCCAAACGAAGCTGCGAGATTATCGCGCACACTCGCCGGACGTACTTGCTGGTATTCGGAAAATTGCTCCATCACCTCCTGCAGCGACGAGGCTTCCTTACCATTCTTAATATCAAGCGGCACACCGTGAAGTTCCAAGTCATTGTCTTTGATGGTGAATTCATATCCCATGGCTCGGATATCATCTCCAACTTCATCGATAATACTCTTCTCCACGACACTCAACTGCATGTGAACCGGAAACAAGAGTTTTTGAGCGCGCGATAACTCACGATTCATTGCATCCAGAGCTTTCTCGTAGAGAATACGTTCGTGAGCAATGTGTTGGTCGATAATCACGACACCCTCAGGACTCTGCATAAAGATGTACTTGTTATGCAACTGCCACAGCATCTTCTCGGGTAGGTCAGCACCTGCGGCGCTACTCGCTTCACCCGTCGCTTGTTGCGTCGCTGTCGGATCCGAGAACAATGCATCGAAGGCACTTTGATACTGCGAACCCCATTGCTTTGTCCAGGACTGCTGAGGCGGAGGAGCAGATGAACTCTGTTCTGAACCAAATCGTGGGCCAGACGACACCGAACCAACACTGCGCGCGGGAGCTTGATAGGATGGAGTATTAGTGACAATCTCGCCGGTGATTTTATTGACCAACACCACGTCCGAATCAGAGGGAAGCGCCGGCGTCGGACCATAACTCAACTTCTCAAAAGGCGTCTGCGATGATCCCAAACCAAAATGCACGTCAGGTATCATCGAGTTTGTTCGCAGAGCCTGCAGAACGGCCTCATGAACCATATCATACATCATCTTCTCGTTATCAAACTTCACCTCGGACTTCTGAGGATGCACGTTGACGTCGACGCGTTCGGCGTTGATTTCAATATTCATCACATACATCGGGTGCTGCGAAGAATCGAGCAGGTGTTCAAATGCTTGATAGACCGCATGCGATAGAGCCCGATTGGCAATAGCGCGTTTGTTGAGAAACAGATATTGACTGCTGCGAGTGCTACGTGCCAGACTGGGCTTACCGAGAAATCCGCTAATCTCAACATCATCAGTTTTCAGAAGAAGAGGCACTACAGCTTGATAGGTTTTATCGCCAAGTAAATCGCGAATGCGTTCTTGTTGTGACTGAGGTCTAACGTCAAAGATGAGCGAATCGCCATCATGAAAAGTAAATCGAATATCAGGATGACTGAGCGCAAAGCGAATCATGGTATCGCTGATATGCCGAAACTCCGTGACATCACTTCGGAGAAATTTTCGTCGCGCGGGAACCGCGAAGAAGAGGTTGCGAACCAGAATCTGCGTTCCCGACTCTTGTTGGGCTGCTTCAATGGTCGCATCTCGTAGTGGTTCGGAAACCAACTTCCAACCATGCGCCTCTTCTTGTCTACGGGTTAGTATTTCAACCTGGGCAACACGGGTTAGTATTTCAACCTGGGCAACCGATGCAATCGACGCCAGTGCCTCGCCTCGAAAGCCGAGAGTCATGATATGTTGCAGATCTTCGACCGAGCGAATTTTAGAAGTGGCATGACGCTTAAGAGCCAGACTCAAATCATCGCGCGACATACCGCTGCCGTTGTCGACGATGTGGATTAAGCTCTTCCCTGCTTGTCGCACGACCACGGTTACATGCGTCGAGCCTGCATCCAATGAGTTTTCGACCAATTCCTTGACCACAGACTCAGGACGCTGCACCACCTCACCGGCGGCGATTTGATTGGCAATAAACTCAGGAAGGACCTGTATGCGGCTCTCTGATTGCATTGTAAAGGGGATTCTTCGAACGGTGTATTCCGCACGTGCGACAAAACTATAACGAACTGAGCAGACGCCGTGCGTTGGTGGCAAGGATCTTATCCAGGTTCAGACCGCTCTTCGTTTAAGAACGAACGAATTCAAGTCCACCGGTTTCGAGCACGCGCACGACCATCGTGTCACCGCTTGCGATTTCGGAGGCAAGAATCTTCATTGAAATTGGATCTGCTAACAAACGTTGAATGGCGCGCTTCAGAGGACGAGCCCCGTATTGTGGATCCCATCCGTTTTGTGCCAGCCAATCAAGTACTTCATCGTCGGCAATCATCGTGATGTTATCGCGCATCAAACGATCTTTGAGCTTCTTGACGTGCAAGGCAACGATTTGACGAATCTCGAAGCGCGTGAGAGGTTTGAAAAGAATGATTTCGTCGATGCGATTCAAAAACTCAGGACGCATACGTTGACGTAGGAGCTCGATGATTTGAACGCGAGCTTCGTTGACTATGGTATCACGGTTGTCCTCGTTCAGACCCTGCATTTTGTCTTGGAGAAACTCAGTTCCAAGATTCGAAGTCATGATGACGATGGCATTGGTAAAGTTGACGGTGCGTCCCTTGGAATCGGTCAACCGTCCTTCGTCCAACACTTGAAGCAGTATGTTGAACACATCATTGTGTGCTTTCTCGATTTCATCAAAGAGCACGACGGAATAGGGTCGCTGACGAACAGCCTCAGTCAACTGCCCGCCCTCTTCATAACCAACATATCCCGGAGGCGCGCCAACGAGACGAGAGACAGAGTGCTTCTCCATATACTCGCTCATGTCGATGCGTACAATAGCGGCTTCGTCATCAAACAGAAACTCTGCTAGTGCGCGCGCCACTTCCGTCTTGCCAACACCTGTGGTTCCCAAGAAAATGAAACTGCCGATTGGCTTGTTGGCATCTGCCAGACCTGCGCGCGAACGACGAATGGCATTTGAGATAACACGAATTGCGTCGCTTTGATTGATGACGCGTTGGTGCAGACGATCTTCCATTGTGAGCAGCTTGGTGCGCTCGGTTTCGAGCATTCGCTGGACCGGAATTCCCGTCCAGCGTGCAACGATTTCAGCCACGTCTTCGGACTCAACTTCTTCCTTCAGCATTTTGCCACTTTGCTGCACCTTATCCAACTCTGCTTTTTCCATCTCGAGTTGTTTCTGCAATTGATGCAAGCGACCATAGCGCAGCTCAGCCACCTTTCCCAAGTCGCCTTGACGCTCAGCCTCCTCAGCTTCAAGCTTCACGCTTCCAATATCTTCTTTGATTGATCGTAAAGCTTGTATGTGTCGCTTCTCGATTGTCCAACGCGATTTCAGACGATCGTGTTCTTCTCGCAAATCGGCGAGTTCTCGATCAATTTCTTCAAGTCGTTTTCGGGTGGATGATTCGCTGTCCATAGCCATGGAAAAAAGGGCAAAAGTGTTACATCTACTTTTTCGACCGCCGAAGCTTTAAACATGACGATCTTCGATGATCGAAAATTAATATAGTCTATAAGACGATCCTATCCATTACTTTCTTGTAAAGCCGTAAATTTGTTATCGGTATCAATGATTGACCGTGAACGGACGATATTACCATTAATCGACAACTGTGTTGAAAAACAATGATTGACCCGACACTACGACTGATTTTTATTGGTTTGCTCAGTTATCTGATTGGCTCCATCCCTACTGCTGTCATTGTATCGAAACGCTTCTTTGGTTTCGATATCCGAACAAAAGGCAGTGGCAACATGGGCAGCACAAACGCCTTCCGTATGCTCGGCTGGAAGTGGGGGATCTTCGTGCAGGTCGTTGATATTGCCAAAGGTTTGGCGGCAGTCGTATTCGTTTCGCACCTCATGGAAGGACATCACCTTCCTTTCACCAATAGAACACCTTTTGAAGACATCACGGTGGTTAAAATCATCGCCGGTGCTTCGGCTGTTCTCGGACACATTTTCAGTGTGTTCGTAGGATTCAAGGGTGGCAAGGGCGTCAATACCGCAGCAGGCATGCTCATTGGTATCGCTCCAATCGAAGTCAGTATTGCCGCTGGTGTATTCATCTTGGCTGTGATGCTAAGTGGTTACATCTCCCTCGGTTCGATTTTAGCTGCCATCATCCTCCCGGGTGCAATGGCTTTCCGTTATAACGTCTTTGGTGCCACCATCGACGGATATCACACCTTGATCTGGTTCTCCATCTCGATTTCAGCATTGGTGATCTACATGCACCGTAGCAATATCAAGCGATTGCTAAGCGGAACTGAGAACAAAATGACCAAGTGGCAAGTTCTGCGCCGCTAGTCCGGACTTCATTCGTTCAGCTCACGATTGCCTCTCAAGGTTGAGCCTTGCGTTGTAGATTTGCGCGTCATTCCTTCGTAACAACATCGCCATGAATATTGGAATCGTAGGTGCCGGCGGCTGGGGTACAGCTTTGGCCCAAGTTGCTGCTTCAAATAAGCATGACGTCTTACTCTGGACCCGCTCGGTTGAGCTTGCAGCGGAGTTTAATGAGTTCCATACCAACTCGGTATTTCTCCCGGGAATTCAATTCAATCCTAGCATTCGCGCTACGACCGACGCGACTGAGTTTGAGAATGTGGAACTTGTCGTAATCAGCGTGCCGACCCAGTTCATTCGAAGTGTTTTTCAAAACAACGATTTTCGTTTACAGGATCGTTTAATTGCTAATGCAGCCAAAGGAATTGAGAATACTACGCTGCTGAGGGTTTCGCAATTGTTGCGTGAGAGTTGTCGCATTGATCGAGATAACTACGCAGTGCTCACCGGACCAAGTCACGCCGAAGAAGTCGTGCGCGATGTGCCAACTACCATCCTCGCAGCCTCCACCGACGAAAAGACAGCCGAAGTTGTTCAAGATGCTTTCAGCAATTCCACCTTCCGCGTCTACAGCAGCAGCGATGTTATAGGCGCTGAGTTAGGTGGTGCTTTGAAGAATGTGATTGCTATCGCGGCAGGCATAATTGATGGTCTAGGAACGGGTGATAACACTAAAGCGGCATTGATTACCAGAGGCTTGGCTGAGATCACTCGTCTTGGAGTTGTGCTTGGTGCAAATCCAACGACCTTTAGCGGACTGAGTGGCTTGGGCGATTTGATTGTTACCTGTGACTCCCGTCACTCACGTAACCGTCATGTCGGCGAAGAAATCGGTCAAGGCAAAACCCTCAAAGACATCCTCTCGGAAAGTCCTATGATTGCCGAAGGTGTGGCCACCACTGAATCAGCATATCAACTCGCGAAAAAAGCCGGCGTAGAAATGCCTATCGTCGAACAGGTCTATGAAATCCTCTTTCATAACAAACCGGCTCGTCAAGCAGTCTATGACTTGATGACGCGAGAATCTAAATCAGAGCACTAGGCTTCAGTCGAAAATTCATTCGCTAATTCATGTACAACCATCCAATGTGGTTGTTGAGCATTCGTCTTAGTCTTTTGCCTTTGTGAGGTACAATTCCGGACGTCGATCTTTCAAAATATCATTCTCGGCGTTGAAGGATTTATCCCTCGTTTGCTCTGGATAGATATCCGCGTAGAGCACAGCATTTCCTTCTGCTTCAGCCGAAGCTAACACAGAGCCATTGTACGAATAGATGCAGCTTTGTCCGTTGAACGAGACTTCTTCCCCACCGACAGTTTCAGAACCCCAGCGATTTGCCACAGCCAGGTAAACTTTGTTTTCAATCGCGCGAACAGGCATGACGCTACGCCAGATATGCGTGACGAGGTTCGAAGGACACACAATAAGATCAGCACCCAACAAGGCAAGACTCCGAGCCGCTTCGGGAAAGCGCCAGTCATAGCAGATCATCATGCCGATGCGACAATCGTGTTTCTCATCATGAATGACAAAGAAACCGGTATCACCTGCGTTGAAGCAGTATTTCTCTTTGTAAAAAAGGTGTGACTTGCGGTAAACTCTGCTCTTGCTCTCGTCAGGATGCAAAAGAATGCAAGAGTTGTAAACTTGATTGTTCTGCGCATCCAATTCAGCAAATCCGATGACGAGCATGCTGCCTTTGGTTGTTGCTAAGGATTGAAATTCTGCCAAGCGAGCATCGTCAGCGCGCATGGCCTGCGCTCTGCTCTGCTCCATGTTTTGGAAGAAATATCCACTAGTCGCAAGCTCCGGAAATATGATGAGGTCTGCCTCGATCTCTTTGCAATAGCGCATAAGAGCCTGACAATTTTCATCAAGCTTTTCAAAACCAGGTATGAACTGAACGACAGCTATTCGCATAGAATTTATAAGCGGACAAAGCGTAGTTGAGGAAGACTCAGTTGTGCAGACTACAAGCGACCAATAAACTCAATAACGAGATTTGATGGGTCTACCGCTTGAATCCAATAGATATCTTCATTCATCGCCATCGGTTCATCAGGTATAACTTTATAGCCGCCTGCTTTGAGTGAGTCGAAGACAGCCTTTACAGATTCAACTTCCAGCGCTGTGGTGGTCATACATTGACCCTTCTCAAACTCGCGAGGACTGTTGCCTCCGATGAGGTACACACCCTGCTCCTGTTCAAGTTGAAAATAACAAGAGTTCTCACCCATCATCTTGTGTTCGCCAAGACCTACGACCTCGGTATAGAACTTCAAAGACTCTTTGAAATCTTTGGCGTAAACGCAGAGTATGCCAAGACTTTTTACTTTGGGTGTTGCCATAAGCCAATCGATTTACTATTAGATTTTAGTTGATTTTAGTTTCGATCACGTCCTGTACTGCCTTTGGTACCGAGGAGAGAAAATTGTACCCTGTGCTCTGCTCTATCGCCCGAACAGTTGTCTTGTAGAATCTCCAATCATTGTTGTCCTTGGTGTAGTCTCCGTTGTTCATCATAACGGCTATAACCTGATTCGAACTGTTTACATCTGCAAGCCTGTATCCTCTGTCCATCACCACAACGATCTTCCAACAAGAGTCAGGAATTGTCACCAAATCCTTGATCCTCTTCTTCGTTTTATACAAACCACCGGCAATGATATAGAGCTCCTTGTTAGCGCGATCGTAGCCACTCTTCGAATACAAATCGAGAGGAATAGGAGTGCAATCTCCTGGGAGGTTTGGATCACTTTTAAAACAATCGCATCGATCTGCAGGACCGTACCATGCCGAATCTTCATTCCAACTAACCCAATTGGCAACGTTCAACCCGGGATTGTAGGACAGCGTGTATTGAAAACGTTCGATGATTCGGTCATCGCTTGCATCTTGATCTGTGGGTACACCAAGTTCGGTCGCCGAGTGAATAAACTTTTCACGAACCTGTACGCTAGGTTCAGTAGCCTCTCGACAAGAGTCGAGAACCAGTACGAGAATCAAACACAAGAAAATGACTGGCCATGCGTGTCGAGCCAGCTTCGGAATCGGGAGCGATCGATTTCCGTTTGCCATAATGGTCCCTCAATTGTTTGGTCCAATGCCGAGCGCATTAGAAATGCCGTCGTCAAAATACATCCTGAATTGCTAACCGCCGAGGGGTTGCGAGAGTACAAACTGACTCCAATTGGATCAAAAACTGACCAATATCATGGTGTGCCTCGAGGCAATGCCCCAAGTTGCAGCCGTAGAGAAGTTTAACTGCTGAAGGAGATGACGATGAAAAAGAGAATCAACTATATCACCCTTATTCTGGGCTTAAGTCTCTTAGGAATATATGCATGTGAGAAAACGCTGGGTCCGAATGAGATTGGCGGCGATACGAACCTCGAGTTGACGAAAGTCGGCGGACACTTCGCTAGCTGGATTTCTATTCCCGGCGAATTCGTCGCAGGCTTCAATCATCTTAACGATACGGTCGTTATTACCAAAAATGACGCTGGCATTGTCACAACGCACGTCGATGCCGGCTTTGACACGCAGTTCGTAACCTCGCTCGACTCTGTGTTTGGCACCAAGGATCTGCCTTCCGGACTCCGTAGTGCCGTCATTGATACATATAAAAGACGCTTCAATGCTACCATCGACTGTGAGTTTTGACTTGAAGATGAAGATCACCAGCGAGGGTATTCAAGAGTTCGTCAGTAGCAATAATGATCTGTCGCGACCATATACCATCATCAAGTATGCAGCTAATGTTGGTGACAAATATGAGTTCACGAATTCCGAAGGAATCAAGGTTACGCGAACCGTCACGAGCAAATCAACAACTGATGATTATCCGGTTGGTTTCTACCTGATTAAGGTATCGAAAATTGAAGAGACCAAGGAGGACGTCTTCGTCGACAAGGTCACTTATATCACCAATCACAAATTCGGTTTGGTTGGCGTGATCATCAAGACCAAGAATGGTAAAACCATGCAGCTTGGACTCATTCCACCGAACATGTAAGTCTTGCGTTTTTCGTCAGTATCCTCTCTAAGCAAAAACAGCACTTCAGTAATCTGAAGTGCTGTTTTTTTCTTGCGACTGTCAATCTGCTTAGACCTTACGTGCAATCGATTTCGCTTGCATGAAGAGCAGCAAGTAGTCACGTCCTCCGGCTTTGGAATCGGTACCACTCATGTTGAATCCACCAAAAGGATGAACACCAACTAAAGCGCCTGTACACTTTCTGTTGAGATACAGGTTTCCAACGAAGAACTCATTGCGAGCGCGTTCCAGCTTCTTTGCATTCTTTGAGTACAGCGCACCGGTCAAACCATACTTGGTGTCGTTTGCAATTTTCAAAGCATGATCGAAATCCTTGGCTTGAATTACAGCCAGGACCGGTCCGAAGATTTCCTCTTGCTCAATAACCGCACCTGGCTTCACATCTGCGATAACCGTTGGTTCGATATAGTAACCATCGCGATCCGCGCGCTTGCCACCGTTGAGCAACTTTCCTTCTGTCTTGCCGATTTCAATGTAGCGCAGGATGCTGTTCATTGCGCGTTCGCTTACAACCGGTCCAACCGGTGCATCAAGTGAGGGATCATCCATTCTCAGCGTTGCAACCAGAGCTTGAAGCTTGGTCACAAACTCCTTGTAGATAGCCTTGTCGACGATTACACGTGAACATGCCGAGCACTTCTGTCCTTGAAAACCAAATGCCGCTGCAACCGTACCACGCACTGCGTCATCAACATCAGCCTCTGAATCAACAACGATTGCATCCTTTCCACCCATCTCCGCAACAACTCGCTTAATCCAAATCTGATTTTTCGGTGTTTTAGCAGCGAGCTCATTGACGCGCAGACCGACTTCCATGGATCCGGTAAAGGAGATAAAACGTGTGAGATGATGTTGAACCAAGTAGTCACCAGCTTCAGCGCCGCTTGATACCAAGAAATTCAAAACACCTTTTGGCAGACCTGCTTCACGCATGATGTCGGCAAAGAGCCAACCCATCATCGGTGATTCGCTTGATGGCTTCAGCACGACGGTATTACCGCATACGATAGCAGCTGAGGACATACCAACGAGAATTGCGAAGGGAAAATTCCACGGTGGAATAACAACGCCAACTCCGAGTGGAACATAGATCAACTCGTTCTTTTCACCTTTGTTCGGCACGACCGGATGCTCGCCTGCGTAGCGCAGTGCTTCACGTCCGTAGAATTCAAGAAAGTCAATCGCTTCACAAGTATCTGCATCCGCTTCGAGGTAATTCTTACCTACTTCGGATATCATCCATGCGTTGATCTCCAAACGACGCTTACGAACGATTGCAGCGGCCTTAAAGAGTATTGCTGCGCGCTCTTTGGCACTCGTGTTCTTCCATGATTCAAAAGTCTTTGCTGCGGTTTGTATAGCAAGCTCAGCGTGTTCAACGCCTGACTTTTGGAATACACCAACGACTTGATCAGGATGAGCCGGATTGACGGAGACCGTTTTCTTGTCCGTAGTAATCTTCTTGCCACCAATAATGTTTGGATACTCTTTACCAAACTTCTTCTGCACTGCCTTCAGTGCTTCAGCTTGCTTCTTCGCGTTCGCTGCTTTTGTAAAATCTAGATATACTTCGTTGGCAAATGCCTTCATAACAACTCCAAAGGTGAAATAAATAGTTTTCGAGTGTTGGATTTCAAACTGACTCTTGCATTGGGATATACATACTCACTTGACAGCCTCCGCTAGGCTTTGAAACAATGTCGATAAAACCGTCAACTTGCCGAAGCAAGGTGTGCACGAAGAACAATCCAAGTCCTGCATGTGCATCCTGCTGTCGAGTCGTAAAGAACGGATCGCATGCATGTTTCATGGTTTCGTCGCTCATGCCTTCGCCTTCGTCTGTGACTTCGATTCGAAGGAAATGACCGCTGCGAGCCAGCCGACTGCTGCGCTTGGTTTGCTCGTCAATGAGCGACTCTTCAAGCAGCACGCGAATGGACGAGGAAGCTTTTGATGCTTCTTGACTGTTGCGGAGTAACTCTGTGAGACACTCGACGGCAACAGCTCGACTCATGAGAATTCCAAAGCCAGGACGATGGATGTTGCAGAGATAATCGACGTGCATGTTCTCGACACCGGCTGCCGTCTGGACCACGTCGCGCTCGACATCGTCTAATGACGTCCAATGCATCTCGTTTCGTGTCTTTCGAGAAAAGTCGAGAAGATGTCGAACTAGATCTGCAGCACGACGCGACGACAATTCGATCATCGACAGAATGCGTTTTGTTTTGTCATCCGGATCATTGCGCTGCAAGGTTTGCACGCCAAGCAGTATCGGGGAGAGAAGATTGTTGAGATCGTGTGCAATGCCACCGCTCATCAATCCAAGTTTGTGCGTCCTTGACAGGCTATCGTGATTGTCCGCCATGAGTCTCCGTTAAGGCAAAAACAATGCGTTCTTCATTCATCGCACAAAATTACACGGTCGGTGCTAGTTTGACGTCATGCAAAGACCATCTCATTGAATTCTGTTGGATTTTCTTCTGAATTCTCTGCAGAAGGTCACACACTCAATACGCCTCGATGCCGGAACATTTTATCGATACACTCATTCAGACACTTCAAGGATTGCCCTTCTGGGGCATTGTTTTGTTTAGTTTTCTGAACGCCTATGTCGAGAACATATTCCCTCCGGCACCAAGCGATGTGCTACTAGTCTTCATCGGAAGCATGGTAGGCGTTGGTCTCATCGACTTTCCCTCAGCCCTCATTTCATCGACCGCCGGAAGTGTGCTGGGCTTCATCACTATGTTTCGGATAGGTCGTCGAGTGGACCGAAGCGTCGTGCTCTCAGGTCGCTATCGCTTCATCCCGGTCGATGCCATCCACACTGTCGAAAGCTGGTTCAAGCGCTGGGGCATGTATGTTATCATCGTGAATCGTTTCCTGGCAGGAACTCGCGCCGTCGTTGCTTTTCTAGCCGGCATGTCCGAAATGCCCTTTGGTCTAACGACTATTACAAGCGCAATAAGTGCTCTCGTTTGGAATTTTATTATCCTCCTCGCAGGAATGCAGCTGGGAAAGAACTGGCGCGAGATTGAGCATTACCTTACTCAGTACAGCACCGTCGTGGGAATTCTCATTCTAATTGCGTGCGCAATAGGACTTGTTCGCTGGTATCTGCGCTCGAAAAAAGCACCTAAAGTTGAAGCACAGCCTCAAGAAAACGACAACACTAAGCAATTAAGATAAGCTAGTTCTTCCCGTTGAGCGCGGCGCAGCTTGCTAAACCGATGTAGGGAGATTGAGGAAATTCTCTGCGAAACTTCTGGAAGGTTTTAAGTGCATCATCAGTCTTGTTTTGTGCGCAATAGACTTGTCCGAGACGCAAAAGACTACGCTCACGAGCCGAGCTGTTGAGGTTCTTTGTTGCCAACAATGACTGCAAGCGATCGTAAGCCTTGGGATAATCGCCACGCTGAATGGAGCATTCAGCGAGCATGAAACGAGACTCTGGGTGCAGCGAATCAGTTTCGTCAAGGGTCTCTATCAATTGCGCAAATCCGCGTTCCGCTTTGTCATACTGCTGCAGATCAAACTCCTCTTGAGCCTGATCGAAGAGCTTTGTCAATGCAGAGCCTTTGGACAGATTGAGTTGGACGTAGCTGGTATCAGTGAAGCGTGGCGCGGCCTCGCGTTGTGCAGACTTTTTAGCACCTTGGGCAGAGCCGAAGTTATCCGAAGAGCCTTCTCGTGGATTGAGCATGTGTTGACGTGGTGCGTGCAAACACGCCTCCATTCCGATCATCATAACGATCGGAAGAAGGAACCACATCCATGTGCTCAGTTTAGTTTTCATCGCTGTGCGAATCCCGGCTTTGTTTCCGTGAAGGCTACCTAGCCAGTTTTTGTTGAGATCGCCTTAGTAGGTTTCGTCGCCTTGTTTCCACCATGTCAGATCTATGGCATCCTCCCCGCCATCAACGCCGAGAACATGTCCATTGATCCATTGCGCTTCTTCACGGGCAATGAGAGTAATGACATTTGCTACTGCTTCCGGTGTTGTCAGCTTATGGTTAGGATTACGCATCTGTGAATTCGAAATCAATACATCCGTCCCTGGAATCTTTCGCAGAGCTGGAGTATCAGTAACACCGGCGCGAATGGTATTACACGTGATTTGCCAAGGTGCTAATTCCAAAGCCAACTGTCGTGTGATAGACTCGAGTGCGGCCTTGGCTGCAGAGACGGCGCCGTACATTGGCAGAGCGCGATGGCTGCCGGCGCTGGTCAGAGACAGGACACGTCCGCCGCGCAAGAGCAGTCCGGCGAAGTGCAAATCCTGAATCCAGTAAATCAACGAATTCGCCATGACGTCAATCGTCATTTCGATTTGCTTCTGGTTAAGCGTATCCTCACGCTTCTCAGCCACAAATGACTTCAGCGAGCCAAATGCCAGTGAGTGCAAAACGAGATGAATACCGGCTCCGGGGTGCGATTGCAGTTCGCTTTGGATTTGTTGAACCACTTCGGTGCGACGATCTTCGTCAGCTGCATTCACATTGAAGAACATGCTGCGAACGCCATGCGCTGCAATCTCTGTCTTCAACTCCTCAACCTGAGCAAGTCCGGCTGCACGATCCAAATGCACACCGATAATGTGATATCCATTCCTTGCCATTGCCTGAACAGCTGCCTTACCAAAACCACTGGATGCACCAAGCACCAGAACATAGCGATTCGAAGTATTCATATTAATGCGAATGTTGATTTGATTTCTGTTGGGTGAAAAAGTCTTTGAGTTGGATATCACCGGTGGGCACGATCACGTCGCCCGGCACCAAATACAATGAATCCTGTCCAAACAAACTATAGATCGTGGAGAAGCGACGAATAAAATAACCACTCGAGTCCACTTTTAAATGATTCAATCGCGAAATGGCGCGAGGATCTCCGTGTGCCATCTGCATAAGTTTATCCTCGGAGAGATCAGCAAGTGCGTTTTCTTTGTAGAAGAAGAAATTCATCTGCACTGCAACCTTTGCTTCGATCGAGTCAGGAACTTCACGATGATAAATCGCTGAGCTGTATTTCTTGAAAAGCGTTGAGTCGTAACCATTCACAGAAACGATGTAGTAATACACCTGCTGACCATTTCCATCATCGATTTTGAACTTGTCAACAATGTCCATGTGAATGTAGGTCTTTGCCGGTACTGACCACGAGTAGGCCAAGCAGGCCAGCAGCATAAGCACTGGCAGTCCGATACTCACAAGGCGAAAGGATGAAGCGCGCATGATTATTGAAGAAGTGTAAGAAAGGACTGCTGGTCGTGCAGTAATGTCAGAGCCAACACCCACATACTAATACCAATACTCGCCGGAATGGACACGTTGTCGTCTAAACGCAAACGCGGCGATACATTTTCAATCAAAGCCCCGATGATAGCCGAAGTAGTACCTGCAACACTAAAGGACAGCGGAGCAGATGAAATAGCAGCAATTACACCGACCACCACAAACGCGGAAATGGCAAAGGCTATTGTACCTTCAAGACTCTTATCAAGAAATCGATGACGTCCGTAGCGTCTTCCAAACAAAGCCGCACAGATGTCACTCACGATCAAAATCGAAAAAGCAGTTATCGCAATGATTTTCGGAAAAAACAGAACGCACATGCATGCTGAAAGAAGAACGTACGATGCGCCGTTCAGCATGAATTTGTCAACTCGCTTTTCGTGTGTACGCATCATGCCGCCGAAATAGCGAAGCACGAGTTCGCGTACTATTCCACTTCGGTGACTGACAACGTCGACCAAAACAAACGCAAGAGTAAGGGGCACAAGTAACCACAATGCAGTCTGTTTATCAACAAATGAATACACAAGCGGAATACCCAGCGAAAGCAAATGAATGCCCTTACGCTGTATCTCTGATTGATATGTTATCTCGCTTTGTGAGGTCATTCCGTATTTTTGCGCGTCTATCTTCCGTCCTCGATGATTTCTCTTACTGCCTGCGCCAAAATCAACCTCGGCCTCGAAATACTGGCTCGGCGTTCTGATGGCTATCATGACCTCAATAGTGTTTTTCTACCTATAACTCTTTGTGATATCATACACATAGAGGAGGCAGATTCCCTTTCAGTTCACTGTCCAATGCTTCCTTTGGTGCCCCAGGAGAACAATCTGGCTATGAAAGCTGCTCGGATTCTACAGCAGGAATTCCACATTGAGGATGGCGCAAAAATAACCATCGACAAGCATATACCAACGGGCGCGGGACTTGGCGGAGGAAGCAGCGACGCGGCTCATGTGCTGAAAGGACTGAGTCGATTGTGGTCAATTGAGGCCGACGAGACTCATCTGCGAGGTCTAGCTCGACAACTCGGTGCCGATGTCCCCTTTTTCTTGGGTCACGGCGCAGCAATCGCAACGGGAATTGGAGATCAGCTACAGTACTTCAAACATGATCTGCAGCTCAGCGTTCTGCTCGTCTATCCTCAAGTCGAAGTTTCGACCGCATGGGCTTATTCAAGTCTGAGTGTTTCGGAGACTTCGAAGAGTCCAACAGCGCTTCGTGAAGTGCTTGAAAAGAATGTTCACAACATCGCCAATCTCAAATCACTAATCCGAAACGATTTTGAGCCGGTGGTGTTTGAGTCATATCCGGCTCTACGGGATATACGCGATCAACTGTACCGCAGTGGTGCGTTGCTCGCGAATATGAGCGGCAGTGGATCGACTATCTTTGGACTATTTGAATCGGTAACTGGCGCGTGTGAGAGCGCCTTGAATTTTCCTCAGTATCGCTGCTTTGTTGCAGAGATCATCTAAACCTTTTTTGATACTTCGTCCGAACACCTTATGAGAATTCTTACAATTGCAGCTGAGTGCGCCCCCTTCGCCAAAATTGGTGGTCTTGCAGATGTTGCCTCTGCCCTTCCACGAGAATGGGAAGAGATGGGTCATTCCAATGTGGTCGTTATACCGAAGTACAGCGACATCGACGTTGCCAAGTATGGCTTGAAACCAACTGAGATTATTCTGGCAGTTCCCATTGGACACTGGGTGGAATACACTCGCGTTTGGTCTGCAACTCTGCCGGACAGCACCGTCACCGTCTACTTTCTCGAATCACGAGATTACTTCGATCGCAAAGGCATCTATGGCAATCCGGAAGGTTTCCTCGATAACGATCGTCGTTTTTGCTTCCTTAGTCGCGCTGCATTTGAACTGGCAATTGTGCTCGGTGAGCGCATCGACGTGGTGCACTCACACGACTACCACACGGCGCTGAGCATGGCTTACCTCAAGACTCACTATCGCTACCATCCTTTGTTCAGTAAAGCGGCCGGTGTGTACACCATTCACAACATGGCATTTCAGGGACAAAGCGATCAGCGTCGTGTACTGGAATACTCGGGTCTTCCACAGAGCAATTTCCGCGGTTCATGGTTCGAACATGATGGTGTCTTTAACATGATGAAGACGGGTCTCATGTTCGCCGATAAAATCACGACAGTGAGTCCGAACTATGCTAACGAGATTCGCTGGACCGATAAGGGCGAAGGCATGCAGGACTACTTGAACATGCGCGGCGGCGACGTCATCGGCGTACTTAACGGAGCCGACTACCATGAGTGGAATCCGGAAACTGATACGCTCATCACAAAGCAGTACACCAATCAGACTCTTGAGCTCAAGGAACAAAACAAACAGGCTTTGGTTCGTGATTCTGTTCCGCCACACGAAGCTGCACTCGATCTACCTCTCATCGGTATGGTCACGCGGCTTACAGCACAAAAAGGCATTTCATTGCTCGAAGAAAGCATGGAGAGCTTGTTGCAAACCGGTTTGATGCGCTTCTGTATTCTCGGATCCGGAGACGCGCGATATGAGAATTTCTTGAAGTCCATTGGTCGTCGTTATCCAACCCGTGCGCTCATCAAAACCGGTTATAGCAATGCCCTTTCGCACCAAGTCATTGCTTCCTCAGACTTTTTAATGGTGCCATCGTTGTTTGAGCCTTGCGGTTTGACGCAGATCTATGCTTTGAAGTATGGTACGATTCCAATCGTACGAGAAACCGGTGGACTAAAAGACACTGTCGATGAGTACAATCCGGCAAC
>JBGAUL010000022.1:0-81117 GCA_044228685.1 Chlorobiota bacterium
GTGACGACAGGATCTGACCAAACTTTTTGCTCAGTAAGTTCTTTCTTGTGCTTCTCAGCGAGTTGACGTTGGCTATCGTTGTGATAGAAAATCACAGAGCGGTATTGAGTGCCCACATCGTGTCCTTGCTTATTCAGCGTTGTTGGATCGTGTGTTTGCCAGAAGGCTTGTAGCAACTCATCGTAGGTGATGACTGAGGGATCGAATACTATTTGACAGACTTCTGCATGACCGGTCGTGCCGGTACAGACTTCTTTGTAGGTGGGGTTGGCGACGGTTCCGCCGGCATAGCCGGAGCGAACGCTGATCACGCCCTTCAATTGTTGAAAGACTGCTTCGACGCACCAAAAACAGCCGGCTCCGAAGGTGGCGGTATCGGTGGAGGATGGTGATGACATTGTTGATTTCTCCTGAAGTGGCGGAACGAGTTTTTGTTGGTCTTGGCTACGCGCGCAGGATTGCAGAATGCACATAGCGCATGCAAAGACAAGAAGACGAACGATCATGGAAAATTCCTTCATTGAAGATGAGACGATAACAGACCTACGAATAGTATACGCAAGTGGATTATTCGTCTCGATTCATCGTGAATCGTCAATATACAACCCTATCAAAACACGGTGCGAATTGAGATAGCTCTGCATTGTTTCAGCTCAGGCTAGGTCTCACGCTATTTTCTCATCAATGAAGAGACAGTTACTCACTATTTTTGCGTCTGCCCAGTATCGTTGTACCTCGATTTACCCTTAAGCATGCACACAGCAGCCGTACTCGTCCTCGAAAACGGAATGATCTTCCACGGCCTTGCCTTTGGCGATACCACCGCAGAAGCAGCCGGAGAGATTGTTTTCAATACCGCCATGAGCGGTTATCAAGAGATTCTCACGGATCCCAGTTACAAGGGACAGATCGTTACTTTTACCTGTCCGCACATCGGCAACGTTGGCGTCAACGAGCACGATGTAGAGTCCGGTTGCATTCAAGCCGAGGGCATGGTGATAGTTGAGTTATCCAAGCATCATTCCAATTGGCGCGCTCAAAAGTCGCTCGACGACTATCTCAAAGAATCCCACATCATCGGGATTGAAGGCATCGACACACGAAAACTGGTGCGCATACTTCGCTCCGAGGGTGCGATGCGCTGTCTCATTAGCTGCTCGACAGAATCAGAAGAATCCTTGCTGGCTCGAGTTCGTGCGTTGCCCTCGATGAATGGCCTGGATCTGTGTCCAATGGTGACCACCGACAAGGTCTACACGTACGAGGAAAAGCGTGCTGAGGGAGACTTTTTAGCGCCGATGCCAGAGCACAAGCGACGTTTCAAGGTTGCAGCGCTGGATTTTGGAATTAAAAACAACATTCTCCGCAGACTTGCTTATCACGGTTGCGATGTGACGGTATATCCGGCAACGACGCCGGCCGAAGAGTTATTACAAAGCGGGGCAGATGGGTTTTTCTTGTCGAATGGTCCGGGAGATCCGGCCGCAGTACACTATGCTATCGAGAGTTCGAAGAAACTTGTAAACAGCGCTAAGCCTGTATTTGGCATATGCTTAGGACATCAGATCTTGGGCTTGGCATTTGGTGCTAAGACCTATAAATTGCGCTTTGGTCATCGCGGCGCGAACCATCCTGTGAAGAATTTGATGACCGGAAAAATCGAGATTAGCTCGCAAAATCACGGATTTGCGGTGGATCGCGAGACTTTGCCTGCGGACTTGGAGCCGACGCATATCAACCTCAACGACCAGACTTTAAGCGGCTTTCGTCATCGCAGTTTACCTGTATTCTGTGTTCAATATCACCCGGAATCGTCGCCGGGTCCGCACGACTCCGACAGCTTGTTTGAGGATTTTGTCCGGCTCATGGCAGCTCAATCCAACTAAAAACGCAATCCGCACCATTTTTTTCATTGTTCTTTTTATCCCCAGAGCTATTTTAGCAAGCTACGTTCCAGGGCAGGTACCTAAGTGGCCAACAGGGGCAGACTGTAAATCTGCTGTCTTCGACTTCGGCGGTTCGAATCCGTCCCTGCCCACAACGACTGCTTTTTGACAAGCAAAGAGTAGTTTCTGCGGGAGTAACTCAGTGGTAGAGTCACAGCCTTCCAAGCTGTTGGTCGCGAGTTCGAGCCTCGTCTCCCGCTCAGTTTGGTTCGTCAAGTAAATGCCACAAGAACGTGTTGCCGCATTGAGGATGGCTTCGGTGTAGCAAGACGGAGTTTTTTTTGACAAACAAAAAAATCAGTCGGGAAGCACCCATCAGATGCGGGAGTAGCTCAGTGGTAGAGCATCAGTTTCCCAAACTGAGGGTCGCGGGTTCAAACCCCGTTTCCCGCTCAATCGAGTCTGCTGACGTAGCTCAGATGGTAGAGCACTTCCTTGGTAAGGAAGAGGTCGGCGGTTCAATCCCGCTCGTCAGCTCGAGGATAGGGGTGTAGCTCAATTGGTAGAGTAGCGGTCTCCAAAACCGTTGGTTGCGGGTTCGATTCCTGCCGCCCCTGCTCAATAACTGAAGGTGATTTATGATAATAAATGACATAAAGCTTTTCTTCAACGACGTCTCCAAGGAGATGAAGAAGGTCTCGTGGCCAACGCGCGAGCAATTGCGGGAATCAACTGCTGTAGTGGCAGTGACCTGTATTGTGATTTCGACCTTCGTGTATTTGGTAGACGTTGCGATGGTAGAGCTCGTAGCAACTATTTATAAGGCATTCTAATATGGGAGCCGCTGCGCAACAACATCCGCCGAAGTGGTACGCTTTGAGAACCTACACGGGACACGAAGCGAAGGTGAAGGCTGCGCTTGAATATGAAATGAAGCGTTTACCGTATTTGGTAGACAAAATCATTAGCATTGTGATCCCGCAGGAGACTGTGTTCGAGGTTCGCAATGGCAAGCGTCGTCAGCGCGTAAAGAACTTCTTGCCGGGTTATATCATGATCGAAGTATCGTTGGACAAGAAAGTCCACGATTTGATCACGAGTCTGGCAGGTGTTGTAGGATTTCTCGCGGCAAATGCCAAGTCAGAGCCGCAATCTCTGCAACCGGACGAAGTGGCACGTATTCTCGGACGAGTTGAAGAGCGCAAGGACGTTGCAACAATCGAGCATGCCTTTCAGATTGGCGATCCGATTAAAGTTATCGAAGGACCATTCTCGAGCTTCACGGGATTGGTTAAAGAAGTCAACAATGAGAAGCAAAAGCTCAAAGTTGAAGTTGGTATTCTAGGACGTCGTACGCCGGTGGAATTGGATTTCGATCAAGTTGAAATCGAGCGCCCACAATAGTCAGGCGTTTACATCACAACGATATTTATCACTTAAACGTTTTAGGTCATGGCAAAGAAAGTAATGGGACAGTTCAAGTTGCAGCTTAAGGCTGGTGAAGCAACGATGGCTCCACCGGTTGGTCCTGCATTTGGTCAGCGCGGTTTGAACGGTTCCGAATTCGTAAAGCAATTCAACGCTCGTACTGCTAAGCAGCAGGGCATGATCGTTCCTGCTCAAATCACATTCTTCTCTGACAAGACTTTTACCTTCGTGGTCAAGTCACCGCCGGCAGCAGTTCTGCTTGCTAAGGCTGTTGGAATTGAAAAAGGTTCAGGTCAACCTAATCGTAATAAGGTTGGTACGGTCAAGCGTGCGCAGCTCGAGGAAATCGCCAAGATTAAAATGGCCGATCTCAATTGCGACACAATGGAAAGCGCAGTATCCATGATCGCTGGCTCAGCTCGCAGCATGGGTTTGACAGTTGAAGGATTGTAAGAGTCGCAGGACTTCTCGCTGACTTGTTCAGACTAGAGTTAGTTGCGATCTACACAGTCTTCAACACATTTGAAAATTTGCTCTTCTTCCAAGAGCGAAAGAGCACTAAGCTCAGTTCTTAATTAACACAGTGCGAGACCAAGCTTTCATGCAAGGTCGTTTGGAGCACAAGGAGGACACATGGAACAGCACGGCAAGCGCTATCGCGCAGCAGCCAAGAAGATTGATGCCAAAAAAGAATATGACTACAAGGCAGCAATCGCAGCAGTAAAAGAAGCCGCAAAGGCAAAGTTTGACGAGTCATTTGAAGTAGCTATCCGACTCGGCGTTGACCCCCGCAAAGCAGATCAATTGGTTCGTGGTACGGTATCGCTTCCTCACGGAACCGGTAAGACCGTTCGCGTACTTGTTGTTGCTAAGGCGCCAAAAGATAAAGAAGCGCTCGATGCAGGTGCAGATCACGCCGGTTTTACGGATTATCTCGAAAAGTTGCAATCAGGTTGGGCAGACATCGATGTCATTATTGCCACACCTGATGTGATGGGTGAGTTAGGAAAGTTGGGTCGTGTGCTTGGTCCTCGTGGCCTCATGCCAAACCCAAAATCCGGTACCGTGACATTCGACGTTGCGAAAGCAGTGAAGGAAGTCAAGGCCGGAAAGATCGAATACCGTGTTGACAAGGCTGGCAACGTCCAAGCTGCAGTTGGCAAGTGTTCGTTCAACGAAGCACAGCTTGCAGAGAATGTTCACACATTCTTCCAAAGCATTATTCGTGCGAAGCCAGCGACGGCAAAAGGTAAGTATGTGAAGAGCGTTTACTTTTCGTCGACGATGGGACCAAGTGTCAAGATTGCTGAGCAATCAATGGGAATCAAGAGCGAAGTATAATTGCTTCGGTCGATTCTCGTTTCTTGACGGATCGTCGTAGTGCAACACGATGCACGTTGCATGAGACGGGTGAGGTGCAAGACCTCAGACAACTAACAAATGGCTATTACGCAAACCTGCAAGGACATCGCTTCTCGGAACTTCGGTTCTGATGTCTAAACAGATTACTACTAAGGTTTACTATGGTATCAAAAGAGCAGAAACAAGCGGTTGTGACGGAATTGAGTGAAAAGATGCGCAATGCTTCGGCCTTGTACTTCGTTGACTTCGCTCATATGACCGTCGACCAAGATTGGGCTCTCCGTAAGGAACTGAAGGCTAAGGGCATTGAATATCGTGTTGCAAAAAACACCTTCATTCTTCGCGCTCTTCAGGAACTCGGTGGAGTGGAGATTACAGCTAAGCAGCTCTTCGGACAGACTGCTGTGATTTTCGCCACAGAAAAGGATCCCATTAGCCCAGCTAAAATTCTGCGCGACTTTTCCGCTAAGAGCGAAAAGCCACGTTTGAAAGTAGCTGTGGTTGAGCAAACAGTGTACGATGGTTCGAAGCTCAAGATGATTGCCGACTTCCCAACACGCGAAGAAATCATCGCGGGAATTCTTGGCAGCATCGACGCTCCGATCTCGGGCATCGTTGGTTCTATTAACGCAGTCATGCGCGATCTCGCTTCGGTTATCGAAGAAGTGGGTCGTAAGCAGGCAGCATAAGGTTGTCCCGATACTCGTATCGATCAACCCTTGATTATTGAATTACACTAACTTTTTTTTGGAGTAAATACATGGCAGCAAATATTGAAGAACTGGTAGAAAAGATCAGTGCGTTGACACTTGGCGAAGCTTCTGAACTCAAGAAGGCACTCGAAGATAAGTTCGGTGTGACCGCTGCAGCTCCCATGATGATGGGCGCAGCTCCGGGCGCAGCAGCAGCTGCTCCGGTTGAAGAGAAGACAGAATTCGACGTTGAACTCACCGATGGTGGCGCTCAGAAATTGAACGTTATCAAGGTTGTCCGCGAAATCACAGGCCTCGGTCTGAAGGAAGCTAAGGACATGGTAGAAGGCGCACCGAAGGTTCTCAAGGAAGGCGCTACCAAGGAAGATGCAGAAGCTTTGAAGAAGAAACTCGAAGAAGCAGGCGCAAAGGTAACCTTGAAATAATAAGCCCCAATTGCAGTGATTTCCATTACTGCAAAGGCTTCCCGCTCCCGCGAGCAGCATAGCTGAGCACGAGAGCGCATACGTGATAAGCATGGTTGAGTGGATGACAAGTGTTGGGTTTCTATCGTTTGTCATCGTCAATAATTGATTCGCAGTTGCGGCTGGTCTGCAACTGAGTGCAGCAGAAAAATTGTTTTTAAAACAACTTTTTCATGCTCAAGGATGACACCTGCCCAGGCAGGATCAATCCCATGACTTTTCTCTTTTTTATGAACTGACTGCACACCCTTAGTGATGTGCAGTCAGTTTTTTTTTGTTGGTGACAAAACGATCGTTGTAGCAGATGAATGCAAAAACGTGACGAAGTCTCCGACCGATGATGACGATAGAACGAACTTATAATCAACTTACTTCAAGGTATTGACCTCATGAGTAAATCTCAACGACGCGGTGAAGCATTGGTATCGCATGACGATGGTGGCATCGTTCATCTGCGTAACCGTATAACTTTCGCCAGAGTGCCGAACGAAACATCCTACGTGGATTTGTTGGGCGTGCAGATTCAGTCGTACAACGACTTCCTCCAGGAAGATCTTACGAACGAACAGCGTCTGCCAAAGGGATTGCAAGGCGCATTCCTCGCCAACTTCCCAATTCTCGATCAGTCTGAACTCTTTCAGTTAGAGTTTCTCGAGTACATTATCGAGAAGCCCAAATACACTGAAGAAGAGTGTCGTGAACGTGAACTCACGTTTGCAAAAACCTTGAAGGCAAAGCTTCGCTTGTCATCGAAGGCTGACAAGAGCTCCGAAGACTACATCGAAGCAGTTGAACAAGAGGTTTACCTTGGTAATGTTCCCGCAATGACTCCGCGCGGAACCTTCATCATCAACGGTGCTGAGCGCGTGATTGTATCACAGCTCCACCGCTCACCGGGTGTGTTCTTCGATGAAGCACTTCACCCAAATGGTACAAAGATTTATTCAGCTCGTATTATTCCGTTTAAGGGATCATGGGTTGAATTCACGACCGATATTCATGACGTGATGTACGCCTATATCGATCGTAAAAAGAAGTTCCCGGTGACAACGCTCTTGCGTGCACTTGGATACTCGACCGACGAAGAGATTTTGAATCTCTTTGATCTCACCATCAAGATCCCGCGCAAGAAGATTACGCAGGAATTGATTGGTCGCAAGATTGCTGCTGATATCATCGATATGAATACCGGTGAAATCATTGCAACACGCGAGCAAATCATTGATGAGCCGCTCTTCGCTGTTATCAAAGCTTCAGGCGTTGAAGAGATTGAGTTGTATAAGTACACTCAAGCCAGCGATGAACCGATTATCTCAAAGACAATCGCAAAAGACACAGCACGCAATCGTGATGACGCTCTCGAAGCTATCTATCGTCAGATGCGCTCCAGCGAGCCACCGGACATGGAAACAGCCTACGGTCTCATCCACAAGCTCTTCTTCGATGAGAAGCGTTATGATCTTGGTGTGGTAGGACGCTATCGTATCAACGACAAGTTGAAGCGCGATCAGGCAATTCAAACCACGACATTGACCAAAGAAGATATCGTTGAAATCCTTCGCTATCTCATTGATCTTCGTGACATGAAGAAGCCGGTCGACGATATTGACCACTTGGGAAATCGTCGCGTGCGCACCGTTGGTGAGCAAATGACAACCCAATTCAACACCGGTCTCACCCGTATGGCACGTACCATCAAGGAACGTTTGTCCATCCACGATGGTGAGAGTATCACACCGGCTGAATTGGTTAATGCTCGTACTATCACGAGTGTTGTCAATCAGTTCTTCGGAACAAACCAGTTGTCACAGTTCATGGATCAAACCAATCCATTGTCTGAAATCACGCACAAGCGTCGTACTTCAGCTCTTGGACCGGGAGGTCTTACTCGTGAGCGCGCAGGTTTCGAGGTTCGTGACGTTCACTACACACACTATGGTCGCTTGTGTCCGATCGAGACCCCTGAAGGTCCGAACATCGGTCTTATATCCTCGCTCGCTATGCACGCGCGAATCAACTCCTTCGGCTTTATCGAAACACCATACCGCAAGGTGGTGAAGGGTAGAGTTGTAGGCGAGATTGAATTCATTCCGGCAGAACGCGAAGACGGAAAGATCATTGCTCCGGCATCAACGCCAATCGACAAGACAGGAAAGTTCGTTGAAGAGCGCGTACGTGCTCGTCAGAGCGGTGACTACGTCATGGTTGATCCAATGGACATTGACTATATGGACATGACGGCGGATCAAATCACGTCGCCGGCTGCTTCGTTGATTCCGTTCCTTGAGCATGATGACGCGAACCGTGCACTCATGGGTTCAAACATGCAACGTCAGGGCGTGCCTTTGCTGCGTCCTGAGGCTCCGGTTGTCGGTACAGGTATGGAATCACGCGTCGCTCGCGACTCACGTTCACTGCTTCTTGCAGAAGATGACGGAGTTGTTGACTACGTATGCGCTGATTTCGTACGCGTTCGTTACGATGATGATCGCACCGATGAAGAACGTCTGACATCATTTGGCGGCGAGAACACAGTTACCTATCCGCTGCTCAAGTACTTCCGTACAAACCAAGACACCTGTATCAACCAAAAGCCAATCGTTAAGCGCGGCCAGCGTGTTGTGAAGGGTATGCCACTTGCTGACGGTGCATCAACGGACCAAGGCGAATTGGCTTTGGGACGTAATGTGCTTGTAGCGTTCATGCCTTGGCGCGGATACAACTTCGAGGATGCTATTATTATTTCAGAACGCCTTGTAGCGCGCGATGTGTTTACCTCGATTCACATCGAAGAGTACACACTTCAAGTACGTGATACAAAGCGTGGTGAAGAAGAGTTTACACGTGAAATTCCAAACGTCAGCGATGACGCAACGAAGGATCTCGATGAAGGCGGTATCGTCAATATCGGAACGAAGATCAAAGAAGGCGATATTCTGATTGGTAAGATTACTCCAAAGGGAGAATCAGATCCAACACCGGAAGAAAAGCTGTTGCGCGCCATCTTCGGTGATAAAGCAGGTGATGTGAAGGATGTGTCGTTGAAGGCACCTCCGGGACTCAGCGGTGTTGTTATCAATACCAAGGTCTTCGCACGTCGCATGGTAACAACCGATACGGAATTCCGTGCTGAAGAAAAGAAACGTCAGGAAGCTATCAATCGTCGCGAAGCAAATCAACTGCGCGATCTCGATGGAGACTTCATCGAACGTCTCGGCCGCATTCTTGATGGTCAAACCAGCATGGGTATTCGTTCCAACGACGAGAAGCGTATTTACTCCAGTGGTTCCAAGATCACAGCTGCAAACCTTCGTGAGAAGTTTGACAAGGGTGATTTGGTTCCGGATATGCTCAACACCGACAACGCTTGGGTCAGCGACAAGAAGGCTATGAAGCTCGCTTCAACCTTGCTTGAAAATTATCGCAAGCACAGAGGTGATATCCAAGGTCAAGCACGTGTTGACAGAAACAAGATTGCTCAAGGTGATGAGTTGCAACCGGGCATTCTTCAAATGGCGAAGGTGTACATCGCGAAGAAGCGCAAGCTTCAAGTAGGTGACAAGATGGCGGGTCGTCACGGTAACAAGGGTATCGTATCCAAGATCGTTAACGTGGAAGACATGCCATTCCTTCCGGATGGTACACCGGTTGATATCATTCTCAACCCGCTTGGCGTACCTTCTCGTATGAACTTGGGTCAGCTCTATGAAACAGCTCTTGGCTGGGCAGCAAAGAAACTCGGTGTACATTTCGCGACGCCGATTTTTGACGGTGCAAGCTGGGCACAAGTGAGCGAGTTTCTGGAGAAGGCCGGTTTGCCGAAGACCGGAAAGACCGTGTTGTATGATGGTCGTACCGGCGATGCATTCCACCACGAAGTAACGGTGGGTGTGATTTACATGTTGAAACTGTCTCACCTTGTAGAAGACAAGATTCACGCTCGGAGTATTGGACCATACTCACTTATCACGCAACAGCCATTGGGCGGTAAGGCTCAGTTTGGTGGTCAGCGTCTTGGTGAGATGGAGGTTTGGGCTCTTGAGGCCTATGGTGCTGCAGCAACATTGCAGGAGATGATTACCGTGAAGTCGGACGACGTGCAGGGTCGCGCTAAGATGTATGAAAGCATCGTCAAGGGCGAGAACATGCCTAATCCGAACATTCCGGAGTCCTTTAACGTGTTAGTACGCGAGCTTCAAGGCTTGTGTCTAGACGTTAAGATTGACTAAGCCGTGAACATGCACGCAAGTGCGTTGTCGCAATTGGCGAGTGACTCAGTCACTCTTCTGCAACTAATTCACAGAAAATAATAGCTCCATTAGGAGAACACTTTTATGATGCAATCATTAAGTATACCGCGCCGGGGATTCCGTCAGATCCAAGTGAAGATCTCATCACCGGACGATATTCTGAACCGCTCACACGGTGAGGTCACCAAACCGGAAACGATCAACTATCGTTCGTTTCGTCCGGAGAAGGATGGTCTCTTTTGTGAGAAAATTTTCGGTCCGATCCGCGACTGGGAATGCGCTTGCGGTAAATACAAGCGTATTCGCTACAAAGGCATCGTCTGCGATCGCTGCGGTGTTGAAGTAACTCAGAAGTCCGTACGTCGTGAACGTATGGGCCACATCATGCTCGCAGTTCCGGTTGTTCACATCTGGTTCTTGCGTTCACTCCCATCAAAAATTGGTGGTGTGATCGGTATGCCGACCAAGGATGCTGAGCGTATTGTGTACTACGAATCATACATCGTTATTCAACCGGGTAGCACCGGACTTCAGTACAAGGACTTGCTCACAGAAGAGCAGTACTTGGAAGTCTTGGCAAGCTTGCCTAAGGCTGAGCGCGAAATGGATGACGACGATCCAAACAAGTTCATCGCCCTCATCGGTGGTGAAGCTGTTAAGGAATTGCTTCGTCGCATTGATCCTGATGAAGAGTATCCACGCCTCAAGAAGTTGCTTGCTGAAGAAACTTCACAACAACGTAAGGCAGATTTGCTCAAGCGTCTGCGCATTCTGGATATGTTCCGTACCGGTGAAACACGCGTACCGAACAGAGCAGAGTGGATGGTATTGGATGTTATCCCGGTAATCCCACCGGATCTTCGTCCGCTCGTGCCTCTCGAAGGTGGACGTTTCGCGACATCTGATTTGAACGATTTGTATCGTCGCGTAATCATCCGCAACAATCGTCTCAAGCGTCTCATCGACATCAAGGCACCGGAAGTAATTCTTCGTAACGAAAAGCGCATGCTTCAGGAAGCTGTTGATGCCTTGTTCGACAACTCACGTCGTGCAGTTCGTTCAGAATCACAGCGTGCATTGAAATCACTTTCCGACACTCTCAAGGGTAAGACCGGTCGCTTCCGTCAGAACTTGCTCGGTAAGCGCGTTGACTATTCCGGTCGTTCGGTTATCGTGGTAGGTCCGGAGTTGCGTATCTCTGACTGCGGTCTTCCAAAAGACATGGCTGTCGAGCTATTCAAACCATTCATCATCCGCAAGCTTATTGAGCGCGGACACGTGAAGACGGTGAAGAGCGCGAAGAAGATGGTAGAGCGCAAGACCAACGAAGTGTGGGACATTCTTGAGAAGGTGATCGATGGTCACCCAATTCTCCTCAACCGTGCTCCAACACTGCACCGTCTTGGTATTCAAGCATTCCAACCGCGTTTGATTGAAGGTAAGGCAATTCAATTGCATCCTTTGGTTACAACGGCGTTCAATGCTGACTTTGACGGTGACCAGATGGCTGTTCACGTTCCGCTCAGTCACGAAGCTCAGCTTGAGGCACTCTTGCTCATGCTTGCTCCGCACAACATTGTGCACACTCAGAATGGTGAACCGGTAGCAGTTCCTTCACAGGACATGGTATTGGGAACCTATTATCTGACAAAGATTCGTCCAAACGCTCCGGGCGAAGGCAAAGTCTTCGCTTCACCGAGTGAAGTTATCATTGCCCACAACAGCGGCAAGCTGCACTTACACGCCAAGATCAAGGTTCGTATTGAAGGAGAAATGATCGAAACCTCAACGGGACGTATCATCTTCAATCGTATCGTTCCGCGTGAAATTGGCTTCTTGAACGAGTTGTTGGCGAAGAAGCGTTTGAAGCAGATCATTGGTCACTGTTTCCGTACTGTTGGATTGGCGAAGACCGTTGACTTCCTTGACAACCTCAAGGATCTAGGATTTACCTACGCTATGCGTGGTGGATTGTCGGTGTCAATTCACGACTTGGTTGTACCGCAAATCAAAGATGAAATCGTAGGCAAAGCACAAGAGCAGGTCGATCAGATTCGCTCTTACTACGAAAACGGTATCATCTCCAATGGTGAGCGTTATAACAAGATCATCGATACGTGGTCAACAGCGACCAACCGTGTTGCTGACAAGTTGTACAACGAGTTGCAGAAAGCAGCGGATGGTTTCAACGTGTTCTGGATGATGCTTGACTCCCAAGCGCGGGGTTCTAAAGAGCAGATTCGTCAGGTTGCCGGTATGCGGGGTCTTATGGCTAAGCCGCAAAAATCTATCACAGGTTCAACCGGTGAGTTGATCGAAACACCGATCATTTCAAACTTCCGTGAAGGACTTTCAATTCTCGAGTACTTCATTTCAACCCACGGTGCTCGTAAGGGTCTTGCGGATACAGCTCTCAAAACAGCTGACGCAGGTTACTTGACACGTCGTTTGCATGACGTTGCGCAAGACATGATCGTAACGATGGCAGACTGCGGCACAATCCGCGGTGTTCCAACCCGTGCATTGAAGGATGGCGAGGAAGTCAAGGAGACATTGGCAGAACGTATTCTTGGTCGTGTTGCTTTGAACGAAGTAACCGATCCGGAAAACCCAACCAAGGTTCTGGTTCACAAGGGTGAGCTCATTGACGAAGCAATTGCTGCAGCAATCGAGACAGCATCAATCGAAGAAGTCACCATTCGTTCGGTACTCGCGTGCGAAGCTCGTCACGGTGTTTGTGCAAAGTGCTACGGTCGCAATCTCGCTTCCGGTCAAATCGTCGACACCGGCGAAGCCGTCGGAACCATTGCTTCTCAGTCAATCGGTGAGCCGGGTACACAGCTTACGCTTCGTACTTTCCACACCGGTGGTACCGCATCTCTTGTTGCATCACAGTCCACAGTAGTTTCGAAGGCAGATGGTATCATCAACTTCGAAAACATCCGTACTGTGCGCTTCATTGATGATGATGACAACGACGTAGAAGTTGTAATCAGCCGTAGCGGTGTGATCAACATCATTGAGAAGGATTCAACTCGCGTCATTACCCGTTACGACGTCACTTACGGCGCTGTTCTCAAGGTACATGACAAGAAAGAAGTTCACAAGGGTGAGCTCTTGTATGAGTGGGATCCGTACAATGCGGTAATTATTACCGAGCGTGCAGGTCGTGTTCGTTACAAGGATCTTGTCTTGAACGTAACCTATCGCGAAGAAAACGACGAGCAGACAGGTCACATTGCCAAGATGGTTATCGATTCCCGTGATAAGACAAAGTTCCCGGCTATCGAAATCGTTGATGACGATGGAACAGTTCTCATGACCTATAGCATTCCGTCGCGTGCACAAATCATCGTGGACGAAAACGAATTGCTCGGCGTCGGTGGTAAGCTGGTTAAAATGCCTCGAGACTTGGGTCGTACCCGCGACATCACGGGCGGTTTGCCACGTGTTACCGAGCTCTTCGAAGCACGTTCACCGCAGAACCCGGCAGTTATTGCCGAGATCGACGGTATCATTTCAAAAGATCCGAAACCAAAACGTGGTGCGATCACCATTTATGTTACAAGTCTTGACGGTCAGACACGTAAGGAGTATTCAGCTCCTTCAGGACGCTACATCCTCGTACAGGATGGCGACTTGGTTCGCGCAGGCGAGCGTCTGACAGAGGGCGCTATCAATCCTCACGACATCTTGGCTATCAAGGGTACGGCAGCAGTTCAAAGCTACCTCACCAATGAAATCCAGGAAGTGTATCGTATGCAGGGTGTGAAGATCAACGACAAGCACATTGAAATCATTGTGCGTCAGATGTTGCAAAAGGTTCGCGTTACCGACGGCGGTGACTCACGATACCTGGAGAACGATCAAGTTGACCGTATCGCATTCAACGACGAGAACGAGCAATTGAAGAATTGCGTTGTTGTGACGGAAAAGGGTGATTCACGCTTCAAGCTCGGCGAAGTTGTTACTCGCAAGAGATTGAAGGAAGTCAATGATGAGTTAACCAAGAAGGATAAAAAGCCTGCAAAGGCTCGCAAGGCAGAACCGGCAATCGCCGAGCCATTGCTCCTTGGTATTACTCAAGCATCGTTGACCACCGAATCATGGCTCTCAGCTGCATCATTCCAGGAAACTACTCGCGTACTTTCCGATGCTTCGGCAGCAGCCAAGATCGACCACATGCACGGATTGAAGGAGAATATCATTCTTGGTCAATTAATTCCGGCAGGTACAGGTTTGCGCAGATATCAGGACATGCTCGTCAAGAGCAACGTCGGCAATATCTTCGGAACCGATGCTATTATCCCGGATGCAATTCAAGAAGAATCTTCACCGATTATTCCGTTGCGCCGCGCGCCAAAGAAAACTACAGTCTAAATCGCGTTCGACCCCGTCGAACGTTCTTAGAAAAAACCGTCTTTCGAGGGAGAGACGGTTTTTTTTGTGCCTAGCCCTGAGAAAGAGTGTAAACAAAGCAGCGAAATCCACAGACCTATTTATTGTGGGTAATAATTGAGTGGTAGGAATGTATGCGTGAATTCTATTTTGTGGAAGGTATATAGAAAATGCCATTCCGTAAGACTTTGCCAGACGCACTTGAGGGAAAGTGCGTCAGGAATTATCACTCTTGTTTCATATAATCTCTGTATAGCATGAAAGCTCTTAAAGCCCCTGCCATGATGATCGCTTTCGCGATTGTCTTATTAAGTCTTTTGCTCAATTCCTGTTGCACTGATTGTCAGTCGGGAAAAGGAATCGTACATGTGACAGTTTTACAATATGCCCCAAGTAGTGAAGTACATAACAAACCCGGTGCTGATGTAGAAGTTCTGATTCACTCCGCTAAATCGAAAAACGGAGAGTACGAGATTAGCAAAGTTGCTTTCTCTGACAGTCTTGGAGTTGTGAATTTCAAAAACCTTCCTGACGGCACATACTTTGTGTTGGCAATAGTAAACCAGAAAACATATCCTTCGCGTGCTGTAGTGAGTCATGGAGAAGTGGCTAAGTCAGTTGTCTATGTGCCCGAACTCCGTCAACGCAGGATATCAAGTGGTGTAGTCTCAGACACTACTAAACCAAGACCGGCAGGAGATGATCCCCGCAGGGAAGATATTAGTAGCATTAGAGTAGCGCCAGGAAGCAATTTGCCTGTATCGGCGATCATTACGCCGGCCAATAATCCTTTGGACACTCGCTACATTACATACAGCAGCTTAAGTCAGCAGTATTACATTGGTGCTTTCAATTATTTGGATTTCAGTGTTGATGCCAGTGATGCATTTGACAAAACTTTGCATTTGGACTGTCCAAGCATGAATCACAATTGTGATAGCTTAGAGCTAAACTTCGGTACTAAGACGAAAGCACCTACAAACAAACCATAAGATCAGAGAGCTGCTTGATTGCTGTTCACGCTTCCAACAGAGATCGGCGTTTTTTCATTGGCTTGACTTTGCAGGTCATTTTCTATCACGGCTGGCCTATTTGAAGAATAACTTTCTCTCTATAGGAGTAGTAGTGACTTGCAAATAGGAACAAAGAAGTTGCCAAGGAACTTTTTTCATTGACCACGAACAATAATGCGCGACCGCGTTTATGACTATTACGAGAAGCTTCGAGAGGCTATGCAGAGCGGAGCTTCTCGTAGTGTTATCAAAGACATTCTGGGTGCAGCCAGGAGGCGATTTGAAATCTTAGGGGACTACGCTTGGTTTGGTCAGGTTACTCTGCAGTTAGTCGAGTTTTTGTTTCGCGATGCCGAAATGCAGGAGATCAAGGCTGTTCTAGAGGAAGCGCTTCGGAATTACGCTACAAAACCAAAAGATGTTGTCTATGCTTCGCTCACATGTAGCATGGGAGTCTTTTACCACTACACCCGCCAAAACTCAGCAGCAGAGTCGTGCTACCTTCAAGCATTGTCCTATTCTATACAAAAGGGTTGTACAATGCGTTCTGCTGAAATAAGCTCAAATCTTGCCGCATTTTACTTCGACTCAAATCAGTATGCCAAGGCCCTGGAATTTGGGAACAAGTGCTTGGCATTGTTTCCTTATGGAGGAAATTTTAGAGACGAACCACCTGAGCGACTTTCTACACTGACTGCAACGCGCATACTGCTAACGGAGGATGGTTTTCGCGAGGTACAAGAGCCTTGTAGCTCGGTTCTAGCGGGTTGCTATCTAAACATCGGCAACACGCTGATGCGCATGGGGGATTACTCCACTGCAATAGATAGTTTTGGCAATTCTCTGGCCTTTGCAAGAACCTCAAAAAGTATATACGACGTTCCGGTAGCACTGAACCAATTAGGCGAAACGGCTTTGTTGATGAAAGATTACGAAAAGGCGGCAGCATATTTCGTGGAAGCTGAGCAGATATTCCTCCAACACGACATTAAAGGAAATCTTCTTGCTGCGGTTCGGACAGGACTCGGTAAAGTGCTTTTTGCCTTATCGGAGTATAGTGAAGCGCAGAAGTCATTGTCGCTTGCATTAGAAGGCTATCGCGAAGTCAACGATACGCGAGGAGAATCGGAGGCGTTGTTGCATTATGCCGAAGTATTGATGGGTGAGGGTCAGATGGACCCTGCGTTCTCATATGTAGAGCGAGCCCTTCAATTGGCAAAACAAGTACATGTCGCTCAAGTTGTTATCAAGGCACTCAGAATATTAGCCAAAATTGATCACCCTGCGAAGAAGCAGAGTCCGCTGGAGAGTTTCATGCAGGCACTCCTTTTAGCGGATGAACATAGTTTACGGCGAGAACAAGCTGACATCCATCGTGATCTCGCGTCATATTATAAACTTCAAGGTGAAACTGCCCAAGCTTTATCACATTTCGAGCAATATCACAAAATAGAACGTGAACTATTGAATGAAAGTGCTCGTCGAGATGCAGAAAACCTCGCAATACTTCACGAAGTAGAAAAGTATAAATCCTCTGCAGAAAAGAATCTGCAACGTCTACAGACAACTCAGGAAGAACTCAAAAGAAAAACGAATGAACTGGCTGAGTTTGCCAAAAGCATCGTAGAAAAGCAAGAGTATTTAGAGCGTATTGAACAAGCTCTCCAACGCATACTTGCTGCTCGGCCTAATGAAAAAGACTCATTTGTTCTCAAGCTGCTCTCGGACGTACAGTCCGGAAGTAGTGTGTCTGAAGACCTTTCAAAATTCAAGTATCAATTTAATCTTATGCAACAGGATTTCGTGCGAATACTTGCACAAGAGTATCCTGACTTGACGCCTGCTGAACTAAAAATATGTGCTTTGCTTCGCATGAACCTGCGAACAAAAGATATTGCAGAAATGATGCATTTGAGTACAAAAACAATTGAAAATCATAGACTGCATCTTCGCCAGAAATTTAATCTACCTCGCGAAACGGCCCTTATTACTGCGCTCATGGAACTTGAAACGAGAAGCATTAATAATAACAAGTAATCGCGCATGGTGCCTTTGAAAAAAGTGTGGATCTGAGCAGAAATGAGCTTTGTGTGACGACAATAATGTTTGAACATTAAACTGACTCTAATGCTTGCGATAAGAAAGTGCATACAACATGACCTGAGAAGTGCATGGTTACTAGACCTTTACTATTTCGTAAAAGTTGCGATAGTCACTGGACATTTGATGCGCGATGTTAATAACTTTCGTACGAACAGTATTTATTAGGTGGTGCGTTTGGTTATTGTACACTCTATTTTCGTACTGCGTATTTGTTCCGGGGGGCTTCAGAGGGAATGAAGAATGAAAACAAACGGACAAATAGAAGATGAGATCAGCAATGTGGTGAGCCGGTTTGAGCGGAAGTTCTGGGGACACGGTCCGACATCGATACGAACAATACTTATGGGTGAATTAGCCATGGTACGTATCAGATATGAAGACACACCTGCGGAATCGCTACTCAAGACGGATACATACCATCAAGAACTGCTGGCTCAGTCACGACGACTGGCAATAAATCAAGTTCGTGACGAATTATGTTCGCTCGTGGGATCGGTAGTGGGGACCAGAGTATCACGTCTCTTTCACGACTCCGATGTTGTATCGGCAACCAGAATTTTCGTATTTGAGTTCGATAACTCACGAAAATTCGTCAGCGCATAGCCAGGGTATTGACCGTGCATTGTTGACATGGTATGTTCGCCGAAAATTAATAGTCAAATGTCAGGCACGCGCATGACGCTGCCTGTGATATAGCAAATGCCAGTACTCAAGACTATGCTAGTCTTGAACATATAAAATACAGTGAGGCGGATGAACAAAGCGATAGCGGTCATCCAGCAATCACAAAAGATAACGGTAGATCGATTCGAGGGACTGAGCTCAGACAGTTTCGCGAAGCAATAAGCCGGAATACAATCAGACACTCATCCGTGTTTGGCAATTGTATTCCGGCTTTTTCTGTTTTAGGTAGTGAGCAGTGGTCAGGACGACCAGGCGCTACCGGCAACTGGGATCTATCGGCGCACACTCCACGCAGTTGACAGTGGAGTATTACTCGCAGGAGCGCAATCGTTTCAATGGAACTGAAGGATTAGGGTATAGAGTGCATACAGACAACTGAATTTTATCATGAACATGCAAGCCCCCGCATACGCAGCCTTGAGTTGCCGCATGATCAGCGTGATCACGTTGTGTGTCATTCTGTGCACTGAAGTGTACGCCGGTTCTTCCGGCTCACGCATTCAGATTAGTAGTCAGTCCGGTTCGCTTGCACTATTGCGGACGGTTGTTGGGCAGGCAAAGGCTATGGGACCCTTTGTCTATAAAGTTCAGGGATCATTTCGGTCTCAACTATGTGTCTATTGGAGCCTCAGTTCAAACAACACAACGGTGGCTTTGTCATCGTGTTTGATTGAGGTTAGCGTCAACGGAGGCAGTAGTTACACAGCTGTGTCGAATCTCAGTACCGCCACAATGTGTATTCCTCTTTGTGTATCAGGTACGATTCGAACAACCTATGTGCGGATGTCGTGTAATGCTACGGGAGCACAACCCGGACAGCTTGCGACAATCTCGTCGACACTCAGGGTTGAGCAGAGCGATAAAGACTACGATGATGCAGGGAGTTGCAATGACCCGAATCCCTATTCGCCGCCGGTCACGGCCCCAACTCTCACACAAACTCAGCAAATCTATATAGCACGCAACGCTTCTATTAGCGCCATTCAGTCAATGAATTATGGTCTGCTGAACGGCGCGCAGACGAAAACAATCAACGCAACAGGAACGGATGCCCTGAAAGCTCTGCGCTTTGCAGTAACAGCAGAGCCGGGATCGAAGCTGACAATCAACTTCCCACTGAGTCTGACATTGACTCGCACCAGTGGTCCCGGAACAATAGCATGGAGCCGTTCCGCAGTAAAAATGCTTGAGAGCACAAGTCTCACAGCACCTACCGGAACACCAACTGCCGCCTCGGGTCCAACCATCGGCGCCAGTCAATCACTCCTCAATTATCTCTTCGGAGGCACAGCTCCCAGCAGCACTGCCAGCACTATGCGCCGAACAGATTTTTGGATAGGTGGAAAAATTACCCTGACTACTTCAACGCCGTCAGGGAGCTACTCAGGCAGTTACACAGTAACAATTAGCAATTACAGTTTTTAAAACGAGGATAGTACAACAAATCCTCATCGACAAGTCGGTCTTTCTCAACACGGAAATAATTAGTGTTTCCTAAACGCTGCTGGTCGCATTCACTTTCCCCCGGAAGTCACGCCCCGGTGGCGCAAAGGCGTGATGAAACACTGTTATTTATTTCAATAACACATATTTATTCAACCTTTTTTGGAGAAATCCTAATGAAAAAGTTTTTTGCTCTCGTCGCAGTAATGACACTCTGCGCAGTTTCGACATTTGCTCAGTACATTAACTCCACAGCAAATGCTAATATCTCGGTAAACGTCGCTCAGAATGCGAACATCGTCTTCGATAGTTGGAGTGCAGACGGCGGTATCGGAACCGGACCGGCAGCAGGCGGTTCATACTGGGTTGTTGTTGGCCAGTCAAAGACAACCAACTATGCAACATTTGATATCACAGGTGAAGGTTCAGCTACGCTAGACATCAAACTGAACGTTACGACAAGCAGTGGCGCAGTTAGCTTAAGCAGTACAGGAATCAGTGTTGCGGACGATAACGCCTTCGCTGTCAATAATGCAGTTATGACAAACAACACAAATACAAACCGCACCTTCCCAGGTACTGCAGGAACAGGCACAAAACACCAATGGCTGCGCGGAAAGACAACCGTAACTGGTGTTACAGCTTCAGGATCTTCAACGATCAACTTTGACGCAACAATCAGCAATTACAGCATTTAATTCTTCAATGGTTGATTGCCGTATGCTGGACCTCCGCGGGGGCTGAGGAGGTGTGCGGCAATTCAACCTCTACACACACCAACACTAAAAGAAAATGAAAAATTTTCAGATTTGGTTAACGCTTATGGGTGTGTTTCTAGCGTTGAATGTTCAGTCAAAGGCACAAATACTTAACAGTAACGCCAATGCTAATCTTCAGTTACGTGTTGGTCGGAACGCCAATATTCAGTGTTCCTTCCCATTATACTTCGGATGGCTTGTAAAAGGACAGACTCGGACAATTTTGGCTTCGGATCCGCTTCAGTTTGGTTCCAGTCCATCCATGACACTTGGTGGACCGGCTCAGTTTCTGGCGTTCGGGGAACCTACCTCGACACTGACTGTGAGCTTCCCAACCACTTGCGTCCTAGACCTATATGTCAACAACGTACTCGTGCCTGGAAACTCGATAACTTTTAACAGAGGAACAGTTCTGTATACACGGTCATCTAATGGATCTGTAACAGCACAATCTTTTGCGACACCTTTTGTTACTAGCCCCAATGTCTCGAACAGCTTCACCTTTTTAGGTACTGCGGGTCAAGTTCCCACTCCCACAACCGCGTTTTGGGTTGGAGGAACGGTTACTCCGCCGACAAATGTTCTTGACGGATACTACGAGGGTACATACACGGTAACGATTTCTGGTTATCAGATGTAACACACCGCGCCATAGAGGGATGCGGAATTCGTCCGCATCCCACTATGCAACCGCATACGATCCGACAATTCAATAAACACATTTATCATGATAAGCCCCCATGAAAAAGCATACTACAAGACATCCTCGTCTTCTCGCAGCGCTAACATTAGCTATCATCTGTTTGTCTGTTTCTACCCCGTGCTTATCTCAGTTAGACTTTGCTCCCACTTCTGTAATTCTTAGTTCTGACGTTCGAAGCACGACAATTTTAGTTCGAAACACAGGAAATGATGATCGCGAGATCGAAGTTGCACCGTTTTTCGGATATGCAGTTACCGACTCTAACGGTGGATTGACGACACAACGAAATGATACGCTTAAAGAAGCGCGCTACTCTGTCCTTCCATACATTCGATTCTTCCCGAGAAAATTCAACCTTAGCCCCGGTGGTGAACAACTGGTCAAGTTCGTTGTTACTCCACGGCCCGATATGCGCCAAGGTGCATACTGGGCACGGCTCACATTTCGATCAAAGCCGACAAGCAGACCGATAGAGCAAACTATTGGCGACTCTGTGCAACTGCACTTTAACATGGTTCTTGAACGTGTTACGGCGCTAGTGTATTTCAACCTGCCTTTCGCCATTGGAGTTGATGTTTCTGACTTCAAGATCCAGAAGGACAGCGCACTGCATCTTGCCATTCCGTTTCACGCAAAAGGTGACTCTCCGTTTTGGGGTCGCGCATCAATAAAAATCAAAGATGAAAATGGCAACATCGTTGACGAGAAAGCAGAGATGCTAGCTATTTACTTCGGAATGATTCGTCGTTATGACTTTGATACTGCCAAGGTTCAGTCAGGCCGTAAATATATTGCGGAACTGAGTGTAAACGCTGAACGAGAAGAACTTCCTTCCAAACTCAAAGACACATTTAGTCCGATTGAAAAACGTTTTGAGTTTGTTGCTCCATGATTCGGAGCCAGAGAAATATTGCCTTTTTCAAGATGCTGCTAAGCATTGGCTTAGCATTAACTCTTGTCTTTAATCTTCGCGCCAGTGCCTCGACTGCCACCGGCACCGACGCCGAGCGCACGAATGCGGCAGAACGGCTGGTCAATGCCCAAGGTGTGACAGTATTCCGAGATGACCGTGAAGCAGAAGTAACCCAAGCATTTGTGGATTTCAACTATGCAAGTGCAGTGCGAACAGTACTAACTACACAATATGAACATGAGACATTTTACTTGCCATTTGTAGAGCTTTGTCATTTACTGCAGATCGATGTCAATGTTGATAGTAAGGGCACAGTCCTCAGAGGCTTTTATGCCCCTCTCTCAACTCGCTATGAATTGGATGTCGATCACCTGACCTTTCGTTGTCGCGACACGACAATCGAAATTGATCCGAAAGAAATTCTCATAGCACCTTCCGAGTATTACCTCGCGCCTTCATTACTGGAACGCGCTTTTCGTATTCGTCTGCAAAGTGATGTACACAACCTCTTTGTCAATCTCGACAGCGATGCGCCATTGCCGATTCTGGCGGCGGCAAAGCGTGAGCACGATTGGCGTTTGCAAAGTGAGAAGGGAAGCGGTGACTCATGGCGCTCGCTCAACAATGGTACTTACTATCCTTTACTCCAGGGTATAAACCGCTCGTGGCTTAACGGTGCTGCCCTTGGGTATCAGCTGAACGCGAATCGAACAGGAACCCAACTCAGTTCGGCCTATTCAGTTCGACTTGGTGCACAAGCCTTGGGTGGTGACGTTGTTCTGGCCTCGAGCGGAACCTGGGATCAGCGTGGTTTTCAAATCCAAAGTTTGAATAATTGGCAGTGGAGATATGGATTTGAAGACAATCATTATCTCAATAGCATCGTAGCGGGGAGTCTGCCTGTTGCTTCGACGATTCAACATGATCAGTGTCTGAGCCTTCGCATGTCTAACGAGCCCTTGCAACCGCGGGTCTTTTTTGATAACAACATTATAGAAGGCGCTGCCGGACCAAACTGGCAAGTGGAGTTGCTTCGCAACGGACAATTCCAAGAAGCTGTGCGTGCCGATGGTACAGGACACTATCGATTCACAGTGCCGGTGTACTACGGAAACATGGTTTATACTGTTCGCAAGTACTCGCCAACCGGGAGTATCAGCGAAGAGAATATCAGCTTTCTTATTCCGCAGAATTATTATCCCGCAGGTTCGGTGATTTATGCTCTCAATGCAGGTGTTCGAGAGAGAGATCGTGCGCCGCTTGCAGACCTCACGAGCACCATCGCACTCTCAGATCGTTGGAACGTTGTACTGCGTTCGGAATGGTCAAAGGAGCTACCAAAATCGACGCCATACATCATGGCATCTACCGCACTTCGAGTGCTTCAAGGATTGAATGTCAACATTGACGCCGTCCCGGGCGGAATGCTGCGCGCAGGTGTCAACACCATGTTCAGCAACTTTTCACTCTTTGAGTGTACTCATACCGTCTTTCTGGACGGAGCCTATCGTCAATATGTTGGCGGCGGCTCAGCATCAGTTCAAGAAACAAAGTTGCTCCTGCAAGCACAGCGTGTATTAGGATTGGAGTGGTTTAATCTGAGAACAGCACTGTCGCGTACTGAGTTGCAGACCCAGGACATGTACAATCTTACCGCCGATGTGAATTCAACTTTTGCCGGCGTGAGTATGATGCTTAGCTATCGAAACAGCACGATGATGGAGCACGGTCAAGCTTTCTCAACGCTTCGCTATGATCAGCACCTCAATGCCACCTGTAGCTACCACGTGTTCGGAATTGGGGGATTGTTGGGATGGTTTCTTGACAACAGCTCACTCAGTCTGATGAGTTCGTATCACGTCGAACGCAAAGTATTTGAGAATGCAAGTCTATCGTTGTCTCGGAGTATTGCGAGCAATTTGGTTTTGGCGATTAATGGCAGCTATGATCCACTGAGTCATCACATCTCCTGCGGACTCAATCTCGGGTTGAATTTACCAACCTGTTCCATGCAAGCAGGTACTCAGTACGCTCAAAACACCATGAGTAGTGTAAGCGCTTCAATGAACGGTGCACTTGCATATGATGCAAACAGCAATAGATTTAGCTTCAATAGAATGGACTGGATCGGTACCGGAGCGGCGGGATTTCGTCCTTTCGTCGATGCCAACGGCAATGGAAAGTACGACGAAGGCGAAGCACGCGTAGACGTCATCTTCACAACTTCACAAGGCGGATACAGCGATGGCTCTGATCCCAATGTACAGCGCGTCGTTGCCGTACCTGGTTATGCGCGCATCAATGCTGTAGTAGATGACGAGTCGATTTCAAATCCGAATTATGTTCCGGCTTCAAAAGAATTTTCGTTCTACGTCGTACCGAATGCCTTCAACACCATCGATGTGCCCTTCCGTGTAGCAGGAAGCATCGAAGGTAGTATAGTCAAGAGCAGCCAGAACAAGTCTTCAAAGCTCGGTGGCTGTCGTTTGATGATTGATGGGCTGAGTGATACTACTGTGCACACAACGACCTTGTCCTTCAGCGATGGTGGAATCTACATTGGAGGATTGCTACCGGGTAAGTACGTCATTCATCCGGATCCAAACCAATTAGCAATTCTGCATGCAATCGCACAACCGGAATCGCGCGAGATAGAAATCAAAGCCACAGCAGAAGGGGAGTTGCATCAAAATGTTGACTTCGAACTGGTGGTGCAATCAAAGACGCTTCCGCCGAGCTTTGGTCCGTCGGAAGGTGTTGCAGCACAGTTCGAATACAATCTCGCTTATCGCATTGAGAAGCAACAGGCTGACTCCCTTCGTGAGACCTTAGTTCGTACATGTCATTTAAAAACTGTCGTGCGCCAAAGTGCAAAGCAGATCTATGGACTGTGGACGGAGTCGGTACACAATCTGAGTCAAGCTGATTCGCTGAGAGACTTTGTTGCACAAACGACAGGAATTCTATGTCGACAACTACAACGCTCCGATCGTCGAGAAACACAAGCGGTACGATATCGCATTCAATTGTTTAGTTCGGCTAAGAGACATGATGCGGAAGAATACATCGCGAATAACTCGCGAAGATTTGCTGCCACTATTCAACTCGACTATGACTTCTTGCTGAGACGCTATGTTGTGCTTGCAACAGAAACGTACCAAAGCACAGAAGCTGCGCAGAAGCGGCTCTCCCAAAGTGCCGGCTCATTTCGAGAGTCCGGTCAAATTGTTCCGGAGTCTGTTCCGGATTCAAGCTTCTACGTAGCATTCCAAAGTTTCAAGCTGTTCACAGATGCGCAGACAAAGGCGCAGGAGCTGACGGCAAAGGAGGGAAAGGTCTTTGCTGTGGAATTCGATGTTGAAACTGGTGACTTCATTCTCTGCTTGAGCTCAGCATTTAACTCGCGGTCTGAGGCCTTGCAACTTGCTGCGACCTTAAAGGGCAACACTCTGTTCCAGCACCCTCGTATTATTAGCTTTGGTCAGCATTGAGCTTACCTTCTCATCTCCTCGGACTCAAAATCAAATCAACTTTATTAAGTGCTGATTCTGATCCTAACAATCGAATCAATGCTGGACGCATGAGGGCGGGATAGTGTCCTTTGTTGAGACGGATCTCTTTATCAAAACTCAACTCATTCTTGCCACGCGAGATCGTAAAAGCCAACGAGCCAAGTTCATTTCGCTCATTGCGTTTTGAAGAGTCAAGTGTGCAGACCCACGCCGCGGGATATCTCACTTGTAGAGTCGTATGAAACACGCTATTCGATGGAAGATAAACTCCAGCATGATGCGATGTATTGGAGAGCGTTGAATCGCGCACTGGATCAAAGCTCAGTAACTCATTGAGAGCTATTGTTGATGCCCCGGAACCTGTCGCCGCGAAGCAATTGCTGATGCGAAAGTGCATGTGAACTTCCAGTGGAAGCCACGAGGAAAGTTGATTCTTGATATCATAGGCCATGGCGTTCTGCTCCTCCATACTCAGATCCCAGGAAATTGGCAGAGCGTCGAGAAGTGTCTTGCGAATTTCTCGCTCGGTAAAGCGAGATGACTCACGAAGCTCATCACGTAGATAACCGGCGAATTGTCCGCGACACTTGAATTGTAGTTCGAGTTCAGCACTGTGATTTTCCGCAATCGTCATTGTGATCTTGCACTCGCGTTCGTCAAGCTGTGCGTCGCTTGTTTGAAGACGGTAGAAACGAGTTGAGTCCGGATTTTCATTGACGATGAGCGCTGTGTTGTCAAGCCAATTCGGGAATTCATGACGAGGAATTGAGGGGTTGGCAGGGAAGATGTACTCTTCTGTCGCAGACTTGTTGATGTAGCGCAAGGCGATGGTTGAGAATTCGTCGCGACGAATAAAACGACTATCGAATATCCCATATTCATCACCGCGCAGCAAAACGAAATCGGTTGAGACGCCTGCAATACGAAGCATGGCTTGGGTCAGACCAACAATCATCGATGCGCTTCCATACTTGTCTTGCAGCACCTGCTCGAAACTCTCGTTCGTCGACAACGCGCCGCTCTTGTCAACTCGGATGTTGGATTGAACCCATTGCAAAACGCTATCAACGCACTCGTCTGCATTACGACAATAGCGCGTCAAGAGCGTGGTCTGTGACCCAAGCGCTGCGCTTGTTATGTCGCTCTGTTGCGGAATGCGTTGCGAGAAATAATCATGAAATAAATCCAAACGCGGTTGTGTCCACGTCAACTCCGGTTCATCATAACGAAACTGAAAGTAATCAGCAGCACTCAGCAAACGTTCTGAGAATGGCAGATCGGCAACTGCTTTGACCTGGGTTGCCTGATAAACATAACGCTGCTGCTGAGCCCAGCTTTCTTCCTGCACCGGCTTCATGCGATGTTCTTTGCCGTCGCTTCCACGTTTCCAGCGTAAGTGACGCGCCCGCTCAACACGTATAATGAGCGACAAGCTATCGCAATACAAATCACGATTTACCATTAATGGATGCGCATCAAACTGGTCGTGTATTTCGGATTGGTAGGAAACTTCCACCAGTGTTCCTCGATTTAGCGCGGATACTGTGAAGTCCAAGGTTTCGGAATTGTCGTCGGTGTTGCGCGTCGTTACAGCATCGCTCAATCGATAATCATGCTGCGTGCGATCCGGATCCTGCACCACGATACTGCAATACTGACACTCCTCATTTGGTGCCAGGCGGAGGCTGAAGTGTTCGGTGCCGCGGTGTAGTTGACTATCCAGCACGACAATGCGTTGTGTGACGATGTGTAAGTACGGTTCTTCGGCATCGACGTCAAACTGGTCGATCAATCGCTCATCTACGAAATCATACACTGCTTTCTCGTCAGGAAACTGCTGCAGATAGCTCGCTACACTGCGTCGAGTGGTGATGTCGTGAGGTGTTCTCGGACGCGAAGCGGTAGTTGTCGTTGTACTCGGCCATGATCTACGACCTGAACCCTTGTACTGATAGCTGGGAAATGTACAGGCGTAAAAGAACGAACAGACGATACAAAGTATGACGAGGAGTGTCGGAACGGTGCTGTTTTTCATATTGAGTTGAGCAGTGCCTTCATAGCATCCAAATTCAGGAAAGTGTCGTGCGCCAGCAAGTATGAAGCGTTAAAAGAGCTAACTGACGTAGATAATAGACGAGATCGGAGGACCCAAGGTTTGCACAGAACGACACCGTTATTCAAAAAATCCACCTCGAGTCCGTCCTATTGCACCCCACATCGTAATTTGCCAGTTCTCAATCGACAAACCTTTATGCTGCAAGTCCTTCAACATCTCAAGAGCGGTGAACTTAGTATCGAAGAAATTCCGGCACCGGGCTGTAGATCGGGCGGAGTGTTGGTGCGAACTGTATCCTCGCTCATCAGCGCCGGCACCGAGCGCAGCAGCGTGTCGTCAGCTCAAAGTTCCTTGCTCGATCGCGCCCGCAAACAACCGGATCAGGTAAAGCAGGTGTTTGAGATGGTGAAAAAGGATGGATTGATGAACACTGTAACCAAGGTGTTGAATCGATTGGATTCGTATAAAACGCTTGGATACAGTTCAGCAGGAGTGGTGGTTGAATCTCGCTGCGACGAGTTCGCCGTCGGCGATCGCGTAGCCTGTGCCGGCGCACAGTTTGCTCACCATGCAGAATACGTTTCCGTACCCAAGAATCTGGTTGCGCGCATTCCCGAAGGCGTGAGTTTTGATGATGCGGCTTACACGACTGTTGGCGCTATTGCGCTGCAAGGTGTTCGTCAAGCTGATTTACGTTTGGGTGAAAGTGTTGTGGTGATTGGACTCGGACTTCTGGGCCAGCTCACAGTACAACTACTCAAAGCAAGCGGATGTCAGGTGATTGGTCTCGATGTCAATGAATCTTTGTTCGATCGCGCTCGTGCTTATGGTTGCGATGCGACGCTCAAAAGTGGCGCAGAAGCACTGCCAACCATTGCTGCACTGACCAAGGGAATTGGTCCGGATGCCGTGATCATCACCGCCAGCACCGTCTCAAACGAACCCATCGAACTATCGATGAAGATGCTGCGCAAGCGCGGTCGCATTGTGATTGTTGGCGTGACGGGAATGGATTTACCGCGTTCTCCTTTTTACGAAAAAGAAATTGAAGTTAGAATTTCCTGCAGCTATGGTCCTGGACGCTACGATCCGCTCTACGAAGAAGGCGGCGTTGATTATCCGGCCGGCTTCGTGCGCTGGACAGAGAATCGCAACATGCAGGCTTTCCTGGAGTGTATTGGACGAGGCTCGGTGAATGTCTCAAGCATGACGACCCACCGCTTTAGCTTAACTGATGCCTCCAAAGCCTATGATCTCATCACAGGTAAGAGTGCTGAACCATCATTAGGTATTGTCTTGCAATATCCTGAGCGTGCCAAAGCCTCAGATCGCAGCGTCGTGAAGTCAGCCGCAGCACAAGCTCAATCGCGCGTCGGAATTGGTCTCATTGGTGCAGGCAGTTTCGCTCAATCCATGCTTCTGCCTCCGCTCAAAGCTCAGGGCGCAGTGATGATTTCCGTTAGTACCTCAACTCCGGCCAATGCTCACTCCGTGGCGCAGCGCTATGGTTTTGCGCAAGCAACGACCGATAGCGAAGCAGTGATTCAAAATCCCGATGTGAGTTGTGTCGTTTGTGCTTCGCCGCACAGTTCACACGCACGTTATGTGCTGAAGGCATTAGAAGCCGGTAAGGCAATTTTCGTCGAGAAGCCGTTGTGTATCAGCCCTGAAGAATTGATTCAAATTGATGAGGCTCAGCGCAAGCACAACGGACGTATTATGGTTGGATTCAATCGTCGCTTCTCCGCATCCTTCGTTGCGATGAAGAAGTTCCTGAGTCCGCGTCGTGATCCGCTTACCATGCTGTATCGAGTGAATGCAGGATTTATTCCAAAGACCCATTGGATTCAAGCGCCGGATCAAGGTGGACGCATCGTCGGTGAAGTGTGTCACTTCATCGATTGCATGTGTTATCTCTCGGATGCGCTACCGACTACAGTTTCAGCGATAGCATCAATATCATCCAATGCCCAAAGCGTCAATCATGACAACGTGTGCATCACGATTGGTTTTAGTGATGGATCATCGGGCACTATCCTCTATACGGCAGCAGGCGACGCTAGCTTGCCTAAAGAGTATTGCGAAGCTCACTGTGAGCAGCGCAGTGCAGTCATGGACAATTTCAAAACAGTCCATTTCTACAGCGGCAAGAAACACCGTTCTCAAAGTTTCGACGGTAGCAAGGGTCATGCTGAAGAAATCAAAGCTACCCTCGATGCTCTTCGCAACGGCGCTCCAATGCCTATTGCCTACGAAGTCATTCGCGCCATAACCGCAGCCACACTAGCAGCAGAAGAAAGTCTGAACGTGCAGGAAATGATGAAAATCGTTCCCTAATTCAAACTGCTCATCTGTTCTCGACTTCAGTTACAATTCTTGCAAAGGATCAAGATGCCTCAGCTATGCCTTTTGCTTTTGTTGATATTTATGCTCGCTAGCCAATCGCTTCAAGCGCAAACTCGTGGTCGCATTGCAATCACGATTGATGATCCTCAGACCAAGGAAATGCCCTTGATGTCGGCGGCTCAGTATGACGAAGCGATTCGCACTGCCTTGGATAAACATCATTGTCAAGCAGCGTTGTTTGTGTGCGCGAAGAGGGTGTCGGATGGAAGGGGCAAACAACTCTTGACTCACTGGGACGAGGCGGGTCATCTCATCTGCAATCACTCTGTTAATCATCCTTCCTTTGCATCGAAACTCATCTCGGCTCAAGAGTGCTGTCTAGAGATTGCCAAGTGTGACAGCCTCATTCAACAATACAAGCACTACACAAAGCTCTTTCGTTTTCCTTTTCTGAAAGAAGGGAACACTGTCGAGCGACGAGATAGTATTCGGGCTTGGATGCACGAGCACGGCTACCGAAACGGCGTTGTGACCATCGATGCATCAGATTGGTACGTAGACCAAGAACTGCGCAAAGCGCTGGTTGATGACATGAAGACGGACACTCGAGTCTATGCCGAGTATTATTTCCAGCACATACTTGATCGCATCAACTATTACGACTCGCTGGCGCACGCTGTCGGGATTAGGATCAAGGTACACACACTGCTCATTCATCACAGTCTGCTCAACGGACTCTTCCTAGACGAATTGCTTAGTAGAATTGAAGCGCAAGGATGGAGTTTGGCTAACGCCAGCGATGCATTCGCACAAGATATCTTGACGACAGAACCGGATATGATTCCTGCCGGTGAAGGTTTAGTGTGGTCAATAGCTAGCACGAAACCCGAAATCAAAAAGACACTTCGTTATCCTGCCGAAGATGGTGAATACGAAGAGCAAAAATTTCTCGATTTCAAAACAAAGTTTAAGTCGCAACAGTCACGATAACAGTGAACGCGAATGCCAATATGCATCTCTGTGAATTGAATGGTGAGAGTTCCGCTCATCGATTTGGAAAGTGGTTAATAGAACGCGAAGAGATTGAAGTTCGCTAGTAGCAGTGTTTTGCGTGTGAGTCCCTGCAGGCAGTCGTACCGAGTCGAAGTAATTAATGACGAAATGTGAAGGATTTAAAATTTACTTTGAATAATATTGACGGATTTGCGAGTTTGAAGAAGACACAAAGTGACGGTCTGTTTCTTTCACTATTTGGGGAAATTCGATGAGAGCTATTAAAGTGCTGTTCATTGTGCTGTGCTTGAGCACTGTTGCTGCTTACGCCGGTGACTTGTTTGGTCGAGTTCAAGTTGGTGCAAATCTTTCGTCAATAAGTCACGACTCATTGTCTGCAGGAGAAAAGACGACTTCTGCAACATTCGTATCGTTTGGAGTTGGTTTAGATATTCCTTTGGATTCAAAAGAGTCGGTTGTCTTGCGAGGTGAGTTGTGGTACATGAATAAAGGAGGCACTTTTGAAGAGAGTAGCTCCATATTCGGAGTGCCATTCTCAGTAAAATCCACAGAGAGATTCAGTTACTTACAAATCAATCCACTTATTCAAGTCAAAGTTGTGAATAGTCCGGTGGTGGGAGTTGGTCTGTTTGCGGGACCCGGTCTTGCATTTCTAATGACTAATCATGCTTCGGCTGAGTTTACTAGCGGAGGGAGTACTAATTCAACTGATACGACATTAGACAACAGTAATTTTTCTTCGATGGAATTGAGCGTGATTTTCGGAGCAGAAGCAGTTATTCCGGTATCATCGAGTTTCGATATTGTTGGTGGACTTCGTTACAATCTTGGTCTGTCTAATGTAGACAATCCAGATGATCCTCCGGGAACCTCCGAGCCGAAATTCACTATAAACGCGCTTGGTGTTACAGCCGGTGTCCGTATCAAGCTATAGTATTTTAATTATGACGATCTGATACAAGCAGGGTTCATTGAACTCTGCTTTTTTTGTGCCGTTCAGAAAGTCGACGAAGCCGCTTCAGCGGACTCTCGGGCCTAATCTACTCAAGAGCAAAGCAGTGGCATAGTCTGCGGCCAATGCGACAATCGGAATAATCCCAACGCGCATCATGCTCTGATAGCGGGGAAGGGGAAAGAAAATTACAACAGTGATACAGGAGCAGATGATGTATATCCAGAGTTCAGGTTGTATGCCGATCCGTTGGTTGAGTTGACGTTGCAATCCAATAATCAGCAGAAGAATAAGTAGGCAGCTGGGCACCAAGTATGCAAGGTGCATGCTGCGAGAGTCCGAAGTATCGATAGTGATGAAGTTCAATAACTTCTGTGCGCTTAGTCCTAGCTCTCGCATCGGTTGTTCTCGAATCGTGCGAAGTGCTTCGGCGCGGTGCAGAGAATCGACGGAAAGCTCAATGTGCTCGTTGAAGGGGAGAGCACGAATGCGGGCGCGGAGAGAATCATCGGACCACACACCAACGCTGTAGGGATTGTGTCCTCGATATAAATTCATACCGCCACTCGTCGTTAAGGGTACAAACTCATGGAAGACACTGGCATTGCGAGCTATCCAAGGAACAAGAAACAAAAGACAGCCCACGACTATTGACGAAGCGGCAGAGTAGCGCTTTTTCCAGAGTTGGTATGCGACAACAACGCCAAGAAACAACAGTGCCTCTGCACGCATGGAAAGTAAAAGGGCGCTTGTCACGCAGATGCTTAGAACTTGCCACGACTTATTTGCGAATTGTCGATTAAGGACTAAGACTAAAATCAACACACAGAGTTGCACAAACACAGTTGATGAAACAGTGTTTGCGCTGACGATCATTTCAGGGAGCAGAGCGTAGATAGCAGCGGACCATAGAGCAACTCTCTGACCAAAGCAGTGCAGGCTGAGATAGTAGAGAATTAAGCACACACCAACAGCCGCAAGAATTTGTGTGAAGCAGAAGTAGAAGGATCGCAGTGCGGGACTATCTAACAGGAAGCCACTGTAGACAAACAGTGTGTAGCCGGGCATCATCAAAGCAGAAGGCTGTACCGTTGCCTGACACTGATAGCGATAGCTGTAATCGTCCGAGGTTTTTGAGAAACAGGAATATCCTTTTCCCTCAGACATGTATCGGGCAATGATTCCGTATTCTGCGTAGCGCTCGTCGTTGTGGTCGACTATAAACAACCAGAACAGCATTCGACTGACGAAGCAGAAGAGCAGGATGAGCTTGAGTCGATGCTGATTCGGGATTGACATGATCTACTTGTGTTTACACTCTTTGAGTGTGATGCTTTTCTTCCAAAGCTCTTTGCCATTGGAATCATAGACACTGAAGTTGAGCGCTCGTGTGTCTTTGCTACCGTTGACGTCGATGAGCGCATAGTTGCGTTCCCCGACGAAGGTGCCCGCAAGACGGTACTTGTTGGGTTCGTTGACTGCTTTGGGATTGGGACCGGCTGTTAGTGGCGAACAGGTGAAATCATAAATCGGATAGAAGCCTGCGTCCGTAATTGCTGAAAACTCGGTGTGATGACGATCGCCACTCAGAAATATAACACCACTGATGTTCTCTGCGTGGATTGCGTCAATGAGCTTCTTACGCTCGTCCGGATAAGTGGAGTAATTCTCGAACAGAGCTTCAGAGTTGAGGACTTGACCTCCAATGCAAACGAGCTTGAACGCTGCGGTAGACGAAGCGAGATTGTCAATCAACCATTCAAATTGCTCTTTCCCAAGAATCGTTCGATCTCCGGTCTTGCGTTTGTCCGGCGTCCGCCACCAACGATCATCCATCAGGAAGATGTCGACGTCGCCCCAACTAAGCACCGAATTGATACCGCCGGAACGATTGTCCATGCCATAGCGTTGATTAGCCCAAAACAACTTGAACGCGTCAAGGGTTTGCTCTTTGTTCCAAAAGCCGCGGTCGCAGTCGTTCGGACCGTAATCATGATCGTCCCAAATCGCATAATGAGCAGATCCGGCGAGCAGTGCCTGCATCTCCGGCAACGAGCGGGTGTGCGTGTATCGGTGGAGAATTCCGCTGCGTGAATTCCAATCTGGTTCGCGTAGATAGACGTTGTCGCCGAGCCAAAGCATGAGGTCAGGACGAGCCTTCGCTAGATTGTCGAATATCTGATAATCAGCGCCATAGGGATTGCCCGGTCGATCATCGTTAGTCTCATTGATATAAGCGCAGGAACCAAAGGCAATCCTGAAGTTGGGAGCGTCGCCGCGCCAGTGCCAGAGCGGTGGCGTGCGAAAACTGCACTCGTAGGGTCGGGGGACAAGCTTGTCGTTGATGTAGAGCCAGTACATGTATCGACGACCTTCTCGCACGCTATCCAAAAGACAGTGAGCTGTGCAGGCATCACGAAGTTCGGTCTGCACAGTTGAGCTGCGATAGCGCTTGGATTGTGCCGCGGAATCGGCATACTCAAAGTAGACTTTTGCCGGTTTTTGGGTTTGCACCCAGAGCATGGCTTCGCGCATTTCGGTGTAGCCAACCATCGGACCTGAACGAAGCAAGGATTGGGCAGCGAGAGTGGCGCTGCAGCACAGGCAGATTGCGAGTATTGAGAGCTGTTTTTTCATGGAAATCAATGGTCTTTTGTGCGAACATACGCTTTGCGCATGAAGTGTTGAGCACTCCGTTTGTGACGATATGCTTATCCTGATACCGCGCCTAGTCCCTTCACATTTTGATACTTCGTAAAAAGAATGCAAATTGATTGCAAGGGGAGTAGCAAATCAATTCATGCTAAAAACAGTGTATGGATAAGATGACCTTCATTACGACGGTGATCGTTGTCACGATTACGGTTGTAGTGCTATCAAGTGTGATTTATTCCGTGTTCAATCGGTCGCGGACAGTGCGTAAGCTGCGTGAAGCCGAGTGGGCAAGGGATCATAAGCGTATGAATCACGGCGTTGTCTCAACGCTCCCTAAGCCCGTTCAAGCCTATCTCGAAAACGTAATCCGCAACGGAAAAGAACAGATTCGCTTTGCTCGTGTGAAGCAAAGTGGAGAGTGGCGTTCCTTGTCCCAACCCAACTGGGGAAAACTTAATGCCATGGCACACTACAGCGGAACAATTCCGGGTTTTGTGTGGCACGCCAGCATTCGTCACTCCCTCATGTCATGGGTTGATGCCCAACTCATCTACGATCGCGGTGCCGGCAGTGGATTTGTGAAGTTCTTGGGCATCGTCACCTTGTTTGACCCGTCCGGTCCTGAAGTCTCAACTGCTCTTCTATCCCGTATTCTCATGGAAGCTGTGTGGTTTCCGACATCGCTCATTCCTAGTGGTCAAATGCGTTGGGAACCGATCAACGCCAAAGCTGCTAAGGCTGTGCTGTTTGATGGCGGTCGATCCATCAGCTCTGACTTTTACTTTAACGAGCGCAACGAGGTCGAGCGCATCGTCACCCATGACAAATTCCGCGACGCTGAAACCTCATTCGAACGTGAGCAATGCACGATGTATTGCTCAGACTACAAGGAATTCAACGGAATCAAGATTCCAACGTCGGTGCGTATCGAGTGGAACTTGGAAGAAGAAGATTTTGAATACGCTCGCATCAACATTGCTTGGGCTGATTTCGAGTAGTATTGGTTGTAGAGAGCTGCTACTCTAACATCCCACGTACCTTCAAGTCATGTTCATCGTGACAATTAAACCGCAACTACCAAACAGAAAGTAATTCTATGCCTGAAGACAAAGTCGCCGCAACTGCTGAAAATACTCCACCCGCTTCTCGTCCCTTACCGCCTCCGATAAGCCGAAAGCAGAAGATCAAGATCAAGAATTCAACGCTCAACTATCATAGTACAAGCGGTACAATGAAGCTGGAAGGTGATGATGGAAAGCACCGTGCGGATGTCTTCTATGTGGCTTATACTCTTGATGCAGCGCCGTCGGCCGAGCGACCGGTTACATTTGCCTTTAATGGCGGACCCGGCTCGAGTTCAGTGTGGTTGCACCTCGGCGCCTTGGGTCCACGCTGCGTTGTCATGGACGATGAAGGCAATCCCTTGCCGGCGCCGCATGCGCTGCGCGACAATGAGCATACCTGGTTGAAATGGACCGACCTCGTGTTCATAGATCCTGTTGGAACGGGCTACTCACGTCCGGCAGGTGAATCAAAGCGTGAAGAGTTTCACGGCGTAGCGGAAGATGTTGCATCAGTCGCGGAGTTCATTCGTCGCTGGACAAGTGAGAACGCCCGCTGGCTCTCGCCGAAATTCCTCGCCGGAGAAAGCTACGGTACAACACGTGCTGCGGCACTGTCAAATCACTTACAACAACAGCACGGCATGAGTATCAGCGGAGTGTTGTTGATTTCGGCTGTGCTGTCGTTTCAAACTATTGCACATCATCATTCAACCGTCAACGATCTTCCGTACCTCTGCTTCTTGCCATCGCTTGCAGCCACATCGTGGTATCACAAGAAATTGTCCAAGAGCTATCAAGCGTCGCTTGATAAGCTGCTGAACGAGTGTCGCGAGTTTTGTGCGAACGAGTATCTATCGGCTCTTGGACGTGGTCACTCACTTAGTCCGAAGGAGCAAAGTTCAATCGCGCAGCGCATTTCAGAGTTCACAGGAATTAGTCCTGAGTACATCCTCGGTTCAAATCTTCGTTTACATCCCTTTCGCTACATGAAAGAGTTGCTGCGTTCGGAGCGGAAGACAATTGGTCGACTCGATGCGAGATTTCTCGGAAGCGACAGCGATGCTGTTGGCGAGACACCTGGAGATGATCCAAGCTATTCGAATATTCTTGGCATTTATACCGCCGGAGTCTACGATTACATTCGTCGCGAGCTAGGTTACGAGACACCTCTGGCTTATGAAGTACTCACTCCAAAAGTTCATCCGTGGAAGTGGGGCGATGCAGATCGCGGTTACGTCAACGTTGCCGACGATTTGGCGCAGGCGATGCGCACCAATACTCATCTCAAGGTCTTTGTGGCAAATGCCTATTTCGATCTCGCCACACCGTTTTATGGAACGGAGTTTACCTTGAATCACCTAGAAGTTGAGAAAGAGGAAATGAAACGCATTACCATGACCTACTATGAGTCTGGTCATATGATGTACATTCATCAGCCATCGCTCAGACAATTCACCAAAGACGTAGACGCCTTCTTTAAATCTTGTCGTTAAGCAAGGCATAACGCACATGATCTTCCCACACCCCGTTTATCTTGAGATAGCGGGGTGAATATCCTTCTCGCTCAAAGCCTAGTCCTTCGATGAGCCGAATTGAGCGCGCATTGCGAGGCATAATATTCGCCTCAACACGGTGCAAGGTGAGGTGTTGAAATGCATAATCGATGATGGCAGTCAAAGCCTCTCGCATGTATCCTCGTCCTTGACAATCCCCGTCAATTTTATAACCCAAATAACACGAATGAAAAGCACCTCGTACAATGGTGCTAAGTCCTGCATCGCCGATGACATGCGTAGGTGATTCTTTGCTGCAGAGAAAGAAGCGATAGGATCGGCCGTGCTGTTGGTCTACTGCTTCGATATCAATGCGACGTTGCTGCGCGCTCATGGTGAACCAATCATCGAAACGCAGCGGCACCCAGGGAGTGAAGAAGTCACGATTTCTCAACTCATAATCAAGAAGCTGGGCTGCTTGAATTTCGTGAGGAAGCAGCAGCGTCAGACGTGAGGTTGTAAGCATGAGTGCCTCAGATTTTAGGCAAATATTCGAACAATTTGGCTGCCCGAAGGTAGTAAAGACTAAAAAACTCTGCTATTGAGCTTTGCGCGTAAGTATATCAAGCTCACAATTCAGCTCAATTACCCCGGCACATCAAAGCAGCTGCTTTTCGCTGCTATTCCTCAGCTTCTGCAGTGCAAAATCCCGTAATTTTGCAGACATATACACCAAGGACATACGGCAATGAGTCAATTCCAGGCGCTGGTCGAAAAGCATGCAGGCACAATGGAGCAGGCAGTATCGGCAGTGCATTCCAGATCTTTTTATGCCCACTGGCCGGAGGCGCCGAGTGGCAAGATTTACGGCGAAAACACCAATGCAGAGGCGCAAGCGACCTTTCACGCGCAGCTTCACAAGAGCTTTGACAGGTTGTTGCAAAAGGGAGCAGTGCTGCATCATGGTGAGGAAGAGTCGCCTTACGGTTTTCCTCTCGGCATCAGCTATCCCGTTTCAACCGCGGAAAATTTGATACACCACGCATCGACCGCGCAGAAACAATGGTCAGCGCTATCAGTTCGTGAGCGAGCTGCCGTTTTGATCGAGTGTTTGGAAGAAGCTTCGAAGCATTTCTTTGAGATTGGCTACGCAACACAGCATACAACGGGACAAGGATTCGTGATGTCCTTCCAGGCCTCGGGTCCACACGCTTTTGATCGCGCACTTGAATCCATTGCCACCGGTCTCGTCGCACTCGAAAGTTTCGCGCCAGAACAGCATTGGGTAAAGCCAATGGGCAAGATTAGTGTGACGCTTGACAAGCGCTTTCATACTCGTCCGCGTGGTATCAACGTGACAATCGGTTGCTCCACCTTCCCAATCTGGAATTCAACCCCTGGCATGTTCGCTTCGCTCATCAGCGGCGCTGCAACGATTGCCAAGGCGCACACAAAGGTTGTTTATCCGATTGCAATCCTTGTTGCATCCATGCAGAAAACGCTGGAGTCGCTTGGACTCGATCCTCACATCGTGCAGCTTTCCGTTGCCGCTAAGCAACTGAGCTGTTAGAGCATCCTTTGGGTGGAACAGTTGATTAAACCGGTTCTTCGCAATTCGGTAAAGAAGTGGAAGATATCTGTCATCGTCTGGGCAAGATCTGTTTTACGGAAAAAGCCGGCGTCAATTGTGCTATCATCGAGAGCGCTGCGAATCTAGATGCGGTTTTGGATAATATCGCTTTTAGTCTCTGCTTGTATTCCGGACAGATGTGCACCGCCTCGCAGAATATCTATGTGCCAAAGCACGGAGTTCGTGATGGTGAAGAGCAGGTGAGTTTTGATGAAGTCTGTCGTCGTCTGGCTGCAAAGATCGAAGGCATTTGCACTAACGAGAAGATGGGTCCATCGACGCTCGGTGCTTTGCAAAGCGAGCAAACAAAGACGCGTCTGGAAGCCGCAACAGTGCTTGGCTTGCCGGTTATTCATGCTTCACATGCAGTTGCACAACCTGGATTCGAACACTCGAGAACATTCTCGCCATTGGTAATGAGAGCAGAAGCATCGCAAACAGATGTGACCGGACAAGAGTGGTTTGGTCCGATCAGCTTTGTGATTCCAACAGAAGATTTTGATCACGCGCTATCGCTAGTGGCGCAGTCAATCCGCACACACGGTGCATTGACGACGAGTTGCTACACGACAAACACTGAGTTGCAAACTCGTGCTGAAGAGGCTATCATCGACGCAGGTTCTCCGATTGCTTTCAATTTCGTTGGACCGATCTGGATCAACCAATCATCAGCCTTTAGCGATTTCCACGGCGCAGGAGCAAATCCGGCGGGTAATGCAAGCTTTGCTGATCTCAGCTTTATTAGTTCGCGAGTAAATGTTTTAGGTACGAGGGTTTGTGTAGCATGATACAATTCAGTCCGCATATCGCAATTGGCGTCCGCGACTTCGAGAACGCCGTCGAGTTCTACACCAAAGTCATGGGCTTTAGTGTAGGCAAGCAAAATCAAGCTGAGAGCGAGTTGCATCTAGGCGACATCACCTTCCACATCGAAAATGACGGCGGTGAACACCATACTTGGCTCGAATTCAAGGTCGATGATATTGAAAGCATGAAAAAACAACTGGAAAGTGCCGGTTGCGTGCTTCAAAGAACGCACCTGCAAAAGAGTTATCTTGTGACGGATCCGTATGGAATGCGCTTTCACATCTGGGAAGAGACTGTGACAGAATAAGTGCTAGACTGAAGCGTCTACCGTGTCTGTCGAACTTTTATCACTACAACGGAATTCAATCGTGTCCTGGTTTCAACGTAAATCAAAGAATATAGAGCTCACGCAACCTCGCGAAATGCCCGATGGCCTGTGGACGAAGTGCGATGAGTGTGGTGAGATCATTTATAAAAAGCAACTTGAAGAATTGGCATTCACTTGTCCGAAGTGTGATAACCATTTCCGAGTTGGTAGCAAACAGTATATCAAGATTCTGTTCGACGATGATTCATTCGTTGAAACAGATTCGCATATGCGTAGCGGTGACCCATTGCAGTTTGTTGATACCAGACCCTACGTCTCACGTTTGAATGATGCCTATCGTCGAATTGGTCCGGGCGACGCTCTAACAATCGGCTACGGCACTATCAATGGCATGATGACTTCGTTCGGCTGCATGAACTTCAACTTCATCGGCGGTTCGATGGGCTCAGTGGTTGGTGAGAAATTTTCACGTGCTGCACGTCGTGCAATCGAACTTCGTGCGCCACTCGTGATCATCAGCGCGTCCGGCGGTGCTCGTATGCAGGAAGCTGCATTCTCGCTGATGCAGATGGCAAAGACAAGTGCGGTGCTTGGCGAAGTTGCTGAAGCCGGATTGCCGTACATTTCCATTATCACGGATCCGACAACAGGCGGTACCAGTGCAAGCTATGCAATGCTTGGAGATGTGATTATTGCTGAACCAAAAGCGCTTATCGGCTTTGCCGGACCCCGCGTCATCGAGCAAACAATTCGGAAGAAATTGCCCGAGGGTTTTCAGCGGTCTGAGTTTGTGCAGCAACACGGTTTTGCGGACATGATTGTGCATCGTCGTGAGTTGAAATCCCAGCTCTCACGTGTTCTCATGTTGTTGAGCTAATCCTAAGTCCTTTCATCTTTGACCTGCATTGCGTTCGTATGACGTTCCGATGCAGGTCTTTTTTTTGACCTCTGCATATGATCAAAGCAGCTGCCTTGCAACGAGGTGCCACCATTGGCATAATTGCACCTGCCTCGCCACTTCGCTCAGAAGAAAGACTGCAGAAGGGCATCTCGTATTTGGAAGGTCTGGGATATCGAGTAGAGTTGGGAAAGCACCTTTTTGAAGCAAGTCATTATCTCTCAGCTTCCGATGAGGGGCGCCTGGATGACTTGGTCTCGATGTTCACGAATCCAAAAATCGATGCAATCTTCTGTACCAGAGGCGGCTATGGGTCTATGCGATTCTTGGAACGAATTCCTTACGCAAAGCTGCGTCGTCATCCTAAAATTTTCGTGACATTTTCAGATGGAACCGCTCTAAATGCCGGGCTGTACCGTCATGCAAAGCTCATCACTTTCAGCGGTGCGATGGTCTCCGTCGACTTCCCCGACTTCGATGCCGAAAGCGAAGAATTCTTCTGGCGCATTCTCAGTTCAAAAAAGAAGATCGGAACTGTGCATCAATCACTACCATTGAAGAGTCTACGAAAGGGAAGCGCAAAGGGCAAGTTGCTGTGTGGCAATCTTAGTCTCTTCTCAGCCTTATGTGGAACTCGTTTCTTCCCCGATACACGCGATGCACTCTTGCTGATGGAAGACATTGGAGAAGAAAGCTACAAAGTTGATCGACTGCTGAGCCAACTCGAGCTGAGCGCTGCGTTAGCAAAGTCGTCGGGCTTGTTGTTTGGTCAGTTCACCCAAGACGCTCAGCGCAAGACCGCGACTCCGTCACGAAATATACTTGATGTGTGCCAGGAGTACAGCGATCGCGTCGAACGCTGTGCCGTGGCCAACGTCATGTTCGGTCATACGCCTAAGAAACTCACCCTTCCTTTTGGCATTCAAGCCAGTCTCAAATGTCCTGATCCAAATAGCGATCAAGCAGTTCGTTTTTCGTTGGACGAAGCTGCGGTTGTGTGATTGAGATTGAATGAAATTCCACTCCTGATACAAGCCAGCTTCTCTGAGCATTGCCTAATTGCAATTGTACGAACTGAGCGTTCACAGTAATGTCACAACAGTACAGTGAGCTGTCGTGTGAGGTACTTCTAGGGAGTGAATTTGCCTTGCTATTTGCCGGCTTTATCGGTGCTCAACGGTATCGATGACTTTAATGACTCCATACGTGAGCGTTGTTTGCCGGAGGGGAAGAAGCGTGTGTAGAGAGTGCAGACTGAAAGCGCTTCGTCATAGCGTTTCAGTTGCACCAATACTTCTGCTTTGCCGACCAGTGAAGGTTCGCAAAACTCGGTGTCTGAATACTCATCGATGACGGCGTCGTAATAGGTTAGGGATGCGCGTGGAGCATAGAGAACGCGGTATTGTTCAGCAACGCGAAAATCTCGTTCAGCAAGTTTGCCACGCATGATGCGGACGATACTGTCGGCCATGACGGAATCCTGCTTGTAATGATCGCGGTATTCAGTCAGAGCAACGATTGCCTCACGTGTGTACTTCTGATCACGATCGAAAGGCGGTGACAACTCAACGTAACACATGGCAACCTTCAGCATTGCCTGCTTTGCATACTCGCTTTGCGGGAACATGCGACGCAAGTAATTGTAGTTGTATGCTGCCAAGACGTATTCTTTGCGCTTGAAATTGATTTCTGCCAAATAGTACTGTGCGTCGTCGGCGTATTGCGAAGTAGGATACTGAAGTCGGATAATATCCAATAAACGCTGAGATTCAAACAAGTCATTGCCTTTGAATTCAGCCAATGCCCGTGTAAAGATCTCCTCAGGAGTCTTGTTTGTTGCGTCGTAGGTACCTGAACAACTACTCAAGCCCAGGACTAGTCCGGTGAGTAGGAGCAGAGAAAGGACAAAGAATTTGGAAGACCGTGTTTTCATCGACTTGCAATATACAGCAGCATGGGTTATTGCTCTGTGGACGAATGCAGATGAAAAGTAGTGCGCGTGTTAAATCGCGCAGAAAATGCGCAATTAGTGATTGGGGAAAAGATAAACTCCGCTCAGCCCCATTCGGCATCCCACACACTGTATTTTTGCCCCTCAAATTCCCTTACGCTCAGCATGCAACTAAAACTCGTCAAAACCGACGATCTCTTCGACAATCAAACTGAAGGTCATTCAGCAGAAGACATACTCAAAAAGCTCAATCCTTCGCAAGCACAGGCTGTTTCCACTATAAATGGTCCGCTACTGATTGTGGCCGGTGCCGGTAGCGGTAAAACCCGCGTCTTGACCTATCGCGTGGCCTATCTGATCCAGAGTGGAGTGAAGCCGTGGAATATTCTTGCCCTGACATTCACCAACAAGGCAGCCGGTGAAATGAAGGAGCGTATCAAGACGATTTGTGGCGAGACTGCGGCGCGTCAGGTATGGGCCGGGACATTTCACTCAATCTTTGCCCGACTCCTTCGAAGTCACGCTGAGGCACTGGGCTATACCAACACATTCTCCATCTACGACACCGATGATTCACTCAGCGCAATACGCGCCGCCATGAACTCGTTGTCTATGTCGCAGCAGCTCGTTACTCCACAAGCCGTTCGCTCCGTGATTTCCTCCGCCAAGAACCAAATACACAGCTGGGAAGATTATGCAAACTCAGCATCGGAATTCCGCGAGAAGAATATTGCGAAGGTGTATGAAGCGTATGAGAAGGCATTGCGACGAAACAATGCAATGGACTTCGATGATTTGCTGCTCAATATGATTCGTCTACTGCGTCAGAATGATGAGCAGCTGCAGAAGATTCAGTCGCGCTTTACGCACATCCTCGTCGATGAGTACCAAGACACCAACCGTGCACAGTACATCGCCGTTAAGCTGCTGGCTTCGGCTCACCGCAACCTTTGCGTCGTTGGCGATGATGCGCAGAGTATTTATCGCTGGCGCGGGGCTGATATCCGGAACATTCTGGATTTCCAAAAGGATTATCCTGAGGCAACGATTGTTCGACTCGAGCAGAATTACCGTTCAACCAAGAACATCCTGGCTGCAGCGGATGCGTTGATTCGCAATAACAGAAAGCAGATCCCGAAGACGCTCTGGACGGAGAATGATGATGGTCATACGATCAATATCTACGCCAGTCGTGATGATAGGGAGGAGGCTGAACGAGTTGTGCAGATTATTCAGTCGGAATCTCGCGGTCACAACCTGCGCTACAACGACATCGCCATTCTCTACCGCACAAACGCGCAGTCGCAAGCGTTGGAAGATGCCCTGCGTCGAAACGGCGTTCCCTATACCATGGTGAGCGGCGTTTCCTTCTACAAGCGCAAGGAAGTGAAGGATGCTGCATCCTATCTGCGTTTGCTCATCAATCCAAGCGATGCGGAGTCGCTGATGCGTATCGTGAACGAACCTGCTCGGGGTCTTGGCGATACCTCACTACAGCGTCTACGCGATTTCGCCGTACAAGAAAACTGTTCGCTCTTTGAAGCATTCGAACGAGCAGAACACTGCGACAGCTTGATGAAGCGTGCACAGAAAGCTGCTCAAGATTTTGCGGCGTTGGTGAATCGTTTTCGAGCGGAGCTCAACGACAAAGCTCCCGACGATCTGGCGCGTGAGTACATTGAGGCTACGGGATTGTTGCAGATGTATCAATTGCAGAAGACAGAAGAGGCAGAAGATAGAGTCAACAACATCGTTCGATTACTCACCGACATTAGCGAGTACACGCTGCGCGAAGAAGAACCATCACTGGAAGCATATCTTCAGCAGTTGTCGTTGGTGAGTGATGTTGACGAAGCTGATACACGCTCGAATCGCGTTGCGGTCATGACCCTGCACGCTGCCAAAGGTCTGGAATACCCGGCCGTCATCATCAGCGGTGTTGAAGAAGGTTTGTTGCCACTGGTGAAAGAGAGTTCGCATCCCGACGAGCGAGAAGAAGAACGACGTTTGTTCTATGTGGGAATTACTCGGGCTTGTCAGCGACTCTACATCACCTACTCCGAGCGCCGTCTGCGCTTTGGTTCGGTTGAATATTCACGTCCCTCCAGCTTCCTCCACGAGTTACCGGAAACCAGTATTCAATGGCACGGCAAGCGTGAATCAAGCTATGAGCGTACGCGCTTTGATTCGCCGCCTAGCTCTTCGTCGGCTGCATCACCTCCGCGTTATGTGACGCCACCGAAGCGCAGTGCCGCACCTCCACCGCCGCCGCCAGCTCGAAAGGCTTTTGATGATATTCCAAGCACGGAATCGTATTCACAGCTGGATTCTTCCTCCGAGGACATTCCGCTGAAGCGTGGTATGAGAGTGCGACATAAGTTGTTTGGCGAGGGAACAATTGAGTTGGTGGTAGGAGTTGGACAACAGCAGAAAGTGACAGTACTGTTTCCGGGTATTGGTCGCAAGAACTTGATGTCCAAGTTTGCCAAGCTTGAGGTCTTGTCCTAAGCACAGCCAAATACGTCGGCAAAGTAAGCCAAAGAAAAAGGGGTGTCATTGCTGACACCCCTTTATTCGATCATCCAAGATTTCGGGAATCTTCCCTGAGGAGATTGCTTTGCTGATCTAGTCTACTTTTACAAAACTCTTCGAGCTTGATGTGCGATTGTTTTCAATGCGCACAAAATACATTCCGGCACTGAGAGTTTCGACCGGTAGTGCGACGAATTCTTCACCACCGAGTCGCATCGTTGATACAAGTTGACTTTGTGAGTTGTACACGCTCAACACTGAATTCTCACGCAGCGTTGCCGGTATGTGAATGGTCATGCGTGATGAACTTGGGTTCGGATTTAGTTCAATCGATGTTAGTGACTGATCCTGATCTTCCGCGGCAAGAATGACACCGAGCTTGTTGATGCGCAGCGGTTTATTGATCGGTGGATTGATAACCGTCGTGCGTGGCAATCCATAAACTGCCCAGCGCACAACGATGGAGTCGATGGTCGTGCTCTTTCCAAGACCAAAATTCTGGGTCAGTGGACCGGCCATTCCCCAGCGTCCGACACCTGACTGAATGTCACGCATCTGACACATGCCATTCGCGTAGACCCAAATACGACAACCAATACAGCTCTTGTTGCAGCCGGTAGGTGCGACGAGTTGAATAGTTGTGTGATTGTTCGTATTCGCAACGTTATTGCGCATGAGCCACACTTTGCCGGTTTGAGCATTGGCCTGACCCGGACCATACTCGATGATAAAATCATCATCGCCGTCTAAGTCGTAGTCAAATGGACGTGAAGAGTGTACCTCGTGCAAGGTCGACATTAGGTTCAGTTTCTTCGCGATTTCTGTAAAGCTGTGATCAGGATTTTGGTGCTCGATGTAACAACGGTCGTTTGTTGCATCATAACCGGTAGTACTCAGCAAGAAGTCCATAAGACCATCGCCATCCAGATCAATCCAGTTGCCTTCTTGATCGCCCAAGTGACCATAATTGGTGCTTGTGACGATTGAGCCTTTAGGCAGGGAGAACGATCCGTATTGATTGGTCCAGTTGCTGTCAGACTTAAGAGTATCGCGACGAATCACTGTGCCGTTGATGAGTGGACGATCAAATGCTTTCTCATCCCAGGTCAGTGCGTAGTTCTTTGACGCACCACCATTGATCGTGAGAGGAGAGTGACCTTCCTGTGGATCCAAGCCACCGTGAACGAGCATTTGCACCATGTCAACATCACCGTCGTTGTCGTAGTCGCAAGGCACTGCTTCCCATTGACACAACTCACGAGGGAAGAAGCTGGTTCCGGATTGATAGCTGACACGGTCAATATTACCATGCATTCCATTCTTCGACGTGTAGCCCGCTTCGCTGGTCACGTTGGTGAAACTTCCATCACCTTCGTTTTTCCAAAGTGTACCTTCAGTGCGACAGTAAGGAGAGGTAACGATATCCGGTAGCCCATCGTTGTTCCAGTCGAGTACACTTGCACCGTAGGTTGGTTCAAACACGGCTGAGATGCCGGTGTCATCGGTCACATTGATAAATGTTCCATCGCCTTTACCCTTCAACAAGTAGCCAGGCAACCAAACATCTTGTTGGTGATTTGCCGAAAAAGTTCCGACGTAGATATCGAGAATGCCGTCCAAATCATAATCGAGAAAACAGAAACTCGTTGCCGGAAATCGTCCCGGAGGAGTAGATGCTTGATCACCAAGCATATCAAAATGAGCATCACGCTGCAGTTTGAAGTGACCGGTTCCATCGTTCAGAAGAACCTCCATGCGATCGCCGTAGTCTTTGGTTGTGGTGACGTTGTAATAAAACACGCCACTTACCAAGTCCGGGAAGCCGTCGTTGTTGAGATCGGCGATTCCCCAGCAATCAGCAACGCGACCCTTGACTGTCGAGTCGCGGTTTTCGTACATGTTTGATTCTGCCGTTACATCGACAAAGATTCGGGCAGCGGGATTCGCTGAATCCGGATTCTGTCTACTCATCCAGAGTCGGGTCTTCATGCTCCGATCGTATGACAAATACTGAAAGAACAAATCAGGATAACCATCGCCGTTAAAATCCACAGCGCTGATTTCACCACTGCGCGCGCTGTCGAGGTGCGCCTGGTGAGTGATGTCTGTAAACCACGTAGCATCTTGAGCCTTGAGCGCAGTGTTGCTGCAGAGCAACAATGCAAGAAGCAGACTTGAAGAGAAGAGACGGCACTTTGTAATCATAGCTTACAATGAGATTCGTGTTATAGATCCGGAGTTAATTAGTCGCTGTATTATGCTTTGCCGCTTTGCTTACGAACATCGAGTGCCATCATTTGCTTCATGGTGCGATCCATTCCTTCCATTGAGCCGTCGAAGAAGATGACATTGCCTTTGCCAAATTCAGCGACGTGCTTCACGGTCTCGGTCCACATTTGGAAAAGAATCATTGATGAATCCAGTCCGGCATCCTGAAGTTCCTTTGCCGAATCACGAATACCGCGAGCTGCGGATTCACGGAAGAGCGTAACACCTTCACCGCGCATTTGCATTGCCATACGCTCAGCTTCTGCGCTAATCTTGATTGCATTACCTTCGGCTTCAGCTTGCTTTGTGCGGGTGATGAGCAGGGCTTGTCCTTCGTTTTCAGCAGCAGCTTTCAAGTTCTGCGACGCAACCACTTTTGCCATCGACTCAATGATTGCCTTATCGAAGGTAATGTCGTTGATCTGCAAGTCAATCAAATGATAACCCCATTCTTCAAGTGAAGCGTCGAGGTGGTGCTTGACTTCATTGACGATCTCATTGCGCAGTGAGAGGATTTCAACTTGCTTCTTGGTTGCAACAAAAGAACGAACTGTACCTTCCACCGTACGAATAAGCGCCTGCATAAAATTGCGCTCGTCAATGAACTTGAAGGCTACGTTCTTGATGACTTCTTCCTGTGCATTCAAAACCGAATAAAGGATCATTGCTTTGAAATACACGTTTGCTTGATCGCCGGTGATAGCCTGAAATTCAAGATCAGCAGAACGATTCTGGATGGAGATTCGACGTTGTATGTTTTCCAAGATAGGAATCTTGAAATTGAGTCCCGGTAGCATAACCCTGCGGTACTTTCCAAACATGGTTACTACCGCAACTGTTCCTTGTGATACGGTCTTAAGACTCGAGAATATCACAAAGAGAATAACTAATAACAGAATGAGTTCCGGCATGATGGCCCCCTGAATTGTGGTTGGATTGTAGTCGAAATTAGCGAAAGCACAGCACAGCAGGAAGGAAGCAATTTGATGGAGCGGCTGTCTGTGTGGTTCTTGTCTGATTATGCTCAGGCGTCACAAAAACTTCAGGACGGTTTGACAAATCTAAAACTCGGTGAAAAATCTCCGGAATTGTGAAAACAAGACAGAACTTTGACAATTATCTGCGGTAATCATGTGTATTTTGTCATTATAAAATGGGGTATTTCTCAACAAACTAAGGGGTTTAGCATGAGCAAGGGGAAACACATTGTGTACCTGTTCATTAGTCTTGTGCTGCTACCAGGTAGCATGCTTTTTAGTGCGACTCTCTCGGGGAAAGTGACATCGAACAATGGGGCTTCGATTGTGTCGGGAGCGCGAGTAAAAATTAGTAATGGCGACAAAGTTGTGGGTGGAGCCTATTCCAATAGCCGTGGAATGTATGAAGTGCGGAATCTCGGTGCGGGTTCATACCAATTGTCCGTGACCTGTGTTGGATACAAGAGTATCTCAATGTCCGTAAAAATGGAAAGCAGCGATAAAGTTGTGGACCTGAGTTTGGACGAAAACGCAACACGCACGGAAGATGTTGTGGTGACGGCATCTCGTCATCAAGAAAAAGCACTCGATGCTCCGGCGTCAGTCAGCGTTGTCAATGGCAACGAAATCCGTGAGCACCCTACAACCTCTGCTGCAGAGCAATTGCGCGGCACTGTTGGTGTTGACATTGTGCAAAAGGGCGTAGCACAAAACGAAGTTGCAGTTCGTGGATTTACAAACGTCTTTAGCGGCACGGTGCTCATGCTCACTGACTACAGAATGTCGGGTGTGCCTTCTCTGCGTGCAAACATTCCATACTTCATTCCCGCGACGACTGATGATATCGAGCGAATGGAAGTTGTGCGTGGACCTGGATCAGCGCTCTTCGGACCAAATGCTACCCAAGGTGTTGTGAATATTCTCACACGCTCGCCCTTCTCGTCGAAAGGAACAACAGTAACAGTCGGTGCCGGAAATCAATCCTTCATGACTGCAAGTATGCGTCATGCCGGAACCGTCGGCGATAACTTCGGCTACAAAATCTCTGCGCAATATCTCAGCGCCAATGATTGGGCTGCTGATTCAAATGAAATCAAAGAAGAAGCTTCTGCCTTGGCAAGTGTGCGCGTCTCGGGCGACGGTGACACTAATCTCATTGGAAAGCGAATTCAGAAGCATGAGCGATACTCAGCTGACCTACGATTGGATTACAATTTTAGCGAGCAAACGACGCTATCCTTGACATCCGGTTTGGCGCAAGCAGTGAGTGCAATTGAAATGACGGACCTTGGCGCGGGTCAAGCAAAAGACTGGCGTTACACTTACGCCAACGCTCAGCTCAATTCCGGTGATCTCTTCGCGCAATTGACATACAACAAGAGCGATGCAGGTAGTACCTATCTGCTGCGTACCGGCAATCCAATCGTTGATCGCTCATCACTCATCGTAGCGAAGGTTCAGCATGCATCAAGCATTAGCGAGTTGTGGAATCTGACCTACGGTGCTGACGTGTTCTTAACCAATCCGGAGACGGGTGGTACGATCAACGGAAAGAATGAAGACGATGACAACATCACGGAGTACGGAGCATATCTTCAATCGAACTATACCATCAGCAAGAATCAACTCAATTTCTTGCTGACTCTTCGTTTTGATAAACACAATCGCTTGGAAGATCCCTTCATTTCTCCACGCGCTGCATTGTTGTATAAGCTCGACGAGAACAATGCATTCCGTCTGACGTTCAACCGCGCGTTCCAAACACCATCGACCAATGATTTGTTCTTGGATCTTGAAGCAAAGAAGAATATTCTCGTCAATCCACTCACCGGTCAACCACTCGTTCCCGGCGTAAAGATGGGCGTTCGCGCTCTTGGAGCCGGCTCAACCGGATTTACATTTGAACGCGATCCGAATGGCAAACCTTACTACTATTCGCCACAAGCCGGTGGCGCTAAGTTCAGTACAGGCGATGCTTCAACGCTATTTGGTATTGCAAAGGCTTTGGTGATCGGAGGAATTCAAGCAAATACAGCACTTGATTCAAATACGAAGAAGTTGTTGGCGGGAGTATTGCAAGGCGCGCCAACTCCTCAGAGTATAGCACTTGCAATGGCAATATTGAATCCTACGACGGGTACCTTTAGTCCGGTTTCAGGCGTCACCGATATCAGTCGCTTACGTCCTACAGTGAATCAAACATTTGAGTTGGGCTACACAGGAAATCTCAACAGCAGTCTTGCTGCGTCTGTCGATGTCTATTATTCCAAGATCAAGGATTTCATTGGCTCACAACAGGTGCTGTCGCCGAATGTATTTCTTGTGACACAAAACCTCGACCAGTATTACAAACCAATTCTCGTTAACGCAATTTCAGGTCAACTTCAAGCTGCCGGTTATCCCAAGCAAGTCGCAGACTCTATCGCGAACGTTAATGGAGGTATTGCTGCTGCACAGATCAAAGGTGCATTTGATCAAGTTGGACAAATGCCGATGGGAACGGTTAACCCAACGCAACAGACCACTGATCCCACGGCCATTACACTTGGTCCACGCAACTACGGCGATGTAAGCATGATTGGTGTGGATGTGTCATTAGAGTATCGCTTGAATCGCATGCTGAGCTTGCGTGGCAATGCGTCGATCACGAACATCATGGGTGATAGTGCGCATGCGAACAACAACATTTACAAGAACCTCGACGGCATCTCAGATCTGGCACTGAATTCACCGCAATACAAAGGCGCACTTGGTGCAATCTACCGCAGCGATGAAGGCTTCACCGTTGGAGCTCAGGCTCGATGGAATGGTGGCTTTGAGATGAATAGCGGAGTGTACATCGGCCAAGTCAATCCTTACTGGATGGTTGATCTCAACGCATCATACAAGCTGTCGTTCTTGCAAGGAATGACGGTATTCGTGAGCTGCGATAATCTTCTCGATCATCGTATTTCGCAATTCATTGGTGCAGCACCGGTTGGACGTTTGATTAGCGGACGTTTGAGCTACACCTTCTAGGCAGATAGTTCAGTGAAACAAAAAAACGTCCCGTGATTGATCTATCACGGGACGTTTTTTTTTTTTTTCTGCATGCACTATTCAACCACAAAGATCTTCGCTTTCTCAGCTCTACCACAAATGCACCGAGCAACATACACCCCGGGCTGTAAAGCTTGATTGATACGAATGTCAATGCTCTGCTCGTTTTTGACGAGAGCCATATCAGCAATTCTTCGTCCTCGTATGTCGCTGATGATGAGGGTCATCGGACCGGTCGCAGTCGAACTGTAACGAATGCTAAATGACTGCTGCGCATGCGCCGGAGACGGCGTGACTTGGATGAGATCCGTAGCATCACTTTGTTCGACCGAAGCAACAACCGGTTTGCGGTTGATCAATGGTGTTGCCCAAATGCCGCGACCAAAGGTTGATGCATATACGGTTGAAGCTGTTTGATTGATTTCGAGATCGGTTACAATCACCTTCGGCAGATTCGACGAGTAGGATTGCCAGCTCTTGGCTGAGTCATCGAAGCAATAGACGCCGATATCAGTTCCGAGAAGCAGCACATGACGGTAGCTGTTTGGTATGAGACGAATGACATTCATGGAGAAATTCGGCAGGTCGTAACTAATGTTCGACCAATGCGCGCCGCCATCGTCTGATCGAAACACTTTGTTCCCCGCACTCAAACCGGCGCACGTAATCCAAATTGTATTTGGATCATCATCGGATAATTCTACGGACGTAAAGTAAAGTGAATCCGGTAGTCCTTTGGTGATACTTGTCCAGGTCTTACCGCCATCGCTCGTACGATGACACTCCGCTAGTTTCGAGTATTCAAAGTGCGGTCGTTTGCAAACAACCATCACATTTGTATCAGCACGACAAACGGCAAAGGCGCTTCCTTCCGGTATCAGCTTGTTTGTCGAATCAAAGGCGAAGTTTGAAATCTTCGTCCAGGTGTCGCCATGATCTGCGGAGCGATAAACATTGCCATACACTGCGTAGAGTACATTTGGTTTTATTGGATCGGGCACAAGGGGAGTCGTCCATTCTCCATCTTCTTTGCAGATGCTCAATCCTTTGAAGTTTATCCCATCACTCGTCTTTGCAAAGAATCCATACTGCGAACTTCCGATGAACATGCGGTCGTCGTCGTTTGCGATCCAGTTATCCATTCCATCGCCACCAATAACCGACAGCCATTCTTTGCCATCGAAATAGGAGCTGGCGTTGTCTTGAGCGCCGGCCATCACGCGACCATCAGCACGACCTGAACTAGAAACGCGATAGAAGGAGGTCATGGGAATTCCTGAGCTCAATTCTTCCCATGATGTTTTCCAAGAGCTGTCTTTTAGAATATCACTCCACGGAACTGCCTTCATACTTCGACTACGGTAAACACCGCCATCGTTGCAGAGATAATAAGCACCGCTTTGGGACTGGAATTTGAGCTGATGTTGGTCGGCATGTACGCTCAGGCCATACTGTGCTGTCCAGTATGTAACAGGATTGAAACTCGCCGCACTATCAGTCGAGGCCCAAATGTTGACGCCACCGACGTACAATTCACCTGAGTTTTTTTCATTGACGAGAGCGACCAGATCGTAGGTGCCTTGTCCGCCGCCAGACTTGCCAAACTGCCATTCCAGAATATTGAGCGAGTCAAATCGCTTCTTCCACGTTGATCCCGAGTTTATGGAACGATACACGGCATAGAGTCCGCTCGACACATCGGTTGCTACAGCATAGATCACGCGCGTGTCCGACGGAGCTATGGCTAGCTTGATTCTCTCGCAGGCACCGGTTGGAGGAATGGTCGAAGAGAGCTCCTTCCAGGTCTTGCCAAAATCCAGCGACTTCCATATTGCTGCGTGTCCGCTGCGCGAAGCTGCGAGATAGCCGCTTGTAGCGTAGAGCGTCGTTGGTGTGTCAGGATCAGCAACAAGATCCCACATCAATTGATCGAGCGAAGTGCTCCAGTGCGCACCGGCATCGTAGCTAATGTGTACGCCATTGGCTCCTGCAGCAACGATAACGTTGGAGTTTAGTGGAGAGATGAGAATGGAACGAATGAGTGTGGCTTCGCCGCCATCGAGACTGTAGCCCAATCCGGTTGCTGACCAATGCTCTCCGCCATCTGTGCTCTTGTACACACCCATTCCGTAATACGTGTTGCGCTTTCTGCCATACTTCAGAAGACCGAATGAGATGTACTCGAAGTCGCCGAGAGCAACATACATGAGATTTGGATCACGCTTGTCAATAGCGATATCGCTGACTCGTAGTATAGGTAATCCATTGCACTTTGCTTCCCAGTGCTTGCCTCCGTCACTCGTCTTCCAAATACCACCTTGCGCAACGCCGGCATAGAAGGTCAAACTATCGTTCGGATGGAAGGCGATGCAATTGCAACGTCCCATGCCTACTTGCATGCTCTGACCAATTGTTCGAGGACGTTGTTGGGGTCCGATTGAGAACCACAAGCTATCTCCCAACATCGCTCGGGAGCGATCGTGGTCGCGTCCGGCGCGAAGCAATTCTCGCATGTACAATTCCGGCTCAACCAATGCTCCATTAGCATCAGTATGCATGAGTTGCTCTTGTTCCCACCGCTTGTAGAACTTCCATCCCCGTTGCTTGGTGATGTCGGTGCTGCGACGCCACTGATCAAACTGACGGAGTTGTTGCACAAAGGAGGAGTTAGCGGTTGTCGTTGCAGGCGCGCGCTGAGCTTTTAGTGTACAGAGAGATAAGCCAAGCACCAACAAACAGTATAGCAAGGATGGTAGGAGTCGTTTCATAAGCCCAACATACTGAGATTTTTGATGTGCTTAGCAGTCGGCTCTTTTTAACAGGGACAGCTACGACTTATGCTGAGCCCTTTGACGACGCAACGTGAGAAAAAGGTAGATCACAATAGCCGCATTTGCGCAGATTACCAGGACTTTCAGGAAGCTTGGTTTGTGGATGAAATGCATGACTTCCAAGGGGATTAACGAGGCTGTGCCTAGGACCATCAGCCACTCTGCCCAACGCATACCCTTCCAGACACCATAGCCTTCGGTGAAGAGTAAAGCTGAGTACATCAGAGCTGCAATACCGGTGGTTCGAAAGTCAGTGGACTGCAACAGTACCTCTGTGCGATTCAGCAACCACATCACAAGCTTTGAGTGCATGAACATCAGCTGGTCGTCGGTCCACAAGATCAGGCTATTGAGTAATTGACTGCGCTGATCCAAAAACAAGAAGGCGATTGCGGTCGCAAGGAGAATGACTCCCTTGAACATTTTAAATGCAGCAATGAGATGCAATGCCCGACGTTCTTTCTTTAGTTCCTGCATGTGTGAGTTTGCTCTTGATAATGAGAGTACCAAATTCAATGAACGAAGTTCACTGCCTCGTGTTGCAATTGTTCACTTGACAAGTGTGGGAATACAATTGTCGATGTGAATGGGATGAAGCACATAGGACAGCTTGTCGTTTCGCACAATGAGTTCGAGAATTTGTGCCTGATTGCAGACTTCGCGTGATTGATCGAAAATGAAGTTGCCGAGACTGTACATGACCATGGTACCGGCGAGCGTGTCCGGACCCTGAACCACGTGAGGATGGTGTCCGACGATAAGCTCAGCTCCCGCATCCACCATCTCCTTTGACCAAGCACGTTGTTCGATCGACGCTTCACTGACGAATTCTTGTCCCCAATGCAGCAGCACCACACAATGACTCGAAGGATGCTGCGCCTTGTATGCACGAACATTGGCTGCGATTTCGCTCGCTGTCGCCTGACATATCGAAAGAGAATCTGCATTGAAAACCCAGTTCTCCAGCGGCACCAAAACCGAGGCAAAAACAGCAACCGTCTGATCTTGCTTTTGAATGATGACCGGTTCGCAGGATTGTTTATGCGTATTTCCCATACCCACAACACTCAATCCTTTCGACAAGGCTATCACGCGAGTTTCTCGTAGTCCCTCACGTCCTTGATCGTAGGAATGATTGTTAGCCACATCCAAGTGCGTGATACCCGCCGCTTGTATCGCGCCAATCGATTCCGGATCGCTTCGAAAGACAAAGCGCTTAAACAGGGGGGTGTGTGAATGCGTGAGTGGACACTCAAGGTTCACCACCACTGCATCCATAGCGTGAAAGAGATTTCGCACGCCGCTAAACAGGGTGTCGTAACCTGCAACGGAAATCACGCGTCGCGCGCCACGGTCAAGCAGCATGTCGCCGGCAAAGCATATGTGCATTTCCTGTTCGCGATGCTGACATGTCGTCAAACTGACGGACAGTCCAAGCAGCAACAGAATGCAAAGCGCTCTTAGCATCCCGAGCTATAAAATGATTTCTCGTCGGTGGTTGGGCTGAGATCTGACTTATGAATCAAATCCTTCATCCACTTTGGAATGCCAGGAATGTTCTTTCCTTCATCAAGTCGTTTCTGCCATTCTTCGTCCGTGAGCAGCGTACCACTCTCATTGAATTCGTAGTAACTGAAAACCGCACCACAACTGAGATAGAGGCGTCCGTTGATATTAACCACGACATAGATCGGTTGAGCTTTGCCGGTAGCTTGGTAGAGACTTGTGCCGTTGCGTCCAAACACGTCTGCTACCACGGCGATCTGGCGTTCTGTTCCGCTGATCTCTCCAAAAAGTTCCTTGTTCAATAACTGTCTGGTAAGATTCTCGTAGCTGGCCCCGATTTTCTCAATTGTTTGAAACTCTTGCTCACTTAGCTGCTTGTGCTCTATCTCCTTTTTACTGATGCTGAGACAAAACTCTGTCTGTTCCATCAATTGAGTGCTGAAGTTCTGAACTTCTTCCGTCAAGACGTGGTTCTTCGAAAGCAGAGAAGTCGTCAAATTCAGAAGCTCAACCGCACTCTGCCAGAAGCGCAGATTTGGTTCCACATAACCTGGCGTTACAGGGTCAGGAGGAGGAGGATCGCCATCGTCACCACCTCCGCATTCAGCAGCCTCCGGTCTCTCAGCATACAGAATCGCGTCGTGCTTTAACTCAGCCCACGAAGCCAAGCCGGTGTGAAGATTCTTGCGACGCCATTGCTCGGTTTGCATGAACGCGGGATAGCTACTGTCGCGTTGATTAAGTCGCATCAGACCTTGCATCCACTTGTTATAGACATTCAAGTTCCAATCCGAAAACTGCGAGAACTTTGCTTTTTGTTTGTTGAGTCGCGGTCGAAAATCACTCCAGTTCTTTTCCTCTTCATAGCAATTCGTCAGAAGCGAATCTGCAGTTGAATTTCCAAAGGCAGCAAAGACGTCGAGGGATTTTGGGAAAGGGCGCTTAGAATTGTCTGCGGGATCGTGCGTTGTGTTTATGATCTCGTTATCCGGCACGTATCGTTGCGGAATGAAGTTGATTTTATCATGGCATGTCACTTCTTTCTGAGGAGAGATACGGTTCTTTGCCTTTGCCATTTGCTCGAGTTCTTTTTGCAACATTGACACAAAGGACGCCTTGGTTGCGCTTTGGACGTCGTTTGCGCCATGACGTTGTTGAATCGCAATGAGATCCTTGATCGAAAGATTGTCCGGCTCGCCAACCAAGAAGGAAATAGGATCCATCAGTGACGTGTACAACTCCAACAAAGGACGACCGGTTCCTGTCTTCGAATGAGCCAGCATGGAAGCAATGCATGAAGCGCGGCTCAAGGCTTTATCATCCTCACGACACATATAGGCTTTCTGCAACCACATCATGGCAGTGAAGTAGCGCTTTAAGGTATCGTTAGAGTTGTAATGTCCACGTGGCTTGAAAAGATCATACTGGAAGTAGTGCACTTGTAGCAATCGAGAGTCGTTTTGTTCCTGCCGTGCTATGAGTTGTAGCTCATCGTTATAAGCAGACTTGAAACTCGACGGCACATCCAGCTTCTTGTTTGTGAGCAATGTAGAGGCAATGGCAAAGAGCGTGGCGCTGAATTCCAAGTTGTTCTTGAGTTCAGCATCTCGTTGTTGAGAAGCTTGCTTGAGTGCGCTTTGGTAGAGTTCAAGACTGAGATCTTGCGCCATAGGGTAGAAACGATCTTTTTCTAAGCAGACCAAGACTCGCTCAAAGTAGATGTGAAAGAGCTGCAGATAGAGATCGGTCGTGACAAAGCTTGGGATCTCATGGTAATCATTGTATTCGTAGATGTGGTACAACTGATCATAGCCTTTGGAGTAAATCACGAAGTTGCATCGCGCTAGTTGCTGCGTAAAGCTCGAGTCGAGATGGGTGAATTGATAGGCGTTGATCACGTTGCCAATGGCGGAAACGCGCTGTCCTGCAACAATGATCTCGCTCTGCGATTGACGTACTGTCACGAGCGAATCAACGCGTCGAACAAAGTCTCGTTCGTTTGCATTCAGCGCAAGATTCTCCTGCTTCTTCATGTCGAAGCCAGATTCCTTCCAGTGCTTGAACATCAGCGCTTGGTAGTTCTTGTTATTGCTGAGAAAGTAGCTGCGCAGATCCGCTTCGTCAAAGACGTATCCTTTTGATGCGTAGACAGCTGCTTTGAGCAAGCGTAGTTCTTGCAGGCTGCGCTTTGAGAGGTCTTGATTTAGATCCGGGTTCTCCAGTTCCTGACTAGTGAGAGTCGGAGGCAGCTTCAGCGCGGAGATATCGCTGATCACTTGAGCCGCTTGTGTTCCTGGTACATTGCCATTTGCTTGTTCGCCTTGGTGTCGTCCACAATTGAGACAACAGAAAACAAGCACGAGAATCAACAAAGTTGAGATCTGCTTCATGACCTTAGGGTTGAAATACGGTTTGGGCATCTTCACGAGAAGCATGCCTTAGTATATAATGATCAAAGCGAAATCCGAAACCGTTCCAGCGATATTCAGCGCAAAGAAAGGACTGATCTGATTCTCGTTCGAGAGTGCGCAGACGAGTGCTATCGTTGTGTCGGATGAATGTGAAATCTTCGAGAGGATGTGAAACGCGAGAACCCAGCCACAAGGGTCGAATCAATCCGTCGATTATCTTAAAACAAAAGATCCTTCGGGCCTTCGTTGAGTCGAAGCGTGTGCGTTTTGTGACCCCGATGCTGAAGTCCATTTGACCATCGTTATCGATGTCAGCGTCCTGTACGCGATAGAACGGATAGGGCAATTTCCATGCGTCGATAAACGAGCCATTCGCTGTTCGAGTCACTACGCGTTGACCTTGGATGGAGTCGTCTTCAACACAAATACTCCACGCTTGCATTTTCGTATTAACTGTAGCAGGTTCAGCGAAAGATTCCTTATACGCTGATTCTCTGTACGCCGATTCCCTGCAGGCTGAAAGTAGGAGAATTGTACAGACAAGAGTGTATAGCAACAGAGAGTGTGTTTGCGAGCGACAAAGAGACTTTGGGCAATGACCCTGTGCAAATGAATGCATGGCATCGTGCTGAGTAGAGTTGCAAGTCCCCTAAGGCATCGCTGTGTTGTACCGGCTGCAGCAGACTACTTAGCTTGATCTTCGCGCTGCCAACCTTTGGTATCGAGGTATTTCGTATCGAAATCGCCGGCGATGAAATCAGGATTATCCATCATTGCGCGATGGAACGGGATTGTCGTGTGGATTCCCTCAATCGTCAACTCATCCAATGCGCGGCGCATCTTCGCGATAGCATCCATACGCGTATCGGCAAAGGTTATGAGCTTAGCGATCATTGAATCGTAATAAGGAGGGATCATGTAGCCTTGATAGACATGCGAATCGATACGCACGCCGTGTCCACCTGGAAAATGAAGCGAGGTAATGATACCCGGAGATGGTCGCCAGTTATGCAGCGGATCTTCGGCATTAATACGACACTCAATTGCATGGTATTTCGGTTCGCCGCCACTAATGGAGAGCTTCTCGCCGGCAGCAACACGAATTTGTTCCTTGATCAAATCCACATCCAAAGCCTGTTCGGTAACAGGGTGTTCAACTTGGATACGGGTATTCATTTCCATGAAGTAGAAGTTGCGATGCTTGTCGACGAGGAACTCAACTGTTCCTGCACCGGCATAATTCACAGCCTTCGCACCTTTGACGGCGGCAGCACCCATTGCGGCGCGCAGTTCTTTGGTCATGATGGGCGATGGCGCTTCTTCAATCAACTTCTGGTGACGACGCTGAATTGAACATTCACGTTCGTTGAGGTGCACTACGTTGCCGTAGTTGTCGCCGAAAACCTGAATCTCCACGTGACGTGGTTCTTCGACGAATTTTTCAATGTACACATCCGGATTTCCGAATGCTGCTTCGGCTTCATTGCGCGCGGTTGTGAAGGCTCGTTCCAATTCGGAAGCTTCTTCAACGTAGCGCATGCCTTTACCTCCACCACCTGCCACAGCTTTAAGCATCACAGGATAGCCAACCTTTTCAGCCACTTCGTAGGCATCAGTCATTGATGCTACGATGCCTTCACTGCCGGGAACGACAGGAACGCCGGCCGCAACCATTGTTTCCTTTGCAATGGACTTATTGCCCATGCGAATGATTTGATCGGGGGTTGGTCCGATGAAGGTGATACCACAATCCGTACAGATTTCCGCAAAGGTGTCGTTTTCCGCAAGAAAACCATATCCCGGATGTATTGCATCGGCATTTGTGACTTGAGCCGCTGCAATGATGTGCGGAATCTTCAAGTACGACATCTTGCTTTGGGCTGGTCCGATACATACCGCTTCATCGGCGAAACGGACGTGCAGAGAACTGCGATCGGCCTCAGAATAGACCGCAACGGTCTTGATGCCCATCTCTCTACAAGCGCGAATAATGCGCAAGGCGATTTCGCCCCGGTTAGCTATTAGAATTTTCTTCATCGGTGGATCGTGTGGTTGAACAGGAAGAAAGAAAACAGTAAAGCCACACTAATCTGGTTCGATTTCGAATAATGGCTGGTTGTATTCAACCGGATTTTGGTTTTCGACGTGGATCTTCACCACTGTTCCGGTCATGTCGCTTTCAATCTCGTTCATCAGCTTCATAGCTTCAACGATGCACAAGGTTTGACCGACGCTGACGTGGTCTCCGACCTTGCAGAATGAATCTGCATCCGGTGCCGGAGCACGGTAGAAAGTGCCCACAATAGGCGACAGGATGGTATGGGTCGACTTTGCCGCCGGACGTGCCGCAGGCGCTTCAGCAGAAGCCGAAGGTGCCGGTGCAGCAGGAGCTGCCGGTGCCGCGTGGTGCGAGGACTGCATAGGCATATAGGAAACCATCGGCGCCGAACCCGAATTGGTGTGTCGGCTAATCTTCAGGTTCAGGCCCTCTTCTTCAACTTCCAGTTCGGTTAGGGTTGAGTCATCAAAGATTTTTAGTAGCTTTTTAAGATAGTTCAGGTCCATTCGATCCCCTCCGGAAAGTGTCAGAATTCTTACACAAGTTACGCGAGAACATGATATTTGGCAATAAAAATTTTCCTCTTCAAAAAAAGTAAAAATCCACCGCTTTTCACCACTTTTTTGCAAAAAGTGAGGCGATTTCTATTACTTTTTTCAAAAAAGTTGCACTTTTTCGAAAATTGAGTTTACTCCTTTACGCGCTCGATGTATTCGCCCGTACGGGTGTCGATGCGGATGAGTTCGCCGTCGTTCACAAAGGTTGGAACGGAGATGGTGGCGCCGGTTTCGATAGTTGCCGGTTTGAGGACGTTGTTTGCTGAATCGCCCTTAAAGCCAGGTTCGGTATAGGTGATTCTCAAGATGACGTGAGCAGGGAGCTCAACGGAGAGTGGCGTCGTTTCCTCGAAGGAAATCTGAACATCTTGGCTTTCTTTCATGAGCTTGGCTACATCGCCGACGATTTTGGCATCGACGGTGATTTGCTCATAGGTTTCGTTCTCCATGAACACGAAGAACTCGCCGTCGCGGTAGAGATATTGGTACGGCTTGGCTTCAACACGCACGATGTCAATGGTCTCGCCGGAACGGAATCTGTTTTCCAACAGCTTGCCTGAGCGAATGACACGCAGTTTTGCCTGATAAAAGGCGCGGAGATTTCCCGGTGTGCGGTGCTCGGATTCGAGTACCTGACACAGTTCATTATTGAACTTGATGAAAATACCCGGTTTTAAGTCTGATGTCGTAGCCATTGAATTGCTAAGCGTTGGTGATGAACAAAAACAAAACACGCGATTCCGTAAAGAATCGCGCGTTTTTGAGGTCCCGGACGGACTCGAACCGCCGTAGGAGCTTTTGCAGAGCTCTGCATAGCCACTTTGCTACGGGACCATGAATATTCGGAAGTCAAAAATCAAGAACACGAAAATATGTTCAGATTTTGGACTGTGCAACCCATCGCTGCTGTGCACTTGAGTATCGGCAGCTTAGGCAGATAGTTGAAATCTTTGTTTTCTTATCTCTACTTGGTAGAATTGAGCTCTTAAACACGCATCATTTCGGCTGCTTTGTCGACGAATGGACATGCAACCGCACGTCCGCCATCAAGCAATTCCATTGGAGGAATTTTATCTGCACAACTTGGCTGAGCAATTGGGCAGCGCGTGCGGAAAGGACAGCCGCTCGGCTTGTTCAACGGCGTAGGAATGTCACCGGTGAGAATAATTCTCTTCTTTGTTCCCGGTACCGGATTAGGTTCAGGAACCGCTGAAATGAGAGCACGAGTGTAGGGATGCTGAGGATCGAAGTACACTTGATCGTTGGTGCCGATTTCAACCATGTTGCCGAGGTACATAACGGCAATGCGTTGGCTGATGTGGTACACTACTGACAAATCGTGGGCGATGAAGAGATAACTCATCTTGAATTCATCGCGTAAGTCTTCCATGAGGTTGATTACCTGCGCTTGCACCGATACGTCAAGCGCGGATACCGGTTCATCGCAAATAATGAGTTCAGGGTTGGTTGCCAGCGCACGAGCAATACCAATGCGTTGACGTTGTCCACCGGAGAACTCATGCGGAAAGCGTGCCGCGTACTCCGGTTGCAAACCAACTTTTTCAAGCAACCACTCAACGCGTTCTTGAACTTCTTTTGCACCCATTTCCGGACGATGGATTTCAAGCGGTTCAGCAACAATCTGCTTTACGCTCATACGAGCATTGAGCGACGAAAACGGATCCTGAAAAATCATCTGGATTTGCGAGCGGAAAGGTCGCATATCCTTCGTTGAAAGATTCAGAAGATTCGTCTTCTTGCCATTCTTATCATAAAGATTGATCTCGCCTTCGAGCACAACATCGTGCGACACGTGGCGCAAAACATTGATCACAGCACGGCCGACTGTTGTTTTACCACAACCGGATTCACCAACAAGACCTAAGGTCTCGCCACGACGAATAGTAAACGAAATACCATCAACTGCCTTTACTTCTGCAGTTCGACGTTGAAAGACACCACTGTAAACAGGAAAGTGAACTTTTAGATCCTTGACTTCGAGTAGGATTGAATTATCACTCATGCACTCTCGCTCCTTCCATTTCTGGCGTTACCTTGTGACATCTTACAAAATGATCTGGGAGAATCTCAATCAACGGCGGTTCCTGTTGCTCACAAATGTCGATCTTCTCAGTACAGCGAGTACAGAATTTGCAGCCTGTTGGTAGGTTCATGATACTGGGTACATTGCCCGGAATAGCTTGCAGGCGCGCATGACGCACATGCTCATCTTCAGGACGCGGAATAGAACCCATCAATCCGCGCGTATATGGATGCAATGGTTTTGCAAAGAGCTCATGCACATTTGCAATCTCTTGGATTTTTCCTCCGTACATCACGATCACGCGCTGGCAGGTTTCTGCAACTACCGCCAAGTCGTGAGTGATCAACAAAATCGCGGCTTCTTTGCGACGATCTTTTAGCTCAAGCATCAAGTCAATAATCTGCGCCTGAATCGTAACATCCAAAGCCGTTGTTGGCTCATCGGCTATCAACAATGCAGGATTGCATGCGAGTGCGATCGCAATCATCACACGTTGTCGCATACCACCTGAGAACTGGTGAGGGTAATCGTTAACGCGCTTTTCCGGATCAGGGATGCCTACAAGACGCAGCATTTCGACGGCTCGCTCGTTTGCCGACTTCTCGTCGAGACCTTCATGGACCATGAGCACTTCTGCTATCTGCATTCCAACGCGGAAAACAGGATTCAGCGAAGTCATCGGTTCTTGGAAAATCATCGCGATCTGCTTGCCACGAATCTTATACATCTCTTCGTAGCTCAAGCCGACAATATCCGTTCCTTGAAACATGATGGAGCCACCCATGATACGTCCGGGAGGATCAGGGATGAGTTTCATCAGAGACAATGCGGTGACTGACTTACCTGAGCCTGACTCACCTACGATACCAAGAACTTCACCTTTGTAGATATCAAAGCTGACGCCGTCGACGGCTTTAGCCCACGTACCTTCAATATTAAAGTAGGTCTTAAGATTTTGAATTTCGAGCAGTTTCTCGTGCATCATGAATACACTTTCGTAATATCAAGCAACTGAGTGTTAGCGCAGTCTGCTGAATGTTTTAGGATCAAATGCTTCTCGTACTGATTCACCAATAAAAACGACAAGAAGCAGTGTTAAGAACATGGCACCTAGAGGTACAAGCACCATCCACCAATAACCACTTGTGATTTCACGAAGTCCTACGCCTACCATTTCACCCCAACTTGGCGTCGGTGGTGCAAGACCAAAGCCCAAGAACTCTAGACTTACCAAGGCGGAAATACCTCCCACAATGGCAAATGGGAAAAATGTGATGATAGGAACCAGTGTGTTTGGTAGGATATGCTTAGTTATTATGGACCACGTCGGTACGCCAATTGAAACTGCAGCCGCTACGTAGTCACGTGTCTTTTCACGGTAGTATTGTGCTCTCATCTGCGCTGCAATGGAAATCCACGCAAAGCTTGAAAGTAGCACTACCAAAAGCATGAAGCTGGGGTTGAAAATCGCGACTAGAATAATGATCAAGAACAAGAAGGGCAGCGTCTGCCAAATCTCAATAAAGCGCTGCATGATTAAGTCGAATTTGCCTCCAAAGTAGCCCATACTCGCGCCTAAAGGAACGCCGATAACGTACTCCAGCAGTGCAACTAACAGTGCAAACGAGAGTGAAATCTGGAAGCCGTAAGCCATACGAGCGAAGACGTCTCGTCCACGATCATCAGTCCCGAGAGGTCGAGGTAAAGAGTTGTTCTTTGTTGCAAATGGAGCACAGTAGGGTTCGTTTCCGGGAACAGAAATATCCTCAATTGGACTATAAGGATAGATTGGCATGATCACAGTATTGGATCCGCTCTCGGATGAAAACTGACGTCGTAAATCTCGATACAAGCACTCAGCTTTGTTCCCGCTCTGCCCTAACTGTTCACCACTGATAAAAGGTGAGCCAGCTATGGGACCAACAAATGGTAGGTCCAAGAGGTCTCGTACAGCAGGGAAGTAAGAATTGCCATTGTAGCTTACGTACAATGCTTTGTTGTTGATAAAGAGAGGTAGAAAAAAAGACAGTACATACAAACCGCTTAGGATGATCAGTGACCAGTATCCGCGCTTGATTGTCCTGAATTTTCTCCACCGACGTTGATTGATAGTCAGGATCTGCTGACCACCTGTAGTCGACTTCTTTTCTTTAGCCATAGTATAGACACCTAATGATTCTGCGAGAGCAGTTCAAGTACTACTTGTAACGAATTCGTGGATCTATCAGTGAAACCACTAAGTCAGAAATAATAGATCCGATAAGAGTAATGACAACCGTAATCACTGTAAAGCAAAACACGATTGGATAATCTCGCGAGACAATTGCCTCGAAAGAAAGTTTGCCAATTCCATCGATGTTGAATACTGACTCAATGAGATATGAGCCGGCAATAAGAATCGAAATAAGGTAGCCAATGCCCGCAGCAATCGGAATGATCGAGTTGCGCATTGCATGCAGCCAAATCACTCTCTGCTCACGAATACCTTTGGCAAAGGCTGTACGCACGTAGTCCTGCGATAGGTTCTCCAACAGCGAGTTCTTCATGAGCATTGTTAGTGTCGCAAATCCTCCAAGCGAGTACGACACGAGTGGCAACACAAAGTGGCTGGCGCGGTCCATGACTTTCTCAAAGAAGTTCAGCTCCGAATACATCTTATCCTGAAATCCTCCGAGGGGGAACCATGGTAAGAAGTTGTTCGTGCATAGCACCACCACCAATACTGCACCCAAAGCCCACCCAGGAACTGAGTAGGCTACGAATACAATAGAGGAACTTGCTAAATCAAATCGTGAGTTGTGTCCCAGTGCCTTTTGAATGCCGAGGTAAACACAAACGATGTAACTGAGAATGAGACTGATTAGACCGAACTGGATTGAGACCGGCATCCGATCTTTTACCAACTCGAGAACAGGTTTGCGATAGGTATAGGACTTGCCAAAATTCCCGGTTAGAATACCACTGTACTCTTTGCGGAAAATGTGGTACTTGACTTGACCGCTGTCATTGGTTGTTTCTCCGACATTCCATCCATGGACTTCAACTGATGGGTTGTCTGCGTCGACTATGCGCCAACCCGATCCTGCTCTAGAAACGACGACACTTTTACCGTCGCCAATAAGTCGGCGCGTATCGGGAACAAAACCATAGGTATCTGATTCTCGTTCCCAAACACCTAACCAAATGAGATAGCGTACAACGATTGGTTTATCAAAACCATAAAATCGCTTTAGTTCATCCAACGCCTCAGCTGGAAGAGATTGTCCTTGAACATTGGTGGCTCCGCCGCCTTCAGTGCTTCCGCGCTTAAGGGCCATCAGTTGTTGCTCAAGTGGTCCACCCGGTGCAAGCTGGACAATTGTAAAGACTACCAAAGTACATCCCAAGAACGTTGGAATGATCAACAGTATACGTCGAATGAAATACGAGAACATAGCAGCAGAATTCCTTGTTACGAAAACTGAAAACGATCGAAGTGATTACACCAGCGAACTAGTCCTTAAGTGTCTTCCAGAATCTGTTCTCTTGAATATCCTTAGGACCAGGAACATCAGCCTTTTTAGCCTTTGCTTCCTCAATCGCTGCAACCTTCTCAGGATCGTACCACCATGTCATCGCAATGTATCGATACATGTATGACAACTGCATGTATCGTGGAGCTACGTACTCAGGCATTCCAAATTTGTCCCAATAAGCAAAACGAATACCTTTAGGATTCCACTCCATCATGTTGAAGTGCATCGAATAGGTTATGCTATCGATTTCACGAATAATCTTGATTTGATCCTTAACCTCAAATGCGCGATCATATGCATCAAGCAATTCATCGATACGTGCGTTCTTCACTCCTTGGATATTGTTGTTGTTCGTCTTATCAGCAAGGCTTGACTTCAGCGAAGTCTCCGGATTCGGTGGTTGCAAACCACCGTAACCAAAGTGAAATACCTCAAAGTTGCGAGCATCAATGTTCTTGATGGTTGTTGGCCAGTCCTCAAACTTGATCTGCATATCAATTCCTGCTTTACGAAGCTCCTGCTGCGTTGGCGTTACAAATCGCTCGATCGGTTTTGTGATCGCTAACTCAATGCGCAAAAGCTTGCCATTCTTGGTGCGAATACCATCAGAGTTGCGACTTGTCCAACCGGCTTCGTCCAACAACTTGTTGGCGAGTTCAGGGTTGTAATCAATCTTTTCAAGATTCGGATTCTCATACACACTGTTTGGATATTCCGAATCAAAGGGCTCATACTCGTTGTAGAGTAGCTTTTCAATGATCTGCTTGCGAGGAACTAAATGTGAGAATGCAAGACGAACGCGAATGTCGTTCCAAGGTTCCTTTCTCATGTTGAACGCGTATCCTGCGGTACCCATAGGAGCACTGTTGAATACTCTCATTCTCTTGATCCAGCCATGCTGAAGAGCTTCATAATTGACGTCCTTGATCCACTTCTCGGTCGTGGCCATACTAAAGCGGAAAGCATCTCCTTCACCGTTCTTGAACTTCTCATACTGAAGCGTTGGATTATCGCGAACGATTTCATAAACCAGACGATCAAAGTTTCCCGTGTACTTCGACATTGGGTTGTCCTTGTCCCAATAGTCAGCACGGCGTGTTAGTACATACTGTACACCGTCCTTGATGTCTTGTTCAAGCAAAATGTAAGAGCCTGAACCAGCCGGCATTTTGTAGTTGTATTTCTCCAAATACTCACGACCTGTGAGCTTGCCAATCTCGTGCGCCGGTTGGATGAGCAGTGATCCGGCGAAGTACAAAAGGTTTCTGAAGTTCAGTGATTTTGTCTTGACTTGAACAATGTACTTTGACAACGCTACTGGCTCCTCAAACTTCGAATACACAACCTGTGCGGAAGGCTCGAGAATAGTTTCGTCCATCATTAATTTGAATGACGCAATGACATCTGCTGAGGTAACCGGCATACCGTCCGAGAAGCGAGCGTTTGGATTCAATCTGAAAGTGAAGGTCATCTTGTCCTCCGAAATCTTCCAGTGCGAAGCAAGAGAAGGAACCCACTCACGTGTGACAGGATGCTCACCTAAAAGGGTTTCATAAACCAAGGACTTGACGTCTTGATTGTAGACGGATGAAGAATTCTGACCTTCTGGACGAAATGTTGCAGGAAATTGATCTGCGACGATTCTAAACTCTCCTCCTTTGACCGCTCTTGGATCGCCGAAGTACTTCATCTCTTCTTGCTTTGGTACGTAGGTCAAAAAGCCCATTTTCTCGGCTACTTTTTCGAATCCATTTCCACCGAGAGAATCCGGCACACTTGCATCAGCACCTGGTGGAGTATCTACTTTATGCCAGAGCGAAAAATTATTCGAATTGCTTGGTGGCATCTTGTACTCTTTGTGCTTGTTGCAGTTGGTGAAAACAGCTACAGAGAGAACTACCAGGAGTAGTGTGCGAACTGTACGCATTGCGCCTTCCTATGATGATGAATGAAGTGGTTAGAGTTTCATGTGGTTTCGAGATATCATGCGTTTTGACTCCCCAAGAATCAGCATGAAGTGTTTCAAAATAACACGGCGATACCTCCTTTACTAACAAAATAATTTGATCGAATGGGGGGATATTGTCATGATATTTTTGTATCTCAACCCATCGACAACATCCATGATCACCTACAAGCCCGAAGAAATTTCTCATCGCGACTTTCACCAGATTCTTCTGAGCGTCGTATCGCCTCGTCCAATTGCTTTTGTCAGCTCCATGGACTCAGATGGACGCCTAAACTTGGCACCCTTCAGTTTCTTTAATGCCTATGCTTCTAAGCCTCCGGTCGTGGCTATTGGTCCGGCTATAGCCGCCGCAAGTGGCAGAGAAAAGGATACCTTGCTGAATATTCTGCAAACAGGAGAATGCACGATATCTACGGTGAGCTATTCTTTTGTTCAGCAAATGAATCTCACGGCTAGTGATTATCCCAAAGGAGTGGACGAATTCACGAAGTCCGGACTGCATCCGGTCGCCTCTGACCTGGTTCGACCTCCCTACGTGGCCGAGTCACCGTGTAGTATGGAGTGTCAGTTGATCCGCAATATCGAGTTGTTCAGAGAAGAAGGCGGAAACGGCAACATCATGCTGCTCAAAGTCTTACGTATACATGCGCGCGAAGAAGCACACACCGATGGACGTCTAGACCCTCGCCGAATGGACCTCGTTGGTCGCATGGGATATACATGGTACACTCATGTAAAAGCTGAGGATTGTTTTCAAACAGCCCAACCAAAAGTCCATTGTATGGGTATGGACGCACTACCCAATGCTATTCGCACCAGCACAGTCTTGAATGGCAATCAACTAGCCCGGCTTGCCTCGCTCGCAGCTATTCCTGAACTGAAAGCGGACTTCACGCCTGGCGCACTTGTGGATTCGATGAAATTTGATGTAATAGGAAATGGAGATGCTCAAAGTTTGTTTGAGTCGCTCGTATCGTCGGGCACAACAGACCCTGCTGTCGTTCATCGTTGTGCCGGATTATTGCTTGATGACAACAGAATAGAGGAAGCCTGGCAATTACTGCAGTATTTTGCGTAATTAGCTGGTACGGTTGCGAAGGTCTGAAGCAAAGTCGTGACTGTACCTCAGTGTGAAACATCACCTGTCCGTGCTCGTAGTGTTGGGGATACTAATAAGGAGTATGAAATGAATTCACGAATCTGGCTAGGCGTCTTTCTTATCGTCATAGGCATAGGTTTTTTACTCGAGCAACTTAGTGGATGGCCTTTTAGCGACTTTTTCCATGTTTGGTGGCCCGCGATACTCGTCGTAGCCGGTGTAGCGCAAATCGTCAATCGACCTAACAAGTTGATGGGTGGATTGTTTATGATCGGCCTGGGAGGTCTGCTTATCGCTAACCACCTTACCGGTACAGACTTCTGGTCAACTGCCTTGCCTCTTGGTTTGATTCTCTTTGGAATCGGCTTTCTTCTCCGTGATCGCGATGGCGGACTCAACGTCCAAGTCAAACGCACCTTTGTAATTGGTCAAAATTCTCGCGAAGGCACGGACATTGACGACGAGGTCATCAATGTATCAGCAGTGTTCAGCAGTACGAATCATCGCGTTCAGACCAATAAATTCCGCGGAGGCAAGGTTAGCTCGCTATTCGGCGGAGTTGAACTTGACCTGCGCATGGCTCAAATGGCGAGCACAGAAGCATCATTGGATATCGATTGTACTTTCGGCGGCGTTGAAATCAAGGTTCCGCAATCCTGGCAAGTCGTCGTGATTGGCTCGCCAATATTCGGTGGTGTTGAAAATGATACACTCGTTACAGGACAACACGTTGAATCGCCGCACGTTCTTACATGTCGTGTGTCTGTGGCGTTTGGAGGACTGGAGATCAAGAACTAGGTCGAAACTCTGATCTGAGAAGTCGCCATAACTCAGAATCTTGAGCAGTAAAAGCTGTACGGTCTTGTACAAATGATGTACAAGACCGTTTTTGTTTGAGCCATAGTTTTGTTGTGATAATCAGAAACAACCATGATACCTTCACCAAGTATTCAGCAAGTAGCATTTAGCGTCAGTGGTATGGGATGCAACGGATGTGCTTCAACAGTTGCACACACGTTGAAGTCTCTGCCGGGCGTTCAATCCGCAACAGTAGATCTCGCCAGCGAGTCCGCACAAGTTCAGTTCGATTCCCAAAGCGTTTCTTTTGAACAGATGCGAGATGCTGTGCACGAAGCCGGCTACGAACTCAGTCTAGCCGAGCTGCCTAACTAACTCCTCAACTCATGGATCTCGATGTACAACGACGCTTTGAAGTTCAAGGCATGACTTGCGCTGCCTGCGCACGGACGATCGAGAGACAAGTCAAGAAGTTGGATGGGGTGCGTGAGGTGCTCGTCAACGTAGCAACCAATTCCGCCGTGATTGAGTTTGATCCCGCATGGCAATCCGAAAGCAGCATCAATTCAGTGCTCCAACCACTGGGCTATCATCTTGAAGCTGAAAAGCAAGACAGCACCCAACCAATTATTGACCGAAAAAAGTCGCTGCGAGAACTGGGTCGTAAGACTCTCTTAGCTGTCGTGCTGATGATCCCGCTCGTCGGCATCGCCATGCTCGGCGATATGCACAGCTCCACAAACGCATGGATTCAACTCGCTTTGAGCGCACTTATTATGGTGGTGTGCGGTTCGAGTTTTTATGTGCATGCCTACCATCAAATTCGCTCCCGACAACTGGCAATGGACAGTTTGATTGCGATCAGCACGCTCGTTGCATTTGGTTGGAGTATGGCTCAGCTGCTGGGCTTGCAGACTCTGCAGCACGGCGAGATGCACGCGCAATTGTATTTCGAATCTGCAGGAGTCATTGTTGCCTTGGTGCTTGTTGGACGCTACGTTGAGCATCGCGCGCGCTATCAATCCACTCTCGTGTCGACCGAACTGCAGATGCTGCAACCGCCGACAGCACTGTGTCTACGTGATGGTAGCTTCAAAGAAATGTCGCTCGAGTCAGTGAAGTCCGGTGACGTCGTGATGGTTCGTCAAGGTCAGCGTATACCGGTCGACGGAATCGTGATCAGTGGCGAAGCATGGGTAGATGAGAGTTTACTATCCGGCGAGAGCACCTTGGTCCATAAGCTCAACTCCTCACCAATCTACGCCGGAACTCTCAACAGTGCGGGAACAGTCGAGCTGAGAGTGAGCAGCAGCGGTGACGACACGTTGCTTAGCTACATCAAACACTCGGTGCGTAATGCCCAAGAAACCCGCGTCGAAGCACAGCATCTCGCCGATCTCGTCTCATCTCGTTTTATCCCATCTATCTTCATCGTTGCAGTTTTGAGTTCAGCGCTATGGTTGATCTTTGGTGGGGCAGATGCAATGGGTCAGGCAGTGACCTCATTCGTTTCAATACTCATTGTCGCTTGTCCTTGTGCCCTGGGTTTAGCAGCGCCGATCGCTCTAGTGATTTCCATATCACGTGCCGGACTCCGCGGCGTTTTGATTCGTGACGCTTCGGCCTTGGAACGATCAGCTAAGTTGAGCGATGTGGTGGTAGACAAAACAGGAACGCTGACTTATCCCGATGCCAGAGTGTCTCGCATTCAATGGCAGGTCGAACAAACGGACGAAGCCTTGGACATCATGTTCACGCTTAGCGCTCTATCACAGCATCCGCGAGCCCAGGCGCTGCACGAATACTTGGCCAAAGAGTCACGCACGAGACTTGAGTTGAAAAATTTTCAAGAGACGGTTGGCAGAGGATTGAATGCTGAATGTCACGCTCAGAAATACCTTCTTGGTTCAACCGAGTTTGTCGAGTCACATCTTGGTGCAAGCATCGAACAATCCGCATCGCTCATCTTTGCGAACAGCCAACACGTCATTTGCACCATCGATGTCAATGAAGAACTCCGTGAATCTGCTGCGCGCTTGGTAACACAGCTCCAGAAACATAATATCCGTGTACACTGCCTTTCCGGTGATAATCAAGAAGCAGTTGAGCGAGTCGCAGTAACATTGGGAATTCGCGACTATCGTTGGTCAATTTCTCCAAAGCAAAAAGAGCAGTACATCGTTGAGCTTCAACAACGTGGAGCAGTAGTGGCTATGGCCGGAGATGGATTAAACGATGCGCAAGCATTAGCGCGGGCTGATGTGGCAATAGCTATGGGACGTGGCACCGACACTGCGCAGTCTGTTTCACAAGTCGTCTTGCTTCAGAATGGTCTTCAAGGCATCGAATCCTTGCTCACACTTTCGCGCAAAACGATGCGCATCATCAAGCAAAATCTTTGGTGGGCTTTCTTCTACAATATTCTCCTGATTCCTCTTGCGGCCGGAGCTCTCAAACCTTGGTTTGATCTGCAGTTAGATCCCATGTACGCCGGTGCCGCAATGGGTGTGAGCTCCATCACTGTTGTACTTAATAGCATGCGTTTGCAACGCGCCTAAATAAACGCAGAGAGTAAATCTACACCGGAAAATTTGTCTTGATGAGTTGTGGAATTTTCTCTGCGATGTAAGCCAGAGTTTCCTTGTAATCCTGCTGTCGTTGCTCCTCAGTCCCTTGAGATTCATAGGGATCTGCGCACTCAAGGAACAAAAGCTTTTTGCATTGCAAGGCACTTGCTGCCTTGAAAGAATCCTCACTCAAACACACAACAATGTTCAGTGACTGATTCGCGAACTCGTTTATACTGCGAGGCCTGCGTGGACTTGAGATAAATCCATTCATCTCTAATGCTGCGCTTGCAAGCTTTGACGATTGTGCTGCCGGTTGTGTGCCGGCGGAGTCGAATCGCATGTTAGTATAATTCGACTCCGCACAACGTTGCGCCATATATGAACGACAAGAATTGCCCGTGCAGAGAAAGAGCACATCTGGTGCAGATGTCTCCTTGGTATTGTCGTTATCAGGTTTCGTCACCATGAAGCTTAGCAACACTTGGAATCCGGTGAACAGCAGGCTCCGTCTGCTTTTGCTCCACTAACCGTGATGCTGAGCACTGCAGAGTCGCCTTTGCGAAACGATTCGATCACGGCACTGTCCATGTATTCAGCCAGGATTTCATCCGGCAATTCGATGCGACGCTCTTCAAGTATCTTGACATCGCTGAAGCCTGCTTCTGCAATCACGCGCAGGTATTCATCGCGCTGCACAGCTCCGGAAACGCATCCAACATAGAGCTCCATCTTGTTCTGAAACTCAGCAGGCATTTCACCGAGAATGACGACATCACTCACGCAGAAGTGTCCGCCGGGTTTGAGGATGCGGAAGATCTCGCGAAATGCTTGGGCTTTGTCGGGAACAAGATTGAGCACGCAGTTGCTAATCACAACGTCTGCTCGATTGTTCGAAATAGGGATGTCTTCGATATCGCCTTGACGAAACTGCACGTTGCTGAAACCAAGCTTGGCTCTGTTTTCTTCTGCCTTTGCCAGCATTGCAGGACTGAAATCTACGCCTATCACTTTGCCGCTTTCACCGCAGAGTGCGCGCGCGACAAATGCATCGTTGCCGGCGCCGCTGCCTAAGTCAACGACGGTTGATCCTTCGCGGATGAGTGCGAAGCTCGTCGGTATTCCACAGCCCAGACCTAAGTCGGCATCTTTGACGTAGCCTGGCAAGTTCGAATAGTCTTGTGCAAATACTTCGTAGTCAACCGTCGAACAACATCCCGTCGCGCCGCAGCACGATGCAGCATTGGTCTCGCGCGATTGGTGCGCTATCTGACTATACTTCTCTCGAACGATTTCCTTGGTTTCCGTTGCGCTTGTCATGGTATTTCTCCTAATGGTGTTGATTAAATGGTGCTTAGAATTTCTACAGAGGACTTTCTGATTAAACTATACTGTCGTTGATTATGAGCTTGGCTTGAGAGACTTAACAACATTGAGACCCGCTTCGTGTGCTCATGCATGCGTCGAACAAATCGCTCGTCATATGCCGAAGCTCTTCAACCGCTGCTGGGTTCAAGCAGTAGCAGGTCCGTGGACCGGAGATCTCGCCCTGGATTATTCCCGCATCCTTCATTGCTTTCAAATGCTGAGAAACAGTGGCTTGGGCAAGAGGCAAGCGATCGACGATTTCACCACAGATACAGCTTTTGCTTTCACACAGCAGACGAAAAATGCTCAGTCGTGCCGGGTGTGCAAGAGCTTTGAGATAAGTAGCAAGACGAAGGTCTTGAGCTCGGTATTCTTGTACTTCAATTTCCATTATCGTAATTGTACGATTAGTATTCATCGCAATATTACGATAAAGTCGTTAAAGTCAAGAAAAAAGATTTGAAATAGTCTAAATTGGGTTAAAATCGCTGCATCAATTCCCCGCAAAGACCTTATGAAGATCATCGAACCGCAGAGCAAGGAGCAGTGGGAGTCCTATTATAACCTCAGATTTCGCGTTTTAAGAGAGCCGTGGAACGAGCCGAGAGGGTCAGAACGAGATGATTCCGACGCGACGAGTGTACACCGCATGGTTGCGGACGACTCGGATCGCTGCATTGCTGTTTCGCGTCTGCATTATAATAGTCCGACCGAGGGACAAATCCGCTTCATGGCCGTCGACAACACCCAGCAATCAAAGGGAGTTGGCAGTTACTTGCTGAATGCAATGGAAGAAATAGCGATTGCGCACGGTTGCAACCGAATGATTCTTGAAGCGAGGGAGCCGGCTATTCCTTTTTATCAGCGAAACGGCTACATAGTGTTTCAGAGATCCTATCTTTTGTTCGGCTGCATTCAACACTATACCATGTTCAAAGATTTAAGTTCAGTGCCTCGCTCTGCCAGTTCTTAGTTTGCAGCTCTTCAACTGTACCCGGACATAGTAAACATGAGTGATTCAGAGAATCAGCCTTCCTCAGATCAACCTTTTATTGGCGTCCCGCCTCTGCGGGCAAACAACTGGAAATACGTTTTAGGATTTCTTGCATTTCTTGGCGTTACGGGATTGGTGCTGAGTGTGCTTTATGGAGAACGACCAAAGAAATACGAGGTACTCGCGAAGCGGACTCATCCGCCAACCCGCAGTGTTTATGCGCTCGTTGTGTCGCCACTTGATTCGCTCACTGCACGTGCAACTGTGAACGAGATTCGATCGGATGTGCAGACTCCCGACTCATCCGACATCAACATGGTTATCGGCAGTACTGCGATTTACAAACGCTTTGCCTCGAGCGAAGAGTTTTGTCGTGTGCTGGAAGATGCGGAGCGCACAGCGCGACCGGTGGAACTCGACAAGCAGGCTGTACTGATATCACAACTGTGTGGTATACTCATCAAAGACACGCTGCCTACTCGATTGATACTCATTGGTAAACTCGCGAGTACAGACTTTGAGATCGTGAAGAAACAGATGAATACATCGGCGCGAATTATTGTTCAGCGCAATTCTATCTTCGGTCCGGTTGAGATCGACAGCTTCCTCGATGCACCACATTCAGAAGCTGTCGAGCAATTCCTAAGCTACTTCAAGCGACAAGGAATTGTCGTTCGACAACGTAGTCTGAAAAATCCCTCTGATTCATCCACGCACGCGCATGGTGCCTAGTGCAGAATAACTATTGGTGCTGCATGACGGGCTGTGCCTAGCTGCCATTCAACGATATACATGCCATTGGCCAAGTCTTGCACCGGGAGCGTGACTGCTTGACTGTTGAGCTCATTGGAAATCTCACGTACGACTCGTCCATCGACCGTGCTAAGTCGCACACTACCAACGCCGGCATTCGCAAACTGAATTTTGATAAAACTGCTGGCCGGTTGTGGGAAGACAAGTGTTGAGTTATCAGCCTCACTGAAATCCGGCGCACTACTCAATGTTGGTTCGGAAAAGAGCTTCTTGAGAGAATCTGCGCTTGGTGCTGCGCCGAGTATGAAGCGTAGCTGACGTATGGCAGCGTTCGGCGTTGACTCCGGGTATTGAAGACCAACTACCATTGACATATCATCCGGTCCGGCCGACTGAATACTCGTTCCGCTGTGCAGCGCTTCGTATTGCTTTGATGCCGGAAAATTGGCGCTAATGAAGGCAGCGTTCAGTCCGGCTGCCTGAAAGTTTACACCGCTATTCTTAGCAACGACCATGCATCCAACCACAGCATCAGTCGAATTCCGTGAAATGAACTCCGCTACTGAATTGGGGTTGCTAAGTTCTGAGCCTTTAACTGCTTTTACGTAGCAGCTGTCGCCGAGCGAGGAGAGATCCCAATCGAGGCAGAGGCCGATGGCGAACTCAGACCACGAGTCGCCGCTACGATTCGTGACTTTGACATCGCACACTGCAAGAGATTTATCGCTAATCGTCCAGCGCTCCTCAATCTCAGCACCAATGCGTGTATCAGAGGGCGAGAGTAAGTCGTCGAGACGTAATTCGTAGGGCCAAGGATTTGAATATGAGAGCACTCGGAAGTCATTGTTCGCAGAACCATCTGAACCTATTCCACTGCGAATTCTACTTTCCGTGCTGGTGCAAATCAAGCCGCCGCGATAGAGAAGATTGCCATACTTGAGATAACAAAATCCATCGCCCTTGCGTTGTCCGTCGGTTGGCTGGTTCGATCCAATCCATCCATAATCACCCAAAGAAAATCGAATGACATCGTTGTGGAGTGTGATGAAATCAGGCGTTGCATAGAATTCACGCAGTTCGAAGTCTTCGTACTTCGATGCATCTTCATTAGTGCCACTCACATCAAGACGGAGGAACATGCGAAGTGTATTGCGTTGCATGACGATGAGTGAGAAGCCTGAGACAGTGATGTTAGCGTCGCGATCGCAAGCATCGACGCTAATGACAGTATCCTTCACGACAACAGCATTGACGCCGGCAGGATCAACAGCGCTCAATCGAAAATGCAAGTCAGTTGCTTTGCCCAAATAGTTGTGCAGTATGAAACTCACCGCAAGCGTATCGCCAACTGCTGCGTGATTAACTGTTGTTCCGTTTGTGGCAGTGAGATTCATTGATTGAATACGCAGCGATGCCGACGAGAAAGGATTGCTGTTTACTGCTTTTTGTGCATCGACCATACGAGGCACAAACTGCGCGAGCGTTGGGTTCTTGTCGGCGAGTGGAGTTCCGCTTACGCGCAGGTGTTGCATAGCTTGAAGCGGACTCAGTGTTGGGTACACGCTTCGAACAAGAGCCAGAGCGCCGCTTACCATTGGGCAGGCAGACGATGTGCCACCGAAGCGCACACTATAGCTGTATTCGTTGTCGCTGTCGTTGTCGGTCGTGACAGCATTATCTCCCGGCGCGCAAATCGTTCCATGCGCACCATAACTCGATGTGGAAGTGAGTGCACCATTGACATCAGTTTCGCACACGCTGAGCACATTGTTATAGGTTGCCGGGTAGAAGGGATCAGTTGGTCGACTTTGATAATTGCCGGCAGCAACGACAACGCAACAACCTTTGCTGGTGGCGTAGTCAATTACTGATTGCTCGAGAGGATTGTATCCTTGAACTGAATTACCCCAAGAACAATTGACAATTGAGGCACCTCGAATTGCGGCGTAGACAATTGACTCATATCCATAATCCAAGTACTGACTGTCGTCGTTGGACGCAGTCTTCATGGCAATCAACTTACACTTGCCACCAATGCCACTCACACCAATTGAGTTGTTTTGGGTCGCGCCGATGATACCGGCAACGCAAGTGCCGTGATTTTGATTTGGATTGAACACTGCATCACGCGCTGACTTGTCTTCATTGAAAGCAAAGTTGTAGCCGTTGTAATCATCGACGTATCCATTGTGGTCATCATCGATACCGTTGTTTGGAATCTCTGCTTTGTTCACCGCAATGGCATTGCGAAGATCCTCGTGTGAGATACGCGTTCCGGCGTCGCTGACGGCGACGATGATTGAACTGTCACCTCGAGTTTTATCCCATGCTTCAAAGGCATGAATAGTTGTTAGGTAAGTCTGATCAGCGACATGCTCATCATTCGGCGTGTACTGAAGTTGATTTCGAAAAACTGGAGCTGCGTATTCTACAAAGGCTAGTTTCTTCGTGAGATCAGCACAGAACACGGCTGCGTTGACTTGAGCATCAAAGTTGACGACGAAGGTGCGAAGAAGATCGTATTCACATTGAGCAAGACGAGACTGTTGTGGAGCGTTTGCGTTGTCGCTTGAGACTTTCAATGCCTGTGACTCATGACCATAGGCAACACACTGCGAAGAATCAAGAAGCTGACGTTCAATGCGTGCGTTGGCAAAGTTGTGTAAAGCTTGCAGTTGAGTCGGAGTGAGAATCGGCGAAGTGCATCGAATCCACGCGACTCCGGGTCGCGGCGAGGCGGGAAGGTCTGCAAGCACAGCCGCACTATTGAAACCGAAAACCAACAACAATAGCATCAATCGCAGGTATCGCATAAAAGGCTAACAAAGTGAACAAGACAAAGCAATGGGAGAACTCAACTTCAGTGCTAATACACTCACACTCGAATGAAGGCGATTCTCATAGACAACAACACGCGAAGCACTCGAAAGCATCAGTGAGCGTGTGAAATATCTCGTATTGAGAGCACTGCGGTTAAAATAGCATCGTTGGACAGCTTGATGCTGAGTAATTTTCTATGCCTTAACACCACGATCAACAAGCTATTGGCTGACGGTGTGTGGCTATACTAGATGACGATTTCGACTGTATTTAATGAGAGCGGAACTATGAATGAGAGCAGCAAGCCAAGGGTAGCGGTTGTATTCACGGGTGGAACTATAGCATCGCGAATTGACGTCGAGTTTGGGGGCATTGTCCCGCAACTCTCCGTATCGGAGATCCTCGACGCCGTTCCAGGCTTGCGGGATCACGTGAGAATAGAGGCTTATGAGTACGGTAAGTATCCCGGACCGCACATTACTCCCGAGAGAATGCTTGAGATTTCGCGAATAGTGCAATCGTTTTTAGATCAGGATGATATTGAGGGTGTGGTAGTCACGCACGGAACCGACACGTTGGAAGAGACTGCGTATTTTCTGGATTGCACGATTCAGAGCGAAAAACCTGTTGTTGTGGTGGGTGCGATGCGAAATTCGAGCGAGCCGGACTGGGATGGTCCGAGAAATTTGAGAGATGCGATAACGGTTGCGGCCTCTCCATTAACCAGGGGATTAGGCGTTGTGGTGTGTTTAGCGGGGGTCATTAACGCTGCATCTGAGGTTTCGAAGACGGATACCGAGGAGGTAAACACTTTCAGAAGCTTCGATTTTGGGCCATTGGGACGTATCAGTTCCCAGGAAGTGATGATTTATCGTCGTGCAATACATCGTCAAGTCTTTCAGGTCAAAGAACTTCCGGCCGGCGTACCACTCTTCAAATGCTATGCGGGCATGGATGGAAGGCTCATTGAGGCGGCTGCGGGTATGGGAGCCGGGGCGATGGTTATAGAGGCAATGGGGGTGGGAAATGTGCCTCCGCCGGTCTTTCACAGCATTAAGTCGCTCCGTGAGCAAGGCCTTAGCATCGTACTCGTCTCGCGATGTCCTGTTGGGCGCACCGAGCACATCTACGCCTACGAAGGCGCCGGAAAGCAATTGTTTGATGCGGGAATCATCTTTGCGGACTTCCTCAACGGACAAAAAGCGCGCATAAAACTCATGTGTGCTTTGGGCTCGGGGATGAATGACGAGCAGATTCGACAGAGTTTCGAGTGGTGCAGCTTGTAAAAGACCGAGTGTCCGCAAGGGTACTTTTTGAGCTTGGTGTGATCGAAAAATCAGAGATCTGCATCGAAACAAAAAAAAGTTGAAATTTTTTTTCGTGTTCGCGAGAGCAGCAGACGGCAGACGAAAAGTGCCTGCGAGTTTCCACACCGTTTCGAATGAGTTTCCTATCTGTGAATTATGTAAAGCAGCGATGATCTGGCTGTAACAGTAGTGTTTATGCGCCTTGGAGCGATAATGAGTGTTTGAAACAAAGCGAGTGATGAAGAGAGATTTGTCCTTGGTTGTTTCTTATAGGTTTCGATTTTGTCGACAAGAATTCCTGCAACGAAACGGGCTCTTCAACCAGACTTTCTGAAAATTTTCTCCAAATATTTTTTGTCTTGATCGAAATCTCCCTTATGTTTGTAGCCCCCTCGAGCGCTACGGCGCGAAGGGCGAAAAACCTAAAGGTTCTTTGAAAACAGGAAGCAGCAAACAGTCAATTATTTTTTGATAGCCAAGAAATCAAACATCATTTTATGGAGAGTTTGATCCTGGCTCAGGACGAACGCTGGCGGCGTGCCTAACACATGCAAGTCAAGGGGCTATTTGTAGCAATACTGATAGTCACTGGCGCACGGGTGAGTAACGCGTAGATCATCTGCCCTCTACTCAGGCATAACATTTCTAACGAATTGCTAACACCTGATGAGGAAGAAGTTCCAAACTTAGGTAGAGGATGAGTCTGCGTCTGATTAGCTAGTTGGTAGAGTAATAGCCTACCAAGGCGACGATCAGTAGCTGGTCTGAGAGGACGAACAGCCACACTGGAACTGAGACACGGTCCAGACTCCTACGGGAGGCAGCAGTGAGGAATATTGGTCAATGGTTTAACAACTGAACCAGCGACGCCGCGTGTGG
>JBGAUL010000023.1:0-79369 GCA_044228685.1 Chlorobiota bacterium
AAAAACTCTATTTGATCCATGCCCTAATCTAGGCAACAGACTGAAAGGTGAGTCTTTCCACACGATTTGAGGAAGAGGCAACTTACCAATACATCACTCGATCAAAAAATAAGAGATCATTTGCCCTTTACCTTTGACAGTTATTTCGCCACGCTCTTCAAGTTTAAATCGGTCAGCTCGATTCATTAAGTGATGAGCAAAGTCGGAACTACAATGAATGCGACCTGGTTCCCCACTCGATTCCATTCTAGCAGCAACATTAACAGCATCGGAATAGACGTCATAAATGAATCGCTCCTCCCCAACGACTCCTCCAAATGCTGCTCCGCAATGCAAACCTATGCGAAGTTGAAAACGAGAACCACTTGGGAGTGTGTTTTGTATCTCTTCTGGAAGAGCCAAGTCTTTCATCATCTCAATTGCGGCAGACGCTAACCGCTCGGCGTGGTCCACACATTCTACCGGCGCACCGGCTACTGCCAAGTACCCATCACCTATAGTCTTGATTTTCTCGCAAGAGTGTTTTGAAATTATCCGATCAAATTCAGCAAACACGTAATTGAGAAACGCCAATACAGCTTTGGCATGCATTCGAGAGGCGATTGGTGTAAATCCAACGATATCTGCGAATAAAATTGAAATTTGCGGAAAGTAATCAGCTACTTTCTCGCCATTCATAAGTCGTGTAGCAATAGCTTCAGGTAACACACGATTGAGCAACTGCTGTTGGCTTGCAATGCGCGCCGAATCAGCTGCTCGCTCTTCCGCTAGTCGTTGTTCTTGTTCTATGAGCTTGCGCCTGTGTTCAAATTGCTCCGTACGCTTCTTTGACTCCACTCCTTGGATGAGCTGATGCAACTCATGGTATTTTCGGAAATTTTCATCGGCTTCCTGCCAACAATTTTGTTGTCGGAATATGTCGGCGAGCAGAAAGTAGCACTGCGATGAGTTTACTTTGAAATCTCCTTCAAGACTCATTTCAAGAGAAGTCCGCAGATACCGTTCTGCCTCTTTGAGGTCTTGCCTTTGAAATTCTTTTTCGGCATAAACACGAGCTAATAGACATAAATCGATAGCAATATCCCTTTTCGTGTCAAGCTCTGTGTGAATGACAAGAGCCTTGTTTACATATTCAAGTGATTTGTCGTATTGTCGAGTTTGGGCAAACAATCTTCCTTGATTGGCAAGAACCCGTGCTAACTGTGTCCTCATTCCTAACTCAGTGAAAATCACACTACTCTGTTCATTGGAGTGAAATGCTCTTTCGTATTCGCCTCTTCGTTCATAAATAGTGGCGAGATCAGCTGAAAAAGTAGCTATACCAGGCTTTAGATTCAGTTTTGCGAACTGTTCTAACGCTCGGAGGATGTACTGTTCGGCTTTGTCAAGGTCTCCCGTTTCTAAATACACTTCACCGATGTTGCCTAAGTCTATTGCCACATCATCCATCCGACCTATACTCTCAAAGAGCTTTTGAGCTTCTTCCATATACTCAAGAGCTTTTCCGTATTCTGCAACGTCGGCATACAAACGACCTAAATTTCCTGCGACACACGCAAGAGAGTCAAGTTTTCCGCTTTTTCTGTGTGCTTTCAAAGAGTTCTGGAGATGATAAAATGCTTGGGCGTAATCTCCAGTTTTCTGGTATGTAAGACCTAAGTTTCCCTCGCTAATTGCAGCGTCAACAAAACGTCCAATTTCCCTCTGCTCATTCATCGACCTCGTCAAGTATTGAATAGCCTCCTCATGACGAGACATATTCTCGAAAAGCGTCCCTATGTTTCCTATCACGCGCGCAATGTCATATCTCTCATCTAGTTCTTCATACAACTGCAAGGCATGGCGATAGCTTTCAAGCGCTTGTTCGTAATCAGCCATTGCTTTCTGTATCATTCCTTTGTTACTTAAAACAACTGCAAGACAGCGCTTGTCTTGCAGTTGCTGACTGAGTTGGAGACCTTCTTCAGAAAACTGCAGTGCAATACTATATTGATTTAAAGCTAGATACACCTTTGCCAAATTGATTACCACATAAAGTACTTGCTCAACATCTTGCTTTTGTCTAAACCATTCCAAAGACTGAAGAAGCAACTTTTCAGATTCTCTGTATTTTCCGGCTCTCTCCAAGATTGAACCAAGTACTGCACTTGCTTTCATCGCAAGCGAACGCTCATCTCGGCGAATAGCGAAATTATACGCCACTTGACCTTCATAAATTGCTTGATGTAAGTTGCCCGTATTTCGACTCTGGTTTGCCTGCTTAAGAAAATGAGACACCGCTTGGTCGACTCCCGCACCTTGCCAATCGGCATAAATAGCGTTGAACTTTGCTTCAAAGTCCTCACTTTCAAAAGAGTTCTCGTTTCTTCTTTGTTCCGAAGGTAGAGTTGAATAGTTATTGTCAGACATATTGGTTGGCTAACATTTAGTGCGAATCTGTTAATCTCACTACAACAAGTTAAGTGCGTTGGCAAGACTGTGCTCGAGGAGAATTGCAGAGCATTACAAACGTAGCATTCTGCGCGAAATCTGAATGCCCAGATGCGACAACGCACACACTCGACGATTCGATATACGACAGAAATTGATTCATCTATGTGACTGCATCACTATAGTCAGGCAGTACAAAAACTTACTAAACACTAATGCAAAGAAATTGTTCATTGCGAGACAGCTCAGTCTGGAATGTCGCGGTCCTAAAACACGCTTGATAAATTTTCTACTCATATCGTCCACGCAATACAGCACATACTTTCAGAGGCTCAACTAAGCAATGGATTCTTTCTAAGGACTGCATTGGTTGTACTTATACAGCGTAAGCGATTCACACAAGGTGTTAAGATGCGGTTTGGTTTGTGACAGCACAGCGCTCCATAACCCCCACACCCCCTTCTCACCTCCACTCCCTCCCCACCACCTCCAAATCCCCAACCCTCGACAACAGAACCCTTTCCCTCTTCTTCAACTTTAACTTCCGCACCGATGCAACATTCACAACCTCATCAGAATTCAACAACAGATTAGACACCCACTTCTGCCCCTTGACTTTCTTTTGCGATTGAACTCTTGAAGTCTTATCTCTCTGTAACGTGTCAGACTTCCGCTCATCTCCCTCACTATCCTTAAAGGTTGTCTTGACTGATGTTCCACGTAGGAAATCTACTTGAAGGGTGCTTATTAGATCAGGACCTCGCCTCGTGACCCTGTGGAACTCAATGAGTTCCATATCAGCGGAGCGATATCGAAAAATGTAGCACCAGGATCCGTATCGACCGTGCTGATAACAAAAACGTGCTGTGTTGTTTACAATGGATATCTCCAAGTCCGGAGCGTAATAGGCTCCGCCATCTTCCTGCTCGGATGCAAAGCAGCTGCGGTTGCAGACGAATGTGGTGTATGAATTGGAGGTTTTAAGAAGTACCACAACGCCGCGACGGTTTTGATCGACTGTGCGTCCGTCTTTGTCAACAATTCGCTTGCTCGCTTGGGTGTCTTTGATAACAAGAATACAATCCGGGAGCCCATCATTGTTGAGATCGCCAAAAACACTGTCCTGAAGTACAAAGCCGGTAGGCACAAAGTCCGCTAATCGGAAATTCGATGGCGCGCTGGAAAGCAATGTGTCCTTTGGTGAGTTGCTGCGCATCGCTCGACGCTCCAGACTATCGCGACCCTTGTTAATAACACTTGAAGGCTGAAGCGCATGGAGCGAGTATACTGTCGTAAACAGCAGCAGAAGTAAAATCACACGACATGTTGTATTCATAGAAATTCGTTGTGCTGCACTGTTTTACTGATTGCAGTGTCAGGAAGCGATGTTCTTAAATTACTCATTGCGACCTCTGCCGCATTAGAAATGCAAATCATTAGAATAGGCGCAATCAGTTTAAGGCATTACGATACTAACAATGCTTGGAGAACACTTCTGCCGCAGATCCTACGCAACATCAACACTGCATTGTCGCATATCAAGAACTCTAGAGTTCTGAGAAACTAGTCTGCCTTCGTAGAGCCTGTCGGATTTTTACTCAAACGCTTAAACTCTTCCTTGAAACGGCCGCCGAAGCGTGACGTAGTGTACATCATTCGCCGCTAGACAATATCAAGTGCTGAATCTACATGTAGCACATATGTCTTGCGCGCTGCGCCAATGATCTCGTCTTTGTCATGCTACTCTAGACACCCTGTAGTGCTTTGTCGATTTCAGTTTGACTATCATCATCTTTCCAGTATTGCGATCGCCGCTCATTTATTGCGCGTAGATCGACCATAGCATTGCGCTAACAAATGACTATTGACGACATTTCAACTTTACAACTACACCTCCGGACTAGACAGTCGAAGCTCACACTCTTCAGTTTGCTTCATGTAGACAACATGCTCTCTCGGATCATGTGGAGCGCAACCACGTTCCGACAAGATTCATTTGCATGCAAGTGTAGTATGCTAATCAGCTTCTAGTCCCTTGAAACTTTCAATGAAGCTATAGCTCGCTCATACATCGGTTGAAATGCATTAAACTCATCTGATGGTGCTTCAAATGTGAAGCTTAGTATCGAGTCGTTAAAGGATGTTGTGAGCTCGATTTCTGTAATTCGATATGAGTCGGACTTCAACTGAAGTTCTCGAGTGATCTTCATGAACGGTAGTCCGTCTATCGTCACTTGCGACTGCGAAAGCTGCTTGTGATAAAAGTAGTTGTCGAATCCTAAAAGCCCAGCTCCACCTTTTTCACTCACAGCATTCCAGAAGCCAGTAATGAAGTAGGCATCCTTTCCTTCGAGTTGAGAAAAAGATTTCGATATCCGGCGAATAAGCCGGGCGGTCATGCCTAGACTAAATAGATCCGTCTCCTTCTCCACCTTCTCTGCGGATACAAAAAAGTTCAGGGTCTTGTTGTCATCGTTAACCTTGCTGTACCAGCTACCTGGCAACTCACAATGCAGGATGCTTTTAGGGTCGCTAAAGGTTTTGGTCTTGGATGCCGGATTGCGATCGCCCAGCATCTGCAGCATTAAGTCAACTTTTGCCCCGAGCTGTTCGTTGAGCGACATAGCCTTACAATGCAACCCGTCTGCATAAGCATTCTTATACTGACCCAATGAAATATATCCGATCATCCGATTGACAAAAACCTGAGGTATTGTGGAATCAAGCTCGATGTACTTTGTATAATTATCAACCGATGCTTGATACTTCGCCTGTTGCACATAGATCATTCCGAGATTGAAATAACTACGGGCATAGCGCGAGTCCGCTTTGACCGTCCGCTCAAACAACAGCGCGGCAGAATCTAAATCATTCCGCATGAGATAACACACACCTGAGTTGTACAGAGCGGTAGAATTCGTGGGCTCTGCGTTAAGAACTGACCTGTATAGTTCCAGAGCTTTAGAATACTCTTTGTCGTTCATTGCTTTTAGCGCCAATGCACTAGCATCATCCGCTGAATAACACTGCTGTGAGCTAAATGCCATGAGAAGAGTTGCAAATGTTGCTGTCAGATAAACGCGAGGAGAGGTCACAGCTTTCATATAATAAGTTCTTGTAGGTGGATGCTGGAATTTAGCTAAATGTTTGCATGCGGAAAGCTAACCACAACGCTAAGTCCAGACTACGGAACAAGAATTTGCTACTTTGATTATTGCGCATAGTAATCGGGATTTGCAGAAAGACATTATTTTAATCACGCTGACGATATGAGTACAGTCGCTTCGACTCTACTCTGTCAAGTCTAGACGCACTTTAGACAGATGACCGAATGGCAACCAAATACCTCAAAATCCCTGTAAACTTCATACCTCAGCTGACCGCTCAGCTCCGCCGTCACTGCTCCGCGCTCTTCTCAAACAAACACCTTCTATTAGTTGTGGCAGTACTTATACTCACGACGAAGACTTATGCCGATTCTAACATTCGATTTATAGACATAGTTCAAGTTCATGATGAAATCTGGGCACTAGACGAGTCGGGTAGTATCACGCGTTTTCTTGTTGCAAGCGGCGAGCGGCTGCCACCATTGCCTTCGCAGCCTCATGACGTCAAGTGCATCACAACTGACAAACGCGGCAATCCGGTCGTGGCTAATGCGCAGCAGCAAATATTGCGATTGAATAGCTCGAATCAACAATGGGAGACCATCGGACATTACACTGGGTCTCTATTTGCTATCGTAGTAAATAGTGAGGACCTTTGCTTTGCGCTAAGCTCGAAGGGCATTCAGAACACCAGGACAGGCAAATTCTACTTCAAGTCCTCGGTATCACTTGTTTGGTTTGGCGGTCCACACGAATTGCCGAAGCCTTGTTGTGTTTACCTCGATAAGAAGGACATTATGTGGGCGGGCTTTGATTTTGGGGAGTTTGGTGGTGATCTTTTGGCTTTCGAGACCCGTAAACAGTCATATATAGATTTCGACAAAATCAAGACTCCTTACAAGCAAGGCTTCTATAGATTTCACTCCACTCCAATACGTTCTTTTTACGAGGACTCTTCGTCGCTTCATGTAGTTCAAAGTATGCGGCATTTAAATCTGGTAGAAACAATTATCACTCAAATCAGAAACAAAACAGCAAAGGTAGTTTTACATGTAGAAAACTCACCGAAATTTAGCGATCGAGAACCGCACTGGTCTAAAGCGACCATCTGCGCCGGGACTGCAGCGTTCAATGAGGAGAATAACTCTGTTTATCTCTATACGCAACATGGGATTGTTCGCGCCAACACCTCTAAAGATCTATCGAAGCCTGACTCGTGGAAAAATGTTGTAAACACAAGACTGCCTTTCTCTGAAGGCAAGGAGAATCATGTTGGGCGGATGCAAAATGGAGCTAAACTCATCGTCGTAAATGAGCATCGATTCGTCCTGCTTGTGCGCGAAAAAGGTATCGGTTTTTTTGGCGATAGCAGCGTAGCGTTCTATTCGACTCTACACTAATACTGAAGCAGCAGAGATAGCTTTCAGTTTTGCGGGTCGAACACTTTCAGAGTCGGAGTGTTTCAAGTTAGATAATGCGCTCAACTGCAGTACTTCTTACAGCTTCCACCTTCACTAGTCCCCATTCCAAACTACCCTCGTCCACCCCTCAGAACTGCAAACAACAAAAACACTCGCAAGAGATAGATCAAACGCAAAACTCACAGGTCCAACACTTGCAGCGTCGCCGTTCAGTGACAAGCGCTGCACCAGCCGTCCAATCGTGTCATAGATTTCAACTCTACTCTGCGGATGTTTGGCATAATCACCGCTCAAGTTTATACTTCCGCTCTTGAGCTCAACACGGACACTAACTTCGTTGACGACATCCGGAACGGATACGATTGTGCATGCGCTTTTAAGATGAATCAGGAGAGTGTCACCAGCAAAAGCTGCTGATTCAATTTCGGGTATTTCCGCATTAACTAACACCTGCTGCCATGTCTGTGCAGTATCTGTGGAAACATAGAACTGGGAGTGGGTCGTTCTAAAATCAGATCTAATGGCGAGCAGTAATCCATCTGCTCGACTGAGAAGAGACTGAACCTGATACACTCCGACTGGTCCGGTTCTTTGTACTATAGTGGCCAGTGTATCAGCACTGGTAAAAACGGACCCATTCCACCACCCGACAATGAGCGAACCGAGCATGTCAAGACGATCTGCCCAAAAATTTCCATTGTTAATCGTCGAATACTGCCAAGTAGAGCCCCTATTAGTACTATAGCGCACTCCGTCAGGTGTATCTGTCCATCCGCTAAAAACAATCAACGAATCATGAACAATCAAGGCTTTAATTCCCCATGGCATTTGCGGCGTGCCGAGTTGCCTGTTACACGACTGAATGCTCCCGTGTGTGCGCGTTCTCATGTAGTCGTCGGATAGCGCACCAAACGCACAGTACACACTTGAATCCTCTATCGTGACACAACTGATATCCTCATTGTAAACGATCTTCCGGTCATTATCCATCCAGAATTCTCCCCTCAATTGGCACTCATCTTGCCATGTTCTTCCGAAGTCATCTGAACGAACACATCGATATTGCCATCCATCGCCTTCTGCCCTCAAGCCATAAACAAAGCGATCATTCGCAACGATCTTTCGTATGCAGCTATCCTGAATAATTCGATACGGAGTATCCTGAGCAAAAGAAGTCACACAGGAATAGCACAAGAAGCCGAAGATTATTATTGATTTCATCAGCCGCGAATCAAAAGTCAGTGAGCTGCTCAAACATAGCAAGGACGTGTTTCATATGCCTTAGCAATAACACTGCAGTATTGAATTGAGTGCACGTTCGCAACAAGTAGATGGTAGCACATTTGATGCTTAACTCATCATGTACCTGGGTGACTCAACCCGACTCACGGTTAACTACTCTGACTAACATTTAATAACGTCGTTTATCACAATATTTGACCAGGTTCAATTCGCAGTTCGGCGACTTTTTATACCGTCGCACAGAAAAGCTCACAGAGTAGCAATGACACAAACCACCAGACCGCATCATATCTAGCACGGGGATACTACCCCTAGCTCCCTCCCTAAAACTACCTGAATACCATCTCGTCACCTCACCCCCTCCTCCTAAACTCCTCAAACCTCCTCTCCAACGCCTCTCTATCCGGCCAGTTACGCTGATTTTTGGGGAGTATGATACTTTTACCGTTAACCCCTTGCAGACCATGTTTTAACATAGGACCATCCTCTTCCTCCAGTATGTCCGCGCGGACGTGAATTTGGTAGTCAGGACTGATGCTGATCAAATATCCATCGAATGCGGAATGGTGAAATGTGCAGAGCGACAGTCCATTGGTCACGAGGGGTTCGCCGTCAGGGTCACTGTCCGGGATGATGTGCGAGGCTTCGAGAAGCTGCTTGTGTTTGAAGTTGCATAGAGTACAACTCGTGTTGTACGCAGCGAGAACACGCTCGCGGAATAGATTTTGGTGCAATCTTCGCTTTACAGTTCCTGTCACATAGGCTCGTCGTGCGGCTGCATCCTCGGTAACTGCGCCAGGTTGAACAGCCTCGGCGGCGTCTGCTACAACTCGGAAACTCAATAGGTCTTTATCATCTCCAACTATATACACTGGCCAGATTGGTTCGTAAAGACCAGGAGCTAAACCATGCAGATAAATAAGAGGCACGTTTTCACGCATCGCTGTGCGTAGTCCAACATTGTCACTGTGATCTGGGTTCGTACCTCGGTACTTATAACTCAAGACATCCGGCTCAATAAAAGTATCGCTATACGGACCGTTCGGCGCGGTCGTGATTGACAACGGCAACCTCATTAGCTTCGGCTTATAAATACCTTGAGGCGACACTAGCGGTATACGAATGTCACCATAAATGAATCCTTGCTCTAGAAGCCGTCGTGATAGCACGGGACCATTCAACTGAGTTTGTTCCCTCAGCCATTCGAATGCTCGTAATCTTATTGCAGGATCTAGTTCGTTTTCGAACATTGTATAGACCGTATACAATTGGAAAATTGAATTTGAGAACCGGACATTTTATTTCTGTGGTCTTCTAAATCTAACATTTATGCAAGTCTTACTGAAGTCCCGCTAAAAACATTGACTCGCGGGTCGGCTTGCAAACAACATCACCCTACGCATTTACTCCCCCCCCCCACCAACACCGTCTCCACCCGCACCTCATCTACCCCCAATCTACGCCTGAGCAAATCCAGCACTTTCTTTTCAATCTCATGTTGGTTGACTGTCGTCTTATCTCTGCGCGTCAACATGTAATAATCCTGAGAAATCCGCTCCGAAAGTTCTCCCACGCTTTGCTCGCTGAACTCATTTGCTGTCATTTTTAGGATCTTGCTAAAGACTAGTGTCAGAGCGAAACCCAAGGCTCCAATTTTCCAGCTAACTATGCAGCACAACAGACTAAGAATAGCAATGAATACTAGCGTATTGCTTACAACACTCTTTGGACGCAATGCATTAATTCGAAATCCCAAGACCTCTTCCGTTTTTGCAATTCTCGTCCGTCTACCGCACTTGGCATAGAGCGACTCAAGTGACGTTGTCGGTGTGATCTCCTGTCGCGATAGTCCTTGTACCTGAACAATAGCATCACGAAGTTTATAGAAAGCTTGTTGAGTCGTGCAGTCACATGCCTCGCCCTTTTTGATTTTGGCTAAAACACTCGCACAAAGATCACCTGCCGTTCGAACTTCGGCGAGATCACTTGCATCAAACGACAGATCGAATGACGTCTCGATTGCCTGCACGGCGTCTTCGAGATCAGCAATATCGACCAGTAGTGTGGCTGAGGCTCTCGATAACATCTTAGGTTGCTCCATCAACGGAGTTAGAGTAGAAACAGTTTGATGGTCGTCAGTCACGTCGCGCCGGACATCTTTCGTACGCACTACATCAGAGCTGCACACTGCCTTAAACAGTCGAGATAACACACGCAAGAGTTCCTCAGTTCACAGCCATATTGGGAACTCCGTCTTAGCTCTACTTTTCTGTCACTACTTCCAAAGTAGCATAATGCAAAGAGTCTCTACCTTAGCTTAACCCAACTTCTCCGATCCCACTACCTCCTCACCACAAACACCTTCACCTCAGCACCTTCCCCTAAACCTCTCCTGCAGTAATACACTCCGGAAGCTAAAGCATGCACATCAAGGAGCACGCCGACGCCGGTTATTTGCTTTAGATCTCTGGCATTTATAGACGCTACTGACTCTCCGAATTCGCTGATGAGATACAGTGATTCGTCTTGCGCAAGTGGTGCGCGAAAAGGAAGACACACAACATCGGATGCGGGATTCGGGAAACATGATGTGGCACTGGCGACATCACTTGATTCTTCAACATCTGTAACCGCTGTCCATGAGACTTCGATTTTGTATGCAAACATGGAATAGGAATTATAGGAGTCGGCATTGAAGGATAAGTACCAATCTTTCTTCACCCATTGACTGTTTTTGTAGTTGTCGTATGAAATTGTCGTGATATTCTCGTTGGCGTCGTAGGTGAAGGTATATCGTGTGTTTGGCACCCACGTAGTGCTGTCCCAATTTTCTGTCAGTGCTGTTAGCCAATTGTATTTTGCGTCATAGGTGTAGCTGTTTCGAGAAATATTCGTCCATGCCGCGCCCTGCCATGATTCGACAAGTTCTGAAAGCTTTCTCCTGCTTTGGTCGTAGGTGTTGGATCGACGTTGAACGTTAACCCATTGTCCTGTCTTCCAATCTTCCATTGTCCAACTGAGATTGTCGCCGTTGGAATCATAGATCCAACTGTAGCGACTGTAATCAACCCATATCGTGTCTTGCCAGACTTGGGATAGCTCTGACGTTGTGTGACGCTTGGCGTCGTAGATGTCTTTGGTCTGCCGAGTATTGACCCACTTTCCGGAACTCCACTTTTGTGAAATTGAGTTGGTCCTGTTTCCTGAAGCATCATATGTATTGACCGTTCTGTTTTGATTGCTCCACTGTCCGCTGCTATAGGTCTCTGAAATTATCTCACTGAGATATCCATTTGCGTCGTAAGTGTAGCTCGTGCGACTTACTCCAACCCAAGATCCTTGCTTTTGGACTTCAGACAAATAGCTGAGAATCTTTGAGTCAGAGCGATAGCTGGAACTCGTTCTCGTACTATCCACCCACTGACCGCCTTGCCAATTTTGAACGAGGGTGCTCAGAACTCTGCCGTCTTGGTTGTAGGTGTAGGTTGTGCGACCATTGTTCGTCCAAGTTCCTGAGTTATTAATCTCCGAAATGTCGCTCAGCTTGTATCCACTTGATGAATAGGTATAGCTGTGCCGTTGATCAATTCCGTTCTCGGTGTAGACCTTTATCTTATCGACATAGTACGCAGTGCCCGACGTGCTCCGCACAGCTCCGTTATTCTGCAAAGCAACAGGAATTTCTGAGTTTATCTGATCAGGATCAGTTAGCTCAGTTTGCCCGTCTCGCTCAACGACCTTCGACTTTTGCAAAGAGGGCCGCGCTACTACTGACTCCACCTGCAAAGCACGCATAGCAGATGTAGTTGTCATGCAAATCACAATTGCGCAAAAAAAGGAGAGTGTTTTCATTGTGTACTTTCGATGTAGAGTACAGATAGTTTCTTGTCTGATATAAAAGCAGCAATTCAGGTAGATAGCATTCAAAAAGACGGTGGCAGATAAAATTCCGTTCGATAGATCTACGATCAGGGAGTCGAATAACTTAATACAGCACGCACGAGCTTCAGTGCTCAGACAAAAATAGAATTAGTCCCTTCCCCGCTGCGCACTTCTTTGCGTAAATCTTCAAGTTGTGGGTGGCGTGGAGCTGAAAGCGAGAAGCAAAAAACTCTACGAATGTCCAATTAGATCTGACAGTATTGCGGCTCAAAGCGCTTCGAGGCTAGAATTTGTCTTCACACTCACAAAGGAGCTAGTGGCAGGCTGGCGCGAGTCCAGTGGTTGAGCAACATGCTACTGAGGACTTTTGAACGAGTTACCAAGCGACCTTGTCAGCACTTGGCGTTTGGTGATTCTTGCACTCGTCTTCATCCGACGCTGAAGCAGATAATATGTGGCATTCACTTATGCTAACTACACAATTCTGCCTGCAGCTCAACCTCGATCCAAGAAGAAAGTTCTCATACTTCCTTTACCTTTAATCTCTACATCTCCACGTTCGATGAATTTGAATTGAGATATTGTATCGTGTGTGTTCTCGACGGACTCTTTAAAATCTTTCGACACATGTATGCGTCCCGGCTCACCGTAGCTTTCCATTCTGCTGGCAGTGTTAACGGCATCACCCCATAAATCGTACAAGAACTTTGTTTCGCCGACGACACCGGCGACAGCTGGTCCGCAGTGCAAGCCAATGCGTACCTGTATTTCAGGCAGCGAGTTAGTCCAGGATGTATCACCCAAATTTTCCGGTAACTCCACCTCAAGATTCTGCATGAGCTCGACAAGTTTCAGAGCTGCTCTGGCCGCACGCTGAGCGTGGTCTGCTTGCGCTGACGGCGCACCGGCTACCGCCATATAACAATCGCCAATTGTTTTGATTTTTTCTAAGCCGCAGTCGCGAATCACATTATCCGCGGCCGTGAATATTGCGTTGAGAAGATGAACGACCTGCTGGGCAGAGATAATTGATGCCAGTGGTGTGAAGTCCACAATATCCATAAAGAGCACACTCACACAATCGAAGTGATCAGCAATGGGCTTTTCTCCGTTGATGAGTCGTGCGGTGATTTCTTGCGGAAGGACGTTATTGAGAATGGACTCTCTTTCCTGCGATCGACTTCGCTCAATAGCAAGCTGATTCTCGTGTCGTTCGGCTTGACGTTGTTGCTCCACCAATCGTGCTCGATCAATCGCTTCATCAGAAAGTACTTCCTTTTCCAAATCGTGATACTTCTCGAAATAATAACCAAACTCCTTCCACTGCTCTTGCTTCTTGTACACCTCTGCCAGGCGTTTTTGAAATTCAAAGAGTTGATGTCTGTTTCCTATCTCTTCGAACTGATCGACGCTCAAGCGCAGATACTCTGTCGCCAAAGACAAGTCGTAGCCTTCGTAGTCTGTATTTGCATACAACTGACCAATGAAGCCATTGACATACGCGATCTCTACTTTCACACCAAGCTCTTGGTGTTTTGCCAGCGCACGTTTATAATGATCCATCGCCTTCGCGTACTCACCTGCTTTTGCATACATCGAGCCAATGTTGCTGGTGAGACGCGCTACATCGGCTTCCTGACCCAATTCTAGGTGCAGTGCAAGGGCTCGCTGACTGTATTCTAGAGCTTTGAGGTTATCCGAACGGAGAAAATAAGACCAACCCATGTTTCCGGTCACTAACGCTATCTGCGATTTCAATCCCAGTTCTTGAAATGCCTTCAGTGCCTGCTCGAAGTATTCAAAAGCGCTGTCAAAGTCGCCCAGACCTTCATAAACATTCCCGATGTTTTGCATAATAACTGCCTCGAAGTGTTTGTTTCCCGCTTCTATGGCTCGAGGCAGTGCCTTCGTGAGATATTCTAATGCAGTCGCATAATCAGAGAGATCACAATAGACTAAACCTATGTTACAAAGATTCCCTGCGACGCCTGACATGTCGCCGATTTGCTCTTCCATTGCTAGCGCTCTTTTCAAATACTCGAGAGCAGTTGGACTGGCTGAAAGTCGTTGATAGATGAGTCCAATCGAACTAAGACAAAATGCAATACCTTGCCTCCGTCCTAAGACCTCGTTCAAAGCCAGAGCCTTTTTGAAATACTCTAAAGACAATTCGTAATTGGAAAGATCACGATAAACAGCACCGGTTCCACCGAGAGCCTTGGCAATAGCTTCAGTGTCGTTGAGATTTTCTGCAAGTGTGAGAGAAGCACTCAAGTGTTCGAGCGCAGAAGCAAACTCTCCTTGGTGCCATGCGCGTAAGCCTAACACACGCAGCACATGTGTGCGCAATTGATCCTCTGTCACTTTATTCACCGGCGTCGAGTGATGCTGCTGAGGATCTTGAGATTGGCGAGACTCTTGATCTGTGCTATCAAGAAAATTCAATACTCCGCGAGCCAGGCGCTCTACCTCGTCAAAGTTGTTTTTAATGAGCAGCTGTTCCGCCTCATTGAGTTGTTGTATTGCCGACTCGTAGGTCATAGTGCCTTCTCTAAGAAATAGGTCCGCATAGTTCCTTTGCCCTTGATATCCATCTCTCCGCGTTCTTCAAAAACGAATACCGGCGAGTTATCTCTCGTAGTTGCTTGACGGTTTTGCAAATGTATTGCGAACTCTTCACTCACATGGATGCGACCTGCAATGCCGTGTGATTCCATTCGAGCTGCAAGATTTACCGCGTCAGAATACACATCATAGCTAAAAGCCTTCTCGCCAACGATACCGGCATAGGCTGAACCACTATGCAATCCGATTCGCAGATCAAAGCTTGCGCCGCTCGGTAGTTGTTTCGTGACTTCGTCGGGCAGTGCAATATCATTCATGAGTTCCAGTGCAGCGAGAGCCAGACGCTCGGCATGATCCTCGCAAGCAATTGGTGCTCCACTCACGGCCATATAGCCATCGCCGATGGTTTTGATTTTTTGACATCCGTGTCGCTCAATTATCCTGTCGAACTCGCCAAATACATAATTCAAAAAAGCCAACACAGCCTTTGCCGGCATTCGTGCTGCAATCGGTGTAAAGCCAACGATGTCGGCAAAGAGAATGGAGATCTGATTAAAATAGTCGGCAACTTTTTCGCCCTGAACAAGCCTTGTGGCAATGCTTGGTGGCAGGACTCGGTGGAGCAGAGCAGTAGTTGCTTCGGCGGCGGCTCTTTCCACCGAACGACGCTGCTCCATGTCTGCAATGCGTTTTTGTAAATCGATTTGCGCAGCTTTCTTCTGCGCCTCTTCACTTTTGACTGTTTCTTTTAATTCGTGAAATCTCTCAAAGTGAAATTGACACTCTTCCCATCGAGCTTCTTGCTTATACAAATCTGACAGGAGTTTATGATTCTCATATTGTTCATCGCGCGTTCCGAGTTGCTCTGACAATGCGACTGCGCCAAGCAAGTACTCTTCGGCTTTCTCGACATCATATCCGGCGTAATTCTTGTTTGCATAAAGGCTGCCGATTTTTCCGCTGACACGGGCGACGTCGGCTCTCATTCCAATCTCATCGTGCAAAGCAAGCGCACGCAGCATATACTCTAGCGCGCGCGGGTAGTCGCCAAGCAGATGTAGCACTGCTCCCATGTTTCCAATTGTACGAGCAGCTTCTGCTTTCAGTCCGAGTTCTTCGTGAGTAGCCAGTGCGCGACTCATGTATTCAAGCGCGAGAGGGAATTCAGCGAGATTCTGGTACACGAGCCCCATGTTTCCGCAAACACGAGCAATACCGTCTTTCTTTCCACCTTTTTCTTCGAGTTGGAGTGCGCGGCTTAAGTGTTCTAGTGCACGAGGGTAGTCTCCAAGACTTCGATGCACAACACCGATATCCGATATTTTACCGGCGAGCTCTTGTGTCATGCCAAGCTCTTCGTATAATGCTAAGGAGCGATACAAATAGTCAAGCGCGCGCGAGTAGTCTGAAAGATTCCAGTACACACCTCCGATGTTTCCTAGGACTTTGGCGACCTCTACCTTCATTCCAAGTTCTTCCTGCAGCACAAGCGCGTTGTTCATATTCTCAAGCGCACGTGGGTAGTCGTCAATTTTCCAATAGATCAGTCCGATATTGGCCCGATTTCGCGCTGCATCCACTTTCATACCGAGCTCATCTTGCAGCTTCATTGCTTGATTCAAGTGCTCGAGAGCAGCAGAGTAATTGTCGAGTCTGTACCACACAATTCCAACATTAGCTATCGCTTTAACACGCGCTTCACTCGTCTCTCTGCGCTCATGACCTTGTTGAACGATTAGTCTTTCAAGACAAGCAATCGCCTCCTCCGCAAGTGGGAGAGCCTCTGTCGCTTTTAGTCGACGTCCTAATACATCCGACAATCTTCGCAGGATATTGGATCGAACGAAAAGGTCTTTTTCCGCGACTTCTTCCCGAAGAAGATCGCGTAGCAGATCCTCAGCATCGCTATAATTTTCTGCAGCTATAAGTCGATCAACTTGCTCCAACTGTGCGAGCACTTCGTCGCGTGTCATAATTTCTCCGTACTAACTTTTCGAAGTCCGCAATTGGATGAACAATGGGCTTCGGGTTGCTATCGTGTTGTTCCAATCAGCAATCTAATGCTCACAATGCTCCCGTAGGTTATGGGGAAACTCGAATAGTAACGCGTGATGGAATCGTGAAGTTTTACGAGAAATTGTCTTACGTTAAATGACAGGAGCTAGGTCACAAACGCGTTCCGCGCTGGGCTGGTCGTTGGAGGACGACGGTGCTTCGTCATCAACGTCGTTTGATGGCGGGTGTTAGGTCAAAGTCAATTAGAAACACTAAGGTCGATTGTCTTTGCGGTAGATATCTCAACCACGCATGCGATCTAATTGCAAAGCTGGTGCCTTTACTCTAGACCGAGGGTCGATGAAGTGCGGCGCTTTATTGACAACTACGCCAGTTTGTTTAATGCACGATAATGAAGCGCAATTACTCCACAGGCAAAGGTCTTTGATTCAACCAGATCCAACTTGATAGTATCGATTACATGTGTAAAGAGCGGAGTTCCTTTGCCGACGATGATGGGATTGACGAAGAACCAGAACTCATCGATGAGACCAAGCTCAAGCAACGCGAGCGATGCTCGTGGACTTCCGAAAATCAGGATGTTCTTGCCCTCTTGCTTTTTGATTTCATTAATGCGCTCGACGAGATCGGTGCTGAGTACGGTAGTATTCGACAGACCGTCCTCACTCATACTCTTTGACAACACAATCTTCGACACTCGGTTATACCAGCTCGAATGCTCAATGTCATGCTTACTCGCGCCTGGCTGCTGTCCGGCGCTTGGCCAGTAGCTCTGCATCATCTCATAGGTCACCCTACCGTACAACGCCGCGTCCGCGTTATCCGTCATCGTTCCCACAAAGTCAAAAATCTCCTCGTCAACTTTGATAAAGTTCAGCTCGCCCTTCAACCCCGCGACGAAACCATCAAGAGAAATGTGCATGAAGAAGACAAGTTTGCGCATGAGGACTGTTGCAGTTTAATGATAGGTGCAGGATCTGCAGTAGATAGTGCTTTGATTTATCAGAGCGGCACGAAAGTAACGAGATTCTACCACAGTGTGAATTACACACGATCTCTTCGAGTGCTCGCGCTCTTTTCTCTCTTTATCACAAGCTGAAATTTCAGAAGTAGTCTGGTTGCAAAGGACTAACTACCGGCAAACTCGAATCAACATGACCCGTCAAGGCTATGCTTTTATCGAGCATCCACAAAAGGGGTTTCTTCTTTTCGCGATATGGCAAAGACACCCTATCATAAAAGTCGTTACAACATAGGCTAAGCAGGTCTATATGATTAACGTTGCGGTACACTCGTAAATGACGAAGCAGAGTTTTGGTTCTTCCTAAAGCATTTCAGCTACTACCGACTCCCTGCACATTGCATTTTGAGGTCGACTATTCGGCGCATCAATTTCAACTCAACACACGAACTGAACACATTGTCTCACTTTTTCTATTTGACTGAAATACAATCGTCGTGTACTTTGTTCGAACCGCGATCCAATATTTTGACGGAACTAATCTCCCCTCACTCCCCCTTCATCCCAAACGCAATCGCTTCCCACAGCACCTCTTCATTCACATCCTTCAGTGCTTTGAACTTGATGCAGTAGCCCGTGACGCTAGCCTTGCCGATTGTGGAGCCGTAAGCGTTTTTAAGATGACTCTTGTCTTCAAGTCCCATAACATAGACTGAGATTCCGGTTGTGTTGCCGCTGATGCCGATGCGGAACCATTCGCGGGTGCTGCCATTGGCGTAGCGGAGTGTTTGTGTGCCGTAGCCGATGTTAGGATTCGCTACAACTTTTCCCTTGTCGTCGGTGCCGTCGAAGAACCAGAGTTTGCATTTGGGAAATGTCTTGAGCATGCGTGTGTGCATTGCTTGCATGTCGCTGCGCTTGGCGTCGACCTGACTTTCGATGTAGGACTTGATTTGATCTTTAACGCTCATATTTCGTTCGATGATTAATACAATAATTCTAAAATCACTTCTGATCGCATCTTGCAAATCGCATGCATTAGCGGCTTGGCATCTTCGCTTGACGGCCTTCGATTTCAGCCAGGATCTTCCTCGTTGTCAATGAGAAGTTAGCAAGCTTTTAAAAAAGTACGCAAAGCGTTTCAATTAATAATCTCGCCCTTATTCTGAGCCAGACGCTCTCGCCATTGTTGAATGCTTTCTTCACTCTGCCTCGACCAATCATGCAGCTCGCCGACGATCTTGAGAGGCGCTTCAGTGCGGTATGATCGGGTGAGATTTCCCGGGAACTTTTTGTCGGTGACGTTTGGATCGTCTTCGTAGGCACCACTGGGCTCGACCAAATACACGCGCTGCTGACCCTCCCCCGCAGCCAAAGCAGCTGCCAGACCCGCCCCGTTGGGTAATGCTGTAAAGTAAATATGATTCATCACCAACTCAGTCTGATAGTTCGATCTCTTGCCCGCAACGAGCAAATCACCAATTCGCAAGTCCGCCTTCGTGCCGTGGAAGAAGGGTCCTGTCTCGCCAATGCGCTCGCGACTCCGCTCCGCCAATTCTCGATGGTGCTGTGCAGACTCTCTATCGCCCATCTCTTCATAACAGCGAGCAATGTACAGATGCACACTCACTACCGCGCTACGCGCAGCAACGTCATCCACACGCTGTGCATGCTCCAAAGCCTTGTCATACCAACGCAGACAATCGTCAAGCGATACCTGATGTCGGGCAAGGAAAAATGCACTTAGAAATTTCTCGAAATCATCACTCGCGTCATTCCAGGCTTGCGTGAAAATCGTTGCAGCAGAAGCAAGATCAGCTGCAGCTTCTTGTGCCATTGCTTGAAGACAGAGACGAACGATTGGGTTTGTGGGACTGAATTCCATTGGTGTTGTTATTGTTGATTATTCAAATGTAGATGACAGAGACAATCTGCATATGACTTTTCAATGAGCTGCAAAACACCCGCAGTTGAATAGCCAGCAGTTTGATTGAGAGCATTCAACGGTTTCGCGTCAATACTATTGCTGCGGCTCTTGAAAGGGAAAGGACGCGAGTAGCTATAGAGCACAGAGTGCACATATGAGACGGTGAATATGACATTGAACTACGAATCGCAAAGACCTTCGTGCGAATTCCCATAGAAAATTTCTAGCGCCTCAGATGATTCAACGCATAGTCATTGCTATCTAGATTGCATATGAAAAAACGACTCGCGTTGTATTCAGAGTTTACACGCAGCGTCCTTCACGACCATCAGCCGGAATTGGGTGAGTTCGATCAATGCACAAGAGGCACTATGAATCCTGCCAGCTCAGACACTAGATATTTCACGCGAGTGCATGTTCTCTTTCTTGCGTTCATGATTGCTGCGCTCATTGCTCTCAGTTCTTGCAGCACGACACATCCCGTGCGCATTCTTCCTGCCGGCGAGCAGGCGCTGAACATCTCGCTCGGCGGACCAATTGTTCCCGGTGAAAGTCCGGTTGGCTTTATACCCTATTTCGATGTTGGATATGTGCGCGGTCTCAGCGATAACTGGACCATGCAAGCCGACGTGCACGCATTGCCCGCTGTGTTTGGAACCTTTGGTGCTGATGTTGGAATGGCGACCAGACTGTGTCGAGAGGATGGGTGGCGACCTGAGATTACAGCAAAAGGACAAGCCCTCGTTTTCACTGATTTCACATCAGCCCGTGTGTATCCTTTGCTCAGCCTCATTGGCAGCTACCAGCTCAAGCCACGTACATTGGTTTATGGCGGATTAGAAACAGTCTATCAGTTTAATGGCTCACGCGTCTACCTTACGCCGCTGCTTGGTCTGCAGTTTCCCTTGTCGAACACGATCGGCATGCAGACAGAGCTCAAATGGATGGCATCGAATGTGAACACACACAGTGGAATTTTCGAGGGTACAGGTTCGATTTCTTCTCACGGCGGGATCGCCTTCTTTGTAGGACTGAACTATGCGCTCTAAACAACTTCTACTCGTCATGCTTGTGGCGCTTTCACTGCTCCTCAACTCCTGCATGAAAATGGACAGCTTTTTGTACAACACCAAAGAGCTGCAATCCTACACACTCAGTCACGCCATCATCCCCGACAGCGCTGTCGAAGAACTCAACTGCGTCTCTGAAGGCAATACTCTTTATGGATTCTATGTGCACTCTAACGGCAAGCACAGCGATCTCACCGTTCTGTATTGTCATGGCAACAAAGAAAGCATCGATCCCTACTGGGAACGCGTTGAACTACTCTATCAAGCCGGCTTCAACGTCTACATCTTCGACTACCGAGGCTTCGGCAAAAGTCAAGGCAGCTCATCCGAAAGCTCACTTGCAACCGATGCACGCGCCGCACTCGCAGCGCTAAAAGCGCACACACACGTCGCTGATTCCTCACTTGCTATATATGGTTTCTCACTCGGAGGCGTTCCAGCGATCGATCTTGCCGCAAACGTAATTCAGCCTCGCGTGCTAATTACCGAATCGATCTTTGCTTCCGGCGAAACCCTTGTCCAAAGCGGAACCCTACTCGACATCCCCGGTTCTTTCTTGCTCAAAGGCGAGTACCCGAACTCAACACGCATTCGCTCGGTGCACACGCCCCTGCTCATGCTCCACGGCGACAGCGACACCTTCATCGACATCGACAAGAGTGGACGCGCTATCTACGCCCAAGCAAACGATCCAAAACATTTCATCCCCGTCCCCGGCGCAAACCACACAGACGTCCCGATGCGTTACGGCACAGCGAAATACATTTCGTTGATTGAGGATTTTGTGGTGAAGCGGAGGTAGGGGGAGATACTCTATGGCTATTTGAACTTTGCGTCGTGTAGTAAAGATGTGTAAGCAGAGTATTACTAAATCTGATTGTTCTTCATACCGAGTGAAAACTTCACTTCGAGATTCCGCGGCTGGAATTCGTGGATGCAGTGTGCTTCGCATTCAATGGTAGTCTGCTTCTTCGTTTACCTCCCCTCCTCAATCTCCCTCATTCACCTATATTCCCATCTCACATGAACAACCACACAACTCTCTATGCCAAAGATTATCGCTGCTATCAACATGACTCTCGACGGATTTTGTGATCACACTGCGGGTATTGCTGATGAGGAATTGCACGACTACTTTACGGAACTGTTGAAGCAAGCTGACGGACTGTTGTACGGTCGCACTACCTATCAGCTGATGGAAGATAGTTGGCCTCCAATGATTGAACATCCTACCGGCCATGCATCCTTGGATGAGTTTGCGAAGGCTATTGATGACACAGAGAAGATCGTTTTTTCGCGGACGCTAGAGAATGTCACGTGGAGAAATTCACGTCTGGCAACACGCAGTCTTGAAGAAGAGGTTCGCGCACTCAAGCAGCTCGACGGCAACTTCTACTCAGCGAGTAGTCCAAGCATTATCGTTGAGCTCACCAACCTCGATCTCATAGATGAATACTATCTGTGTATTCATCCCGTTATTCTTGGAAATGGACTGCGCCTCTTCCGAGATATCCAATCATCAAAGCGATTGAATCTTGTTGGTACCAAGCAGTTCGGCTCTGGTGCGTTGCTCTTGAGCTATGAAGTCGTGAGGAACTAAACTGCGCTTGCTCAACGTTGCTACTAGTCGGAACTAATTCATGAAGTGCAACGCTTCTGCCACGAGGGAAGTGATTGCATCAATGCTTAGGTGATTCTATTAACGAGCCATCGAGATTTCTACCATGCGCAAAATCATCGTCATCAATTTCATGTCGCTGGATGGTGTCATTCAAGCACCCGGCGGACCTCAAGAAGACACCTCAGACAACTTCAGCCTCGGAGGCTGGAGCTCTGCTTACCAAGACGAAGTTTCAGGCGCGATTATCCGCAAGCAAATGCAAGCTGCCGATTACTTGCTAGGACGTCGTACCTTCGAAATCTGGGAAAGCTATTGGCCAATGCATGCCGAGTTCTGGCCCGGGATCAATGAAGGAGCGAAGTATGTTTTTTCAAAAAGTAGAGCATCCTCAGACTGGCAACACACAAGCTTCATCGACAGCATTGAGCAAATCAAAGCGCTGAAGAATAGCGATGGCGCGGATCTCCAAGTTTGGGGAAGTAGTCAGCTCGTGCATTTTCTGCTCCACCACGATCTTGTCGATGAACTCTGGCTCAAGACCTTTCCCATCATCCTCGGCAAAGGCAAACGTCTCTTCGACGATTCCTCCCTCCCCGCCGCCTTCGAACTCAGCCAAAGCACCATCGCCCCAAGCGGCGTCATCATTGCCAATTATAAGCGCGCCGGCGCGGTGCAAAGCAGTCAAATCGAGATCTGATTTTCCGTTGTGCCGCTTGAATAGAAGCATTGAGTGCGTCTCTGACCTTTAGCGTGCTTTGTCTCTATCTAGTGTCGATGACCGGAGCTTGGATGGGGTCATAATCGCTGTTTTTGGCTTGTTTTCGGAGTTTTTTCAAACCGTCGTGAGGGGGAATACATTTTACTCAATGCGTTGAGTAATTTTACTCAATACGTTGAGTAAATTTACTCAGTATATTGAGTAAATTGCAAGAGTGATTTTAAAGGGCCTTTTCTATGGAATTTCAGCGAGTTTATGCAAAGGAGTTACGGTCGCGACTGCTGGAGACACGACGTTTTATAAACGTCGTTTCTGGACCACGGCAGGTGGGCAAAACAACCCTTGTCGGACAAGTTGTGCGCGATCTGGGTCTTCCGGTACTTCAAGCAAGCGCGGACGAACCGAGTTTGCAGCATGGATCTTGGATACATCAAAAGTGGGATGAGGCTCGACTTGCGGCAAAAGCTAATGGCGCTGGTGGAGCAGTTTTGGTATTGGATGAGATTCAGAAAATTCCGGATTGGCCGGCGTATGTGAAGCAGTTATGGGACGAAGACACGCGCGATGCGAGGCCGCTCAAAGTCGTGCTCCTAGGTTCAGCTCCTTTGTTAGTCTCTCGCGGTTTATCCGAGAGTCTTGCCGGTCGATTCGAACTACTGCATCTCCCGCACTGGACATTCACAGAGATGCACCGAGCATTTGGCTTGACGCTTGACGAGTATATCTACTACGGTGGTTATCCCGGTGCGGCGCATTTGATTGATGAGCCGGAGAGGTGGGAGCGTTATGTACGAGACTCATTAATCGAGACTTCGATTTCGCGTGACGTACTCTTGCTAACGCGCGTCGACAAGCCTGCGCTCATGCGACGTCTTTTCGAGTTGTCGTGTCAGTACTCAGGACAAATTCTATCATACACCAAAGTCTTAGGTCAACTGCAAGACGCCGGCAACACTACTACCCTTGCCCACTACCTTGATTTACTCTTTGGTGCCGGCATGGTCTGCGCCCTGCAGAAATACAGCGCTTCGGATGCGCGCAAGCGTGCCTCGAGTCCGAAATTCAACGTCATGAACAACGCTCTGCTTTCTGCAATGAGCGGTCGCAGCTTCAATCAAACACGATCCAATCACGAGCTCTGGGGTCGCACTGTCGAATCCGCCATCGGCGCACATCTCGTCAACAGCGCTGCCAGCGGCGACACATCAGTTTACTACTGGCGTGAAAAAAACAAGGAAGTAGATTTCGTCGTTCGCTTTGGTGACAAGCTCACTGCAATTGAAGTAAAGAGCGGTCGCACGCCACTAAGTCACAGCGGCATCAGCACATTCACTGCCTCACATCCGGTTCATCGCTCACTTCTCATAGGCTTCGGCGGAGTTAGTGTTGAGGAGTTTTTGAATTATCCGGTGCGACACTGGGTTGGGTGAGAGGGAGAGGGTTTAGACTACGATGAGACTCTTGATGCGTTACGACAGGAGGTCTAGGGTGAGTGTTTAAGCTCATCATTTTGTGTTCAACCCCACCCCGCCCTCCGCCGAGAGGAGGGTGACAGGTGAATTGATGTGCAGTTTATTCTAGAACTATCTCAATGCGCTTTTCATCTCTAGACATCACTAAAGCAGTCCCTTCCCCCTTCGGGGGGAAGGATAGGATGGGGGTTGGGTTCGACGTCACGTGATTGACAGCGGGCGACTCGTGCGTTTCCCAACCCCACCCCGGCCCTCCCCCGAAGGGGAGGGTGACAGGTGTATTCATTCTCAGTTATTTGTCTTGCTTTTTCAATACATGCTTTACCTCTAGACATCACTCCAGCAGTCCCTTCCCCCTTCGGGGGGAAGGATAGGATGGGGGTTGGGTTGGGCGTCAGGTTGGGCGTTGGATGATTGACGTCGGGCAACTCCTACTTTACCCAACCCCACCCCAACCCTCCCCCGAAGGGGAGGGTGACAGGAGTTGTTTGATGTGCATTTAATTATCGAACTATCTCGACACGCATTTTATCTCTCGACATCACTCCAGCAGTCCCTTCCCCCTTCGGGGGGAAGGATAGGATGGGGGTTGGATTGGGCGTCAGGTTGGGGGTCAGGTTTGGCGTTGGCGTTGAATCCTAACTCAATATCTTGCAAACCAACTCACACAACTACCAACCCAATCCATGAAAAACACAACGCTACTTGTTCTCGCACTTTGCGCGGCTTTTTGTTCGGGCTTTGCATTCAAGTCAATTGTTGATACGAAGTCTGAGGGAAGTACTGCGCTCAAACGAGTGACCGGAGTTGGAGGGATTTTCTTCAAGTGCAAGGAGCCGGCGAAAGTGAGGGAGTGGTATAAGACGCATTTGGGATTGAGTGTGAATCAGTATGGAAGCGTGTTTGAGTGGCGACAAGGCGCGGACTCATCGAAGAAAGGCTTTCTGCAGTGGAGTCCGTTTTCTGAGAAGTCAAAGTACTTTGAGCCTTCAACCAAGGACTTCATGATCAATTATCGCGTAGAGAATTTGGTGGCGCTTGTTGAAGAGTTGCGGAAGGAAGGCGTGACGATTGCTGACACTATTTCGAGCTACGAGTATGGGAAGTTTGTGCACATCATGGACAATGAGTCTAACAAGATTGAGCTGTGGGAAGCCAATGATGTGGAGTTCGAAAAGCTGGGTCAGAAAATGGGAGCTCAAACCACGAAGTGATTCGCTTTGCTTATTCGCTTCTGAGAATCTTCTCCATCGCGCGACCTTTAGCCAGCTCATCTACCAGCTTGTCCATGTAGCGCACTTGCTTGGTCAGAGGGTTTTCAATTTCTTCAATGCGATAGCCACAGATCACTCCCTTGATCAAGTGTGCATTGGAATTGAGTTTGGCTTGAGCGAAGAATTCTTGGAAATTGACTTTAGCTGCAATCAATGATTTCAGCTTCTTATCATCATAACCGGTTAGCCAACGAATTACTTGGTGTAGTTCCTCTCTTGTGCGACCCTTTTTCTCTACCTTGTTCACATAATGCGGATAGACAGATGAAAAAGTCATCGATGCAAATTTGGCGTCGTGATGTTCCGTTGTCGACATGAGATTTTCTTCGTCAATTAGGTCTAATAACTTCCTGAACTCAGTGTGCTCCTCGCGATTTTCTCGCTTGACAAAATACGTCGAATCGTCGTTTCTCATGCTGAAGTTGATGGGTGTTTGAAGCTAGATAGGTTCAAGGTTCTCCTCTAGCAATCTGCTGGATAATCGAGGTTGGGACTGCACACGCACCGAGGACAACTTGCCATAAGTCCTGTCGAGACATTGGCTTAAATCATCTTGGAAGCAAAGCTCCGGCGGAGCTTGAATATAAATCCACTCCTTCCAAGATTTGTCTCGATCAAGCTCAAGTGTGAACATGGATGCTGTCGATGCTTCTTAGTATGTTAAGGTATCGCTAAGGTACATGGCAGTGCATTTTCAGGAGATTTGTATTGGAGATATTCTGCTGCAACGCTCTTCTTGCCAGGGCAAGAATCATTGCGATCACAGCCGTGTCATTGTCAATTGCGTGGAATCTAAATCGATGAAAAAGCAGTTAGCCCTCATATTATTTACACTACTTGGTTTGTACTCTGTTGTTGCGACGGCAAAGAGTACTGACGTCAAGGCCGTGTGGTCCTCAACTGAAGCTGTTTGTTCGAGCCGTAGTTGGACGAGTCCTTTGGTGCTTAGCGACGGACAATCTTGTGTCTTCAGTTGTGATTCAAATAGCGCACATCCCCGTCTTCTCGCATTCAATCTCAGCGATGGCAGTCTGCGCATGGCACTTAATGTCGACAGCTTGATGAGCGCACATGGATTGGCGAAAGCACAATGGCTCGGACGGTTTCAACTCCGCAATGATTCGTTGGATGTACTGTGTCAAGGTGTTGACCCAAGCGACAGTAGCTACCATTTCTACACCATAAGTGGCTCGTGGACTAAAGGCAACTATACTTTGTTGCCGGAAGTTGTTGCGTCGAAGGACATAGCACGCGATCTCAGACTTATCGGTCGCAGTGCCGATGGTTGCTTGTTCTTTCGTACTGCGACAATTAAAGGTGTGCAACACACTAGTGGTCAATACACCTACACTGATTACACCTATTATCTAAGCTTGACGATTTACCAGGCATCGACTTCGCAGTGGAAGACATTTAGTCACCAGCAAGAAGGCGAAAGACAGTACAACGTTTCCTTTACTGCAGATCTTGGTTACACCGAATTCCCTGAAGTGCACAATGGAATTCTCATTAGTCCTCCCTTCGTTATCAGATCCTACGCCAGTGATCAGGCAACTGACCTCGCCGACAACAACAACACTGGTTGGATCTCAAGTGCATTTGTTGGGGGATGTGTTTCGCGAGACTTGCGTTGGTGTATTAATAGCAATTACTCAGTATTCATTGGTGACTCCACTGAATACTTGCGACCCAACCAACGACTTTGTCTGTCCGCCAATGCATATCCAACATGCATGACATCCCAAGATCATAAAGTTCTTCTCAATCAAGCAGCAACAAGCGGAGCGCAACTCGTTGTTTACGACTTTGCTTTGCAGTCTGCACTCGATACTCTCAAACTCCCCTTGGCTCTTCACAGCAGATGTACGTTGGCTCGGCATGACTCACTGCTAATCATACATGAAGGCACAAAGCTCAGTGCCTATTCATTGAACTTTCTGACCACAAACCGGGCAAAGGTCTCTTTACCAATTCGTGACGAGAGTTGGCCATGTCCGATGAGAACAAATCTCGATACGCTGTTTTTTAACTCACAACTATGTGCAGAGGGACCTGAGTTCGTTTATTCATGGGACTTTGGCGACGGCGCTTCGGCGCATTCTCGACTCGCACAACATCAGTACGCACAAGCAAGCAATTACACGGTTCGGTGTATTTGCAAATCAACTGTCAATGCTGACTCTTGTGCGCTGACAACCAGCGTGAGTGTTCGTGAGGCAAACACTATTACTCGCATGACCATCAGTCCTATTCAAACCTTAGAGAGCACGCTATTCCGACTCTATGCTTATCCATTTGCATCAACATGGTGCAAAGCATCTCCTTCAATTGTAGCAAGATTCGTGCACAAGGACACGACGCTCAGCTTTCGAGTAGAAGGATCAACATTGAATATCGATGTCAGTCTGAAGCGTACAGGAGACTATACCGTAAATCTATACCTGTACCTTGGCGCCGTGCTATTTGACTCGATAGTGAATTATTCCAAAGTCACTTGCCTGCCTGCGCCACATTATGATAACTCAGTCTGGTCATCGTGGATGCGTCTACCCATCAACCACATGTGCCTCAGCAAAGCCGGCTCTCTTATCGTTGTTGACGCTTCGTCCACAATATGGCAGAACACTCGCCTCACTGAAGCAAATCTTGAGAAGACTAGCTTCCAGCCAAAGGCAAAAGATTTCGTTAGTGCGCTTACGCGTAAAGACAGTTCGTATCGCGTGTGGACTGCTCCGAGGATTACAATGACGCAATGCACAAGCACAGGCGAGATAGAAAACGAACGCGCAAGTCTTCTAACACTGCCTGATAACGTTGATAAAAGTGGCTATGAAAATTGGCGAGGATATCAGTTTTATTGGACGAATAGAACTGAGTATCTAACTACTGTCATCGAGCCCGCCAAAGATGAGCTTTGCATAAAGGTCTTCGGCCAGTCAACAAACCAGAACCCGCACTTTCCGCCGCCCTTTACAAGCACATTGTTGTTTGCCCGAACTCAAGTCGGTGATTCGACCTTGAAATTCCACGAGGCACTGAGAACTTTTGAGGCGTCCGAAGCATCCGGCGGTTTAGCTTACTATGCGCTTGGCGATAAAGTTCTCTTTGTAACGAAAACGAGTCGCAATGGCTTGTCATATCCCTACCTATTGAATTTACTTGATCTCGAAAGCGCTAAGAAAACGATCATAGATAGTCTTAGTGCACCGGCTCTTGGCTACGACGAATACAGTAGAACATTTGTCACCACCCGAGGCCGCTATGACTCTCTCTCAGTTATCAAACGTCACTCACTCCCGAACTGCAGAAGCATAGAGTGCTTCGCCGACCAAAACTACGTTCTCATTATCAGCGATACATCGGGTGTCTATCCTGGCTCTACGAGTTCGTCCACACTTCGCATCATTCGCTTGTCTGATGAAAAGCTTGTGTTTCAAACCGTCACGAGAACGAAGATTTTACATGCTAAAATTTCGTTTTGTTCTGACTACTTCGTGATCGCCGAAGAGGATGGTCGATTGACTTGCTTCAACACTCCCGCTGAAATTCAACGACTCTGCGTCGATGCGAAACAAAGTCCACAACCAACATCGTCTCACGAGTTACTAACTTCACCGAATCCGGCATCAACCAGCGCTTCTGTTTCGATTGAACTGAATTCGCCTGCTGATGTCAACATCAAAATCTATTCACTTCACGGTTCGGTTGTGCATGACGCCACTTACCCGCAGCTAAGCGTTGGCCCGCACTCAATTGTCTTCGATACTTCTAATCTTGCAATTGGATGTTGGATAGTGGAATGTCAGGCGGGTGACCAACATTACTACTCTCGCTTCGTGAAGTTGCGTGAATGAGAGTAGGCGTGCGGGTCTCGCAAGCTTAACTTATCAGCGGGTTGTGATTACCAAGTCGCGGCTTGTTGTGCGTGACCTCGACAGAAACAAACTGGCAAAGCTTTGGGAATGGTTCTTTTCAGGAAAGTATGAGAATGCTATTCTCTCCCTCCCCATCCTCACTCAATAAAATACGTCCGCATCACACCTTTGCCCTTTACCTCGATTTCGCCTCGAGGAATGAAGGTGCACGATGAATTGCGAGCTTGTAGCTGTGCGACGAATTCTTCGGTGCAGTGTATGCGTCCGGCGACGCCGTAGCTCTCCATACGACTGGCAGTATTGACGGCATCGCCCCAGAGATCGTAGAGGAATTTGTTTTCGCCCACCACACCGGCCGCTGCGGGACCGCAGTTGAGTCCGATGCGCACGTGAATCTCCGGTAGTGCTGTTATCCAGCTCCGATCTCCAAGATGATCCGGAAACTCCACAACGAGATTGTTCATCACGTGCAACAGCTTCAAAGCCGCTTGGGCAGCGCGCTCTGCATGATCCTCTTGAGGAATTGGCGCACCGGCAACAGCCATGTAGGCATCGCCGATGGTTTTGATTTTCTCAAGACCAAACTCGCGCATTACACCATCTGCTGCTGTGAAGATGGCGTTGAGCAAATGAACAAGTTGTTGGGCATTGATATTGGAGGACAAGCGAGTGAAATCGACGATGTCCATGAAGAGGATGGATACGGCATCAAGGTGATCAGCTATCGGACTCTCACCATTGATAATACGGGCGGTGATTCCTTCAGGCAGAATGTTATTGAGAATATTCTCCTTCTCCTGTGCTCGCGCACGCTCTGCCGCGAGATGACGTTCACGTTCTGCTTCCTTGCGCTCCATCTCTAGCTTTGCAGCCTGACGCTGCGCACCCTCAACATTGATTTGCTCTTTGAGTTTCTCGTATTGATCACGCGCCTCATAAGCCTTCTCCCATTCGCCTATTTGCTTGTACAATGAATCCAATGATTCATAGGCAACCATGGTAATACTCTTGATGCCGTGCTTAGTACTTAAATCAACGGCTTGTTTAAGGTAGGATTCGGCTATTTCCGGTGAGTATCCTGCATAAGCGCGTTCGGCGAATAAGTCGCCAAGACCGTTCAGCCAGTGCAGCTGAGGATAGACTACACCGATTTCAACAGATTCGCGCAACGCTTCGGTGAGATACTCGAGGGCTTTGTCGTAGTCGCCGAGACTCTTGTAGGCATGACCCATATTACCCCGCGAGACCGCTGCATCTCGTCGCTCACCAAGCTCCAGCTGTACCTTCAAAGCCCGTCCAATAATGTCGAGCGCTTTTTCGTACTCGTGAATTCTAAAGTACAAGGCACCAATACTGCTGAGTGAAAACGCGACCGCGCTATGTTCTCCGATTTCTTCAAACAAACTCAAGGCTTGCTGAAACGACTCCAATGCTCTCTCATGATTTCCAAAAGCTTGGTACACCACCGCAATGTTGATGGTGTTCGTTGCGATTCCGTTTTTGTCTTCTAACTCTTTCTCTAAATCCAAGGCTTTAACGAAGTACTCGAGTGCCGTGGTGTAGTCGGTGAGCTCTTTGTAGGCTATGCCAAGTTGACCGGTAATTCTCGCCGATAAATCTCGGTTGTTGTCGTGGTCGCTAATCTCCAACGCACGACGATATGTGTCAATCGAGAGCTGATACTGCGATGTGCTTAAATATGCACGACCCAGGTTAGCATACAGGTCAGCAAGGCGAAGAGGATTTTTAATTTTCTCGGCATAATTAATACCGGCAACAGCCGTGCGAATAGCTTCCTCGTAACTGCTGCGGTTGAGCGCTATAACATTGAGACGATTGTAGGCATGAGCCACGATACCAATGAGTTTTCTCTGATTGACTCATTGTCTTCCGTACGGCTATTCTGATACTCAGGCACTAAATGCTCGAGCTTTTCTAAGACAGCACGTGCCCGCTGCGCAGCGCTGTCATACTGTCCAGCCTGAGACTCATCTCGAGCCACCAGCAAAGACTCCTGCGATTCTTCTAAGAGTGCTTCTAGATTTTCTATCATCGCATATTTGTTTTCTGTTCGCAGTGGAATATACTTACACTTGGTCAACTTGCCAGCAAGGAGAGGACTCGAGTGATCGACAAGATTCTAAATCACCTACGATGGACCTTCGGCTGATTGACCCTTTACTCGGGCTGATAGGCGCAGACTGTCTACATCGGGTAATACTGCACACAAGCAAATGCGAGAATTACACTTCGAGATGTAACAATATCAATCAATAAAATAGGTCTTTAAAACACCTTTGCCCTTGACCTCGATTTCTCCACGTGGAGTGATTGTACAAGAATGCTCGTGATTCTGAAGTTGCTTGATGAATTCTTCGCTGCAGTGAATACGACCGGCGACACCATGACTTTCCATGCGCGAGGCTGTGTTCACTGCATCGGAGTAAACATCATATACAAATCGATCCCGTCCTACAACGCCCGCCACGACTGGTCCGCAGTGCAATCCAATGCGAATTGCAAAGTCTTTTGCATCGGTCATGTATTCCAGTGCAAGGTCCGGCAATCTGACTGTGTGCAACATTTCCTGCGCCGCCTTCGACAAGCGCAAGGCGTGATCGTCGCAAATCACCGGTGCGCCGGCTATGGCCATATATCCGTCGCCCATTGTCTTGATCTTTTCACAGCCATGTGAGCGAATGATACGGTCATACTCACCAAATATCTGACCGAGAACACGCACAACGATTTGTGCCGGCATTTTTGCTGAGAGTGTTGTGAAACCGCGTATATCGGCAAAGAGGATTGAGACGTTCGGGAAATAGTCGGCTATTTCCTCTTCTTCATTCATCATACGCTCGGCTATACTTTCGGGAAGTACTCGATGCAGCAGAGAGCGCGTTGTCGCGCTGCGTGCGCGCTGAACCTCTATCTCTTTTTCTCGCTGGGCAGCCTCTCGTTCATAGCCAAGCTTCTGCGCCATTTGCTTTACCTCCAATGAGTTTGTCTCAAGTTCGAGCTTATGATACACATCAAAGTGCTCCAGCGCTTTCTGCCACTCACCTTTTTGACGGAAGAGATCGCTCAAGGACTTATGAAGATAGGTTTGATTTGCCTTTGAGTCCATTTCATGACTAATGTCCAATGCTCTTCGATACAATTGTTCAGACTGAACAAGATCATACAATGAGTAATCCGGATCCCGATAGATCTGTCCCAGACTATCCAGAATCAAAACCATGTTGTACCGGTCATTGAGAGATTCTGCAATCGGAAGCATCTCCAAAAACAACGGCACACTCTCATCAAATCGCTGCATGGTACTTAGCAGCGCGGCAATGTTGATCGTCGTCAAGACAACTCCACGTTGGTCACCGAGTTCTTCATAAAGCTTCCGCGATTCCTCAAACATCTGCATCGCCTGCTCATTGCGTTCGAAGTGCATGTGAATGCCCGCCAGGTTGCATAAAATGTTAGCTTGATATTGCACAACATTTTCTTGAATTGCTAACTCAAGTGCCTGCTGCTGATAGTCCATGGCGCGCTCGAAATCGTCAACATGAGTGTAGATCGAACCAATGTTACACAGCATCCCAACAATCGACCGAACATCAGAAATCTCCTCTGCCTTTTCTAACACCGTCGTGTAAAACTCAAGCGCTTCTCTATTGTTTCCACGAATAGCCTCGACGTTGCCAAGACCGGTTATCGCCTGGCATAACACGACATTGAGTTGTCGCAACACGCTACTATCCGCCTCGGCAATCGCCAGTCGCAGCTCCTCAGCAATCACTTGAAACCCCGCATAAGCCTTGTCTAACTCACCCTGCCGCTGCAGCAAAGACGCCGCTTGGAGTCGCTGTTCGTATTCTTCGAATGGATACATGTGGTTGTCTCTGATTATTGCACATTGAAGTACATGCTTTCGTGCAATTGTTCGTATAACACAAGTAGTGACCACTATCTCACGCGATAGTGTCGTCTAACGCAAAACAATACACCAAGCACTGCTTCAATTTAGCATCTGCACCTGCTCAGAAATAGCACCTGTTATTCAACCAATCCGAGCCAGATTTCTTGAGTGCCTTTACTAACACATCAGCTGCCATTGCGAATGCTTTGCTGTTGCATCAACACTCCTCGCTTTTGCATCTAGTTCGCAAATCCCTAATACACTTGCGTTCGACAAACTGCATGCGAAGTTTGATTAGATATGCTCATGAGTTGCGTCAATGCAAAGTGTAGGTCGGCTTAGGAGTACACGAATTGACTTGTTTCGTTAGCAGCGTAGTGGCAATCGTAGAAGTGCTGAATATTCCCCTTTAGTACCGTATGACAATATTGCATGCTATAAGATCACGTGATCTTTCTCAACTATCAAGACATTGCTGGACGCCGCCTATCGCAAGCCTGAACACACTATTCTTCTCAAGCGAACGCTTCCATCCTGAAATTCAAATCGTAGAAGATAAAGTCCGTTGACAAGTTCCGACAGCTTCGTCACTACTACTTCGTTCGATAGTTTCGAAAAGCTCAAGTGTGATTCTCGACCAACTATATCAACAGCAACGACATCGTTGAGAAAGTCTGCATCCGCGTCGATGGAGAAAGGCCACTCATCACGATCAACGAGTTGGGCGATGGATGTCTTGGTATCATCAAAGGATGCGGGATCTTGCACCTCACTAGCCAAGAGATCTTGCACTCTTACAATGGTAACTACATTGTCACTATCAGCAATGGCGAAAGCACTAGCGTCCTTCGTCCATGCAAAGGTCGAAATAGTTATGCCGTTGTGGCCGGATCGACTGTAGTTCCTGTCATTCTTAATACTCAGATTTGGAATGAGGTGCACAACAGAGTCATGACCATGAACTATCTGACCATCGGCATGACCATCACGATTAATTCGCACTTGAAACTGTTGATCCGGATGACAATACACGTAACACGGACTTAGTGTTATCGATTGTTGAAGTGTAAACGGATTGGCAAGAAGCACTCCGTCTTCGATAGAACGCACAAACAAGGAATCGTGCTGGTATAGTCCGTTCCATTGAACAGGGACAGTACTCTCCCGCTTTGTGGCGCTGTTTAACCTGCGTTGCTTGATATCGAACAAACCTTCAGAAATGCTAACAAACTGACCTGAATCACCTACTCGTCCAATTCGAGAATCGGTGAACACGCTATCTGTAAGAACTACACACTCTTTACGCTTAAGATCTACGACACCTATTGTACCGCCATTCATACTCACAACAAGCGAATCGTTTTGCCGACAGAATTTTGCGCTTGTTAGATAATCAGGAGTCGAAATGGTTGCCACTGTTTTTTGGCTCGCGACATCATAGATTTCTACGCTTTGCTCGAAGCGATCTAGCGCGACTATACTTGTACCCGTCGCGCAATCCAGCAAGCGAACAGGTCCATCGCGGCTAATGACGCCAATAGAATCAAGACTAATTGCATCGACAAGCAAAACCGCTCTCAGATTATTACGCCAGATGGGAACGAAATAGATTTCGTTGAAATCGCTGTAGTGCGGGTCTTCAACATCCATCTGACTCCCGTACGACTTCTCGCGTAGAGTACCCGTGCTAAGGTCGAATTGTGCGATAGAACTCGATTCAGACGCAAAGTCCATGATATTGAGGAAGCGACCTTTGCCGACAAAATCCAACCAGCGTACAGTCTTCAGATTTCTGAGTTGTGGAATTGGCGTCTTCTCTTGTCCACTCTCAAACTGAATCCTGCGCACTTGATTTGCACTGTTCAACACAACAAGTGTTGAATTGGCGGCATAATAATCCATCGCACACAGAGCAGATTTCGAAGCGTCTTTGTAAATGTCACTCAGCAGCAAAGAAGCTCCCGACCTTATGTTGATGACGTAGCCTTCATTCTGTTCGTTGCCGCAATCAACAACAAGCATACTGTCATTCAGAAAACGGGCAATTGACGGCGCTTTCAGATGCTGCAATTGGGTCTTGAATTGCAGTCGTCCGTCGGCGCAGGAATACAAATTCAGCTCTTGATTTCGCAGCACAACAACATGGGCACTCCGATCAAGCATGATAACGCTTGCCAATTGTACACTCAGAGAAAGTACCCTTGTATTGGTCAAGTAGTCAAAACAGATGAGACTATCACTCTTGGTCCAATAGCTCACAACGGCACGATACTCGTGAGGCCACACACTAACAATACTATCCTTTGAGTTAATCCGATAAACCTTCTTCGTGGCTCTGTGGTACAATGAAAACGAGTTGACAGGCGGATTGCTTCTTGTTTGCCATATATCCGACCATGCGACATTGTAAAAGTATCCAAAGCTCTCCGGGATTGTGTCCGGCGCGATTGTCGATACACCGCTCCTACTGGCAATCTGATATACATCCATGCCACTTGGATGTTGAATTGACCTGAATAACTTCAGTGAGTCGTGATAATTCACAACAGATTGCGCATCCCGCCATATGCGAGTTGTCTGAAGCGAGTCGATGTACTTTCGTTTTACTAAATCATACCAAAGTCCGCCTATATTCAATGCACCGCCGTCTTCACTTGGAGTGAAGGTCAATGCGGGATAACATGGGATCTCGTTAACGGCTTCAAATTGATCCAGTCGGAACTGCGTAATTGTTGTTGAATCTGTCTTTGCAAAGAGAAACAACGAGGAGTCGCTCTTAACAAAACAAACGCCGCGTCCGCTTCCTTTCCACGACCAAGCCAACCCATTGCAAACAACTGAAACTGTATATGGCTTCGCCCAGCGTCTAACACAGTAGGGCTGCACTACATAGTTCCCAATCTCGCGTGTGAAATCACTTAGGAATAACTGATAAACAGTATCTCCGCTCGCAGCATAGGCAGTCTCTGCTAAGATGCCGGTGTAGTCGGACTGAAGCGGACATGCAATTCTCAGAAGAGTGTCGATTGATGTAGCTCGTAACAGACTTGTGCTTGATAAAGCACAAATCAGTGTCGTTACTGTGAACACGCTGTATCTAAAGAATCGCATTGTATTAGGCAATGGTTGGCGATCGCGTCTTCAATTTACATGTTTTCTCGGGCACCAATTCCGTCCAAGACGGTAGTCAAAATTCCGATTTGAATTAAACGATACATTGCCGCCCAACCAATCGACTAAGTGACGTGCTCAGTCTGCAACTTCTATCTTTGGTGATGCATAAAGTCAGTCGAAAAGCTGCCGAACAACTGATTTAATCTCACCCACTACCCACCCCCTTCTTTTCCCTCCCATCACTCTTCCTTACTCTGTATTTTGCCGTCCTACAACTCGCCGCAAAACATCATGAATTCTGCCATGAACTATCCTTCTTTTTCTTTGTGTTACCGTTCTGTATTTGCTGCCTTTGGTTCGCCATGTAGTATTGGACGTCCTTTCTGGATTGTCGCGCTTTGTTTGGCGATGAGTTGGCAGACGTTAGTGGCTGGGCCAATGGTTCTGCCGTTGTTCACGCGGGCGACTGCGGAGGCGCAGACGGCGCAAGCCGTGCCGGAGAAGTCGTCGCGCTTGCAACTCAATACTGCGTACTTCGATCAGTTGAATATTCAGCGATTGAACGAGATTGACATTCCTGATTTTCCGATGAGCGACGGACAGCACGTGCTGCATTGTCAGAAGATGGATGTGCTGGCTCCGGCAGCGCAGGTTTGCGAGGGAACTATCGATGGTGATATTCAGCGCAGCGTCGACAAACACTTGATTGTTCGTGGCTATGTCGATGGGATCGCCAATTCCTACGTCTATCTCTGCTTCTTCCGCAGCTATGTCATGGGTTATGTCGAAATTCAAGAAGCGCAAGGCACCAAACGCATTCTCGTTGCGCCGGATGATATTCGATCTGAGCATCCGGTGATGATTGTGTACAATCAACGCGACATGCCTATTCCGCCGCACCCGAGCTGTCATGCCGAAGATCAACCCGACTACCAAATGCGCGTGGATCAGATGCTGCAGAGCTTGGGAGATTATACAAAGGACAAAGGCAATTCTCTGCAGAACGCACAGACACTGCTTGCGAATGTGGCAGTGGATTGCGACACCAAGTATTACGTCGAACAAAACAGCAACTTCTCGCAAGCAGCCAATTACATCCTTATCACACTCGGTGCTGTGAGTGCGGTGTATGAGCGCGATGTGAATGTGAGAATTCAAGTGCCGTACTTGAGAATCTGGACGGATAACTGTCCATATACAGGCGACCTTGGACAAATGCTCAATCAAGTTGCCGGATATTGGAATAACAACATGCAGAGCGTGAAGCGCACAACGACCTACCTGGTTACGTCCTACAACGGAGGCCTGGCATGGGTCGGTGTACTCTGCGGAGGCTACGCTTACTCCGTCGGTGGTATTGCCGGCGGCACCAATTTTCCCGTGAGTTCCTATGCTTGGGATGTGGATGTAATGGCACACGAAATCGGACACAACTTCGGTTCGCCTCACACGCACAGCTGCTCGTGGAATCCTCCGGTTGACTCCTGCGTGAATGCTGAGGGTGGATGCTATACCAAACCACTGCCACGCAGCGGCACAATCATGAGCTACTGTCACCTCACCAGCTACGGCACCGAACTCCGCTTCCATCCTCGCGTTGCAACACTGCTCCGCTCTGCAGCACGCAAAGTTTTGGGTAACTGCATGCGCAATGCTGACTTTCGCTATGCAACAGATTGCGCTCTCAGCGCAATCCTGCAACCCGCCAATGGTGCAGTCATCGCCGCACAAAAGCGCTTTGCTCCTCAAGTGATGATCACCAACCTAGGCTTGACGCAGGCGCAAAGTGTTGTGATTACTTTCCGCATTACGGATCCGGCCGGTGGTACTGTGTATTACACTAACTCGAAGACTATTGCGAGCCTTGACACCTCAGCTTCTGTGCTGCAGAGCTTTGATACTTGTGCGTTGGCGCTGGGAACCTATTTGGCGACGGCCTCGATTAGCCTCACAAGTGACGGAGATCTTGCGAACAACTCACTGACACGTCCGTTTCTCATCGGCAACGGCACTAATTCTTCAGTACATCTCACATATCCCAATGGCGGCGAACAATTGAAAGTGGATAGTGTGGTGTCGATTTCATGGACCCAATCTTCCATCGATAAAATGATCATTGAGTTGAGTACTAATGGAGGTCAGACCTGGCAAAGCGTTCAGACCTTCTACAATGCAGCCTCATTGAGTTATCAATGGAAGGTACCTGCTGTGCTGACCAAGAGAGCACTGATTCGTTTGGTGGATATGAAGAACTCCTCCACACGCGATCAAAGTGATGCGGTGTTTAGCATTGACCTCGATCATGATTACCAGGCACTGGAATTCGTTACGCCGGCATCTGATACGACTATCACCGCACCTTTTACGCCGCGGGTGAGCTTCCGTAATAATGGCAATGCGGAGTCAGCGGCGAGAGTAGTGTTTGCCTTGTATTGGCGCAGCAGCGGACAAGAAGTCGTGCGACAATCAATTGATATGCCTTTTGTTCCAAAGGGTCAAACAACAACAGTATCCTTCGCACCAGTAACCGAGCTGCCTCCGGGTCAGTTCATCATGTATGCAAAGATTATCAGCAGCGATGATCGCAATCATTCAAACGATTCGCTTGGTAGGAGCTTTTCGCACAATGGTGGTATTGCACCGCCCGTTGGTCTGCGTGCACAGCCAATCAACAATGCGGTGTTGCTATGGTGGGGACCTTCATCCAACAGCGATGTTGACAGCTACGTCATACAGCGCTCTACAGATGGTTCTGCCCTCACAAATCTTGCAACACTGAGCTCACGTCTGCTGAGCTACGTAGATGAAAGCGCTCAGAACGATCACGATTACAGCTATGTCGTCATTGCCATGCGCAAGACGCAGAAGTCAATTAACTCGAATCGTGTCACCGTGCGACCAACCTTCCGCGTGCTCTATGATTCACTAACAGCTATCAAAGCCCTGGTACCCGAGAACGCAGCGAAGTCAGTTCCTAACCCGGCGCGCTTCGTATGGTCGAATACAACAGGCGCTGTGTGGTATCAAGTGCAAGTCTCGCAAGGTAGCGACATGTCGAACTTGGTGTACAACGGTATACTTAGCGACAGACAGCCAATTAGCCTCACGCTTGTATTTCGGCAGAACTATTGTTGGCGCGTGCGTGCGCTGAATTACGCAATGATCACGCCGTGGTCAAGTCCTAACATATTTACCTTGGGTACGAGCTGTGCCGGCAACGGTTTGAATTTTTCGAAGACGAGTGATAGGCTAACGGCATCAACGGTGAGTTGGCCTGGGGATGGTCCGGTGACTGTTGAATTCTGGAACTACGTCAAATCCGCCGACCTCGCCAGCGAACAAGTTGCGCTACGAGTTGGCGCTGATATAGCAACAAATCGCTTCCTCATTCACGCGCCATTTATGGATGGAAACTTGTATTGGGATTACGGCAATATCAACACGACCGGACGAATCAGCGTTGATTACAAGCCCTACCTCGACAAATGGACGCACGTGTGCGTAGTGTCGGATGGAACGAGCTTCAAAGCTATTTATCTCGATGGACAACTCGTCGCATCGTCGGTGACGGCGGATGCACCAACGAAGCTAAGCGGACTCTATCTCGGACTCACCTACCTCGGTCGTATGGACGAGTTCCGCGTTTGGAATCGAGTGCGTACTGCTGATGAAATCTTCGCGTCTATGACCAAGCACATAGAAGCCGGTGCATCCAACCTTGCGATTAGCTATCGTTTTGATGAACCTCTTCAGGATACTATTCTCGGAGATCAAGGAAGCATGCAAGCACCTGCAATTCTCGTTCGTAGTGGAATGCGCTCTGCATCTGACGCGCCGATCAATTGTGCAAGCAGCTCCATAGTTCAAGCACCGAACTTAATTGAGCCGGCCAATGGTAGCACCGGAAATTTCCCGTATCCTCAGCTTCGTTGGGGATCGGTCTCGGGAGCCTATGCGTACGAAGTACAGATCTCACGCACAGCAGATTTTCAATCCTCTGTCTACTCCGTGCCGAACGCCGGTGAACTCAGCACGCCAAGTCTTGCTTTGCAACCATCGAGCCAGTACTTCTGGCGCGTGCGAAGTTTGAGTGCACAAAGCATTTCGGAGTGGTCGAGTAGTTGGTCGTTTACAACAGACACTCTTTGTCGTCAAAGCTGTCCAAGCTTTGACGGTTCGACCTCGGCACAGCTCAAAGACTTCAGCCTACCCGAAGGCGAAGTGTGTATTGAATGGTGGAACTATGTTGATTCAGCTGATGTGCGCAATGCAACTGCCTTTTCTATTGGAACTGCTGATGATGCGAACAATCGCTGTCAGTGTACCGGACCTTGGAGCGACAAAAACTTGTACTGGGATTTTGGCGCCTTGTCGCGAGGTCGCGTGTACACGAGCTATGCGCCCTACTTCAACAAATGGACGCATATCGCACTCGTAAGTGACGCCAAGAATTACCAAGCGATTTATCTCAACGGTCAGCGCGTTGCCTATGAGCTTCGCGCCGACACTGCGCGCGCACTTAAGGAATTGTGCATTGGTTCTCAGATGGCCAAGACAAACGGTTTTAAGGGTCGCATGAGTGATTTCAGAATTTGGAATCGCGTTCGCTCTCAAGAGGAAATTCTGCGATACATGAACCAACGTGTTAATTCACACCCAAATCTTCTTGGAGTGTGGGCTATGGATGAAGGACTTGCAGGAAGATTTTATGAAGCAAGTCATTCCGACAGCACTATAGCCTCGCTGCAGTGCAACAAACTTCCAGCCTGGACCACGAGCGCCATACCGGTTCTTCAGCGCGAGGTAGCAATACTCGGCACCGACACAGTTTACGTCGGAAGTACAAGTGTTTACCGAACCGCAGTCCATACAGTTGGTCGCGCAGTGTGGAATTGTTCAGCATCAGGCACTATCCTACGACGAGACGACAGTTTGTCTTCAAGCAGTATATCAGTGCGCTGGACAAAATCTGACACCGCAGCAACACTTCAGTGGATAAGTGACACATTGTCGTGTGGTCGAAGCGGAACAAAGCGTATTGTTGTTTTAGAACCAAGCACAGTATCTGCACAGTTGGAACAACGTGGCATACGCATTAATCCTCAACCTTGTGATCAATTTGTTCTTATCCGATCTGATTTTCGTGAAGCATGCACCCTAGGAGTTTACAATCTGCAATCTCAACAGATGTATCGCAGCGATATCAGGGGTAGTGACTTGCAACAAGGATATGTTATCCCATGCGACACACTCCCAACTGGAGTATATGTTCTACGTGTTGTAGGTACATCCGGTAGATACGAGCAAGCATTAATACACGTGTTGCATTGAAAGTCCGTTAGCTATGACGATCTGCTGCAATTAGACAGTCTGCATACAGAGAAAGAACGCAGTCGACCGTCAAGTTTCGGGTTAAAAACAGACTATGCACGAGCTTTTTGCTTTGCATTGTGCTTTGTAATGCACTTTCAAGTAAAAAATGATTTAAGATACCGGAGACTCATTTATTTTGAGGAGTAGTTAGTGGTATAGAGGCGAACCGAAGGGGATTCAATAGCAAGAAGAACAGAGATGGAGGGACTAACTCGCCTACGTTGTCCATACAGTGAATAACGACCTTTTCTCACAACCATAAATCTGTGCAATGAACTTCAAGCAAAAAGTACTCGCATTATGCGGTAGTCTGGTGAGTTTGTTTCTGTTCAGTTCTTGTAATGTAAGCGAACCAGAAGAACCTAAATCAGATCTCAATGGCTACGGCGCGATCAGATTATTAAGCACAAACTCAGGTACGAACTGGGATCTCCAGTTTATTAAGTACACCCCGAGCGGATGGACGACAAATGATACTCTTAAATCAGGTGACTGCATCGTGAGTGCATCAGATGATTTTAGTTCGTTTTTAGTATCGGGACATATCAGCGACAACAAATCAAAGCTTGTATTGAGTCAGAACAAGGGATTGTCATGGAACCAAGTGCTGGACACGATGCCCGTATGTCAAGATCTGCAACGACAATCGTACTCGAACAACGTCTATGCAGCATACACCAACATGTACAGATCAAGCAATTTGGGTAGTACATGGGTGTCTACCAATTTTCCCGGGTACACCATACAAAGCATTGGCTGTGCATATGAGAATGTAGTCGTCGCGCTGCCATATGCTACAACTCGACCAAATATTCGCTCGACGGACAATGGGCTGACCTGGGAATTCTTGTCTGTACTAGATTCGACACACCTATCCTACGATTGCGCTTTCATCGGGAACTTGGAATGCGACCTTGTTGTAGCACTAACTGAAAAGGACATCTGGCGATCATCCGATACTGCCACATCGTGGACGCGCGTCAATCCTGCAGGTTACGACGGGTCCGGACGCAGCGTTTCATTTGTTGATCCGGTCGGTATAATCGTCGGCGTAGGTGGTCTTATCCTTCGATCTACCGATAGAGGTTTGCATTGGACGAGTGTTAGTAGTGGCACAACCAAAAACCTAACGAAGGTTGTCTGCAGCTCCAGCGCTTATTGGGCTGTAGGTTCAGGTGTTATTCTTCGCTCCAATGATCAAGGTCGAACCTGGACCACGGTTCGCAACGCCACCGACGAAACCTACAATGACATCGTCGTTTCGGAAGGCGGCGTCATGGTGGTAGGCTCCCGCATTAAATAACAAGTCAATCTTGTTTTGTTCGAGCATCATCGAAAGACTGCAACATGTATGTAATGCACGGATGTGTCGGATACTGCACGAACTACATACACACCATTTGCCAAAGAACGAGTCGAGATGCGATAAATGTATCTCGGCTTTGTTGTTTGGAGCAAGCTCTGATACGTTGAACCCTCGTCAATCAATGAGGTTTGTCGGAAGTGTAAGATTCCCCGTTCATCTACCACAAGCACTTCATTCAAGACTTCATCGGAGTTAAGCAGAAACTCATCATGAAGAACCGGGTTAGGTGTCAATGCTATTGATTCGCTGATAAGTTCGATTCTCTGCAGGTCATTTGAGCATACGGATAGCACCGACAAGAGTCCACCATTACCTTTAAAACGCACACAATGAGTGTCCAAATTTGACGATGGGTTGATAATTCGCCACCACGTATCTCCATTTTGATTTGCCAGCACCAGAGCTTTTATCCTTGCGATGATCGTTCTTGACGTGCCAAGAGTTGTTGCTTTTTGTACATCCACAAGCAGCTCTCTTCCAACGCGACGAGCTTGTTCAATCTGAAGCACACTTGAGTGAATTCCTAACTCAAATCGTAGCGTGTCAATGCTCAAATCTTCACTTGCCTGAGCATAGACCGGGATTTCAATCCACGTTCCTGCTTTCGCGCTATCAATATTCTCAGTACTCAGTGTCACTTCTACTTGCGGCTGTACGTGAATCTGAATACGAGACTCACCTGTGCATCCGTGCGCATTACGTGCACGAACTGTGTAGGTCGCTGATTTTGTTGGACTGATGCTGAGGCTTGACTGAGACGAAACTTGGAACTGAGATTCGTCGAACCAAGCATAGCTTGCATTTGCGTCGTCGCTCAACGCTCGACAGACTATAGCTGCGCCAGGGCAGCAAGACGTGTCGCTAACAACCACCGTCGGACGTGCATATACCGTTATTGTTACCGTATCTCTACTCTCGCTCGATCCCTCTACTGCATGTGCAATGATGATACAGGACTTCGCAGGCTTGCGATCAATCGTCTTTCCCGTTCCGAGTATCGTCCCTTGTTCATCTAACCACTCAATGCTCGCATTTGCAGACGCATTCAAAACACTACACGTCACTTCTTCACCGGCGCAAATGCTTGTGTCTGCACTTGCTACAACAGGTATAAAATTCGTAACCGTGATTATGAGTGTATCAAAGCCTTCGCATCCGTTTCTCTGAGCATGAACTACGTAGCGGCCGCTTGCCGTTGCAGTAATTTCAACTGAGTCTGTTGTTGCGATTATAGAGTGAGCTTCATCAATCCATTCGTAATGTATGTCGGGCTTAGGCTGTATTACCCGAAGTACCACTTTTGTTCCGGGTAGGACAGTGGCACTACCCTGTGCTTTGATTTGCAGCAGCGGATTCACCACAACTCTAATGGAGTCCGAAACACTACAACCTTGCAGTGAGCGAACTACAACGCTGTATGTATTGGTCTGTATTGGATTTATCTCTAAAACCTTCGAAGTGCCGAGTACATTTCCTTGCTGGTCTCTCCATTCGTATTGACAGTTTAGAAGCGACGTGTCGATATAAAGACGCACCGCACTCCCCGGGCAAATTTCACCTGCACTGGCGAGTGCTCTTACTGGCACCATAGTGTATACATCAACATCAACGAAGGTCGAATCGGAGCAGGTCCCACTCGTACCTAACACCATGTATCGAGTCTTTTGTGTTGGAGTGCAACGAGGTGTGGCACTATGCGGATTATCGAGAAAAGTAGACGGAACCCATGTGTATTGTGCTGCACCACTTGCTGTAAGAGTGAGACTACTGCCTACGCACGTAAGTGTATCGCTAAATGACGTCCTGACGTCGAGAGAGTTCTGTACGGTCACAGTTACGTTTTTAGTTACTATACACCCATACTTGTTTCTAACTACACATGTATATGTTGTCGTTTTTTGTGGTGTTGCAGTGGGATTCGGTAGTGACGCATCGTTTAGCGACGTAGAAGGCGTCCAAGAATAGACCAATTGAGCCGTATCCAACTCAGAACCTGAGACCTTTGCTTCTAGAGTAACGCTGCTACCGGTGCAGACGATTGGAGCAGGACTTAAGCTTAGCGTGGGTTTGTTGACGACGGTTACGCGAGTACGCGCTGTGTCATAACAAGAACCATCACTCACGACGACCGTGTACTCTGTTGTGATTTTAGGTGTGGCAATGACTTCGGCAACATTGCTGAGATTAAGTCCGGTAGACGGACTCCATTTATACCCTGAGCCACCGCTAGCCTTCAGGTTAACTGAAGACCCTGCACAAACCACTGTATCACGGGTATTGAGCGCCGCACTCAGTCTGGTGACATAAACTTGAAGCGAATCATCTACATAGCAACCACCTGCATTATATCCTCGCACATAGTACTTGGTATTAGAATTAGGACTCACCTTTGGATTTACAATAGTGGAGTCGCTTAATGCTGTTCCGGGATGCCACTCTACGCGAGTACACCCAGTCACGTTTATTTGTGAAGGTGGATCCTTGAGACAACGATAAATAGTTGCCGGCGAAACGCGCATTTCCGGAAAGGCAGTCACTTTTACGATGGTAGAACAAATCGACGTGTCTCCACCTGGATATGCAACGCGTAGACTAACGGTGAAGGTTCCATTGCGCTTGAAGGAATGCGCAACTGGGTTTGAGCGTATGACAGGACTACCGTCACCGAAATTCCAGATGAAATTTAACGGAGTACATGCCGTACTAACTCCGGTGAAATAATATTCGCCACAATTAGTTCCCGCTTGGACATTTATACTATCGCTATGAGTGAGACCAAACAGAGCTATTGCAATCTGTGGTCGTACTGTTTCGGCGCGTACACTCTGAAATCCGCCGCTACCAACAGGAAAATTGCCGGAATTCGAAGCAACACCGACATGAATACGATATGAGCAAGGTCCGCCCTCGCTCATTACTACACTCGCTCCATAATCAAAACTCGAACCTCCTAGATAGGTTCCATATCGAATTCCGTCCCCAGAAGGCTGTAGCACGAGCAACCACGAATCGAATAGACCTGTCGGAGTTGTATTCAGCGCGTTGGACGTTGTTGGAACACTAAGTGTGGAACTGTTCACGTTGGTTCCAACAACAGCTACAGACGCGTCACTTCTTACAGTACACTCGACGGGATACATTGTTGAGCCGAGCATTGTCAAATAACTTATCCCACTCAGAGATGCATCTAAGCAAGCCAGAAAAGCGCCTGAAGTCTGTCCAGATTGAAGCACGTAGTTATACGGCATTGTTCCTGCACCAGCCATTCCAACGATGTACAAGCGGTTCGAGCTGCTGTGATAAGCCATATCATAACAATCATCGGCTCCACTGCTACCAAACACATAGGTCACTACGGGTGTCGGCACAGCACTATCATTCCAAGCCATGACAGCACAATCCCCACTTGCGTCCGCACTCTTTCCGGTTGCTAAAGGAAAGTTTGCAGATTTTGTTCGGGCCGACAGATAAATTCTTCCATTAGCATAGTATAATGCTCGCATATCGTCATCTCCTGAACCTCCCACATATGACGAGTAACTAATGCTACCGCTATTATCGATCTTAGTTAGAACCATATCTGTACCGCCCGACATGCTTGATTGATAGGCGTTGGCAGTTATTGTAAACACCGTGCTTGCAGGCGACAACACATACGCATCCCCCTGAGAGTTCAAGCACAACGATGGATATGCCGCCGGCCCAAAAGGCATCGACATATAATAACTGCCTCCCGTAGAGCTGCCCAGGAGTCGAGAGTATATTAATTGAGATCCACTTGCATTGAGCCGGCACACAAACACCCAACGTGTTGAGGAGCTCATGTACTGCTGATCTGCACTATTGGTATAAGGGAAATCGGTCGATTTCGAACACCCGCAAATCGTGACTTCGCCAGCTGAATTAACGGCGATATCTGTTGGACCATCATAAGCATTGCCACCGATGTATGTGCAATACACCAAGGTTGTCAAATCAGGACTGAACTTTGCGACAAAAACATTGAATGCGCTTGAGGGTTTTGTAGGTCGATATGATCCCGGAGTAGTAGGAGCATCTGTCGCACAACCTGTTAGGTAAACATATCCCTGCTGATCAACAGCAAGCTTTGGATTGCTCCAACCGTAATTGTTTGCGGTATGACAATATGTACTCCGCAAAAACTGCAGGTTATCGTTTTGAGCCCCAACAGTGCAGAACAATCCCAGGATGCACACTATTAGAAGCACCAGGAGCTTGACACTTGTTGGTGGGCAGTGCGCAACATTATTCATGGTTCGGCTCCTTCAAGCTGTATCAAAAAGATGCAATCTGTATTTCTAATTCCCCATATTATCGAATGTACTCGTAGAAGAATATAGACAATACAGACATCACCGCCATTATCTATGCTTACTCGGGTTACAAATTGTTGCGAGGCTCCGGGTCAGGCTTCTGCCACCGAGCAATTCATCAGTGTACCATGTCAACAGTATGTGAGTGGCTTTAACCTCATAGGTCTTCAACGCAACTCTACGGTTGAGCAATTGCCAATTCACATCATTCATTAAATATCTGAGCGGAGAGCTCCGGCAGTAGAGACATTGGGAGATACAAGTGCACCGATGCGACCGGAATAGTTTAGGCTACTGATTGAAGAAAGTAGGTTTTCATCGGACCCCGTCCTTTGATTTCAACCTGTCCTCGTTCTTCAAACTGCAGCGATGCATCACGTTGCAGCGCAGCATTGTAGAATTCCTCACTGCAGTGAATTCGTCCGACTTCACCGCTCGACTGCATGCGCGATGCAATATTCACCGTATCGCCCCAGAGATCATAGCTGTAACGGTGTTCGCCGATGATACCTCCAACCACTGCGCCGGTGTGCAATCCGAAGCGCATGGCGAGCTGTGGTACTTCTGGATTTGTGTATGACTTCATAAACTCCAACGCATCCATCGCAAAGCGAGAGATTTTTAGCACGTGATCCGGATCCGGATTTGGCGTGCCACTGGCTGCCATATACGCATCGCCGATGGTTTTGATTTTCTCGACGCCGTGTTTCTTGGCCAGAACGTCGAAGGCAGTGAATACAGAGTTCAGTACCTCAACCAGTTTTTCCGGACTGAGTTTGACCGCCAGGCTGGTAAAGTTTTCGATGTCGGCAAAGAACACACTGACGGATTCGAAGCGCTCGGCAATGGTATTCTCTCCTTGAACAATGCGCTCAGCTATCGTGCTTGGCAGGATGTCGAGCAGAATACGCTCTTGTTCTTGGAAACGCGCTACACGTACTTGACGATCGCGTTCGGACTCTTCGATCTGACGACGGTATTCGACGAGTTGTGCTTGACGTTTTGTTTCTTCACTCTGATTCTGTTGAGCGTACTCTAGATGCTTCTGCAAGTAGTCATGCGCTTGCTTCCAGTCTGAATCTTGTGCTGACAACTCAGCGAGACGATTATAGATCGAGTGAATGTCTGCAGTTGAACCGGACTTCCCAATCTCAACAATGGCTTCCAATAGCATCTCCTTACCACGGGAGCGATCGAAGTACGGACTTTCTTCATGCAGAAACAACTCGGCGTAATACACGAGTTGCAATCCTGTGTCAGAGTGCAAATCAAGTTCTTTGTTGAGTCGATACGCTTCTTCAAAGTAGCTGCGCGCCTCTTCGAATGACTTCATTTTTAGACAATAGCGTCCAAGGTTCGCGCAATTGCGTGCAATACCGGGAGTGAAGTTGTGCTCACGATTTAGTTCTAAGGCGCTGCGGTACAACCGGGCAGCCTCTTCGTGCTGACCAAGATTGTGATAACTATTCGCCGTATTGTTCAACAGTGCCGCAACCTTTGAATGCATCTTGTTGCGGGTATAAACATCAAGCGCACGTTGATAGTATTTCAAAGCACGCTGTTCGTCCTGCAAGTCCGAATAGAGTAGACCAAGACTTCCGCACACATGAGCAATCCCTGATTCAATCTTGAGTTCTTCGTTAATGTGAAGCGCCTCTTCAAGAGTTGCGAGAGATTTTTGATTATCGCCGACACGATGATAAACGCCACCAATATTGGTGAGAAGGTGAGCTTCTGCACCTCGCATGCCCTCTTCGCGAATAACAGCCAAGGCCTGAAGCATGTAATCCAATGCGCCAACATAATCTGAGAGCAGGTCGCGCACAGTCCCGATGTTTCCAAGCAAATGCGCTACTTCAAGAGTTTGCCCAAGTGCCTGTCGCAGGTCGAGACTCTGATGCATGAGATCCAAAGCTTCGCTGTAGTTGCCTTGACTGTATTTGATATTCGCAAGATTAGAAATCGCCAACGCCATATGCGACTCCATCTTGAGCAGTGTGTATATGTCGAGTGCATGCGTGGTCAACTCGAATGCTCTATCTATGTCGGATTGCTCACGAAGTATCAAACCAATCACAACCATCGCATGGGCTTCCATATCAGGTGCGCCGCTGGATTGCGCTTCGCTGAGTGATTGATAACAGATATCTAAGGCAGGATCGAATATTCCACGACAACGAAGACTATCGGCAACCATGCGAAGCGTCCAAGAACGCAGCCAACCTAACTTCTGCTCGAACGCATCCTGATTTTCTAACGGTGCTTCACGATGTGATTCGCGCGCAGCATCAATGTCGGCGAGTAGCTCTCTCGAGCGCTCTTCCGCACCAACATAGTCACCACGCTTAATGAGGTTCGCGCAGTTTAGAACACGTTGTTCAAACTCTTCAAGCTGCATAGTCTATTCCTTAGCTAATACGAAAGGACATTCTTCACATGCTCTCAGCTCAATGCTAATGCGGCAAGCAAGACGGGTTTGATCTTGCCAACGCTTATAGATCGATCTCGAACTCTGAGATGTCCTTAGCTCTTCGTTGTTTCCCGTAGGAAGTAGCCGTCAAATTAGGACTTAATGATTTATAAAAATCACAGCTTAAAGACGCTGTTTCGATTGATCTGAGGATCAATCATACTTGCTCGTCTGATACTAAAAAAGGCCGCAACAGTGTTGCGACCTTTATCTAGACTAGCAAAGCGAACAATTGATTATGCGTGAATTCGCATCACTTGAATCAATATTCACCGTCCAATTGTTGATCTCTTTGAATTAGAATCGATCGAGCTCCATCACCTTTACCCACGCATTGACGAAGTCCTTGACGAACTTTTGCTCGGAGTCAGAGCATGCATAGACTTCTGCGAGCGAGCGCAGAATGGAGTTAGAACCGAAGAGCAAATCGACGCGTGTGCCGGTCCATTTTGCGGCACCACTCTTACGATCACGACCTTCAAACACATCTGCATGTGCTGAGCTTGCTTTCCATTCAGTCGACATGTCAAGCAAGTTGACAAAGAAGTCGTTGCTGAGGGTTTCAGGACGCTTAGTAAACACGCCGTGCAATGATTGATCTGCATTGGTATTGAGCACACGTAAGCCACCTATGAGCACAGTCATTTCCGGTGCTGTGAGCGTTAAGAGCTGAGCGCGGTCGACTAACAATTCTTCAGCTGACACGCTAAACTTCGCCGACAGGTAATTGCGGAATCCATCTGCCTTTGGCTCAAGCACCGCGAATGATTCTACGTCGGTTTGTTCTTGGCTTGCATCAACGCGACCCGGTGTAAAAGGTACGCTAATGCTGTGTCCGGCATTCTTCGCTGCCATCTCAACTCCAACACACCCACCAAGTACAATCAAATCTGCAATTGAGATTTTCTTGCCGCTTTGCGCATTGTTGAATGCTGTTTGAATTGATTCAAGCACACCAAGCACTTTGGTCAGTTGTGCGGGTTGGTTCACAGCCCAGCTACGTTGCGGTTCCAGACGAATGCGTGCGCCATTGGCGCCGCCGCGTTTGTCAGAACCACGGAAGGTTGAAGCGGATGCCCATGCAGTTGAAACGAGTTGGGAAACGCTTAAGCCTGATGCTGCGATTTGTGCTTTTAGTGTTGCAATGTCGCTTGCATCGACGAGAGCGTGATCGAGGGCCGGCAGCGGATCTTGCCAGATCAATTCTTCCGCGGGGACTTCCGGTCCGAGGTAGCGTGAGCGAGGTCCCATATCACGATGCGTCAGCTTAAACCACGCACGCGCAAATGCATCGGCGAATTGCTCGGGATGTTCAAGGAAACGACGTGAGATCTTCTCGTATTCAGGATCGAAGCGCAGCGCAAGGTCGGTGGTGAGCATTGCCGGGGCGTGCGACTTTGAAGCGTCGTGTGCGTCGGGAATTGTGCCGGCACCGGCGCCGTTCTTCGGACGCCATTGCTGAGCTCCTGCGGGACTATGTGTTAACTCCCAATCATAAGCAAAGAGATTCTCAAAGAACTTATTGCTCCACTGTGTTGGGGCACCCGTCCATGTACCTTCCAATCCGCTGGTGATGGTATCAGCACCTTTGCCACTGTTGTACGAGTTCGTCCAACCAAATCCTTGTGCTTCTAATCCTGCGGCTTCCGGTTCGGGTCCGACGTGCGAAGCAGGCGCAGCGCCGTGAGTTTTACCGAAGGTGTGACCACCCGCGATAAGCGCAACTGTTTCCTCGTCGTTCATTGCCATACGCGCGAATGTTTCGCGAATGTCTTTGGCAGCGAGCAGTGGATCAGGATTTGCGTTTGGTCCTTCGGGATTCACGTAGATCAATCCCATTTGCACTGCTGCAAGAGGATTCTCCAAATCACGATCGCCTGTGTAACGCTTGTCTTCAAGCCACTTGTCTTCTGTTCCCCAGTAAATATCCTTTTCCGGTTCCCAGATATCGACGCGACCTCCACCGAAGCCAAAGGTCTTGAAGCCCATGGATTCCAGAGCGACGTTACCGGTGAGGATCATCAAATCAGCCCAGGAGATTTTTGCGCCGTATTTCTGTTTGATTGGCCAGAGCAGACGACGAGCTTTGTCCAGATTGACGTTGTCAGGCCAGCTATTCAAGGGCGCAAAGCGCTGTGAACCGTTGCCTCCACCGCCACGTCCGTCACCGGTACGATAGGTTCCGGCGCTGTGCCATGCCATGCGGATGAAGAATGGACCATAGTGCCCGAAATCAGCCGGCCACCAGTCTTGCGATGCCGTCATGAGCTCCTGCAAATCTTTCTTCAACGCAGCGTAGTCAAGCTTGGAGAACTCCTCAGCATAGTTGAAGTCCGTATCCATTGGATTGGTCTTCGACGATTGCTGACTGAGTATATCGAGGTTCAATTGATTCGGCCACCAATCGCGGTTTGAGCGACCATTTCCGGCCATTGATTGTTTTGCCATGTGTGGACATTCTTCTTTCATTCTTCTTCTCCCTAAAAGATTAATAGTGTGGTGTTGTGTTCCCTGTCTGCAAAAATACAGTGCTGTCTTCGTATGATCAGAGAAGACGTCTCGGACGGAGGATTTGCGCCCTGTAACTTGAGTTCAAGCTAGACGAGAAAGGGCAAATGTTAGTGCTTTTGGGCGTAGCTGCGGAGATATCCGCATTCGGCTATTGCCTGCTTGTAAAAAGTCGTCTTTGAGTAGCGCGATTTGAGGTATGCATAGGACTTCCACGGCAGGAAATTGATGCCATCGTTGTACGACGCCGACATGTAATACTGATCACGTTCGCACTTGGCAATCAAGAACAAGGCACGAGCTCGTTCCTCATCATTGCGCGCCGATGCAAGTGCCGTTTCATAGTACTTGCGCGCAGCGGCTACAGATAAAATCGGAGGAATGCTTTTCTTCTTTTTAACATTTTCTCGTATCTCGTACTCAATGCGATACTCGTCCATGTAGCCCATAATATTGCCTTCATAAAAGAGACGCGCATTGCCGAAGTAGCTGGTGTTATAAGCAATATGACCAAGAGTCATCGCCGCGTTGTATTTCTTCGCACCATCTTTCAGATTCTTCTTCTCTTCGATTGCTCGCTCAATAATCTGAGCTTTTGTTCTAGGCGAGCCCTTGTAGCTCACATGATCCGAATCGTGATTGTCTTGGATATGATTGTCGAAGGGATCTCCCATCACTTTCGCATCCTTCGCATCAGACTTCTTCAAGTGTGCCAAGGCTGAACTGAGTTTTTCTTGGTAGAAGTCCAGCATCGCCTCATACTCTTCCAAATCACTCAACTTCGTTGACGCGAAATCGCAACAGAATTGTTCAAAGCTAGTCTTCTGCTTGAGCTCAAAGAGTGCACGATACTGTTGTCGATTGCTAGCTGATTCAAAGTAGCTGTTTTGCGGAGCGAAGATCTGCGCGTACACACCTTCATTGTGCTCACGGAAATACAAATTCAACATTGCGCAAAACCACTCTGAGGGAAATCGAGGAAATCTATCCCTCATAAAACGTGCATTGCCTTGGGTCATAGCGTTTCGCAATTCCTCGGCGCGTGTGCTTTCAAACTCTGTGACAGAGTTCGATGCATTGAGAATGCTGCAACACAGATGTAATGTCTTGTAATTATTTGCCTCCAGTGCATTCATCGTACCCATTGATCGATAACGAGTGAATGCTTGCTCGGCTGCGTCGGCTTTGCAGGCAAGAGCGTTCAAGTAAGCGGAGGCCAACACCCAAGTTTTATTTCTGTTTTGTGCGGCGACTGAATCAACGAACTTCAGAAAGTCGTTGTCGTAATTCTTCTTCATGCGTTCGCGATAGGCGCTAAAACTCTTGCAATCGTAGGTCGATGCACTCTCGCGTTGATTCACGCAGCGCACCAAAAGAAGATCATTGTATGCGTTGTTGTTGTTGATTGCAACCATGTGCTTGAGCGCCGTGAATCCATCCCCATAGTAACCGTAGAGGGTCCACATGGCGAGCTTGTCGTCAGAACTATCCAGCTCAAGCAACGACTGCATAAACACATCATCTGACTGAGGATGGAATTGATAGCCCGCGACAAAGCGCAGCGTCGGACAATGAGCAAACACGCGGGCAAAGAGCAGATTCGATTTTGTGTAATCGTCATAACGATAGCATGCGCCGGCTGCATAGGACATTGCGCGGTAGTAGACAGTGTTGCGTGGCTGTGTCTGCGAAGTAGAATCAAAGAGGTCTTCCGCCAGTCTTTTCTCAGGACTATAAAACGCTGCTTTAATGAGTTGCAGCCACAAACGGTTTTTGACAAAGGCATCACTCTCGTTGTCGTAGGCCTTGCGAGCCTCGGCGAGAAGCAGACTATCCGTAAAGAGAATCTTATTATCTGCAGGGTTGTAATCCCACGAGTCTCGCATCTGCGTCGATATTTTCTCCAGTCGTTTAGCTTGATGCAAAAAGGCAAAGAACTTTCGTACGCGTTGTGGCTTTAGATCAATTGATTCATAGTGCTGTTTGATGCTTGTATCTGCAAGTACCGAGTCGATATTGTGAAGCTCAGTCGCCGCTGAATCATTCAGCAAGTAACGTCGCACCGCGGCGCGCGGTATGAGTCCGTGAAGATAACTCGTCCAATCATCCACTATCTCATCATAAAACAGATCAACCGTGCTTTCATGGTTGATATAGAGCAATCGATTTGAATAGAAGAGCGGAAAGAAACTTGAATCGAGAGCGGAAACTTCCGGCGTAAAGGCTTCTTGAGATTCATCCCAGTCGGCATCAATGCATGCTTGTAGTTGTTGAACTCTGAAGACGACGACTGCGCTACAGAGAATGAACAACAGAATGAAGTAGACCTTTTTCATAAGGAAGATTGTTGAGATTCCGTTCGTCGAGATCATAAAAGATGATCTGCTCCGGCGACTCCCGCAGCTTCGACGAAAGTTGAAGTGCGAGTTCCACCAACATCCGGGCATTCACGCCTTCGTATTTCAGCACCGTACTATCGGGCAGGAAACGATCGTGAAAAAACTGAGGGTGCTGTGCTTTGAAATACACGGAATCAGTGGTGCGAAAATGTCGCTCATTATTCAACTCAGCAAAACTTGTTTTAGGAAGGATCTGCGTGACAGCGCTATCACGACAAACAAGCGACCACGAGAACATGGGAAGAGCAATCTGAAGTTTCAAGGGGTAGTGTTTGAGCGAGGCGGTGTACTGACCGGCCGACTCAGCGTCGAAGATAGAGTTACGCCTTCCGCTGCCGATCTGACTCATGTTGTAATACATCAAGACACCATAGTCCACCTCTGGAATTCCGGTTTGAGCGTAGTACTTGACCTGATGCAGACGAATAGTAGCCGAAACCACCAGTCCCTCGCGTCGTCGTTTAAGCGCCCGCACCAATTCAAAATACCGATCCCGCGACTCCGCCGTCCAATCACAATCAAGCTGAATCTCATTCATCGTGAAACCATGGTAGCTGCAAATGCGAGAACAGAGATTATAAATCTTAGCCGACAAATCATCTGGATCCGTCAGCGAACTACTCATCACATTACTGCGGATAAACACCACCGGCACGATCACGCAATCACTCTTCTCTTCAAAGCGAATGATGTTCGAGGGTTCGGCAGAAAGCCCGCCATCCACAACATCAAAGAAGCGCACGTAAAGTCGTGAGACTTTGTTCTCTTTGATGACCTCGCTCTCCTTCGCACTCAGCTTAAACACCGTCCGCCAGTAGTAGAAACTGCAGTCGGCATGGTGTGCTTTGCCGCAGGAGAGAGTGCTGAGGGAATAGAAACAAAGAAGAGTAATCACGACAAGGATTCTCGAATTCGATCCGATCGTATTTCGTTGTCGAAATTGTCTCCGTACCCTCATGTTTCGCCGTGACGATGTCATGCACAATAATAGGCATGTTCCCTCATCTCGGTGACAAGCGAATAAACGATTCACGATTTACTCCTCTTCTCGATGCAACCCGGCTTCAAAACATCAGATCTTTCAGAAGTGAAAGAAGATTGGGCGCAGTCAGCATCATCGCGTCATCTTCTGCTCGTGCAAATACTTCGGCAGAGTCTGCACAGCAGTATTCAGAACAGCGGTAAATGCGATACGGTGTTCTGCATCTTGCAGTAGCTCAGCGTAGTCTCGTGCAAGCGACAAGATGCACAGTCGATTGTAGCAGTCTAGGTGTCGGTCTGTAATAACATCAACCAGCTGACGCTCAAGTTTATCCTGCATTTTCATGCGCGCCATGACGCGTGGGAGCACGCGTGAAAGCTCAACCTGATCAACATCCTCGCTGTTGGCAAATTGCAAGCTGATACCAACGACAAAGCGGGCGAGATCGATACCGGCATCCTGAAATGCGCAGAATAGGGAATCCTCAAGGTGAGGTACAATCAAACTCTTAAGACTCTGAGCATAGGCTGCCATATCTGCATAGCTTATTGGCAACATCTGCGTTGAGATGTTCTCAGTGATGTACAGCGCACTCATTCTGCTTGCGATCTGGCCGTTGAAAAGCGGTTGTTGCAGCAACCAACGTCCTGCAAATATGGGAGGCAGGTCCTTGGCCTTGTCCTGACGATAGAAACACTTAGCACGAAGCGTCTCAGGATGCACTGCTTTGAACACGCAGACATTGGCTTGCAGTTCCCAACCCATTAGCACCACCAGCTGATTGCGACTCGCCGTTGCATTCGGCAACGATTTTATGCAATCCCCGAAGTCGTCGTTTTGTGCAGCACAGTCTCTGACTTTTGTGTACTCAATCCCATCAACAGTGATCACATCTCCACGTCCCTGAGCCAGCGACAAACACAGCGCTCCAGACTGTACCTTTGATGCCGCTTTGACGGAATCCACCTCACAACGCAATCGATCGATAACAAATGCCGGAAGCGCGCTGCTATCAGCTTTCTGCGTTGCCGGATGAGAATGTAGAGCACACACGCAAAGAAAAAGGCTCATAACTGCTTTCATACTGCCTCCCCTAAATAAATGAACTGCTTTTCATTTAGGATAGTAATGCTCAGTGGAAGGTTACATGAAGTATGAACCGGGGGACCGGCCCGGTAACGCATAGACATGCGTATCTACGGATTTCTTTGAATTCATAGCGTCACTCAACGACCAATGCTGATACACGACATCAGACGCTGAGCTTAAACCCGCATCTCGGTAGAGGTGGTAAAAACGGGAAAAACTGTTTCGTCCGAGGCTGAGCAGGTATCATAGTTTTCATGTGTCATCGAGATACAATCGGCGTTGGCTGCAGGCAGCGAGACCTTGATTGCATCAATGAGCAAAGCTTTGGATGACACGAAGCATCAATCAACCACCAACTACTTGAGGTCTTACTATGCGTCAGTCTCGTCTTGTTTGTATTCTTTGTTTTCTCTTCGCATCAATTCATCTCGTTGCACAACCGTCGGAGCAGCAGATTAAGAAGGACGTGGGAACGAATGGGGTTATCAAGTTTAGCTTTAGCAAGACTAGTGGCACGCGACAATGGAACAAGGAGCTCGGCAATTGGGAGTATGTGCGCGGTGTGGAGATAACACGCGCATCCGGCTATCCGGGCGTTAACCTCATCGTTATCGGTGATGCCGTCTATCAACAACAAACAGCAAGCAGCTACACCTATTGGAAATTTCGTGTTCTGGAGAATCACTACGAAGGATTGCCGGAGCCCAGCCAGACGGAGATCATGAAACTCATTTCAACCGATTGGGCTTCATTTTATGGCTATCTGTTTGGCCAAACATTGAAGATTATTGAAGCACCGCATTTGGCTTCAGACCCACAGTGGCACTGGGATTCACCAAAGAATCTTGATGTGCGCATAGCCTCGAAACTTGAAATGATTTGGCAGGGAATCAATGTCGCGGTGGTAGATCAGTACTTCACGGTGCGACTCTTTCGAGATGACATGAAAGGACCCTGGCAGCGCTTCATGGTAACCTCGCGCGACGAACAGACGGTGATTTCTCAGCAACAAGTAGGATACGACCGTATTCGTGAACTTCAAAAAAACTCACTGGAGAAAACCTTTGACGAGCAGCAAGCACAGGCTATGGCGAAGTCGTTGCCGAGTGTGGACGTACCCGACTTTCAGTCAGCAACTGAGCTCGTTGCCTTTGTTCATAACATCATGATCAACGGCGACGAAAAGCAACTACGCGCCGTCATGCTTAAGCTCTTCTCACCTCGCTTCTTCGAAAGCGGCAGCACTGTTCAACTAACCGCATACGGCGAACAAAGTCTGCGAAATGTCATCGACCGCGTTTACAACGGCTCAATTCGTTATCGCGACGAGTACTGTCAGAAAATCGCTCAACACCCACTCAATAGCGCAAAAGTCATCTACATCCCAAGCTGCATACAAAACACAACAAGCTCCATCAGCGTCGACAAATTCAATGTTGGTTACGTAGAGGGCAAAGCTAAGCAAGCGCTGCGCATATTTGATATCGAGGTCAGTGTGCGCACCGACGATGAAGCGAAGGCGATCATTGGCTCGTTTAGCTCACGTAAAACGATGTGTCCGAATGATTGAGAATTCACAGTCAATATTCCGGCTGTATCCCTTCCACTCAACCGCAACTAGCGTAATGAGCACGCAAAGAGCTCATCATCACATGTAGCTTCGAAGTGCATGGCATGTGTCTGGTGTGGCGATTTGGAAGCGTACTTGGAAAAGCGTTGTTGCAAGCAGACGACTTCTTAAAATTTTGGTTACACGCGACACAAAAGCGCATGCCTAGCTGTGTTCGTTGTAGATTGGATGCAACTACTACTTGTAGATTCAAAGTCTTGCTCCCTTTCACCGGAGTCATCTCAAGTAGTCTTGTATCCAAGCAGATATAACTTCGAGATAAAGAATGCAAGCGTCCTGCTTCTTAATGTGGTATGACAAGCCATTCATTGCAACGATCTTAGGCGAAGACTTGAGATCCGTATCGACTCAAGACTTAAGGACAATCGTCGATAATTCTCACGATTCATGGCTACTATTTCCGTCCGAGCAAGGCCTGTGGATAACTTATTAATCTCGCTCTAAGTCGCTGTTTTCTAAATTGTTGCTGAAACATCTATTTTTTCATCAATATAGGCACCACGGCGGCGGCATATCTCTTGCGACAACACAATTCTCCTTCCACAAGTGAGCTTTCTTGCATCCCATTGAGAAAGTTCAACTCAATAGTGTAGTGGTCGCAGAGAGTTTCTTGTACAGACAATACACATAGTAAAGTTCTTCTATCACCTTTTTGGGAGTTTTATGAACAAACAACTATTGCTCGTTGTTGTGCTGATTGTCACGATATCATCGTGGCTTGGAGCGCAAGAACTTTCTTCTTCGGTGCTCGGCTCAGGCGCAACGCAGAGTCAGTCGTCGAAAATGATCATCCGGGGAACACTCGGGCAGAACGTCATTGGTCCAACTCGGAACCAAACGGATGTTTTGGAGGCAGGATTCTGGCATTCAAGAACATCTGCAACTGCTAGCGCTCCTGATATATCAACGACAAACGACAAACAATTGCAGACCAGTCCGCAGCCGGTCGTCAACTTGGCAACAATCAGTTACCACGCCAAGACCCGTGAACACGTCACGATGGAACTCTACACCATTCTCGGTGAAAAGCTATTTACCGTCTTCGAAGGCACTGTAGATGGCGACTTCTCAACCACGCTCAACACAACTTCGCTTGCCAGTGGCAGCTACACCTTGCGTTGTACGAGTGCGCAACAGAGCTTAACTCACGTGATTGTTGTGCAGCACTAACACAGCACAAACACACGAAGCGCTCTTCGTTCCCCGCATCCGCTCGAAGCTTTCATACAAACACTAACTTTTCACTTTACATACTTTAACTATGAAGAGAATACTCCTTTGCCTATTTGTGGCACTGTGTGCGTTGAGTTTATCAGCAAGCGCAGACATTCCGCGCACAATCTCGTATCAAGGTGTGCTTGCTGCACCGAATGGAACATTGGTTGCTGACGGACAATACACCATCGTGTTGAATCTCTACACCGATCTCAATGCTGAAGCTCCGATCTATTCCGAGACACAAAAGGTACTCGTGATTCGCGGAATTTTCAACGTCATGATCGGTTCAGAAAATGCAATTCCTCCATCTCTGACCTTTGATCGCGCCTACTTTCTCGGTGTGGCAGTTAATGGTTCAGAAGAAATGAAGCCACGCACCGCACTTTCTGCTTCACCTTATGCATTCCGCGCTCAAAGCGCTGCGAAGGCTGATGTGGCTGATGCGTTGAGTTCAGGCGCGACAGGAGCAGTTACAAGTTTGAATGCTACACAAGGCGACGTTACTCTGCGTGCAGGTAATGGTATCAATCTTGAAAAGCAAGGCAATGAGATTATCATTTCCGGTGCGGCTCAAAACGCAACTGATGCCAAAGGAAACAAAATCCAGGCTGTACCAGCAAATCTCTCATTCAACGGAGACGTGAGCGGAAACGTGAACACGAATTCCAGTCCATGGTATCTCTCCATTCCTCCCGCTAAGATCTCTAACGAGAAACTCGCGACCTCAGCGGTTACGGGCTCAAAAATTGCTTCAAACACAATCACACTGGACAAGATCAGCGTTAGCGGTGCTGGCTCAGGTCAGTCAATTACCTTTACCGGCGGTTCTTCACCTATCTGGACGAATCCAACTCCGGGAGGTACAGCAGGTGGTGATTTGAACGGATCATATCCTAATCCAAGTATTGCAAATGGAGCCGTGACCGGCGCTAAGATCAATACGAGCGGAGCTACGGCGAATCAAGTCATCAAGTTTGACGGTTCAAATGTTGTATGGGGTACAGACGATAACCTCGTTCTTCCATTCACATCGACCACAAACTCTGCTTCAACATTGTTCGACATCAGAAACTCCGGTACAGGCTCAAGCATTAATGCGCAGATCTCAAATGCTGCAAGTAGCGCAGCTCCTCTTACCGTAACTACAAACGGTATTGGCTCAGGTATAACAGTTAATCTCTCCAATGCTTCAAACGGTGGCCGTGGAGTTGATGTGCAGCAAACCGGTGTTGGCCCGGGTGTATTTGCAACAAGCGCAGGTGGCAATGCCGTGTGGGGTATCACTTCTTCAATATCTGCAGCCGGTGTGATTGGTGACAACACATTTGGTGAAGCGGTCGTTGGTCGCAACCGTGGCGGTAACGGTGTTGGCGCAGTCGTGGGTCGTAACGACTCTTCAGGATATGGCGTGCGTGGTTTCAATACCAAAGATGGTATTGGCGTTCTCGGTCAATCGGGAATTAGTGGCGGTACGGGTGTAGCCGGTCGCTTTGAAAACGTTAACGCTGCGAACACATCTTCAACCGCCGTCAATGTTGCAACCAATGGTATAGGCTCAGGTGTTACTATCTCGCTCTCTAACGCTAGCAACGGTGCTCGTGCTATTGATGTAAACCAATCAGGTGTCGGACCCGGCGTGTTCGCAACAAGTGCGGGCGGTAACGCTGTTTGGGGTATCACATCTTCTATCTCTGCTGCCGGTGTCATCGGTGACAACACTTTTGGCGAAGCTGTCGTAGGTCGTAACCGCGGCGGTAACGGCGTCGGTGCTGTTGTTGGACGAAACGACTCTTCAGGATACGGCGTTCGTGGTTTCAATACAAAGAACGGTTATGGTGTCTTGGGTCAGGCCGGTATCAGCGGTGGTACAGGTGTTGCTGGACGCTTCGAAAACGTGAATGCAGCAAACTCATCGGATGTCTTGCAAGTTGTTACAAACAGCGCTACAGGTCGCGCAGCACTTTTTACTGGCGACGTTCAAATCAACGGCGACTTGACTGTCACAGGTACTGTCGCTAAGGGCGGCGGTTCGTTCAAAATTGACCACCCACTTGATCCAGCTAACAAGATTCTCTTTCACTCATTCGTTGAGTCTCCTGACATGAAGGACATCAACGACGGTACAATCGTTCTCGACGCTAACGGTGAAGCATGGGTTCAGCTGCCGGATTGGTACGAAGCACTCAACAAGGAATTCTGCTATCAATTGACAGCAATTGGTGCAAAGGCTCCCGGTCTGTTTATTGCACAAGAAGTAAAAGACAATCGTTTCAAAATTGCCGGCGGTGTTGCAGGTATGAAGGTTTCGTGGCAAGTTACAGGTATTCGTCATGATCCTTGGGCAGAGAAACACCGCATTCAAGTTGAAGTTGAAAAACCAATTGAAGAGAAAGGCACGTATATCCACCCGGACGTTTACGTTCCATAAGAGTGCTAACGGTTTCATGAGAAAATTCTTCTAACGAAATAACAATTGTATCTATGAAAACACTATCAATCATCGGCAAGACAGTTCTAAGCGCTAGCTTGTGCCTGGGCTTTTGCACTTCATTAGCAATGGCTTCGAACACACAGACGGCGCGCAAGGCTAGTCCTGCGCCACGTATGGTCGTGACAATACCACAATCAACCGGCGGACTCGCTTCTGACGCCCCGACCGTTGCTCCGGTATTGCCACAGAGTTCTTCGTCGAAAGCAAAGAACTCTGCTCAGTCTAATGCAAAGCAAGCAAACAAGCCGGTGTCTGAAACAAAGGTTGTTCTGCCTCGCACACCAGCTCCGGCTCCAGGTGCAAGCGTGCAGAGCTCTGAGCTTCCTTCAGCAGCATCGAGCACTGCTGTTCCTACGACACGTGAGAGCAATGCTTCTCCGAAGTCGAATAAGTAAGGAGCTCACCAGTATTTGAAGAAACGGCAGGCCTCAAACCTGCCGTTTTTTTTGTTGCAACTCCGTCGTCAACCTAACTCGGTACCTTCCTTCGTATCCTCCATCCTCGACACCACTTCACGACACGTTGAGCTAGTTCTTACTAACTGGATCTCCATTTCCGACCAGCATTCCGTGCCGTCTCGATTTTCAACTTGCTCATAAGGTCACTAGTGACGAACGTTCAGAGTGGTCTAGAATCCTGTGAGCTGCTGCTTCAAATAAAAATGGAGCACTATAGTTGCACCATCGTTAGCTGAAATTTCAGGGCTACTGCAGCTCTGAGTCGACGCTTTCACTAAAGTTTTGTTATCTCTAAATCATTTGCCTGTATCGAGTTGCAGTTGACCTGAGAATTGTAGAATTTCACAGTAGGGATTAGGCTGCTGATTTGGCTGAATTGGCGATGCGCATTCGGAAAACCCTTGTAGTTACACTTTTCCAACCAACCCTCTGGTACCATGAAATCTTGGGCTGTAATTCTTGTTTGTTTTGTTTTTGCTTTTACGATTAGCTCACTTCATTCACAAGACTTGCGTTGGGCTCACAACTTTGGGAGTGATTGGGGAAGTTTTGAAGGAATTGTATGTAGCGGCGTGGCGCATGATTCAAAAGGCAATACGGTAGTTGCGGGAAACTTTCAAGGTAGTACTGACTTTGATCCGAGCAATGGATCGACCATACTGACAGCATCGCTTCTTAGCAATGCATTTATTGCCAAATACAATTCCTCCGGTGCGTTGATGTGGGCAAAGAATATCACGAGTAGCATAAGCACCGATTGTTACGCAATGACGGTAGATAAAAACGACAATATCGTTGTCGTCGGCTCTTTTCAAGGCGTCGCAGACTTTGATCCGGGTGATGGTACTCATAAGCAAAGCGAGGTTGGCGAAGGCGATATGTTTGTAGCCTCCTACGATGCTGATGGCAATTACTTTTGGGCGAATGCGTTTGGGTCGAAAGGATTGGATCGAGTCATCGATGTTTGCTGTGATAATGACGGGAGCATAGTCATAGGCGGATACTTTAGAGGGCAGATAGATTTTGATCCAGGTGCAGGTGAAGCTATGCTGACTAGTAAGGGAGGTCTTATCAAGAGTAATCTCTTTATTGCCAAGTACTCCTCAAACGGAGTGTACAATTGGGCCTCATCCATAATCGGTCAAAATGAAAGCATTGATCTCGCACTGAACGATACAGTTGTTTATGCGTCCGGTACGTTTCGTGACAGTATGGAATTCAATCCATCTACTGCCGGAGCAATTCACCTCAGTGGCAATTCCAGTGGAAATCTGTATTGGGCTAAATTTAACAGCGTGGGCAATTGCAGTCTGGCTCATGCCGCCACTGGTGCAACCGGCATCTCTATGAGCGGCAACCCGTGGCGTGGTGGCAAAGGTCTGGCTATAGACTTTGAAGGCAATTTGTATCTCTGCGGTTCGTGCAGCGGGGCTGTAGATTTCGAACCCGGAAGCGGTAAGTATGTTTTTAATACTACGTCAAGCAGCGCAGCGTACTTAGCCGGTCTTAATTCTGAGGGCATCTTGCAGTGGCTTCGGATTTTCGATTACGATGCGTGCACGCCGACCGCAATTGCAGTACAAGGGCAGGAAATCACGATGTGTGGCTCATTTGTAAATCGTTGTGATTTCGATCCTAGCGCCAGTGAGCATTTTCTCGAAGCGAATGGTTATAGGATGTTTTTGGCAAAATACAGGAACAATCAGGGAAGCTTCATCAGTGCTCATGAATTTGGTGGATCAAATCAAGACTACTGCACAGGTTTAGCACTACGCGGATTCGGAGTTACGGTTGCCGGTGATATGATAAGCGACACTTGTGATTTCGATCTACGAAAAAGCGCTGACATTCGAGTCAAGGAACAATCCGTATTCAACAACATATTCATTGCTCAGTACGATTTCCTTGCCTCCGATGTGTCGGATTCCGACGATAGTAGTTCTGCCCTTCGACTATATCCCACACCCACCTATCACGATCTTCACATACAATGCGCGTCGGCATCACCATTAATTTCAATTCGCTTTTATAACCAACTTGGTATTCTCGTTCGGGAAGAAACTGTCGCGTCAAATGTTGAACACTACTTGCAATGTGATCTTCCGAATGGCTTGTACATCGTTCAAGTCAAATCTGGAACGCGAGCTTTTTCTCGCAGTATAGTTGTGGCACATGAGTAATACGAACCTTCAATCGGAATAATCTTGCATTAGTTTCGCTGATTGTACCATCAAACAAGCTATCGTTTCTAAAGCGGATCTTGCGCGACATGTTCTGTTAGGGAATCGCTCTATTTCTTATTCTACTTCATATTGCGTTAAACCCTTCAGTGTTTGGCTCTCATGAATCCTACTGTGCGCTGATACAACGCGCAGAGTAGGACATGCGTTACAATAATGCCCAGCAAATTGTTCTCCGCCTTAGTACGTTTGCGTTCCCTTTGCATTTCAAAGTCCTTGCATCCCTGTCAATAACTGTGGTTTAAACGCAGTAGACGATATGCTCCTCTTCATCGCAGCAGAAAATAGCTAGCTTTGATTCCTTAAATCTCGGTTTGTACAAGACCTTTCTCACAATCTCAATATTCATCCCACTCATTCGTCGCATGCTGACTTCGCGTCGTAAGTACCCAACTACTCATCGCCTATGGCAAAGTCGGATAAGTCAAAAGAAGAACTCAATCTCAGTCAGCGTCTTGGTGCGTTGAAGAATGTGCCGCGACTGCTGAAGTTGATTTGGGATATTCAACCGAGTCTGGTCGCGTTGTCGGCAATCATCCGTCTGGTCAAAGCTTTTAGTCCTTTGATGAGTTTGACCATCGGCAAATGGATCATCGATGAGATTCTGCGAATTGTGCAGCACTCGAGCGATCACTCAATCAGCTCTCATCTCTGGCTATTGCTGGGAGCTGAGCTAGGCATCGTTGTTGGCAACGACATTCTCACACGTTTGCTTGGATACACCGAATCACTACTTGGTGATCGCTTCGCAAACGACATTTCCGTTAAGCTGATGAAACACGCAGCTGACTTGGATATGGAACACTTTGAGGATCCGGTGTTTTATGATAAGCTGGAGATTGCGAGGCAGCAAACGAATAATCGTGTGGCTTTGATGGGTCAGATTTTTAGTCAAGGACAAGACTTCCTTAGTCTCTGTCTGCTCATCGGTGCTTTGATGTCATTTAGTCCGTGGTTTGTTGTTATTGCACTGCTCACCATCATTCCGGCGGTGATGTCTGAGTCGCGCTTTAATACCTTGCAGTACAAGCTGACGAATTACTGGGCGCCAGGACGACGTCTGATGGACTACTACCGCTACATCGGTGCATCCAACGACAGCGCTAAGGAAGTGAAGATCTTTGGCTTGTCGTCCTTTCTCAGCACCAAGTTTGGAGAGCAAGCTGAACAGTATTTCCGTGACAGACGGAGTCTTGCAGGACGTCGCTCTCTGATCGGCGCATTGTTCAGCATGCTCGGCACTATCGGCTACTACGCAGTTTACGCGATGATCATCGCTGCTGCTGTCACAACCCGCATCAGTATTGGTCAAATGACCTTTCTCAGCGGATCCTTTCTGCGTGTTAAGTCATTGATAGAATCCCTGCTCTTCAGCTTCAGCAGCATCGCCGACTCTGCACTCTACTTACGCGATCTTTTTGATTTCTTTGAGATGCAGCCTCGCATAACATCCAAGCCAAATGCGCTACCGGTGGCCAATCCCCTGCGCAGTGGTTTTGTGTTCGAGAACGTCAGCTTCCGATACAATGGCAGCGAGAAGGATGTGCTGCACAACCTCAATCTGCATTTTGATGCAGGACGCAAGTACGCGCTGGTGGGAGAAAACGGTGCAGGCAAGACGACCTTGATTAAGCTGATGGCGCGATTATATGAGCCAAGCGAAGGACGCATTCTGCTGGATGGCGTTGATCTTCGTGATTACGACGTCGAAGATCTGCGCCGAAATATCGGTGTGATATTTCAAGATTTCGTTCGCTACCAGATGAGCGCCCGCGACAACATTGCAGTGGGTATGATTGATGATCGCGAGAATCTAGAGCGCATCACCGCTGCAGCTCATCAGAGTCTTGCAAATACTGTAATAGATAAACTCCCCAACGGCTACGAACAAATGATTGGACGACGCTTCAACGATGGAGCGGAGCTGAGTGGCGGTGAGTGGCAGAAGATGGCGCTGGCTCGCGCGTATATGCGATCAGCCCAAGTGATTATTCTTGACGAACCAACTGCCGCGCTGGATGCGCGTGCAGAACACGAGGTCTTTCGTCAGTTTGCTACCCTCAGTCGCGACGCCATGGCAATCTTCATTTCACACCGCTTCTCCACTGTGTGTATGGCCGATACGATCATGGTCTTGGAGCATGGAACTGTAATCGAGCAAGGGTCGCATGACGAGCTCCTGGCACAGTCAGGACGCTATGCCGAGCTCTTTCAATTGCAAGCAAAGGGCTATCGTTAAACCTTCCTCCGACACCCAGCTTAGCACTGCACTTCAAGCGTCCTTCATCTTGAATTTGAGACCAGCTGTGCCACGAGCGTAAATCTTGAAACACAAAAGAGAAGTTGCGTAACTCCACCCATCAGCAATAGGCGAATTTCGCAGTGTCGCTTGAGCACTCGTCCTACACATCGCACGGCTCGCGGCACGATAGACAACGATGAAGACACTAACATCGGCTATCGCAGACGAAAACGAATTCGTCCAAATCAACATCACTGAAACCCAACTAATTCTGTAGCCTCATGGACACTGTTGCCATAGCCTACCCAGATACGCGCATCGAACAACGATTGCCACGTATTCAACACTATTCTACCAAGAGTTATGAACCTACCAGCTCGAACACTGACGTCGTATGGCGTCGAGTTTACAAACGACGAGTCAATTGACTCATTAACAAGCCAAGAGTACAATCGCGTCAGCGACGACTACGACTTCGGTGATGAAGATCCCGAAATAATCAACAACCTTGCTCACGATGCACTCGAGGAAGATCTTCACTATGCCGCGTATCGCGGTCTCGAAGACATTACCAACATCTCATTCGGCGCCGGAAAACGCCGAATTATGGATTCTGACGATGACTTTCATGATACTACAGCACGCCGCGCCGAACGCGTTGAGGCCTCGTCTAATCCTAAAAGAAATCGCGGTAGAAAAATGCAGTCAAGCGGTAGACACTAGTATTTGTCGCGTCCCAATGTATGCAATGCAAAGTTGAGCATCCTAACTGTACACACTTGATGTTGCATCTTTCAAGGAGTAGATGACGCTCTTGCCTTCACGAAAACAGCCTCATTAGACACTCTTTTATTATTCGGTACTATTCCGGGAGACTGCATTTGTTGCAATGCTCTGTTTGCCTCACAACCTGTCAAACTCATAACTCACGAAGCTAGTGCTCTATGACGCTATTGACCTTTCTTATCAGCCTTGCAGTTTTAGCGCTATCCATTCACATGGTACAACGCTGTGTTCCGGCTCGATGCTGGATCAAGAAGGGCGTGAATATCATTGCCCTTTGCCTGCTCGGCTTTTGGATACTCAGTCTCATTGGCGCCATTGATGCCACAGGCATCTCGCATAGTCCTTGAATTTGTAGAGAATACAAGCTCCAGAAAACATGATTAATCGATAAACTCTTTTTTACAGAGATACTTAGACTAACACTTGTGAATCATGATATACTTCACTGCCATAGTGTAACGCAGCAACCTGACGAATAGTCGAGCTTTGTGTACTAACAATTCAACAACGAAAAGCACACCTACCATCAGTGCTTACTGGCTTTGCAGATGTTGTTGAAGACTTCGGACAAGGGAAGAGTACAGGATGCGCATTCAGATGATGCTAAGCCCAATGACCTTGTGTTGACATTCGCGGTCCACTCAAGACCGCACGCCGGTTGCAATGTCACAAGACTATCCGTGTTCATACGGTGCCCTTAGTATTCAATCAAGCATGCACAAGGCTTCAGACGAAGGTTGAAAGAGAATTCAACCCTACACTCGCAAACATGAAATATCTGTACGGCAATAAAAGGCCAAGCTGACCAACGATTCGTTGTGACTGTAGCTGAATAATGCTGCACAGTGTTCCGACAACATGGCTCCGGCCGTTACATCACGCATAAACTTTAGACACGAGCAGTGCACAGTGCACATGCTTGAACGATTGCGCTCAATCGGTAAAGAGCCGACTAGCGACATCGGGATTCAACAACAACTTTAGGAGAGACTCATGAAATTTATTCACGCGATACTCGTAGCACTCGGATTAGTGCTGGTAGCGCATACACCATCATACGCGCAGAGTGAGGGCGGACGCTTAGCGGTCGGCTTCCACGCGGGAATGAATAAGTACTGGGGATCGTTTACAGATAATCAGCTCTGGTTTGGAGGCGATCTCTTTGCGCGTTACAACATTATTAGCTCATTGTCTGTGCATGCGACAGCAGGCATCGGTCAAATACGCTACACAAACACACCCGAACAAATCGCAAAGTATCCGGCATACTACTCACTCTTCAATGGATCCGTTCCTGCAAAGAGCTTTGTCCGTACTTCGACCTACGAAGGACTACTATCATGGAATCTGTTTCCCAGCGAGAATCTCGTTCCCTATCTCTTCGGAGGTGTTGGATACTTGGATTTCAATCCGGTCGAAGACAATGCCAATAAGGCTCTGCCTAACAACGCAGCCGGGAAATACACGCGAACAGCGATGTACTATCCATTTGGTGGTGGTGTTGAGTTGTACATGAGTGACAATCTCGTATTCAACGCGAAGGTCACCTATCGCATGGGCGTGTCAGCGTGGCTCGACGACTTGGACCTCAGTGCAGGCAACGGATCAACGGAAACCAAGAAAGATGACTTTGCCACCTTTGCGCTCGGTTTCTCTTACTATATACTCGGTGATGCAGATCTTGACAAAGACGGTCTGAGCAATTCACGCGAAAAAGCTTTGGGCACAGATCCTCTGAATCCCGATACAGATGCTGACGGACTCAAAGACGGTGAGGAAGTATATCGCTTTCATACTAATCCGCTGAAATCAGATACTGACGGAGACGGACTGCTCGACGGTGAAGAAGTGATGAAGTACCACACTGATCCTGTTCGAGAAGACACCGACAATGATGGATTGAAAGACGGCGAAGAAGTCGCGCGTAAAACTGATCCTGTAAAACCCGATAGTGACGACGATGGCCTCTTTGACGGCGACGAAGTACTGCGCTACAAGACAGATCCTCTGAACGCAGACTCAGATCACGACGGCTTGAATGACGGCGCTGAAGTGAAAGACTATTCCACAGATCCAGCCAAGGCAGATACTGACGGTGATGGACTTTCCGACGGCGACGAAGTCAATAAATACAAGACGAGTCCAACCAAGACAGACACCGACGGCGATGGTCTTTTAGATGGTTTGGAAATAACTCAATACAAGACCGATCCTAACAAGGTAGATACTGACAGCGACGGCCTTAACGACGGCGACGAAGTCAACAAGTATCTGACCAATCCATCCAAGAGTGACACCGATGGAGACGGCCTCAGTGATGGTGACGAAGTCAAGAAGTACACGACAAATCCAAACATGGTCGACACCGATGGTGACGCACTCAAAGACGGCGATGAGATTTCTAAATACAAGACAGATGCAAATAAGAAGGACACTGACGGCGATGGCTTGACTGATGGCGAAGAAGTCAATCAGTACAAGACTGATCCTCTCAAGAGTGACACCGATGGCGATGGTCTTTCCGACGGTGACGAAGTTCACGGCAAGCATCCGCTTGCTCCTGGACAGAAGACAAATCCGTTGCTTGCTGATACCGATGGCGACAAGGTTCCTGACAATGAAGATTATTGTCCGAACATCGCCGGTACGCTTACAGGCGCGAAGAAGGGTTGTCCGGAAGGACCGAAGATCGGTACCAAAGTCGACTTCCCTGACATCCTCTACATCGTCAACACCGATGAATTCAACTATGATGAACCGGGCACAGCGCCTAGTCTTACGAAGCTCCTCGCCTACGTCAATCAATGCGACAAACTCGTCGTCTCGATTGAAGGTCACGCTTCAGCCGAAGGCGCAGCTAAGCGCAACCAAGTACTCAGTGACCTGCGTGCCAAGAAGGTCCGTCAATGGCTCATCGAACAAGGTGTAAATCCTAACAAGATCCAGGGCACAGTAGGATATGGAACAAGCAAGCCAAAGGTGCAAGAACCAACAGGCAAGAACACAACCAAGGAAGAACTCGAAGCAGCTCGTAAGCAAAATCGTCGCATCACCGTTGTCGTCGTGAAGACATGCGATAGCTAACTCTCACCCACCCACCCAAAAAAAGGTGATCGACGAATAGTCGGTCACCTTTTTTGTTTATCCAACAGTTCTAAAGATCTTCAGTGCGCAGCTTAAGGTTTTGTCTCTCTGCTCTGATGCACATCATTGCGTTCATACACGATCATGTACTCATCTCTCAAGAGTTGCACATAGGCATGATCGAGAATTGCACGCAGAGAATCTCCTTCTGCTTTGCTCAGCGCCATTTCTGATGAAGAATCACTCGCACATACAAAGTAGCGCGCATCAAAGCTAAGCTTGTTCAACCTGCCGTAATAGCGAATGCGATAGTGATTGAGATTGGATTGAGCGGCCAGCATGAAACGTTGTCCCGCTCCATAAGGTACAAAGAGATCCACAGAGTCAACATACACTCGCTGCGCAAACTCAGCACCAAGCTTCGTTGCAGCCTTGCTAGGAGAGTCGTAGGCTTTCTTAGCATCACTGTAGACAACTACACCTGGCTGATCAGTGAGAAGTATTAGCACAGGATATGCAAACACTAGGACTGGAAGGCACAGTTTCAGTCCGATGCTGTTGTAGCGCGCAAAGAGCCAATCAAAAATCACCGCACAAAGCACACTGAAGAGAGTTCCCAGACTTAGGAAGTATCGCCAATTCCACCACCACGTGTCGATTTGTACAAAACCGATGATGATAGCAACAATGTTGAAGAGAGCCGGTGCGCTGAAAATCATGAGCATGGATGGTAGTTCCGGACGACGCCAGCCAGCGCGTGTAAGGATGATGGACACAAAGCTCGCGAGCAAGATCACAGGACCATACAACAAGGCGATCGCCTTTATACCAACGGCAAAAGCAGCAATGAGGTTGTCACTGAGTACACTCCTAGCGTGCACAGATCCAATCGAATAGGTCATGTGCGCAAAGGCCAATGCATCACCGTATTCAGAGTAGTTCCACAAGAACCATGCAGTGGGTCCGACACAACTACTGAAAGCAAGCGCGAGGTACAACATGCCGCTTCTCCGCTCTCCGACTTTGACCTGCCGCACGGCCACAGCTAACAAATACAGAAAGAGTATTGGAACCAGAGCCCAGGCCTCGTATCTACACAAAGTCGCGGCGCTCAATGATGCGATTACACTCAGCATCCAACTTGTCTTTTCTTCTTGCAAAAAGCGCACAAAGCAGAATGCTGCAAGTACGACGAAGAAGAGCAGCGTCATCTCGTTCATCGGCGTGAGGGCGATGTACACAAGATTTGGATTGGCGAAGCAGAGTAGACTTGCAATTAGGGAGCTGAGCGGACTACATCCACATCGACGGAGAATAGCGTTAAAGAGCAATGCGCTGCTCAGGAGCATCAGTGTCCCGGGAATGACTGCGGACAGACCGTGGAAGAACAGATAGTCTGATGCAACGAAGGGTATGAGCAGAATATGCGGCAGCGGCAACCACACAGTACCCATACTATGCAAGCCGGTTTGTTGGGAGTCGATGTATTGTCGTGCGCGTACCAGATGCGCAGCAGCGTCACCAAAGTACAGAATTGACTGTGGATCCAGGCTAAGAAGGAGCGCCGCACTGTATACACATGCGATGCTTATGAGAAGGACGAGTACTCGAGAGTAGAGGTCGAATGACGAAAATCGCCTTTTCATAATATTCAAATACCGAGGTGTACCTACATGACAGTGTTAAGTTTCTCTCAACTAACGGTCGATGCCAAAGCTACGCACTTTGCAATGCCCAAATTGAATACTGATCACACTTTAATTTCGAAGGTGTAAATCATGTAAGGTTGACAGTGCAAGACGTAATGAACAGCTCCTCCAATTGTGCGATCTTGTCACTCACTAACAACCTCATCATGGGAAATCTCCTATACATTATTGCTGTCATACTTGTTATCGCTTGGCTTGTAGGATTCTTAGGTTACAGCGCCGGTGGGTTGATACATATACTGCTTGTTATTGCAGTAATTGTTGTTTTGTTGCGCGTAATTCAAGGACGCAAGCCTCTTTGAATATTCAAGAGAATAGTTTGATAGTGAATTAAGATAGATTAGTCGGGATCTTTGCTACACAATCGATTCCTGCCACGCATGACCGGGCCTGACGCTACATCCATTCTGCATATACACTACTTTGTATGCAGTAGCGGTCAACGATGATTATTCACGTGATTTCTTGTTGGCTTGTTCAGGCCTCATCATCGTTTGTCTCGATTATTAGAGACAATTGCTTTATAACGCTGAAGACTGTCACAAGTACGAGCAACCCGATAGACGTCAAGAGCTTCTGTCTGTTCGCTTGGCAACTATCAACAGCTCCTTTAAAAATTCCCATAGATAGTGTAGTTTTTAAGCTCAAGCGCCGCGAGAGAGAACACATACGCCACTAATGGCGCTAACTTGCACGCAAGCATTGCATCATTGTGGCGAGCTACCGAGAACACAGGGATTTCATGCCTGGATAAATTGGAACTAGCATTGTTGTTGCGAGTCGGCGTTTTTCGAGAATACTCCAGAGAAGTAACAATTGATAGTTGGACGAGAGTAATGTCGTTGAGACACCAAAGCATAGGCACGGCACGACATAATTTTTTTACGATTCGTTATTAGTTGTATGCCGGTTTTCAACTTATGAAGCTATTTATTAAGAATATGGTTAGTCTGAGGTGCAAGCTCATGGTTCGAGCAGAACTCGAAAATGTTGGCCTGCATCCTATTACCGTTGAATTAGGTGAAGTGGAAATTCAAAATCCGGAGTCTGAAGATCAACTGGCAAAGCTTAAGACAGCTCTGCAACGATCTGGATTAGAACTCATGGACGACAAGAAAGCTATCCTGATAGAGAAGATCAAAAACATTGTCGTCGAACTTGTGCATTACTCAGAAGAAATACCGCGCGTCAATTTTTCGACCTACTTGAGCGACAAACTCGGATTGAACTACAACTATCTTTCAAATCTGTTTTCCGAAGTCAAGGGAACAACAATTGAGCACTACATCATCTCTCACAAAATCGAACGTGCCAAAGAACTTCTCATCTACGATCAACTAACGCTCACCGAGATTGCATTTCAATTGCACTACAGCAGCGTTGCCCATCTTTCCTACCAATTCAAGCGCGTTACCTGGCTGACGCCATCTCATTTCAAGAAGATGAAGAACAAGAGATTGACCGCTCTTGAGGATCTATAGCGCAGTTCTCAACTCTGCACAAGCTCAATCAGTAAAACATGCAATGCATAGTTGAAGAAACATAAGACGAGCCGTTATCCAATGACGATCTTTGTATCGGAAGAAGAAGAATACACAGCGAGGCATATTATGTTGAATCCGGCAGAAAAAGGCGAACTTGAAAAAGCAAAAATCCACATCATCGTGGAGATTATTGAATACGTTCCGAACGCAGTATTAAGCAAGACTATTATCAAAAAATCAACCGGTAATATTTCTGTCTCGTCGTTCGACGCAGGAGAAGAACAAGCTGCGAAGACATCGCCCTTCGACACCTTCATCCAGATAATTGATGGTTCTGCAGAACTCATGATCAATGAAAAGCGCTTCCGTCTCAACTTGGGAGAAGGCATTATCATCCCTGCACATACAACGCATACATTCAATGCGAACGAACAGTTTAAGATGATCTCAACAATCATCAAGAGTGGCTACGAAGACTAGAAGTACTGGCTTTAGTACAGCGTGTTGATGAAATCACACACGTCACTCCTCTTCCAAAACGTCCGACAGTTTCCGCACTTCGCTTCTATGCATTGAAGCTGACCGCTGTATTTCATCGTGACATTACTTGATACGCTCGCTCAGCAAGACGCGAAGCCGAGAGCGCGCGTGCTCAGAAACGAAGAGTCTCCGGTCTAATACGACACACACATCGACTACAACAGTTACTCATTACTAAAGGAATCACAGTGAAAAAGCTCATCGTTCTATGTCTCATTATCATAGGCAGCGCTCAAATAACATTTGCTCAGGGTCCGGAAGGTCGAAGCTTCGGACTTGGAGTTGTACTCGGCGAACCGTATGGCGCCACTTCAAAAATCTGGACCACGAACACAAACGCATTTGCGATCTCGGTGGGTGGTTCATACTATGGTGCACTTCGCATCGGCATGGACTACCTCTGGCATTTCAATTCGTTTAATTCATCTCAATGGAACTTCTACGCCGGACCCGGTCTGGTTCTTGGCTTCGGTAGCCTGCACGATGGTTGGTGGTACAGTCATGATCGTTGGATCCGTCAAGATGCTTCCATGGGCGTCGCAGTTCGTGGTGTCTTTGGCGTCGACTTCATGCCTCGAAATTCCCCCATTGAATTCTTCATGGAGGCTGGTCCACTAATCAACGTCTCGCCTGGCAGTTTTAGCGCTGTGGACTTCGCATTTGGTGTGCGCGTATATCCTTAAGCTCCAATCCTCATAATCGTGGACGAGCCGGCACGAATCTCAATCACCACTGAGATTCGTTGCCGTTTGTAGTCAAAACGATGCACTCCTATAACTCACGACTTCATCACTTTCGACTCATCATCTTGTTCAACTCAATTGAAAAAACCGGCTTCAGTAGCGGCGTCCACTTTCTTGTGGTCGTCGCTTCACTGTTTGTCATCATCGGCGGTATCAACCTTGCTCATGCGGTGCTTACACCACTTCTCATCTCAGGCTTTCTCTCGGTTCTTGGTGCTCCAATCGTAAGCTGGATGCGCCGACGTCGTGTTCCTCTGAGTATCGCAGTTCTTCTTGTCATTACACTAATAATTCTTGTGATTGCTCTCATTGCTTTCATTGTTGTTGCGTCTGCGAACAATTTTCTGAGTTCATTACCTGAATACCAGAACAAGCTAAACGAACAAATGATGGTCTTGACATCGGCTTTGGCGAGTCGAGGAATTATCATGAGCAACGACGTTCTTCAACACGCTTTGAGCGGCGATCCTTTCAGGGGCTTTGCCACTGATCTCATTGGAGGCTTTGGATCGATGTTGTCATTGCTTGTGTTGGTTTTGCTGACAGTTTCTTTTGTACTTCTCGAGACAACCAGTTTTCGTGACAAGATTCGCGCTGCTGTCGGCGACTCCCGTGCAGCCTTTCCAACCTTCACAAAGCTGGTTACGGAAATGCGGCGCTATATGATTTATCAAACGATCATCGGCTTGCTGACCGGAAGTGTGGTTGCGATTTGGCTAAGCATTCTCGGAGTTGATTACGCACTGTTCCTTGGTTTGCTATCATTTCTCTTATGCTACGTCCCGAATGTCGGGTCCGCAATCTCACTAGTACCGACCATCGCAGTGAGCTTCATTCAGTTTGGCATAGGACGTACTTTTGTCGTGGGTCTGGGTTACTTAGTACTGACTTTTGTTTTGGGCAGCGTTATACAACCGCGCCTGATGGGACACCGTCTAGGACTCTCAACACTGGTCGTCTTCCTCTCCCTACTTGTCTGGGGCAGCGTGCTGGGAGTGATTGGAATGGTGCTTTGCGTGCCCTTGACAATGGTATTGAAATTCGGTCTCGAAAGTAGCGACAACACTCGCTGGATTGCGAGTCTTCTGGCAAGCGATGTCGTGAAGCCAGTTAATCCTCGTATCGATCCAGTTCACATTGATGTTGACCCAATTACATGACAAAACTCGCTCCACCTCTTAGAACCAAACCCTACTTGATCGTACGTCTCTTCAAGTATTTGATTTTTTCAATAATCTTCTTCGGAATCGCTGTTGTTTCGCTCGTCTTGATCTATCGAGACTACCTCATGGCGCATATAATTCAACCGCAGATTGCACTCTCAATTGAAAGCGTTTTGCCTCAGTACAAGGTGAACCTTGGTGCCTTACACTACAGCTTCTCGGATAGTTTTGTGAGCTGCGATAGCGTTCTCTTGCAGGCCAAAGACAACAGCCTGAATGTCACGTTCGAAGAGTGTCTCATAAGCGACGTCGACTGGTTTGCAATTGTTGGTCTAGGCAAGCACACTATCGGCGCTCAACTCTGGCGATCCGTCAGTGTCAAACATACTTCAGTCGAGTTGCTAAGCTCAGGCTACGTATGCGGCGGCGACTTACTCCGTCTGAATATGAAGGATTCATCCTTATCAATTCAGAACGCTTATTACAGACCTCAGCTTGATGATGAAGCATACTTCGATAAACTCAAAACTCGTAAGTGTCGATATCGGGCAACAATCCCCCAGCTTCACATCGACGGACTCAATGTTCAGAAACTCATTGAGGCTCGCTCCAACACTGCTCGTTCCTTACACGTTAATGACTTGAGCCTAGATGTTGCGCTGCGCAAGTATATGCCATCAGATACGCAAACGACTCGCACGCCTATGCCCGTCGAACAATTGGCAGCGTTGCAACAGTGGCTGCGCATAGATTCGGTAGTTGTCACTGTGCAAGAACTGCGGTACAGCGAGCAATTCAAGAAGCGCGGTCCGGAAGCATTTGTGACCTTTAACCGCATTGCCGCACTTGTTACGAACATTGATAATCGTCCGACCCTCGACTCGTCAATTCATATTGAAGCGCAAGGCTATCTAATGGACAACGGACTGATGAAGGTAAAACTTGATATGCCATTTACTCCACAAGATTTCAGCATGCACGTATCCGGTTCACTCTCGTCGATGAACCTTAAGCTCATGAACAACTTTGTCGAAGTAGCTGAACATCGTCGCATTAGTGATGGAGTGTTCAAAGGTGCGCAGTACACATTTGATGCAAAAGATGGCCGATCCCGAGGAACTGTAGCGATGCAATACAAGGATCTCTATGTGAAACTTCTGGATAAGAAAAACGGAAGCGAGAAGGGACTTGGCAATCGCATCACCTCATTTTTGGCAAACCTTTTAGTCCTGCATAGTTCAAATCTCCCAGAGAAGGGTGGAGCTTATCGCGTCGGCAAGGTTGCTTATACGCGTCAACAAAACGACACTTTTGTTCAGTTCATTTGGTACTCGCTGAGCGGTGCTATTGGTCCTATTGTGGGTTTTTGATTTGCAAAACGACCATTTGTCGAAAACGCCACGCAAACATTGATACAGCTACACTTCGACCCTAAAATGATGCAATTCATAGTGGAAGTTGCATAACATAAGGCATTCTAAATAGTCGAGTTTTGCAGTGTAGAACGAAGGGCTTATAAAGCCATTTGATCCGACAAGATTAGCCCGTACCGAGAATTGCTTTACGTCATCTACACGACGTTTCGAAGGACAAGCTGTTCCCCACAGCAGCATTGATTAATTCTCCGCAAACCGGTATAGCGCACAGTCCTTCGCCGACTATCGAGAAGTCACAAATACACGCTCCACTACGCCATCGAGCAATACTACAAACCACAGGAGGTAGAATGAACACGGCACAACCTAATTCGGATCCCTTAGACAATGATCCAACCGCAGCAGATGCGTACAACTCTCTCGGGAGCTCAGCATCACAGACAGATGAAACACATCCTGTCAATGACTTTTCATCGAGTAACGATTCATTTGAAGAAGAGTCACGCATGTTCTTTCAGAGTGGAATAGATTCCATGAACGACTTGTTTTTCGGCGGCACCGGACGTCCGTTTCACAGCTCTCGCGTACATCGATCGAAAAGCAGAGGCATTCATAAGGAGCGACGATTTGGTCCTTCGACGAACGTGAATAGAAATGGCGATAACAATACAGGAACAGAAAGCAGTCACTAGTTACACCGACATATACGATCATGCTAAACTCAGTTATTAAACACATTGACGACAAGGAAGTACCTACTCGTAGACCAAAAGAGGCAATTCTCATTAGCGCTGTCGCAGGCGCACTTGCCGGAGCAGCACTTGCTGTGATGCTTGTACCAGAGCGAACAATCAAGAAAAGAAATCGCATGCTGAGACAAGGTGGAGTCTACATGGACGACATCGAAGAGCGCTTTGAAGACTTTCTCGAAAAATTAACAGAAGCCTATGACAAGCTTCGCAAGCAAGCTGCCAATGCAATCGACGTCAGCAAGTAACAACGCAAACAGTCTGGCAGCTTATCGAAGAAGTATCGACAGCTCTAGGGCTTTCACATGGAATTGACAACTACACGCG
>JBGAUL010000024.1:0-76400 GCA_044228685.1 Chlorobiota bacterium
AGGGATTTGATCTCTCGGGCTTCTTTGTTTTTAGACTATCGTACTCAGTTTAAGCGCTCAATTCAGACTGCAAGTTTGAGTCGAGAACATCGAGGAACTCTTCGGTGTAGAGATAGTGTTCGCCGTGCTTCACGTCGTTACCATAAGCGCACACCGCAAGATCCTTTGTCATCTTACCACTCTCAACTGTTGCAACGCAAACCTTTTCCAATGCCAGAGCGAACTTCGAGAGAGCATCGTTGTTGTCAAGCTTTGCGCGGAAGTCCAAGCCACGTGTCCAAGCAAAGATGGATGCGATAGGATTGGTTGAGGTTGGCTTACCTTGTTGGTGCATGCGGTAGTGACGAGTAACAGTGCCGTGAGCAGCTTCTGCTTCCATGGTCTTTCCGTCCGGTGTAACAAGTACCGAAGTCATCAAACCAAGCGAACCAAAACCTTGAGCTACGGTATCGCTTTGAACGTCGCCGTCATAATTCTTACAAGCCCACACAAAATTTCCATTCCACTTCAGAGCGCTGGCCACCATGTCATCGATAAGACGGTGTTCGTAGGTGATTCCCTTGGCGTCGAATTGTGCTTTGAATTCATTTTGATAGACTTCTTCGAAAATGTCCTTAAAGCGACCATCATAACGCTTGAGGATTGTATTCTTGGTACTGAGGTACAAGGGCCATCCCTTGGCTACTGCTTGATTGCAGCAAGCGCGAGCAAAACCGCGGATTGACTCGTCGGTGTTGTACATAGCAAGTGCAACGCCGTCGCCCTTGAAGTTGAAGACATCGTATGATTGAGGTGCTGAACCATCATCCGGTGTATAGGTGATAGTCAGCTTACCTTTTCCCTTGGTCAAGAAATCGGTAGCGCGGTATTGATCGCCAAAAGCATGACGTCCGATACAAATCGGAGCCGTCCAATTCGGCACCAAACGCGGAATGTTATTACAAACGATTGGTTCGCGAAACACGGTACCGTCGAGGATATTACGGATGGTTCCATTTGGCGACTTCCACATTTGCTTCAAGTTGAATTCCTTCACGCGTGCTTCATCAGGTGTGATTGTAGCGCACTTGATACCAACATGGTGTTCCAAAATTGCTTCAGCACATTCTACGGTAACCTTGTCGTCAGTTGCATCGCGGTGCTCAATACCTAAATCGTAGTACTTAATATCGATGTCGAGATAGGGTAAAATCAACTTGTCCTTAATGAATTTCCAGATGATGCGAGTCATCTCGTCACCGTCGAGTTCGACTACCGGATTGGCAACTTTAATCTTGTTCATGATACCAAACAGAATGTGGAGAATGCTAATAGATTGGCAAAGATAAGGCTTGCAGAGATGAAACGGAGTGAAGTGACGATGACTGACCGGTGAGTTCTCCATAAATGCTCCCACACAGAGTGTCTCAAACCAGTATTTTTGCAGCATCACTGACGCACAACCATGGAATCCCACGCCATAACATTTCGCCGTATTGCAATCATCACCATTTGTGCTGTTTATCTCCTCATAGCCGTAGGCAGCATTGTCCGAGTAACGGGAGCCGGGATGGGTTGTCCGGATTGGCCTACGTGTTTTGGTCGACTGGTACCGCCAACCGATGTCTCACAGCTTCCGCCGGACTATAAGACCCGCTTTGCTATACAAGGCAAAGAAATCGCGGACTTCAATGTGGTGCATACGTGGACAGAGTACACGAATCGATTGATTGGTGTGGCAATCGGACTACTGATTTTCCTCACGACCGTCGTTTCCATTCGCTACTGGCAGAAGGACAAGGTCATAACCGTCACATCCGTTGCCGCATTCCTCTTGGTATTGTTTGAAGGCTGGCTTGGCGCTAAAGTCGTGGAGCACAACCTGCGTCCGCTTACTGTCACGCTTCACTTCATTTTGTCGCTGTTTATCGTGTGGTTACTAACCACCGCCATTGTGCGTTCGCATGTGGAGCTCTGGCGAGACGAAGACGTCAAGGCCGATAGCTCTCTTCGAGCGTGGATGGTTGGAGCTATGCTTATACTATTAGTTCAAATCATTCTTGGAACGGTGGTTCGTGCCGAAGTTGATAATGTGTCGAAGAGCATGAATTTTCTGCATCGCGACATTTGGCTGGATACCATCGGCTTCCCCTTCTACATTCATCGTTCCTTTTCAATTCTCGTCCTTGCGATTCAAGCTTTGATGCTGCGCAAGCTCTATCTCGCCGCCAGATTCACCAGTGCCATCATCACCTGGATTTTTGTGATCGGTGGTCTGTTCTTTTTAGAGATCATCAGCGGCATCATCATGACCTATTTGCAGATGCCTATCTTCATTCAGCCGGCGCACGTGGAACTTAGTGCGCTCATCTGTGGTATAGAATTCATGCTAATCCTTCGTCTTGGCCTTTGGCGTTCAAAGCGCTTGGCTCAGTCCGTGGCAGCGGTGTAATTGAATCTGATATAGATTCTAGAGTAATACAATCGCCCTTAGCCACATATCGGACGCGCAACTATCGCTTATGGTTGTGAAGGCTTTCAGTGAGAGCCACTTCTCGCTGATTGATTACTCAGCAATTGCCATGTGATGATTCTACAAAGCACCCAAATTCTGTGGGAATTCCGTATTCCTACGGAGAATTTGATTGAAGTGAACCTTTATATTAGTTCATCATCACGGACGATGAGCCCACACCAACTGAATTCTCGAGTGGGGATTTAGAGGGCTTGAAGGATCTCGCAACCCGTCTTTTCAAAGCGAATTGACAGGATTTTCAACCCAAGGTTTCACCATGCAAAGTGAGGATGCTCGATGCGTCTTACTCGTTCATTAGTTCTGTGTTTTCTCCTAACTGTGCCCGCATTGATGGCTCAGAATCCGCGCTCAGGATCCGTCATTTTTGGCGGTGGCTTCTCCTATGGCATAGGTGAATCTCATCCTGAAAACAGAATTCTGACCGGACAATTCCGTGCAGGATTTATGTATGCCTTCACGACAGGCGTGGCTCTGGAATTGGGTGGCGGATACACAGTATTTGCTTCCGACGCATTGGAGAAGAAGTATGATTACTCCACCGAAGCAATTCCGGTCGATGTACGCTTGAAGCTGTCGCCTTTCCAAGTTTCTCCGGGAATCAAGCCTTATGTCTACATCGGACTTGGTCGCGTCAGCTATTCCTACAACAAACTCGGCTTAGACCGAGGTGGTTGGAGATCGATCTTGAATTCAAATCCCAATGCCATTGTCAATGGCGACATCGCCGATTCAACAGGAACCGGCGCATGGTATGCTCCAATGGGAATTGGTATGTACGTTAAGCTCAGCTCACGTTGGGGTATGGATTTCACCCTCGGTGGATTCCCAACCTTTAACGATGATATGAATCCGCTGCACGACGGTCAGAACGACGGTGCGTGGAGCGGCGTCATGAGCTTCGTCTACAATTTCAAAGACGACATGACCGATTCCGACAATGACGGATTGACGGATGAAGAAGAAATCAACATTTATCATACCGACCCATTTAATCCGGATACCGATGGTGACGGATTGAAGGACGGCGAAGAAGTGAAGACGTACAAGACCGATCCGCTTAAAGCCGATTCAGATGGCGATGGATTGAATGACGGTGAAGAAGTAAAGACATATAAGACAGATCCGCTGAAGTCAGATTCTGACGGCGATGGTATCAGTGATGCGGATGAAGTACGTCTGTACAAAACAAATCCGATGAGCGCCGACTCAGACAATGATGGATTGAACGACTCAGATGAAATCAAGACCTACAAGACCAATCCGAATCGTGCTGATAGCGATGGAGACGGTTTGCAGGACTCGGATGAAGTCAAGAAGTACAAGACTGATCCATTGAAGGAAGACACCGACAATGACGGATTGACGGACATGGAGGAAACCAAAACCTACAAGACCGATCCGCTCAAGGCAGATACAGACGGTGATGACCTTACAGATGGCGAAGAAGTGAAGAAGTACAACACCAATCCTTTGGATCGCGATACCGATCACGGTTCGGTTCCGGATGGTGAAGAAGTGAAGGTCAAGAAAACCAATCCACTTGATCCACGCGACGACGTTCAAAAGGTCGTACCCAAGATGGACATCAGCCGCAGAATCATTTTGGATGGAATCAAATTTGAAAACAACAAGGCCGAGATTCTTCCGATTTCAGAACCGGTACTCGACTCAGCATACAAGACACTTGTTGATAGTCCTGACATGATCGTCGAAGTTCAAGGTCATGCTTCGAAGTCCAAGAACAAGCGTCGTAAAGAAAAGCAAGAAGTCCAACTCTCGCAACGTCGTGCCGAAGCAGTCCGTAACTGGCTCATCCGCAAGGGAATTGCTCCGAACCGAATGGTTCCAAAGGGTTATGGAACAAGTCAACCGGCAATTCCGGGTGATCCAAAGAATGAAGCCAATCGTCGCATTGAATTCTTGCGAATGAACTAAGAGTTTTCGTTGTGGTGCAAACCAATAGGGTGGACGTTTCGACGTCCACCCTTTTTTATGTCGCGACGTTGTCAAGGCTACACCGATCAGCTAACTTGCGTGTCTAAAGTGTTTGTTTGAGTCGCAATTCAACAAATCGATATGAAACTCCTTCTTCATCTTTCATTGCTGCTTTGCCTTAGTGTGATCACCTTGGCAGATAGTTCAAGAAATTACTATTCGTCAGCGGGTCGTTTTCATATTCGACTCGCAAGTGCATTTAGCGTGACTCCCGCTATTATGCATGCTGAGAACTACACTTCGACCGATTTTTTTTCGGATGACATTAAGCTACCTGCTGCCAGATTAAACGACGTCGACAGTGCCAATGCCAATGCCTTTGACATTAGCACGCCTGAGTATGGTCATGCCATAGTGTTTGCGACATCGTCTCGATTTCCTTCTGCAGATGAGATGAGTCAACGTTCGATCCAGCTGCTGATGGAGGCTACTGCAAGGAAAAACGTTCCTTTCACGTCGATCGCCACAACTACACTCATCGATGCTCCCCTAGGTCTCAACATGGCGCGTGAGTTTAGCGTCATTCATCCTCTTAGTGAGACTGATACCATTTTTCGCGTAGCACTAATCTCGCAGTGCCCAACAAAAACAGTCGGCGTAATCATGAGCTCGCATCGTCGCATGGGCTTTGGCACCGAGGGTATGATGCGCTTGATTTTCCTTAGCGTTGCAAATAGCATTAGCATGGATCCTGATCCTGAGCTCTGGCAAAAGGTAGAATACCATTTGGGAACGGTGCAATTTTCCAAGCCATGCTCATGGCCCATGCCACTCTTCAAACGTGGTTCTTTTGCGATGAAGGATGTTCACTTTGACGACAGCGCAACTGTGAAGGAATTGGCAGATTCTTCAACCTCTAATCGTCTCATGGGATTTCAAACTCCAGCTATGCAACTGGAGATCATGTCATTTCCGCTTACAAAAACAGATAGCGCAACTCTCAACAAGCAGATATACACTTCCCTGTCTGCAATCGGTTCTGAGTTTGACAACGCGGAAATCAACAATCAAGTTTACTGCGGTAATCTTCAGGCCATTTGCTTGGACTACACGAAGAAACGGCGTGGTGATATTGCACACTCTCGTATCTATTGTCTGAGCCACAAAGGACGCCTCTATGTCATTCGGATTAATGCATGGGAAAGCTTCTTTGTATCCCAAGCAGATGAGCTGCGCACTTTGGTTGAGTCATTTCACTTTCATTAAGCGTTGACCTTGCTCATTCCTATCATGGGATAACTATCGTGTCTTTTTGCTACTCTTTACAGCAGAACTCATCGCATCCCGCAAAACATTCAGCACCGGAAGTGCACAAAGGAAGTGATGGAATAGCAACTCCACTTGATCTTTGCATGCGATGAAGTCTTTGGACGGCATCTCCGTCATGAAATACATCTGCTTATAATACAAGTACGGATTCTCCTGCGCAGCCTCCTTGTACAATGGAGGCAACACCTTATTCTTCTCGCCCAACAACTCCGTAAACACAGTCTTGAAGTTCTTATCGTTCACCGCTTGATGGATGGCTTTGGGATGTTGCAACTGAAAATTCCGAATCGAAGTCAAGGTTGCCGGATCAATATCATAAGCACCGCCACCGACCAACATCTTCTTGCCTTCGATGTGCATGTAAAATCCGGGTTCGCCTTTGCGTCCGCCAGGTCCAACAGCCGCTGCAACGTTGGTCTTGTATGGCGCTTTGTTCGCTGAGAACCTCACATCGCGATTGATGCGAAAAATCGCATCCTGCGGTCGACACTCAAAGAAGGGATCGACCTGAATCATGCGCTCAATCAAGGCTTCAACCAAATCGCGGAATGGTTTCTTGACGTTGCTTTCGTACTCGGCGCGATGGGCGTCGAACCACTCTTTGTTGTTGTTCTTGACGAGTTGATTGAGAAATCGCAGAGTGTCACTTGTGAGGAAATTCATGATAGCATCCGGTCGTATGTTTGACGCAAATTAGTCACAGAATCTAGCGCAAAGAAGTGGGAAGCACTCCAGCGAAGAAAGCTCAGCAAACAAAGAGTCCGGATCTTGGATCTAACAAAAGGCTGGTTGAAAAACTCGGTATTAAGGCCGGCATGAAATGCTGCGTTCTCAATGCGCCTGAGAATCTACCGCAGCTGTTAGGTGATCTGCCTCCACTCGTTGAGATCAGCTCAACAATCGAACTCGCGTCATATTATCATGTCTTTGTGAATACTCTCAGCCACTTACAGCGCGATGTTTCGAATATCAATAACGCGATGATGCCGGACTCCATGATTTGGATTTCGTGGTACAAGAAGAGCGCGAAGTTACCAACCGAGTTGAACGAGAATCTCATTCGCTACTATGTCCTAAGTCTCGGTCTGGTTGATGTAAAAGTGTGTTCTGTAAGCGAGCAATGGTCGGCTCTAAAGTGCGTCAGACGCCGAGCTCTTCGATAAGCAGGGTTTGCACACAAGTTGACAGTTATCAATCAACTTCTCTGCGTGATCAAAACGCCGCTCAACACAATCAAGCCTCCAACAATAAACAGTGCAGATGGCAAAGCTCCGGTAATCACGAATGCCATGAGTGTTGTCATTACCGGCTGGAGGTTGTTGAAGACTGCGACCTTCGCTGTCTCCATTTTGGTTAGCAGGTAATACCACAGCGCAAATCCTGCTCCTGAGGTGACAAAGCCCAAGTACATAAGACCTCCCCACTGTTCCATATTCAAACTTGCCGGTGCCACGTGCTCAACCGGCAACAATGCAAAGAGTGGAATGTAGATCAGAAATCCTATGCCCATGGATAAGCCTGTGGAGTAGACTGCGCCATATTTCAAAGCCATTCTGCGACCAAGCACAGTGTACAAGGACCACGATGCACTAGCGCCTAATTCAATACAGTTTCCAAAGAGTTGTGATGAGTCGAAGTTGAGTTGGTGCTCTGAAAGGATAATGACAACTCCAAGAAAGGCAACGACGATGCCGAGGATTTTCATCGGACGGAGCTTCTCGCCGTATATCCAGTGAGAGATGAGTGCGACGAAGGCCGGCGACAATGCGTAGGCTAACGAAGCATGAGGTGCAGTTGTGTAGCGCAGTCCCCAAATGAACATCAACTGATTCATCGGGATATTAATCAAGCCCAAAAAGACAACCATCCAGAAATCAATGCGCTCAATAGGCTTAAGCATTTTGCGCTTAACGAGCATCCAGGCTCCGTAGAGCAGGACGGAAAAGAAACCACGATAGAAAACCACTGAGGCCGGATGAACGGTCAGCGTAACGTGTTTTGCAAAAAGATGAGTGCTTGAAGCAACGAGCTGCTGAAGAAGAAGTATGAAGAGCATGCTCGTGAGGTTTTAGTCAGTTCCGTGCGCCCGATCCCCGGCATCACCTAAGCCCGGGACGATATACCCAATATCATTCAACTTATCGTCGAGGCCGGCGCACACAAGTGACACGTCTGCATACTGACTCTCGACTGCTTTGATACCTTCCGGCGCGGCTATGACACAGGCTGCATGTAGTCGTTGAGCTCCGCGTTCCTTCAAAATTTTCAGCGCCGCACACATACTTCCACCGGTTGCCAACATGGGATCAAGAACGATGACCGTTGTTTGCTGGTTGATAGGTGGAATGTTACAGTAGTATTGATGTGGCTCGAGGCTTTGCTCATCACGCTTCAAACCAAGATAGCCAATGCGGGCATTGGGAATCAGTTGCGTGAATGAGTGCAGGAGTGTGAGACCGGCACGCAAAATCGGGACGAGTATTACATCATCAGCAAGTGTGGATCCAATTGTAGCTTGAATTGGAGTTTCAATTGACTTGTCTTGTAAGGGAAGAGAAGTTGTTGATGCAATGCACAAGTGAATCGCAATCTTATCCAGAGCTCGACGGAAATCCTCGTGATTCGTTTTCTTATCACGCAGAATCGTTAACTCAACATTCAGAAGTGGATGCGATAAAATCTGATGCATGAACTACAATTTTGGGAACCACAAGAGTGTAAAACGAGGAAGCGAGAAGAAGGTCGAGATATTCGACTTTACCGGAGCGCCGGTTGCCTTTGGGAATAACAAACGATCTTCTGATTTCAGGAAGAAGTCCACGCGCCATTCCCCGCCCGGAGCGAAGAGTCCGATGCTCGTCTTGATATTAGCAAACAAACCCAAACCACCGCACAGACCAATGACGGTTGTGTTGTAGCCATAAACCGGATTTACTCGACCCAATGACAACGAGTCGTCTTTAACGCCGTCACCACCATCATATGCATTGAAAAATGTGCAGACACCACCGGTGAGGTAGAAGACAACCCTGCTATATGGATTCCAGAGGTACTTCACTCCAAGCTCAGCTGTTTGGTGAACATTGGCATATTGCTGACCATTTGCATTGCTGGTGGGATTACGCAGCACTTTCTTGTTCTTCGTGTAGATATACGCAGCTTCAACCATGAATCGGTCGGAAAATTCATAATTGATTGCACCACCATAAGAGAACACACCTTCGTATGAAAACGAACGCGCATCTGTGGCTCCGGAGTCGGTTTGGGCTTCTACGATAGTATTGGTTGTCAAGACCGGACCAAAGCCGAGCTTCTTGAGATATGGATGATCCGGTTCTTCCTCATTTGATTGAGCATGAAGAGGCTGCAAAGCCACTAACAGGACAAACAGCATGAGAGTAAAGAATCGGCGGGCATTTTCTGTAGTCATGGATACTATTTCTTCCGTTGAACAGTTACGAATGAGCGCAATTTTCTCGGCTACAAAGCGAACAAATGAAGGTTCATTGCGCTTACCGCGGTGTGGCACAGGTGTGATGTATGGTGCGTCGGTCTCAATCATGAAGCGGTCAGCCGGTACTGCGGCAACGACGCTATCGAGAGTTGATTTCTTAAATGTGACGTTTCCGGTAAAAGAAACGTGAAAACCGACATCCAAAGCACGCTGTAACACGGATTCATCACTTGAAAAGCAGTGAAGAACGCCGCGGAGAGAGCCATCCTGCTCTTCTTGCAAGATACGCAGAATGTCATCATCCGACTCGCGGTTATGGACGATCACCGGCAGCTTCCGTCGCTTGGCAACACGCAATTGCTCGCGAAAAAAGAGCTTTTGCTGCTCCCGAGGGGCAAAATCGTAGTAATAGTCGAGACCTATCTCACCGATAGCCACAACCCGTTGCTGCACAGATTCTCGTTCAACCCTCTCGATATGCTCCATCGTCAGATTTGCCACAGAATGCGGATGAATGCCAATTCCGCGGTAGAGCCGAGGGTCAGAATCCACTAATCGCTGTAATTCGTCAAATCCCGAGGGTTCGATAGAGGGAATGACGATAGCTTCCAAACCGGCCTCCCAGGCTCGTTCGAGCACTTCGGGACGGTCGGGATTGAATACTTCGGCATCGATATGACTATGGGTGTCGATCACGTGAATTCCAAAACGTATGGCATCGGTTCCTATTGAGCCACAACAATAAAATATTTCGTACAAATACGATGTCTGACAGCAGTGTTATCTTTGCCTCCCCCAATTGTACATGCACCTTTTTCGCTGCTTCATCTGGAGTCGTAAAAGCGCAGGAATTGTTTGTTTCACGTGTTTGAATCTTCGATTGCGTTCAACAGTCGCTGAAATCAATCGCTCGGCATTGCTGTCGAATCTCCACATTATTCGTGGACGAGCACCGGGCGCAGCTCTCATGGCAATGGTCAAGGCAAATGCCTATGGTCATGGCATGATCGATGTCGCACGTCTCATCGAATCTGAAACCGACATGTTCGGCGTCGCAGTCATGTACGAAGGGGTAACGCTGAGACTGGCACGCATCACCAAACCAATTGTCGTGATGATGCCGCCGGATATCTATGATGCAGAAAAATTCTGCGAGTGCGATCTGCAGATGGTCGCTTGCTCGCTCGACATCATGCGAGATTTCGATGCGGAAGCTCGTCGTCAGAACGTTCATCTAAAGGCTCATCTCTACGTCGATACCGGCATGCGTCGCGACGGCATCGAGTGCTCTGAGGCAGTGGCCTTCATGACGGATTGTAAGCAATTCAAGAACATTGAAGTCGTAGGCATCTGTACACACTTTGCCAGTAGCGATGATCTGGACAAGGAATTCACTCTTCACCAACTGAGTCTGTTCCACTCTTGTCTGGAAGAGTTACGCGCAGCGGGATTCACCTTCCGCTACGTGCATGCAGCCAACAGCGGTGCGCTCTTCCATCATCCGGCAGCACATTTCAATTTGATTCGAAGCGGCCTTTCACTTTACGGCATTGCGCCGCAGAATGTGACTGACAGCGGACTCAAGCCTGTACTGACCTTGCGTACACGGGTTAACGCATTGCGTCGCATACAGGCGGGAGAGTCAGTGAGCTACGGACGACGCTATTTCAGCGACAAAGCCACGACCATCGCCACCATTCCGATTGGCTATGGAGATGGATATTCACGCATTCTGACATCGCAGGCGCATTGTCTGCTGCATGGCAAGCGCTTCCCCGTTGTGGGAGCGATCTGCATGGACGAATGCATGATTGATGTCGGTGATGAACAAGTTCGTCTTGGCGACGATGTCGTGCTGATTGGTCGTCAAGGCAGCGAAGAAATAACAGCATGGGAATTGGCTCATACGATGAATACCATTCCATACGAGGTAACCTCAATGATTACCTCGCGTGTTCCACGAATCGTGACCGACTAGGAGCTATTTTACATGGCTGGAGACGCACTACGTAAACCGACAAGCCTGGAAATGTATACGATCAAACTTCCCAATTTCGAGGGACCGCTTGACCTCCTCCTGTTTTTTATTAAACGGGATGAACTGGATATCTATGATATCCCCATCGGTCGAATTACCCGGGAATTCCTCGAGTACATCCGCTTGATGCAACTCTTTGATCTTGAACTGGCCGGCGAATTCCTCGTCATGGCTTCCAGTTTGATGCAGATCAAGGTAAAAATGCTGCTGCCAAAGGAAGTCAACGAGCAAGGCGAAGAATTACCGGGCGAAGATCCGCGCGCTGAACTCGTGAAGCAACTCTTGCAGTATTCGCAATACAAAGAGATCTCACGCGATTTCGCATCGCGTGAAGAAGCACAGCGCTACACCTACTATCGTCAAGTGTTCGATGCCGACGAAAAGGCAAACACCGATGAAGTGTATCGCAATGCCACGCTGTTCGATCTTCTTGCGGCATTCAAGAAAGCATTGGAGCGTCGTCCGGAGCAGATCACTCTGCACACCGTTCAGCTCTACCCAATTACCATCGAAGAGCAAACCGAGAACATCCTCGTGCGATTGCGCCAGTAACGTATTTTGATTTTTGTGACCCTCGTTGGCGATAAACCACGACTCTATGAGAATTTTGAAGACATCGAAATCGTTCCCTATGAAGACATCATCGAGACGAAGTTGTTGGAAGAAGTTCTGCATCCATTGCACATCACAAGTTCGGACGACGCGCCGGACGAACAGATTGCCGTGAGCGAGTCTGACACACAGAGTTCATTACCCGAGCAGGATGCTCCGTCTGAAAACTCCGAGAATGGCGACAACGCTATCGAAGAGTGATAGTTCTGCTCAAAATCTTACAACCCGAGACCTGATATGCGACATACTCCATTCTTTCTAACGCTTTCACGTGAATCTCAACGTAGTAGCATTGAAGCATTGATCTTTGCTAGCGATGAAGCACTGAACATTCGCACGCTGTACAAAATCCTCATCCTTGAAGAAGGTGTGCAGAGTCCGGCAGAAGCCGCTGCTCAGCAAGAGGAAACTCCGGGCGAAGTCCAGGAAATTCTTGAAGCTGCAAAAGCCGGCGATGAATCAAGCGAGGAACAAGAAGTTGCATCAGAATCTCCGGCACCTTCATCAAAAAAGAAGAGCGGTTTGCCTGATCTTGGCGAACTCACAACGTTGGTCAATGAACTCGTTCAAGAAATCAACGCCGATCTCTCAGCAACCGAGCGTCCATATCGCATTGTACGTATTGCCGGCGGCTATCAATTCGCTACCATCTCTGAATTCGGTGAGGTTGTAGCTCGCCTGCTGAAAGCACGCACACGTCGTCGCTTGTCGCAAGCAGCTCTGGAAGCACTCGCGATCATTGCCTACAAACAGCCAATCTCCAAACCGGAGATCGAGGCGATTCGCGGTATCAATTCAAACGAAGTGATCAATTCACTCGTCGAGAAGAATCTCGTCAATCTTGCCGGTCGTTCAGATGCCCCGGGTAAACCGCTGCTCTACGGAACAACCGACGATTTCCTTCGCATGTTCGGTCTGCACTCCGTCAAAGACTTACCAAAACTCCGCGAATTGGATGATCTGTTTCAGAACAAAGCAGCTGAGCTTGCTAGCGGACTCGACATTTCCGTGAAAACAAGTTCCGGCGAGCTGCTCGAGAAGATCCAGTCAATGGTCGACAACGAGCACAAGATGGAACAAGTGGAACGCGAGAACAACGAACGCTCTGCTCAGGAATCACATGACGTTCAAGAGTTGCTCGACAATAGCGAGAAGGAAGAATTGGAGTTTGAAGATGATGGCGTCACAGACTCAGAGAGTAATTCTAATATCAATTCAGATTCGGACAATGACTCGGAAGCCGAGGGCGATGACGTTGTTGACGCACTCTCAGACGAAGGCGGCGACGAAATAGAGGATGAGATTGAAGATCGTGATGTTGACGACGAACTCGAAGCCGAAGCTGAACTTGTGGTCGATGAGGCCAACGACGACGACTCTCAAGACGAAGCGTCTGATGAGGATGAGGTCTGAGTAAAAGATTTTGACGAAGTAACGTGCTATTGAATTATCTAAACTGTTTGAACCCTTATGCAACTTCACAACTTTGAGCGTGGTCTTCGCGACCGTGTAGCACTCGTCACCGGAGCCGCCCTTGGCAACGGCCGAGCATTTTGCGAACGTCTTGCAGAAGAAGGTGCTCACATCGCCATTGCAGATATTGCTGACGCTTCAGAAACGGTCGAGGTTGTCAAGGGAATTACTCCGCACGTGAAAGCCTATCAAGGCGACCTCACGAATGAGCAAGAGGTAAACCGTATCGTGAATCAAGTCCGTGATGAGTTTGGTCGCATCGACATTCTCATACACAACGTCGGTATCTACGAAGAAGAACCATTTGAGCTCTTGACTTTTAGTCAATGGCAGCGCATGATGCGAGTGAGTTTGGATTCTCTCTTTCTTACAGCACATGCCGTCATACCTGTGATGAAGCAAGAACAGTTCGGACGTATCATTACACTCTCATCAGACATCGTTTGGCTCGGCACTCCGTACCTCACCCACTACGCCACAGCGAAGATGGGCATGATTGGATTTACGCGATCGCTGGCAGCTGAAGTTGGAAAGTATGGTATCACGGTGAACACCATCACGGTAGGCTTAACGGCAACACAGCGCGCATCTGACTCCCCTCTGTCAAGCTCTATTCTACAGCACATTCTACCGTCACAAAGCGTGCATCGCAACGACGAGCCACATGACATCGCAAACGTGGTGGCATTCCTCGCTCTTCCTGCATCAGGTATTATCACGGGTCAAACCATCAATGTTGATGGTGGAGTTGCGCGTCACTAAGAAGATTCAAGCTAGGAAGATGTTGTCACAGTAATTCTCCGCTGAGTTCGCTAAGACTCCGCTGCTGTGCCTATTCGCAATGTCGAATTGCTTCGAACATGACAATCCCTGCCGCAACCGCAACGTTGAGAGAGTGCTTTACGCCGTGCATGGGGATGAGAATTGACTCGTCGCACAGCTCCAGTACTTCATCCGCTATTCCAACCAATTCATTACCAAGAACCAAGCAGCAAGGGAAATCACTGGACTTCAGCTCGGTATAGTCGCGAGCTTCTTTAGTTAACTCAACTGCGATGATCTTCAATCCCTGTTCCTTACACGCTGCGATCGCCTCGTGCTCATGCTTGAAGTAGCGCCACGGCACTGTATCGACCGCGCCAAGCGCAGTCTTGGCGATCTCTGTACGTGGTGGATGAGGAGTGAATCCGCAGAGAATCAATTCGCTTACACCGGCAGCATCACAGGAACGAAAGATAGAGCCGACATTGTACAAACTCCGAACATTTGAGAGCATGATGCTGAGCGGAAAGCGGGGCGCGCTCTTGACCGACTCCGGACTCAATCGCTGCTGCAAGATTTCGTCATGTCGAAGCTTATGCATGAGCTAAAAGCTCCGGAATAACACTGCACAATCGCTTATACTCTTCTTCAGTGTTGAACACTTGTACTGCAACCCTCAGCAACATGGATTGTCCAAATGGAAACACCGGGACTTCAATTCGATAATTGTCCCAAAGACGATCATGAATTTTTTGTGTGACTTCGAAGGTGACTTCGTCAGCCTTCATCGGCAACACCACACTTGCTAAGCTGGCGAGCATCGAGACAGGTGCTGGTTCCGGTTGAGGCAGTACTTCGAGCAGAAGCTGACGCGCTTTCAGAGCGAGTGAATTGTTATGCTGACGTACTCTCTCCGGTCCGAGTTTCTGGAAGAAATGCAAGCCATCAACAGCAGCCAGGTACGGACTCCAATCCTTTGTTCCAATGTAGTCGAAGGCAGTTGCATAACCTTGACGATAGCCGTGCGATGGCACCAGTGGCTGCGTCATTTCTTGCCTTTCACGCTTGGTGTACAAAAAGGCAGATCCTTTAGGCGCGAAGAGCCACTTGTGGAAATTTCCGGTGTACCAATCAGCGTCTAAATCACGAAGGTTGAGATCGAGCATACCGGGAGCATGTGCTCCGTCGATCATGATGGGAATGTTCCGTTCCTGACAATCACGAATGATATCCTTCACCGGAAATACAATTCCGGTTGGCGACGTGACATGATCTACCAACACAAATCGTGTCTTGTCAGAAATAGCATCGCGAATGATCTGACGCACGACTTGTGCATCCGAAATCGGGAAAGGCACATCTACTTCACGATACTGAAAATTGTGTCGTTGACACACGTGCTGCATTGTTTGGCGAACAGCATTGTACACGTGCGTTGTGGTCAGCATCTCATCACCTGCCTGCAATTCATCTCCAAGTGAGTGGATGACGGTGCTCACACCTGTACTTGCATTCTCAACAAAAACAACGTCCTGATCATCTGCTCCAAGAAACTCAGCCAATTCAGCTGCCGCAGCTCGCATTGCCGGCGGTAATATTCTCGTGACAAACTCAACGGGCTGTTGCTCCAAACGGTCTTGCCACTGTCGTTGAGCTTCGAGAACCTCAAGCGGTGTGGCTCCGAAGGAACCGTTGTTTAGGAAGGTCATGTCCTCTCGCAAACGCCAGTGACGACGTATGTTCTTCTCAAAAAATTCTTCTGCCATGTGATGTTCTTCTTCGTCTTTCGGTTTAACTGAAGTACTCTCTCTAACACTGCGCTCAATACTGAGCACAGACATCTACTCTCAATGCCTGATAACAAAGCGTCCTGACTGTCGTCGCTCATCTGCCTGTACCTCAAGAAGGTATGTACCATTGCGCAATTCCGCACAATCAATCGTAACCACACCATTCAAGCCTTGTAACTGCAGATTGTCGATGCGCTTAATGAATCGTCCATTCACATCATAAATCGTGAACACAAGATTATTTGCACTGACTATTGAACCTTGTACTCGAAGAAGTCCGGATGAAGGGCTAGGTGCAAAACTCAGTGTCTGCTCCTTATTATCATCGCCTACACTTGTCTCTGCATTCGTTTGGAAATTTCGTGCGTCAGAGAAGAGTCCCTCGCTGTCTTCGTCTTTTGCCGAGACATGCCACCAATATCTCTTGGATGGAAGAAGATTCGCGAGCTGTGCGCTTGTGTCTGGAATCAGTGTATCAAGAATATTGGTACCGAAGCCAAAGCTTGCTGAGACTTGTACATGGTACATGAGAGCATTAGGAACAGCAGACCAACTCAACTTTGGATAGCGTCCTTGATTCTGTGCCGCAGCTGCAGGCAGGAGCAAGGTCGGTGCTTGTATCGCTGTCCTGAATCTCCAAACCTGCGAATACTGACTTTGTCCACCGGCACCAAAAGCTGCCACGCGCCAATAGTGTGTTATGCGGCCCATTTCAATCGCGTCGGGTTTGTACTGCAGATCTTGAATCGCAGCGACGTTTGTCGCAAAATTGCTGAAGGCCGGATCTGTGCTGATTTGAAGATTGTAGAACACGGCGTTCGATGCGGTCTTCCATTTGAAGAATTGCGTTGGCAATACTGCCTTCGTACCATCAGCCGGACTCTCCAAAACCGGAGCATCGGGAGGTGGAGGAAGCGAATTCAGAATGCCACTGAACATTCCATTGCCGTGAGTTGCAATAGCAACGAAGTTATCTTGTTCGCGATATTCAATCATTGTGACGATGTTGCTTCCTACACTTGAAGCAGCTTCGCGAACCCAAACGGTCGATGGACCATTCAAGAGCGCGGTGCTGAAGAGTCCGACGCTCGTTCCGACGAGTGTCAAACACTTGCCTTGAACCCAGCAGAATTTAGCCCAACGACACGAGGGACCGTTGCCGATGCCGTCAATGGCACCTTCCAAATTTCCTCCCACAGCCGACCACGTCGTTCCTCCGTCAGCGCTAAAGAACATACTCTGAACGTTGTAATTCGAAAACACAACCAAGACAGAATCAGCATTGTGTGGATTCACACAGATACATTCGATGTTTGCTCCTGGGAAGGTCGGACCTTTGATTGCCTTCTTCGTGACGACCGCGCCGTTGGCATCGTCGACTCGATAGAGTTGTCCGGTCTGAGTGCCGTAATACAAACGGTTAGCAGGCTGTGTCGAAATCGCAATCGCACTCACTACTTCTTGATTCGTCGGAACGGGAAGAGTATCCCAGCCGCCTGCGGTAGAGCCAGTCGTTTCCCACTTACCCCACGGACTGAGAGTCGCATCTATACAACGAAAAATGCTGTGACGATATGGTACATAGAGACGCTTCTGATCATTGGGATCTAAGACAAAGGGATTGACAAAGAGAAAGCTGTCGCGAACAGTACCGGCAGGATCAATTCTCGAATATCGTTTAACTGTACCGTCGGTATCCAAATCAAAGCGCGCCATTGAGCCTTGCTGACTGGACATGTAATAGTTGCCATCAGAAGCTATAGCGCAATAGGATCCGTCGCCACGTCCCGGAGAGGTCCAGGGCTTGGTAGGACTTGAGCTATTAGTAAACACAGTACCGTTGTCCTGCAGACCACCTACAATAACATTCGAAACTTTATGATGTTCAATTGCACACGTATAGAACTGCGTAGTTCGATAACCGTTGTTGAGCGAATTCCATACTACCGTTCCATTGCGAACATTGTCAGTGCGAAAGATGCCGCCATCACACGTCGAAATCGCATGATCCGGATTTGAAGGATAGAAAACAAGGTCGTGATGATCCGGGTGATTGTTGGGATAGACTTCGTAGAACGGCAAGGTCGAGCCCGGACCATATCCACCAATCCAAGTCCAGGTCGGTGTTGTAAATCCATCGTCAGAACGACACAAGTTGGTACCTCCAACAAAGACGACATTTGGTTTGGTAGGATGCACTTTCACAAGCAGATCATAACCTCCTTGTGATTGAAAGTCACCAAAGGTTCCACCAAAGCGCGGAAGGTTCAAAGTACGATCATCCCAGCCGCCACCGGCGCCGCTGCCATCGCCACTGATGTAGTTGTATTTCCACAGTGAATTCCAATCCTCGCGACCTCGAAAGTCAACCTGACGAAAACCGCTGCCTGGAGTATTGGCGATAAAGTAAACGTTGTTCTCGTCGGATGGTGCAATTCCTATTGCAATGCGACCATACTTCGTCGGCATATTTGGCGGCGTAATATTGGTCCACTGAATGCCATTCGTCGAACGATACATTCCTCGAACGATGGACGTTGAATTGTTGGACGAGATTTGCGAGAAGGTTGCGTACACAACCCCACTCGGACTCACAGCAACATCCGTGAAATAACTATAGCCATTCGAAAAGGTACCCAATACAGTAGCCCACGTCGTTCCGCCATCTGAACTACGCTGGATTGAACCTAAGGTCGTTGCTGCATAAATCACATCCTGCGTTGTGTTGTGTGCATCAATTGCCAAGCGCCAAACATATTCAAAGGTGTTATCCCAGGTTTGTGGAGTCTTTCCATACGTAGACGCTAGCGAAAACCAAGTTTCTCCGTTGTCGGTGCTCTTGTACACACCGCTTCCGCTTATCTCTGCAGAAGCGCCATAGAATTCTCCTGTGCCGGCATACCAGGTGTTTGTTTTTCCGCTGCGAGTGTCTTGGACAACAGTGGTGACGTCCATCATGACGTCTGAAGGAGTCTTTTTGAGCCACGTTTGACCACCATCTGTAGACTTCCAAATACCACCGGAAACGCTTCCGGCAATGAGTACGTTTTCGTTTGCGACGTCGATGCCGATTGCACGGGTGCGACCACCAACATTGTAGGGTCCGACGGCATTGAAGGAGTTGGACTGCACGCCGTTTGCTTTCTCCGATCCCAATGATCTCTCAGGCAAGCTCTTCGCAAACTCTAACTCGCGCTCGCGCATGTGAGAGGGAATTTTTCCGGTGCGAGGATCGCACAAGCGAATTCTCTCCCATTCTTGACGTGCCTGAATTTCTTCCAGCTCGTCACCTCCGTTTTCACGCACTTCAGGCTGTGGAACGATTGAAAAGACAAGCGCCATAATACCGATACTCGTAAGCCATGTGCTAAGCAATTGTTTCATGTCGTGCAGTGTTAATGAGAGTTGTCCAAATTGCGCCAATAACGACACATACACAAGGGAATCGAAGGATTCTGCATAGCAAAACAATGAGCGTGAGGACTGACATACCGTCGCACACAATAAGCACTCTTTGCACACGTTCTAGTGTGCTCTGTTGTCAAGACCACATTTGCGAGCGAGTTTCGCATCACATCACTCAATCACCTTCACATCTACCTCATGCAACTTCAAAACAACACTATTCTCATTACCGGCGGCGCATCGGGAATTGGCAAAGCAATGGCTGCGCGATTTCGTGCTTTGAATAACACTGTTATCGTTTGTGGACGTCGCACAGACCTCTTGGAAAAGCTCCAGAATGAGATTCCCGGAGTTATTGCTTTTCATTGCGATCTCGAACAAGCAGACCAGCGCGCGGCTCTTTTTGAATTCATCAAGTCGAATCATCCGCAAACCAATGTACTCGTCAATAATGCCGGCATTCAGAATTGGATGAAGTTGGATGATGAGGATTTTATAAAGCGAGCTGAGCAGGAAATCGCAATCAACATTCAAGCGCCAATTCATCTCACGACGCTCTTTAGTTCGTTGACTTCGCTGAACACCATACTCAACGTCAGCTCGGGTCTGGCATTTTGTCCTTTGACCAAAACCCCAGTCTACTCCGCAACAAAAGCATTTCTACGCAGCTTCACTCTTTCATCACGAGCACTGCTAGCTCCGCGTGGAATCGAAGTCATTGAGATTATTCCGCCTGCACTAAACACTGACCTCGGCGGTGTTGGATTGCACGATCATGCCCCACCTGTTGCAGACTTCATAGAGGCAATGTTTAAGCAATTAGAAGAAGGTGCGTCGGAAGTTACCTTTGGCTTTAGCGCTGCAATGCTCGCCGCAACTCCCGATCAAATCCGCGCTAACTTCCAACGAATGAATGGACAGTAGTAGCAAGGCTTATTCTAGCAGATGTGAGTTTGTCAGACGCACTTCAAGTCAGCAGTCGAGAGCTCAGGTTCCGCGTCCGATTGTAAAGCGGAACACTTAGGCGTGCTCACCAAGAAACTCAACCCATGCCTTTTTGAGACAAGGATAATTGCGCGCTGCTTCGACCAAGCTGAGGAAAGCTGTGAGGGTTTCGTCGAAACGCTTTGCCAAGCCCGCATTGACAAACTCGCCGCTCTCGCTAAATGCTTGATGCGCAGATGCCAAGGAGAACATGTCGGGATAGACGCGCGCACCGAGATGCTCGAGAGGGATGCGCAAAGACCACAGCGCTCGATTGCCTCCCATGAGCGAGGGAGATGCCGACATCAGCATGCAGTGTCGTTCGTTGAATGGTTGAGGCTTTGTGCGTGAGACCCAATCGATCACGTTTTTCAAATGACCGGGGATTGAAGCGTTGTATTCGGGCGATGAAATGATAAACGCATCGCAGGCTTCCAATTTCTCGCGCAGTAGGGTAGCACCCTGTGGCTGACCACTGGCCTGCTCCAAGTCTTGATTGTACGAGGGAGAATCAAAATCGCTCATCATCGCAATCTCAACCTGAGCACCGCGAGTTTTCACGATTTCGGCAGCCTTGCTAATCAGCTTGTGATTGACGGAATCACGACGCAGTGACGCTGAAAACATCAAGATCTGTAGTGGTCTCGTCTGACCTGCATTCACTTGATCGGCGGTTGGGTTTGTTTGCATGATGGCACTTGAAAAAATGATACGAGAATTTCAATCACTCAATAAAGTCCTCGTGGAAATCAACACATAAGTGTGTCAGACTTCCCAAACTAAAGCTTTTAACTCTGCGCAAGACAACTCTTACTGAACTCCCTTCCACCAGGCTGTTGAATTATAGTCTTGGAGATTCACAACCTCACCGATACGCGGCGTAAGCAAAGGCATTTCTCGCAAGGCTGCTTCTGCACTGGCGCGTAGTATCGGTTCATCCCACGGATGTTTAGCCAATGTGAATTTTGCCCAGTGAACCGGCATAAGACGGGTCGCTTTGAGATCGAAAGCAGCTTGAATGGTTTGCTCTGGAAGCATGTGAATGTTTTGCCAGTGAGTGTCGTATTGTCCGCATTCGAGCAGCGCTAGGTCCACCGGACCAACTCGCTCACCAATCTCTGCGAAGTGTGCACCATAACCGGAGTCACCGCCAAGAATCAACTTCATTGAAGGTGATTGAAGCAAGAATGCACTCCACAAGCTTTGTGCTCTGTGCATGGTGCGACCCGAGAAGTGCTGCGCCGGGAGCGCTTGAAATCTATACCCCGGAGCCACCTCGACCTCTTCCCACCAATCAAGTTCGGTGATCATTGATGGATCGTAGCCCCAGTGTTCGAGATGCTCGCCGACACCGAGACTACAGATCACTCTACCAACTCTCGGTCGCAATTCACGTACGGTCTTGTAATCCAAGTGATCCCAATGATCGTGTGTAATCAACAACACATCAATATCAGGCAGCTCATCGCTTCGGTACATATCGCTGCCGGGAAAACTACCTGCAACGACAGGCACGGGTGAGATTTTTCCGCTCAAGACTGGATCGACAAGGATGGTCTTTGAATCAATGCGAAGCAAATAACTTGAATGACCAAACCACACAAGTGAGTTCTGCTTCGTCGACATTGCCTTCAAATCCTGCTTGACGCTCGGGATCTCCATCTCAGGTCGTACGCGAATGTTTGGCGCAAACAAGAAGTAGCGGAACAATTTGAACTGATTCATTCCCGTCGTAAACATGGAAACATTCCCGCGATTTCGAAAAGCACCATCGCGATAATGTGGGGATGCGAGAATTCTTTGACGACGATTGCCGCGCGCGATTTTTCCAAACTGAGGGTGTTGCAGAAAAAGCACAACACCAACAATCAAACACAAGGCAATGCTAACAACTATGATCATGGAGGATTAAGCTAGCGTAAGTGAAGTGTGTGCTGACGAATGCCTCTGGTTGAAATTGTCTTCTTTGCCCATCTGTGCCGCTTCGAGATACAGCAGCTTGACCTATAGAAATCCATTATTTCGCACATCATCAGCCAAGCAAGCGCACCATGGCGATGAAATATAACAGGTGTATATTCTCTTCTCGTCCGTGAAATTCATCTGTGGATCACACTATGTCGCTGATTATGTCACGAGGTCTCCTCTCTTCAGTCCTTTTCTTTTTACTCGTTCTCAGCAACAATCAAGCAATCTGCGCTGCATCAGCGTGTAGTCCTTTGAACGAGTACATCAACATGAGATTCGATCCACCGACTGTTAGTGCAGGTCGTGATACAGGCATTTGTAGCGGCAGCAGCATCAGCATCGGCGGTCAGCCAACAGCAAGCGGTGGCACGCCTCCCTACACCTACATGTGGTCGCCGGCAGCTGGATTAAACTCGACTTCTATCGCGAATCCCATCGCAAATCCAAATCAAACGACGAAGTACATCGTCACGGTCATTGACGGCTATGGCTTAAGCGGCATCGACACAGTGTTAGTGCGCGTCGATCCCAAGCCAAACGTAGCATTTTCACAGAGCTCACCTATTCGGATCTGTCCAGGTACGGAAGCGGAGTTAACGTTGACAGGAAAGTTTGAGAAGTACCTCTGGAGTACGGGCGACACAAGCTCAAGCATTCGCGTGAAGAAAGCAGGCACGTATAACGTCACGGTGTGGTCGAATTCCGGATGCTCTGTAAAATCGAACGACATGCAGCTCATCGTTGAGACTGCACCGAATGTTGCGATCTCCGGTCCTGACTTCGTATGCGACACCAATGCGACTTACACCTATGCCATTGTTCCCGTACAACTCGGTTACACATTTCAGTGGCAACTAAAGGGTGGTTCTTTCATCTCAGGTATTGGAACAAATTCTGCAACGATCAAATGGCCATCAACCGGTTCGTTAAGCATCTCTGCCGCAGTTGTCAATATGAGTGGTTGCAGTAGCGTGATTGCGATGAACGTAGAGTATGGGACGGTACATCCAACAATTCGTAACACAGACACAAGCGCTTTGTGTGAATCGAGTCCGGTAGTACTCACGACTGATTCAACGCTTCATAACATTAAGTGGTCGACCGGTGATACCACGAGAAGCATCACCGTATCACACTCCGGCAACTATACAGTTCGCGGCGAGCGTGGTGTTGGTTGCCTGGGCGTTTCCGACACCTTTCATCTTCGTCTTGCACCTTCGCCACAAAAGCCATCTGTGAGTCGTAGTGGCAACATCTTGACTGTGGATACCGCAGCTAAAAAGTATCACTCAATTCAGTGGTACTACAAAGGCAAAGCAATCAGCGGTGCAACTGATGCCACATTTGTTTTTGATATCGCTGCTGACACAGCAGGAACATTGCAAGTGCAGGTGAGTGCCGACAATGGTTGTTCAACTATGTCAGACACCCTGCGCGTCGGCACGCTGCTGGATGTCGCTTACGAGCCGGAACTTCTTCGCGTGTACCCCAATCCTGTCTTCGAACAAATCAACCTTGTTTCGCACAATGAAATACAGATGTGCTTGATTCAAGATGAGCTTGGTCGCGTGTGTCTTCAAGTTCCTGTGCAGGGCAACAATGCGACCATTGATCTACGCTCCTTGTCCGCAGGTGTCTACAACATTCTCATCAGCACTCAAAACGCTGTGCTGCGTCGAAGCTTCATCAAGCTCTAGTACACAAGATTCGCGAAAGTCAAAACACTTAGTGTTTAGCGCCTTCTTGTTGAATGCGAGTGTATTCTTGGATGATCTCTGCATTCTCCGGTTCTTGAAAGAGGTTCTTTCTCCGTTCTTGGCTATCGCCGATCTAACGATAGACCCGTGAAAACTTGTGGGTGCCCAAAGCACTTTTCCCCGACTTGATATTTTTGGTGTAGATGATGTTTCTTTCTAAGCCCACGCTGATATGGCAATTCACGAGTCTAAATAAATGATCGATTAAATAGTCCCAACCGTGCTGCGATAGTCCTCATACTTGAGAATGTCTGACCTCACGATTCGGACTGTTGCCGGGAATTGAGGTACATGATTTGAAAGTGAGTTAAACGCACCTTTCGCTGAGGCGAGCATCGCTCGGAAAGCGGAGAGTGCTGTTTATCAAATCAACCACTCTATCTATCTCACTATTGAATAATGTAGAAACTATTGAGGTGAAGCTTGTCCTCAATTTGAGAACTTGTTTCTTAGATGTTAGTTTCAAAACGAGATGATTCCGCTGCTTTCAATTGACCTCGGCTTATTACAAGAGGGTAAGGATAACAATTAGAGGCTAAAACGCTACAGACAGTTGAGTATTCCGATAAAACAACAAGTTGATCGAAGGTCCAGCTAATTCTCACATTTATTATCACCTCACCGTACAGTTAGTGCCGAAGATCGGATTGAAGAAAACATTTCTCCAGATAAGACTCTTAGAGTTCATTCAATTGTTAAAATGTGCATATTGCAAGGCCCATTTTAACACAAAAAATCGCTGTTGTGAGGGAACATTCAGCGATTGTACATAATCGCCACATCCATGCGCATTGGCAACTTTGTTAAGCTGTTCGCGGTTTCGCTTAGCTTTTTGTTTTGTGGGAGTGCATTCTCACAGTCTTTGATTCAAAAAGGTACCATTAATACTAGCGCATTCCCTACTGTGAGTATGGAGTTTTATGCGCTTGATACATCGCGTACGGTTATTCGAAATTTGACGTCCGGACAATTCGCAATCAAGGAAGACGGAATTACCCGAAGCGTGAACTCAGTTTCAAACTGTGGATCATCGTCCGGTACCCGTTCAGACTTGTCAGTAGTTTTTGCCATCGATGTCTCGTCGTCGATGAACATTGGCAACAGAATGCAAAGTGCAAAGAATGCTGCCCGTGCAGGTATTGGCGTGACAAATTCATCGCGCGATGAAGTTGCAATTACCAGCTTTGACGGATACTCCTATCTCAACCAGGACTTTACAAACGACCGCAATCTTTTATACTCAGCGATTGATTCTCTTTCGCCTCAGGGTGGTACGAACTACGATGCTGGTTTCATTCAACAACCTGGTGGTGCTTTACGTGTTGCACAGGGAGGTACGAAGAAGCGCGTAGTGATCTTTCTAACAGACGGACAAGGTCAAGGCAACGAAGCACAAATAATCCAGATGGCTCAACAGAACAGCATTACAGTGTATTGTATTGCTATGGAGATGGCTGTGCCGAGCATTCTCCAGAATATTGCGTCTCAGACCGGAGGTTTGGCATTTGGAAATATCAATAATCAGCAACAGATCGTTCAGCTGTATCAGATGATTCTTCTGCAAGAGGCCGGAATCGGAACGTGTACTGTATCGTGGACATCAGCAGCAGCATGCGCTTCGTCCAAGTCTTTGAATATTCAAATACCATCATTCTCGATCTCTCTTGACACTGCATACAATCAACCATCTTCGTTTAGACCCACTTTAGGCACCAATCCAATTGTTCGAGCTTTTGGAGGAGTTGCCCCTCCTGCAACATCAACGCAGACGGTAACAATCACTGCATCCGGAAGCACGCTAACAGTTAGTGGGGTGTCGATCTCGAACACCCGATTCAGTGTGTCGAATTGGGGAGGTTCCGCACCTCCGTTCAGCTTGAATGTTGGGCAGTCACGAACAGTGACAATTCAGTTTACTCCGACAGATTCATCCGAACAATACGCAGATGTCATTTTTCAGAATAGTGGCTGCATCACTTCCCTTGTAAGTGTTTATGGAGGATTCTTTCCAACGACAGTAGCGACAAGAACCCTTCTCCTGACTGAACCGAATGGCGGAGAAGTGTATTCAACTTGTGACTCAGTCCATGTCCGATGGTCCGGTATAGCACAAACAGATACTGTTGCAATTGAGATCTCGTCGAATTCCGGTCAAACATGGCAGATTGTCAAAGACACTGTGTTTGGAACAAATCACTTTGTCTTCAAGACGCCGTCTTCTCTCGTTGGAAGTCAATTGCGAGTACGTGTTTCGCATTTAAAGTTCTTCCGTCCAGACAGCGTGACGGTTTTTCGCAATGGTCATTACAGTCCGATTCCGTGGGCTGTGCCCCACCCTAGCAGTTCGAACAACCAAGTGCTTTCTGTGATTTGGCCTTCGAATGGAGGGCCACAATTTGTTGTGTGGGATGCTTCAACAAACGACACAGTGCGAACATTGAAACTTAACAACGGAGTTGTTGCGCAGAATGCAGAGTGGCGAAGTGATGCCAACGAAGTCATTACACACGATGCCCCGGCAGTAGTGTGCTTTAATCCTTCTACTGGAGCTGTCACGAGGTCATGGTCACCACATCCATTCCTACGCCTGGGTCAAGCAACCGGGGGATATTGGGGACACTGGGTCAGTTACCACCCGACGAACAATAACATTGCTGTTGTTGGAGCAAGTGACCGATTAGGAAACCCTTGGGTAGTCATACTTGATTTAAGTACCGGAGACACCATAAAGACCTTTGATGCGCATGATGAAACAGGAGGCATACGCTACTGCTCTTATTCTCCAGATGCGACGCGCATTGTGTCATGCGACTTGGCAATGTGTTTTCTTTGGAATCCTTCGAACGGTTCTATAGTCGCGCAATATTCACACGGCGGCTACAATGCTTGCTTTAGTCCTTCCGGCGCTCAGTTTGCTATTGCCACCGGCAACGCGATCTATATTTATACGACAAGTTCCGGTGCGCTTATTCGCCAGATTCCTTCACTGGCTGCAACGTCAGTGTCATGGAGTCCGGACGGATCTACACTCATCTGTTGCGATGGAAGTACCATTCAACGTGTAAACCCTAGCACAGGTGCCGTATTGGGTTCGACACCGACACCCATTCCCTCTTTTTACTACTATGCACGATACCGTCCAAATGGTAGTACGGTACTCGTGGCCGGCGGTCCTGGCGGGTGTCGTATTCATCAATACAACCCCTCCACTCTTGCACTCAGTTCTTTTTTTGAATACAAGAAGCCGACATACGGCATCATTACACAAACTGAGATTTCTGCAGATGCTTCACGCGTTGCCACCATCTCAGGCACGCGCGACGGAGACCTCCGAGTAGCAGTTTGGAATAGTCTAACCAAAGACACCGTTCATACCTTTTTCGGAATTCCTTTTGATGGAAGCTCTGTTGCCAGCTTGAATAACAACGGTAGTCTTCTAGCGCTATATAGTTCGCCCAATACTGAAGTGAGTATTTACAACGTGAATACCGGATCGCTTCTTGGCAAGACAACAGGACTAAGTCTCTATCCTCCGGCGTGGGGAACAGATTGGAGTCAGGCACAGCTGATCAGCGTTGCACCAGGAACAAGTAACATGTATGTAACCGGACGGTTTGGGAGCAGCGAGGAAGACTCCTCACAAGTTCGCTTAACTAGCCCAAGCGGTACTGTTGTTCAACGATACTCTTCTGCCGGCTTTCGCATGCAAGGGCATGTTCAAAGCAAGGATGGCAGCAAGCTCTACATTTATGGCTTGCTTAATGGAGTTCCAACAATACGATCCTATAATGCAAGCACGGGAGCATCGTTAACAACTCACTTCTCCTCATCCTCTGTTCAACGAATCCGATTCTTGTCGGTGAGTGGTGATGGCTCTCAGATTGCATTTCACGATGCAAACAATTCCGCGTATTTGATAAATGCTACTACCGGCGCCATACTCCAATCTCGCACCAACACAACTTTTCCGCATATCAGCTCCTTGGGAAAATTCGTCGCGGTACAATCCGATTCACTGGTATCGCGGTTGTTGCCATCGATGAATCGATTCCGAGCATATGTAGGACATAGCTCTGCAATTTTTCGCTGCGTTATGGATACCTCTGGCAACCGGGCACTGACCTGTGCGTTGGATGGTACAGCGCGCCTGTGGAAGTTGGAGCGCGAGCCGGTTCAGATGGATACTTCTGACCAGAATTTTAGCATTGCTGCAGAACAATTGACGATAAAGGCAGTAGACTTTGGTTCCGTAAATCTATCTGAATCGAAAGACACAAGCATTACGACAAGCTTGTGCAACACCGGTACGGTAGCAGTGCATCTGGATAGTATTTACATCGCCGGATCAAATGCAAACAACTTCGCCTTTCTATCAGGTTCACAGAAAGGTGTATTAAACCCAGGTGAATGCAGGCGAGTGGAACTCCGATTCAATCCTACCGCCGTTGGCTCGCGCGTTGCTGAGCTCCGGGTGATACATGCATGCGACACGAGCGTCGCCACACTGAGTGGCAATTGCGTTACAGCAATTTCAACCATCAACACACTCCTCATTGACTTTGGTAAAGTGGAGATTAGCTCGCAAAAAGACTCGAGTGTTGCATCGACTATTTCGAACAGTGGCACTGCGACAATGAATGTGACATCCTGTTTCATTGATAGACCGGATCGAGTTCAATTTTCTATTCAATCAGGTGGTGGTGCTTTCAGCTTGAATCCTGGTGAGACTCGCGCCATGGCACTTCGTTTCGCTCCACAACGTGTTGGTAAAACAAGCTCCAGTATTCGATATGTGTTTAACGGAGTTGGTTCGCCGGCTACTCTACTACTGATGGGAGAAGGGTATGCGCTTCCTAGGATTAGCTCGAGTGTGTCAGCTATCAACTTACCGTTTGATGTTTGCGCAACAACTTTTACGCGAGACACTACGATCAGAATTCGCAGTACCGGAACAAAACAATTGATAATAAAATCGTTTCGCTTCTTTGGTCCTGATTCAGCTCTCTTTCGTTTGGTTGGATACTCCGTACCCGATACAATCGCAGTGGGAAGTACACGTGACATCACTATTCGATTCAGTCCGACTGCGGTCGGCACTGCGTCTGCAATACTTCGTCTAGGCAGTGATGCTGACAACGTTGCGGGTGGAAATCTTGACATTCAACTCTCAGGACGACGTGATCGTGCGAACTTCAGCGTGAATACGGTATTGGTGCAGATGATTAATATTCCACCAACGACCCCAAAAGACACTACGATTCAGATTAGCAACAGCGGCAGCATTCCCATGTCCATGCAAGCTCCTGTTTCTCTCGGGTCGTGGTCGGTAACGAGCGTCACACCAAATCCAATTCCCCCGGGACAGAGTGCAAATGCATCGCTGCATTTTGCAGGTGGTGCATTTTCAACTATACATGACACGACTTATTCAATTCGCGACACGTGCTCAAAGACGATCGACGTTCGACTCACAGCTGTTGTGCAGTCACCAAAACCGGTACTCATTTCTGCTGCATCTATTGCTTTGAACATGAATGCTTGTGCCGGTTCTATAGACACAAGCATAGTCATTACTAATGGAGGGCTTGCACCGCTGTCTGTTTCTGATGTCACATTGGCCGGTTTACACCCTGATCAATTCAGTATCGTTTCGAAACCAAAAGCGCCGATTGCAAACGGTTCCATAGATAGCGTCGTAGTGCGCTTCGCACCTACATCGTCAGGTATTAAGTCTGCCACTGTCGTTATTAGCTCAAACGCTGAAAACGCCCCAGGAGGCAAATCAACCATTGACATCAGCGCATCTTCAGAACTTGTCTCAGTTTTGTTGTCGCAGACTAAGATTGCTTTCAATAGCGTTGCGCCAAGCACACCTGCCACGAAGACGATTCGCCTGATCAACAATGGATCTCTTCCACTGCGTTGGACGCTGCCCATAACTCGAGGTCAATTCACCATTCAATCAATATTGCCTAACCCAACGCCCCCGCGCGACACATCAACAGTTCTGGTGGAGTTCAGTGGCGGTGCCGCGGGAACTTCGTTTAGCGACACTCTTAGCATTGTTGACACGTGTGGACTGCGACATGATCTCGACCTGTCGGCGGATGTGCAATCGAACAAACCGATTATCATAAGTCCTGCTTCAGTTCGTATTCCGCCTCTTGTATGTCAAAGCCAACAAGACACAGTTATCGACATACGCAACGGGGGATTAGATACTCTTCGTGTGACAAGCGTCCAAGTTATTGGACCTGCATTGACTGACTTTTCAGCGGTTGGATTCAGTCCTTTTAGTATAGCGCCTTTGTCCACAGGAAGCATACTTATTAGATTCACACCATCGCAAAGCGGAGTGCGCGATGCGTCGCTCGTATTGAGTACAAATGCAGAAAACCGTCCTCAAGACACCATAGCTCTCCAATCGAGATCTGAGCGACTACAGTACACGTTTTCGGCCACTTCTATAACATTCAATGGTATTCCTGAGAACATCTCAACTGCTCAGTCGCTTAGTCTAACTAACAACGGAACAGTTCCAGTTCGATTCACGGTACCTGTTACGGTTGGTGAGTTTAGCATTGAGTCAATCAACCCAAATCCAGTTCCGGCTGGTGTAACGGCCAGCATGAGTGTACGCTTGTCTGCTCAGCCAGCCGGCAGCTACAATCGCACGCTGCAACTGCGAGATAGTTGTGGAACATCAACAAGTGTACAAGCAAGTGCACAAGTACTCTCAGGGGCAGCTCCATTGGCACAAGTGTTGTCGTCTGTAGGTTTACCGGACCTCTTATGCATTGGTACACGGGATACATCATTTTCAGTCACAAACAATGGCAATGCAGATCTTCAAGTAAGTATGATGCGTGTGACTGGACCGGCGGGTTCAGAGTTCAACATACTAAGTCCAACATCATTCTCGGTAAGTCCAGGTGATAGTGCTTTGGTGACTCTTCGATACAGCATAGCGACGACATACGGTGTTCGTCCGGCGACTTTGGAAATATCAACTAATGCTGCAAACGCGAGCAATGGCATCATCCTTATACCCTTATCGGTTCGGGTGGAACACTCGTCATATAGCTTCTCTACTCCAACTCTTGATTTTGATACCGTCAATGTAAACTCATCGAAGTCTCTACAATTCACTGTTGACAATACTGGCAGCCTGCCTCTTTGGCTTTCACTACCTCAAAGTGCGGGATTCTTTAGCATTGATTCTGTCAGCCCAAATCCGATCCCACCTCAGAGTAGTGGTGTTGCAAATGCCACACTTCGTGGTTCGTCATCACCCGGTGACTTCAGCAGACAGTTCGATTTCATTGATACTTGTGGAACATCACACAGCATCATTCTCCGTACGGTCGTTGGTAGACCAGTTCGCACGACGCTACAGTCAATTGGGGCAGAAGCTTTTGCCGGTGAGATTGTCGAGATTCCAATCGAACTGACAAACCAATCAACTCTCGTTCAATCCGGTTTGAGCGCCGTAGACGTTCAATTGCGTTTTAATGCCAGTCTACTGGAACCTATTGATGCGACCCCACAAGGTCAAATAGTAAACAACGTACATACGATTGATCTTCATCTCGTGCCCCAGCAAGTTCTCACGAGCGGTATCGCCATTCTAAGATTTAGGGCAATGCTTGGAAATGACTCAGTGACCGTCTTGAGTTTGCAAAACGTTGCCACAAAAGGCTTCCCAGCCCTCATTGACACTATATGTGGCACGTTTAAGCTTAAGGGAATTTGTTATGCTAATGGTCCGAGATTGGTGAGTGGGACCGGACAACAACAATCTCTTTCAATCAATCCGAATCCTGCTGACTCCAAAACGATGATTGATATTGTGAGTTTTGAACAAGGTGAAATCTCACTTGAGTTACATGATGTCAACGGACGACTTATAAAGACGCTATTGAAATCGGAACTCGCTCCCGGAACAAAGTCGATGTACTTACAAACGACGGAGTTTGCGAGCGGACCGTACCTACTTGTTATGCGAACACCTACCGAAGTTGTGACGAAGACCCTTGAGGTAATTCGATGACACAGAGGGTCTGCGTTCAAATACTCATTGTAGCGCTGCATTTGTTAGGCATCCAAGCCAAGTCACAAATCGATTCGGCAAGATCGCGCTATGGCATAGTCGTCGGGTACGGTCAAAACTTCCATACCGCGGACTTTCGCCAGCTCCCAGGCGTACCAAACTGCTGTCCACGATTTGAAAGCGGCGATGGAAGCGGCTTAAACTTGGCGGCATTGTACGAACGACCGTTGTATGGCGGTGTGATGCTTGGCGTGCGTGCCGGTATGAACACGCACAGTGCTACTCTTACAGCAGATGAGGCGACAACACTTGCAGTGAATGGACAGAGCAAGCCTGGAGTGTTTAGACATACTGTTGCTGCTGAGTTGAAGAGTGCCAGCCTTGAACCTTATCTGAGTGTACATCTTTTTAGTGGACTTCGAATCAGCGTAGGTGCCCAAATCGGTTGGCTGCACACAGCAATCTACACTCAAGAAGAACGTATTACTGAGCCGCAAGAGTTTGCTAGCTTTCTGGACAGCAACGGGGTAGATACACGCTCGCGAGTCAGAAATCAGAGCTCAGGCAATCTTCCTAATGCATCACAACTTTTGGCAAGCGCGAGTGCAGCATTGAGTTACGAGCTACCAATGAATAACAACAAAACGTTATTCCTAGTACCCTCACTGCACTTCAGTTACTCGCTGAATACTGTAGTCAAGCAACTAGCCTGGAATGCAGCGGCGTTGAGCCCTTCGTTAAGCATTCAATACTCTCCACCATTTAGTCTTAGCCAACTCTTTCGTCGACAAGAACGCATCGATACTGTCCGTCGCGATAATCCACGTTCTCTTGACACTCTTATCTCTTTAGGCAGAGCACTATCTACGAAAGAAGAGTATGATAGTACGGAATTCCACGTGGTGGTTGAAACACTAGTTCGTACGGATACTTTGATGATAGGAACGAAAGTCCAGGTTGTCGAAACACCGAAAAAACCATCAGTGGACACGATCACTATTGCAGAGACAATTGGAGCCTCAGAGAAGCCAAGGCCAAAAAACGAGCAATCGCCTGAATCGATTAAGTCTTCTGCCAAAGAGAAGGAACCTAAGGTTGTTTCAAGATCTCCTAAAGCTACGGCCGATGAGACGCCAACCTCGCCTCAGCAAAAAAAGACGGAGTCTGTTCAAAAAGCTACAACGACACAGAGATTACCTGAGAAACAATCTCCGACAATTGCCCTATTGAAAGACTCTCTACCGGTAGTCGAAGCAGCTATCGATAGAGACGTTCAGACAGATGTATCTGTAGCTGATCCGAGTACAAGATGTTGTCACCTCATGTTTCTTTCAACAGACGACAAAGAAAAAGCAACCGCTTGTCATTTATACCTAAGCCGTTCAATTCCATCTGTACGCATCATTGAACGCACGAACTCAGAAGGCACACAAATGTATAGCGTCGTGTCTCCGTGTTCCTCGCATCACTTAGATGCAGCAGCTATGATGCAACAATTGCAACCAGTGATTAGAAGAGCTCTCAAGAATTTCCATATTCCGGAAGCTCCCAGAATCAAGTGTTTTGATAAAAAGTAAAAACAGAGACCATATGAGATTACTCCTGCAAAGCGGCGTCGGTCCCAGAGCCCATGTTCTGATTGTCATCACACTCACCCTATTCTTCGGATCGAAGGCTTATGCCGTGTCAGCAAACGCTCAAGACACTGCCATACAGTACCTTCGCTGGAACCGTGTAGGCGAACAACACACGATTAAAACGGACAAACCTCTGCGATTCTACTTTGAGAATGTAGACGAGGACGACGTTTATCTGAAGCTTCTCCCATCAGTGAATCCCGGAGAATTTCGTGTAGAGCTTCGAAAAATGACCAATACAAAACCAGAGGACTTGCTCATTGATGCTGAGAATGCAAAGAATCAAGCAAGAACTTTGGAACAGAAAGTCGTAAAGCTTGAAAACGAAACCGCAGTTGCTCAACAGCAAAGCAAGTTGATTGTCAATAAGCTACCCGCTGTACTTCAGAGATTAACTGTCGAGAAACTCGGACCGGCCCAGTCCAAACCATTAGTACATCATGACGTCACTCAAGTCGGTGAACTTCTCAAGAAGAATGAAGCGGATCTCATATCAAACAACGAACGGATCGGAACACTACGCCGTGAGATCGATAGCTTAGTTCGCGTAAAAGCTGATCCTAAACTCATTAATGCCAAGCGCGCTGAACTTGAGGAATTGCTCGAGCGCAATAGATTGCTCATGGCTGAGAGAAATGCGTTGGAGATGCAAAAAGACTATCTACAATCACAAAATGACCTCCTGGATTCTGAGAATCGAGCCAATGAGCTCGAGCTAAGTAGTCAACGCATGATCATTTGGGGGCTTAGTCTCTTTTCACTGCTCTTAGTACTCATTGCCTACATCATCTATCGAAACTATCGCGAAAAGAAAGTCCTCAACTCCAAGCTACACGAGAAAAACATCGCTCTCGACAAAGAGCAAGAAATATCCAATGGACTATTGCTCAATATTCTACCAAAGCCAATTGCTGAGCGTCTGAAAAGTGGCGAGAGCACTATCGTCGACTTCTTCGCTGAAGCTACGGTTATGTTCATCGACATTGCAGGCTTTACAAAACTGACATCGGCAGTGCGTCCGGAGAGCTTAGTGCAAATGCTCAATACGATCTTTACGAGATTAGACGCACTAACAGAAAAGCACGGTCTCGAGAAAATCAAAACAATTGGCGATGCATATATGGTCGCCAGCGGTCTGCCTCACGCGCGCAAGGATCACGCCGAAGCTGCTGCAAACATGGCTCTGGATGTGCTGAAAGCTTTGCACGATATCGAGGCACCCGACGGTTCTAAACTTAATGTACGCGTCGGCTTGGCTAGCGGCTCTGCAATAGCCGGTGTCATCGGGAAGAAAAAATACATCTATGATCTGTGGGGCGATTCAGTAAACACGGCATCGCGCATGGAGAGCACCGGTTCGATTGGTCACATTCACTGTACCGAACAAGTTTATGATCGGTTACACAAAAAGTACAAATTCACCAAGCGCGGTGAAATTGAAGTCAAAGGCAAAGGCACTATGACGACCTACTTTTTGGACGCCGCTGCTTAAATGGGTCGAATGGGTCGAAATAGTCTACACGTGTAAACTTGCGTAGGCAGTTTTTGGCAACAAAAAGCCCTAAAACCACAGAGTGGAATTAGGGCTTCAACTTGCTGAATTCGAGAATTGGGATTCAAGAGAATTCAAGATTTGGTGATCCCAACGGGATTCGAACCCGTACTGCCACCTTGAAAGGGTGGTGACCTAACCATTAGTCGATGGGACCTTCCGGAGCGGGCTGCGAAACTGTGTTTTGCAAAACGCTGCTCAGAGTGAGCTACTAAAATACGGCTACAAATTGATAGAGCAATACATCGAGCGTTTATTTTTAGATTGCGTTTATGAGTGAACAGAAGACCGAAATGGAAGACGAAAGCAGCTCAGAAGGCTCCGAAATCGTCGTAATTGGCATTACAGGCAACATGGGAAGCGGAAAAACCACGGTGAGTGAGTGGTTGAAAAAAGCCGGCCATGTGGTGTTTTCGTCGGATGAAACCGCGAAATCTTTGATGCAAAACGATGCTGAGTTGCGCGGGTTGATCGTGCAGAATTTTGGTCCTGATGTCTATCTGGATGGTGTTCTCGACCGTCAAAAGCTCGCCTCCATGGTTTTCGGTGCGAGTCCTGAGCACCATGCTCGCCTCGCTCTCTTGAACCGTTTGGTACACCCTCGAGTGCTGGAAGAACATCAGCGACAAATCGAAGAGTGCAGCAATCAAGGTGTTCAGCTCGTTTTCATTGAATCCGCTCTTATTTATGAAGTTGGTTTGGAAGATGCCTTCGACTATATCGTGGTTGTCGATGCATCAGAAGATGTTCGCGTTAAACGCGTTATGCAGCGTAGTGCACTGACGGAAGCTGAAGTCCGTAGCAGAATGAAAGAACAAATGTCGGCGCAAGAGAAAGTGAAAAATGCCGACTTCATTCTCGACAATTCGTCCACTCCCGAAGCACTCAACACTGCATTGTCAGCTCTCGCTCCAATTCTCGTACTGCTCCCGCCCCGCAGTCCGGATCACCACGATCCAGAAGAAGAACTAGAATAGAATTTCCATAAGACTATGGCTCTCCGACGTTCGAAAACAATTCTCGAACGAATGCAGGAGCGTGCTGGTGTGACAAAAAGCGAACTCACGGTTTCGCTGGTCGTTCTGTGCATTTGCTCTGCTTCGCTCGTGCTGCGTGTATTTCGCAATCCTCAAGATCCTCTTGACCAAGAGTTGCATCGACGCCTCGCGCACTATGTCGATAGCCTCAGCGCTATACAGGATTCTCTGCGCAAACTCGAGCACACAGATTCGAAGAAAATTCCTCGCGATGCTGCCCATGCTCAACACCAAGCAACTAAGTTGAGCGCGCCGCCTTCGCCTCTTTTGGTGTTGAATAGCTGTACGAAAGAAGAGCTGCTGAGAGTTCCCGGTATCGGACCGGTTGTTGCTCAGAGAATTCTTGATCAGCGAGCAAAACGACGCTTTCGCGCACTCAAGGACTTGCGTTCGATTAAGGGTATTGGCGAGAAATTATACGCGCGGATGAGTCCCTACTTCAGACTTGATTCGGCAGAACAGCGACGAAGTCTCTAATATTGCATCATGATCTACCTGGACAACTCCGCCACAACTCGCATCGACGAGCGTGTATTGGAAGCAATGCTGCCTTGGCTTGGTGATAATTATGGAAATCCATCTTCAACGCACGCCGCCGGACGTCGCGCACGTGTAGCCGTTGAACAAGCTCGCGAGGAAATTGCGCAGCTCATCAATGCTCATCCTGCCGAAATCATTTTTACAAGCGGTGGCACTGAATCAAACAACACTGTCATTCGCAGCGCCTTTGAGGAATCACATCTCATCGACAGCCTGGCCGTCAGCAGCGTCGAACACCACGCGGTGCTTGCTCCTGCAGAGCATATGCAGTCGCTTGGAAAGGATGTACAATTTCTCGGAGTCGATGAGCATGGAACACTGAATGCTCACGAAGTCGCAGCAATCAACAACAAACGACGCCTTCTGTCGGTGATGCACTCGAACAACGAAACAGGTGTCATGAACGACGTCGCGTCGTTACGCGCAGCAGCACCCGACTGTTTGCTGCACTCTGATGCCGTCCAGAGTTTCGGCAAAGTTCCGCTCGATGTGCAAGAGCTGGGATTGGACTTCGCTTCCCTCTCAGCCCATAAGATCCACGGACCCAAAGGTGTTGGTGCTTTGTTTATTCGCAAGGGAATTGATTTCAAGGCTCATCAGCTTGGAGGCGGACAAGAGAGAAATCGTCGCGCCGGAACAGAAGCTGTGAGCAACATCATTGGCTTCCAAGTCGCGGCACGCTTGGCTTGCGCAGAAATGAATGCACGACGAGAACATTGCTCTTCAATTGTCGCTGCTATGCGTCAAGCCGTGATTGAATCTATTCCAAATGTTCGCATCAATACTCCGATTGAGGATGCGCTTCCAACCTTGCTACACATGTCGTTTCCCGATGCGAATGCCTTTGACGGTGATGCCATTTTACAACTGATGGATTTGCATGGCGTAGCCTGCTCTAATGGATCGGCTTGCGTAAGCGGAACGATGCAACCTTCTCATGTGCTCATAGCTATGGGACGTAGCACCGCCGAGGCGCGAGCTGCAGTGCGCTTCTCTGTCTCTCAATACACGACTCAAGCCGAAGCACTCGAAGCAATTACAATACTCGCCACTGTTATTCGTGAGCTGAGATCACAATCCGATTCATCGCATTAGCACCTATATTGCCTCTTCACTAACCAAGAGTTTATGCTACGTCGTCAGATCTTCATTTGCCTCTTCAGTCTTTTAAGCATTGCCGCACAAGCGCAAGTAGCTGTAGTCTCGGGTCATCTTCGAGGCAGCGACGGACATCCCCTTTCGCACGCACATTTAAGTGTGTACAAATTCGGCTCCACGACTCCTGACACGGTCGTAGCTGTCTCCGAAGCCGGTGGTTACATGCTGGCTGTTTCTCAGAAAGGCGCGTATCGCTTGGAATACAGCGGACTCAATCACGAGCCTCTGTCTATTCCGCTCTTTGCGGATCATGTGATAAAACAACAAGTGGATATTCAGCTCGCTGCGACGACGAAACCAAATCGTATCGACTCTGTGTTGCTCTTAGGAAGCTTCAATAATTACAACCGTCAGTCCGGTGTAAAAATGGACTTTCGCAAAGGTTCCTACCAAGCAGATGTTCCGAGCTCAAACACAGAAGAAGCATGGCAAGTGTTGATATGTTACAATGGCATGTCAAGCGAACATGCCTTGATTGCTTGTGCGCCTGGTAATGTGGAGCTTCGCAACGGACACTACGCCTCAATCCAAAACACCTATCGTCAGAAAACAGTCAGTTTTGATCATTCGGTACTTCGTTCTACTGTTACCAAATCAAGTATCAAAGCGGACGACAAGCACTTTCAGCATCAAGCTGCGGTTTACGAGGATTTGTTGTTGTGGAAGAAGTCGTATGACGATTCGATGGATGTGGCGATGACACGTTGGGTAAGCACCGGTGGAGACCGCGCTCAGTTCAACCTCAGTGATTTTCGTGATCGCATGCGCGTAAGTCAGCGCGAAGAAGATTTACGTTCTAAAATCAAAGACGAAGACGACTCCGTCGCAGAACGCTTACTCAGCATTGCGTATCTCAGCATTCCGGCTGAGAGGCGAGATCAGGCGATGATGGAGAAAGCACTGCGAATTATCGGACCCGCTTCAGACATCTGGGCCATTGATATACAGCTTTTGTATGTGGCACTGAACGCACGTCAACGCGAAACCAAAGATCAATACATCAACGATTTACTTGCTACCAATCGCAATGAAAATGTTGCGGCACCTGTTGCTTACTCGGAACTCATCCAAGCAAGCGTGCTGCAGGACAAACAACGTCAACGTGAATTGTATGCCGTGCTCATGGATCGTTTCCCCAAGCATCCACTGGCCCAAGCAGCGCGCTACTATTTGAATCCTGACCGGGCCATTCAGGTTGGTCATACAATTCCTTCGTTCAACTACACTATTGGCACGAAGGACAAGAAGCACAGCGAGCAAACTCTTAAGGGCAATTATACCCTTATTGATTTGCAAACTGATCACTGTCCGGACTGTGTCGCGGGTATGCAAAACGTGCTCAAGATCACACAAGGAATGAAAGTCAATTCAAAGGACAAGACCCTACATATTATAGCGCTTTCAATGGACAAAAGCGCTCCGCAATTGCCTGAGAATGCCATCTCAGCAGGTGTTGTGAGCGGAATTGTACAACATGACGATGCACATCCGGCTGCCAAGACCTTTGAGTACGTTGGCTATCCATGGCGCATTTTGATTGGACCTGATCTTTCGATTTTGGCCTGCGGCGCGGATTTGCGAGATGAGCATCTCGCCACCACCCTGCGCATGGCTTTGCCATGATACCTGAACTACCTATCGAGCGTTGCAGCGCTTCAGTAATTCATCTTCTCAGCCGATAAGCACTAAGGTGGAGTGCAGAGTTGCGTCCAATCGCCTGTGTTGATTGACCTTTCTGCTTCATTTATAGGCGATTAGCATGAGAGACCATACTCTTCATAACCTGGATCCCGACGTTGACAAGGTGAGCTCTTTGCCCGCAGAACGTTATAGCATTTTGCTTGTTCATCAGGATCACACTCTTATATCCTGGTTCGAGAACGAGTACTCAAAAGAGTGCAACTTGAAGATTGTCACCAACCCTGATTCAGCCCTAACACTCATCAAAAACGGCTACAGAGCCCAGATGATTTTTGGCGATGTGCAGTACTTTGGAAAAAGTTCTCTGGATTTCTTTGTTCAGGTGAAATATCTGCATCAAACCGGTGTACGGGCGATATTCTCAAAGAAGATTGATCAAGATGAAATACGTCGCTTTGCAGATTTGAATGCGGTGCAGAAGTTCGTAACATTACCACGCTCCGGACCTGATCTTCGTCATCAAATCCGTCAAATCGCCGAACAATTCATCCACAAGAAACGTCAGCACGCACCACTTCCTCCGGTGACCATTCCTGACAAGCATGTGCAGACCGCAGTGCGCAATGAGAGGTTCGTTCGTGACGAACAATTCCGTCAGTTAGAGCGTGACAAGAAATCTTCACTCAGCATGTACATGCACAGCATTCGTATGCTGTCAAACTTTGTCCCTGAGTTTCATGCTCAATACTCTACAAACCACGCATCGACTGTCGCTGATATCTCGATGGCAGTTGCACGTCAGCTTGGAATGGACGAACAGTCAATCACCACCATCTCACTCGCCGCTATCCTCCACGACATTGGCAAGTGCGGCATGGACGCGAAGATTGTGGCTACTGCGCCGGAAAATCTGAGTACATCTGACTTTCAAGAATACCTCACTCACGTTGAGCGCGGCACTCAAATCGTTGGTGCAATTCCTGGAATGGAAAAGGTAGTGGACATCATTGCTCAGCATCACGAGCGCTATGATGGAAGTGGCTACCCAAATCAATTGGAAGGCAAGCAAATTTCACGCGAGTCGATGATCGTTGCTCTGGCAGATCTTTATCACAATCGCGTATATCGATTCTCTGTCTTGGCTGGCAGTACTCTTACAGCCTCACCCGTGCAACACGAGTTTTCGTCGACGGAAATTGAATACCGTCAGGCACAAGCCATTGCATACATCCGACAAAATGCCGCTTGGTTTGAACCCTCTGTACTTGAAGCCTTCATGAACGTGGCGAAGAAAGGTGATTGTCCGCCCTTACAGTTAGGAAAAGCAGATTCCGGAAACGACGTTGATCTCGTCGATGCAATCACACGAAAGTACATTGCCATGCAGAAGTCTACTCCTGCACCAAGTGCTCGCACAGCTCGATTCAGATAAGCTTAAGGCAATACAATGAAAGGCATTGTTGCTTCGTAGCCTGAAGCACGATAGCGACAGAGGTACACACCTGAGTTTAAGGAATGAATATCGGCATTGAGTTCGTATTCCCCGCTCGACTGCACGGAGCGTAACAGACAGAGTCTCTCGCGCCCAAGCTCATCAATCAACATCAACTCAACCTCAGCATCAAACGCAAGGTCGTAGCGTATGGAGAGTTCTTGACTGAGCGAAACAGGATTGGGCTGAACGCTACGAAGAGTAGATGCATTCTGACCGAATTCAACGCGACGCAGTGATCTCACACAGCCTTGCGGCACTAGTTCTTCTGAGCTTCCCTGCGCATCAATACAAATAGCTTGTGCCGGAAACCAGGTCGAGTCAATCGTTGGCGTGAAACTAAAATCTTTTGACAATAAGGAACTAAACCACGCAGTAGCGATAACTCCACTTGTACTCAGCGGTGTTGTTCCGTGAAACTCGAGGTCGGTCCAAGCAAGTGTATCATTGCTCTTCTCTCCGGCGCTTCTCACTGTCCAGCCAAGATCATTTAATCCATTCACAAGCTGCACACTATCAAGAAAGCGCATCCAGTTCTTGTTGTAGCCAACTCGGAGTCCTATGTCTGTCAACCCAATCTCCGACCAATTCGCCGACTGTGCCTCGATTGGTAAAGCGAACTTCTTTCCGGACTCAACAGTGTTCGAACGAAGCTTGATCGAGAGCGGACGATTAAGGGTGATAGCAGAAAATTTCATGTGGATGACCGTATCTGCATTTGCATAACCGACATCACAACGAACGCCATAAACGACTGATACCAATCCTAGCTGAAGCGGAACAAAGGTTGCAGGCAAGGTCATCGATTCACCAGGATTGAGTACAATGGGCAGATGCACGCTTGTGTCGAGAATAACGTGTGCTCCAAAAGCCTGCAATTCAAAGATCGAATCAATCTTCACTGCCAATTCGCCCTCGTTCGACACAACTAATCCAACAGCTTTGGTTGAGCAAGCTATGAAGCTACCGGCGTCGACATTCTGAATGCTCACTTGTCGTTGACATGCTTTAACAGCGATTGTCACACTTGTATCCTTACGACAACCGCCCGCGGAAATCACCGTCAGGTGGTAGGTCGTCGTCTGCGCCGGACGTGCCGTTGGATTCGCACAATCGTAACACGACAAACCAGGATCTGCCTGCCACTGATAACTCGCTCCAACTGTTCCATCTGAAATTGAGATGTGCGCAACGCCTGAACTCAAGCAAAGAGTATCTCGATCAATGCTGAGTACGAGATTCGGTGTGGGCAAGACACGCAAGTGCACGGAGTCTACTGCAGAACAACCTTGGTTATTGCCAACATGCGCGTAGTACGTGATGTCAGAGCTAAGAGTAGCAACAGGGTCCGGACAATTACTGCAACTCAATCCAATACTTGGATTCCATCGCACACTCTCCGTCGATTGTGCATGAAGTTGCACTGTCGATTGCTGACAGAGTGAACTGTCGTGTAGTGTGAGCTGCACTGAGGGCAGATCCAAAACATGAACGCGTATCGAACTCGATCGAGGACAGCCTCCGCCGACTGTTGCCGTGACGGTATAGACTCGATCAGAGTCCGTGCTGATCATCGTACTGGTACATGTATCACAACTCACTGCAGAAGCAGGAGACCACGAAACGGCGTCAGCACCGGAGATGTTCGCCTTCATTTCAAGCAAAGAGTTACGACAAACGACAGTATCCGAAGCGACAAGACTCACCTGAGGAGCTGGTTTAACGCGCACTCGTAGCGTATCAATGACTTCGCATTTCGAAGAGTTGGTAGCACGCAGTGTGTACACAACATCGCTATCCGGCGCAAAGTCAATCACCGTTGCGTTGGTTGTTGAGAGGTATCGTGACGGCGACCATAAAACAGAACTCGCATCCGTCTGAATACTAATGTGCAGCGAGTCTCCTCGGCAAATCGTGGTATCGTGAACCATCTTCAATGTTGGAGGATCATTCACGATAACATCAACGGTTGCCTGCGAATAGCACGAAGCTGAATCAGCTTGAATTGTGTAGCGCGTTGTTTTTGAGGGAGAGGCAATCACGTCCAAACAGGAAGCACAATTCAACCCTACGGCCGGCGTCCAGCGCACTCTTCCTCCGTACTTGATATGCAGAGCTGTGCTATCACCTCGACAAATCGTCACAGGTTTGGGGAATGCATCAGCAATACCCGGACGATAACGAATCGTCACACTGTCAATTGCCGAGCAGCGAGCATTGGTGCCATTTCGCACTGTCACATAGTACTTCATGTCGCGACCGGGATTAGCGACAGTATTTGCGCAGGTCGTGCATGACAATCCTGTGGGCGGAGACCAGAACGCGTCTTGATACTTTCCATTTGCTTTCAAGACCACCGGTACATCGGTGCAGATAACTGTATCAGGTGTTGCATCAACGGTCGGAATTTGATTTACGGTGATGTTGAGAGTATCAATTACTGTACATCCCAATGAATCAGTAGCCACAAGTGAATAGCTCGTTGATTGGTTTGGTTGAACCCATACGTTCGAACATGTATCGCATGGAAAACGTGAAGTCACTCCGAGCTTTGACCACCGAAGTGAAATCGCTCTTCCGCTCGAACTGAGCTGAACTGAGTCGCCGATGCAAATTGCTTGATCCGGTCCTGCCATTACAGCATCATCACTCACATCCGGCACAAAGGCCATCCCACCGACATAACCGTATGATACGACGTCGCCGTAGCCGTAGGCATACAAACCAACTAACCACGGACTATCCAAAGTGTGCGTACCAGCACTAACGCCAACGTTAGCGTACGCATAGCAGGTATTGGGAATGTCGATGAATGTGGTTTTGATCGTCGCACCGTCAAGTTTAATGTTTGGAACATTCGATCGCGTAGAAATGACGGTGATATAGTGTTCGATATAGGAGCTACCAACAGCACAGTTACTGAAGCGGTATTGTTTAAGATACTGTGAACGAGGCGGGACGATGAGCATGAAGGGATCACCGGACTGCGTGATGTTGCCATAGCCTGAGCTATGCTTGAAGATGGCGACGAGAACTTTGCGAGATGCAGTTAGGAGACCGGCGGTATTTAGTCTACCTTCGTACACTTGCCCTGCCATGAGGTTGCCTAGCACAATATTATTAAATCGAAGCTGGGTATTGTCTTCAGTAGCTACTACTCGAAAGATGTCATATGCTCCGGCTGGAGTAGTAAACTGGATCGGTTGATTCAGCGGCGTAATGATGTAGTTCTTTCCCAAAACGCTACTCGGTGGCATCTGCTCGTAGAGGTGATCACGAGAGTTGACAACTGCTTTGTCCTCTATTGGCAAGAGACAGCGTTGATGTCCGGCGAATACAGCCACCGGAGCATTAGCCACTATCCTCGTTCCACTCAAATCATAATTGAGCTGCGATAGAGAAAACTCAGACTCACAGTAAAAGACTTGTCCTTTGTTCAGGGTAATACTCTTGGTCTGGGTACCAGTGATGCTCGTCGGTGCGGTCGGATAGATGATCACCGACGTGTTATCCTGAGTTGCCACAATGGCAAACTCAGAAGGAGTGTAATTCGCATCTATTCTGCCGCCGGTTACGCGTCCATCGGCTTTATATGACATGACAAAGTACTCTGTCCCCAGTGCAGGCGTCGGAAAAATCAAGGCCGCATCACTCGTTCGATTGGCTTGATTGAGGGCGTAAACAGAAACGTTTTCCGTGCTCACAACATGAAAGCTCCTTCGCAGGATCGTTTCACTTTCATCATTTGAGCCGAAGCGTAGCGCTTCATTATAACCGCGTATCTCAGCTTGAGGCCAGAAAACCGCAAACACGAAAATGTTCGCCGGATTTGCGATGGTGAAGTTTTGATTGATGGAGATGGTACCATCATTGTAACTCAGTGTACCGCTCGTTGGCGCGTCGGCAACAACATAGATATACAGCGAGTCATTGGGAGTTGATCCCGGATCGTGGTAGTTCGGTAGAAATGTTAGGTAGAAATCCTTTCCGTGTGTAGTCTGTTGCGCACACACAGATAGCGTCGTGAGCACGACGATCATAAGAAAACTTAGGCAAAAACAAACTCCGCGACACAGCATGGAAGCGTCCGGAATAGTGTGGGAAAGGATGTGGAGAAATTTAGGTAGCAATCGCCTCATCACCAAATAAAGGAATTAGGGTACCAAAGCGAATTCTTTTGAGTTTCGATGAATTTCTTCACATCGCAACAGTCAGCGGCGGAGTGTCAGACGCGGGTTCAATAATCGATTTCGCTGTATCTTTGCGGACCGTTTCCGTCACTAGTCCCGGATACTGAAAAAGGACTACGAGCGGGTATGTTGGCATCCGGCAACGACGGTTCTCAGTAGGTTCATTCCTGCTACGATGCCCTGTTTTTCACTCTAATGAACAGCACTATGTTTCAGGATCTCGATTCATATGGTCACGAGCAGGTTGTTTTTTGTTCCGACCCGCACAGTGGACTTCGCGCCATCATTGGCATTCACAACACCACCCTTGGTCCGGCACTTGGCGGAACACGTATGTGGAATTACGTTACCGACGAAGAAGCCTTGACAGACGCATTGCGTTTGTCGCGCGGTATGACCTATAAGGCTGCCGTTGCCGGTTTGAACCTTGGCGGTGGCAAAGCAGTGATCCTCGGAGATTCCCGCACACAAAAAACTGAAGAACTTTTCCGCGCATACGGTCGATTTGTTGACACCCTGCACGGTCGCTATATCACAGCAGAAGACGTTGGTACATCAGTTCAGGATATGGAATATATCCGCATGGAAACTCGCTTTGTGACCGGTGTTGGTGGAGCCGAAGGTAGTGGCGACCCATCCCCATTTACCGCTTTGGGCGTGTATTGTGGTATCAAGGCTGCAGCGCATTCACAATTCGGCAACGACTCGCTGAAAACAAAGCGCGTTGTCGTACAAGGTGCAGGCAATGTTGCAAAGCACTTGACCCATCACTTGGTCAAAGAAGGTGCGAAGGTATTTGTAACTGACATTTTCGAAGAAAAGGCAAAGGCACTCTGCGCTGAGAGCGGTGCTGAGTATATCAGTCCTGACTCGGTCTACGATTTCGACTGCGACATTTATTCACCAAACGCTTTGGGTGCTGTCATCAATGACGAAACCATTTCAAAGCTCAAGTGCTCAATCGTTGCTGGCGGCGCTAACAACCAGCTCAAGGATGAGCGCAAGCACGGCGAAGCATTGAAGCAGCGCAACATTTTGTATGCTCCTGACTACGTCATCAACGCCGGTGGCTTGATCAACGTGAGCAGTGAGATCGAGGGTTGGTCAACTGAGCAGGTTACCCGCAAGGTTGAATCTATCTACGATGTACTCGTTCGCATTTTCGATGCTGCTAAGTCAGGTAACATCTTGACTGTTGACGCATCAAATGCAATCGCAGAACAACGCATTGCTAAAGTTCGTCACATTCATGGTGGTTACACCGGAGTTCCTAATATTCGCGGTGGACGCTAAGTCTGATTGGCAAGGCACAGAGTTTGCGGCTCTTTTTACTATGAAGGTTTTTAGCGGTGCGGCCGCAAAGCAGTAAGCATGAAAAAACGTCAAAAAGAAGAAACAATTGATCCATTTCCACTGAGCCGGCGACGCTTCGTCGATGGAACGCGTCGCCTGGCTCGGGAAAAAGTCGTGCAGATGCTCTCTGCATTCGACTCCGACCAACCTGATATCGAATCTGTATTTCAGCATATTTTTTTCCGTGAGTTCAATATTGGCGACGGCCAAGAGGAACAGCACGGTCGTCCTTTGAAGCCCGAAGAAATTGAGGAAATGGAGGCTGATACTCCAATACACTGGCGTGAAAAGGACATCCAGTTTGCACGGACCTTGTTGCACGCTACCCTCGGCGCAACGGCAGCACTCGATGAACGAATTGAACGATTGGCCAAAAACTGGGATTTAGAGCGAATTGCGCTTATTGATCGTCAGCTTCTACGCATGGCAATCACCGAAATGAAGACTTTTGACGATATCGTGCCACGTATCAGTATCAACGAGGCAATCGAGCTCGCAAAGATCTATTCTACTGAAAAAAGCAGCGTTTTCATCAATGGAATACTTGATGCAGCACGCGACGAACTCATTGCAGAAGGAAGTTTAGCCTCTTCTGCCTCGGATGTGAGCCCAACGCCGGATGTCGATGAAGGTATTGGCGTAGCCTAAGTTTAGTATGGCTTTGATGAGAGTCTTTCTCATCTGGCATGGTGATTGTTCGTACTCAATGATTGAGTCGAACTGAAACAAGAGAGTCATGGAAGAACACAAGAACATGCTCCGTTGCTTTGCAGCCTTTTGGCTGAGCCTCTTCGTATTCTGCTCCCTCGACACTTCTGCACAAACTATTCGCCTTGTCCGTACCGACGTTGATAGCGGTCGCGCATCATTTATCACAGCCACCCAAATGTTTGGCGTTGACGTACTCGTCAGCGGTGTGAAGAATTGTACCGGCGTCAGCTTTGAACTCCAATACCAAGGTTCGAAAATGGTCGTGTTTTCGAACTGGAAAGAGCGTGAACTCGGACGCAAAGGCACGTTTGCCTACGATCTCTCGGACACCAGTACCGGCGTTGGAAGCGTTCATATCGGCGCTCTTGCCGGTATAGCTATCACCGATCCCGGAATAGATAACCCACGAGCAGTACACCTCGATTTTGTCGTCAGACCCGACGCGCAAAATGCCACTCCGATCAGCTTCACTTTTGTTCATGCCCAAGCTGTTACCAGCGATAGTGGTGGACGTATCGTACCGCTTACATCGACGACTTATTCGGTTGTTATTCACGGCTTCGTCAACGTCTTTCCTGGCGATGCGGACAACAATGGCGTCGTGGACTCGCGAGACGCAACTACAGTTGGATCCTTTCTCAAACAAGGTTCAGGCTCCAGCAATGTTCGCGGCTACAAGCGTGAACCATGCAGTACTCTATGGCTTCCTCAACCAAGCTTAGTGTGGGATTCTTCAAAAGCAACCTATGCTGACTGCGATGGCAGTGGAGATGTAACTCTTAGCGACAACCTCGTTGTGCAAATCAACTTCGGGAAGGCGCATAGCATAACGAAGAAGATCAATGATATTCAACAGAGACTTTCAACTCAGTTTGATCAATCGCTGACACGCATTCCAATTTCGATCGGAAGCAACTCTACTTTGCTCGGTGTTGCCCTTGAACTACAACTTCTCGATCCTAATGCCAGAGTCGTTGGATTTTAACCGTTGAGTGATGATCCGGATGTTCAGACGAGGTTTAGCACGTATGTTGTAGAGAGTCGAACCGCCTACATAGTGTTCGGTGACACTAGAGGACGAAACATTGTGAGAAGTGGTTTGGTGGGATACCTTGTTTTCGAAGCCGCCAGTTCTCCGTTCCAAGTACGTCAAGCATTAGGTGCAACGTCTGATGGAAGGATTTTCGCCCTTGGTTTATCAGATATTGGTCAAGAAGAGCAATCAACAAACTCAAAACCTGAGATCAGTTATAACCAAGGTGTACTGAGCGTTGGCAATGTTGGAGATCAGGCTTTGCGACTTGATCTTTACACGACGCTTGGGCAGAAATGTGCGACAATATTTCCATCGGCACAGTGTTCTACAGTAGATCTCTCAAGCCTTGCGCCGGGCATGTACATGGGAATGCTCACAAATCAGTCGGGTCAAAACTGTGGCTCGATACATTTTTTGCGTTAAATTGATACTCGAGAGTAATTGGTGGACCTGAGTGATGGTCCATATGACTGAAAAACTCCGAAAAAACCGTTTTCGACCGAATTTCTCTAGGATGTTCGGTCGTTTTTTTTGATTTGGCTTAAATTTACTGTCAACCGTTATCCACCGTTCAAGCGTCTATGTCATCACGCAGTTTCGGATCAATTGACAACGACAGAGAGTTCGTCGAGCGCATACTTGCTAAGGATCCTGATGTTTTTACGGACATCGTGAGAACTTTCAAAAAGCAGGTTTACACGCTTGCATTGGACTTGAGTCGGGACCATGATGATGCTGAAGATATTACCCAAGACGTCTTTATACGCGTGTACAAAGCTTTGGGGAATTTCCGAGGTGATTCGAAGCTGAGTACTTGGCTCTACAGGATAACGGTTAATACCTTTATCAATCGTACACGAACCTTGTCATACGAAGCGTCTAAGACAGGTAAGCAGTACGACGATGAAAACGCCGTAGACAATGATTCATACTCATTGTTGGATCCGGAGCACGCTCTTTCTCAACGTGTTATTGATGAGCATTTAAAGCATGCACTAGACGAACTCAGTCCGTCGCAGCGCACAGTCTTTGTACTTCGTCATTACCACGATCTGGCACTAAAGGACATCGCCGAGCAACTCGGTAATTCTGAAGGCACGGTGAAAGTTCTTTTGTTCAGAGCGGTACATGCATTGCAAAAAAAGTTAGCGTTTTACAAGGACGACCAATAACAGTTGACAACAGAGTTAGCATTCGGACTCAAGTCGAGCCGGAAAGGATTAAATCATGAACAAAAACGATACCTCCTTAGATCAGAAAATCATACTCGCGTACTATGGCGAACTCTCGGAGGCAGAGCAGCAACAGCTGGCGTCGCTTGAGAAGTCTGATGCGACTCTTCACGAGCGCTCTGAACTTTTCCGGCAGTCATTTGATCGTATTAAGCAATCAGAGCCGGAAGCTATTGACGAGCATGTACTCGACCGACTTGAACGCTCGATTCTAAACGCAACCGTGCGCGCAGAATCGTTTGAGAACAGCATGCCGGTGAGCAAAGAACGTCATGCTTCATTTTGGGCTTCGCTTCGCGAGCTTTTCTTGACTCCACAGCGCATTGGATTTACTCTTGCAGGCGGACTCGCCTTCATGGTTCTGGGCGTGTATATTGGTTCTCAACTTCAGATTACACAGCCACCGGTCGTCAATCCAAGTCAAGCCGATCAATCTGCTGCTTCTTCGTCAAGTGTTCCGCTCATTGCAGCAAGCCAGCAAGTCACTGACTTTCTCAAGCGTTCTCAGATTTACTTCGCTACGTCAGTCGACCACGAAGTTCTCTGCGAAAAATGTCTGCCGATCCAAGAACAACTCCCCAATCGTCAGATCGCAAAAGAACTCTTGAAAGAGGCATCAGCCTTGAAGAAAGAGGCTTCAGGAAATCCTGAAATTCAAAAGTTGATTACTGACATCGAATACGTACTCGACAACATTGGCAACAACGTTGACATCAATCCGTCGCAAGCCGAAGTTGTGCACCACATTGCGAGTAATGCAGTATGCGAAGTAGCCGCGCGAATCGATAGCGCCAACTTGCACCGCCAGAACCAAGCACAACAACCAAAATAAGGTTGCCTCGTGCGTCGGCTTTGGATGAGCTTACTCGTGTAAAATCCGACAACACTTTTTTATGTTTCACAATTCTTGCTCTTCATATTCTATGATGAAAAAATATACTCTCATTGTCCTTGGCATGTGCCTAGCGCTCACAAGCGCTGTATTCGCGCAACCGAAGATGGAAATTGTTGGTGGAGAAACTTTGGATTGGGGCAAGGTCACAGTACGTGACAACCCACTCAAAATGGTTTCGCTCGACACCTTTGTTGTGATCAAGAACGTTGGTAACAAGGACCTGATTATCGACACCATCAAGGTTGGTTGTGGATGTACGACACCGCACTACACCTCAGACCCAATCAAGCCGGGCAAAACAGCTCGCGTTGGCGTTGGATTGAGTGCTGCGTTGAGTTCCGGAGAGTTGACAAAAACAATGACGATTTTCACAAACGACGATCCTTCGAAGATGGGTCGCCTTATGTATCTCAAAGCAAACATTTTCCGCGCACTGACTTTGACTCCACAATCGTTTAACTTCCCGGAAGTTAAAATCGGTGACACCGCGCGTTTCTTTGTTCGCCTCCGTAACAATGACACAAAGCCATTCCAAATCGAGCGCTTGATTGCCACAAAAGGCATGAAGATCGATAAGAAGGGTCCTATTAGCATCGCATCCGGCGATTCCCTCACTATCAACGGAAGCTACATCGGTAAGGAACGTGGATACTGGAACGCAAATGTTGTTATCGAAACACCGGATCCGGATTTTCCTCCCTTCGAAATCAGCGCTTATGGTCAAGTTAAAGACTCACAAGGTGTTGTAGATCCATCAGTGATTCAAATCGATCCAAGCAAGGCGAAGGACGGCAAGATCACAATTCCAAATCCAAACGCACCGGCAGCTGATAAGAAAAAAAAGTAACATTGGATTCTGCAACAGAGCAGCAACCAATTCGTTTGAGCCCAGAAGTATTCACAACTTCTGGGCTTTTTTTGTATGCGTAAAGAATGGATAGCACGGTCGGAATCGTCCTTCGAACTCATCACCGATGAGCAGCTTCAGATCACAATGAATTTCGACTACTCCTCAAGCAAAAGAGTAGCACAATGCAGGATCGGCAATGAAGAATATTTGATGACGGTTGAAGGATTTTGGAGCACGCGTATTGAAGTGCGCAAGACAGACGGCACTTCTGTAGCGAGAATCACTCCTCAAAAGTGGTACGCCAATACATGGAATGTGCTCATCAACGGAAAGACGCTGACACTTGGTGTGCGGAACAACCCACTGGCAGAATACTACATCAATGACGGAACTCGCGATGTGCTCGCCTATGGTCTGGATACCAACAACGGAACCGCAACGGTGCGTATCAGCTCAGCAACAGAAGAAACAGATCCACTTCTCGACGCAATTCTCTGGTACCTCTTCCTGCCGCTTGCTAAAGAATCGATGGGTGACAATTTCACCTTCATGCTGATGCTGGTCGCGGCAATAAGCTAATGCGATAACTCCCATCAAGACCAGACGCGCTGTATAGCCGATGAGCATTCACTAAAGGAAATGTCGCGACCACAGACTTCACGCAGACTTACGCTCTTTTCTTGCAATGTCCGCGCTAATCGTGCACGGTCGTCCTCAACGTCTGTGCGAACAACATCTGCAAGTTTCAAATGACCTTCCCCGAGCAAGATCGATCCGTGCTGCAACAACACATGACCAAAAACGCGCTGCGCACTTCCCACAACTTTGCGCTCACGCCACATGATCTCTGAACGAGCTGCACTGCTGAAACAAAAAACGCTATCTGCAGAGCCTTTGTATCGCTGGGCAAAATTTGGTTGAACACGCTCATAACTCAAATCCTCCGGCGAGAATTCGCGAAGCGCTTCGGCAAGAATTGAGTGACTTACTCTGTAGATATCATGCACAGTAACTCCGACAGGGATTCTCATGCAAACTGAATAGGTAAGCTCGTCTGCATGAAGTACCGCTCGACCGCCTGTAGCTCGACGAACGCAATCAAAACCCAACTCTTGACAGCGCTGCTGGTCGATGTCTTGCTCCTTTTGATTCTTCCCCAGCGACACGCACCAGGGACTCCATGAGTAGAGGCGCAGCTGGACGCGAGAATCGTCCTCGTCCGACAAAGACTGAGCATTCAGTTCGTCACGACGCATGTTTTCTGAACCTGAGAGTCCCTCGTCGATGCTAATAGTCGCATTCTTACGCATGTATTCGCTCAACGCAAGGTCAGTTAGCTGGGCAGGATTTGTCTCTAATTCTATCATGGTGAAACGAAAAGCTCTAATTTTGTGATCAATTTGTCCCATACGTTCACAACCACAGCATGGCAACTCAGACTCGTACGGAATTGGCGGCGGCAATTTACAACACTGCTCATATCACCGGGACCTTCCTCCTGCGCTCCGGAGCAACGAGTCATGAGTATTTCGACAAGTACCTCTTCGAAGCTCAGCCTGCACTTTTGGCTTCTATTGCTGAACACCTTTCTGCCCTCATTCCTTCAGATACAGAAGTTCTGGCTGGACTGGAACTCGGCGGAGTGCCCATCGCTACTGCCCTTTCGCTTCACACAGGAATTCCGGCTGCCTTTGTTCGCAAGAAGGCAAAGGATTACGGCACATGCAAAATCGCTGAAGGCGCAGAGTTGCAAGGCAAGCGAGTGTTGATCATTGAAGACGTCGTTACCAGCGGCGGACAAGTCGTGCTCTCAGCTCAAGACATTCGCGAGCGCGGTGCGACGATCATTGGCGCGCTCTGCGTGATTGATCGCGAAGCAGGAGGACGAGCAGCACTGGAAGCAATAGACATCAATCTTCATCCTTTGTTTTCAATGACCGAACTCAAAGCTGCCGGAGGACAGGCATGATCATCGGCATTGGCTCTGATCTCGTTGATGTTGCTCGTATCGCATCTTCTATCGAACAGTATGGCGAGCGCTTCCTCAACAGAATCTTTACTCCCACAGAACAGGAATACTGCAAAAAGTTCCACGGCACAGAATCTGTTCATTTCGCAGCTCGATTTGCTTTCAAGGAAGCATTTAGCAAGGCGATTGGAACTGGCATTACACGCGGTTTTCAGTTCAAGGAATGCGGATGCAAGAACCTGCCTTCAGGTCAGCCAATCGCCGACCTCAGCGGTCTGATGCTCGAGCGCTGGGGACAATACCGCATTCACGTAACTCTCTCGCATACAAGCTCTGCTGCTATGGCAGTAGTAGTGATTGAAGACATCGCGTCTTGATCCGCCAACACAATTTTCATTTTCGGATCTCGAGTATTTGGTCCTAATTGTCGCTTTCGATCTACGCTCTTTGCCCTGACGTGTATGGCTAACTGTAAGTAAAACCTGACAACCTTCTTACTCGCAGAAAATTTTTTGTTTTAGCGCTAAAGCGCGAAACACACTTTAACTGGTATTCAAAAATAACGGCGTACTAAAAGAACATTTCTTTTGTGCCAACGCTTACTAATCGTGCTGGAGACCGCACGGATACTAGCCTCAGCGAAGCTTGGACAACGTGACGCACCACCGATACGCGGTGAATTGTACTGCACGATTTGACCAAGATTTCTCTTCGAGCTTGACGAAAATCCAGTTGTTAAACATCTGTCAATGTCCGCACAAATTTTTGGTGGTTGCTTTTTAAGGCATTACTTTTAACAATCATTGACGCAATAATCGGACGCATGTCCTCCGATAATTGATTCCCAAAAACTCCGGCGCATGTCCCCGAAGAACTATGAAAACAAACGAAAGGTCTCGCGATGTTATTTAAACAGCAATCATATTCACCCGCAGCTTTGAGCGCTATTTGCAGCGCTTATAAGGCTTGGCCGACCCTTGTGGCTCCAGTGGTGAACGATGATTATCTATACCGTCCGGATCGATCGTAAATACTTTTACGATGAGTTATAAGCCCGGACAATTGTGTTGTCCGGGCTTTTTTTTTGTTTAACCAGGAATCCAAAAACTTCTGCAGCATGAAGTAGTGGAACTCTTATGAAGAATTTTCTGCGAAACATATTATTCAGCGATGTTGGAACGCTGATCCGTCTGGGACGCACCAGACCTTTAAGCGCCGGCGACATGCCGGAGCTCGAACCACATTTACGCGCATCAGTAGTTGAGAAGAACTACGTGGGTCTTCCTACAGCCAAGCCCTTTGCATTCGTATGGCACAGCTACTGGGCTGCAGGCTTTTCAGCGCGTCGAGGATTTATCATCGACTGTGTTCGTGTGCCCCTTGCACTCTGTGGTCCGTTGTTGATGCGCATTCTCCTGCAGCACATCGCATTGCTTCAAAGCAACCCGTCCATCTTCAACACAACGCTCATGTTAGCAGTGTTGTTGGCAATTGTGGTTATTACTGATGCAGTGACGGTACAGCATTTTTATTACAACGCACTACTAACCTGGGGTAGAATCACCAACGGACTGAGCATGCGCGTGTTCAAGCATAGTCTTGCACTTCGACGCTCAGCTCAACTCACGACCCAAACCGGCGACTTGGTTAATCACATGGCAAACGATACCGAGGGCATAGCTGAAGCTTCGTTCTTTGTGCCGGAAATCATGAGCTCTTTGCTACTCGTCGTTGGCTCCTTGATCATGCTGTTTTTTCTTATGGGTCCGGCAGCTCTTGCCTCGGTGCTCAGCATGATCCTGATGATACCGATCACAACCTTAGCAGCACGGCGATTTGAGAAGCATGACTCAGACTTGTGGAAGCACCGTGATGAACGCGTGACTTTGATGTCGCAGATTCTCAACGGTATCCGTGTCGTCAAGTACTTCGCTTGGGAACGCAGTGTGCGCAACGAGGTCTCCGCTGTGCGCGGTAAAGAAGTTGATGCTTATGTACGACTTGTAAAGGCTGAATCACTTGGTGTCATGTTCTTTCTCAGCACGACCACAGTCGTTGCATTCGTAGGTTTTAGCACTTACGTGATGCTAGGAGGACAACTCAGCGCAGCCTTGGTGTTCCCCTGTTTGTTGCTCTTTATGCAACTCGAGAATCCTATTGGTTCATTGCCCCACTTCATCAAGAACTTGGCGCATGCTCGAGTTGCTGCGGAACGATTGCACACTTTCTTTCAATTGGAGACTCTTGAGGCGGATATACGTCCGGAGTCCGAAGCCAATCGCGCAGTCGGTGTACGCCTTCAGAATTGCAGTGTCGAATACACGCGAAGCGAAATCAAAGCCGAAGCATCTACGGACGCGAGTGCAAAGAGTGAGTCCACCGCGGAAGCACAAGTTGTCTCAGCCCTAAAAGACATCAACCTCACAATCGCCCCTGGCGAGAGCATCGCCATTGTTGGCGAGGTCGGTGCGGGCAAGTCATCGTTGCTTTCGGCAATACTGGGTGAAGTTGAATTGCAGAGCGGATCAATTGTCTTCGACAATATCGGACCGACGCAGCAGGCTAGACGTGCTTTCGTTTCGCAGGAGGCATTCATTCTCAATGCATCCGTACTCGAGAACATTCTCTTCGGAATTGATGTGCAAGCATCATCGAACGAAAGTTCTTCTGCACAACGACGCGAAGTTGAGCAGGCGCTGTACCTCTGCGGATTAGATCGCGACATGGAGCAATTGAGCGCAGGCGTTGACACAGAGATTGGTGAACGAGGCGTCAACTTGTCCGGTGGACAGAAGATGCGCGTCAGTCTTGCGCGTGCTGTCATGAAGCAACCAGGCTTGGTATTGCTGGATGATCCACTAGCAGCAGTTGACGTGCACACAGAGGAGTTGCTCGCTGATCGCTTGATTTTCGGCGCTTGGTCAGGAGTTACTCGCATCGTGACAACGCACCGTCTTGCTCATCTCAATCGATTTGATCGCATTGTCTTTCTGCACGATCATCGCATTGAAGCGATTGGTAATCTCGAAGAACTCTCGGCTCGTTCGAAGCACTTCAAGAGTTTCATCGCAGAGCATGCAGCTGCTGAAGAGATGGCTAGCACCTTGACTCTTCAGAATACGGTCGCGCAGAAAGTTGAAGCGCCAAGTGGAGACGGACGGTTTATGGACGATGAGGATCGCATGACCGGCTCGATTAAGTCTGAGCTGTTCTTCAGTTACCTCAAGACCATTGGTCGCGCCAAGGGATCATCACCTGCTCTTGCCTACATAGCCTTAGTTTCAAGTTGCTTGGTAGTTGTCGCACTGCCGATCGCTCAAAACTCATGGCTCGCATGGTGGAACGATGCTCTGCTTCACGGCAAGTCAATGTGGAGTTGGCTCGTTGATCCATTCCACGCACTTATCGTCTACGGCTTGATAGGCATCCTTGTTTTGCTTGCCAACTATGCGGAGCGATTGATTTGGATGCTGCGCGCAACGATGGCAGGACGAATCATACACGACAATACGTTGGAGTCAGTTTTAGCAGCGCCTCTGCGCTTCTTTGACACGACACCAATGGGACGTATTCTGAATCGATTCTCGCACGACATGGCGGGAGTCGACGATGAGCTCAGCTGGAACTTCGAGAGCACATTCCGTTCTCTTGCCCAAATGCTGGGAACGCTAGTATTGATCCTTGCTGTTGTACCCGTAGTTCTGTTTGCAGCGGTTCCGGCATTGGTGATATTCTATCGCATTCAACGCGACTACCGACGCTGTGCTCGTGAAGCAAAGCGTTTGGCGAGTATCTCTCGTTCGCCGCGATATGCGCATTACAAAGAGACCATTAGTGGACTTGGCGTAATTCGCGCCTATGGCCGTCAACAAGAGTTCAACGATCACTTCGTTCAGAAGCTGGAAAACTTCCAACGCATGAACTGGGGTTCAATTCTATTGAACAGATGGTTCTCGTCGAGAGCGCCGATTCTGAGCGGACTTATTGCACTGACTACGACTGTAACAATTGTTATACTCTGTGCCAAGGGCAGTCTAGCAGCCGGAACTGCCGGCGTCATCATAACCTACTCGCTGAATTTCTGGGCCTTCTTGAATTGGACGGTTCGATCATTTAGTGAAGTTGAGTCTCGAATGACGTCGTACGAACGACTTCGTTCTTACGGCTCACTCTTACCGGAGCAGCGTGTTACCAGATTGCCTGAGTTGAGTAAATCGGTAGTATGGCCAACTAAGGGTAAGGTGGAGTTTAGAAAAGTACAAGCTCGCTACGCTGATGACTTGCCGCTGGTTCTTCGGGATCTCAGCTTCACAATCGAAGGCGGCATGCGAGTTGGAATTGTTGGACGTACAGGAAGCGGTAAGTCTACCATATTCCAAAGTCTATTCCGCTTCGTGCAACCTCTGTCCGGCTCCATCCTCATCGATGGCGTCGACATTGCCTGCATACCTGCGGATCGACTTCGTCGCTCGCTTGCGGTCATTCCGCAAGATCCAATGCTCTTCATTGGAACCGTGCGCTCGAACTTGGATCGTTATTCTGAGTACGACGATGCGGCGGTGTGGTCGGCTTTGCGACGAGTTCATCTTGCCGATGTGATTGAATCACTTGGTGGACTTGAAGCAAGGATTAGTGAGAGTGGTCAGAACTTCTCTCAAGGACAACGTCAACTCTTGTGTCTGGCGCGCGCTATTCTTACGAGGGCTAAGATCATCGTCATGGACGAAGCAACAGCAAGCGTCGACGTTAAAACAGACGCATTGATACAGCAGAGTATCCATGAAGAGTTTGCGGGAATAACCATGCTCATCATTGCGCACCGACTAAACTCAGTGGCTGATGCGGATATGATAATCGAACTCATCCACGGGACGGCGCACGTACACTCGCAACTCAGCGAGGTAGAAGACGAAGAGATTGGCTAAGTAGTGATTAGATGGAGTCTTTGGTAAAAAAAACCAAAGACTCCTTTTGTTTTCAGCAATGTTTTATGCTTTGTTTTGCGCGCCGAATTGCGCCGCCTCGAGCCCAAGAAAACTCAATGCATTCTTCGCCATGATCTTTTCAAGATCATCTGCTGCAAGACCGGACTCTTCAAGGAATTTTCCGTGCTCAAGATCGCCGAGCGGGAAAGGATAATCTGTTCCGTAACAAATACGGTCGCTTCCCATCACGCCCATCAAGTACTTAAACGCGCCAATGTCGTGCGTGATCCCGTCGACCCAGAATCGCTTCACGTACTCGCGTGGATCGGAGATGTTGTGAACGTTGCAAAGATCCGGACGTGCTTTCCAGCCGTGCGAGATTCTGCCGAGGGTGAATGGGAATGAACCGCCTGCATGACTGAACATGACTTTCAAGTTGGGAAAACGATCAAAGACACCGCCGAAGATCATGGAAGTCATAGCCAGCGTTGTCTCTGCCGGCATACCCACGAGCCATTTGCCAAAGTACTTTTCCATTCGATCTGATCCGGCCATTTCCCATGGGTGAATAATCAAACGACAGCCAAGTTCTTCAGCAGCCGCGTAAAAGGGAAAGAGCGACGGGTCGTCAAGATTTTTGCCATTGATATTTGAACCAATCTGCAAACCGGGCATTCCGAGTTCTTTGACACATCGAGTCATTTCGCGAATAGCGTGGTCGACGCTCTGCAATGGAACGGTACCCATGGCAATGAAGCGTCGCGGAAAACGACGAACCACATCTGCTAAGTGATCGTTCAAGAAGCGCGACCATTCCAATCCATCGTCGGGATTAGCAAAGTAGGAGAAGAGTACGGGAATTGTGTACAAGACCATGCAATCAACACCGTGTGCATCCATATCGCGAAGCACCAGCTCTGCATCCCAACAATTCTGTTGAACCTCACGAAAGAAGCGCCCATCATCACGCATCATTCGGGCTGCGCCGGGCTTGTGATGATCGAGATAGATAAAACCACCGTAACCGAATTTCTTCTTCAGATTTTCCCAGTGCTCGGGCATGAGATGGGAATGAATATCAATTTTCATACGTGAGTTCAATTGTTGAGTACTGCAGTCCCCTGCGAACAGACGCCTTTGTCGGCCTGTCCACTATGCAGCATCTAATGTAAAGTGTGGGTTATAAATCAGACCAATTGCGTTGCCATATGGATCTGATACTGTTGCGACCTGTATTCCACCTCCGACATCTTCTATATCGGACACCAAGCTTGCACCGCAATCGAGAAAATGTTGAAGTCTCTTTTTCAAATCATCAACACCCCAGTAGGTCACACTGTTGTGCTTCTCTGCTGCCGGCGTCGGATCCGGTTGCAGACCTAATTCATAACCGCCAATATTAAATCCGACGTAGAAGGGTTGATCGAAGTACGGTTCGACACCAAATGCGCGCGTGTACCACTGCTTTGCAGCACTAATATCCGGCACTTGATAACCGACGGTGCGAAGTCCTAAAACTGTAGATGTGCTCATTATGCAAGTTTCTTTGGAGGTTCCATAACGTGACCGCAGTTTTTGCAGGTACGATGCTCAAGATTGCCATAGAATCGATCGAAGATCGGCGGCAGTTGCTTGACGATATCACTGACGTATTCGTATTCCTCGTATAATTTCTCGCCGCACTGCTCACAGTACCACTGAAACCCATCAAGCTCCTTGGTCTCTCGCTTGCGCTCAATTACCAAGCCTACTGTGTTTGCTCCACGTTGCGGTGAGTGTGGCGTTCTTCCCGGAAGAAGGAACATTTCTCCTTGACGAATTGAGATATCACGCGGCTTGCCTTCGTCGATGATCTTAATAACGACATCGCCTTCAATTTGATAAAACAGCTCTTCGCCTTCATTGAAGTGATAGTCCTTGCGAGAATTAGGTCCACCGACAATCATGACGATAAAATCCGTGTCATCATACACGCATTGATTGCCGACTGGCGGCTTCAACAAGTGACGATGCTCGTCGATCCACTTTTGCAGATGAAATGCGCCTTGAATTGCCATGAGAGGTGTCCTTTCGTCAAAGATGGTAGCTCAAGGGCGCAAAATACGGTCTAATGCTGTATTATTGAACTGGAATGAAAGGAACTCCGGCGGCAACCTGGGGCCTATGGCATGGTCATTGCCTTGAATTCAGCACGAAAGGAATCGATGAAAATCTGGATCGACATAGACAATTCGCCTCATGTTCCATTTTTCAAGCCTGTCATTGAGAAATTGACAGCGCGAGGAGACAGCGTTTTGGTAAGCACGAGGCGCTATGCGCAAACGCTGCAGCTCTTAGACGATGCGAAAATCCCCTATCACTGCGTCGGAGAGCATGCAGGTGCGAGTCGATTAAAGAAGGTCACTAATCTCATTTCTCGCGCAGCTCAACTCCGTTCGTTGGTGAAAGAGTTTCGTCCGGACCGCGCTCTCAGTCACGGCTCTCGCGCACTCTCACTCTGTGCCTGGTGGATGAACATTCCATCGCTGCTCTTCTTCGATTATGAGTGGACAGAGATGCAGATATTCAAGCGATGCGCTGATGTCTTGGCTTGTCCTGCAGTGTTGCCCGAAGACTCGCTTCGCTCAGCCGGAATACCCCTTGAGAAAATCAAGCGTTATCACGGTTTGAAAGAAGAACTCTACTTGCCGGATTTTGTTCCGGATCCAAGCTTTCGTGCGCAGTTGGGAATCGACGAGGATTCCGTCATGGTGACGATTCGTCCTTCATCCATGACATCGAACTACCACGATTGTCGAAGTGAAGAAATCTTACGCGAGCTACTCATGCGAGCCGGCCGCGCTTCGCAAGTAAGGGCAATCGTGACACCACGCACACAGACTGATCGAAACTTAGTTGAGTCGGTTGTCGCTACTGAAGGATTCACAAACATCCGCGTAGCAGACCGCGCACTACCTGGAATGCAGCTGCTTTATTGGTCAGACCTTGTGATTAGCGGCGGTGGAACGATGAACAGAGAGTCGGCATTGTTGGGAACGAGTACCTACAGCATGTTCACCGGACGTCGTCCGTCAATCGATTCATACCTATCGTCCATCAACAAGCTCCACTTTCTCGAGTCTCCATCCGATCTTGATGCAGTTCAGTTCACACGTCATCGTCGAAGTGCAGACTACCGTTACAACGGCTCATCGGTCCTCGACGAAATCATTCAGCTCATCGACGCTCCAACGCGTTAAGCAGAGTGAGACTCTGCTCTTCCACCAAACAAAAAACCCCAGTGCAAAGCATGGGGTTTCGTGATGTGAATTCAGAACTGAATTCTTCCTCTTGTTGTCTTGCTTAGTTAGGCCTTACCGATGCGGTCAATTCCATCGACCGGACACTGTTGACGAAGCTTCCAAGAAGCTGAGAGTGTTGTAATCGGTACCGCCATCAATCTTTCTTTAGCAATCAGGATTCCGCACTGACGGCAGATTCCATAGGTCTTTTCATCGATACGCGTGAGAGCTTCATCGAGCTTACGCAAGTAATCGGTAGTGCGTTGAATTTGCGCGTAAGTCTTCTCGCGCTCTACTGCTTCTGAACCTTGCTCAGCCATGTGCATGGAGTACACAGCAGTTTCTTCAGATGCTTCGTAGTTCGTCAAGTCCTCAAGACGCTCTTTCAACATGCGCAACTCATCTAAGGTCTTTTCCTTTTCGCTTTCAATGAGCTTGCGGAACATCTTCAAATCCTTATCCGAATAACGAACATTTGGTTTCGGCTTAACGGGTTCAGGAGTTGAATATGCAGATGTTGGGAAAAACTCTGTGATTTTCGGAGCACTAATCGTTGGTGCCGATTGAGTGCGCTCGAACATCGCTTCGTTCTTTGATAAATCCTTTTTTGTCTTGGGCTCAAGTTTAGGTGTCGAGCGTGTTGAACTGCGTGAAGGACGGCGAACCGGTCCTGCACCACGACTCAATACAATTGCTTTCGTTGGTTTACCGGCAGACAGAGGAGCAATGGTAATTGGTGCGCTCTGCTCTGTACTTGCCTTCTTTGCTACTGCCGGACTCTTAGACTTTGCCGGCGGCGTTGCTTTTTTTGTCATTTGACCTTTCGTTGGTGCTGCGCTCGTTTTGGGACCTTGACTTTTTGTCTTAGACGATTGCGGCTTTGGTGATGTCTTTACTGCTGTCTTCGCTGGTGGACTAGGACGTTTTGCCACTGTCTTTGGTGCCGACTTGGTGGCTTTTGTCGATGGCGACGCTTTTTTCGAAGCCGCCTTTGTCTTCGTTGGTGCTTTGACTTTCTTCACTGCTGCCCCCGATTTACCTTTGGAAGCACCAGCTTTTGCACGTTTTGAAGCCGAAGCGGGTCGCGAGGATGCTTTATTGGCGCTCTTCGCGACAGTTTTCTTCTTTGAATTTTTGGACGTTGCCATAACAGACTACCTGGAAAAGTTAAGAATTCGTGACTCTTACTTACCATCAACATTCCACAATGTACACGCCTGTATCCTTGCCAGCCAAAAAATTTGGCCGCGATTATACCACACTCAGAGCTTCTGAACAAACAATAGTTTTACACGCAGCAAGCGCTTAAAATCTCATCTTCAAGGTGAACTTGGATTCCCTCTTTGCGAACAAAGAGCATCATCATGTTCACGAGATTCTTTGCGTACATCTGTGATGCGTGAAATGGCATCGATGCCGGAAGGTTAACCGGACCAATAATATGCACGCCTTCCGCTGTAACAACGGTTTCTCCAGCCTTTGTTTGGAAGGTATTGCCACCTGTCTCTGCTGCCAAGTCAACGATGATTGAGCCGTTCTTCATGCTCTTGAGCATATCATCAGTGATGATTTTCGGAGCGGGCTTACCTGGAATTGCTGCAGTGCTGATGACAACGTCTGATTGCGCAATGTGCTTAGCAAGACCTTCTTGCTGACGTCGCTTTGCATCTTCGCTCAATTCCTTGGCATAACCGCCACTAGTTTCTGTATCGGATTCACCGAGATCGATATCGATGAACTTTGCACCCAAACTCTGAACCTGCTCCTTCACTGCCGGACGTACGTCAAAGGCTTCAACAATAGCACCTAAACGACGAGCTGTAGCAATTGCCTGCAATCCGGCAACACCGGCGCCGATAACCAAGCACTTGGTCGGTGCTAGTGTTCCTGCTGCTGTTACCAACATTGGGAAGAATCTTCCGCTGTGCGCCGCTGCCATCAGCACAGCCTTGTAACCGGCCACTGAAGCCATCGACGACAGGATATCCATGCTTTGAGCACGGCTAATACGAGGAATGAGTTCGAGAGCAAATGCTTTGATATTCTTCGCCTTTAACGCAGCGACAACGTCCGCGTTTTTCCAAGCATTCAGATTGCAAATGAGTGCGCTATCATTTTTTAACATAGCGCATTCTGTAACGGTCGGAGCCTGAACTTTACAGACAATGTCGACACCTGAACACACATCTTGCGCTGAATCCGAAATCGTCGCACCATTTGCGGTGTAAGATGCATCGTCATAGGATGCGCGAGCACCGGCACCACGCTGTATCACAACCGAAAATCCCTTTGCCACAAGTTGCTTTACAGCATCAGGTGTGAGGGCAACGCGTAATTCGTTTGACTGTGTTTCTGTCAGGACACCGATCTTCATTGTAGCTCCGTTTTATACGAATGTATGGTAGACTCGAAGAATGCAAAATTACGGAGATACGAGGAATCGAAGGGTATGACAAAGAGCGAAAAGTGAGGAAGTCAAAAAGCTCTTAGACTTGAAATTGACGGTATTTAGCTGCTGTGCAACATGACACTGGAAGACGCTCGGTCGACAATACGACCGATGGACTGAAATGCAGATTGATGTCCGCTTCGCTGCACCAAATCCTCAAAGGCATCCAATGCTCGATCTTCTACCGCAACGAGCAAGCCGCCACTTGTCTGTGGATCGCATAAAACTGCAAGCTCATCATAATGAGTATCAAAAAATCCGCCTAACTCGCGTCCCTGTGCTTTGTCCACATGCGTACCATAACTCATCCAGTTTCGCTTGGTACCGCCCGGCGTTGAGCGCTGCTCAAGGTACCAGCTGAGGTCGCATAATTCCGGCAGCTCTTCGGTGTATAGTTCGGCACTGACGGAGCTGGCGTCGCATACTTCGATTAAGTGACCCAAGAGACCAAACCCAGTGACGTCTGTAAGCGCGCTGATTCCATCCATTTCTCCTAAAAGCGCTCCAATAGAGTTGATCTTCGTCATGGAGGCGGTGGCGAGTCCGCGGTGCTCATCTTTCAATATCCCCTTCTTCTCGGCTGTTGTGAGTATTCCCACACCAAGTGGCTTTGTAAGAAAGAGATGAGAGCCAACGGTGGCTCCGGCATTGGTTTTCAAATGACGGTGCTCGACAAGACCATTGACAGCCAAACCAAAGATCGGTTCGGGTGAATCAATGCTGTGTCCACCTGCTAGCGGTATTCCGGCCTCTGCACAGATTGCTCGACTGCCACGAATAACTTCTGCTGCTATCTCCGGTCCCAACTTGTCAATTGTCCAACCAAGTATCGCTATTGCTAATACCGGTCGACCACCCATCGCGTAGACATCGCTAATAGCGTTCGCCGAAGCTATGCGACCAAAATCATAGGGATCGTCAACGATCGGCATGAAGAAATCGGTGGTGCTAATCAGCGCGCTTCCGTTTCCTAGATCTAAAACAGCCGCATCGTCACGAGTATTGTTTCCAACCATCAACCCCGGAAAATCCGGTTGTGACTCATTGGTGTGCAATATGCTGTTAAGGACGGCGGGCGAAAGCTTGCATCCGCAGCCGGCACCGTGACTGTACTGCGTGAGTTTGATCTGCTGGGGTGATTCCATGAGCGTCGATCGTGGTGATGACTATTGAGTACGACGAAAGATACACCTCGCAGACTTCACACCAAGAATTTATGATGTGAGATCGATACGAGACGAGTGCTTGTCTACTCGACAGTTGAAGATTTGCAAACAGTGAATTGGCAGGAAGACGGATACTAGGGTCGCACTAAGCGCGCCATATAAAATCCATCACAATGTTCGTGATGCGGCATGATGCGCTGCTCTTCTTCAACAGTCCAACCTGGATTGTTCGAAAGAAACCATGCGACTTGTTCTTCGCACTCGACGGGAAGAATGCTGCATGTTGAGTAGACGACTCGGCCGCCGGACTTTGCCATAAGAGCATACTTCGACAGAATGTCGCGTTGCATTACTACAAAGCGATCAATGTCGGATGGCTGCAAATGCCACTTCGTGTCAGGATTTCGTCGAAGCACTCCCAAGCCGCTACACGGAACATCGAGAAGCACACAATCGGCGGATTCATGGAGACGCTTGACAACTTTGGTGGTGTTGATTTCACGTGTCTCGATAATCGCTATACCAGCTCTGCGAGCACGTTTAGACAGTTCTTCCAGTTTCCATTGCTCGGTGTCCATGGCGATGATGCGTCCGCTATTAGCCATGAGTGAAGCCAAGTGAAGCGACTTCCCTCCACTACCCGCACAAGCGTCGATAACTCTTTGTCCGGGTTGAATTTTACAAAACGGTGCGATGCGCTGAGAACCGTCATCCTGAACCTCAAAGTAGCCTTTGCGGTAATCGTCCATACGAAAGACGTTGTGATGGGCATGAAGAACGATACCGGTATCACTGACAGTGCTGCGTGCGCATTTGACTCCCTGTGCTTGGAGCTTCTCCATCAATTCGTCGCGCGTCAGTTTCAAGGTGTTGACGCGGAGCACGACTTTTGGTTCTTCGTGTAAAGCAGCCGCAATGTAGTCCCACTCTGCTTTCCAAATCGTTGCCCCGAGTGTGTCAAGCCAATCCGGATAGGAGTAACGAAGCACCCGCTGCGATTCAGCAGCCAGCCAACGGTCGCGAAGAAGTTGAGGGTCAAGGCGCATTCGTTGTACGAGCGCAGGCGGACAGCTCACGCGTGAGAGCATGAGTGCGGCAAGACAAATGCGCATGACGCTGTGCATATCATCGCTTTCACCGACAGCACACGCAGACCACAGGCGGCGCCAATTGCGAACGATAAAGTTGAATGATTCGGCAAACAATGACTTTTGGTCATCAGTCCATTGCCGATTCGCAGCGAACTTTTTCTGAATGACGCTGTGGGCAAAGCGTCCTTCGTAAATACACTCTTTAATTGCCTGCGCCAATTCGCGGCACATGCTTTCGCTGACATTCATGCAATTGACTTGGTAGTAGGGATGCAAAATAGGACATTGCCGCAGCATAAGACCGGGCATAATGCTTTGCAAATCAGCTTCAAGACAACACTCAACGGGACAATTAGTCGACAAGATTGGCAGTGCACACAGCTTTTTGTGATTTCAAGCCATCGCTGCCCGAGACCTACAGTTCAATCATTACAATTCCCTTACAAGCAAAACAGCATTTTTTTGTAGTTTGATTTCACTCTGAGCACCAAGAAATGGACCTAAACGTCAGTCTGTGTCAGAGATGATCGATCTCACTCGATCACCGCAATCCAAATTCATTTACCCACTGTACCTTTTCGGAGTATCTGCATGAAATCAGGAGCTTTGATTATATCGCTCTGTGCTGCTATTGTTTTCTTTGTTCAGTGTTCAGAAAAGAAAATTGAGCCGGCACAAGTAGCCGGTCTTGATACTTATACCGATCAGTCCTGCGGACTATCGCTCAAGTATCCTAATAACTGGATCGTTAGCAAAGAATAAGGTAGTCGCTTTTTAGTTCTTACCACACAAGATGTTCAAAGTCGTTTTGTAGAGTTCAAAGAAGGTCCTGCAGGCGCAAAAGTCGACGTCCACATCATTCACCTCAAAGACCAGCCACTGGATCAATTCATCACCGAAGACAAAATCTTCGACAACAAGGCTTATGCTGCTCCGGAGAATCTTAAGCTTGGCGGACAAGACGCTATAAAGCTTGCGTATTCAGCAGATGCGCAAGACGGCAAGTTCCAAGGCGTGAAGTATTACTCGCTCAAGGATACAGTCTTGACCACACTTGAGTTTTCAGCTTTTGGCGGCACCTACGATGCATACAAAGCAAGCTGGGATGAAATCGTAAAGACCTTTGTTTGTGCAGGTCCAACCCGCGCTAAAGAAGTTAAAATTGACACTGTCAAGGCAGGTCCTGAACCTCCATCAGCAAACTTGGTTAGCGCACCGGGAAGTGGTTATAGCATGAGCATTCCTGACAACTTCCGCTCTAAAGGCGTAAAGGCTGCTGGAGCGATCGGCGGATCAGAGTATTTGGGCAGTCGTTTGGATTGCACTATTCGCGTCGACATTCTCGATGCTTCAAAGCAATCAAACTTGGATAAGATTGCCAATGAAAACAAGGCTCAATTCTCAGGCGCATCACAGTCGTCAACAACACTCGGCGGCGTAAAGGCATACATGTTCAACTACTCACCTGCTCCGGGCATTGGACGTCATGCGTACCTCTGCGTAAAAGACGGACGTTTGTATCGCGTGTTTGTGACCTGGAATAAGACGGAAGAATCAACTTACTTGCCAATTTTCGACAAGTGTATTTCGACATTCCAGTTTAAGTAATCTCGACTTTACTATCAGGGCGTACCATTTGGTGCGCCCTTTTTTTATGACTTCTCCCGAGTATTCTGAATCCCAACACCTCCCTCGCTTCATCGTCTGGCCCTTCTGTGGCGCACTCGATGCTTTCTACCTCTTTGCCTTTATTAGACAAGTAGTTTTTGGAATCCCGGTTGGCAATCGACCCGCTCCGGACTTGTTCTACTGGTTTTTCATCCTTGTAATCGCAGCTCTCAACTACCTCCTGTTTTCAGTACGCCTGGACTTTCACGTGAATGCTGAGCGCATTCAATTCAAGTTCGCGCCATTCCAAAGAAGCTGGACAACGATAGAGATGAAGGACATTCAAAGCCTGTACCTGAGGTCGTACAAACCAATCTCTGAATTTGGCGGATGGGGTTACCGAATTAGTCTTTTCGGAGGAGGCAAAGCACTCACTATGTGGGGTTCTCAGGGTCTGCAAATCATCACATCCTCATCGTCCAAGATCCTGCTCGGAACGCAGAATGAAAAAGTACTCCGAGAATTTCTCGAGAACTCAAATTTGATGAAGATGCCAGGCGAAGATGCCAAGCAGGGCGCATAGGAAGCACCGTGCGTGTGAGCCCTTAAAAAAGTGTATCACCTTGTTGAAAGCAAGCTCGCTAAAGCCTAACAGTTGAGTGACTGCACTTACCACCCGTGAGCGTAAACATCGTACAACGCGAGTTTCGCACCAATGCCGTACTGCGAAAAGGCAAATGGCTTTGCGCAACTAATATGCACGCCACATTGATTGGCATTGAGTTCAATCATGCCAACAGACATTATTGAATTGATAGCATGAAATGATTCTGCAGCAGGCGCTTGGCCGCCAACGCGCATACTTGAGATGGCATCACTTGGCAATACTACAAGCGCGTATTGCTTCCAATACTCCGGCAGTAACTCTGCACCATCGATTGAAGCGTTTGGTTTTGTTGACGAGGGCAATTCGACCGGCACGTACTTTGAAGCGATGGGTGTCGATTCCGTCGTTGGTTGTTGCGGAGAGAATTTCGTTAGTGCGGTTTGGGTTTCACTGTGGAGTTCTTTATTCGTAGCTAGCGTTGTTGCATTTGACCAAAACGGCATAACGACGAGATAATCCTTTGCCATCTGTTCCAATGCCGGAACTCTAAACATGCAGGGGTCTCCGGCATCATCTCCGTCTTTATGACCGTGACTGAACTGTACGATCTCAACCGGCTCACTGCTTTCAATACTCATCACCGGAGTAGCTGACATTATATCGTGTACTTCGCCCGGTCCCATACTAAAGCTGCTTTGACCATCGCTCCACACTGTAGAGATCTTTGTTGCTGAATGAGAAACAAAGCGAAGCGAGTAGTGTCGGCGCATTGGAAGAGGCATTGTAACAAAGTGCTTTCCCCAGGAACTAATAGGTAGCAATTGCTCTACGAGAGTATTACACGATTGACAGTAAATGGGAATTTGACCGCACATATGACCACTAAAAACGGCTATAGGCTTGTCTGCGCGAACGAGTACTGTACTGATGTCGCCGTTAATCGGATCTTTCTCCAAGGCTTCGACGTGGAACACATCTCCGCGCTGCAAGACGACCTCTTTCATGTTCGACTCACGGGCGTCGCTGATCTTAGTTCCCTCAATCACGATTCGAGTACCATCTTCAGTCGCAATAATACTCGCTTGCGAAAGCAACACGCTACCGAGCTTTGGCAATCCTACCAATCGATATTCACTGCCGAGTGCGGTGACACTCAATGCGCCAAAGGAGTCGCTTGTTTGAAATCTGTGATTAAAGCCAACTACGCTGATTGCGCCGGTGCTCTGTACATGCACTCCGCCGCCTTTGCGAATACCCGACTGATTGATGACAGCTTGAGAGGGAATTCCTACCAAGCGGTTTTGTCCGGCTTGTAAATGAAAATCAGCATGAAAGGAAATAGACTCGATATCAACTTTAATGTCAGCGTCCTCAGCCGCACTAATAGTCAAGCGAAGACTAAGCTTATCTACCGTCGAGCCAACATCCTCTCTGTAGTTCTGGTCAAAGCAAAGCCAGAATTCATTTCCGGTGTTATGCGCTTGAGCTTGGAGGGAAATCGCGAGGAACATGCTAATACAGCAAGCAGCTAAGATTCTCATACTACAACCCCTAAAGTGATTGTTCAATATGCGAAACAAGTGCCAGCGTACAATTGACTTAGCAAATAATTAACAGGCGATGCGCTCTATTATTCCGGAAAGGGTTATTCAATTAAACTGTTTCGAATCTACTCAAAGCCAAAAGACTCGTGTACCTGACGTGCGAGGGTTTCGCGGTGATCAGGATGGGCAATTTCAATCAAGAGTTTTGCTCGTTCGCGTATACTCTTGCCGTAGAGATTAACTGCACCGTATTCGGTAACGACATAGTGGACGTGTGCGCGGGTGGTCACAACGCCTGCGCCTTCTTTTAAGTGACAAACAATTCGTGACTCACCCTTACTTGTCACTGATGGCAGCGCTATAATTGGCTTTCCATCTTCACACAATGAAGCACCACGGATGAAGTCCATCTGACCTCCAACGCCTGAGTAGATGTGCGATCCAATGGAGTCAGCACAGACTTGACCGCTTAAATCAACTTCAATGGCACTGTTGATTGCCGTGACCTTAGGATTCTGTTCGATAACTCTGGTCGAGTTTACATAAGCGATATCAAGCAACAATACACCCGGATTGTCATCGATAAAGTCATACAACTTCTTCGAACCCATTACAAAACCGGCAACAGTTTTATAAGCGTGTTTCTTCTTGAGACGATTGGTCACCACACCACGCTCTACGAGTTCTATAAGTCCATCGGAGAACATTTCTGTGTGCACACCAAGATCCTTGTGATGATGCAGATGACTCAGCACCGCATTAGGAATAGCACCAATACCCATTTGAAGAGTGGCACCGTCACTGACAAGTTCAGCCACTCTCTGTCCAATCAAGACTTCCGTCTTTGTCGGCTCTGAGTACGCTGCTTCCGGAATCGGATCGTTTACTTCAGTGATGGCGCTGAACATTGAAATGTGAATGTTACCATCACCAAGCGAGCGAGGCATGTTCGGATTAATCTGCGCAATAACATAGCGAGCGTTTTGCACTGCCGCCAGCGTCGCTTCTACACTTACTCCGAGAGAGCAATATCCGTGTTTGTCCGGCGGTGAAACCTGGATTAGGCACACATCAATTGGAAGGACGTGTCGACGGAAAAGGAGCGGGACTTCAGAAAGAAAGAGAGGGATATAATCAGCCCGACCTTCTTTCATCGCGGAGCGAATGTTGGGTCCTGTAAACAACGCATGTACTCGAAAGCTATCCTTCAATGCAGGATCAACGTAGGGAGCTAAGCCCTCGGTATGGAGGTGAATAATCTCCACATGACGCAGCTCCGGCGCTCGATTCGTCATTGCTTGAATCAACTTCTGCGGAGCTGCTGCTACTGAGTGAATGTAAACGCGATGATGTGATTTAATACAGGATACTGCTTCTTCTGCGCTGACGACGTTCATGACCGGGTGTCCATTAAAATCCAAAAATTTCTTCCAAGCTTAGCTCGTGGATTTCTCCGTATTTCTTCAATACATCCATCGAGATCTTGCCTTTTGAACCAACCACAAGGTAACAGAACTTCTTTGCGTTAAGTCTCTGATCCTTGAACTTGAAAAGGTCTTCAAAACTAAGCTTTGGAATCTTATCGTAGATAGTAGAACGTACATCGTAGTCCTGGCCGATGCGGCGAAGGTTATCGTACTGTTGAATGAGTGCCATCTTCGTAAATCGCTCAGACTCAATTTTCTCCAGCAGACTCTTCTGTGCATTACTGAAAGCCTCGTCGTTTCTAGGCATCGTCATCAGCACGTCGTTCATAGCCACAAGCGCTTCAGGCAGCTTGTCGGCTTGGGTCCCGATATATGCGGCAAAGTAATAAGGATCCTTTTGTTTGCGCGGGGTCGAGAATCCGGCTTCCACACTGTATGCTAAAGCTTTAGACTCGCGAATCGTTTGGAATACAACACCGGAAAGTCCGCCGTTGTACTCATTATACAAGCGTGCCAAAGGTGAAACGTCCAAGGAGTAGCCTACATCGGATTTGAGACGCATGACGACTTCAGCTTGAACCATTTCAAAGTTGACAAAGTACACGCCGCCTTCGGTGTTGTCTTGGAATACAAAGGCGTCAGGCTCGGGCAAGCTCTTGAGTGAAGCTGGCATTGTATGGTTCTTCTCGATCAAAGTACTGACTTCTTTGAGTTCCAGTGGTCCGTAGTATTCAACTTTGTGATTTAAACCGGCCATGCTCTTGATGACGCCAATGATTTTCTCCGCAGTCAATTCACGCAGTTCTTTTTCTGACAGAACATTTGTGAAAGGATTGCGCTTTCCATAGGTCACGTAGTTCACGAGAGCTTGATTGAGAATCACCGAGCGGTTCTTCTTCATGTTTGCGCGCTGCTTAATAACTCCTTCAATCAACTCCTTGAAGGCTGCGGTATCAGCTTGAGGCGAAGTCATGCGATCGTTGATAATCTTCAGTGCCTCAGGCAGGTGCTCAGACGTTCCACTGAGTTCGATGGTCATCGACTCGGTTCCTGCTGACACACGAATGCTGCAACCCAATTCGTAGAGCTTTGCCTTGATTTGTTCGGCGCTCATAGAAGACGATCCAACGAAGTCCAGATACTGCATGGCAATACTGTACTCACGATTATGCATCGTTCCATAATCCCACACGAACTGAAGATTGTACAACGAATTCTCTGTGTTCTTCACACACAGCACCTCTGCTCCGTTTGCGAGAGTGCTGCGCTGAATGTCCTTTGAGAAGTCGGAGAAGCGAGGCAAAATCTTCTCTGCAGGCATCGCAAGAATATTCTTTGCGAAGTCGGATTGAGCGTCACGATTGACCGTAACAGGTGTGATTTCCGGTTTCTTTACTTTTTGAACATCCGTGTTTTGTCCGCTACGCTTGTAAACAACTACGTAGTTGTTTGTGTAGTGCGACTTGGCAAAATCGACGATCTCCTGTTTTGTAATCGACTTCAAGCTGTTGAGAAATCCAACGATGTCTTTCCACTCTTCGTGGTGGATGAAGGTTTGAGCAATGACCGAAGCGCGATTGCTTGTGGATTCCATTTGGCGCAGACGATTGATCTCGAGGTCATTGATAACCGCCTTCATTGTCGCCTCAGTGAAATTGCCCTGCTTCAACTCCTCGATCTGGTCGAGTAAGAGTTGCAGAATATCCTCAAGCTTCTGTCCTCTGCGCGGTGCTGCATTGAAGCGGTGAAGGGAATAGTCCGTCATAATAACCGGACTCGCCGTTGCTGCCAGAACTTTTTGCTTCTGCACCAAGTTCATGTCGATAAGTCCCGCAGAACTGTTGGACAAAATCATGTCGCACATAGTCAAGAGATTTACATCACGTGAACCGGCACCATCGAAGCGATAGGCAAGTGTTACGCTTTCCGACGATGGTCCTACTACGTGACGAACAACCGGCTTTGCAAAAGCTTCTTCCTTCGCGACGACAAATGGTTCCAGCTTAGCACTTGTAAATGAAGAGAAGGCTTCGTCGATCATTGCAACCGCTTCATCCGGATCTAGATCACCTACCAAGATGATGGACATGTTATTCGGCACATAGTTCTTCTTGTAATACTCCTTGATCTTGCGCATCGAAGGATTCTTGAGGTGCTCAATAGTACCAATCGTTGTTTGTGTGCCGTACTGATGATGAGGAAAGGCAGCTTCCATCAAGGTTTCGTAAGCAATGCGACCATCATTATCCAAACCCCTGTTCTTCTCTTCATACACTGCTTCAAGCTCCGTATGAAAGAGACGCAACACCGGATTACGGAAGCGTTCTGCTTCGAGACTCAACCAGCGTTTTAGTTGGTTGCGCGGAATATTGTTTTCGTAAACCGTTTCCTCCACGCTCGTGTGAGCATTGGTACCACGAGCTCCGAGACGCTTCATGACGCGATCATACTCTCCGGGAATGGCGTAGGTTGATGCCAAACCGGACAGCGAGTCAATACGGTGATAGATGCTAACGCGTTGAGCGCTATCGGTTGTACGACGATAGGTTTCGAACAGCTCCTCGATTTGGTCGACAAGTGGACGCTCCTTCTCAAAATTCAGGGTGCCGTACTTATCTGTTCCTTTGAATAGCATATGCTCGAGGTAGTGAGCAAGACCGGTTGCATCAGCCGGATCATTCTTGCTTCCTGCACGAACTGCTATCAAAGTTTGAATGCGGGGTTCATCTTTCTGAACTGAGGTGTAAACCGTCAGACCGTTACTGAGAACGTATTTGCGGACACCGAGTGGATCATTCGTGACGCTTTCGTACTCGAAGCGACCGTTACGGTGTTTCTCCACGCTATATTGCGCGGAAACGACTCCGCATAGAAAAGCCAATGTAAGGATGTAAATGAAGCAGTGTTTCATGCCGATGAGCTGTTTGTGAGTTTGATTGGAAGTGTTCAAGGCATGCAATATGCGGACGATTGTTGTCAGGAAAAAAGTGCCAGTTGATTCACGTCAATGAAGTTTCCAATGGATTTAGGCTCTCTCAAAGATTTCGCAATTGTACTCGGTTCGACAATTGCTCTTTTTACCTTCATCAACGGTTTTCTTGAGTATCGTCGTCAAGGACGCCAGAAGCGCGCTGACCAATTTGTTTTGATTCGCCGCCGATTGAAGGAGAATGAGATATTTAAACATCTGACAGATCTAGCGCTTCGCAACGACGTTGAGTTGGAACGCAGCAGTACAGCCGACAGACGGGATCTACTCGGGCTTTTCGAGGAAGTCGCTTTGATGATGAACACCGGTCTGATCCGCAAGGAAGTTGCTCACTACATGTTCGGATCCTACGTCATCGCTTGTTACGACTGTCAATACTTTTGGTACGACCTGGATCGCAACGACATGTATTGGAAGCTCTTTGTTGATTTTGCACAACAGATGAAGCAGGTCGAACATCACTTCAGTTATGATCGCCGACGAATGAGATTTTAGTGTGGATTCGTAATTCCCTTGCATTTCAATTCGACTTCTACACATCACAACTCAACAGCACTTTGCAATGACTCAACGTCTTTTCACTCCCGGTCCAACTCCCGTACCTGCTCAAGTCGTAGCTCGCATGGCAGAGCCAATCATTCATCACCGCAGCGAAGAAGCGAAGGCAATCTTTCGCACTGTGCATACCGGATTGCGTCGAGTCTTTCTTACAGAACAGCCGGTTATGATTTTAACCAGCTCCGGCACCGGCGCTGTTGAAGCAGCCATGACGACACTTGGTCGGGTTGGAGATAAAGCAATTGTCTTAAACAACGGTCGTTTTGCCGTTCGCTGGACAACAATGCTGCGTCTGTTCGGTCTCAACGTCATCGACGTGAAGATTCCGTGGGGTCATCCGGTACTCCCCGAACACGCCAGCGAAACGCTTAAACAACACCCTGACGCATCAATGCTTTGGGTGGTGCATAGCGAAACATCTACCGGCACCTACAGTGATATCCATGCGATTGCTGCAGCAGTCCGTGAACATTCCGATGCTCTCATCTGTGTCGACGGCATCTCCTCCGTTTGCGCTCACGAGCTGCGTATGGACGAATGGGATCTAGACGTTGTTTGTACAGGTTCTCAAAAAGGGATGATGCTCCCACCTGGTTTAGCGTTTGTCGCGCTGAGCGACCGAGCATGGAAGACGGCAGAACGGTCAAATGTTCCTCGATACTACTTCGATCTCGTCAAGGCAAGAAAATCCTGGCGTGAGGACAATACTCCCTGGACGCCTGCAATCAGCCTAGTGTGTGGTCTTGAAACCGCTTTAGAGCTCATTCATCAAGAGGGTCTGGAAAACATCTGGAAGCGACATGCAAACTTTGCCACTTCACTACGCGAACGCCTGGTCAATGCAGGCTATCGTCTCTACAGTCAGCAACCATCAAATGCACTCTCTGCCCTGTACTTGCCTGAGTCACGTCCGACCTTAGTTAAAGACCTGCTTCGCGAATACAACATGGTCGTGGCTTCCGGACAAGACGAGTTGAAATCTGTCATATTCCGCGTCGGCCACCTTGGTTACTATCACCAATCCGATATCGATGCAATAGTTGAAGCGCTCATTCAATTGCGCTAATTTCAATTTTATCTGCTTCGTGTAAAGCAGCGTTATTTCGTCAGAGCTTACACAATCCATCAACCTAGCACAAACAACAACGGCTCCCGAAGGAGCCGTTGCCATTGAGTATGTGAGTGTTGCTTACTTCACGATTTGGATCGTGGTTGCACTCACGCTGCCGTTTTGCTTCACGACTACTGTATAGCTGCCGCTTGCCAATTCTTCCGTGTTGACGGTGAATTGTTGCGCGCCGCTCATCTCGCCGCTTGCGATTGTCTTCACGGTGCGACCTGTGAGGTCAACAAGAACAACTTCCGTCATTCCGCTGCCACTCAATGTCAC
>JBGAUL010000001.1:0-348058 GCA_044228685.1 Chlorobiota bacterium
CAACCTAAAAAGGGTGTTAAGGCTCCGTCACGAATTGAACGTCGCAACTTTTAGCGTATTTTTGCACTCCGACCAAAAAAGTATTTAATCGGGGTCGCGATTCTCATATTTGCCACAACCTAAGGTTAGCGATGCCTCCCAAACCATTAAGTATTCTCTATGTAGCGAGTGAGGTCTATCCTTTTGCAAAAACAGGCGGTTTGGCGGATGTCTCCTATTCGTTTCCAATCGCCATGCGTGACCTTGGTCACGACATCCGCGTTATGCTTCCAAAGTATGGAAACATTAGCGAACGCAAGAATCATATTCATCAGATCAATCGCCTTTGTGATATTCCAATTCCTGTTGGAGATATTTCTGAGCCTGCGACGGTGAAATCATCGTCGATCAATAATCCTCGAACCAAAGTACAAGCCTACGTCACAACGAACTTCAACTACTTTGACGCCAAGAAGGGTTTGTATGCGGATCCGATAACGGGTGCGCCGTACAACAACGACGAGCGTTTTATCTTTTTTGCTCGCACTGTCATTCAAACCTGTCTTCTCCTCGGCTGGTTTCCGGAGATCATTCATTGCAATGGCTGGCAAACGGGATTGCTCCCTGCATACTTACGTACTTTGTTCGCTAAAGAGTTTGCAAAGACGAAGATTATGTTTACAATTCACAATCTTTCTGAGCAGGGAATCTTCCCGGCATCAGCCTTCGCAAAGACCGGATTGCCCAAGGAAGCTCAGGCCAAAGTGGTACAAAACAAGCAGCTCAATTTTACCAAGGCAGCGCTTGAGTACTCTGATTTGGTGACAACGGTGAGTCCGACCTACGCGCAAGAGATCAAAAAAGACAAGAAAATTGCCGGTGATCTTTCAACGATCATCAAAGCCAAGAACATTCCGGGTATTCTCAATGGTATCGATCCTTATGGATGGATGCCGAAGAGCGATTCGCAAATCACCAAGCATTACGATCCAACCAGCTGGAAAGCCGGAAAGCACGCCAACAAACACAAGCTGCATGAAAAGCTTGGTTTGGCTGTCGATGAATCCCTGCCGCTGATTGGTATTATCACACGCATCTCCGAAAGCAAGGGCATTCCTTTGTTCCTGCAAGCAGCTCCAAAGCTATTGTCGGAAAAGGTACAGGTTGTGTTCTTAGGCGACGGCGACGTGAAGATGAAGAAGGATCTTGAGAAGCTTGCCACGAAGTTCAAAAAGAACTTTGCGCTGCGCTTAGGATTTGATGATGAATTGGCGCACTTGATCGAAGCCGGTTCCGACATGTATTTGATGCCATCCTTGTATGAGCCATGCGGTTTGAACCAAATGTATTCGATGATGTACGGAACAGTTCCTGTTGTGCGCTCTACCGGTGGATTGGTTGATACGGTCAAAGATTACGATCCAAAGAAGCAAACCGGAAATGGTATCGTGTTCAAGAAATACGACGAAGAAGATTTACTCGGTGCGGTACGTCGTGGTGTGAAGCTCTTTGCTGAGCAAGAACAATGGACGACCTTGGTGAAGAATTGCATGGCCAGCGACTTCAGCTGGGCTGCTTCGGCACGTCAGTATGATGCACTGTATCGCGACCTTGTAAAGTAGCCAAAGAGCGTTTGTACGCTGTTTGAGCATAGATGAATCTCAAAACGCAGGACAACTCCTGCGTTTTTTTTGGTTGATGGAGAGTGTTAAGACAGCATTCTGATCGACTTTTTTCCATCGTCTGAACAATATATTTGTCCTTTCGGTGTTAGAGCAATGAGCGATTCAGCGCATTCCACGCTCACAATCGCATCGGCACCTTGTATCACTGTGATGTATTTATGAGATTTATTGTTCGAGCAATCATACCCATCATCTGCGTCCTCGGCGCCTTGATGTCATGCAACGATGCTCCCTCTGATGTTGGCTCTTCACTTGTCATCGACACGCTCAACGCGCGCTCGATCTCATCACTCGATACCACGATCTTTACGTCTGTAAGCGACTCGCTCAATCGTAGCGTTCTCTTTAACTCAGGTTCGTTGTACATCGGCAAGACAGCCGACGCGCGCGCTACAACATTGATTCGTCTGACAAATATTCCGGATACACTCGGTTGGATTTCGACCAGCAATATCGATTCAGCTGTGATGCTGATTCGTCCGCTTCGATTTGTCATTGGTGACAGCTCCGCCGCATCCAACATCACGTCCTTCAATGTTGTAGAGTTGAATAAAGCATTCATCAATACTGACAGCGCCAAGAATATTTCTGTCGCACCGCGTTGGCCCGACTTATTCACCGGCGGCATAACACCGAATCCTGCATACTTCTCGGCAAATGCGCTTGCATCGTTTAGCGGTTCAATTCCGCTCAAGGACACAATGTCCGATATCAGCTTGCCTTTCAACGCATTGGGCAAACAGAGTTTAGCAGCATGGTTTGTAAAGCGCGCTGACTCGAATCTTGCAAAGCAGATTTATGGTTTTGGCTTTGTTCCTGACAACTCATGCACGGTGATTCGACAATTCTCAACGCAATCATCATCGACCACCGTCAATCCGTTCATCCGCGTTAAAGTCTATTATCACTCAAACACCAATGTTCGTGATTCACTGACTTTAGTGTCGGGTAACGACGCGAGTTTGATTGACGCAGATCAATTACCTTCGCCCTACTTGCAACTCCAATCATTGACGCAAAACGAAGTTCATTTGAACTTTGATCTCAGCTCGATTCCCCAAACCGATGCCTTGCTCAAAGCGCAGTTGATTTTTACGCTTGATACATCAAAGACATCGAAGGGTAATATCAGTGATGATACGACATGCTATTTGTTGTCACGATTCACTAAGGATACCGTTTCAACCTACGGCGTCAAGTATTCCAGCTATCGTCATAAGGGCACTAATCAGTTGATCTTCTCCAACATTGCGCAAGCGCTGGATCAAGCGCGACGATACTATGGAGGCAAAGGACAGCTCATCTTGCTTTCGGCAGGAACGAACATGGAGCGAATGGCGATCTATGATATGAGTTCGGATTCGACGAAGAAGCCGAGACTCAATCTGACATTTGCGAAGCGACCGAAGCTGGGAGGTGGACGATGAGAAATCAATTGACATCTCAAGCTTTGCGTCTTTCGTTAGCTGCGATGCTATTTGCATGTGTCTCGACACTTTCATTACACGCGCAAGGCGGATCCAACTACACCGTTTTTGGTTTTGGTGATCTCCGTCAAAGTGTTGGTGCAGCCTATGAAGGATTAGGTGGTTCAGTGTACAGTACGCCATCTGACTATGCGATAAACACTGCGAATCCTGCGTTGTGGACTGACGTCAAGACGACACGTTTGCAAGCAGGCTATCGCTTTAATCAGCTTATCGTGTCGCAAGGATCTAGTTCGGTAGGAAACAACAACGGTAAACTCGATGGAGCAACCGTCATATTCGCGCTCGACACCACGGCCGGCATCAGCGGATGTTTAGGTATGTATCCATCGAGCTCAATCAATTATCTCTTTAGCAAACCGGTGCAGATTGCACTTGCTGACGGCACTGTTGTCAAGGGTAGCTCTCAATACCAAGGCGAAGGCGGCATGGTAACAGGCTTCATTGGTGCTGCGTGCAAGCTCAGCGATCGCATCAGTGTTGGAGCTTCGGGATTGTTGCACTTCGGATCAATCAACGATAGGATCACTACTTCAATTCAAACAGAGAGTTCGTTTAATTCGATAACAACGAACGGTGATCGTTTGTTTGCAGCAGGTGTGAATCTAGGCGTGCAAACAATTCCGTTTGAGAATTTCACATTAGGTGCAGCTGCAGTATTAAATGGAAATCTGAGCTATTCTTCTGACCTTAATTATCTGACGGCTGATAACTCGAATGTGGTGAGTTATGATAGTACACTGACGACCGATCACAGCTCAGCGATGCCGACAACCTTTGGCCTTGGTGCATCATATCGCAGCGGAAAGTTCTTGTTCGTGGCGGATGCAGAGCTCCAGCAGTTTAGTTCAGTGACCTATCGTTTGTCATCATTTGGCAACTACGCTTCCGGCTCACGCTTTAGCATTGGATTGTCGCGCATCGGTTCTCACTCAGCAGGTACCGCATACTTCGATCGCGCGAATTTCAATTTTGGATTGGGATACCGCGCTCTGGGATATGAGATTAGCGGAAAGCACATCAGCGAGACCTTCGGTTCAGTTGGCGCTCAATTGCCATTTGGTGGCGCTGCAATGGTAGACTTGGCGTTGGTTGTCGGACGTCGTGGTACCACCGACAACAATCTACTCGGCGAAACCTTCTTCCGTTTCAGCTTCACAATGAGCGTAGGCGAAACGTGGTTTATTCCATTCCGTCGAGAGTAAACGCGATGAGAGTGCAGCGAGTGCAGTACGTGCAGCTGTGATAGATCAATAAGAGTTGGTAGCAAGCAAAGATCGACTGCTGTTCGAAGCAGGTGTATTAATCGCCAATTGATTGAGCACTTGGCAGACGATAGACCGTAGCATTGAAGCGATTTTTGGGTTTGTATTTGCGCTTCTTTACCACATGTTCTTTTTCCAAGACTTGTGGACTTTCACCCCTCAAGAACTTATCGAGAATATCCACGCCTTCGGGATTCATTTTGGAAATGAGTTCCAGCATCTCTGTTTTTTTCAGACTTCGTAGTTTCACTTCACGATTGCGTGCGCTATTCTGTGTCGTGTAGAGCTCATAGTACAGCAAGTCATGCAAGGAGTAGCGTGAGCAGAACGAATGGGGATCAGTATTGTCTTTGATTGCTCGCACAGCCTTCGCCATATCGTCGGTAATTCCAACAAAGAAGGTACGAATGCTGTTAGCCATGACATAAACGGCAAAGACTTTTTGCTCTTGTGGCGCTGTGGGCATGGACAGACTCCGGATAGAGTGGTGAACGAACAATTGAACGAACAAGGGGTACTTCAGGGGTATTATCGGCAGGAGGGGCGCAAATATCAATGCCCCGCATCATCTATTTTTTGAATTCACTATGAAGAATTTGCTCAAGGAATTGCGTGATCACCACCATACCTGGCTGGATACGGTCATATTAATTGTCATCATCTTATCCGCAGTTCTCATCGGCGTCGAAACCGATGTAGAACTCGTGCACGAATACGGCTGGCTCTTTCACATAATCGACCTCGCGATACTGTGGATTTTCGTATGCGAGTTTGCAATCAAGCTCATTGCGCACGGTTCACAACCATGGAAATACTTCACAAGCCCCTGGAACTTGTTTGACTTTGTGATCGTGGTGATTGGCTTTGCACCGATAGTGATCCACTTCATGCATCCGGATTCGACGACGGATTATCATGCTGTTGCGGCGCTGAGACTCATCCGACTGGCGCGTGCGATACGCGTCATGCGTGTGTTCCGGCTCATCACGCACCTTCGTGAGTTACAGGTACTCGTCGAGACGCTCGTCAGCAGTTTCAAGCGCTTGCTCTACGTCGGACTGCTCCTCGTCTGCCTTTTCTACGTTTATGCAGTCGTCGGTGTCTTCCTCTTTCGCGACAACGATCCCGGTCATTTTCAAAACCTCCAACAAGCCCACATGACCTTGTTCCAGTGCATCACCGGAGACGGCTGGTCAGATTTGATGAACAATGAAATACGTCCAAGTCCTGAGCACCTTGGTGAACACTTCGAAGCCTATCCCTTCCTCTCACCACTCTATTTTGGCAGCTTCATCGTCATCGGCAGCTACGTCCTACTCAACCTCGTCGTAGGCATCATCATCTCCGCCATGGAAAAAGCCAACGAAGAACACGAAGTCGCCCTCGAAAAAGAAATCCTCGCCGCCCAAAAACTCCAATCCCAAGTTCTCGATGATATCCTTGATCGATTGCAGCGCATGGAAAAGGGGAAGGAAGGGTGAGGTTGGGGGGATCACGAAACGCACGCGGCATGATCAGCCGGGAATAGATTCCGGGTATGATAATATGGTTGAGGGGATTCCGGATGTTGTGTGGGCAGTGATAGGGTGAGAATTTTCATCATCACGTGTTTGTGTAACAGAGAGGAATTGTCGCAGGGGATCTGTCGTAGGGGGCTGTCGCCACATGATTAGCCCGGAATAAATTCCGGGCCTGATAAGATGGTCGAGGCGTTTCCAGGCGTTGTGCGGGTGGCCGGGCCGTTCGTGAATGGGTGAGAATTTTCATCATTTCGTGTTTGTGTAACCGAGAGGAATGGTCGTAGGGGAGCTGTCGTAGGGGAGCTGCCGTAGGGGAGCTGCAAAGCTCCCATGGTAAAAAACGGAGTAGGGGAGATGCCGTAGGGGAGCTGCAAAGCTCCCGCCACATGATCAACCCGGAATAAATATGGTTGAGGAGATCCCAGATTTCGTGCAGCGATACAGTAGAATCGCATTTCATCAAGGTTCTCTCGAATTATTGTTTGGACTTGTAGTCGCGCTTCATTTGCAGGTGTTATGTTTCATGGTGTGTCGATCGTATTTCCTGTGCTGCATTGACGATTTGAGCACAGGTCCGAGAAACAGAATCACTGTTTGGTGTATTATTTATGCATGGCCTTGTCGGAATGTTGGAGTTGAGAATACACTACATGAGAAGTGTTTATAGCTGAATTGCATGTAGTTCATCGAAGGGGATTAATTGGTTGAGATGGGACAATCTTCGAGCATATCACGTTTAATCTTTTGTCTGACGTTGTTCCTGCTGTGTGCTGTGTTTACACAGAGTGCATCAGGTGCTACAGCAAATGATAAAGCAAGACCGCGTCACAGCAAGCTTGGTGTGTCGGGTGTTGGTTCATATCCCAGACCCTTTCAGTTAGATCCTGCGAACCTCAATAGGGATGCAATTGCTCCTGCCATTGCAACGGGCTATTATATCGTTGAAGATGCCGATACAGGCTTTGTTCGATATACCAGGAAGGATGTCGATAAGGATCTTTCTGATACAGCAAATCCGAACGTTTGGAAGACCATTGTTTCAGGCGCACATCAGCTCCCGTTGCAGTCCTGGGCACGAAATGCTGAGGGTTGTTGTTTCTTTCGCAATCCTGCCACAAGTACGAAGACTTTTGCATTAGGTGTTGATTCAACTGACAACGCCTTCGCCGGTCCGATCCCAATTGGATTTCCCTTCGTGTATAACGGAATTCGAGTAGATAGTTTTTACATCAGTACCAACGGTCTTATTGCACTCACAAATCGGCGTTACTATTACGACGCTGCGGGAAATCGAATTGAAAAGGTTGTGGATGGTGTTAGAAGCGGCTATGATCTTGAATCTGATGATTCACGCGCACATCTAGGCTCAAGTGCTTTGGTAGATCCGACACCGGATGATTTTGGTTATCGATGTGTTGCATTGGGTCTTCCGCCGGATACAACCACGATTGTGCAATCGAGCACTCAAGCACTAGACGGTATACGACGAGCGAACAATCGTGAAGGCGGTAGTGGAGAGCGAACAATTGAAAAACTCGCGAACGATCCTGCGCTGCTGATGCCGATTTGGAGCGATTTGCAGATGTCGGTGTACAATCCGGCGACGCGGCTAATCGACAATTTTTCAAAGGTCAGATATAAACGCAGCGATGATTCTAGCAGACTCATCATATGGTGCCAACATGTTTGTCCAAGAGGGAAGTGGGATGTTTTCCGCCATGGCATCAAAGACAGCAGCATACAATACGCAGCAGATTGCAGACCTGGATCGCTGAACTTCATATGCTTCGATGTAGTCGTCATCATCGATCGTCAAGACTCATCGGTTAAGTATTTCATCACAAATACGAAGGGTAGCGTTACTGTTGCAGGTCGCACATTCAGCGCTGATCAAATTCTTTCAACGAATGCAAGTTGTGCCGTACGAGGTCATGCCAGAGAACGAAGTAATAGCACGCAAAGTCCGTTTGAGCGAGCCCAAAAGAGTTATAGCACGTGTACAATACGATCCACAAGTGTTGACTCGGTTGGAACGGCACAGTGCTTCACGGTATCTAACTCAGAGTCATTAGCAACAGATCCCTCTCTCGTCAACCGACTCATTACATTCAAACAATGGAAAAATGTTGTTCGCGCTGTTGGATGTGAGATAGCGACACATCCATATAACTCTTTAAAGCCCTTCGACTATTCTCAAGTCATACCATCGAGCAATTCCAAAAGCATTGAAGTGCTTCGCGGCGACAATCGCTTGGGAAGCATAGTTCCTATGCCTGTGTTTCAGAACTGCAGCTCTGATATGCAGTCAACGCGTGGAGTGAATTATCAAACACAAAACATCCGTCTACGCTGTGTGACGCGAATCGTGAATACGAGTAGCGGTGAGGTGGTTTATGAAGATAGTATGCTCGTAGGTCACATCTATGCCGACAACAGAACATGGTCGCAACGCGGATATCGTGTCGCGAGTTTTCAAACCAACTCAGCCAATGGCTTCAGTTACGCGCAGAATTCAAGTCCGTCGACCGAGCAAAGTGGTGTAGCACCATATCAATACATACAATTGCGTCTCAAGCCATTTACTCCTAGCGCACAGTCCGCAAAGACTGTAGAACATTTATGTATGATGTCTTGGGCCCAAGCATTGGACACAAACAACGCGATCCTCAATGAGTCATGGCACTTTGACGACACGCTAAAGCAAGACCTTATAGTTGTGAGTCGCTTGAAAGAGTTCAGCACGAACCAGAAGGTGATCGATGAGCGTAGCACAACTCGTTTTGAGATGCGTGACGGATTTGCGCGTCCAGCTAGTGATCAATGGATCGATCGTGGAGTAGAAGTAGTAGATGGAATGTTGAATACCAATAGCTATACTCAAACCAGGGAAAATGTTGCTGCGCTCAATGATAGTAGTGCCCATCTGAATTCGCCCGTGTACCGATTGAATCGTCGTAGTCTTGATGCGGAATTTGAGGAAGCACGCGGGGGAGACGAATTGTGTTCCCCGCCTTTAGATATCAGCACATTGAAAAATCCTGTTTTGCTTTTCCAGTATCATCGAGGACACAAGCGGGAGAGTTATGAAAGTAGATGGTCAGACTCTGTCCTCGCCGGACCCGAAGTACTGTATTCTGCAAGTACAAGCACTCAGAAGACAACAATTCAAAAAGCAGATGATGAGTTGCGCGTTGAGTTTTTGCAAGCCTCTTCTGATAACGTTAGCAACATCCTCCTTAATGCTGTACCGGTCATCAGCGCACCTAACTGGAATTATCACTCTCGGTCGAATTCGAATGCTATCGTAACGGACAATCCGGCGCTGACGTTGTATGGCGGCGGGGGAAAGAGAATTGGATTTCATGAGCAAAATCCCGACTCTGCTTTGAGTCGCATTGAAGGCATGAGAATTGACCAGTATGATGCCGGCAAAGACATTCAGTGGAAGACCGTTGCGATACCAATTCCCAAGCAGTGGTTGCAGGCAAATGCTGCGCAGAATTTTCGCTTCCGATTTCGTGTGATCGCTTCTAACGATAGTTGGCCTCGTGGTCCTGAAGACGATGACGATGACTTTTACATACGAGATATTGTAGTGGAAGGCAATAGGGAAGTAGGCGATGTCGGAATCGTCAGAACCTACCTTACACTGCCTTGTAAAGAGTATGCGCCAAATCAACTCACGCAGGTCAATCCGTTTGTAAGTATAGTTAATCATAGCGCCAAGGATTTGTCTAGTTTCAGAGTAAAAGTGCAGATAGTTAACCTTCTGGACACGGCACTCATTGACCATCCTAACTATGTATTTCAAAATGGAGACTACGGGCCTGATTCTCTGTATATAGCAAGAGTTTACTCGAGAAGTGTCACCGTACCTTTTTTGCCATCCGGCTTCAATATTGAACTTCCCTTTCCAACTTGTGATATCAGGTCAAAGCTTCATTCGATAAAGGACACGCTTTACCCCAAAGCCATTTGTCGAGTTCCGGGTGGTGATCTAAATCCGCTCAATGACCAAATGCAGCGACTGGTTCCATTTTCAATTGGCTCGTCTAGCTCATATTTCTCTTCGACTGCACAGAGTCAAGTTAGTTCTCTCTACGACATCAAGCGCAGTCAATACTTCAGTGATGGAATAGATCAGTTCGGAGATACCTTGACAGGCTTGGCTCGTAGCGGTCAGATTGCAGTGCGCTACTCTCTTCAAGACGACAGCGTGGCGGGCTTTCAGGCATATTTTTCATCGTCCAATCCAGGTGCCACGCCAATTGTTTTTTCTATCTATAGAGATAGCGCCGGAGTGCCTGAGTCGCAGCCCATCCCCGGTTCAGAATTGAATACATGGCGAGGTGTCGACTACAGTGGTTTCGCGCATTTCGATACGCTTAGTCTGTACACATACAAAAAACCACTACGATTGGCTCAAGGAAATTACTGGTTCGCAGTTGGTTTGAATTCTTTCACGCACTTGCAATTAGGAGCCACTGACGACAGAGGAGGCACCCAGAAAGTTGAGTCGAATTGGGTCAATTTGAATCGAGAATTCCGTCGCATGAACCGAGCGGGCAAATGGATCAATGATTGGCCGGTTGCAACTGAGCTTGGGTTTAGAACAGGAAAATGGACTCTGACTTTGGGGAACGGTACGCAGGCTTTGTATCAAGTGCGCGACCAGAGAGGTACGATTGGTGCTGAGCAGAGTCTGACTAATGGAACGCTTATGCCAATGCTACGTCCGTACTTCGCACGCGGACCTGAAGTGCCAAAGAACTCAGTACCGGTTGAGATTATTGATTTTAGTGGCGAGGTTCGAGATTACAATGTCGATTTACGCTGGTCAACGGCATCCGAAAAATCTAATGATGGCTTTGAGGTTGAGCGACGAGGCGAAAACTCGGATCAATTCCAAAGTGTATGCTACATACGCTCAAAAGCAGGCGCAACAGGAACCTCAGCGCAAGTCAATCATTACAACATTAGCGACACCGACCTCACGCCCGGTGTTTATGTCTATCGTTTAATTCAACGAGATCTAGATGGCTCCACGAAGAATTGCGGAGAGCGCGTTTTCAAAATTGAATCTCAAACATCCGTCGCAGAAGATCTTCGAATTGAGAGTGTCAGTCCTCAACCTATTCGTGAAGCGGCGTCGATTGCTATCTATCAACCTGCCGCGGGCAGAGTCCGTGTAGAACTCTTTAGTCTGACCGGAAACTTGGTTGCTACAATTCGAGATGAGTTTCGTGAGAATGGTCGATACCGATTCACTTGGAACAAAAGCTCATCTGCTAAAAGTTCTTCCGATCACAATCCAATCGATCTGTCCGCCGGCCTGTATTTGATAAGAGTATCGTGCAACGCCGAGTCTGTTGCAAAGGTTGTTGTTGTCGAGTAGCGTCTTCTAGGTCTAAGGTGTAGTGAATTGGAAATGTGCTGAGATAGATCAGCCCGGAATAAATACCAAGCCTGATAAAATGGTCGCGGGGATTCCATGCGTTGCGCGGATAGATCCGCCCGGAATAAATTCCGGGCCTGATAATATGGTTGCGGGGATTCCAGGCGTTGTGCGGGTAGTCGGACCTTTCGTCATCGGGTAAAAAATCCTCATCTCGTGTTTGTCTAACCGAGGGAGCTGCCGTAGGGGAGCTGCCGTAGGGGAGCTGCAAAGCTCCCATGGTAAGAAACGGAGCTGCCGTAGGGGAGCTGCCGTAGGGGAGCTGCAAAGCTCCCGCCACATGATCAGCCCAGAATAAATTCCATACCTAATAATATGGTAGAGCGGCTTCCATCTCTCGCGCAGTTTTCCAGTCCGACGTATAAACCTACCAATAGTAGCAATCACACATCATCTAGGATGTGCTGCAAACAATAGTGGATTAGAATTGCACGCGGCATCTAATGTTCGCGCATTCCATTCTCAATTCAACACAGCAATCGTTATCTGTGCGACGCCTTCGCGGAGCATGTCGAGTTTTTGGGCGGCGGCGCGGGAGAGGTCGAGGATGCGGTTGTCGACGAAGGGACCGCGGTCGTTGACGCGGACGATGACGCTGCGACCGTTGCGGGTGTTGGTGACGCGGAGTATGGTTCCAAAGGGAAGAGTGCGGTGCGCTGCGGTGAGTAGATCTTGATCGAAGACCTCACCGCTGGACGTGAGGCGACCCTGGAATTCATCGCCGTAGTATGAGGCGTGGCCTGTTATAACGCCGCTACGGTTGACTTCGGTATCGGCGTTTGTTTGACCTGAATTCGTGCTCGTGTTTTCGCTAAGTCTTGCCGGATGAGGCGTCAGCGTCGTCGTCCGGGTTTTGCTGCCTGGGTACGAGGTATTACCAACGGTGCTGAAGCGCAAGGACGCTGAACAGGATTGAAGCAGACCGCTGATTGTCAGCAGAATGAGAACAATACCGAAAGAAAATGCTGAAAAATTGCCAGAATATGGCTTTTTGCGCGTGTTAAGCATTGTGTGTTCGTCCTTGAAAGACTAGCTACAGAGGACTGAGCAATTCAAATGCCAGCTCGTCGTAATTTTGCCACTGTAACCTCTTTTCGGACTTGATACGTCTGAACGAGCAAGTCACCTGTTCATCTATAATATCCAATGATCAACTTCTGTTTAGTGAACATTCGCCGAGTGAAGAGATTCGCCGGTCTTATGAGCTTTGTTTTAGCACTCTTGATGTGCGCGTCATCTGTGTCTGCACAAGTTTTGGAGGCAGGCGAGGAATTGACCTACGCGGTGTCATACCTGGGTATTCGCCTAGGTACCATCAAGATGATGAATGAAGGCAAGATTGACTTCAACGGACGTCAGGTTTTCAAGCTGAAAGCTGCCATCGATAGTCGTCCTGGAATCCCCTTTGTTGAAATTCACACGACCTTCGAAAGTTGGATTGATCCTTCTGCGACTTCGTCGTATCAGTTTATTGCCAATACCAAAGACGGTGACGGCTGGATGTTCGACAAGTACGTCTTCGATTATCCGTCGAAAATTATCACAACCGAAAAGTGGTTTAATAAGGTGAAGAAGTCCGGCAAGCAATTCACCATTAGCAAGAAATACAATGATGGTTGTTCGCTGTTCTATTGTGCGCGACAATTACTCTACGCGAAGAACACAGCTTCAGTGCCAACAATCGTTGGCGACGACACAAACACAACCAAGATCAACTTTATTGGTAAAGTTGAAGAGGTCGAAATCGACGCTTCGTCATATCCGGTTCGCACCGTGTATTTCGATGGTAACGCAGACTGGACCGGCGTCTACGGAGTAACAGGATATTTTCAGGGTTGGTTTAGTGATGATGATGCTCGCATTCCCATCAAGGCCAAAATGAAATTGTATCTTGGTAGCGCAAACATCGAACTGGTCGGTTGGAAACGTCGCGATTGGCAACCACCTCACGCTAAATAAATGCTATGCCTGATCATGGAATGTTCTTGCTGAACGAAAACGCACTCAAGCTGTTGTTGTCTGTGCTTGTTGGTGGACTCATCGGTATCGAGCGCGAATACAGTTCGAAGGCAGCAGGATTCCGAACGATCATTCTTATTAGCATCGGCTCAACTCTCTTTACCATTCTGTCAATGCAGTTGGGTAAGGGAATGAACGATGATCGCATCGCAGCAAACATTATCACCGGCATCGGTTTTATCGGGGCCGGTGTTGTTTTTAAAGATGGTTTGTCGATTACCGGTATTACTACAGCCGCCAGTATCTGGTCAACCGCAGCCCTCGGAATGGCCATCGGTAGCGGCTCCTACGAATTGGCCTTTGTGGGATTGGCCCTCGTCATCGTCGTCCTCTCGCTCTTCGAATACGTCCAAAACTGGATTGACTCCATCCACCTCGTGCGCAGTTACCGCATAGCACTCCATCCGGATGTCGGAACTCGTCATGAATTGGAAAATGCACTGAGAGAAATCAAGCTGGGATTTTCGCACAAAAAGGAAACGAAGTCTGATGATTGCGTGATATGCATCATCGATGTCTACGGTCGTCGCACGAAAGTCAATAGCTTCAACTCATTCCTCCTCGACTACAAAGGCGTGAAGTCCTTCGAATGCTGAGTAACGCTACAGCTACAGCTCAAACACTCAACTACCCAATCAAACACCAAAGCACTATCGATGCTCAAAGCGTCGCACCATGGTGTGGTGTTCTGTTTGCACGCAGATTACATAGCTGCCAATAGCTAGCGAGCTGAGGTTGATGTGCATGGTGTTTCCACCGCGACATTCAATCTCTTGTACACTACCAAGCACTGAGCTGATGCGGATGCTACGAATGTTTTCAGCGCACTCGACGATGAGTTCGTCATGACTTGGATTCGGATAGCAGCGGTAGGCATCGTCGTTATCTGTGACATCAACAGTACCGACAACAAGATCATCACTCACAGCCGAGCAACCACTTGAACGATCCACGACCTGAACTTTGTAGCGTCCAGCAGCAACTGCACGAATACTGCTGAGCTTTGTAGCCTCAAGTAAAATTTGGTTGTTGTAATACCAACTGTAGACAACGTTTGCAATGACCGGTGCTATGATGGAGTCGTTGCTGAAGTGTAGGGTCGGCTTGACAGGTTGAGGATTCACAACGACGAACACGGTGTCCGTACTAAACGTAGCGCCTTGCGGTGTTACAACATGAAGCACAAATGCATAGCGTCCGCTGTTGTTGAAGGTGCGAGTGATTGATGAAGTGCTGTCACCATCCGACCATTGATAGCTCTTATACCCGGTCTTCGAACTTCGTAGCGTCACCGTTGCGCCTTCGCATAGCGTCGTTGTTGGACTCATGATGATTTGCGGACGTGCTACTTCAATGCTGCTGTACGAATATTCCTTGGTCGAAATATTTCCAGCATTGTCGCTTGCTTCCAGAATTGCATGCGCATCATTCTTCGTATCAATAACGTCTAGACTAAAGGTCGTGGACACCGTAGTTATACCGCTAATAGTCGGGGTTGTCAGTTTGTAATTCGCCGAGCCATTCTGCAGTCGAATGTATTTCAAATTTGAGCGAAGTGTTGAGTCGTTGGGAAGATCAGTCACAACGCCATAATTCATTGTACCACTTTGCGTACTGTGAATTGTCGGTGCGATACTGTCGAGATCTTGTAGCAAGCTGTTGCCTGCAACACCTACTGCTCGACCGAAGGCAGCGTTCTTGTCGCCGCCGTATGTGTAGCACATAAAGGGCAGCGGACAACGCATAGCGTAGCTGCCGGCCTTGAGTTTAATCTCGCGATAGATCCAGCGACGTCCGTTTGACAGACATGGGTACACATCAGATTTCGTGTAAGCAGAACCAAAAGCAGCGCTGAAAGTGGTCCATTGCATTTGACCGTTCATGAGTTGACCAAACTCAAGCGATGCAGGAATAGCATCTTGAGCATCAAGAGGAATTTGTACTCCAACGATTTGATTGCTGAAGTCAGCGCGGAGATCGTTGCTTATCACAAACTGAACTTCAGTGTAAAATCGTTGAGTAGGAATGAGCTGCATTGAAAATGGCATCGAAGCCACATCGTCGTCTTCAATACCCGGGTTGTACACTGTCATACCAATTGCTTTGTCGCCACTAATATTGACCAGGTTGTTTCCTGCTCCGTCTACGCGCTGGTAAATCCAACCGCGACCTTCCTGGCCGCCTACAGTTTGCACTGTTTTGTAGTAGGAGCAATTGTAACTCACCTTCGTGTTGGGCTCAGCCGCAAAGATCCTCATCATAAATCCGTTGCCCCGAGCATTATAGCGAGGAACGATGTACTCCTTCTCCCATCGCTCCATGGGTAGTTGCATCTCTGCTGTGTAATTACACCAACGCAGTGTTGAAGGCACGTTCGCGCATTGACAGCCTGATATCACAGCCACCGGATGGTTTGCAGAGATGGTGCTTCCGCTGAGATCACCTTCTTTAGAAGTGAATGAGCTGCCAATGATCCAGATGTCGCCTCTGTTGAGAGTGAAGGTGGCGGTCTGACCCGGATGGAGTTTTCCCGGACTAACAGTAACAGAAGGTCCGCCCATAGTAAAGCTGACTTGTGTCTGATTCTCTACTCCACAAATACAGATTTGACTCGAAGCCCCTGCTGTTCCATACATCCACGACATATCAGCCAAAGACTCACAGTTGTAGCGCAGACCAAGATTCTGCACCGGAAACACTTGTATTGATTCACCCTGCGCGTTTGCTGATAGACGATAGTTGGAAGAGAGATGAATGGGCACCGTTGAGTTTACGATGATTGCATCCAGCGACCACACTTGCTCAGCCGGATAGTTGGAGTTATTTGGCTTCGAAAAAGGAAAGGCAATGTTCGCCGGTACTTCAACAATGTTCTGTTCGTATGCCTTTACAGCTTTGCTTACTTGCCAGCCTTTGCTCTCTACTTTTACAGTTACTACACCGTTGCTCTCGGCGTTCATTTGCAAAAACACAGATCCACTGCTGTCCGTGCTACTAAAGTATGGAGGCATCGTAAAGATGAACTCCGTACCCATAACCGACTTGCCCTGGGTTGTTGCACTTGGCGTCGTTGATTGAACCGGTGCTGCTGACAGCGATTTGCTCAAAACGAGGAGACAGATGAGTAGTCCGTGCAAACTTTTCATTGTTGTGCCCTTGTATATAATTGCTTTTTGGTGATGAGGTAGAAGCCTCATGCGGCATAACATAGACACAAGAGTTTTCATCGCAAGCATTTTGAAGGACTTTTTTCGTGTTCATAATTCATTGATTAATTCTCAGTGAAATCTGTCATTTAAGAGCTGTTTTAGGGGTTCAAGACGGTTGAAATAAATAATCCCGTCGTTGGCGGGACGACGGGATCGGAGGACAGTTCTGCACTATGGTTCCCTTAGCGCAAAACCGTCAGTTTTAGAATGTGAGTTTGTGAACCAATGCGAAGTGTACAGATGTACATTCCCGATGGTACTTGACGTCCATTCGCATCGCGACCATTCCACATGAGCGAGTAGTGTCCGCCGACCATTGATTCATGGCTTAATACCCTAACAACTTCACCATCCGTCGTTGCAACGCTGATCTCCACCTCAGACATGTCCTGTACATCAAAGGAAATAGTTGTTTGATCAGCGAATGGATTTGGATAAGCAAGCTCTTGCTGAGTTGCATCGTCAAATTCTACATCAGATACTGTTCCGGTGTTTTGGTAGCTCGTGAATTGAGTGACGATGCCGTAGCGTAAGCCGAGACGAATGATCTCTTGCTTCCACTCCAGCCAGCGACTAGAGTTGGTAGTCTCTCCTTGCATGAGATTGAGCAGATAGCTGATGCGCATACCGGCCCAGACACGAGGACAAAACATGTCAGTCGTTGAATCAGTGCTGAAATGTACCGGATAGTGAAGTGTAACTGTTGTATCACCAGTTGTCACTCGCAGATTGATTGTTGCGTCACCACCTTGCTTGTAGCGTCCGGCAATTGTGACCTGTTCACCAATATTCACATCAGGAAACACAGCGGGCAATACGTTGTTTACTTCGACCGGCGTCACACTCAAACTGAGATTGCGCCAGAATGGATTACGAATACGATTGTAGAACGAGGCGATTTCTGCTGAAGTCTTTCCCGTCTCGGTTACAAATGTTGCCATGCCATTGTTCAACGACGCAAGTTGTGAGAGTTGCTGACTATTAACGTCGTTTCCAATACCAAAGACGCAAATACGGACGTGGTTTTTATTCGCGCTTACAACGAGCTGTTGATCAAGACTTGCAATACCGTCGGTGAGAAAGACGATGACGTTGACGCCGTTAGGATCAAGGTATTGAGATAAGCCGGCCGATGCGGCGTCTTGAAGATTAGTGCCACCGGAGGCATAGAGCGACGAGATATAGCTCAATGCTTTGCTCTTGTTATCGGCAGTGGCATCTGACAAGGCAGGCGTAAAGCAGCTGACGCTACTGCTGAATGCAATGACGTTGAACCGGTCCTGCGGATTCAGATTCGTCACACAGTAGGCAGCTGCTTCCTTGGCCTGCGAAATCTTGACGCCCTGCATACTTCCCGAAACATCAAGGATGAAAACGAAGTTCTTGCGAATGATAGATGAGAGTTCGGTGTTCATGCTCGGGCGAAGCATGAAGACAAAGTGTCCGTCTTCATTTGCAGGCTTGTTCGAGAAGAATGCACTCTTAATGCTGTCCTGATTAACGCGGAAGTTGAAGATGAAGTCGTTGGTGGTATATGTAACCAACGATCTATCATGCGACAATGTGTATTGAACTCCGGCATACGATCCTTCGCGATGTGGACTAATGCTCGAGTGTGACGGACTCCACGCAGTGTCAAGTTTGGTGTTGCTCTCCAAGAGAACAGTTACACTATACTGCGATGTCGGCGCGAAAACAAGAGTCGTATTGCGAAGTGTCTTGAGTGGAAATGAATAGGTACTGACGCCAGTTGTAAATGGCAAGACTTCCATATAGACTAACTCGACTTGAACAGTATCATGGTACTTAACACTAAGTCCAAGAGGCGCGATAAAAGCTTTTTGTGTGTACCCCAGATTATTGAAAATATCCTGCGCACTAGAACGCTGCACTCCCGCTCCGCCGCTACCGCTATGAGAAGTGTCTGCGGGTGTGCCGGAGATGCCCATAACGTACTCGATGTTATTGACCCATACTTTCAATCCCACCACTGAAGCCTGCACCGGCAGAGGAAAGGCAAAGGATGCGGAGCCGGAGTCAAGACCCTCAACGCTAAATACTTCACGCACAGTGGTCGATGCAATTTGATCGTGCATGATTGCCGAGGTTTTCATCGACATCGGATAGAGCTGAAAATCATTCTTTGCGTTCTGACTAAGAGTCAGCAAACCGCTGGCATGTGCCGCATGACACACGATAAAAACTGAAATAAGTCGGAGTAAACGATGAAGAGTTTTCATGATGACATTGTTAGATAAATGTTGATCAACAGTCGTTGTGGTGGTGATTGGTGATTCAGTGAGTGATAGAATTACGATTGACCTAGTGAACGATACTCAAAGGAAAAGTCATGCATCCTTGCGCACCTTCAATGCGGATGAAGTACATGCCGCTTGCCACTAGTTCGCCCTGGCTATTGCGACAATTCCACAGGAAGCTTTGTTCGCCTGATGTGTAGATGCCCTCTGCAATCGTTGCAACGCATTCACCGAGTGCATTCATGACTCGCACCGTGAGTCGTTGAGATGTAAATCCAGCGTCGAGTCGCAGTGTGAGTCGCACTTGATCATTTGCCGGGTTAGGAGCAATCTCTGATGACATGACTTGTTGTTGCAGCTCATTCACTGAACTGGCTTTGTCGCGATTCGGATCAGAATACAATGCTGTGTACTTGGTGAGTATTTGGAATCGAATTGAGAGTTCAATAACCGCATCAACAAGTTCCTTCTTTTCTCCTGAGACTGCGATCTGATCAAGCAGATAGTTGATTTTCGCATTTGCCCACAAGCGAGATACACTGCGGTTTCCGCCCTGTGATGAACTAAAGAATTCGTCGCTCGAGAGTTTAAATGGAGCGCTGAAAACACTGCCGCTTAATGTGACCGGATAGGTACCACCGCTGCGATAACGTCCGAGCTGCAGTACTTGCGCACCGTAGAAGAGATCAGGAAGTTGACGAGGGAACACGTCATAGTAATCCAAGCTGCCGTAGCTCAAACCAATGTTTGCCAGCACAGCCTTTGACAAGCGGGCGAATTGATCGCTAATAACGACTGCAATACTATCCTCGTTTGAGATATAGGTAGCATAACCGCCGCTAGCTGATGATACTCTGTCGAGCAAGAAATGACTCGGCTCATTGCCAATCGCGTATGAGAAGATTCTTACATCGTTGCTGCGCGCTTTCACGTTTGCTATGATCTTGTTGGAATCCAGCTCGCCCCATGACTGCAGTCCATCGGTCAGAAAGGCAATGATCTTCACCGTTGAATCGCGGAAGGTGTTGGCGAACGACTCCATTAAAGCGTCATTGATATTCGTTAGACCGGCAGCATTAACGTTCTTTCGAATGTAGTCTTTGGCAAGAGCAATGTTTTCTTCTGTGGCCGGGACAACGTCCGGACGAAAACGAACGACATTGGTGCTAAAGAGCAGGATGTTGAAGTAATCCTGAGGATTCAAACGGTCAACGAAAGTGTTGAGTCCAAGACGGAGCTGCTCGATGCGCTTGCCTTCCATGCTCGAAGAAACATCCGCTGTAAAGACAACGCTGCGAGGCATTGTAGCCTTATTGATATCATCCGATGGAATTACCCATGTCGCAAAAAAGCTGTCGTTGCCGATACTGTCAGCCGCTGCCGGCGTATAACTCAGAACATTCACGTTTACTTCATCTCGCTTATACTCAAACTCCAAACGATAATTGCGATCCGGTGTGTAATGCTCGTCGCCATATGTAACGTTGAACTCACGTGAGGAGAGCTTCGTGATTGCATTCTGTGCGCTGTTACCGTGAGTGGGTGACGTGAGAGAGGTAATGTCGCTGGTAGCCTTGACGCCAATACGAAGCGACACACGCTCTAACGGTTTTGGGGACAAGCCGGTTGAATTCAACAAGAAGTTGTACTGGATTTTGTTGAACGAGTATTGTAGAAGCTCTGTGTAGGTAATTGAAAAGCGTACATCGCTGTTCTTGTTAATTGGCGCAATGTTGAGTTTAAATGTGTTCTCGCCGAAGTACTGCAGCAGAGCCGGATCAAGACTACGACGAATCGTAGCATCATAGGCAGCTTGAGCTTCCTTGCGCTCACGAATGTTTGCGATGTACTTCTGACCATTAAACCAATACACCAATTGCGTGATGACAGCTCCTGGAGGTAGTGGGAAGACATAGGTCGCTTCGACTTCGTTGTAAACCATATTGTCATTGTGAAAGAGCTGATCTACCGTCGTAGTGGCCACTTGGTTCTCTATGACCGCAGTCGCGTCATAAGTCTTCATGGTCATCATCGTAAATGTCTGCGTCGACCGCAACTCCCTGATATACAATGCCCCAACAGCGAACACCGATTGCACACTCAGTAGCAAAGCGGTGATGATGATAATTATGCTGTGTTTCATGACTGATCCCTGATAGTGATGGTACATAGTTGCTTTGTTTCGGTGAAGAGTCGCGTGTATTCGCTCGCCCTCTGTCACAGATGCAACATCGCAGGCACACACTAGCCCGAACCTTAGCAATACCTTAACCGTGTTAAGGTGGATTTATACGAGGAAATTGTCGGAGGATTAATGACGGCAGAGCCGAGAAACTGAGGTCTGATGCGCCACGTAGGGGAGGTGCAAACCTCCCACGGAGATGAATGTCACCACGTAGGGGAGGTGCAAACCTCCCGCGGAAATGTATTTCACCGCGTAGGGGAGGTGCAAACCTCCCACGGAAATGTGCGTCACCGCGTAGGGGAGGTGCAAACCTCCCACCCAAATGTATATCACCGTGTAGGGGAGGTGCAAACCTCCCGTGGAAATGTATATCACCGCGTAGGGGAGGTGCAAACCTCCCGCGGAAATGTACGTTACCGTGCCACGTCAATACGTGAACGGGAGGCGTGCGCCTCCCCTACGGGGTATTGACGTACCTGGCGGCACGCCGCGGGTTTGGGTTTCATTCACATATTGGAAGAATCAGACTCCCGCCTCCCTTAACCTTTCCCAGCATCATAACCCACGATAAAGGCTGTTAAGTTTTCGCCTTCGCTGAGACCGAGTTTTTTGCGGATGCGGGCGCGATAGACTTCGACGCTTTTGAAGGAAACGCAGAGGAAGTCGGCGATTTCTTTGGTATTGAGGTTGAGTTTGAGTAGCGAACAGATTTTGATTTCGGTTGGGGTGAGTTCTTTGAATTCTGCACTGAGACGAGCAATGAAGTCTTGGTGGAAATCAGAGAGTTGTTTGGTAACACCTTCCATTTGCTTGTCGCCACGTACTTGTTCGTCGATGATGCGGACGAGATCGCGCAGTGTATCAGGACGCACCTCGGCGTTGTTGCGAGCGAGGCTGTTGATGCGCTGTTTGAGAGAGGATATGACTTCGTTTTTCTGAGCCAGTGAGAGTGCTGAGGCATTCAGCTCTTTGCTCTTGTTTTCAAGTTGGGCCCGGTACTCCTCACTTTGCTGACGAATGAGTTCGCGATCACGTTCGACCTTGGCGATGTCGACACGGTACTTTAGGTCCTGTACTTTTCGACCGGAGAGTTGTTGCTCATACTGTCGCTGTGCTTCCTGGGCTTTGCGGACCTGACGTAGGGCGTTTTGCAAACGGCCTTCTTTTTCCTCCATTGCTGAGGCGATGTTGTGTGCGCGTGCAGCGTAGTTCAGCAGACCAAGTCGCTCCGCAATCTTCAGAGCTTTGTTGAGTTGCGTTTGGGCTTCATCGCTTTGTTTGATGCGCGTCAGACACTCCGTCAAGTCGAGCAGAAACTCGCAGAGTTGTGCATGGTTCTCGGTTTTGTTTAAGCGCGTGACGGCTTCGCGATAGGCATCGCGGGCTGCGTTGTGTTTGCGTTGACCGCTGAGAAGACGTCCTTCAAGATTGAAAGTGCGAGCAGCATTCAGTTGATCCTGCAGCGAACTGAAGAGACGTCGGGCCTCAAGACAGTGCTGCAGCGCCTGAGCGTAACTCTGATCCAGCTCCAGGATGGTCGCCATATCAAAATGCGTTTCCGCCTGACGCACCAGATCATTCATCTGCTCATAGATGTTGAGTGCTTTGCGGAAATTCTGATGGGCCTCGAGAGTGTTGCCGATGCGTTGGTGCAGAGAACCAATTTCGCGCCAAGCAAATGCAACGCCGCCTTGGTTGTTGAGCTTGCTTTGAATTTCCAGACAGCGCTCCATCCATTGCAGACCTTTGTCGTGCTCGCCGAGTTCGGTAAACATTTGACCCAGGTTGCCGGACACCGCCGCGATTCCGCGCTCGTCGTCGAGCTTTTCGAATAATTCCAAGCTCTGAGAATAGAGCTCAAAAGCTTTGAGCTGGTTTTTAAGTGTGGTGTAGCAGACGGCGAGATTAATTAATACCAGAGCTCTGTTGCTGTCGTCGTTGCTGCGACGAAAAAGTTCCTCGCTGCGCAAGTAGTGCTGAAGTGCTCGCTCGGGTTGACCAAGACGCACTTGACAAACACCCATGTTTTGTAGACAGCGGGCGAGGGCGTTGTAGTCGCGGGATTTCTCGCTGAGAATTCGTGCCTCATCAAAGACTTCAAAAGCATCTTGATAGCGACGCTGGTAGTACAGACCAAGTCCGAGAGTACGCAATGCATCCGGACGTAAACGTCGTGCCTCGCCGGCCTGACAGAGTCGTACCGCTTCATGCGCCGCCGCCAGCGCCTCTTCAGCATCACTATGCGTTTGCTCTGCCGAGTATTCGAGCAGTCGCTTGACGCGAGTCGGGACGTGTCGTATGGAGCCGAGTTCTTTTAATGACATAGTAATACAGCCCTTGAGAGCTTTTTAGCATTGCCGTGTTATTGTCAATGCTAAGGTGCAGATCCCCGACCAAGGGGATCATGGTTCTTGACATCTGATGCGGCAAAAATACATTCTTGGCGGTCTGTGGCTGGACAGACCCTCCGTAAATTGCACTCTGAATCAACAATACCGTTAAGGTATTGTTATGGTGCTTGGGGGATTAGCTCCGCTATGTTGCCGTCGAATGTAATGACAATAATTAACCGTACTGCCATGAACCACGAACACGTTACTGCCACTCGACGGCAGTCCTCTCTGTACACCGCACCAGTAGAAATTCAAGAGCGACGTATAGCCAGTGCCTGCGTTATCATCCTTCTGAGTGTTTTGCTCTTGCTCATTAGCGTACCCTCGCTGCGCGCACAAGACCTCTACCTTCAATCAAACATGCCACGTCCCGGCGTTGGTTATCTACAGCAGTGGGCTCAACCTTCAGTTGTCGATCCCAAACCAGGTGGATTAAGTCAAAACTGGGATTTCTCCAATCTCGTTCCGAACAAGCTTCGCACCGACAGTGTCAAGATGCTCGATCCGGCAAGTGTGATCGGAAACATCCCAAGCAATTGCAACGTGGTTGTGCGCAATTCCACTAATAACAGTCGCACCTACTACAACACTAAAAACCTCAAGCTGAGTTATCTAGGCCAAGAGGATAATAATAAGACGATGAAGCTGGGAACTTTTCCCTACGACATCGAACCGATTCCTGTGAAGTTTAATTCTATGTTGAGTTCCAGATATGATGGCACGCTGCAATTGACGCTGCAGCCTGGAGTGACTATTCGTCGCTCAAACACGGTCACCTTTACTCCGGATGGAGACGGTACTCTAACACTGCCTGGTCAGTTGGCGATGAATGCAATTCGTGTTCGCTGGACAGAGGATATACTCGATACCTTGCTTCAAGGACCTGTGGCTCAATACGCTGCACATACAGTCTTGACGAGATATGTATGGTACGCTGAGGATTCTCCAATCGAATTGCTGGTGATTAATCAAGGCAATGTGAGCTTCACCAAGATCAAGGGTGTGGCGCCAAAGGATTCTTTGGTTAATGAAGTCACATACTACCTTGCGCCACTTACGGTTTCTACGGTAGTTGTTGAGGATTCACCTCTGTTCAAGACAGCGCCGAACCCGGCAGATCAGCATTGCACGGTGCTTGTACCGCTTAGCCTGGATCTGCCAACCTCATTACGCTTAGTCAATGAGTTGGGTGAAGAAGTCATGCTTCAGCACATCAATCCGCAAGGCTTGGAGGCAAGATTTGAGCTTGATTTGCGGCATATGAGTAGTGGACGCTACATCATTCTGATCGAACAGAATGGAATCATTCGACGACGTCTGCTCAGCGTCGTGCATTAATCACATCTCTGTTGAGCAAAACGGCCGGCATACATTCAGGTATGTCGGCCGTTATTTTTTTGACCCCGCATGAGGTCCACGATGCCGTCCTTGCTATTTTGAATTCCACGGCAACGCAAATCGCATTGCTTGCTGAAAGGGGAAACGAGAATGGCTAAAGTCGTAGTTAGTGGAGCCACCGGATACATGGGACGCCGTCTCATTCCGATGCTCCTGCAACGAGGTCATACGGTGCGTGCAATCGTCCGCGAAGGATCACAAAAGAAGCTTCCTTCCGGTTGCGAATGTGTCGTTGCCGACGTCCTCAAGCACGAAACCATGGCCTCAGCTTTCGACGGCTTTGATACTCTTGTGCACCTAGTCGGAGTGGCTCACCCGGGTCCGGGCAAGGAACAAGAGTTCATCAACATTGACATGAAATCGGTCGATGAGCTCATTGCCGCTACTGTAGCGAACACTGAAATGCACTGTATTTATCTGTCAGTTGCTCACCCGGCTCCGCTTATGAAGGCGTATTGGACGGTGCGCGAGCAGGGTGAGAGAAAGTTATTTCAGCATTTTGCGCGATGTAGTTTTGTGCGACCCTGGTATGTGCTAGGACCAGGACACCGCTGGGCTGTCGTGACAAAGCCATTCTACACCATTGCGTCATTGTTTTCATCCACACGCGACACAGCTCGTCGCCTACAGTTGGTGAACTTGTCGCAAATGATCAACACTCTCGTCTTTCTCGTCGAAAATCCGCCGGATCGTCTGCGCATTGTTGAAGCAGATGAAATCGCGCAACACTAAAGCCCTCGTCAATCTGCGTATTCGCTCTTCTCAAAATCCATCGTCAATAACAACCCACTCGATCACTTAACCATTCTGCCATGAAAACTGTAGCATCGATTGTTGCCCTCCTCCTCGTCTGCGTCATGCTCTCCGCTCAAACACCGCAGCGTGCCATCGTCATTGAAGATCACACCGGCGCTTGGTGCGGCTGGTGTCCACGCGGCATTCAAGCTGCCGAAGATCTGCACGCCGAATATGGAAACCGTATCATTCCGCTGTGTTTTCATAATGGAGATTCTATGACTTTGGCGATTCAGGATACGCTGGCGAAGAAATTCAAAATCACCGGTTATCCCAGCGGACTCATTGATCGCGAGAGTTTTACGTTTGGGAATGTGAATTCAAATATTCTCGATCCGGACAACTGGACGGATGCAGTGACAAGTTTGAAGAGTGCTACCTCCAACATGGCAGTGAGCATCGAATGGTCCATAGATGCCAATTCAATTCTGCACGCTACCGTACACGCCACAGCGCAGATCAATCTCTCAACGCAGTATGCATTCAATCTGGTAGTGGTTGAAGACAGTGTGACCGGTTCCGGCACAGGTTGGGATCAGACAAACTATTTGAGCGATCGCCGTGGCTACGAATCCTATCCCTTCTACTACCAGCCCGGTCACATTGCCGGTTTTTATCACATGAACGTTGTGCGCGCATATGTCGGCGGAGTAGATGGCACCGTTGGTTCAATGCCCGCGACGCCAAAGAAGGGCGAGAGCTATTCTGCGAGTTTTGATGTTGATCTTAAGACTATTCCCATCCAACATCGCGAGCATTTGTGGGTGGCGGGATTGGTTGTCGAACACGCGTCGCCCAATCGAATTGTCAATGCAGTGTCGGATGGAAAACGGCCAACGCCTAAATCAACCTATTGGAAAGTAAATGTTCAGTCGACGGATAACTATCGTCATGCAACGCGCGGCGATTCTACCGTGTACGACGTGCTGATTACAAATCCAAATGCAAAGGATGTGACGGCTATTCCGACAGTTGACGAAACAAACTCGCTTCTGCCGTCTGACTGGGACGCGCGCTTCGAGCCGGCCACTATCGATGTCAAATCAGGTCAGTCAGCACACGTCAAGCTCATCGTGAAACTCGGCAAAGCAGTTGGCTATGGTGGAATCAAAGTCGTTACACAAATCAAACCCTTCGACGACATCCGCAGTCTGCCCGCCAGCACGCAAGTCGGCGTGCTTAGCGACAACGTTCAATTTGCAATTGCAAAGTTTGATTTGGATGAAGGCGCCGATCTTGATCCACTGCTCAAGTCCTATAACAAGCTTGCTTCCTATCCGGCAGCTACGGCAGTGATCAATTGCAACGACAGTACGCTTTCGCACTACGACTTCAGCAGCTTCGATGTATTGATTCTTCCGGAGAGCTATGCGACGCGTACTTCAATCATCTTCGACAAGAAGCTTGTTGCTATGATGAAAGATCGCGCTGAACATGCGCGTCCAATGCTCATCACATCTCCCATGGACATGTGGTTCACAGCTGACAATTATGGTTCGATAGTGAGTGCGGATGTGAAGCAGTTTTTCAATGAGACACTAGGTTTTACCGGCGCCCGACGTTCATGGGGACCTTGGCTCTGGAATTCCTCCATTGGCAAATCTGCCGTCGTTGGTGTTCGTTCTTTTGCTGATCAATCGGTCGCTCCGGCTATGGACTTCAACGTCAATGAAACCGACGACAGCTACACGATTCAAGATGCGTGGTTGGATGAGTTGTCGATTCTCGACTCCAATCGTGTACACCGCATCTTGAATTTCTATGGAGATAAAATCAGCGATGATTCATCGGTCGCAGCTGTATGGACACAACTGCACAACACCGCCGCGATTTATCAAGGCTTTGGCTTTGAGGCAATCAAAGATGAACCGGTGCGACGCACACTTCTTGCCAACTATCTCGGCTTCCTCATGAAGAGCACTGATGTTTCAGACGATCAATTCAATGCCATCAATCCGGCGCATATTCAATTGACGCCGAATCCGGTTGCAGAGCAGTTGCATTACTCGTGCAGTGTTCAACACTCGGGTGCAGTGCTGCGCGTGTGTGATGTAAGTGGACGTCAAGTGTTGGAACGTAAGTGCGTTGCGAGTGGTCAGGACGAAGGATATATCAATATCAAAGACATTGCACCGGGCACCTACTATTTGCTACTGGAGGACGGCGCTTCCATGTCAACGCAAGCCTTTGTCGTTCAGCGATAGTCGCCTACGTTTAAAACAAGTATAAAAACCAACGCACTCATGCGACAGATACCTGTCTCCTGAGTGCGTTTTTGTTTCCGGTTTACACGAACACGATATTCGCTTAACAAACTCGATTTCAGACTAATTCAACTTCACGGCGAAAATCACATAAAAACGCGGTATTTGAGTCATTTCAAGGCTTTTCTAAGGCATTGTTCTGTCGGTTTCTAGCGATTGACAAAGCGGACTTAGGGAGCTGAATGGATGAAAGATGAATTATTGATAAAATACTCGTTCAAACACTTTTGTTTTAGTTGCTTATGCCGATAACCGCAAGAAAGAACGTGTATCTTTTTTAGACACCAGCGTACCTGCCGGCGCGCGTTTAAAGAAAACACGCTGATCGCAGATGTTTTGAAGAGCACAGAAACGTGCACGTGATCAGATCACACACTGATTATTTCGGCGCAAGCTTCATCAGCATCGTTTGAGTTGGAGCATCATCACACCGGATGTGCATTCCAATCGTATTTCACAACGAGCCTAAACAGGCCACACACCTGTCACAGCGCGTTGCGAGTTGTCCAATTGACACGCAACAGCATGATCACAGTTTTTTCGATCAACCACAAGGTGGAGGCAGAATGAAGACCATTCTCTATACCAAAGAGTACGCATTTATTAACGCCTATAGGGTGTTTGTTACCGCATTTAGTGACGGCAGTTATTGGGCCGGCATAGTGTATTGGGATCGCTTAGGCGGCTCAGTAAACGAACGGGATATAATGCTTCATTGTCAGCAATTCAGCGGTACAACCGAAGAAGAAGTTCTTCGATTGTGTCAGCAGTGGACAGAGCATCGCTACCAAACCAGCGTTGACTTTGTTGAATTGCAGTTGGCATAAGCTTCGGTGAATTGCGTTGGAAGAGCCAACGCGACACTTTATTTCTCTATCCTCCTATGCCAATCATCCGCGATAATAATATCTTCATGGACTCAACCGCAATGCGTCTTTCGCGGCTTAGTGCCATCGAAGAAAATCGCAAACGAGTCACCACACTGTTGCCATTGATGGATCCTGTCTTGGCATCATGGATGAAAGACTGTTTCCGAACCTACTCTCAGATTCTCAATGAGCTCGGTCGCGCACGCGAACGTGAACACGCTGCATCGAATCGTCTTGATGTTGTGACAGCACGTTTGCACAAAGCGTTGTTAGAGTTACGACTCTATCTGACGAACATTAACGTTAGTGAGAATAATCTCTTTCTGAATTACGTAGCGAGCGGCGAACTACCCGAAGACATCGAGTCCCTGCAGTCTATTGTAAAGCGCATACTCAGCATGAATCAAGAGCACAAAGTTGGCGAGATGGATTACTTGCCACGCCTTGTTTTACGTGAGCTCGGCGACCTGCTCGAACTTCAAGTGCAGGCTCAAACACACTTGCAAGTCAGAAGTCAGGAACGTGAAATAGCCGAAGGTGCAGAGCGTCAACTTCGTCGCACCGACTCGCGCATACTCCGCAAACTCCACATGTACTGGCTTTCGGAAAAGTCAGATCGTCATCCTGAAATTCAAACAATCGGTATGGTGAATATGCCATCACACGATTATCAGGACGGCATGGAAGCACCGCTGCTTAGTTTCGATGCGGATCAAAAGTGCTTCGTCATTGACATTCCATCGTTGCCCGCGCAAATCCCAACCATCGAATTGGCAATGCGTCAAGAAGGATCACAGGATTGGGATGAATATGCTCACTCGGCAACAATGCTCATTCCTTTGCGAGCACATAGTTTACTTCCTCTCACGAATTACGAGTTCAGCGCCCGATGCTGCACCGCGTCCGGCGAAGTGTTGAGCGGATGGAGTCCGATTATAAATGTGCGTGGTCAAGAAGAATCTGTTCTTCATCATGCACTCTAAGACAGTGTGTGAGTTTACTCATCTGTAGGAGTTATCCTGCTCGCAAATCTCTCTTGGTCTCATCCTCAATTGTTCAATTGAGTTAGCTCAACGACCTCAAGTCACACTAGCGCATTACAAGTATCGCTTGTCCAAGATACATGGTTGGTGTCTTCAGAATGAGCGTGTATGCGCCATTGGCGATGTTGTGTAGATTCATACTCACAGTCTGTGAGTCATCGCTTCGAATGTCGAGAGCTTGTTGCTTCACGACTTGACCGATAGCGTTGACGAGCAAGAGTTCAACACCGGAGCGCTCAACGCTACGCACCATAACGCTAAGCTCATCTCCTGCAGGCTGCGGACTCACGGCATCGATTGCACTGTATGACGAGCCATCAATCAAGCGCGCACCGCCTGAACGACAGATAGGTCGACAATGGAACAAACCATCTTCAGTGCTAAATAAAATCGTTTTGTCTGCACACGAAATGCTATCAAGATGCAGAACAGCAGTCGTGTCATTGCCAAGCAGCACCAAGCATGGAATACGCGCAATCGTGTCGCCATCAGCTCCAAAGGCACAGTCGAAGTGGATGGAGCGTACGACTTCACTACTTGTCCAATTCACATAGCCACTCTGCGAGGCTTCCAGCGGCGCGAGCATATTCGCGTTCCACGAGATGGCCATGTCAAAGCTGGAAGTGGCGGAGGTCGACAGGTTGCTTTGCTTTTTAATAATAATCGGAATAACGACGCTATCACCAGGCTGACCATAGAGTTCAGCACAAGAGATGTGCGCTGATAAAGCAACGGCATCAGCATCCAAGGTAGTCATAGCAGCGACAGAGCAGGGCGAACCGTTGAATTTCAGGTCAACATGATGATGTAGTGAGTCGATGGCTGTGTAGCTCATCTTCAATCGCAGACTATCATGAGCTTTGATAAAGAGCGGTAATTGAAGATTGACGAAAGTGAACGGTTGTGGATCGGTGATAGAGTCGACGCGACAATCACGATCCGAGTTGTTGTGAAGTACCAGATCATTCACACAGGTCGTACCCAGCGATGTGCGACAATACACAGCTTGTGCTGCAAGACTTGGCAGCGCTACGTTTGTCAAAAACTCTATGCGCCGTTCGAGGCCACACAATGAGTCACGAACCATGCAGTGAGAAAGCACCCAACCATTTGATTGATCGGCATGAAGTGTAGCCGCAACCGAATCACGACGTCCGGCGGGAATGCTGATTGAAGTTGCGAGTGGACGAAGTGTTGAATCACATTGAAGCTGAAAGACATTGTCGGTGCTGCCGGTGTTGTCGATGACGATGTAGCGAATGACGCTGTCGCCAGGACACAGCGGACCAACGCTATCACGTGCCAGCAAAACACTTAGACCGGTCACATCCTTCTGCACACTGAAGTCGAGTACAATCACAGAGTCGCGAACAGAATTGGATGTGATACGACATCGCGCACGATAGATCCGCGCAGCACTAACCGAGCAGTCCAAATACACCGTTCGCGATGATCCGGATGCAATGCTGTCGCCGATGATGGAATTCATGATGCGGAAAGAACTTGAGTCTGAACCTTCAAGCAGCATACTATCAATCACCAAATTCTCCGCGCCAATGTTTTTGATGATGATGGAATCGCGTTCCGTTGTGTCGCATAGCAAACGAGGAAATGCAGAGACAGTGCTGAGGATCTGAGGTCCGGGACTAATACCTTCGCCCAGCAACAGTGCATATAGCGGTGAGCCAAGATCATCAAAACCAATAGCGAGTTGTTCATTTGTTCGTCCAACTGCACTTGGCTGGAAGCGCAAACTGATCGCGCATGAATCACCCGGTGCGAGATAGCGATTGAGCTGGACGGCGAGGGTAGAGAAGGAGTTCATGTCAGGACCAACATGATCTACCGAACGCAGGAATACAAAAGTTGAACCGCTGTTGCGGACGATGGCAGTGACGAGAGAGTCTTTGTGCTGACCAACCTTCACGCGACCAAAATCAACAATCGGAGTGCTGAGCTGCAAAGCAGATTCGACGCCGGTTCCACGAATTCGCTGAACAAGAACTTGACTGCCAACGTCGATGCGAACATCTGCGATGAAGGGTCCCGCTCGGTTTGGTCGAAACGTGAACTCTATATCCTGACCCGAATTGGCTTCAATCTTATAGGGCGGCGGAGTCGAAATCACTTCGAACTGCGCTGAGTCCGCTCCGCTAATGCTAATCGATCGAAGGTTGAAGGGGTAGTTTCCGCGATTGCGCACGTAGAGCTGCATCACGCTGTCACGTGAGCGTCCCACAACTACACGTCCCATGTCAACATCACGCGCTTCCGGCATCGGCGCAACGATGCGGAACACTGCATCGCTAGTGTCAGATTGAATGGCGGCTTGTTGGATGAGCCAGGTGTCGTAGAGGACGGGACGGCCTTTGTGAACAGCAGAAAGGAATTGTCCGTCAGGACTCCATTGTAAATCTTCAATTGCGGCTCCAACGCTGGGGATGTGTTTCAGGAGACTAAAATCCGAGCTGCGGTAGAGATAGACGGAGCTGTCGAGATAGACCACAGCTAGCATGGATCCGTCCGGACTGTAGCTTAGCTTACTCACATAGGAGTTTGAAAGAGTCTTCAACAACTTGCCGCGTAGATCATAAATCTCAAGTCCTGATGTAAAAGCAATTGCAACTTGATTCCAAGATCGACTCGCATCAATCAACCTCATCGCTCGAAGAGTATCGAACAGTATTTGCGTACTCTTGCGAGTTGTTATATCTAGTATTGATGCAGAATAGCGATAGATCTGTTTCTGAATATTGACACTAACACTTAAGTATAAAACTTCTTGGTTCGACAGCCATGTCGGACTCATTGCAGCGCAGGAGATCGTGTCTAAGAGCTTGTAGTTTTGCGTTTCATAGAAGTATAAACGACCGCTACCAGAGAACGCCATGAGAATGCTCGCGTCCGGTGAGTAGGCAATGGAGGCGCAGTACTCTTTCTTAAAAAGCGACCACTTACGGACTTGACTGAGTGTGCGACGATCGAAGAGTGTTATGCTAGTGTCTTGAAATGTGACTGCAATGAGGCTATCATTCTTACTGAATGAATAATCGCGAATAATTCTTCCAAGAGATTTGCGAATTCCCAGTTGTGCGCCGGTGAAGCTATCAAAGAAGTTTATGGTTGTATCAACTGATACCATTGTGATCGTTGAGTTGTCGCGATACCAGCGCAGCAAGTTGTAGCCCGGTGACTGACTCCGATAGGACCACAACAGATTGCCGCTCTGGCGCGAAAAGCACAAAACATTCAATCGATAGTCACCAATGACAATACTGTCGCTGTTACTAAACCACGTCAAGCCGCTCGAAAAGCTCTGCATTTTGGCCGAACGCTGTAACAAGGCACCCGTCTTCGCATCAAAAAAGCAGACGCAGCTATCGCGTATGTAGGCGGCAATGGTCTTTCCATCTTTGCTATAGCGGATGCTGTAAGCAATACTCTGAAATCTATTCAGCGTACGAATGAGAGTGCCATTGCGGGCGTCAATAATCTGTAGGAGTGAGTCAGTAGAATAGCAGAGCTGAGATCCGTCAGGCGACCAGTCAGCATCATTGACCCAACTGACAAGGCTGTTCCCGAAATAGAAAATTGAAAGACGTGTATTGAATCGACAGCTATATCGCTGCATTGAAAAGTTACCGGCAACACAGGCGATTGAATCGCTTGTCTCCCAACGAATTGCGATGGGCGTTTCGTACATGTCATTAAACAAATTCAGCTGCTTGCCAGTGTTTACATCCCACACACGAATCGAATGATCTTCAGCGCCGCTGGCAACACGAGAAGCAGCGCTGTCGAAAGCAACAACGACGCCAATGCCTTTGTGACCTTTCATGGTTTGAAGCAGTAGCGCGGATTGTACGTCCCAAAGACGAACAGTCGAGTCCATGGAAACAGATGCCAGCATCTGACTGCTTCTGTCCCAAGACACAGCATTCGCCGGCTTTGTATGTCCTATGAGCTGCGCTACGAGTGCCTTTGACTTTGTATCAAGAATGACAATGGTATTTCCCTGCGCGAAAGCCAGCTGTTGGTTGTCCGGACTCATGCCAAGGAACTTCTCGAGGTTGTAGTAGGAGTACAGCTTTGAGAATTGCGTCGCAGAGGCATCGACGCCAAGCTGACGTACGCGTGCAAGACAACTATCGCTGGTCGGCGGGGGAATGCGACTCCACAACGCACGCAGTCCGGTTGCACTGTCGCTTATTGTTCGCCAGCTCACACCTTTATCAGCGCTATAATCCAAGCGCACTACTTCTTGACGCGGAACACCGGTCCATGTCACGATGGTATCCGACCCAATCACAAACTCCTCGCCACCATTTGGATGCGTTAGCTTCAAGGTTCTTGGGTTTGGGTTCTTGCTGATTTTTCCCGGGAAGCCGCCGCTGACGCTCATGCTGAGCGGACATCGGTCGTTGATGAAGTCAATGGTTGCGTAGGTCATGCCCGAGTCCACCGGACTAAAGTGCAGGGTCAAGCTCATGCTTTGATTCGCCGCCAACTTGAACTTCGTTGGCGTCACACTAAAGGCAGGATTGTTAGAACTCACATCACTGAATTGCACATCGAAGCTTGGAGCTGTAATCACAATGCTCGTGTCTCTGCTACTACCCGGAGGCACTTTTTGGAATTTCAATGCACCGGGTTTGATGGCTATTGCAGAGACAGAACTGAGGGGCGCCTGGTAAAAGCTGAGGTATTGTTGAGCATTGGCAAGACAGTCAATGACGACGTTGCGGTCGACTGAGCAATCCGGTTCACTGAGCCACTCAATGCTACACGGACCCTGCTGATTGATACTTTCGAACAAAGCTGCGGCGATATCGTGAGCGGCGTTTTCATTGACGATGTCGTCTATCACCAGACCATTGGTTGAGTCTGCAATTTGTCGTAGTGAGGAGCTAATACCCGAGGGCTGAGCTTCAGCGCGCGAGTAGATAGCAGCAAAGAAACGAATATCGTATTTGCGACAAGTATCAATGCACATCTGTACCAGCGCCGGATCCATGGCTGAGTACCAAGCATCGGTGAAGATGACGGCGGCGCGACGATTGCGTCCTTGTTTTGCAATCGATATCAATCCATTCGCTCCACCCATCAACTGATTGAAGAAGTTGTTTGGCTGACCAAGCGTGATGTTGTCGATGGCTTTGTTGATCAGCGTCGTATCCGTTGTGAAGTCTTGGAGCAAGAGCGGCGTGTCATCGCACTTCTGCAGAGCCACATCCGACTTCGGATATTCAAACTGTGCAGCAAGTTCTTTGGCGCTGATTTGCACGTACTGAATCGGCGCAAATCCTTTGCCGTGATTATTATCCCAACGCATCGAACTTGAAACGTCGATACTCATGGCAAGCGAAACGTTGCCGTTGATGTACTTCGACGGACATTGTATCAAAGTGACTTTACGTTGCCAGGCATTCTCATGAACAGCAAAATCCTTTGGCGTCAGCTGTGTCAACTGTTTCCTTGCTGAATCCGAAGCATAGAACTTTGCCCGAATAAGCGGATAGGCTGAGGTCTGAATATCAAAGACCTTGAATATCTGTGCGCCGGCGCTAATGCAAAGCAGGAGCGTCAGAACACTGTATGTCGCTATAAATCTCTTTGTAATCATAATCACATTGTGCTCAACAGACTGAGTCCTTGAGCCTTAATGATGAATCGGAGTTTGAACTACCACATCCACTGTTCGTGAGTAGAATCGTCCCTCCGGCAAATCGTTGTCGTACAGATTCGTCTCGCCACGACCAATACTCTGCACAACCTCAACCTTCTTCGTCTTATCACTCAACAATTCTCGTTCAACATTCTGCGCTCGATTGCGCGAGAGTTCGGCATTGTATTCTTCATCTCCCAATCGATCTGTGTATCCACTAATGCTCAGCTTTGAATCAGAGCTCAGACGATTTCGGATGAAACCAAGAATTGTTCGATTCACACCTTCAATGGCGAATGAACGAACTTGGAAAAGGATGAGACTGAAGCGATCGATTTCGTAATCTCCACGACGTTCCCTCTGCTTGCGCACAATCGTCATGAGTTCCAAGGGCAAACGCGCCGAAGTCTCTGCAACTGCACCTTGCGCATTGCGCACGCTATAGCGAAATGCAAGACTCGTGTCGTGTTTGATGTCAAGCAGTGTATCAACACTAAATCTCTGTGATAAGCTTCCTGCAATACACGAACTGAATTGGTGAATTGGCCTTGGGTGATTCAGCGACTGTAGTTGGCAATTCGTCAAGCTTGTATCAGAATGAGTCGTGCTCTCAACAAGCACAAGCTTCGGACTCCATTCGCGGATAGTATCGCTGCTCACAATTGGCGCAAGTATCTCGTCATTGTCAGCGTGAATCTCCACACGTCGATTTTCCGCCGCGCCATCTTCAGTGTTGGTGTTTGAAGCCTGCTGCGGAAGAGCGCGCGTGCGAACACTAATGCGCGATGAATCGAGGTGCCAGGTTTGTAGCAGGTAGGTCTGTACTGCTTGAGCTCGACGCAGAGCAAGACCCGGACTATTGCGCTCCGCAGGAGAATCATCCGTGCACCCAACCAACTCAATATGCGCCGAAGGAAATCGCTGCATGCGTTTAGCAACGATGTTGAGCACGTGATAGTAGGTAGGCAGCTTGCGAATGTCGTTGACGACTTCCGGACTAAAGTTCTCGAGTTCTGATTGTTGCAAACGATGATAGCGCGGAGCCAACTGAGAAGTCGTTGGTTCAAAGAACACATAGTTCAAGAGCGGGGTCATCAGCAATGACTGAAACTCTTCAAGACGAATACGTTCGATTCGAGTGCTGCTGTCGGCTTGCAGACCATAGAGCGACAAGCTCGTTGAAAGAGCGTAGGACTTTGGAGCAATGAAGTGCACGAGTGTGTCATGACGTACTATGCGAATCTGATTGATCTCATCACGACTTTCATCTTGACGAATCTCCATTCCAATCAACACTGTATCTCGTCTTGCACCCGGTCGCTCAGTCGGTATCGTGTCAATACTCCGCTCAATACGCGGCGTCTGCGTTTCAGTCGGAGGATTATAGCGCAGTGCAACACCTACGCGAATCGAATTCACGGTCCACGGAACCTCCCTCGACACCGGAGTGAGCACATTCATCAGCACGACTTGCGGACAGAGTTGAAAGCGCGCTTTAGGAGCAGCCTTCAAATCAAAACTCAATCCCGCTTGGAGTCCGATCATAAATGACTTTGCGCCCGGAATATCACCACTATAATCATTGCGAATTCTCGAATGCGTATCACGCAAGGAGTCATCGACAAAGCTTCCGGCAATTTCAGGCTCAATAATTTTCTCTTGTTGGTGATAGCTCTTGCTTATCATTCCCATAAATGACAAGCCCCCAAAGAGGTGAAGTCCGCGAATGGGTTGGTAATCCAGCAGAGGATCCAACGCAATAGCATTCAGACTTGCCGACACGCGATGCTCGAACACACCGTTTTTTAACTCACCTTCAGAGAAGATCGGCTGAGTTTCGTTACGCGTTAGGTCAGCACCTAATTGACGATACACAAGATCAGTGCGAAGCGAAAAGCCGGATGCTAAATCATAGTAACTCAGCACACCAAAACTCAGTCGCACAGCGCTGCCATTCTCATATCGCGGACAGCAACTCGGAATACCCGGCAGCTGACTAAATGTAGCGCTATGAATGTTGTCGTTCACCGTTGCCTGCACACCGTAACTCAAACCCTGCGCGCACAACGGAAGGGTCAAAAAAGAGCACAGCAAAATGTTCAGCCAACAGCGCATAAATCCTTGTCATTTGACTTCAGAATATACCCAGCATTTTGTCCATACCAAATGTCAGTTTGGGGTTGATTGTACACGAATATTTTGTGCTCAAGCACGATGCGACGGGATTTTGGGATGTGGATTTATTTTTTGGCTGAATGCCCACAACCCCGACGTCATCACGAGCATTCTGATGCGAAGTGAACCTAGTTGACAGGGGGTGCACGTCGCTAACACGAACGTCGACGCGTGTGGAGGCTCGCGCCTCCGCTACGGGTGTTGGCTCGTCGCAATGACGTGTTGGGTTTGGCGTCGCGGGTTGTTCTGCAGGTTGTGTAGCGGGTCACAATCGCAACGTATCATCAGTCACGAAATACCCGTCTCTCCCAAACACACCACGAGCTGTATGTGCAGATGCGCATACAGCTCGTGAAAGACGAAGGGTGTCGGATCAGAGTCCTAATTCCGGTGGCGGAAAGAGTTGGGCGCCGGTTGCGAGATCTTCGACGAGTATCGCGCATTGCGGACACTGTTCGGCAGTTGCGAGGATTTTGTCGAGGTCTTCGGCATCGGCATCAATGACAGAGGACTGTCCGTGATCATTGAGCACAAATACTTTGGGTGAGAACTGTACGCAAAGTTGTGAGCCAACGCAGCGGTTGTGATTGACGGAGAGACGAATATTATTCATTGTTTGTCTCCCGTGATGTGAAACGAATTGGCAGTGTCTTCAGTGCGCGGTGCACGACAGACGGATAGTACTCGAGTTTTGCTCCCTCTTGTAGGGTCGGACAATTGATGCGACGAATGAGTCCGGTGAAGGCTTCATCCACTTCCATGCGTGCAAGCGAAGCGCCGAGACAGATATGAATGCCGTGTGCAAATGCCACGTGCAAATTCGGATCGCGGCGTACATCCAGTGTATCAGGATCGCGGAACTGTTGAGGATCGCGGCTAGCACCGGCCAAGCTTACCAGCAATCTGTCGCCGGCTTTGATCTGGTGTCCGCCGATTTCGCAATCAACCTTTGCCCAACGCACGGTTGCTTTTACCGATCCATCATAACGCAATAACTCTTCGACTGCTTTCTTCATCAATTGCGGATCGTTAGCCAGGGCATCCCATTGATCGGGATTATTCATCAGAGCTAGTGTTCCATTGGCGATAAGATTCATCGTCGTCTCGTGTCCGCCGAATACCAACAGCACGCAAGTCGCCAACACATCATTGTATGTAATATCACCCGCTTCTTCTGCTGCGATGAGCAGGGAGATCAAGTCGATGCCCGGATGTTCACGACGTTGAGCGATGAGTGGTTCGATATACTCGACGAGATGATTAATTCCTTCGCAAGCGATCTCGCGACGACGAGGTTCGTCGGCTTTGATAAAGAAGAACACACCGATTTGTTCAGACCATTCCTTGATTTTATCGCGATCCAGATCCGGTGCGCCGATGAGTTCAAGAATAACAGCCATCGGTACTTCGTACGCGAATTCACGAACTAAATCGATGTTGCCTTTGGCCAGACATTTATCGAGAGTACGTTGAACGATCTTACGCACCATCGGACGATAGCGTTCAATTGCGACAGGAGTAAAGAGTTTGTTGAGCAACATGCGCAGCACGGTGTGAGCCGGGGGATCACGAAACACCATCCAGTAACTTAAGATCTTGAAGATTGGAGCGATGGCTTCTTGCTCTTCTTGGCTGAGTTCCTTGGCGAGAAAACCCATACGGTCGCTTGAGAAGCGATCTGCATCCCGCAGCACATCAACAACTTCCTTGTAACCGGTTAATACCCATCCGCCCCAACGATCGTTCCAATACACCGGATCAGCGTCGCGGAGGTTGCGATAGTAACTATGTGGGTCGTTGATGACATAGGCGGCCATCAAATCATCATGAATCAGAGTTGTTTCCATTGAATGAAGAATTGGTGATGAAATAGCAGATCGAGAGGTCCGCCCCGGGGCAATATATAAAAATTCTCTGTATTTCGGATAGTAAGGTCTTAATAACTGATAATTGACCCAAAAGCGCCAGATTTTGCAGAATTGAGCTGATTGTGTACTGCGTTCGGATGGAGTTCGAGCCTTAAATAGTCCAACAGCGATCATTGGAGCCCTGCTCGAGCTATATTGAAAGCACACATCATCTGCACATTTCAGGGGACGACATGAGCACTTACATCCGGGTATTGGCGCTAGCTATTGTTGTACTTGGTATATGGTCGGTTATACAACCATTCGACATGGTCACATGGTGGATGGAAACCATCCCGGGATGGGCTGGCTTGGTGATCTTGATATTGACAGCGCGGAGATTTCCGTTGACGCCATTGGCTTATACATTCATTGCGCTACATATCACGATACTCTTTGTCGGCGGACATTACAGTTATGCGCGAGTGCCTTTAGGTGAATGGATGAAAGACTGGTTTCACGTCAGCAGAAATCACTTCGATCGAATCGGTCATTTCGCTCAAGGATTTGTCCCGGCACTTATTACTCGAGAATTATTTATCAGAAAATCAATTGTTCGATCAAGAGCTTGGAGATTTACTATTGTCATTTGCATTTGTCTTGCTATTTCTGCAGCGTATGAATTAATTGAATGGGGAGCCGCCATGGCCCTTGGCCAGGGAGCCGATGAATTTCTTGCAACGCAGGGTGATCCCTGGGACACACAAGAAGACATGGCAACGGCATTGATTGGGGCGTGTACTGCGATGTTAGTACTTCCGTCGCTGCACGATAAACAACTACTGAGATTTAATCAGAATACAGACGCGTAATGAGTAAGTATTTCCTTGTCGGTCTATATGTAGCAATTGCAATTGCCTGTTGTACAGTATCTGTGTATGCCGATCAGGATTACTTGTCATTTCCCCGCGTTGGAAACGAGTTTGACTCCACAGAATTGGCGTACTATGGTCTTTTTCAAAAGGTCGATTCCGTGCGCAGTGTGCAGGTACTGCGTGTGAGTGCTGACTCACTAGATTTAGTCGTGCATTTTAATGGAAAAGACGATCAGACTTTGCGCTATGGAAATTATCTCGCAGAGCACATCGAAAGATATGTCACGAATTATGAAACGCTAACGACGGAGTACTTGGAGTTGCACGCCAATGCGTTGTTGAAGTTTGTGCGGGTGCATACATTTTCACGACGTGGACCGGAGCTACGATTCGAATTGTGCGATAAATCCATCGTCAAAGGCGAGCTGTTATATGTCAACGACAGCTGCTGCATTTTGATGAAGTCAAAGTCGAAGTGGCATTACACCATGGACGACAGCAACTTCATCTTCCTGCGTTACAATCAAATTGAAAAGCTGCTTGATTCGCATTATCCTTATGTGCCCATTGCGCTGATGACGGCTGTTGCGGTCGTATCAACATTGCCGTCGATTTCGCGCGAGCTTCCATCAGAGGCGAGTTCACTTGGTCGCACAACATCATACGTCATAGCGGCAGCAACGCTTGCAGGTGTTGTAAGCTCAATGGTACTCAAAGATTATTATGGTTCGATTGAAGCCAACCAAGATTTGTTCCGACAAGAGGTAGCAGCTGGATTTGAATCCTCATACTTCAGTGACTATCCGAGTCCGGAGATGATGGCTGCACTGCGACGACACACTTTTCCAACCTCGGTCAAGCGCGAGAATCCGCCTATTCCATCGCAAGGATATTCTCGATTCAATATCAACATTAGTTCATCTACGCTCTCGATTGGTTCGAATTTTAATACACAGGTGACGTGGAATGGATACGAAAACGGAACCATCACCGGCGGAACAATTTCGAAGAAATCCTATAATACTAACGCTGACATTGACATGTGCTATCGCTTGAATTATCGGTGGGGCATTAGTGGTGGATTTTCATCGTACAAGACTGAATCTATCGACAGCGTGTTTGCACATACGATTGATGTGTCATCATCGAAGATTCGTGTGGGTATTGACTTCGTGGCCGTACCTGCACATGCATCACCTTCCGGACAAACAGTTGAGGCACATCTGCGAATTGAGCCTACGCTGTTGTTGGTAAACAGACCGGCTTTTGATTTTCACCATGCCTTTATTTACGAGGGTGTTGATACTCTCTTGCATGTCAATGAATTTTCCAAGGTCGCACTTGGATTGCGCTTATGCCAGCTGGTTGAATTCTATCCGTCATCACTCATCTCATTAGGATTTCAACTAGAGGAGTTACTAGGTCCTACACTGTCTATGTCAAACCCGGGCGTCAAGACGACGCGCTTTGGTCGACGTAATGAACTCATCGTCGACGATACTCAATTCGAAGCAACCAGCTTCTACGCTGCCTTTCGTCTTGGTGTACATTTCTAAAGACACTACATACCAAGCTTTCTCACTCTTCTGTATTCCCACCTGAAACAGAAAAGCCACTTGGCGATTATTTCTCCATGTGAGCAGGTACCGGCTCCGTTATCAACTTCATCAGTGTGACTGTTGCACTTCTTGAGCGGAGCGTCTATGAGCGTCTTTATACGATGGTGTATTCTATTATCATATCTTGTAATAAGCACTTCATTGCTGAGTGCCGGTGGTCTGCCGCAGAATCCAATCATGTTCGTCACCGTCGTGCCGATGTGCGAAGATTCTGCAACACAATGCAGCGTTCTCTCTTCCCATCTCGCCGGCTATAACAACGTTCTTCTCGGTGGTGATCTCTACATACGCTATCCCGATGGAACGCTCAAGAACCTCACACGCGCAGCGGGATTTGGCTCGAGCATGTTACAAGATGCCAACGCGATTTCAGTTCGCCAACCTTGCGTTCATTGGAGCGCAAAAAAAGCTGTGTTTAGCATGGTGTGCGGTGCCGTACTGAGTAACCGTGACAAGAGAGAATTCTACTGGCAACTGTTCGAGGTAACCGGACTCGCAAAGGATGAGACTCCTGTCATCACAAAAGTTCAGCACCAACCAATCGCGAATAATATCAGTCCGATTTATGGAACCGATGATCGCATCATCTTTATAAGCGACAAGCCTTTACTCGGTGACTCAAACATTGCATACTACAGAGATGAGAGCATTGGCATGCCATGCGTGTCTGGTATCTGGTCATTACATCCTCAGTCCGGCGAAATCGTGCAGCTCACACATTCCCCGAGCGGCGTATCCAATCTTAGCATGGATAGTTATGGAAGAGTTCTGTTCAGTCAATGGGACTTCTTGCAGCAGGATATGTCGAAAACAAATTCACCGCTAGGGCTGCGAATTGAAGGTCATGATGAGATGGATGGCTTCACAGAATTTCCGCAGGCCTTCTTTCTAACAAAACTCAATTCAGATACTACAAGAGTAGTGGTAGGCGGGTATTTCGGTGACTCAGTGCGAATTACAAATTCACTTACACGACAAATTGCCACCAATAGTGAGGGAGTTGATCCTCATTTACCGGCCAATTTCTTTCCATGGGAAATTGACGAGCGCGGAAGAGGGATGCAAACCTTAAATCACATTGGACGACACGATCTCCTCGATACTATTCCGGCTAATGATAGTCAACTGACCAATTTCAGCGCGAGACTTTCAAATCGCAAAAACAAAAACAGTATCGTCAATGTACTGCAGCTTCGCGAAGATCCACGCAATCAAGGTTGCTATGTGGCGGTTGATGCACCTAATGGTATGACGCATGGTGCAGGACAACTCATACGTTTGACTCATTGCGGACTGAATGATGCTAGCCGGGATGTCGAAGTGCAGTATCTGACGCCGAGAAGTACCAGAACTGTTGTTCCGGACAAAGTATCGGTTCCAACGGATCACAGTGGATTGTACAGAAATCCATTGCTTACAAATGATAGACTGTTGATAGCATCACACACCTTGAACTACAAAGCTGATGTTCGCACGAAGCGGCCCTCTGCAGATTCAAGATTTCACTTTCGTCTACGAGTCTTACGTGACAATGGATCGTTTTACGAGCCATCTGAATATCTCACGACAGGAATTCCTTGTACTATTTCGTATGTCGACGCGCAATCGCCGTACAATGACATTATTGATGTCAACCAGGTGTTTTGGGAGATGGATCCCGTTGAAGTCGTTGCGCAACAGAAGCCGTCATTTCAAAACAATGGAATCGCAGATCTTGAACGAGCAGTATTTGAGTCTGAAGGAGTCCCGGTTGATGTGTTTCAAAACTTCATGCGCAAGTACAACCTCGCTCTTGTAGTGTCCCGAGATCTACGTCAGCGAGATCCTGCCGACAAACAGCAACCATTCATTCTAAAGACAGTCCTTTCTGACGATTCTGCACAAGACAAAGGTTCATATAGGTTGATAACACACTTTGACGTCTTCGAAGCCGCTGCAACAAGGTGGTATACTACCGCCGGAGGTAGTCTTTTGCCTGGAAGAAGGTGCATGGCGGCTCCCATTTTTTCATCCCCTTATCGCGGTGATAAAGATGTTCAAGCACATCGAAAAACTTTGCCCTCCTCGGTACGAATAGAAGAAGACGGTTCTGCAGCCTTGCTTGTGCCAGCAGGAAGAGCACTGAGTTGGCAAACATCTAGCTCGTTTCAACAGGTAGTGTGCGAGCGCTTTTGGGTAACTCTTGCTGCCGGTGAGATCCGCACCTGTGCTCGGTGTCACGGGGAAAACGAACGCGCATCAATTTTATCACAGCCGATGCCCTCGAATGAAGCGAAGGCTTTGAGAGGCTTGCTGCATCAGTGGAAGTCTGCAGAGTGCACAGGAACTGTTCAGCCTATTGCTCCACTTACGAATGCGATTCCGCAGGGATATCCGCTTTGGCTGTCTTGGCGCGGTCAACCAAATGTCACCAGTTACGACGTGACGATACGATGTGCATCATGCGATGATAAGCGCATCGTGTTACATAGGACTGTTGATGCTTCTCGTACCGCGCTCTTTGTCACTGCGAATGATATGGATACATCAATAAAAGACTTTGAGTGGCAAGTAGCTGCTACTAGTCAGTATCGCTGTAGCGACACAGTTATTACCAGTTATTTCACAACTCGCAAACCCGACATCGTCAATGACGTCGATCTCTCTTCAATTCAAGATTTTCTCATTAATCCTCAGCCTGCTCATGATGCTTTGCGCATTAGGGGTTCGTTGTTGCAGCCGGACAATATCACCATTGTACTCCGTAATGTTCTCGGTGCGGAGATAAAGAAGACCGAGATACTAACTCAAGGCTTGATATTCGATGCGAATATTTTCGTGCAGGATGTTCCATCGGGAATTTATCAGGTGTGTATGGTAACGACCACTGGTGAGCGACGCCGTCCCATCGTCATCACCCATTAATCATGCAAGGCCGGCAGGATTAGTGAGGTCACATTAGTGAAGAGCCCGGTGGATGCATCCATCGGGCTCTTTTAATTAGCGGTAGTACTTGTTTGCAAAGTGTAGACTGTGCGACAATTACGCTGCGACTTCTTCCCATTTGCGTTCGTCGAAAATCAATTCGCGACACAGTTCACGTCCGCGTTCGTCGATCTTATACAAAGGCATAATCTTCGACGCATGAACGATTGCCATATCGAGTCCGGCTTCGATAGCATAGTGCAAGAACACGCTATTGAGGATGTGACGTATATGTGCTTTCAATCCAAATGAGGCATTGCTCACACCCAGAATAGTTTTTGCGCGCGGCATAATTCGTTTGATTTCGCGAATGGCATTAATGGTGTTCATGCCACTGTCGCGCAGATCTTCCTGACCCGAGCCGAGCGGGAAAGTGAGGGCATCAAAAATCAAATCATCTTCACGCATGCCATGTTGATTGACGGCGTAATCGCGAATGCGTTTGGCGATGCTGATTTTCTTTTCGAAGGTATAGGCTTGACCTTCTTCGTCGATAGACAGAGCAACAACTGCTGCGCCGTACTTCTTCGCCAGACGGAGGATCTTATCTGCTTTATCATATCCATCTTCAAAGTTGATGGAATTGATAATGGCACGTCCGCCGTAGAGTTTGAGCGCAGTCTCAATCACAGGCACTTCAGTCGAGTCGATCATGAGAGGAATAGTGACGGCGGTATTAAATCGACGAATCACTTCCGTCATGTCGCGCACTTCATCACGTCCAACATAGGCCACACACACATCCAAGACGTGCGCGCCTTCGCGAATTTGTTCCTTAGCCATATTGACCATTGAGTCGTAATCCTCAGCCAACAACAGCTCACGGAATTTCTTCGAGCCATTTGCATTACAACGCTCACCGACAAGCAGTGGAGCGGGATCGACGCGCATGCTGACGGAGCTGTAGATGGAGGATACTGAAGGTGTAAACTCGGAGGGAGCATCCGGTGTTTGAACTTTTGGACGTGGCTTTTCGGACTCCAAGTACTCGTTCAGTGCGCGAATATGCTCGTGCGTTGTGCCGCAGCACCCGCCAATAATGCGCACGCCGAATTCTTCGACGTAGCGTTTCATCCACTTCTGCATTTCAGAAGGAGAGAGATGATAGTGGGCAACGCCGCCGATGTTTTCCGGCAGACCTGCATTAGGCATAATGAATACCGGCTTGGGAGAGTTCTGCGTGAGGAAGCGAATGTTCTCTTCCATTTCCTTCGGACCGGTTGCGCAGTTCATTCCCACAACTTGGACGCTGCTGTAGGGTTCAAGGGTCGTCAAGGCTGCCGCGATTTCCGTTCCCATCAACATGGTACCCGTCGTCTCAATCGTCACACTCGCTATAATCGGAATCTCGCCTTCACGCCAATCCACCTGTGCACTTTCTTTCCATTCACGAATCGCGCGCTCAGCGCCGCCAATGGCTGCTTTGACTTGTAGCATATCCTGACAGGTCTCGATGCACAACAGATCGGCACCGCCGTCAATCATTCCTTTAGCTGCCACATAGTATGCTTCTTCAACTTCGTCGAAGCTAATGTGCAGCAACGACGGCAGCTTCGTGCCAGGTCCGAGCGAACCCGCAACAAATCTCGGCTTCTGCGGCGTCGAATACTCCAATGCACACTCACGCGCGATCGCAGCGCTCAGTCGTGAGAGCTCGTAGCTCATGTGGGCCAGATCATACTCAGCCAGCACAATCGACGTCGAGCCAAAGGAATTGGTCTCGATAACATCCGCGCCAGCCTTCAAAAAATCATAATGCACCTTCCGAACCGCATCCGGTTTGGAGATACACAAATACTCGTTGCAACCTTCCAGGTGCTTCCCACCAAAATCATCTGCGCTCAGATTCTGGTTCTGAAGATTGGTGCCCGTAGCACCATCAAATAACAATACCCGCGACTGCAGGGCCTGCAAAAAGGGATTCATGCTGTGCTGTTGTTCGTTGTGGATACAAAGATACGAGGGATGGGAGGATGAGGGTGTGGGGTGGGGTGGTGAGGTGGGGGTGGGGGATTTGTGGGGTGGAATTTTCGGTCTGGATTTCCAACCCGGAATAAATTCCGGGCCTGCTAAGATGGTTGGCGAGTTTCCGGATGTTGTGCGGGGTTCGGGCGTTGTTGTGATTTACATGTAGTGTCACATCCTTTTGCAGCCTTTGCCTCTGCTAAAAAACATCTACATAAATCGGCCTAGCAGAAGATCTGTCTAGGCCGTCATTGTTTCACGTGTTGTCTTTCGCTGTCTTTCTCTGCCTACATCTCAATCAAAACGCAATTACGATCGCACATCAACGTTGAACAGCCAGACGTTGGGTTATTTGTTCGCCGCGATCGTTGGAGAGTACGATGATATAGAAACCGGAGCTGAGCTGGGGTAGATTGAGATCGATTGTGTTTGGACCAGCCTTCGCTTGGTAATTAGAAACGAGTTCGGATACAAATGAGCCTTTGTCGTTGTAGAGTTTGATGGAGATGGGCGATGATTGGCTGAGTACATAGTTGCAGGATACCTGTGATTCTGCGGGATTTGGTGCTAGGCTTAGGGAACGGAGTGTGCCTGAGGAGTATTGACAGAGTTGTAAATAGGAGCTTGCTTTATTGTCTTGAAGCTCCGTGCAGGCTTGTTCAGCTTGTATCTCGCCTTTGATGACCTTTTCGAGGAGTTTGTATTCGCGTTGCATGACGCTGCGGTAGCGCTCGGGGAGATGCTCGATGAATTCTTGGGTTGGGACAAACCAGAGACGAAGCGTCATTTTGCGGAATGCCGTGGAGTCAAGTTTGGAGTTGGTGTTTCGAGCGTGTTCAACTAGAGAGTTTATGTTGTCAAATTCAATCTCAACCGGAATTGCCTTTGAGCACAAGGTTGAGTACATCATCTCGATTGGATATGAGTTCGGATTACTCGATGAGTCTCTTGAGGAAGATGTTGTTTTCAACGATGGCATGCGGAGCATTGGCGCGGCATCGATGAGATTGTTGACTATGTAGTATGAATCCCAACCGATCTCAGAGTTTTGCTTTGAACGCTTGTAGTTCCAGAGCACCTTGTTGTGTCCAACAGCGCAGAGCGGATTGGGTTTTGAATTATCCCATTGTGCGTATAGCAGCGTGCGCTTATCCTCGCTTCCGCTTAATGCAAAGCTCCGTGTGCTTCGCACAAGAATTTGGTCTGCTGTGATATCGTAATTCTGCGCCTGCAGCTTCTTCAGAAGTTCTTGGTGCTTTATCGCGTAGCTTTTGCGAAGCGTGCTGTCTTTGAAGCTCGGAGGAAGAGTATCCGTTTTTGAAATGTACTCTTCGATGGGAATAAAGACGCTGTCGCCTTGAACGCTGATTCCCAAGTTCGTTAGCTCCGCGGCGCTGAGCTTGAGTGCTTCGATGCCTGCGATGGATTCTCTGTCTTGTCGTTGTTTTGCTATGTCTTTCTTGTGCGCAATGAGATCTTCTTTTGATATGACGACGCTATCGCAAAGCGTCACACTCGACCGGACGCTTTGTTGCCAGCGCTGTGGCAGTGCACTGACGAATTCCGGCGTCGGCACGAACCAAAGCAGAAGCACCCACGGTTTCGCATCCTTGTTCATGGTGATGCGAAGAGGTACGAGTTTGTTGAGGTAGGATAAGGTTGCTTCGCGCGGTACCGTACTGAATTCCATGAGTTTCTATGGATCGCCAAGTCCCATGAGAGAGAGAAGCTGGAAGAACTCATTCTGGGCTTTGTCACGTGCATGGAACTCGAGTCGTGGAGAGTATCCTGTCGGTGTAAACGACATTTGAGATTTGTTTGGCGTGCAGTAGAAGCCTTCTGCAGGACATAGAGGACTACTCTTAGTGCGATCCGAGTTCGTGTTAGCAACAAAATCAATATGCGTGGAGTCGGCTGTGAAAATCATGCGAGCTTGTACAACCTCGTTTTCACGATCCGTATCATAGCCTAGCCTCTCGAACTTTGCAACTAAACGTGCTGCATCTTGATACACTTTCATTTCCCGTTCATAACTACACTCAATCGTTGAATCGCTCTGGATAATACCCAGCTTAGCAAGCTCAGCCGGACTAAGTTCAATGACCCGAATGATGTTCGAGAAAGTTGAGTTGACGTCTCTTTGTGTTGAAGGACTTTTGTTGTCGCCTTTGCTGAATTCATCCGCTGTGTTTGCTACGCCTGTGTTTTGCGACGAAGTACTTATTGGCGCCGTGCTTGGTGTCGGCGTTTGAAGTTGTTGTGATTGTTGATCGTGATTTGACAGACCGTACCAAGCGGCTGCTCCAACGACGAGCAGTGATGCAATAATATTCATGATAGTTTTTATTGACGTTATGGATGATGCTTGAGCAGCATGCGTGGTGCTTGGCGCATCGGACGTATATCTTCCTGCGATGCTGATCAGTTCATCGCGTTCGACAAGCGGCTGAGCGTTATTGACCTCACGTGCTGTTTGTAATAAAGAGTCAAGATTGTTCATAGTTGAGCTCACTTTTTTGTATCAATGATTTCCGTCGCGCTGAGTATTTGTTTGAGTCTCAATCGCGCGCGATGAACTCTGACTTTCACATTGGCGATGCTTAGATCCAGTGCCTCTGCGATTTCTTTGTGACTAAGTCCGGTGATTTCTGCCATCACAAACACCTCACGCACATCATCGCTGAGTTGTGCAATAGCGCTATATAATTCCTTGAGCTGCAGAATCTCGTCCGGTCGTGCGCCGCCTGCATAGAGCTCGTCAATATCAATACCCGACATTGCCGGCGTCCGCTGACGTCGTTTGCGCTCCGCGTGATAACACCGCGACGCAATGGTGAACAGATAACTCAAGAATGTAGCCTCATTACGCAAAGCATGAAACTGCTCGCAGGCAATAGCCACCGTCTCGCACACTAATTCCCGTGCATCCTCACGTCGCCAGCACATACTCAAGGCAAACCTTTCCAATCGCGGATACAAAGGCTCCAAGAGTTCGAGAAATCGTTTCTGCTGGTCAACAGTCATATGAGGCTACAGGGTTATGCCAGTACGTGTTTTTAGAAGTGAAAAGGTTACAAGCCTTGTGCATCACGACGAAATAATTACGGCATCAGGGTATTGAGTGATGAATTGGTTGTGGTGCAATCTATTAATGTTGGGGAGTGTGGCTGAGAAGGGGACGTGAGGAAGTTGAGCGTGGGTAGCGGAGATGAGTAAACGCTAATGAGTATCTCGCAAAGAATATTGATGAATTAATTGTCTACTCAAGAAATCTTCAAATCGCAGGGATTCAAGAGGATGATCAATGCAAATGAATGACTGAATTAATTCATCTCCAACCATCGCTTAGCATCGGTGGGATCGCTAAGGCGGATGAAGTGGATGTGTTGGTATTGAGGGCTTGACATCATCGCGCGGTACTTCTTGCGGTTAGCGTGAAACGTTTGAAGTGTCCATAACAGGATGGACTTTTTAGAGAAGAGGAGTTGTTTGAATGTTTCGCGGTTATTGGTGTCAGGCCAGAGCTCTTGTTTTGTCCAAGCTCGGTTAAGGGCGCGCCTAAGTGCTTGGAAGAAGACGCGGGGAAAGGAGTAGTCGAGCCATATGACGCAGACTTCGCGCGACCACTTGATGGCGGTAGTGCGGGTGTAGTTTCCGTCGAGAACCCAGCAATCGGGTTGCAGAGCGCTTTGAAGACGGGCAAAGAACTCGGGGTCGGTGGGTTCCTGCCAGTTGGCTTTCCAGTACAGCAGATCCATTTCGATGCAGGGGTAGTTGAGACGTTGCGCCAAGGCTCGGGCAAATGAGCTCTTGCCGCAGCCGCTGGTTCCAACGATGTTGAATCTGGTGTACTGTTTGGGATGCATTGATTGCTTTGCGCTACTAGAGATGCAAATCTGAGGAGATTTCAGGGAATTGCGCTCGATTGGAGGGCTGAAGGGTTATAGTTCACCCCTGCTTCTGCGGGAAGTGCAACGCGGCGATAGATGTACTATTAGGTGGTCTGAAGCTTCCCAATGCGCTGTCTCCGACTGCTTCGTAGTTTTGTGGCTCACTCCTTCAGTGCCTACAATCTCATGACGCATAGCAACCACATAGTTATTCTCGATTTTGGATCACAATTCACCCAATTGATTGCCCGAAAGGTTCGGGAAAATGGGGTGTATGCAGAAATTCATCCCTATACCACCGACGTGGAGAAGATCAGGGCGATGAAGCCGAAGGGATTGATTTTCTCCGGCGGACCCTCCAGCGTGTATGCCGATGGCGCACCGCATTCTTCGATGGGATTGTATGATTTGGACCTGCCGATCCTGGGCATTTGCTATGGTTTGCAGCTGCTGGCTTTTCAATTAGGCGGCGAGGTTAATCGTTCGGCAAAGCGTGAGTTTGGGCGTGCTCATTTGCATATCTCCAATCACGACAATCTGTTTCGCGACATTCCAGAGCAGAGTACGGTGTGGATGAGTCACGGCGATTCGCTCACCAAGTTGCCCGACGGATTTGATGTTATCGCTACAACCGAGAACGCTCCCATCTGTGCAGTTGCCAATGCGCAGCGTCGTATTTGGGGCATTCAATTCCATCCTGAGGTTTATCACAGCACGCACGGCAAAAACATCCTTAAGAATTTCGTGGTGAATATTTGCGGATGCTCGACTGATTGGAATGCGGGATCATTTATTGAACGTGAGATTGCCGATATACGCGAACGCGTTGGCTCGCAAAGTGTGATCTGCGCGTTGTCCGGAGGTGTTGACTCTACCGTCGCTGCAGTGCTCATGCACAAAGCAATTGGCGATCAATTGCATTGCATCCACGTTGATAGTGGCTTGATGCGCATGAATGAAAGTGCGACGATTGAGCGCTTGTTCCGCGAACATTTTTCGATGAGCATTGATGTGTTGGATGCGTCGTCGACATTTCTCTCGCGACTCGAAGGCATCAGTGATCCGGAAAAGAAGCGGAAGATTATTGGAAATTCTTTTATTGAATTGTTTGAACCTGAAGCACGAAAATTCAACGACGCACAATGGCTGGTTCAGGGAACATTGTATCCGGATGTGATTGAATCAGTGAGCGTGAAGGGTCCGTCGCAAACAATTAAAACCCACCACAACGTTGGTGGTCTGCCGGAGAAAATGCACCTCAAACTCATCGAGCCATTCCGTGAGTTGTTTAAGGATGAGGTGCGGGCGGTTGGACGTGAGCTGGGTATTCCGGATTGGTTTATTGAGCGTCATCCCTTCCCCGGACCCGGTCTCGCTATCCGTGTGCTCGGCGCTATCACTCCTCAATTGCTCGATTTGCTGCGTCGCGCCGATGAAATTTATCTGGAAGAAATCCGCAAAGCGGGTCTCTATAACGAGATCTGGCAAGCCTTCGCCGTCATTCTGCCCATCCAAAGCGTCGGCGTAATGGGTGATGAGCGTACCTATGAGAATGTCGTGGCGCTGCGGGCTGTCACGAGTACCGACGGCATGACTGCTGACTGGTATCACATGCCCTACGATGTGCTTGCGCATATTTCAAATCGCATCATCAATGAAGTGCGTGGCATTAATCGCGTGGTCTACGATGTGTCATCGAAACCACCGGCTACCATCGAGTGGGAATAGAATTGTAATCTGCCTTTTGTGATTGTTAGGCACAGTTCAATGTCAATCAACACTGCATCACTGTTTGCCTGTGCAGTATTAAAGCTTATGCTATGAAGCTATTTCTCACGAGCATCCTCATCGCTTCTTCGCTCTGCGTTTGTGTGAGCGCGCAGAAGGAGAGCAGTCGCTATATCAAAGACCAACGCAGCGGTTGTTTGGTGTGGGATAAGAATTATTCTGAAGAGGATAGTGTGTTGTGGGACGGACCCTGCGTGAATGGTCGAGCGAGTGGTTTGGGAACTTTGCGCTGGTACAATGCAGGTGAACTCCTGAGTTCGTACCGAGGTCAGATGCGCGATGGAAAAGCTCATGGCGCCGGCGTGTTGTCGCTCGACAACAACAGACAGCTCCGTGGAATGTTTGTTGAGGGAGAGTTTCTTGATATCGCTAATGAGCTCCGACCGCATCTGGTAAAGAACCACATCGAGCTTGTTGACAAGGATGAATACTATGTCAATGACGGCGGCTCAACCGAGCTCTTTTACTACAGTCTTGTGCCGGATAAATGCAAAGCAGTGCTCGTGCTCTTTCCCTGCACCTGGGAGAATGTCGAACACACTATTAGCAGCAATAAAGATCTCATGGCGAGAGCCTATCGGGCCGGCATTGCGTGCATCGTGCCCTCGTTGAATCAACGTCTGCTGCTCACTGCTTTCAACATTGAGTTTATCAATCAGGTTTTTGACTCGGCAATCAAACGCTACTCGCTTCCCTCTGACAAGTTTATTCTGAGTGGATTGTCGATGGGTGGGATAATGAGTTTTCGCTACACGGAGTTGTCGCGACAGGATCCCAAGCAGACGCGGGTTGTGCCTATTGCGGCGATGAATGTGGATGGACCGGTGAATCTCGAGTATCTGCACACCAAGCTGTCACGCGATCTTGAGAATCCGCGCAACAACAATCGTCATGAAGCTCGCTACGCGCTGAAAGAATTACAACAATGGGTTGGTGAGAATATCACCACTGATGGATATGACAGTCTGTCGGTCTACACGCATCGTCGTCCCGACGGCGGCAATGCTCGATTTCTGAAGGACACACCGGTCCGTATTTACAACGACGTCGACGTCAATTGGTGGATTGAACATCGCGGTAATGATCTCTACGAAATGAATGCTCTCGATCAATCAGCCATGATTAATCTGCTCATTGGTATGGGAAATACGCGCGCTGAGTTTATCAATGCCTACCAAAAAGGAAAACGCATTGAAGGTAATCGTCATCCACACTCGTGGTCACTGGTTGATCCCGCCGAATGCATTCGCTGGATAAGCAAGATCGTTGATGCCCAACAAAGCAAGCACTGATGCGGCTTTGATCAAGTCATTGAAATTGACTTGTGGAGCAAGGAATTGTATTCGTCATTCAAGCCGGTACAAACAAAAAACCCGATCGCGAGGCAATCGGGTTTTTTGTTTGTGTAGTGCTTTTGCACAGTGCATGTGCATGTGAGGTTGTGTTAGTGCACTTGCATATGATTTCTATCGAACCAGCAAACGTTGAATGACTTGTGTGCCGTGGTCATCGCTAAGCATCAGCATGTATAATCCTGACGACACCTTTCCCAATTCGACATCAGCCTCGTTCCGACCGCGGGCAAAGTTGCTTTGATTGGCTTGTAATTCAGAGAGGAACTGTCCATCGAGAGAATAGAGATCAAAGTGCACCAAGGAAGCTCTGTTGAGTTCGAACACGCATTTTACGTGCGACTGCGCGGGATTTGGATAGACGTTGAGGAATTGTAGGTCTGCAGCATAGGAGCGACAGAATCCCATGTACGATTCAGGCGTCGAGAGTTCTGCACAAGCATTCTCGCCACGAACTTCGCCGGCAATCACGCGCTCGTAAATGTGGAACTCGCGCATCAGAGGATTCTTGTAGCGTTCCGGTAGTCGAAGGATGAAGTCGGATTGAGGCACAAACCAAATTGAGAGCTCAACAGTGCGAAGATCCGATGAGTCCGGTCGCGTGCCAGCCATACGTGCCTTAGCACAAATTTCATCCCAATTACTCAGCGTCACCTTCACAGGCAGAGCCTTTGTCGTAAGTGCGGTTCTGATTTCATCAAGATCCCATCTGATACTATCCTTGCTTCTGCCATGCGCAAAGGTCCCTTCAGTGATTGGTTTAATGTGAACTCCGCTTAAAGCCGGTGATTCATTTTCAATCATCTCCATGGCCATATGTGATGCGGCTTTGAAGGGAGAAGTCGAGTCGGGACGATAGTAGTTATATCCAATCGACGAATATCCAACCGGACAAAGAGGATCGGCTTTGCTCATGCTCCAGCCGCCGTAATCCAGAATGTCATGACCTTCCGTGCCGTTCATGCCGGCGCTTTGCAGATAGCGTACAATGACTTGTCCGCTATTCTCAGGATAGCCTTTGTCGTGCAGTGTTTGTCGCAATTGCTGCAATTGTGCTTGACCCTTTGCACTGTTGTCCTTTGCCATCTCATCCAAATCAATGCGGCGCTCGAAGGCTAGTGTGATTTCGGATTGATTGTACGCAATACCCAGCTCCTTTAATTCCTTCAGCGTTAGCTCGATACTCTGCACCGCAGCAATAGGCGGATGTGCGCGTGGAGGTGCTTGGATGGACGCATCGGGAATCTGTACATCAGTGCTGATAGAAACTTGGAACCCAGGTTCCACTTTGTGAACTTCTGGTGCTAGAACTTGTGGTTTCTTTGCGACAAGCTTTTTACGCGGAGTCTTGTCTTCATTGTTGGAGTTCGCTGCAAGTGACGGACTCAACTGCGACTCTTGCGTAGATGCAGTCGCCAAGGATATCTCCGGAGTCGCTGCCGATTGAAGTTGCTTCGAATTGAGAGAATTGTTGTCGGTTGATTGTGTGTGCGGCATAAGAAAGAGCCAGGTACTAAGACCTAGTGCTCCAAGAATAATACTGCTCATAAGGATAAATCGAATTGAGTTGTTATTCTGTGGATTAGAGAATTCAGGACTTGCGCTGTCGTTTCGGACATCGCGTTCGGTCAATTCCACAATCTCCTCGCGCGCTAGAAGAGACTGAGTATTGCGAAGTCGAGCTAATTCTTTGAGTTTGGTATCGAGAGATTTCATCGTGTTGTGTACTCCTGATCTTTTCTGGGTTTTTGTGCCGTCGAGACTCGCTCATTATCATTCAGTGCTTTACGCAAAAGTTGCTTTGCGCGAAATGCACGGATCTTGATGTTGGCTATACTGATGCCGAGTATGGCTTGTATTTCTTTGTGTGACATTTCCAAGAGCTCAGCCATGACGATGATTTCGCGATAGCTATCGGGCAGTTGGTTGATAGCGTCTTGTAGTTCTTGCAGAGCCAGATTATCGCTGCTATCGTGCTGTGAAGCGTAGAGCTCATCGAGCATTTGCGGATCACGCAATTCACTGCGCTCAGAGCGCAGACGACGTCGATGATAGCTGCGTGAGGCAATGGAGAAGAGAAACGAGAGAAAGGCTCGTTCGTCCTGCAAACGATGAAATCCTTCCCATGCCTGCGCAATCGTCTCGCTAACCAACTCTCTCGCGTCTTCGCGATTTCTTGTCAGGCTCAGTGCATAGCGCTCCAGATTCCCGTAGAGAGGATCTAAACACGCAAGAAAGCGCTGTTGCTGTTGGGTCACGAAGAGTTCTGCAGTAATCATACATGACGTAGGTACTGCAACATGCTCAGAGGTTACACGACGGGAGAAATATTTTTGGTGAGTCAATGAGAGTTCCGAACACAAAAAAAGCAGCACATCCTTGCGCTGCTTCTTTTCCTGAGGAAGTGGGGGACCAGACTATAAATCTTCTTCGAATTCCTTGCGAGCGTGTTCGTACTCGGGTTGTAGGCGAATCGCCCACTCGAGCATGGTCTTTGCTTCTACCGCTGCACCAAGTCCACGAAAGCACAAGGCTGCACCATAGCACGCCGTAGAATTATTAGGATTATACTCCAATGCTTTTGTGTAGAGTTCGCGAGCTTCATCAACGGCGCCGGTACTGAAGAGTGCGCGAGCGCTGTCGCAGAGTAAGGTATCGAGATCAATATTCAGCATGGTGTGGAATTTGTTTTGCTTCCAACCATTTAAGAGTTCGGTTAAGATTTCGAGTGCTTCAATCCATTCACCATTCATGGCGTGCATGACGGTGCGGATGTAGAGTGTGTCGCAATGGTTTTCGTAAAACTCTTCAGCCTTTGCAAGGTATTGCTCGCAGAGAGTGGTGTCTTCGTCTAACAAACAATACGAAGCCATGCGATGAAGAGCCAACAATTGATATTTCAAAGGAAGTTCGCGTGTTGCAAAGCAGGCGTGGTAGCATTCGATGGCGTCGTCGATGCGACCCATAGCATTGTACGATTCGGCTGCGCCAAAGACGGTCATGACGTCATCCTCATCAACCAACTGTGCTTGTGCTTCGCGGGCCATGCTTGTGCCGTAGAGCACATCAAGACGAGTCAACAATTTCAAGGTGGCGCGATTCCAGGTCCATTCAGTACGTGCACGAAATGCAGCGCTTATACCTTTTGCAATGCGTTCTTGCGGACGACGCACAACGTCTTTCATGAGTGCACCAAGTTCGTCGACGTCGGCTTCGAGCATTGTTGCCGGACCCGTCAATTGGTGTCCGTCAATTGTCTCGCCCAAATCAACCGTCTTCGAAGGAATAAACCAACCAACTGTTTCATCCACGAAGTCATCCGTTGCACCGCCGGCGGTTACCATCACCGGTGTACCACAAGCCATTGCTTCGAGTGAAGGCATTGAAAAACCTTCGCCGCGATAGGGTGATACCAGCACATCGCATGCGCGGTAGAGTTCTGCCAATTGTTCTTCGCTGATGGTACTCTTCGAGTAGAGAATTTCAGGTGCTGTTGGATTCTTGCGGATTTGCTCGATGAGCTGTTCCGCGGTCTGACCGCGATAATAGCTTCCACCGCCAATGTCTTTGATGACCAAACACACGTCGTCGCTATTCGTGAAGCTGCGAACGTATGCATCTAAGAGAATGTCGATGCCCTTGCGATAAATCGTTCCGCCGACATAGAGGAAGCGAAAAGTTTTCTTTGTTGGGAGATCGGGGATGTTGCCCTTTGGACTGAAGATACGCGGGTCAACGCCGTTCGGAATGATCTGCACTTTGTCAGGATCAAGACCCGAATTGATAAAAGCGTTGCGCGAGAAGTTGGATGGGGTCCAGATCTCATCTGCCTGACGGAAGAACTCAAAGAAGTCCTTGCGCAAAGCCGTAAACTCCCACGGTTGCTTGATAATCCACTTCGCACCCTTCGGAGCTTCCTTTTGCGGAGGCCACTGATGACGAATCCAAGCGTATGGCAAACCATTCACCGGATTGTGGTTCATGCGAACATCGTGTTCCCAAAGTTTTTCAAACTTGGCATTGCCTTCCGGACGGAATTGATCCTGTTCGAAAGGAACAATCGTCACATCCGCGACCCCGCTGTCGATGATGTTCGAACAATGCTCGCGATTGATTAACGCCAGTGATGAGGTTACGAATTGGGATCCTTCCCAAACGATGTTTAACTGTGCCTTGGACTTTTGCGCATCCATGTGCTCTCCACGAGAAAGACAATGATTTTCAGTGTAGTGTACAACAATGGTGCCAAAGTTGAATTCGAGTCCCCCGGACAAGCGAAAAGTGGGAATTGGGAAGGAATTGGGAGTTTTGGATGGGGAGTTAGCAGCTTAGGCAGCAAAGCTTTGAAGCACGGAGTGAATCAACTTTGTTCGCTTTTGTAGTTAATCGACGATGAGCTGAATGTACATTGTGTTGAGCTGTACAGTCTATTCTACAATGTTATGTTGAGAGAGACGAGAGTTCATTGCAATAACGACACACTATTATGAATCAAGATTTTCGCATCAAGACAGATCGCACAATTATCAGGCAGTGGACCGATCGCGACATCTACTCCTATGCCGACATGAACGCGGACGTCGAGGTCATGCGATATTTTCCGAGGGTGTTGAGTTTTGATGAGTCGCAGGAGTCATTGCGGGTGCTGAACGAGCATATTGAACAGCATGGATATGGTATTTGGTGTTTGAGCGATGCGACGACCAATGAGTGTATTGGATCTTTGGGTTTAACGCACCCGCGTTTTGAGGAGTGGTTTACGCCTTGTGTGGAGATTGGATGGCGATTGCGCAAGGAGTATTGGAATCGTGGTATTGCCACGGAGGCGGCACGTGCGGTACTCGACTATGGCTTTGATGGGCTTGGATTGGACAAGATATATTCCTTCACCGCAGTAGTGAACAAAGCTTCGGAACGGGTGATGCAGAAAATCGGGATGAGTCGAATTGGTGAGTTCGAGCATCCGCGGGTTGAGGTCGGACATGTGTTGCGACCGCACGTCTTGTATTGTGTTGAACGGAGTCGCGTTGAGATTTAGTTGTGTTTAACGAAACAGCTTCTGCGGATGCGCGTGCCTTCGTCGCAGATGAGTGTGTAGACCGATGGGACAAGATCATCCAGACGAATGAAGAGGTCGGGGTTGAGTGTTGTTTGACGCTGCACGACTTGTCCAAGACTATTGACTACGCTGATCGTCGCTGTTGATTTCAACTCTCCCAATTCCACAATGAGATATTCGTCCGCAGGTTGAGGATGCACGATAAGTTGCTCCGCTGTGTGGGTGAGCTCCTCGTGAACATCGACGCTGCCCGGATTATCCCATGCAATCATCAGTTTTGGTTCTTCGCTTGAACCTTGTTGAGGTGCAGCACCGAAGTAACAGGCAATGCGACCATTGTCAAATTTGATAACGGATGGATCGAGTTTTGCCATCGAGGGATAGAGGGTGTCCGGAAGAAGAATGTGTATGGCGCTAGTATCAAAATGCAAACCATCCGGACTATCGCAGTAGGCAATGCCTCCGCTCTTGCTCGACTTCATGCTCGCACGAAAATACAATCGCATGGAACCATTGCTCAGGTACACCGGCTGTGGATCAACATCATCATTTCGCAGCACATTGCCGGTTGACTCTGGCGTCCACGTCATACCCCAATCATGACTAATCGCCGTTCGTGCTCCATTTGTGCGATACCAATCTCCGACGTAATACATGCGCCATATTGAATCGCGTACTTGTATCACCGATGGCACACCGGCAATGGAGTCATCGACATCGCCCGGGGTGTAGCGTACACCTGCTTCACGACTAAAGCGAAAGCCGTCGTAGCTGATGTAGCTGACGATATGGCTCTTATGACGCTGTTGCGTGTTGGTGGATGTAGGCTCTTCGGTGATGTAACGAATTCTCCCATCAGGCAAATACACGTAGCCACCATCACCGCGAATATTCAATGTTGAGTTCGACTCATAGTGAAGTCCATTGTTTGAAACCTCAAAGCCCGCACTATTGCTCATGCTCTGAGGCGAGTAGCCAAGGACAATGGTGGTGGAGTCAACGATGTGCAAACGCGGCACGCCGCCTACAGCGACGGCATTGGTATCAATACGAAATGATCGACCCTCATTGGGATTGAGAGTGAAGAAACGTTTCCAAGCATTGGAGCTGTTGACGATTGGTGCAAGCGAATCGGAAAAGAACATATTAAAACACAATGAAGGCGACTCCACATTGCTTTGCGCACTCAGCCCAAGATCGGTTGCGCGGATAATAGTGCGAAAGCGCGAGTTGTCGAGTAGAGTGTCGAGACCGTAACAATCTGCCATGCATATCACGTTATGTCCGTTCTCCATTCTCTGACCATACACAGCGCGCTGTGCAGAATTCGGTTGAGCGCCCATACCTGCCACACCAACAGCGGCCAGTCTGCTATCTGCTAAGCTGGTTGCTTGTTTATAGGAACCAAGAAGCTGGAATGAACTATAGGCTGATGTGTTTTGTCCGCGTGAAACGAGCATGACCCATCGCTCCCACTCAAAACTCACATCGGGATCAGAAGCTGTGCCGTTTTGCAAGGTGATCTGCAGGCGATGTCCCGGCACCAACACAAATCGTTCGCCCTTTGATCCGGGGACTTCCAATGCAGCATCGAAATTCTTGACACAGGGATAGCTCGAACAGCCGGCAGGATCTTGTCCCGGAGGCACATCACTACTATTCAGAAAAAACAACGCGATACGCTGGTCACTCGTCCAGTAGGCCGATGGATCCACAATGCGCACCGGATTGTTCAATGAATCCCGAATCTCATACGGCCGCGTCTCCCAGCGATGCGTTGCGATTGAGTAGCGTCGCAATAACGAAGGCGTGTACACATACACATTCGAGTCCCGAGCCAAGATCGACGGAACCGAACCCTGCATACGCGGCACGTTCGGCACTTCTTTCCAATGAATAGCATCGGGACTCTGCAGTATATGCAGCACATGCGACTGTGGATCTGAGCAGTTCGAATCACAACTATGACAAGCCATGAGGTAACGCTTGGAGAAGGGTTGTGAGTGAAGGTTGACAACGAGTAGAGTTGCAGCGAAGCAGGCAAGCACGAGCACAGATTTCATCATCGTTTCCCCAAGATGTGTTAAGACAATTTACGAAGAGAGAGCTGTGAAGACGGTTGGGAATGTTTTCGAAAAGTTTATCTAATAAATTAAATCTATAGCCCTCGTTGGAGATTAATAAATACGATAATTGGTGTGCCGCAACACACAAAAAAAGGCATACAATCTCTCGTATGCCTTTTCATACTTAGTTCATATCGGGGCTTATCCGAAGTTCTTCTTGAGTTGTTCTACGAGATCGAGGTTTTCCCAGGGGAATTGAGGACGGCCGAAGTGACCGTATGCCGCGCTGGCGCGATAGATCGGTTGGCGCAGATTGAGTCGCTCAATAATTCCGCGTGGGGTCATGTCGATGTTGCGGAGGATGTAGTCGGCAACCAAATGGCCCGGTACAGTGCCTGTGCCGTGAACATCAACCATCAATGATACCGGTTGAGCGACGCCGATAGCGTAGCTAACCTGGATAGTACATTCCTTGGCGATGCCTGCAGCAACGATATTCTTGGCCAAGTGACGTGCTGCATAGGCTGCCGAACGGTCGACCTTTGTCGGATCCTTGCCGCTGAATGCTCCGCCGCCGTGTGGTGCCTTGCCGCCGTAGGTGTCGACGATGATCTTGCGTCCTGTCAGACCGGTGTCGCCGTGAGGTCCGCCGATAATAAACTGTCCGGTCGGGTTCACATGGAACTTCGTCTTACGGTCAATCAAATGCTTCGGTACAACCTTGCGAATGACATTTTCAATAACATCTTCTTTCAATGCTTTTTGCTTGATGCCGGGATCGTGCTGAGTACTGACTACAACTGCATCAACACGTACGATTTGATTGTGATCGTCGTACTCAAGTGTTACTTGTGACTTCGCGTCCGGACGCAAGTAGGGCATCAGCTTTGGTTGCTTCTTGCGAATGGTTGCGAGCTTGTGCACGATGTTGTGCGCAAAGGTGATTGCCGCAGGCATGAGTTCTTTGGTCTCATCACAAGCATAACCAAACATCATTCCTTGGTCGCCTGCACCGCCGGTGTCAACGCCCATGGCGATGTCGCCTGACTGACGATTGATAACATTCAACACAGCACATGAGTCTGCATCAAAACGATACTCGCCTTTTGTATAGCCGATGTCGCGAATGACGCCGCGTACCAGATCCGGAAGATCAATGTAGGTGCGCGTTGTGATTTCACCGCCAACGACGATCATGCCCGTGGTTGCAAAGCACTCGCATGCCACGCGACCGGTTGGATCGTCTTTGAGTACGGCATCAAGAACTGCATCAGAAACCTGATCGCAGACTTTATCCGGATGCCCTTCAGAAACTGACTCCGATGTAAAAAACGTTGTAGCCATTATGACAAATAATTGATAGTGAGATAATAACGTGTAATGTCACTCAATGCAGAAAACTCGATGATTTTTCGCCTCATCCAGCTCCTGATTTATTCCTTGAATCGAATCGTCACCATTGGTTGCGTTTCAATCCACATGTTCTTCTTCATGTCAGCAAGAATCTTGTCAGCCTTTTTCGATCCCTTCTTTCGCGCCTCTGCCAAGGCTTTAAATCCACCAAGGTTTACATTTGCAAACACCAGTCGGTTGCCCTCTCTGTGCTGCGCGTCAGTTGAGATAATATTTCCTTGAGGTTCAATTTCCATTTTCATTTCAAGCGAATCAAACATGTCGGCGACGATGACTAGCATGGCATCCTGCAGACTATGATCTTCTTTCTTTGCACCTTTTTTCTTCGCCGCAGTATCCGGCGTTAAGGCTCCGTCAAAATTCAAAGCACTTTCCGGATGTAGTGAGCGGACGCGAAGGACTGCAGGGTTGCCGCGCTCGAATTCAAACTGCGACCAAATCTGCGAGGTCGTGTCGTCACCCGTGAGATTCATGCTTGAGCGTGTCTTGAATAAATCCTTTACCTTCAATGCGCGAATATCACGGAATGCATAGTGTCCGGTGGCGCCCAAAGTGTCACCATTCTTGATCACAAAATCAACACCAATGAAACTCAGAACTCCGTTTGATGAGTCAGCAATCTTACGCATTTCAGTCGTTCCGTCACCCGGTGCTTCCTCGCCGTTGGGTTCGGTGTTTGACGATGGAGTCTCACGATGAAATTCCTTGATCATGTCAACAGTTTCCTGCTTCAAGGTCAGCGTGTAATCCAAAATCCCACTGCCATCAGGCTTAGGTTTGATGAGGATGTGCAGGGTCTTGAGACAACCACTAAGAGAACTAAGAACGACAACGCAAGCAAGCAGTACTGCTCCACGTTGTATCATCTTGCCGAGTACTGATACTAATCGAGATTTCATCATAGCAATGCGCTTATGCGCCGTAGTTGATTTCACTGGAGTCGCCTACATTCAAGCGTTTGAATGTTCCGCGTACCACAGCATTGTTGCCGATAATTGAATCTTCTAGGAGTGATCCACTGACGCTGGCACCATTGGATACGATGCTGTTGCGGATGTGAGCGTCTTTGACGCTTGCGCCGGCAGCGACGGTGGTGTTAGGACCAATAACACTGCGCTCCACGACGGCATCAGGGGCAATAAACACAGGTGGAATTATTACTGAACCATCGATGCTTTGCGCGAAAGAATTTTTCTGAAGTAAATGACGATTTGTTTCCAGCATGGTCTCAGGCTTGCCGCAATCAAACCATCCATCAACACTGAAGGTGCGGAACTCCTCGCCTCGATCAATCATCATCTGCAATGCATCGGTGAGCTGATACTCATTGCGCGTGCGGATGTCCTTTGTGACGAGCTCATCAAGACACTCACTCAACAAGGCACTGTTCATGATGTGGTAGAGTCCGACAATCGCCATGTGCGAAGTTGGATGCTCCGGTTTTTCAATCAGCTTTCTCACTCGTCCGTTGATTGATTCAACAACTCCAAAGCGACGTGGATCTTCGACTTCTTTAACGCCAAGCATGCTGTATTTGGATTGCAAAACCGGCTCCAAATCAACGTCAAAAATGGTGTCACCAAGAATGATAAAAACCGGATCGCTTCCAAAGGTTGATCGTGCACACCAGATCGAGTGACCAAGTCCAAGAGGTTGATCCTGCTGAATAAATTCCACATTCATCGAATAATTCGTCTCGACAAACTCGCGGATCATATCGCCCATGTAACCAATAACAATGGTGGCATCGTTGATATTGCGCGCTTGAAGCGTATCCAGGATATGACCCAGAATAGGCTTGCCGGCAACATTGAGCAGGACTTTTGGAAGGGAATAGGTATGCGGACGAAGGCGCGTGCCATAACCCGCTACCGGAATAATTGCTCTCATTCGGTGATCATTTTTGTGTGCTGACTCTTCGTCAAAGAGAGGACGAAAAGCGTGCAAACTTACGAGAAAAATGACGATGAGAGGGGTTTTGCTTGGTCAATGGACGGGATTGTCGGCTTCCTCGCGTACTACAATGCCAAGTGATAGGTGCTACGCAAGACCCCACGAGCATCAAAGCGCTCTTTAAACTCGATAAGACCCAGCGAAGGCGTCATGGGATCGGGATCTTTGGTGTCCTGCGAAACCCCAATATCGACCCATGCATAACCCTCTTCCGTTGCCCGACGGACCGTTTCGTACATAATCAGGTAAATAGGTCGCAGGTGCTCGTATTCATAAAGCAGCATGTTGTAAAAACAGAGGGTCACGTTGCTGTTCGCCAAGAACAACAACGATCCGGCAATCGCCGTATCGCCCTGATACACCATCATCAAACGAAGTTTGTGCGGCATCAGTTCGCGCAAACGCAGCAGTTCTTCGTAGGAGTGGGTTGGCTTGGTATTGTGACGAGCCTTGTTCTCCACCAAAATCCGGTGAAATGTCTCGTAATCCTCGCTATCCTCAATACGTATTTTCTGCTCCCGCAAAATCCTGTGAATACTCTTGCGAGCCGTCTTGTCAAAGTGCGCGAGAAAATCCTTGCCATGCCTCAATTGAATCGCATGGGAAATGTAGTGCAGCTCAAAATCAAACTTGCGGTACAACATCGCATACTCAAAGTGCTGCGACATCGAGTGCGAATAAATGATCGGCGGGGGAATGATATAGCAATGCTTCCAACCCTTGGCCCTGGCCGTCTCGATGAAACAGTCAATTACCCGCAAACAGGTGGCGAAATCTAAATCCGGAGCGGTAAAACCGCCATAACTCGCCCCAATCGGCGACCAAAAGGCATCGTCCTTACCCTGAAAAAATCCACCCGGCAACACCGCCACCAAACGTCCCTCCTCGCGAAACATCAAATGCGCGAAACGAAAACGTCCTTCCGGATGATAATCCAAAAACGCCTGCTCATGAAACATCGTCGCATTGTTGCATCGCAGAACAAATGCTTCCCATTCCTCTCTGTCCTCAGGCCTATAGTCGTGTGCAGTGATTGCCATTCCGCAATTCAAGGGTGAAAACAAAGTTACAAAAGGTTGGCGGCAATTAAGTCTATGCTTCGGGTAGGATTGCTGCGCTGCGCTTGCAATGACCTAACCGTGACCAGGACACCGTACGTCACCGTACGTCATTGCGACGAGTCTTCGAGGAAGCAACCCTAGTTGACAGGCAAGGGTGTCAACTAGGGTTGCTTCGCTGCGCTCGCAATGACGGCATTGGGGAATTCATCCCGATCGCAGACTTTAACACACACGGCCCCGTACGTCATTGCGACGAGTCTTCGAGGAAGCAACCGTAGTTGACAGGCAAGGGTGTCAACTAGGGTTGCTTCGCTGCGCTCGCAATGACGTGCTTTTGTTTCCGGCGCGACCACGCTGCCGGCACAACCGCGCTGTCGGCACAACCAAACTGCCGGCGCCCCCACCACCCCCGTCATCGCGAGCCTTCTGAGGCGAAGCGACCCTAGTTGACAGGCAGGGGTGTCAACTAGGGTTGCTTCGCTGCGCTCGCAATGACGGCATTGGGGAATTCATCCATATCGCAGACTTTAACGCACACGCCGCCTACCTCATTGCGACGAGCCTTCCTAGGCGAAGCGACCCTAGTTGACAACAAAGAACGTCAGCTACCACCCCACTTGCCACGAACTCAGTAAAAATTCTTATTTCAGTGTTCATCAACACTCCGTTATGTTCGTGCATGGCGTCGATGGACGCGGTATCATCACCAAACAGATCACTTTCGGACATTGTGACAATGAAAACATTTCGTGTGCTGCTTTTCGCGTTGGCGACGGCCTTTTTGTTTAGTTCTTGTGCCACCGGACCTCGTCCTCAGTATGGTTGTGGAGCCGCAGGTGAGGATGGACGTTTTACCATCGGCACCGGCACAAAGAGATTGATGTACGGTTATCCATCGCCACACTCGACCTCGCACTTTGTGCTGGTCGTGAATGGAAAGTACGCTTCAAACAATCCATGTCTGCGCAATGCAGATGGCGCAGTGACCTATCTCTATGGCACCCAACGCAAGTGGGGTGAAGGTGGATCACTTTTCTCAAGCATCGAATATGATTTCGAGGGTATAACTCTCACGCAGCGCTTGATTCCGGTGAACAAGATGTTTCAGGATGTTGAGCCCGGTGAGTTCGGACAGTACTACCGCATCGAATACACCATGGATAATCAGACCACTGAAGCCAAAACAGCAGGTCTGACCTTGCTGATCGATACGATGATCGACACCAACGACGGCGCCGCAATGGAAGCCGATAATGTGAAGGTTGCAACCGAAACCAAGTTTGCCGGTGAAACAGTGCCGGGTGAGATTCTGGTTTATAAGACCGCCGGCATTAAGAGCGATTTGGTCGCATCGTGCGTTACCGATAAAGGTAAAGTCGTCAAGCCGGACGAGCTGTGCATTGGTCGCTGGAGATATTTGTATCCTGTGGTCTGGGACATCGTCGCTTCAGGCGAACAGTATGGCGATAGCGGTATTATGCTGAAGTGGGGCGAGCAATCCGTTCCCGCCGGACAAAAACGCTTCGTCGCTACTCACTATGGTATACCCGCATTCAGTCAAGGCGAAATTCAAATGAAGAGCTTCGATCCTTTCGTCAAGCGCGAAAACGCCCAAGTCTTTTTTGAATTCGGCGATGATAAACTCAGCGATGAAGCAAAGCAAAACCTCACGAACCTGGTTTCGGGTAAAGGCATTGAAGGAATTTTTGTTGAAGTTCACACCGACGCAGTTGGCAAAGACGCAACAAATCTGAAGCTTGCGCAACGTCGCGGCGAAGCCATCATGAAATTCCTCGAGAGTCTGCACTTCTCACGCGATATCATGATCGTCAAAGCCTTCGGTGCTCAGTTTGCTGACAAGAATTTTGCAGCTGTCAAAGGTGGCAAGCAAGAAGATCGTCGCGCCGACGTGTCTGTCTATATCAAACAACAAACGAACTAATACGGGAAGGCATTCCCGGGATTGTACGGCTTCGATGGATTCGACTCGCTTGTGCCGCATTGCAGTGCTAGTCTTGGCTTTCGTCATGACGCCATCGCTGTGCTTGTGCTCTACATCGAATTTCGATCTGCTCGACTCGCTCTCAAAAAATTGCGCGCAATCAGTGGCTGAACAAGTTCCTGCGCAATCAAATATCAAACTCAGTGTGTCAGATCATGCTGCACGCTGGATCGTGTATCAGCACTTGTTGCGGGCTTTGAATGAACGTCATGTGACGGTCAGCGACACCGCTTCGACGCTTCTGGATGTCGGCATTGTTGATTGCGCGGTTCGCTATGCTTTGTGTAATGACCGCGATTCGCTTCGTCGTACTCTGAACGTTGAACTTCGTGCAACACTTGGCAAACAAGAACTCAGCTCCGTTCATCGTTCTCTGCAAGACGTTTTTGCGCGCTCCGAATTAAATCTGATTGAAGTGCCACGCTATGAGTTTAGTTCGTCGATTGCTCCGACACAACCTCGTTCGATGTGGGACGATATCCTTAATCCGCTTATCGTGCTTGGGGCGATGGCAACGACCGTGATTTTACTCTTTAGTGTTCGGTCACAGTAGTCGCGAATTGCTTGGCGAACAATGACATGAACTCAAATTTTGATTATGATAATTTCCGACGATACGCGTGCAGTTGTAGACTACCTAAATCAGTATTGCGAAAACAACCTTCGCAAACGCAATGATGTTGAAAGCATTTTTGAAATTGCCGCCAATAGCAACGACGATGTGCTCATAACTCACCTCAGCTTCCACTCCTCGGTTGTTTGGAAAGTCTTTGGAGTGATGAAAAAGGAAAGTCCCGGCAGCGATGTCTTCCGTCAACTCGAAGGCGAATTCGCTACCTCGCTCAATGAAATGCGCACAGCACTGCTCGCAATAAGTCAAGCGGGCGACGACGATTTGTCAAAGCGCTTTCATGATATCTACTTGGGAATGGGCGGCGGTGTGATGCGCAATCTGACCGACCTCGCGCATGATTTTACTCGCTTCAAAGAAATGCAGAATGAACTTCGACGCTCGTGATTGTTGAATCGCGCAGAGCTGATTTCTTCTACGCTCAATGTGATGATGTGTGCCTAACAGCAATCACTTTCTACTGTCCAAACAAAGCCTTCACCTCAGCAGCACGACGTCGTGCAACAGGTAGTTGAGTGCCGTCGTCGAGCTTAAGACAAGTACTCCCTGAGAACCACGGAATAATCTCCCGTACTGCATCAATGCGAACCAGGTGTGAGCGATGCACGCGCATGAATTCCTTGGAGTCCAGTCTTTTCTCTAACTGATCAAGCGTAAAATCGGTGCGATAGCGTCCGTCGGCTAAATACACATGCACCGACTTATCCTCGGCTTCAATACGACGGATCTCCGACAACTGCACTACGCGTAGTCGATCGCCTTTCTGCACCGTCAATCGAGCCAGCGGAGCACTCTCTCGTTCACGACGCAGTGCATCGGTTGCGCGATGTTGTTCGACGCGATGACTGAGTTGCAGAATGTGTTCAAGACACTGCGCAAGACGCTGTTGACTTAGTGGTTTGGTGAGGTAGTCAAGGGCATGGACTTCAAATGCGCGTAGGGCGTATTCATCGTAGGCAGTGACGAAGACCACGTGCGGACGATCTTCACCAAGCATATCAACCACGTCGAATCCCGTCATGGATGGCATTTGAATATCAAGAAAAATCACATCCGGTTTTAGCTCGTGAATGAGCTCCAGGGCCGTCGCGCCGTTCTCGGCTTCGGCGATGATCTCGATGTGCGCGTCGTCAAGCTCAGGACCCAGCTTCTCAAGCACGGAACGAAATCGTTGTCGTGCGAGAGATTCATCGTCTACTATAATGCAACGCAAATGTGTCATCAGATTCAGTCCTATACCCCGAACTATTCTCTATGCGCGTGAAAGCGAGGCGTCGTTCGCGCGTGTTTCAACGGTACTCTCTCTCTTCACAAAAGGAAAAGTAATTATCACGGCGTGTTCTTCGAATTGTATTTGCGCTTCGCGTTCAAAAATCAATTCCAAACGATCACGGACGTTGCTGAGACCGGTGCCGCGAGAGAAGAGGACTTCTGCAGGGACGGAACCAAAGCCCGGACCGGAGTCTTCGACCCGCAGAACGATACGTCCACCAACTTCGCGAGCCTGCACACGCAGTAGACAATTCTCCGAACTATTAGCTGCACCATGCTTTACCGCATTCTCAACCAATGGCTGCAGCAACAAACTCGGCAGCGATGCTTGGCGAAGTGATTGCGGAACATCAATCACAATATTCAACCGATCGCCAAAGCGCGCCTTTTCAATTCTCAAATACACTTCCACCGAATGCAGCTCATCTTCAAGTCGCACCAGCGGCGTCTTCGTCGAACGTAAGCTATAGCGAAAGAGCTCAGCCAAATGTTCCGTCACTTCCTCCGCTTGATCAGGATTAATGCGTATCAGCGCAGCAATTGAATTCAGCGTATTAAACAGAAAGTGAGGATTGATCTGCGCTCGCAATGCTCTGAGCTCGGCTTCAATAGCGGCTTGTTCGGCTGCACGCATTTGACGATGGTAGTAACGAAGATAAAATGAGGTGTTGCCAATCAGAGATAGAACAAAGGTCACCGAACAAATCGCAAGCAACAGCGCCGACGGAATGCTGCACGCACCGGTGAACAGGAGTTCCAGATAGCGAGCAAGCAGAAATGCTGCGACGCCTGAGGCGCTTTGAATGATAACGTGCGCCACAACTGCTTTGCGTGACCGCAGCGGGATGTAACGATTGGCGATATCGCTGCTGAGCACTTGTGCCACTACAATGAGTGAGGTGTAGATCAAGGAAGAAAGCCAAAGCATCCATTGCGGATGATTGGCTTGTACTCCCATTGAGTCGCGAATGGCACTGATGCTGAGATGCGCAGCCAATGTGAAGAGCATGATAACTCCGACCAGACGCAGCCACTCTGTGCGACGTCGCGGCATCATCGTCATGCTAAAGATCATTGGTCTGCGCGGAATCAGCTCTTTCATCGTTGGTGCTTCTTAGAAGGTATAGCGAAATGTCGGTACCGGGAAGAATCCTTGTTGATACTGCGTCACGATCGAACTCGTCGCAGCATCATAGTTCTGCGTAAAAATATTCTTGTGATTGCTAATGTTCTGAATATCAACCGAGAACTCCATGGTGCTGCCGCTCAACTCAATGCGGTAACCCAATCGCAAGTCAGCACGAAAATACGGATCCTGCTTTTCGGAGAAGGGATGAGCCTTGTCGTACACGGCTTCGTGCGCAGCTGCCGATGCTGCCAGGTCGATGGGCGTGAGATAGCGTCCTCCGGTGTACGACATTCTCAAAGCCAATGAAAACACGTCGCTGCCAATGTGAAACTCCTTCGTTCCAAGAACATTCATTACTGTACCCATGTTGAATGCCGTGTTGTGCTCAACACCATCGTATCCCTTGTACTTTGAATCGAATAACGAAGCTGTCGCAAGCAGCGAAAATCCATTGTTGAAGAAACGCTCAAGCGTCAATTCCAAACCTTGATTGCGCGCAGTCCCTTCGTTCACCAATCCCACTTCATTGGTCGGAGCAAAAGAGTTGCCGGTGTTGAGGAGCGAGAATGAGGGATCTGCCTTGCTCACAGGTACATCAAAAAGCCATTGCTCGTAGAGTTCTGCCTTGAGTCTCCAACTCTCCGCAAAGCTCCAATCATAACCGAGAACAAGATGATGGGAGCGGGTGAATCCCATGTTCTTGTTTGGATAGGTGACTTGAGTGAACATGGTGGACTGCACGAAGTAGTCGTAGATGTTTTGTGTTTGACTGTGCAGACCATAACCAAGCGAGAGACTATGTCCGCTCTCAGAAGTCCATTGCACACTCACACGAGGCTCAATCGCCGTTGCATCGCCGAGTGTATAGTGTTGCGCATGCACACCGGCGATCGCTGAGAGCTCATCGCTGAAACGATGACGGAACATCGCGTGCGCTTGTGCGAGCGTGCTATTGCCACCCATGTTGACTAGTACATTATCGATACCATTTTCAACGGTTTTGTTTGCTAAGTCGAAGTGCAATTGATCTACAGTTGCGCCGGCGACAAGTGAATTGCGCGAATCAAACTTTTGACGCAGCGATGCTACAAGTGAGTACTTCTGTGTTTTGAATTCTGCGGCGCCACGTGGTGTCACGACGCGAGTCTGAGGATTGATAGTGTCGCCGTCGTATCGCTCATTCGTCACACTCATACCTGCTGTCACTTTCAACACACTCATCTCGCTTAGATTATTCTCATAAGCAATACCGCCAATTCCGGTCTTGTACTTCACGCGCGTGTTTTGATTGCGGTTCGCGTAGAAATTGTTCTTGGTTGAATCTTGATCTTCGCCGAGAAAATCAACGTCGCTCAATCCACCCAAGCCAAAGACGGTAAGACGTGAACGTGAGTTCAGGGGAAGATTGACTTTCATGTTGAGGTCTTGGTAGTTCGGTACAGCAGATCCGGTACCAAAGGAAATACCGAGGGTCTTGAACAGACCAAGAGTGGAATAACGATAGTTGATGAGATAGGATGAACTCGAGTCAACGATTGGACCTTCAGCGCCAAGCTCAAAGCCATTGAATCCGATTTGTCCCACGAACTCGTGTCGCTCGGTATTGCCATTGCGCAAATGCAAGTCAAACACTCCGGCAGTGGCGTTGCCGTATTGCGCGGGAAATGCGCCGGAGAAGAAGTCGGATTTATCAAGGACATTGTTGTTGAGCATGCTGACCGGACCTCCGGTCGTGTTCAAGGCACCAAAGTGATTTGGATTGGGAATGTTCAATCCTTCGAGCTGCCACAGCATTCCACTCGGAGAATTGCCGCGCACCACAATGTCGTTACGCGAATCATTGGCACCGGATACCCCGGCAAAATTCTGCGCCATGCGTGAGGGATCACCAAGTGCACCGGCATACTTCTTAGTGTCTTCGATATTGAAAGCACGGGAGCTGACGACGGCGTATGAATTGACGGTTGAAGCGGCTTCGGCGCTGTGGTCGGCACTGACAACGACGTCGTTAGTGCTCACAACTTTCTCCGTCAGTTCGATATCAATAATGCTCTCCTTACCGGCCGCGACGATGATGTCGTTGATATTCTGCTCCTGATATCCCACCGCGCTAATTCGCAAGCTGTGTCGTCCGAGCGGAACTCTTTGGATGCGGTAGTTACCGTGTTTATCCGATACCGCGCCTAAGCGACGCGACGAATCATCAACAACCACAACGCGAATGCCCACAAGAGCCGCACCCGAAGCCGCGTCGCTGATGTGTCCACGAATCGTCTGTGTTTGATTTTGCGCAGCACTCCGTTCAATGCTGATAACAGTCTGTGTTGAAGCCGGTGTTTTCAGCGAGCTACCAAGTGTCGAGCTCGCAGTCGTCGTCGTTGATTCAACACGCGCACTGCTGATTTGCGCCTGCGAGCTCACGATACTGATGAGGGTTAAAGCGAAGACGCCAAGTAACTTCAGCGGAGACTTTGTGCTCATACCCACGGACATGAAGGCTTGTGTGTGGCGATGAAGGTGAAGAAAGGGATTCATAGAACTATTGGATCTTGTTAAACATAATTTCAATTTTCATAACACACTTTGCTTTGTAGCTTAGACCTGGTGATTGTCCTGCTCTCGATTACGCCACAAAACTCGTTGCGAATGAGCGAGTTCTACGCTCGATCCCGTCCAAAGATGCCTTTTCATCGACGAACGGTTGCTTTAGCCGGATGAATGGTAGGAGTGTTAGAGCAGAAGTTGAGGATTCTCGGCTTTGTTTAAAGCTATGTCAGGTACAGTTCAATTATTGAGGCGCAGATCAATCATGAAATCATCGTCCAATCGCACTATTGGTATCCTCACAGTTCTTGTGTTGCTATGCATCGGGTCAAGCTCTACCATGCGAGCACAGCTTTGCGGTCAGGGTACATTTAGCTTTCGCATTGTTACGCAGCCAACGGGCGAGGACTACTCCTTTGACTATGAGTTTATCCCCGTGTCGGATTCAGCGGTTCAAGCAATGTTGTCGACGCTCGTTGAGACGAATACTAAAAATGGAGTGCAAGTGTATCCGCGATTCTCTGTGAGTGAGGGCATCATTATTCCGCGACACATTGCAACGGCCGTGCTGGATTCTGTCGACAAAGGACGGTGGTTGCCGGCGAAGAGAGTAGTGGACATGGTGGAGGCAGCTGAAGAGCGCGATAAGATCTCACCAAGCGGGATTATACATCAAGGCATGTTACAGACGGGAACTGTCGAGACGCTCTACATTCCAACTCTTCTCAAAGTTCATCGAGGTCGTGATACGCTATACATCATCGCCAATTTTTTCGGAGGCTGCGATCACGTGCGCACGGTTATCTGGCCGGATGATTGTCGTTGATGAGCTTGAGGCGAAGACGTCGCGTCCGACGCTGCTAGTACTCTACAGTACGCACTGCTTTAGCTCAAAGTCGTCAGCTTCTGCTTGTTGTAACCTTTATCACCAAAAGGTTGGAGTTCTTCGATGAACATCTCTTCAAGACCTTTCACATCCGCAGCGTAATCACCGGTGTAGTCTTCTTTTTGCTGCACCTCTGAAATCACTTCAAACACAAAGGCTGAATCTCCCAGCGCATTCCAATCGGATTGCAGCGTCGTGCTTGGATGAGAACCTGTTTGCAGTTGCAAACGAATGCGATTCCACATGGCATCGCAATTCACACTACTGCCAACGAATATCTTGTTGTTCGTGGTATTGCGCACCTGAAACACACCGATGCGAAACTTGCGCTGCTTGTATTCTTCTTGGAGTTCTTTACGTGTCTTCATGACTGTCAATTGATGGTGAAGCTACAATTTCGGGAAAGAGGAATCAACACGCGTCCTCATTGACGAATATTTAACGCCCATACTTCAATGAGCAATGTCGATGCGACGGAATACATAGCGAGCTCCAACTCGAGCACTAACGAAATAGACACCGCTCGCGAGACGAGAGCTATCGAGCAAGAAGAGCTTATCGCTGTTGTTCTGCGCAAGAGTGCTCAAAGCTGCACTGCAATCGTTTCCGATTAAACTTATGAGCTGCACATCTTGTACTTCTTCAGCATTGCTATGAGCGATTCGGACTTCAATGTGTTGTCCGTTGCGTTGTACGCTTATTGCGGAGCCTGCGTCGTCGGACTCAACCTTTGATGGTGATTCCTCGTAATACTCTGCTGCGCCGATGGAAGGGTTTTGCTGACGAAAGGGGCGACCGTAGAAATCATTGAGTGCTTCGCTGAGTGCTGCTCCGCGTCCGATTGCCGGACTACCCTTTGCCAAGTGAGCATCATAGGTTGCGTGCTGCTCTAACATGGGAACTGGCGTTGCATAGATTAGTGGATTGACTTCGCGTACGGAGTCTAATTCCTTATCCCAATAGGGACCGGTGAACGCGCTATTAACTAAACTATAGTAGAGGTTGTGATCAAAGTTGGCGGCGTCAGCAGATTGCTGCGAGCCGTTCATGTAGTTGGCATCGGCAAAGACGAAGAGGTTGTTGCGGATGCGATTGCCACGACAGCGAGGAAAATGCGAGCTGGTCGTGAGCAGACGAAAAGCCATCTGCTGAAAGGTCACGATGGTATTATTCTGCACCAAACAATTCACGGCGGATGAGAGTGAAACTCCGCGATAACCGCCAATAAGAAAATTGGATACGAAGCGCAGATTCTCGACTTCGGTGCTATCGCCCGCGCAGTAAAACTGAATGCTTGTATCGCCACCCAATTCAAAAGCCACCATCGGCGCGCGCGACGCAGAGATAAAGAAGTTCGCTTCGATGCTAATGTTTCGTCCGCCGCCTTTGATGTGTCCAGCCGAACGCACATTCTCAAAACGATTATTCCGAATCACTCCATTATGACACGAGTTACAACCCAATGCTTCGCAATTGGGAATATTGCGGAACACGCTATTGGTGACTTCGAAATCATCAACGCCACCAAACTTGCAAGCCGCAATGGCGCTTGAATCGGTGGTGTTGCTGATAACGCAACTGTCGATCACGATATGATGCGACTGCGTTGTGCAACTCCCTCCATTATCAACGCTCAGTGTTCGTCCCGGATACTGCGTTGTCCCTGTGAACTTGAGTTTCTCAAAACGCAAATACGAACAACTAATGAACTGCCAGCCTCCACTGATTGCTACCGAGTCTTGTGCAAATGGACGAATATGAATCCATTGATCCGCCGATCCATGCAGCTTCACAATGGCTTGATATCCGGCATAGGATCCTTCATGCAAATACACCGTATCGCCGGGATGAATATCGCCGGCCTCTGCTGCAGCTTGGATATTCGAATAGCTTTGTCCACTGCCAATGTGAAGCTGTGCGTGCAGCGCAGATGAAAAGACCAAGCTCAGTACACACAAGAACAAAGAGTACATAGGTCGAATTGTCATGATAGAGCTTCGCATAATTCCAAAGAATTCATGTTCGGTGATTGATTTAAATTGCTCATAAATCCTCAAAGACCTTGGGTCTTTTTGATGTGCGGGAGATCCGTGCAGAATCATTCTCGACTTCACTACTATGATCAAAAGATTCTATCAGCAACAACTCGTCGTAGGTCATGGTAGACTTGTTCTGGCACTGCTCTTTTCATTGTTTCTACAGAGTCTTCCCGGACTGAATGTTCGTCTATGTGCGCAATGGAAGCTGTACGATGAAGAGCGTCCGATACTGGTATCGAAGCTCGTCACTCGCGACGACCGGCTCTTCGCCGCCACCGACAAAGGCGTGTACATGAGCATCGATGAGGGTGAGAATTGGACGTCAATTTGCAGCGGCAACTTCCGCACAAAAGTCAAAGCACTCGTTTCCTTCAACACTAGTATCTATGCGGCCTTTGAGGGATTGGGCTTGTGGGCGACCGATAATTATGGCAAGAATTGGTACCAAGTAGTAACTGCGACAAAGAGCAATAATATCGATGCGATGTCAGTGCAAGGATCCTACTTCTTTGTTGCATACGACCAACAGCGATTCAACTATGAGTATTACGACAGTCTTGTGTGGCACGCGCAGCCGCGACTTCCTTTCAACCTGGTTCGTATGACTTCATCGCAATTCTTGGTTTTTGCTGTCGATGAGTTTGGGTCGCTGTGGCAATCAAAGAATGCAGGATACTCATTCAGTCGACGCGACAAGGGACTTATTGGCGAGATCTTCTGTGATCCTGTCATAACTGATACAAGCTGTTTGGTAGCAGGGATGAACGGAATATTCTCTTGTAAACTTTTCGACAGTGTCTGGACCAAAGTCAGCTCATTACCCTTTAACGAAATTCCACAAGCGATGGCTTGGCAGCGAGGCAAGCTGTACGTGGCGACCACTCGTCGTCTGGTGTATAAAGAGGACGGCGGCAATTGGACGGAGTCGAAGGTGTATGCGCCGGACAATGCATTTCTCTCGATGCTAGTAACACCTCGTGCTCTATACGCAACGGCGTTGTTAAACGGAGTGTACCGCAGTGCAGATAGTTGCAAGAGTTGGCAACCGGTGAACAATGTTCCGCTGTTGAGTGCGCAATGCAACGCTCTGTGCTCGCAAGGATCAACGCTGTATGCGGCGCTCAATGGGACGGGAGTTATTAAATCGCAAAATGCGGGTCAGCAATGGCAGCACAGTTCCATGCCTTTTCAAAGTCAAGTCATTCGACGAATACACTCATTCAACAACACGCTCTATTGCTGTTCTCGCGACGGCGTGTCGATCAGTTCTGATGGAGGAACTAGTTGGCAATACAGCAATCAAGGTTTGCCGGGCAAGGATGCGCGGGACATGTGTTTGATGGAGGATGTACTGTGTGTTGCGAGTGCGGGCAAAGTCTATGTGAGTTTGGATAAGGGAGCAAGTTGGACCCTACGCTTTCAAGAACAAAGCGGCGACAGCATTAGCTATCTGGCCTCGGAAGGGAAGTCGTTGTATGCAGCCTCCAAGACGCATTTATACTTCTCGCACGATTACGGTATGACTTGGGACACGCGCATGGATCTCAGCATTTTTGATATTACTTCAATCTGCTGTGCCGGACAACGAGTGCTCGTTGCAACCCAAAGCAATGGTCTGTTTACATCATCAGACGGCGGCATATACTTCCTTCATCATCCAACCTTCTTGAACGGCGCGTGCTATGGCCTCTACGCTTCCGCCGGCATTGTCTACATGGCATATAATTCCGCTTCGGTCTATTGTTCCTTTGATGATGGGGTGGGTTGGTATGCAATCACCGACGATCTATCCTTGCTTACAATTCGTTGCTTCACCGTGTATAACTCGACACTCTTTGCCGGTGCGGCTGATGGCCGAATTCTCACACGTCCTGTCCCGGAGGCCTTACACTACCTCGCTTCGTGGCATCAAATACTGGGATCGGACCGTCAGAACATAACCAGCATTTCCGCCGACGAAGATCGTCTCTATGCGGGAACTCTGGCACGTGGTGCCTTCGTTTCAAAATCCGAACACGATTGGAACGATGCCAATGCAGGTCTGAAAGAAAAGCAGATCCAAGCGATGTGTGTGAGTTATCCGTATGTAATTCTGGGGACCTATGGCAAAGGACTCTGGCGTTCGCGTGGCGACACTCTCAATTGGGTCGAGTGTGCAAGCGGAGCACAGAGCTCGCACGTCAGTGCCATCGCTAATCGTGGAGGCTTTGTCGCTGCATCAACATTTGATCGTGGTGTGCTCTGCAGTTTGGACAGTGGCGCTCATTGGTATTCCGCGTCGCATGGTCTGATCGACAGTTCGTTGAGCGCAGTTTGTATCACCGCAAAAAACCTCGTGGTCTCATCGCCGTCGGGAACGTTTCTCTCTGCCGATAGCGGTAAATACTGGACCCAAGCAAAGACGCTGAGTTCAACATCCATCGCCTGCATGAGCAGCAACGGCATGATGACTCTCGCTGGCTCACGCGACGGCGGCGTGTGGTTGTCTCTTGATGGCGCCAACACTTGGCAAGCCGCCGGACTCACTGACCTATCCGTCAATGCAGTGCTAGTACAGAAGAACGTCTTAGTTGTCGGAAGTAATACCGGTCTATTCTACAGCACCGACAGCGCCAAGACATGGTCGCCCGCGCAAACAGGTTTCGCCACCGGCCGTATCAGCAGTCTTGCAGCAACCGAACGAACGCTATTCGCGGGCACCGCCGACAATGGCGTGTATCGTCGCGACTTCCGTGCCTTCATCCCATCCTACGTCATACTCGATGCCCCCTCCGACGACGCGCCGAATCGTCTCAGCCTATTTCCCAATCCCGCGCAGAATACGCTCAGTATTCGTTGCAGCGAGAATCTAGGTGCAACTGTTGAGGTCGATCTCTCAAGCGTAGTCGGACAGACTGTGCTTCGTCATCACGAAGTCCGAAGTGAAGCTGCTCAAGACATTCGCATCGACCTCAGTCTCGTACCTGAGGGAAGTTATGTCTTGCGTTTGAGTGATGGACTTCGTCAGTATTGGGGTCTGGTGAGAGTGCTGAGGTAGGGGTGGGTTATACAATGTGAATCAAAACAACAAGAGGATTGAACCCAAGCTCAATCCTCTTATTCGTTGTACTCAGTATAGTCGATACAAACTCTTAGAGCACTTCCTTCAAGTACTCCTCAAGTTGATCAAAGGTGCCTTTGAAGCCGGCGTTGAGGGATGGCATGTTGTTGAAGAAGAGTGTGACCTCGTTCTCGGGTGCGTTGATGGGCCATGATTCAAGCGTGACTTCGGTCATGCCGTCTTTGAATTCGAAGCGAGTGATATTCATGACTTCGAGTGGCCAGTCTTGAAACCAGGGTGCTCGACACATGGCTGCGCCTTCATCGGAGAACGAGACGATGAAGCCAAGTTGTTGTAAGGGCTCTACGTCTGTGTACACAAAGCGTCCCCACATCGAAGTGCCATCCGGTGATTTCATGTGGTAGTGAAAAATTCCGCCCGGACGTAGATCCAGACTGCATCCCACCCAGTCGAAGCCTTTTGGTCCCCACCAGTGAGCCAGGTGTTCAGCTTCGGTATAAACTTTCCAAACGAGTTCCAATGGTGCTGCGAATCGACGGACGAGTTTCAATCGGTCGTTCTCGCGTATCATGTTTTGTGTTGCTTGATTCATATCGCTATAGAATTATGGTTGTTGTTGTAATAATGTGCTGAGTCGTTGTATGCGTGAAATGTACTCTGTGAGACGATCCATCGTTTGTCTGCCGCCTTCGACAGCATAGGTTGCAACTTGATCGCGCACTGCGGCATTGTCGAAGATGAGGCGCATGGTCAGTAGTGTTGTATCTCCACTCTCTTCAAATGTCACCACTACATGAAAAACTTGCTTCGGTGGTTCCTGTGCATCGTCGTGGACATATTCGAGCAAAGATGGTCGCTCTACTTTGGTGTAGCGGATGCGGTTGGGATAATCAACACCATCCGGACCATGCATCGTGAACAGCCACTCGCCGTTGGGATGTACGTTCATGTGTTGGTTGGTGATTGAAAATCCAAACGGACCATACCAATGCACCACATGCTCCGCTTTTGTAAATGCATCAAATACTAACTCGCGCGGAGCCGCAAGTGTTCTTTGGTTAATGATTGACCTGCTGTCTAATTCTTGATCGACGCTTGCCATACTTGTTCCTCGTGTACTGTAAATGAGTGATTGATTTTCGTTTTTGAATTCAATTGTATCGGACTGCCACTACAACTACGCTGCCGCGCAGAGTTGCTCGAGCTTCTCAAAGCTCTGCGACCAACCTTCGAAGGTGCCCATGCTGACGTATGCCTTGAGCTCTTGACTGGTGCCGAAGTATTGATTGATAATGAGTTCGGTTGCGTCACCGGAATCGACGAAGATTACCTCGACGCGAATGGCTGGTGAGTTGCTTGCATCGCCACCGGCGTTCTGACGATGCTTTGCCAATTCGGCATGCCAAGCAGCAGGATGCTCAGCGACGTCGAAGGTCATGACGAGTCGCTCGTTCTGTACCACTTCCAGCACCGTACCATTGATAGGGTAGAGCACGTCGTCAGGCATTTGCATTACGATGCGTAGACGTCCTCCTGCACGCGCTTCAAGCACACACTCAGGAATACGTATTGGTCCCGGACCAAACCACTGCGAAAGGTGCTTGGGCTCTGTCCAAGCTGCATATACCAACTCTCTCTTCGCATTGATACGACGCTTGATAACAAGCACATCGTCATGCGTGCTCATCGTTGCTGTGTTGCTCATGTTTTATGTTCTCCAGTGTTTGTTGTTGTGTTTTCGTAGTTGCGTTCGTTCTTGGCGCAGTTCTGTAACGACTTCTCAGCGCTTCTTCTGCGCGCTTAGCTTTCGAGCTTTGCCTTGTTGTGAATTCTGCTTTCTCATGCCGGACTTCTGCTTCATCGTACTCTGACCCTTTGCTCCACCTTCCTTCGAAGCATTTTTCTTTGCCGCTGGCGATGTCTGCGATTCTTGCTTGGCTTTGTACTCGTCACTCTTCTGGATTTCTTGCAGATAGGCATCGAGCGCGTCGAGACGTTGTGACCAGAGTTCGCGGTATTGCTGCACCCATTCGGAAACTTCGTTGAGTTTGTGCACGCGCACCTCGCAATAGCGTTCGCGACCTTGTTGGGTGAAGACGACGAGTCCGCACTCGGCCAGGATTTTCATATGCTTAGAAATTGCAGGACGACTGATATGGAATTGATCAGCAACCGCATTGAGATTCAGCGGTTGCTTCGCTAACACCGCCAGAATGGCTCGGCGGTTAGGATCTGCTATAGCTTGGAAGACGTCACGTCGCATGATTGCTTTCGGTTCCGTTATTCGTTATCAATCTGTAACCAATCGGTTACAATAATACACGTAACCGATTGGTTACGCAAATATTTTTTTTGAAGAGGTGTTAGCGACGGAAAATCCTATGAGCCGTGCTTCGTATTGTTGCGCATGACAAAGTCGCACAACTCACACGCGATGCGCGTTCTGCTTGTGAATTCACAAGCTGTTCTTGGATGGATGATGATGGGATTGCTTGTATGCATTGGACTCATCATCATGCTGACGATTCTTGATCGTCGCTCAGAAGAGGTAACGTTTTCGGCAATTATCGGGTACTCCATCTTCTGGGCTGTAGCGCGCTTTTTGCAGCAGCGATGGGTCTGGCTGTTGCGAGATGCGGAGTCCTTTAGTATCTACGAGCTAGATAAAAACTCGACGGCGCGAGGAGAGGAGATACTTCATGTGCGCTTCGACGAGTTAGTATCTCTGAAACTTCAGCTGCGTCGCTACGGACTAGTGGCAATAGTCGCAGAGCGAAAAGACGGCACGAAAGTCAACGTTCTGTTCCGCGTACGAGCCGCTGAATTCAGCCACATTGAGCACATCGCTGCAGACTTTGAACGCGCCTCGCATCGAAGTACCGGCAAGGAAGAGGAACTCTAAGACAAGTCTAGAGCTTTTTATCATGCCGACAGTTCGAGCACAAATGAACTGTGAAGTTGTTAGCACAACACAGCCTATCTACGGCACTTCTAGTCCTGCGGCAATCCATCCATCATAACCACCTTCAACATTGAGGATGTTGGTGAAGCCGGCGCGTTTCAGCAGACTGCAGGCGATGGTGGAGCGATTTCCGCTGGCGCACATGATAGCAACTGTTTCATCGCGATTGATTTCGCTCAGGTGTTGAGTGAGATAGCCGGCGTGGATGTGTTGAGCCATGCTGAAATGACCATCCGTCCACTCAGCGTGATTGCGTACATCAAGAATATGCGGCGCTTGTTTCTGCATCATGTCGTGCAGCTGCTGAGTGCTGAGCCAGTGGATGCTATCGGTAGAATGACCCCGATCGGTCCAGGTATGCAGGTCGTCGCAGTAGCCAACAATACGATCCAAACCAATGCGCATACAGCGTCGAACCACATCTTCAAGAGCATGTTTGGTGCAGAGTAACACGATGGGCTCGTTATAATTCAGGATCCATCCCGCCCAGGTCGAGAAGGCGTTGTTGTTTTGGATGTTCACAGAGCCGGGAATGAATGCACGACAGAAGACGTGCTTCTCGCGAGTATCCACGATCTGCGCTCCCGATTGCTTGAGTGCTTCGAGTTCGTGGGAATCGAGTTCTGGGACTTCGATGAGTGAGCTGTGAATCGGACGCACTTCCTTGTTCAACTTCTTCATCATTGCGAAATAGGCCGGCGGTTCGGGTTGTCCTTCGAGCAAAGCATTGACAAAGGCATCTTCATCTTCGAATTGCAAAGCCCAGTTCGTGATTTTCTCATAGCCAACAGTGCTGTGCGGAATATCACCCAAAGCTTTGCCACAAGCCGATCCCGCGCCGTGCGCCGGGTGGACTTGGATATAATCTGGCAGAGATTTGAATCGCGCGAGGGAGTGGAACATTTGACGTGCGCCAACTTCCATGGTGCCTTTGTAGCCGGCTGCGCGTTCGAGAAGGTCGGGACGTCCCACATCGCCAACAAACACAAAATCACCGGAGAAGAACATAATCGGTCTGTTCGTTGCCGGCGTATCACTGACCAAAAAGCTAATGTGTTCCGGTGTATGACCCGGTGTGTGCCACACTTCAAAACGAATATTACCGTTCATGAAAACCGAGCCGTCATGCAGAGGCGTATGCGGAAAATTGTACTGCCACTCAGCACCGCCTTCGTTGCTCAACAGCAACTCCGCACCCGTCAACTCCTGCAACTCCCGCGAGCCGCTCAAAAAATCAGCATGAATGTGCGTCTCAATAATCTGCGTGATGATCAACTTCTCCTGCTTCGCAATATCAATGTAGGTATCTACATCACGCTTCGGATCGATGACCAGCACCGTCCCTGACTTCTGACAACCTACCATGTAACTGGCATGGGCCAGTCCCTTTTCATATATCTGCCGAAAAAACATACAAACTCCGTGGTGATTCGACTACAAAATTGCAAAGCGGAATTGGATGTTAAGGTGGGATAGTGAGAGAGGGGGGAGGCGCAAGCCTCCACAGGCAAGGACGGAGGAGCACGAACATGATGCCGAAACCACATCATTGCGACGAGTCCCCACCGTAGCGGAGGCGGTAGTGGAGGCGGTAGCGGAGGCGCAAGCCTCCACAGGCATCGACGGAGGAGCACGAACATGATGCCGCAACCACGTCATTGCGACGAGTCTTCGAGGAAGCAATCCTACACGTTTGTCAACTAGGGTCACTTCGCATCAGAATGCTCGTGATGACGAGGCGGTGGAAAGAGTGTGTGCAGTGGATGATTAAACGCGGCCAAACGAAAATCAACTCAGCTCGCAATTTTTCCCATCACCATCAGCTGTGACAGTGTTGGGGTTTTAGAGCCGCCCTTTGGTTCGAGGGTGATGGCGAAGGCATCGGCAGAGTCGATGGACTTCATTTGTGCCATGGGCATGTTGGTGGCGGTGTTGTAGACGCCGAGATCGACGGGTTTGCCGTCAACCAGTGCCCAGAGTTGGTAATCTGTTTGGGCTTTGTTGGCGGGCATCATGGCGGCGTCGAGGTAGACTTCGTGGGTTTCGCGATTCCACATGACCATTGAGGAGCTGCCGTGGGGGGCGGGACCTTGGGCATCGAGGCGGATCATTTTGACGCGATCATCATGCAGCATGGCAAAGTGTTTGTCGTGCATTTCGAGTCGGGCAGCAACGACGCCTTGCTGAGTGCGCATGAGCGCGAGTTCGGTTTGGGTCTGCGATAGTTGTTCTGACATACCGTTGTTGCGCATCCAGAGATACACAGCCGACGAAGAGGTCAGCATCAGTGCAATGCTGGCAGCTATGGCATAGCGACGCACTTGTAAGTAGCGATCGCGGAAGTTGTCACTTAACTCGATGCGTTGAGCCTGTTTTGGGCTTTGTGCATTCGGAGTTGTGAGAGGAGCTGTAGTCTCACGCGCGGCTGGTTTGGGCGTTGAGATGATCTTAGCTTCTTGTTCGTGTTTGAATGCGGCATCAAGAATTTGACGACGAAGTTCCGGACGTGGTGCGCGTGATTTGGAGCGGGCAACATTTTCGAGAGCCTGTTGCAAGACTTTTAGTTCGCGCTGCAGTTCTGCATCGCGTTGGAGCACGAGCTCGATCTCAGCGCATCTCTTTTCATCGAGAACACCGAGTGCGTAAAGATCCAGGTCCCCTGAATCCACGATATGTCGTGCTTCTTGTGTCATGTTTCTTCGTTAAACAACGAACGCAAACTCTGTAAAGCCATTCTTGAGCGTGATTTCACGGTTCCAAGAGGGATGGCAAAATCTTCAGAAATTTCTGACTGCGAATATCCTTGGAAATACATCAATTCTATGACTTGTCGTTGGTCGGTCGGAAGAGTGCCAACTAAGTGCCGTAAATCGATGGTTTCGGGGATCACCGCCTGCTCCGAGCCTATCTCATCTGTATCTACGAAATCCTCGATACTTCGGTTGAGTGCCTGGTCACGAAAATCTCGCGAGCGAATAGTATCGATAGCTAAACGACGCGCAATAGTCAACATCCAGGTAAAGAGCGTACCCTTGGTGGAGTCGTAATTCTTCGCGTTTTGCCAGATTTTGGTGAAAGTCTGCTGGAGGAGATCTTCGGCAAGCACTTCATCGCGACAAATTCTGCAGAGCACACCATAGAGCGCTGTGCTGTAGTGATCATACACATACTCCAACCCGCGATGATCGCCGCTTTGCAGCAAGTCAATCAACTCTGTTTCGGGTATAGTAGATTTCATCGTTGTTTGTCGCCTGACCTCAGGTGTCGTTGGTGAGAATGAGATGCGTACTCACCGACCGCAAAAATAGTCGGCAAATACACGCGGCGCTAGAGTCTTGTCACTTCCTTGCATGGTCACCACGCCATGCCCAATCTCAAGCTACAATTTCATACACTGACAATAGACTGTCACTAGAGCGTCACTAGGCTATCAATTCGAAGCCAAAACAAAAACGGGATTGCTGATTATTCAACAATCCCGTCAATTCATCCAACGAATACCTCGTTGGCATGTGTATTCTTATTTCACGAAGATGCGTGATTGAACATGTGAGCTCATGTCGCTCCATTGAATCAAGTACACGCCTTGGCTGAGTGATTGAACATCGAGACTATGCTCGGTGCCGCCGTTGCTACCGGAACGAAGAATAACTCGTCCTTGCAAATCACTCACGCGAAGTTCTTGTGCTTGAATTGATTCTGTGAATCGAAGATGCAAAACATTCAGTGCCGGCTGAGGATAGACTTCGCACTGTGCCATGCGATCGTCTTGAACATCAGCAATGATTGCTGCTGATTGTTTCTTGACGCCGTTGGTTTTTTCCATGGTAATCACTGCCTTTTGAACGGCAAACGAACTTGAGAAGTTCAGCGTTCCAACTGCATCTTGATAACCTTCTTTGGTGGTTGTGACAGCGTATGCGCCCGGACCCGGGAACACGACGTGGATCATGCCACTCTTGTCACTGACCACGTTTTGGTTTGCCAAGACTTCATTGCCTGATGCATCGACTGCGCTCATGGTTACGCCTTCGAGTGGCTGACCTTGATCATCGATGATATATGCATAGAATTCAAAACCATTCTTCTGAATGATTGCCTTGCCAAAGGTGATGAGATAATCTTCTTTGTTGACACCCTTTTCAGCGACTTCAATACGTGTCGCTTTGCTTGGGTCTTGGGTTGCCACATCTCCATCGACATAATATCCCGGTTGCAATCCACCAACACCCGGTGATGCAAAGAGAACATATGTGCCGGGTTGTAGACTGGTCATTGAGAACACGCCGCTCTTGGCATTGCTCACAACGGTTGTCTCGCTGGAGTTCCATGAAATCGAACCATCTGCTTGAACGCGTAGCGCTGTGACTTTGGCGAGTAGGGAATTGTCTTGTTCATCACGGACGCGACCATTCACGCCGTTTTCAAAGACTTCCTTCTTGAGTGAGTTCAGAGTAAAGTTAACGGCTTGGAAGGGGAAATCAGAACTGACTTTGAGCGAGGCATTCATGGTTGAATAGCCGCTCTTTTCTGCTGTAACAACGACGGCGCCTTCGGTGCCGGTCCATTGTGCAGCGTACAAGCCATTTGCATCGCTCAATACTGTTGCAACCGGACCGTTGTTTTTGTTCATGATGTCGGTTACAGAAACCAACGCGCCTTGAAGCGGACGATTGTAATCATCGACAATCATTCCTTTGATACCGAAGGTACGTGTGACGATGTTAGAAACATCGACAGCAACGCTGAGTTCCGGTTGCGTCATGCCTGTAGCGTTGACTGTTACAGGAGTTGCAGCACCAACATCTTTGGTTGCAACTGCGTTTACGCGATAATATCCGTCAGCATACTTTGATGATACAGGAACAACGTGCAAGATGTACTGACCCGGCTCGAGATTGTCGCGTTGAAAATGTCCGATCACTGTCTTATCAGTATTTACAGTATAAGACACGCTCGAACTACTGTTCACTTGCCACATTGAAATAACAGCTGCAACTGCTTCGCCGTTTGCAGCGACGACAGTACCCGCAATACCGTTCTTATAGCTCGGTTTTTGGTGCAACACGAAATTGACGTCGTTGCGATTTTGGCTCATTGAAATCACTGTAGCTTTTTCAATTGAGCTCACATTGTTGTAGTACTGCGTTTCATAATCGTTGTCCCAAGGATAAGCCACGACCTTGTATTGATATCCCGAAACAGCAGTGAAACTATACTGACCATTGTTGTCAGGAACGGTTTTGTCCATCGCGATATAATTCACGTCGTTCAAACCCGCACGCAGCAAACACACCGAAGCAGTCATCGGCATTCCGTCACCTTGACGAAGAACCGTTCCGCCAATAGTAAATGTCTGCGACTGCGACCAAAGCGCGCTGCTCATGCACAGTGCGAGCAGACAGAGCGTCGTAATGAAGCGACCATAAGTGCTCCGAACGATTGTAAGCCCATTTGTCATAAAAATCTCCATGGAAGTGATGTCATTATAAGACCCAACTTAGCAAAGAATGTGACGTAACAGATGCCAGAAATTGTAAGTGGGGTCGGATATGAGAATTATGTAAAATTTGGATAAAAAGAGGTTTTTTGGGTGATTTGGTGGCGTTGAGTTGTTGGAGATTGGTAGCTCTTTATACGGTTCCTTTCATCCTAGTACTAGTGTAAAGCCGTCATCACGAGCATTCTGATGCGATTGAACCTAGTTGACAGAGGTGTAGGTTTGCTTCCTCGAGGACTCGTCGCAATGACGTGGTGTCGTGTTGTGCGGGGTCGTGTGTGTGCTCCTTCGTCGATGACTGTGGAGGCTTGCGCCTCCGCTACGGGGTGGGACTCGTCGTTTGGCGACACGTCGCATTTGGGGTTGTTGGATGTGTTCGTCTGCGACCCACTCGTCATCACGAGCATTCTGATGCGATTGACCCTAGTTGACAGAGGTGTAGGATTGCTTCCTCGAGGACTCGTCGCAATGACGTGGTGGTGGACACGTTTGCTGGCGACAAGTTGACATTGCAAGTATCTGCTTGAGATAGACTGTCAAGCTGAACCTTGATTTTGCGATTGAAGTCAAGTTGATCAATGCTCTACAAGCGTAACACCCACCCTAGCCAAAAATGTGCTAGTTTGCTCGTGGTCGTTTACCATCCTGTACATTATTCAACGACCGATTGCAGCTAGGATAGAGCTGCCGTGATATTCACACATCTCAACACTCTTTTTATTAAGCTATGAAGCGATTCGCTGGATACTGCTTTGTGTTGGCTTTGGTACTGACTTCGACTGTTAGCCTTTGGGCGCAGGAGTTGACGGTGATCGGGGCGGACTTCGACACAACTGCGTGCAATACTAAAAAGTGTAAGAAGATTGTCTTTCGCAACGACAACGCCACGACCCAAACCCTGGAGTCCATTGGAGCTCTGGGATCTTTGTTTACGCTGGAGGATCCGGCGTACAACCCACCCTACACCATCGCCGCAAAAGATAGCGTGGCGATTCTGTTCTGTTATTCAGCAAAGACTCCCGGCGCATCGGATGCTGAGGATATCATGCTGCAGCTGACAGGTGTGGCGGTTCAACAGAAAGTGACGTTGAAGGGAAAGGTCGTTACGCCTCGCATGACCCTGAGCTCGACCACTGTTGACTTCGGTACCATTATCGTTGGTACTGCAAAGACCATCAGTATCGTCGTTACCAACTCCGGCGATGCAACCTTGATTGTACCAAACGCCAGCGGACTCGCTCCGCCTTTCTTCTTTACGCAGGGTCCTGGTCTTGTCATTGCTCCAGGTCAAAGCGACACCCTGAATTTCCTCTACGTCCCTACAACTGAAGGAACGCAAAACGGAACAGCAGTGTTTGCTGCGAGTCAGTGTATGGGAACGTTGAGTGTGACGCTCACCGGAACTGCCGTCAAAACACCGGCTCCGACCTTGGGTGGAGTGCTGAGTATCAATCCCGGTATTGTCGACTTCGACAGCACCTTGTGCAATACCTCAAAAACCCTGAACGTTGAATTCAGAAACATCGGTAGCGATAACGTGATTATTCGCTCGCAGATGGATAGTATACTGACGCCATTCAAAGGTTCAGTCAATCCAATGACCATCGCCGCCAGCGCTTCGTCGACAATTCAAATCGCATACAGACCCACAAGCGTTCCAAGTGTTGATTCACAAACCATTCGCTTCCGCGCTGATACACGTCAGTCGCTCAGCGTTGGGATGCTCTATGACGTCAGCGGTAGTATGTCTTCAGGCATCAGCAGTAGCGATGCTACACAACGTCTGCGCGCTGCAAAAGACGCCGGCAAAATCTTTATCGCGCAACTCATCAACGACACACAACGCAATGTTGTAGACCGCGCGCAGATTATGAGCTTCTCATCACCGGCATCTTCCTTTGCGATCAGAAGCGCATTTACAACCAATAGAAATGAAAGCAATACTGCAATCGATGCACTTGCGGCTTCAAGTAGTACTTGCTTGTATCAATCGTTGATCAATGCGATCAACAGCGTCAAGACCGAACCGCATCCTGTACTCGTACTTCTCTCCGATGGCGGTGAAGCTGGCTGTGATGTGCATCCAACACTTGCTGACGTGTTGGGTCAGATTAACACTTCCGGCGTTCGCGTTTTCGTTGTCGGAATTACAAGTTCCAGCGATCCACTGGCCACAACCTTGCAGCAGATTGCAGCAGCAGGCGGCGGCACAGCAACCTTTGCACGCACACAACAAGAACTCACGAATGCGTTTCTTGGTATTGCCAATCAGTTGAGTCAGAATATCATCGTTCAGTTCACCCTTCGCGGACACGCTGTCGCGCCTCTGCTGAGTTTGAATCCGAGCGTGGTGCATTTTGATAGCGTGCGTGTTGGTGTGAAGAAGACAATGTCGGTGAGCATCAAGAACAACGGCGATGCACCGCATAGCTTCAATCCTTCGCAATTCAGTGGGATCAATCCTCAGTTCGTTATTGAGTCATTGCCGGTCGCTGCACTACGTCCGGGCGAAAGCGCTGACATGCAGTTGTCCTTTACCCCAACTAATATTCGTCTACAAAGCACGGGCGGCAGTTTTAATTACAACATCTGTCGCACGGCAATACCGGTCAATGCTGATGGTATTGGTTATGACTCAGTCGTCATTGCTCTCGACACCGTCATCAACAACGCACGCATTGGCGACACCGTGCTGCTTCCAATGCGATTGCAATCGTTGATCCCCGCGCGCTACGCTACGGACTCACTATCCATCAGTTTGCAATTCAACAGTACTGTCCTTGATGCACAACGTGCTCAGCTCAATGGAACTTTGTCATCGGTCTTTACGCAACAAGATTTTCGCGCATCATTTAGTGCGCTGAACGAGGTGAGCAACTACACTATGCGTGGCGGAACCTTGGTGAATACTGTGGCGGATTCGCGATTGATTGCCTTCCCAATGACGGTGCTACGCGGCAATAATATTAGCAGCGCAGTGAGAGTAGTTGGCGCTCAGTTCGCTGATGGAAATCCAAAAGTTGGAATTATTCAACCTGCAACGGTCAATCTGGATACGGTGTGTTTTCTGACGCAGCGATTGATTGATCCGAGCAAACGCATCGGACAAAATCTATCCTTGCTCTCGGTTCGCGCTGATAACCTCAATGCAGCGCGCTTGAATTACAGTTGTGAGCAGCCCTGCACTCTGCGCTTCCGCGTGTTTGATCAATTGGGTCGCGTTGTACAAAGCACGGCTTCGATGAACGTCACAGCCGGACAGCATGAACAGTGGTTCAACTTTGATGTGGCAATGCACGGTACGCTTTTCTTCCAAGCTGAAAGTGATGTCGAGAATTCAGCGATCATTTTGACATTACCATAAACAGGGCATGAAGACAATGACTACAACACATTCAAACGCTCAATACACAATGCGCACTTTCGCTCTTGCCTTGCTGACATTGCTCACGCTCAGCTCACGACCACTCCTGGCCGGTGAGCGCGACATGATCCTCGAGCCGGGCGAGCGTCGTCAAACTCTGGTCGGCGTCTTTGGTGGATTGAATTTCAATTCGCACAAGGGCGACTATTCCATTTTCGATGGCAATCAACCCTGCTGCACATTTCATGATGGTAGCGGAACAGGTGCAGTGTTCGGACTTCGCGCCATTATTCCATTTGGTCAGCGCTGGATTTTTGAACCGCGCTTGAGTTATGAAGGTCGTGGCGGACTACTCAAAGCCTCGGTCTATCAGAACCAGTTTCGCGGTGCCAATAACCAAATAGAAACTGGAAATTTTCAAAATGAACTCGAGACCTCGCTGCCATTTATCAATCTTGATCTCATGGCCGGCTATGTTCTTTGGAAACGTATTGGTCTTTCGGTCAATGCCGGATTCTCTATCGGTATGGGACTCTCCAAGAACTACGATGAATTTGAATCCTATCTCGGACCAAGCGGCGTGCAGTATGTGAAGGATAACTCGACGCGTACGTCGTTGCCATCAGGACAAATTCAGGATTTCAATAGTCTGCAATTCGGCTTTAGAGCCGGACTCTTGGCAGCTATACCGCTCACAAAGCGATTGTATCTCTGTCCGGAAATTCTCTATCATCTGCCAATAAATCCCGTGAGCGCGCAAGCATCGTCGGCGTGGAAGATCTCCATCCTTCAACCAACTCTTGGATTGTCCTTGAGCTTGTAGTTGCCGGCATGATTATCGTCATGCGCTTCGCATCGCACGCACAAGCACTCTCGTTATCGCAATCGTTTCGTAGTCCTAAGAATAATTCGTACTCAGTTGTTTTCAGTCCTGCATAACAGCTAATACCTGATCAATCATGAAACCTCGCATTGTCAATAGTCTCAGTACATCAATCTGTTGTTTATTCCTTTGTCTTGCATTTGCAACGCAGCTCAAGGCGCAGGATCTGAGTTCCTATCCGGTGTCGTTGACGCCTTTGGATGCAATCAACAGCGACGACAATGACTACGCACCTTGCCTGACGCCGGGTCGCGATCAGTTGTACTTCACTTCGACGCGCTCTAAAGGCAAGGGTTCGGCGGATTTGTATGTCATTGCTCGAGTGCAAAAGATTCAGACCTCCTCGGGCACGCGTAGTGATATGCGTCCGAGCTCGGGTGATGCAAATGCGATATCGCAAGCTCCAACTTGGGAAGGACCTAACAACATGCAGAGCTTCAACACTGATGAGTTCGAAGGTGCTTTCAGTTTGGCGGGGGATGGTCGGACGATTGTGTTTGCAGCACAGCGCGACGACACCTACGGCGACATCGACATCTACAGCGCTGAGTTGATTGAAGGTGTGCTTCACAACGTTAAGAATGTTGGCGCGACAGTCAACAGCGAGTATTGGGAATCACAGCCAACCGTTAGTCGTGACGGCAAGACCCTCTACTTCTCGTCTAATCGTCCGGGTGGTGTAGGTGCAACCGATATCTGGGTCAGCACCCGCAATGCCGACGGTAGCTGGTCTGCAGCGCGTTGCTTGGATCGCACTATCAACACCGAAAAAGACGAACGCTCACCATTCATCACAGCTGACGGTGGAACCTTGGTCTTTGCATCCAATGGTCATGCAGGCTTTGGCGGTTACGATTTATTCTATTCCTCACACAGCATGAACGGCGATACGCCGGAGTGGAGCGCTCCAACAAACCTTGGCGGCGTGATTAATTCAGATCACGATGAATTGTTTTTCTGTTCAGCAGCTGTTGGTGATTACTTCTACATTTCTTCCGATCGCAATGTTGATCGTGGATTGGACATTTATCAAGGCACACCAAATCTCGTCGGACTCGGTACTACACGATTGGTGATTTCCGTTGTTGATTCTCTCAGTAACAAAGCAATTCCGGCATCGCTGACTATTATTGATGCGGTGAGTGGTTTACCGGTCACAACACTTGAGCTACGTGGCGACGATCGCGACAACGTCATTGCGCTACCCGCCAACCACTCCTATCGCGTTGAGTGTCGCGTCCCGGGATCACCCGTGCGCACCCAAGAACTCACGCCCGGTGCAGCCAACAGCGTGCAGAATGTACGCTTCATGTACGGCAACATCAGCTTTGATTTTTCGCAGTATCAAATTCCGTTTTTTGTGACAGGATATTATCGTCCGAATACCACACCAAATCTCGTATCACTCTTCGACCTGCGCACCAAAGATCTCGCCGATGCTAACTACATCGAGCGATTTGATCGCAACTCGCCAACGCATCAGCGATACAAGCAATATGCCGAGACGGTTGATGCTTTGTTTAATCGTGTTGTGACGACCGGCGTCGACACTGTATTCCCACGATTCAGATTGCACGCGTCACCTGAAGAGATACTCGAAGTAACGGTGATTGGCTATGCAGATCCCAAGCCGATATTGGGTCGCTATGTCGAATCCGAAAGCATCGACTACGTCGACGTCAACGGTGCAAAGCAAATGGTTGAGAAAGGTGATCGCATGACCAACCAAAATCTCTCCGGTCTGCGCGCCGTGCATTCTGCTCGCGAACTGCAGAAAATGTTCGAAGAATATTCGGCTCGTCAAGGACGTGACGATGTACGCGAGTTGCTGAAATCCGGCAGACTGCGATTTCGTTGTGTAGCCGGTGGCGTCAACACATCCGGCACTGACTTCGCTGCTCAGCGTCGTATCAAGATAGATTTCACGCGCATCGGCGGAAATTCAAAGAACTCTGAATTCGATACGAACACCATCAAGAAATAGCTTCTTGCGATGCGAAGTTCAGGCAGTGCTTTACTAATGTTCTGTCTTGTTGCATGCATGTTATCATCTCGTAACCTCTGTTATGCGCTGTGATTGCTATGTTGCTTGCATCCCGCATTACCAGTACACATCATGAAAACGCGCGTTCTTTTTCTCTGCATTCACAACTCTGCCAGAAGTCAGATGGCAGCTGCGTTTTTGAAGCATAAGGATGCTGAGCATTTCGATTCGCACAGCGCCGGACTCGAAGCCGGCAAGCTCAATGCGCGGGCTGTTGAAGTAATGCGCGAAGTAGGAATCGACATTTCGCAAGCCCAACCTCAAACAATTGATGAGCTCCTTGCCCGCGGCGAGCGCTTTGATGTAGTCGTCAGTGTTTGCGATGCCGCATCTGCCGAACGCTGTCCATTCATCCCCGGCAATCACCGTCGTCTGCACTGGCCATTCGACGATCCATCAGCCTTCAGCGGCAGCCTTGAAGAACAACTCAATGCTACACGTCGCGTTCGAGATGAGATTGCATCGGCAGTCGATGAATTCATCAATGAAGAAATGCAGAACAGAGGAGTCGTGCAATGAGTGAGCAATCTCTTGACGTCACATCAACCGCAGCGCACAGAGTCAGCGCAAGTCGAAGCATTGCTCTTCCCGGCGCGCGCATACTCATCAGCGAAGTTCTTGGTACCTTCTGTTTAGTACTCTTTGGCACGGGCGCAATTGTTGTAAACGAGTCGCTCGGTGGTCAACTTGGTGGCACTGGAATATCCGCAGTATTTGGTCTAATCGTCTGCGCCATGATCTTCAGCTTCGGCGAAAGCTCGGGCGCGCACATGAATCCCGCAGTAAGCATCGCCTTTGCCGTTGCCGGACGCTTCGCTTGGTCGTGGGTTGTGCCCTACGTGCTAGCCCAATGCATCGGCGCAGTCTTCGCTTCACTCTTCATCCACATGTGCTTTCCGCTCAATGTTGATCTCGGCGCTACCGAACCACACTTGGGCAGTCAAATCGCCTTCGCAACAGAAGCCCTCTGCAGTTTTGTACTCATGACGGTCATACTCAACGTCGCCCACGGCAGCAAAGAACGTGGCATCCTCGCCGCAGTCGCCATCGGCGCCATCATCTTCGTCGAAGCCCTCGTCGCCGGTCCCATCAGCGGCGCATCTATGAATCCGGCTCGTAGTCTTGGTCCTGCATTAATCTCTACGTCCTTCTCAACCCTCTGGATCTACATCCTCGCACCAACTATTGGTTGCGCTCTCGCGTCAGTGCTTTGGCGCTGGCAGAAGCAGGGGTGAGGTTGTTGGGTGATTGAAGGAGTGGCGGTTGGGTGTGTGCATGTGTAGGAGTTTACGTTTACGTGTGCGTGCGGGTGTGTGTAAGTGTTTGCGCATGAACGTTCGCGTTTGTGTGGGTGTGTTTGTTCGTGTGTGCGTGTGTTTGTTCGTGTGTGTGCGTGTGTTTGTTCGTGTGTGCGCGCATGTTCGTTCGTGTGTGCGTACGCATGTTCGTTCGCGTGTGTGTGCGTGTTCGTTCGCGTGTGCGGGAGGCTGGCGCCTCCCCTACGGGTCAACCGAATAATGTTGCGGCATGCCGCAACAGACGGCGCAGCCACCGTAGCGGAGGCGCTAGCCTCCACAGGCAATGAGATTACGATTGAACGATGTTCGTGTGTAAAGGAATTGCAAGTCCACGCGTTCAATTCGGTGTGCAAGGAACATGCAGTCGTATTACCGTCAATTGACAGACGTTCGTGTGTGCGGGAGGCGGGAGGCTGGCGCCTCCCCTACGGGGCAACCGAATAATGTTGCGGCATGCCGCAATGAAAAAATGGTGTGGTCGTAGCGGAGGCGCAAGCCTCCACAGGCAATGAGATCGTGATTGATTGATCGCGCAAACACCGTCACCGCACCCTCCCAATCATCCCCAAATGCGTATGACGGAAATTATCGCTGTATTTCAATCCATAGCCGAGTATGCGGTCGAAGGAGGAGTGGGCGAAGAGGATGGATGCAACGACGAGCGCTTGGTAGTCGAAATGATAGTACCAGGATGCTGCGATGAGAACCGGGATGGCTTTGTGGTGCGTGAGGTTATAGCTGACGGCGCCGGTGCGGGGTCCGACGAGATAGCCAAGCATCCCAAGATCCGGCAGTAAAAAGCATGCGAGGAAGATCCACCATGAGGTGCCGGTGACGTGAAAGACTGCGAGTGAGGCAAGGAAGAAAGCGACCTCTTCGAGGATAAGAAGTATGCGCATAGTGTTGAGTTAAGGGGAGAGTATGAACTCAATATGCGACAATTCCTCGCGCTGCGGAAGCGCGACTATCCTTTTTTTACAGCAATGGACAACAAGACTTTCGTTAAATCTCCTTGGAAGAAGACCAGTGCTTGTTTCATGAAGAGTGCGATAAGAGGCACGGTTGCGAGCAGTGAGAGCAAGCCGACGAGGATTTTGATGTGCATGCTGAGACCGAAGATATTCATCTGCGGTGCAACGCGCGAGAGCAGAGCGAGCGAAATATTGGTCAAGAAAATTGCCACCAAAACCGGTGACGCGATTTTAATTCCAATAATCATGGAAGTCGTCACGAGTCGTACCAACATATCCGTGGCATTTGTTCCCATCACAAATCCATCGATAGGTACTAGTTGTGCACTGGCAAAAACGGCTTCGATAATAAAGTGATGACCATTGATAAGAAGCAAAAGCATGGTCATCATTAAAGATTGAATTTCACCAATCAGCGTTGGCGCGCCGGCGTTTGGATCAAAGAGCAGAGCAGTTTGAAAGCCAATTTCAAAGTCAATAATTCCTCCGGCAAAACGCGCGGCGGAAATAATGAGTGAAGCGGTATAGCCGAGTAGTGAGCCAACCATGACTTCTTTGAGGGCGGTGATAGTCAGCACGCCGGCATCAAGGTTGATGTCAGGTTGTGCGCCGCCGTAAATCATGGTCATTGACATTGCAATGATAGCCGAGAGAATCACGCGCATGGTGCCTTCGATGCCGATAGTCGTAAAGATCGGACCCGAGTACATGAGCGCTACGACGCGTATAAACAGCAAACAACCCACGAGAAATTTTCCCATGAGGTGTTGAAGTATTGACGCGTCGGGGAATGCCATAGATCAGAATTGCGCGTGAGCGGAGCTCGGCGACAATTATTTAAGATTGGGAATCATGTTGAAGAGGTTGATTGTATATGTCTTCAGATTGGAAATCATAAAAGGCATAACAATCACCGTCACTAAAAAGGTAATGATCAGCTTTGGCACGTAAGTCAGCGTCTGCTCTGAGATCGAGGTTGCTGCTTGAAAAATCGAAATCAGCAAGCCCACGACTAGTGAGAGCAGGAGTAAGGGTCCGCTAATAAGCAGAACGTAATAAAACGCATCACGTACCAATTGAACGACAACGACTTCAGACATAGGAGCACCTTTTTAAAAATCAGGGAACCATAATTGAACGCATGAGGGAATCGATGATGAGATTCCAACCATCAACAATGAGGAACAAGAGAATTTTTACCGGTAGAGAAATTATCTGCGGCGGAAGCATCATCATACCCAGCGACATGAGAATGGATGAGATAATCATGTCAATAACAAGGAAGGGAATAAAGATGATAAAGCCGATTTGAAAAGCAATGCGGATTTCGGAAATCGAATAGGCCGGAATAACCGTCCATGTACTGACTTCCGACAAATCAGCCGGTTTATCCTTGCCACTGAGCTTGATAAACAAACGCAAATCTTCTTCGCGTGTGTGTTTGAGCATGAATTCGCGGAAGGGAGTAACCATGCGCGTGACGGCTTCTTCCTGAGATATCTCTTGTCGCATGTAGGGCTGCAAGCCCTCCGAATTCGCCTTATTCAAGGCCGGCTGCATCACGAAGAAAGTCAGAAACAGCGCCAATCCCGTCAACAACTGTGCAGGCGGTTGTGCCTGCGTACCCATTGCTTGCTTGATGAAGTGAAATACAATGATGATGCGCGTAAAGCAGGTCATCATAATCAAAATCGACGGCGCAAGAGTCAACACGGTAATTACCGCCAGCACCTGCAAAGTCGTCGTGAAGTCCTTTGGATTCTGCGCCTGCTCAACACCCAAACTAATCTTCGGCAAACCCAGACTCGTCCCGCCACCATCTTGAGCATGCACCGTCGTCGAGCATAACAGCACCACGAGCAGGATAAACACACCACTCGCAAGTACCGGTGCGATGCGACGCAAGAACATCAGAACAGTGCGTGCCATTCTGTGTGCTCCATCCGCTGCCACTATTGTTGATCCTTCCATGGTCGACCTACGAAAAAATTTTTGCATCCGTGCTAAAGTTCCTGCTCTGACTGTCGATAAGCAGCAAGCTTCGTGCCATAGTATGGGGTTTGGAAGGGCTTTGGAGAGCCGGGGTGGTGAGGAGGGGTAGAAGGTGCGAAATTTGTGAGAAAATGAAGATATGGAGGAATTCTGCGATTGGCTTGTAATTGGGGACGACGAGCATTTATGGGTTCAAAAGGCCGAAAATTTGAGTCTCCGCGGCATGATTCAAATGATCTAGTACGACGAAAAACTCCCTCGTGCGAGCAGAGCAAGCATCAGCTACTGCATCTATTTGCTTAGGGCACCATGGCGAAGTCTGAAGGCTTCGGTTTTGTTAGCTGCCGTTTTGAGTTGCATCTACATAGTTCCATTCATGACAAAAGCTTGACAAAAACGTGAAAGGCCCGCGACATCCTCCATCAGCACCAGCGCAATTTTTGAGCGGTCAACTAAACGCTGGTTTATTGGAGATCGCTCATGAAGAAGCACGGCATTAAACACATCGGACTTTGTCTGGTTGTTTTGATAGGATCAGTTGTATCTGCGCGAGCATCGAGTATCGATTCGACGGATCGCTATGGCAATCCGGTGGATTCTGTCCGAGCGGAGATGGATCGCACGAAGTGGTTTTTGAGTATTGGTGGTGGTTTCTTCAAAGTGCCTAATCGTTTCGAATCGCAGGGTGAGATCTACTTTAATTTCACATATGAGATGAAGAGTCTGAGTGTTGCATTTATCAATATCGCGAAGCCTGAATTGAATAGAATGGATGATGCAACCATCGGGTTGATGGTCGGTCGTACTTGGCATAGTGGGGTGGCGATGTATTCATTGATGGGAGGACCGGGTAATATCGACAATATTTACAAAGACGTCGAGCGTGGCGAGCGAGAATCAGGTGTTGGATTTGTAGCTGAATTCAAGCACTCGGTCTCATTTAAAGGAATAGGTTTTGGCGCGTACGTTTGTATCAACATAAATGCAATTACTCCGGTTGTGTACTTCTCGAGCTACTTTCAATTCTAGGTTTGCATTTGAATAGCAACAACGATCAATGCGCGGTTAAACGCGAAGTCAATGGTTTTGTAATTCGATTAACTAACAAAGTCAGATGATGTCGCAGATTGTTTTTTATTGTTTGTAAGCAAAGAGTTTAAAAAGCATAAGCCATGAAAACGACACACAGAATTTATTGCCTAACGCTACTTGTTGTGCTATGCAGTATTCAACTGCTTCGCTCGCAGGACATTGCTGAACAGTTCTCGCAATCTGCTTATACGTTAGAAGCCTACTTCCAACGACCCATCTTAATGGATCGTCTGCAGCAGTGCTTAGCAACTAGCATCTCCATCGATAGCGCATCAGCGCAGAAGAGCGGGGGTCTTAGTGATGATTCTGTTCGTGTTGCTGAACCCTTTGTCGACTCGACTGAGTTCATTCGAGAGAAACGTGCTTCCGGATTTACGAGAGACTCATTGATCTTTTATGGCTTAGGACCAACCATTGGCTTTCCCAATGCACTTGCCGTTCGTGGTTCGGTGCATAGTCACGGGTGGACCTTTCATCTGACACTTACACCACTCATTATCTTCCTTGGTTGGCAAGCAAACCTTGGCTTGTGTTTTTCCAGTCGGGGCAATACGCAGCACTATATCAGTGGGCTCTACGGTTATCTACGTCATCAACCATTCAGCATGGATCCTGATGGTCATGGCGAATCAGCGCGCACCTACGAATACTACGGCTTCAGCTATATCCTCCACACCGGCGACTTTCTGTTTGAATTCGGAATACCATACTATTCCGGTTATGAGACGGGTACGAAGGTCAACTTGCAGTTTGCGTATTTGATACGGTTGTGAGTGGCGGGGAACAACGTGACAAGACCTTTGAGTTGTTGAGTCCTGACTGAACGTACATGCAATTTTAGCCTCCTCTCTCCACCCCCTTTTCCTCTCTTCCTCATTGCAAGTTGTCGCAGTATATTGTGTTTAACAACGGAGGTCGACATGCGGAGTGTTATTGTGGTCTTGTGCTGCTGGACATTGATCTTTGCGGCGTCGTGCAATCAGTATGATTCGCCGGTGAATGCGGTGCCGGGGACGATTAGTGGGAAGGTGAATGTGAATGATGAGGATGGGAATTCGTTGCGGGATTTGAGTGGGGTGACGATTTCTTTGGACAAAACCTCGATTTCTACCCAGAGTAATGCTGATGGTACTTGGACCCTGAAGGATGTGCCGGCCGGTGTGTATTCGATTAGCTTCTCGAAGCCGGGCTATGGTCTGAATAAAGTGATCTCCTACAACTTCGCCGGAAATGGCGATGCGTATTTGTCGACGACGCAGATATCGGCTATTCCAGAATTGACTTCCTTTGTGTCTTCTACTTCGCTCGATACATCAAATGAAGTTAGAGCGATTTTGATTGAGGGTGCGGTGTCGAAGGTGATTGACTTGACGATGAATCGCACAGTGATTCTGTTCCTGGGTAGAAGTGAAGCGGTGTCGTCGGATCCTGCAACCTACGTCGGACAATCCCTGGCCTTCGTCCCGGGTGGTACCAATAAATTCACCCAGATCTTCTCGGCTCAACAACTACGCTCAATGGGTTTTGATAGCGGTGAGAAAGTCTTCATTACCTCCTATGCCGCATCAAAGCAGTACTATCGTTACGTTGATGTGCGCAACGGACGAAACTTCTTCTGCGGTATCTCCGACAAAAAACAAAACTTCGCTTCGTTTAATGTGCCCTGAGCTTTGCGCATAAACTAATCCTCATTGCTTTCGCAGTACAAAGAAATTTGCGCTTTGTCTTTAGTGGATTGCCTCGTCTGTCAATTCTCAATTCCCCCGACATCAACTTTCCGTCGTCTGACTACTCGATAACTCCGCGCGTTGCGCATCGCTGAATGTCGCCACAATGCGATAGAGTTTCTGTCCCTGCTCGTGGTACTTTCGCTCGAATGCGGTGATGCTGCGCTCGGGTGTGAATTCTTCGCGTATGTACTGCAGGCTCATGGCGTCGAGCACTGATGCGGTGTCGGCGATGTAGGCTGCTTCGTTGGAGCGGATTTCGAGTTGACGACTAATGGCACAACACACAGGCCACACCGGATGCGCGTACCAGCGGCGTTTGAGGTGCTCGCTCTTGGGATAAGGGTTTGGATAGAAGATGCTGTGGGCGTCGAAGACCAGATTGTGCGCCAGACACAGTCGCCAAAAGTCCTCGCAGTCGCAACGCACGATGCGCAAATTCTCCGGTATATTCTTCTGCGCCGTTAATCGATGCAATGATCGATCGATTCCAATCACCAGCGCTTCGGGATGTTCTTTGGCGAGTATCCTGCTGCTCTCTGCTTTGCCGCAACAGGAGTCGAGGATCATAGGACGCTGCGATGATTGCGCGCTCGTGAGTCCTGCTCTGACTTGCTCGAAAGCACTGAGGTTGTGAGCAGCAATCGGACGTCGATAGACGTGCTCTCGATGCTTGCCGGTGATGCCGGCAAGGAGCTTTGCATCGCTGGGCTGAACATGACGATACTCTCTCATAACCCGCACGCGTGCTCACACTCGAGATTGCAAGTCTGCACTAAATTCGACTTCAGAGATTCAATCACTCTTAGAAAATTCTTCTCGAAACAGCGCGCTGCGAAAAGTCTACTCATCCTACTTTCTCGCCGGCGGCAGCGAGTAGATCATACATGAGTTTTGGAAAGTTCGTGACGATGGCCGCGACCGGATAGCGCAGGAGCTTGCGAAGTTCGGCTTCGGTATTGACGCCGTACACGCCCATATACAAGCCATGATCAATCACATCCTTACAGCGCTTGAACGTGCATTCGCGCAATGAGCAAACGAAGGCTTCACAGCCGATCTCGGCGGCGATTTGTGAGGGCAGACGTGTGTCCTGGGGTAGTTGAATTGCTGCGGTGTGCACCACAGGATAGCGCTCCTTCATTACCTTCAGCGAATGATGATGGAAGGAACCGAAAAGGGTGTTGGGAATCATGTCTTCGGCGGCGACGATTTCGATGATGCGTTCGATGCGCTCGACGAAATCTTCTTCGGGTGAAGGAGGTTTGATTTCAATATTGACGTAGCACTCGTTCTCGCGAAGCAAACGCAGGGCTTCTTTGAGCAGTGGAACACGTTCGCCGCTGAAACGAGCATCGAACCATGAGCCGGCGTCGAGCTGACGTAGTTCGTCGAAACTCATTTGCTTCATCTTGCCGCTGCCGCTGGTGGTGCGACCCATCACGTGGTCGTGAAGCAACACAACTTGTCGATCCGAAGTCAGACGCACGTCAATCTCCATCATGCGCGCTCCGGCTGCAATTGCCTCGCGCAAGGCTGCAAGAGTGTTTTCCGGGGCGGTGCCGGAGGAACCACGGTGGGCGACGATAAAGCGATGAGATTCGAGGACGAATTCCCGCAGGGCTTTCATAGTTGTGGTGAATGGGTTGTGAATAATAGGCGGCTCACGGATGACGCACGGATCTCGAGTGGGCGGATCGCGGACAGTCTGTGACCATATGCATATTAATCAAAATGTCCTTCATGTGCTGCGCGCCAACCGTTAATGATGTCATGAGCATGCGCTCGCGGCTTGTTCGGCAACTGCAGTTCCAGGATGCGCAGCGAGCCTTCGCCACAGCCAACGCACCAACCTTTTTTCGACATGGTCCAATGTCCCGCCGCCAGCTTCTCCTCGCAATCCTCAACCCTGTAAATCTTCACCCTCTGATCGCCAAGCATCGTCCATGCACCCGGTATGGGCGAAACTCCGTGAATGAAGTGTCGCAACTCGTCGGAATCTTTGGACCAATCAATACCACATTGATCACGCCACACTTTCGGCGCTGCCGTTGCCTTTGATTCGTCTTGTTGACTTGTAATAAATTTTCCGCTTAGCAACATCGAGGTTGTATCAAGCGCTGCCTCTGCTGCCAAAGGCATGAGGGATTGATATAATTCTCCGAAGGTGATGTCGGGCTCCAGAGCGTAGCGCTTCTGCATGATAATCGTGCCAGTATCGACCACATCATTCAGCAGAAAACTCGTCACGCCGCTCTCTTTGTCGCGGTTAATTATTGCATGATGAATCGGTGCTGCACCACGATAACGCGGAAGTAAACTTGCGTGTACGTTGAATGCGCCTTTGCTTGCCAGACGATACACTTCGGCTGGAAGAATGCGAAATGCAATGACGCAGATAATGTCAGGTTTAATTTCCGCCAAGGATGCGATAAATTCCGGATCACGAAGTGATGTTGGTTGCAGAATTGTCCTAATGCCAAGCTCGCGCGCTGCAATTTTTATCGCACACTCGCTGATCTTCTGTCCGCGACCGGCCTCTTTATCAGCACCACACACAACCGCCGCCAAACCAAAGCGCTCGTGCAGTGCCTTCATAGCTGGAACGCCAAACTCAGCTGTTCCCATAAATACAATTGATTGAGTACTGTTCATGGTGGTGTGGATGCCTGCAGAATTCGTTGAAGCTGAGAGTGCTGCTAATGTCTAAGCCAAGGCGAAGTGCTGTCTGCGAAGTGTTGTGTGATTTATTGGTGATTGATTGTACAATATTCAAGTAGACTTTGTAGAATTAATTAACGCGCAATAGATACGAAAAATTGTGTGCTAATGAAATGAACAATTAATTCTCTACTCGGCGGTTGAATTCACGCAATGCAAGCGGTACTGCTTGATGAGAATATTGTTCTGAGAAGAATTATTCATGCAACAAATGATGCAGTCAGACGACGTTCATTCTTTTTGTCAATTTACAACGTCTCGATGTCCGACGATGCTTCGATCAGCACGCGTGACCACTCGGATGGATGACAAAGTTCGCGGCAGAGCGCCGTCATTTGTTCCATACTGACGGCATCGATGGCCGCCAGACTCGCCTCGACTTCTTCGAAGCGCTTTTCTTCAAGCACTGCTTTGGCCAGAGAGTGCATGCGGGCGGACATGCTCTCGAGTCCCATGATAATACTCGACTTCACCTGCTCCTTTGCCCTATGTAGTTCAGTGCGTCGCACACCCTTGGTGTACAAATCCATGAGCTCGCGTTCAATCAGCTTTTCGGTGCGCTTGAGTGTGGAGCGTTCGGTGCCGGCGTAAATCGACAGCACGCCACAATCCGTCAGCAACTGCAGCGAAGAATATAGCGAATAAGCCACGCCCAGTCGTTCGCGAATGCGCTGGTGCAGACGTGAACTCATACCGTCGCCTAGAATCGTATTCAGCAAAGAATAAGCCCAGCGATTCTCGTGTCGAACGCCGCCGGTGCGACGTGCCAGACTGATGTGCGACTGTTGGAATGGACGTGAGAGCAGAGTGCGTCCGGCTTCTTTTTGCTTGGGTACTCTGCGCGTAAAGCTATGCGACTTTGCCGCACTGCGCGGGAAGAAGTTCTCGACCATCTCGAGCACTTCTTCGTGAGGCAGTGATGAAGCCACTGCCACCAGCATGCGCGGAGGCGCATAATGACGACGATGAAATTCTTTGATCTGTTTGGCAGAGAGCTTGGCTACAGTCGCGGCATAGCCGGCAATAGGAGCACCAAGAGGATGATTGCCGAAGAGCAGTGTCTCGACCATGTCGAGAATGACTTCTTCGGCTTCGTCTTCATAGGACTTCAATTCTTCCAGAATCACGCCGCGTTCTTTTTCGATATCGCTTTCGCGAAAGACCGGATGCAAGACCACATCGCTGAGCAACTTCAGACACTCCTGAAAATGCGGCGTGAGCGCGCGCACGTAGTAGCAGGTTTGTTCTTTGGAAGTAAAGGCGTTGATGTAGGCACCGAGTGATTCGAACTGCGCGGCGATTTGACGGGAGTTGCGTGTGCTGCTACGACGAAATGCAGCGTGTTCAATGAAATGCGCCACGCCGGCGGTTTGCGGAGTTTCGTCGCGCGAGCCTACATCAATCCAAATTCCCAGCGCAAAGGAACGTGCATCACCCACGTGCTCGCTGACAAGGCGCAAGCCGTTGGAAAAGGTACTGAGTTGAACCTGGTCAGAAAGAGCGCGAGTACGATAGCGCTTGGAAGATTGGGACATAAACACGCAAATGATCTAGGCTCAATTTACTGCCCAGACGCTGAACCATAGTGCCATACTATGCGCGGATCTGTGCCGTAGTTCTCCGAGACGCTCACACGCAGCGCCGATTGCCAACGCCGAAAGGTCCACCACCAATCAATGCAGGGCAGGGCAGCAGCGTCATTTCGTGAGAATGCGTCGAGTTGTCGAGTAAGCTCGACGTTGTTGAATAACTCTGTCGACACCGTCCGGCTTGACGCCAATTCATCACAAATCTTCTCGCGCAATTGAACAAGCAAATGCTCAGCCTCTACATCCTTCCACACCGACGCAACGCGTTTGCGCACTTGAATGTACAGCCAACTCATGCCGGAGCTGAGTCCGAAAGGATAACGCACACCACTTTTCACTAAGGGCAAGCGCGCCAAGGATGGCGTTCGCTCTGCAATACTGCGCACAAAGAGCGATGCGTTCTTGCGTTCAGAGACGGGAATATTAAACATGGCTCGCAACACCGAGGGCTGAACCAGCGGCATAAAATTCTGCAACAGTCCGTCGTGCCGTGCCTGCTCCTGATAACTAATGTTCGGAACACGCATGCGAATGGCAATCAAATCCGCGTAGTCGCCCATGTTCCATGTGGGTCCGTGCGGCAACTCATCGAGCAGACGTTGAATATCCTGTTTGATGTACGATGAGTGTTCGACCGCGAGCTCCGCATTAAATATCTGCGGACGTGGAGCAGCGATGTGTCGGTAAATCTCATCAACCCGAGCTTCACGCACAGCGCTCAGACCCAGCGATTCAAAGCGCTTGAGATATTGGCGTCGAAGAATTTCTCCTAAGCCGCCATCAATCATCATCGGCACAGATTCCGACAACGTCTCGAGTCCGCGATAGCGCGCGTAGGCAGAACCACTCTCCACCAATCCATTCTGCGCAATAAAATTCGAACACAGCTCGTACAAACTCTCGGTCGCGATTGGCTGCGAAGGAATGTGCTGCATTGCTATTCCACCAATCTCAGCCAATTGTCGAGCGACGGCGACGTCGGGATTGTCAGCATCACCTAAGACGTGCACTTGAGCTCCGGGATGAGGAGCCGAAAGCAGAGTCGACAAAAGAAAGCGTGAATCGATGCCACCGGAGAGACCAAGAGACCACGTGTTTTGTCCTCGACAAGCATCAATCAAGCGATCAACGCTCTGAATCACAGCATCTGCTGCATCGGCAGATGGGGTAGGTCTAAGGCTGAAGTTGCGCGAGAGCTGTGCGCGGACGCTATCTGCGCCCGAAGATGTGCTTGCGCAAGCGAGATCAAAACTCACGACGGCTCCCGGTCCGCAGCGCTGCACGCCTTCAATCAGCGATCGATAATTAAGCTGATTATGACAGTTCCACAACGACGCCATTGCCTGCATGTCCGGTGTCTGATGTCCGGAGAGTTGCGCCACCCAATCCAAGCGACTCGACACCACCACACCCGGTTGCTTGTCACGCGCAAAAGAAGCAAAGAACATTCCTCGCAAGCCAAGTTGATCGCAAAACATCTCCAGCTTCTGATCATTCCAGCGCAGCACCGTGAAATGTCCGTCGAGTTCATCCAATCTTGCATCGGTTGCGCTTAGGCGTCGCTGCCAGTCTTCGCGATTCATCAATCGCGCCTCAGCGCCACGGTGCTCAATGCCGGTACCGAGTACCAGCCAGCCACTGCCGAGAGTCTCGTCCCACTGCCAATAACATGTCTCAGCTCGTCCACCGACTATCACCCGCAAAGGTCCAGAGGCGTAGGATGCGAGCGTATCACTGCGCTTGAGCAGGAGCTTTTGGACGGTGGAGGAGTATGTGGCGATGAACCAGCTCAAGAGACGACAGGGTTTGGTTTGTGGGACAATATGCACTCAAAATTGAGTAATCAAACTATGTGAATGCTGTATTGCGAGGCGATGACTGAGTTTTCAAACAATAGTAAACTTCATTGAGCTAAGCAATCGCGCTCGAGATTAAATGGGAGAGTTAGAATTTAATGATAGCCGTCCACAAATTGCAACACATGAGAATCTGTAACGGGTCAACAAGGCGGGCGTTCTATCGTTATCCTTCGTTTGCCGGGAAGCAAAATACTTTCAAAATCGTAGGATGGATTGGCGGTGCTCTTGAGTACTACATTGTATTGTTTAGAATTACATCCACACGATTCTTATATCACAGCAGTTTCGTTTTAAAGGAGTAGAGATCTCAGCGGACAACTTGCAAAAGAGTATAATAGCTTTCTTTTGTTGTCTGTATTTGTGCAGAATACAATCCGGGTTCCAAACAACTGACTTCTACCTTTAACTCGTCGGTCGCAAGACGCTGTCGGCCAAACAGATCATAAACAAAAATGTTCACCACTTCGACATCTTCAGGCAATGATAAGACAGTAACCAAGGAAGCAGGATTCGGAAAAAACTGCGCGGCTTTGTGGGATAAATTATCCGAAACGTCAGCAATTCTCGTAGACGTATCTCCTACAGTAACTGTTCCGTCACTGTATCCGACTAAAACTTCCAAAGGAACTGTAGAAGTTTCACTTATTGTCCAAACGAGTCCCAAGTCTTCTGCCAGAACGAACTTTGTGCCATCTAATTCTGTTGCGCCCCCGGATATGTCATGGGCTGAATACATACGAGTTTGACGTTCTTTTCCCAAGAAGAGTAGAGTGCCTTCCCACTCGAAACGAAATACTCTAATTGTGTCTCCATTATTACCAAGGGTGTACCATGAGTCTCCAACACTGGAATTTAACTTATACTTCAATTCATCGAAACAATATACAAAGCCTCTTTTCACGTCAATTGTGGCAAAATGCACAGGGTCAACATGAGAAGTGCATCCTTCAAAAAGGAGAAGCAGGCTGTCATTATTGCTGAGTGAAATAGAATCCTTGCATATTTCTTGTGTCCATCTGTCAACATGGCCGCTGGTACTACGGTGCTCGTATATCCACTTCGAGCCAACACTATGCGGAAAAAACCGCATATTATCCGCTCCTGCCCGCATGTATGATACAAGCGTTAACTGAATCAAAAGCCAGATGGTTGTTTGCTTTATCATTTAATCATAAATTAAAATCTTCTGTGTATTTACTACATTGTTTAAAACACATTTCAATAAATAATATCCAGCCCTGTAGTGTCGTATTGACTGTATTTCCTCCCTTGCACGAGAGGAAATTCGATAACTGTTAGATTCCAAAAGTTCACTGTTGAGGGTGTAAAGTTCATGGCGTGCATGGCCGTTTTACCAGTCCCCTAATTAACCGGACAGAATTTCAACTAATTTCGCTTCACTAAAATAGTGGAGTTTCTTGTGAGAAAACGCAGAACTTGCATAGTCGAGCAGGAGCTTTTGGACGGTGGAGGAGTATGTGGCGATGAACCAGCTCAAGAGAACAATCAATTCGATGATTAGCAAGTGATTTAATCTAAGCAAACAATGTCGCTTGATTGTACACCGGATCTTCAAACACACCACGCGCCTTGCGTCGCAACCGCAAATTCAAGAGATAGGTGATTGATGAAAAAACCCGCATGCAATCATCCAAATAAGAACAGAGCTAAGCGACGCTGATTTCGGTCTCCGCACCACCGTCCTTATCCCCACGCTCATTATCTTTGTTTCTTTGGTAGAGTGCAGTTCCGACTCAGATTTTCACTATTCGCACGCTTATGAATTCGATTGCCCAATTGCTGCAGAAGACCATCACTTTTCGTGAAGTGCCGGAGGCAGTTGTTCAGCAAAATCTTGAGAACATTTCGCATCGGGTCTATAAGCCGGGTGAGGTGATCATCAAGGAAAATGAGATGGGTGATAAGGTGTATGCGATTGTGAGTGGGACGGTGCTAGTGCACAAGGATGGTTTTACGATTGCGCGTATTTCCGAGGGAAATCTCTTTGGCGAGATGTCGATTCTGGATAAGAAACCGCGCTCGATGTCGGTGTCGGCTCAGGATGCGGTGGAGCTTATCAGCATCAATGTCGAGGGCATGTACAACATCATGTCCAAGGAACCAAAAGTGCTGACGAGCATTTTGCAGATTCTCATGCAGCGTTTGCGCGAACAGGATAATGCGCTGATTTCGGAGTTGCGTTCGCGTGAGGATGAGTTGCGACGTCAGGTCGAAGAACAAACACGCTTGTATCGTGAGCAAAAAGAAATCGCCGAAGAACAGCGCGCTCGCGCTGAGCAGAGTGAAAAATTCGAACAAGAGTTTCTTGCCAACATGAGTCATGAAATCCGTACACCGATGAATGCGGTGATCGGCATGACGAATCTCTTGCTGGATAAGGGTCCGCGCGAAGATCAATTGAAGTACCTGGTCGGCATGAAACGCGCATCGGAAAATCTCCTGGTCATCATCAACGACATCCTCGATCTATCAAAGATTGAAGCCGGAAAGATGGAGATCGAAAGCATCGCCTTTAGTCTGCGCGATGTGGTGGATCATGTGGTGCACACACTACACGTCAAAGCCGATGAGAAGAGTCTTGAGGTCATCACGACGATTAGTCCGGATGTGCCCGAAATGGTCATGGGCGATCCCACACGTCTCAATCAAATCCTCACCAACCTCATGGGTAACGCGATCAAGTTTACGGATCGCGGACATATTCTGATTACGGTGGTGCCGAGTGGAACGGCATTTCGTACCGGACACAATGCCTTGAGTCCGGATGCGGCCTTGCGCGATGGCGACGAGTATGATTTCCATTATGTGGAATTCAGCGTCGAAGATTCCGGCAAAGGCATGAACGAAGAACAATTGTCGAAGGTCTTTCAATCCTTCCAGCAAGCATCTGTCAGTACCGCACGCACGCACGGTGGAACGGGTCTTGGACTAGCCATCTCCAAGCAATTGGTTGAATTGCAGCACGGTACCATCTCAGCAACCAGCACGCTTGGACGTGGATCGATCTTCCGTTTTAAAATCCCTTATCGTACCGCCAAACACCAAAACACCGCAGCCGAGCGCGCAACGCTTGATGCTGAAATGATTGCACGTTTGAGTGCGATGCGCATACTGGTTGTGGACGACGATGAGTACAATCGCGTTGTGGCTTCCGATACGCTGCAACTCAAGGCTCCGGGCATTCGCATTGATCTTGCGGTGGATGGAGTTGATGCGGTTGAAAGTGTGGAACGCACCGACTACGATTTGGTTCTGATGGATGTGAATATGCCGCGCATGGATGGCTACGATGCGACCCGTCGCATTCGTCAGTTACCGGCGCATAAGAATGCCGTGCCGATTATCGCCCTGACGGCTTCGGCTATCGGTAAGGACGTTGATAAGTGTCTGGACGTCGGTATGAACGCCTTCGTCGTCAAACCCTTCCGCAGCGAAGAACTCATTCGCACTATGGTCAGTGTTGTCATGGGAGAGCACCCAAGCGCCTCGACCTCATCAGATGGCAGCGCTACTGCGGGCACAAGTGCAAGCTCTGCATCAACAGCATCGACGACAGCTTCTGCTGCGCCAAGTGCATCTGCGACTCCTTCGCATGCAGCACCGGCTCCGGCAGCAGCAAGTGTGCAGCGCAGTGCAATCGATCTGACCTTCATGCGCGAGTTCTGCGAAGGCGACGAAGCCCGTGTGCAGAAGTACCTGGGCATGTATCTCAAAGGCGCTCGCGATTTGATGCTGCAGTTGCAATCAAGCATGGAGGCCGGCGACACCGCAAGCTTGAAGCGCTTTGCTCATACGCTGAAGTCGCAGTTCATGTACCTCGGCATGAAAGAAGCTCGTGAACTTGCCCTGCAAATCGAACAAGACTCCGCCGCTAATGCCTCAGCGGATGTGCTCCGCGCATCAATCAAAACTCTTCAAGACATGACCGTTGATTCCTTCGTCGAATTGGAATCGATGATTGTGAAGTAGTTATGATTGTGCTGAAGTGTTGAGCGGTCGTGTGTAGAGTTGGACTGTTTTAAACGCAATTAATTTGTACTTCGAAACTCAGGTTTGACACGCTGAGACTGAGCTTCGAATCGTGCGATGCGAACTATTGAATAATCTTGCCAATCGGACTTGACATAGCATGAAAACTCCTGCCTGCCTAATTGATTCCATGAAAAATTTTCGAAGCACCATGACAAGTCTCTGTGTTGCAGTGCTTATGCTTGTTGCGGGCAGTGAGGTGTTTGCGCAGCCGGTGTTGCAGACGCCGATTGAGGGACAGTATCTACGCGATTATTTCATTGTGAATTATGTAGATCAGGACACCGCGGTGGGGGCGAGTCATGATCCGTTTTGTGGCAGCAAGACTTATGACGGCAACTACGGGACGGATTTTGTTCTGCGCGATTATCGTCAGCTCGATTCCGGCGTCAACATTCTCGCAGCCGCTGCCGGCACCGTCATTAAAGTCGTCGACACACTTTTCGATCGTCAAACAAACGGAGCCTCAAGCTTAGGATTCGGCAACTACATCGCCATCTGGCATCGCGTCAATGGTGTTAACTATTACAGCTACTACGCGCATCTGCGCAAGGGATCGGCGAAGGTGGACAGCGGTTCGGTGGTGAGTTCCGGTCAAGTCATTGCCCAAGCTGCCTGCAGCGGATATTGTCTGGCGCCGAATCTTCACTTTGAGTTATGGAATGACGTATCGGTCTTGGATCCTTTCAGCGGACCCTGCAGTTTCGAGAAAACGCATGCTTCATATTGGGCAACGCAATTGCCATACGACACGAGTTTTGCGCTTGTGCAGCAGGGATTAATCGACACCATTCCAAGCTACGCGTTGGTGCGTGAGCGTCCGCCGCAACACAGCAGCTTCAGTTATCCAGCACCTGACTCGGTGATCGGCTATTGGCTTGAAGCGCGAGGCATTCGCAAGAACGATTCTCTCATTGCCGAATGGCGACGTCCTGACGGCAGCCTCTGGTACCACTTCGGCACCCAATCCGACGCCGACTACTGGCTCGGCTGGTGGTGGACATCAATTCTGCATCCCGCAGCCTTCAAAGGAGTGGACGGCGACTGGCAGGTCAATTTCATACTGAACAACACACAGATATCATCTCAACATTTTATCTGCACATCAACGCAATCTGAGGTCGTTGATGATGCATCTCCCGGACTCATCATCTCTCAGCTTGGTCATGTAGTCGTGCTGCAGGCTAGTCCGGGCGCCACTATCGGCGATATCCACCTCTACGATGTGCTTGGACGTCCAGTCACTTTTCATCTGCGCGAGGAAGCGCCTGGTAGAAGTTTAATACAATTCACGGATGATTCTCCTGCTACTTTGGCTTTGCAATGTAGAGTGGGTGGGGTGGTGTTTAGTAGGTTGGTGAGGAGGTAGGGGCACTTTGGTCGTGACGTTAGAAGAGCTCGGATTGAATTCCGTTGGTTATTGGTTTGATGATCGGGGAGTCATTGGAATATTTGTTGGATTTGGATGAGTGGCTGAGAGAGGGGTTAGGGGTGAGAAAGATGTAGGTGTGGTTGATGTGCGATGAGGGATACGCGTCTTTCCATTCTTTCGCGCAACACACAGGACTTCCTGATCATCTGCGCTGTCACGATGAAAATCATGACAGGACGTGTCTTAAAGTGGCGTTTGCTGGAGTGAGCTTGAGATTTGACGAGAGATTCGTTCATGACCATTCTTTCGCACCGCTCACGCTCTTGGATCTTTAGTGGACGCTTGCCAGTGTGATGTTTAGTGTCGACGAGAGACTCGTTCGTGACCATTCTTTCGCAGCACTCTCACGACCTCCACAACTTCTGCGCTGTCACGATGAAAATCGTGACAGGACGTTTCTAACGTGTTGACGAGTGCATTACACTCGAAGCCATTCTTTCGCACTACTCACACGACTTCCGGATCTTCTGCGCTGTCACGATGAAAGGCGTGGCAGGACGTTTCTTTAAGGTGGCGCTTGCAGGAGTGAGCTTGAGATTTGACAAGAGATTGGTTCGTGACCATACTTTCGCACTACACACACGACCTCCGGGTCTTCTGCGCTGTCACGATGAACGGCGTGACAGGACGTCTCTAGAGTGTTGACGAGTGCACCAGACTCGTTGCCATTCTTTCGCACCACTCACACGACTTCCGGGTCTTCTGCGCTGTCACGATGAAAATCGTGACAGGACATTTCTTTAAAGTGGCGTTTGCTGGAGTGAGCTTGAGATTTGACAAGAGATTCGTTCGCGACCAATCTTTCGCAGCACTCACACGACTTCCAGATCTTCTGCGCTGTCACGATGAAAATCGTGACAGGACTTTTCTTTAAGGTGGCGCTTGCAGGGGTGAGCTTGAGATTTGACAAGAGATTCGTTCGTGACCATACTTTCGCACCACGCACGCGACTTCCAAATCTTCCGCACTGTCACGATGAAAGTCGTGACAGGACCTTTCTCAAGTTTGTTTAGACTTGCTCTAGCTGTAACGCATGAGTACATTGAGTCTTTCACAATGCGCGGGGCGCATTAAAACAAGCTCAACTTTACATAGCGACCGGGGTTGCGTTTGATGTCGACCATGAGGGAGTCGAGGGATTTGATGCTGCTGTTGAGGTTTTGGTAGAAGGTGGTGTCGCGGCTGAGGCGACCGATACTGCTGTTGGGATTGTTGAGTTGGGTAAAAAGGGAATCTGCGTGGTGTATTGCGCTGTTGAGCGAGGTGTACACGGCATCATCCATGAGGAGTCGGCCGAGGGTTCCTTTGCCGCGGCGTAGGGAGTCGCTGACGTCGGAGAGACTGGTGATGAGGTTAGATGTTTGATCGGCCATGTGTTTGTCGTAGATCAGACGTCCGGCCAATCCGCCGCCGTTCTTGATGGAGGAGCTGAGTTCTTGGAGGTTTGCAGCGGTGAGGAGGAGTTTGTCGTGCAGGTCATTTGAGACGAGAAGTTTACCAATAGTTCCTTCCCCGCTATTGATGCGACCGCTAATGTCCTGAAATGTTCGCATGGTTTTTAATGCCGACGCTGTGAGTTCTTCGAATCCGGGTTCGGCAACTACACTGAGATAGTCGTATTCGTTGATGTGCTCGGATGAGTGTCCGAGCGAGATGTCAACATATTTATCTCCCAACACGCCAAGCGCACGGATGATTGCTTTTGAGTCTTTGGTGATGAGAGCGAAATACTCGTGACTGACCTCGAGCGTTATTGCAACACCTGAGCTGTCGTTGCGGTAGGCGAAGTCCATGCTCTTGACCACGCCGATCTTCTTGCCGGAAATCGCGACCATGTTGCCTTCGGCGAGTCCACGGATTTCTGATACGAACAAATAGACGCTATCGTGCAGCGTTAATACTCCGGTGTTTTTTCCGATGATGAGTCCGAGTATGCCCGCAATGACGATGCCCGCGATGAACAATAGTCCGGTTCGCAAGTTCCGCCAGCCGATTCCGCCGCTCGCTGATGTTTCGTTATTGGGCATGAGGTAATGGAATTAATTCCAGATAAAGAATGATATAAATTTTATGTGCCTTGCTTTGCAGACAGCTTGGTGTCACGCGCCAGTGTTTCCGGATCATCCAAGAACGATTGCACAAACGGATGCGTTGATGTGCTCATGTTTTGTGGTGTGTCGTGATAAATGATTTTGCCTTGATAGAGCACGAGAACGACATCAGCCACAGCAAGAACGTCTGAGATAATGTGCGTGACAAAAACAGCACCGAGTTTCTTCTCCACTTTGAGCAGTTGAATCAGATCAAGAATCTTCTTTGTGCTCACCGGATCGAGTCCGGCTGTGGGCTCATCGAAGAGAATCATCTTTGGTTCGAAGATGAGTGCCCGACCAATAGCCACGCGCTTGCGCATGCCACCGGAAAGACTATCGGGAAGTTGATCGGCTTGCGCTTCGAGTCCGGCGAATTGGAGTTGGGCCAGCACGCGACGCTCAACTTCAGTTTCGGGAAGATTCAGATTCTCGCGTAAGAAAAAAGCCATATTCTCAGCCACCGACATCGAATCAAAAAGAGCATTGCCTTGAAACACGATGCCCATGCTTCGTCGAATGGCAAAGAGCTCTGCTTCTTTGTAGCCGGAGATGTCGACCGTGTCAATACTCACGCTGCCGCTTGTTGGTTTGATGAGACCGAGCATGAGTTTGAGGATAGTGCTTTTGCCGGAGCCGGAGGGACCAAGTATTGCGGTGATTTCTGCGTCGCGAATGCCAAAGCTCACACCATCAAGAACTACACGTCCGGCAAAGGCTAAACGAACATTGACAAAGTCAATCATAACTGCCTGATCTTCCGAGAATAGATTAGAACTTCATGTGTTCCAACACGAGCTTTGAAATGTAGAAGTTGGCAATGAGGCAGAGTCCGGACGACACCACGATACCTTTGATCGTCGACCGTCCAACACCTGCCGTGCCGCCACTTGCGGCGAAACCATTGAAGCAACTCACGAGACTAATGATGATGGCAAAAGCAAAGGGCTTCAATGCGCCAACCACGAAGTCTTTGACGAGTAACAAATTCAAGGCAGAGTTCCAGTAAAAACCGGGATCGATGTGATGATAGGTTTGCGCGACGATGCCTCCGCCAACAATGGCGACAAAATCAGCAACGGCTGTGAGGGGAAAGAACATGATGAGCGCTGCAAAGAGTCGCGGCATCACCAATCGCGCAATCGGATCCGTTCCAAAAGCACGCAGTGCTTCTATTTGTTCTGAAATCTGCATCGCACCAAGCTCGGCACCATTGCGTGCGCCAACACGAGCAGAGAGCATGAGACCGGTAATGATGGGTCCATCTCGCGTATCACCGACATCGCCGTCGTACGTCCCGTCAATAACTTCGCCCCAAATCCCTCGAGCTGATTGCCGACCTCAACCGTCAACAAACAACCAATAGCAACCGAGCTCACGAAAATGATGGGCACCGACTCCGTTCCCGATACATACATCTGATTCACGATCTCTTTCCAGTACTTACGCGTAAAGCGCACACTGGCAAAAGCATGCACAGAAAACTGCAGGAACTCCTGCATCGTCAGCACGAATTCCTTCAGTCGCTGATTGATTATTTCAGCATGATTCCCAACACGATACCAAAGAGATGCTCTAATAAGCTTCCACGAAGATGTGGTGATAATTGACAGATTGGGACAATGCCGCAACGCATCTATGCTCACGCGCGAATGTCTTTAGCAGCATGAGAACGAGACCCTCGTTCATCGTTTCGATGGAGCATTGTACTCACACACTTTTCCATACAGCAACTTGGCACAACGCGACCTTTGTGGTGTTATGTAATATTGGAATAAGGTTGCGAGATTTCGTTGCGGAGTTTTTTGGGTGTTGCAGGGATTATGGAGTGAGATGTTGGTGAGGGCGGGTATGAAGGGGTGTATTGAGAACTGACTTGCTTGCGAGCAGGATTTGGCGTTTCGCTTACGACTTTCACAGCTACTGCGCTGTCACGAAGACATTCGTGACAGGACGTTTTTAAAATGTTCGGACTTGCACGGATATACAAAGTCTTGAGAGCGCCACCTAAAGAATTGCGGCATCGACGTTATCAACACAAAAAAACCTGAGTCCGAATTCTCGAGCTCAGGTTTTTATACAACAGAGATTTATACTCTCTCCTAGACCTTCTTTACCGCCAGTACAATTGCCAGATCGTTAAGATCTGTTTGTTCGCCGTTGAGACCTTCGACGTGGTCGAGGGAGGTGGCGAGTGTTTCGCTGCAGATGTAATCGCGCGTGGCTTCGAGGGCTGCGCGGAGTGTGGCGTCTGGGGTTGCGTAGCTGATGGCGATGCGATCCGTGACGTCGAAGCCGCTGCTCTTGCGGAGGTTTTGGATGCGGTTGACGCATTCGCGGGCGTAGCCTTCGTTGATGAGCTCGGCGCTGAGTTCGGTGTCAAGTGCAACGGTGGTGTCGCCTTCGCTGGCTACCAGCCAACCTTCGATGTCCTCGCTGAGAACTTCGACGTCTTCGAGAATGATGTCGTAGTCTTCGTCGTTGACGCGCACCGCAACGCTTTCACCATGCTGCAAACGGCGTACATCGTCGTTGCTGAAGGTGCGGATGTGATTAGCCAAATCCTTCATGTTTTTGCCGGCTTTTTTGCCGAGAGATTTGAAGTTGGCTTTGGCTGAGCGACGGACAATGCCGGAGTCGTCAGTGACGTATTCGATGCCCTTGACGTTGATTTCTTCGCAGATGATGCTCTCGACGGCTTGGATATCGCGACGATGCTGCGGACTCAGCACGGGCACGAGTATGCGCTTCAAAGGCTGACGGGTTTTGAGCTTGGCCTTTTCACGGAGTGAGCGGGCAAGAAAAACGATGCGTTGGGCGGCCGACATGCGGCGCTCTAAATCAGCATCAATCAAGCTTTCATCACCAACTTCAATGCGTACTAAATGCACTGAGATTGCATCGCTTTCCCAGCGCAAACGCTGATAGAGATCCTCGGCAAGAAATGGTGCGATGGGGGCCATGAGTGTTGCGACTTCCATCATCACCGTGCGCAGTGTTTGATAAGCTGCATTTTTGTCGGCGTCGTTTTCGCCCTTCCAGAAACGACGACGATTGCGTCGCACGTACCAGTTGGATACATCGCTGCGAACGAATTCCTGTACCGCACGCGCGGCACGGGTGATTTCGTAGATGTCCATTTGACGGCAGAACTCGGTGCGCAGACTGTGCAGCGCAGACAGTATCCAGCGATCGATCTCGGGTCGCTCTGCTATCGGCACTTCCGCAGCCGATGAATCAAATCCATCGATGTTCGCATAGAGTGCGAAGAATGCGTAGGTGTTGGTGAGCGAACGGAAGAAGTCGGCAATGACGGTTGAAGCAATATCGTCTTCGTTAAATCTCGTCGGCTTCCACGGCGGATTTCCAACCATGAAATACCAGCGCAATGCATCGGCGCCGTAGCGATCGAACATGGCAAAAGGATCGACGGTGTTGCCGACGCTCTTGCTCATCTTCTTGCCTTCTTTGTCGAGCACGAGTTCATTGACAACGACGGCCTTGTACGCTACGCTGTCAAAGACTGCCGATGCGATGTTGTGCAGCGTATAGAACCATCCACGCGTTTGATCAATTCCTTCTGCGATGTAATCAGCAGGGAAACTCTTGTCGAACAATTCCTTGTTCTCAAATGGATAGTGGAATTGCGCGAAAGGCATGGAGCCGCTGTCGAACCATACGTCGATGACTTCGCTCACACGACGATAGCTTTGACCATTACGTTCGAACACGATGTTGTCGACAAAGGGTCGGTGCAAATCAAGCGGTATTCCCGCAGCTGCCACCGGCACACGTCCACCACCGGGCATTTCATAAAATCCCTCCATCAATTCTTCCACCGATCCAATGGCGAAGGCATCGCTGCCGTCGGCGTTGACCCAGATGGGAAGCGGAGTTCCCCAGAAACGATCGCGCGAGAGCGACCATTCTTTTACGTCGTCGAGCCAATTGCCAAAGCGACCGCTTCCGATCTCTGCCGGTTGCCAGGTGATGGTGTTGTTGAGTTCCATCATGCGCTCGCGATAAGCTGGCGAGGAGATGAACCATGAATCGCGGGCGTAGTACATGACGGGATTGTGCGTGCGCCAGCAGTGCGGGTAGTTGTGCACGTAATCCATCGATGACTTGTAAATCTTTCCGGCGCGCTTGAGCGCAATGATGATGTCTTTGTCGGAACCTTCTTCCACACGACCATCAGCATAGGTAAATGTCTTGATTGCACGTCCGGCGAAATCACGAATCACCTCTTTGAAGTGTCCGTTCGGCGTCACGTGTATAGGCATCGGAAGATTGAACTTCTTGCTCATGTCAAAGTCGTCGGTACCAAATGCCGGCGCAAGGTGCACCACGCCGCTACCGTCTTCTGTGGACACGAAATCACCCGGCAACACACTCAATGCATTTGGATAGGTCGCAGTGTCGATCGTCACATCCGGAAAGACTTGTTCATAGCGAGTACCGATGATATCGGCGCCACGAAAACGACGCAGCACTTCGACTTCGCCGTCGAGTATGGACAGACGAGATTCAGCAAGGACGAAGAGATTGATCTGTTCTTGATCGTTGACTTTAGTTGTGACTTTTACTTGTACGTAGTCGATGTTCTCACCAACGGCCAAGGCAGTATTTGCAAACAGCGTCCATGGCGTAGTGGTCCAAACCAAGATTGCCGATCCATGCAACTCCACAATCGGACTCTCAACAATGTTGAGGCGCAAGTACACATTTGGATCGCGCACTTCTTTGTAACCCAAAGAAAGTTCGTGCGATGACAGCGGCGTTTCGATGGTCGGCGACTGCGGAACAACTTTGAATCCCTTATAGATCAGTCCCTTGTCGAAATACTGTTTCAATGCCCACCACACCGACTCGATATATTCATTGGTACAGGTGATGTAGGCAGAATCAAGATCAACCCAATAGCCCATGCGACGTGTGAGGGTGCGCCAGCCACCATCCATGTTGATGTGGTGATACACCAAATCGCGACAAGCCTTGTTGTAGCGGTCAATGCCGTAGTCTTGGATGTCTTGACGGGTAACGAGATTAAGAGCCTTCGAAACTGCGATTTCAACCGGCAGACCATGAGTATCCCAGCCTGCTTGACGTCGCACATAGTATCCGCGCATCGTCTTGTAGCGACACACCAAATCTTTCAGCGTTCTAGCCATAACATGGTGAATACCCGGTGCGCCATTGGCAGTGGGCGGTCCTTCATAAAAATTGAACCACGGTGCTTGCTCGCGCTCGCGTTGTTCCAGCGTCATTTTGAAGACGCCACTCGTCTCCCAAAAATCCAATATTCTTTCTTCAAGTTCAGGATACGACAGTTTTTCCGGCAGTGGGTTGAACATAGAGAGTCCAGGGTGATACGACACAGCGTGCATCCATCTCATCTGATGGACCTACACAGACCGCAAATATCGCACCTACGCGCCACAAGGGGAAAAAGCAGTGCTAAAAGGCGCTTTGAAGGCTGTTTGGGAGCTAGAAAAAAGGGAGGAATGGACGCGCAGCCAAACCTTAGATCTTGTGATGCAGGCTAACAACAAAACAAAGAATGGAGCACTGGGATCGGTCGTCGGACATTTTCCGACTGCAACTCTTACTTCAAGATCTCGAACAATTCCGGAAGATCCGCCACAGTTACGTGTTCGTAGAAATCATCATTCACCGATACCACCGGTGCGCTATCACATGCGCCCATGCATGCAATCTCTTCAACAAGAATTTTTCCATCAGCAGATGGTTGCTTGGGTTTGACCCCATAATGCTTACAAACTTTTTCAAACAAATCATCTCCGCCGCGAAGCATACAAGAAATGTTTGTACAAATACGAACGTGGTACTGAGCCATATGAACTCTCCGAATATCTCTCTGCTTCGTTTGAGCTGGATAGTTTCTGTCGGCGTTGTCGTGTTCTTCTCGACTCATAGATGTGTTATCCCCATGTCATGAATCGCTGCCAAGATACAACGAAACATCAATTCCAAAATCAAGTCAAAGTTGTCTTAATATCTCCTTGAACCCTAGGTTTTATCAGGGTTCTGGAGTTTGAGATATGTTTGTCTTGATGTTGGAAATTGATGCCCGTTGGGGAGGCGCCAGCCTCCCGGTCGTTCGACGGTTACAGCATCGCAGATCGTCGCAAAGACGAAACGACAAACACATCAACCCAACACCCCACCCGCAGCGCCACTCTCTGTGATAATTCCGCTTGTCTGGCAACGGAATTTCAAACCGAGAATGACGCGTTGGATGAGATCGTGTGATGGTTGTCTGGGTGAGGGTAGGGATTGATATTATTGTCCTACGCGAAGTTCCAGCATGGGTATTACTTTTTTAGTGAGGCTGGGGTACATGAGTCGGAAGAAGAGCCAGTAGTTGTCGAGGACGCGACCTTCCAGTCCTAGGCTGTAGCTCAGTTCTGCATCTTGCCCGCTTTGCTTTGAATAGCTTAGATCTCCCACGCCTTTAAATGCATTTGCGCCGTAGAGAATTCTGCCTGCGATGGAAAAGGCGGAACTGTCTTGACCCATCTCTGAACGCATGCGGTAACTGGCGCTGGTGTTGAAGACGAAGTGGGTGTCGAGCTCAATGACTGCGCTCAACCAACTTTGCATCAGTCGATTGTCTACGCGAAGATTGGTGTAACCGCCATCTGTTGAATGAAAGGCTGATGCAACTGCAAGACTTACAACAGTCTTTCGCCATAACAAAGCCTCGGTCTGATGTCGAGCCTCTTGCAACAACGCTTGAAAGCTCTTTGATGCATCGGCCAACTCTGAGGCGAGATTGCTGATCTCTTCCTGATACTTGGGATCGGATTCGACTTGTCGCACGCTGCGATTGTGGCGTTGCGCAATGACTGCTGTTGCTTTGTCAATTATGCTCATCGACGACACATTGATTGAGCTTAGCTGTGTGAGAAATTTCTTGTACTCATCGTTGTTGTTGATTTCGACGTTGTTGACGATGTCCCAACGTAGACCAAGCCCAAGACTCCGATGACCGGTCAAACACGACGCAACAGAGACCGAAAGCGGGATAGATGTTTTTGTCTTCAGGTTGTATTCGAGTCCCCAGGGTGAGTTCGCTTCAACGTTTGCAAGTGCTGCCAAATTGACGACGAAATCCTTCGGCGATGACACACGAAGAATTGTAACGGGTTGAACTTGTACCACAGCAAATGCCGGTACGTCAGGAATGACAAAGTCGCCTTGAGCCCTGATGCAGCTTGAAACGAATAGTCCGCACAGCATGAGAATTGTTGATCGAGTTTTCATCGTACACCTCATTGAAAAAGAATTGCTGAAAGGCCAATCGTCTGCTCCAGTACATCACTAATTGTTGTGTCGCCGACATTGCAGTGTATGGATACCGGTACCTTCTTGCCACTTATGACCGTGTAATCAATGCGAATCATATCACCTTTAAGAGTTGCAGCACTTTGTTCAAGTGTAAATCGATAGTTGGAACTGCCAACATTAGTTCCGTGCCCTAAGGGAATGCGATCGTGCTGGGTGATAAGCCAGAGGTTGAAATTGATAACCGGCGCTGCTGCACTATTAAACGCAGGGAGTTGAACATCAACCGTCACTGCTTGATTGAAATTCTGTGGGGTTGTAATTGCGATAAATGACATAAGAGTTGTTGTTTGTTAGAAATTCTGTGAAGAGTTGTGCGATTATGGTTTGGGAAGATTGCTATCTGCGGCACCGGACGGGGGATTGGGCGCGCTGGGATCGACGATAAACTGAGCACCGCTTGGTGGACTCAAGTGCTGCGCTGCTGTTGTCGGCGCGGGAGTCTGCGGCGGGCACGTGTGCGTTGCAGTGGCAACTGCCGGACTCGCAGTTGTGGGTCGTGTTGGTGTGTCGCTGCGTCCTATCGAGAAGAATCGCACTTGCTGATCATCTTCGATTTGCTTGGTGCGTTTGACGAGTTCGAGATAGAGCTTACGACACTGCTCATCATCAGCAAGATCCGTTGCGCGTGCAATGGCTTCTTGGTAGAGTTCTTGAAATGCAATGCGACCTTGCTCGCGTATCATCCACAGATCGTAAATGCGAAAGCGGATGACGATGTTGGCGCAGGCTGAAGAGAATGCGGGGAGCAGAACAAGGAAAAGTGTGAAGTAGCTTTTGTCTTGTTCGGGAAGTTTAAAGACGTTACTAACCGAGACCGCGCTGGCCAGAGCGAAGAGCAGTCCGGCGACGGCACTGGCAACTTGCAGTGCGTACCACCATTTGTAGTTCCGTCGCACCGACACTGTGTACCAAGCCTCATACTCTGTATGCAACTGTTCGATAAAGAGCATGAGCTGGCTTTTCATTTGAATGCTGTTCATGGTTCTGATTGATCGTGTTTATGAGATGATGGATTTATGCGGTGATACAATTCGCACCGCCTTCTCTCGCTGCTGCATGCCGCCATCATCCATGCACTAGATGCATTTTGATTTTGCATTCGACCATTCGAGCTGAACGGTGTAGCCCTTAACCTTTTTGAATCGCCACGCACAGATGTCGCCGATTTCTCCGTAGATGGGATCATACCAACCAGCGCCAGGAATTGGATCAGTGACGGCTTCGCAGAGCTCGTGTGAACTGGTGCCGCAGAGTGCGTCGAAGGCGTTCATGTCGCCCAGACAACCACTACAGCCAGGGAAAGGCATCACCGCATAGAAGGTCTTTGAACGAATTGCATCGTGATAGCCGCAGAAAGAAGAGCATGAACGACTACCTCCCATGCTCACCGCAACGCCATGCTCGAAGTAGATGAAATACAAGGTGTTCTTCGTGCGCTTAGGGAAGGATGGATGGTTGTCGATCCAATCAAGGAGTTGCTTGCGGATCTGACTGTCCGTGATGTGACCGGTAGGTGCGTTTTTGGTAATGACGATTGATCCCACGCGACGCCCGTGTCCAATCTCTTTTCCTTTCACCGAATATTCCTTCATCTGATCCATCAACGAACTCGTCAGAATCGTATCAAAGAATGCATCGATCTTAGCCGGATACGCTTTGAGCGCGCCGGTGGAGAATTGCGTTCCCCAGTAAATCACAAAGACCTCGACGTTGGTAAGTAGAGGTCCGCCACCATACACAAGCTCAGCCGTCTCCGGTATCGCATGCGGACGTCCATTAAACAATTCGGAATCCTCAGTCTTCGCACCAAGCTTGACTCTGACTTTCGGCTGATGCAATGGAACAACGCGCATATGCTCATGCGCAGGAAGTTTAAGGGCAGAAGTTTTCTTTGCCATTGGAGTTTGATTAGTAGTTGAACATCTAACACAAGCAGAGTTGTGGGGATGGAATGGAATGAGGTGGGTGGTGCGATGTACACACGAACCGTAGGGGAGGCGCCAGCCTCCCGCCCGTTCGACGGTTACGATATCGCAGATCATCGCAATGACGGTGTGCATATTCACACACCACCACGTCAATCAACCGCAACAACCCCAACGCGACCCAACATCGCACCAACTACCTCATTCCATTCCTAACTCTGTACTACAAAAGCACTGCATGGCGCGCAGGCAAACTGACGTCGTTGCCGCACGACGCCATTCAATGCTGTGCATCACGTGGATGCGTGTGTGTGTGGATGCTGTGCGTGGTGGTTGCACGACAGCGTGATATTGCGGATCGGTGTGGGAGATCCGTAGTGTGTGTGGATTGGGTTGTAGCGGGACTGTGTGAGTTCCCGACTCCGCAGCAAGAGCGACGGTGTCCGAAGTGTGGCAGGCGGACACTGGTCGTGAGGAGCTTGAGTCTCGTTCTCTCCGCCGAGTACCTGTGTGCACATGAGGTCTCGTTTGCAGGACGATGCAATCGGCAATGCCGGTGAAGCATTGATGTGTTGCTACGAAGGAATCGGGTGATGATGCCTCCGTCCTTGGAGATGATCGAGTTCAACGCGATCAACAATGCAATTCCATCTGCATGAAGCAGAAGAGCACTAGAGTCTTCCTCGTTTCCGGACTTTGTACTGTCCCCCGTCCGGATTGAGCTGCTGTGTGTGGATGTGTTGTAACAACACTTCTGCAACTGAAATTCTCAACACAAATGAATGCTATGAATGATGATGAGAAATTTCAAAAAGCACTACCAATACTGCTTAAAAAAACCACAGGTCGATCCGGAATAACCGGATCGACCTGTCACCAGGACTTTCGTTGTGGTGGTCCGGTGAGAAGGACCGAGCAGAATGCTTCAGTGCAAACGTGAAATCTGCACATCGACATCGATACGTTCGGAAACCGGATCCACACAAAACCGGAGAACGGACCCCTGCTCGGCAATACTGGTTTGTTGACTGACATTACTAGCACTACTAACTCTACTATCACTTTTAGTCTCATTAAAAGTCATGGCTCGCACGCGCGGAAGGGCGCGTCCGACGCCGGGTAAAATTTCCATCTGTGCCAGTGCATCCAGATAAGCTTCTAAAAAGTTGCCTTGATGACTCTTCCCAATCACGCAACGTCCGGTACAGGTCTGCGGAATAACTGCCTCGGGATGGAACTCATGTTCATGCACCTGACTCATCACCGTGCGCGTGATCACCCGCACGCCGCGGATGTTGGCGGGGAGTGGATCGAAGTTGTAGAAGCAGGGAGGATACAATGCACCTAATCGTGAGATGCCGAGATCGTTGGGCTCAATGAGTTCACATCGGAATTCATACCAACCATCGGCAGGTTCTGTGTTGCGATCGAAGAGTGGTCGCAACCAAGCGCGTGCTTCTTGATAGACACAGTGGATAGGATACGCGACGAGCAATGCCTTCGAAACGCCATCGATGGTGTAGTGACACATATCAAGTGCATCAACACCATAGCACAATTCGCGGTCGCTTCGTCCACCGCTATCAGCTCCCGAAGGACCGAGCTGAATTTGAGTCAATATGTCTGTATGGGTCATCACCATGTACTGTTGGTGTTAAGTGAAAAAAACGCAGGCATGCTTACTATTAGACCCAGCATGCTGCCATTAAATGTTTGATTGATTTGCACATGAATGAAGCAGGCTTTCAGGTGCTATCACAAAATCAAACTCCAACTCAAAATGTCATAAGAATGGTGCCGTTGGCCCGCTGCCAACTGTCGAAAAAGCAAAACGTCAACAGCGGGACCATGAAGCACTGAATCCGGGTCGCAACACTTTCACCATTACATGACAGGGTTCCTCGTTGTAATTGTTGCCGGCCCAAACTCAACTAACCTGACAAAATTTATTCGCCTTCCAAGATTGTTCCGACAGTCACTACGCTCGGGTTTTCAGTTGTGCTAACCACAGTCATCGTGACCGGATCTCCTTGCACAGCATTGATTTGCGTTTGATTTGCCGCTTGGATCGCGTCAAACTGTGATTGAGTGTAGCTGCCGGGGGTGATCGCACCAAGCCAGAGCAGAATTGCAATGATTACTGACATTATAGTACCCTTGAAAAGTTGTTTATCTTCATCTACGATTTATGGATACAAACATCCTTAGTCACTTAGTAGAATTACTGATTTTCATTTTTCATTTTTACGTACGAAAAAATGGCTGCATTTTGCGCGCACTTTGAAGGGTCAAAAAACTAAGTTCTTACATTTCACACGCTTAGAGCGAGGGCAGACATGATCGTTTTGCAAGAAATGATAGGTCTATACGCATCACTGGGCAAAAAAAACTTCGATCTCTTTCATGATTCTGTCAGAAAGAAGGGCAGTACGAAGCTGGAATTGCTTTTTAAGGGGATTGAGAGCGGGACAATCAAGGACGATGCAACGGCTCACCGTGTACTGTATGGCGAGGGAAAGAGGGTGCCCATAAGCACCTATAACAGTCTGAAAATGCGGTTTTTTCGCAGAATTACGGATTCACTCTTCTTCATCGACACCAGGCAAGCCTTCACCATTCGCATGAACCGGGTGTTGTATGATGCATGGAAGAACACCACTATTGTGCGCATTCTTTCATTTACCGGTGCAAACCGATCGGCAGAGTATTTGGCAGCTAAAACCCTGAAAGTGGCTCGGAAGTACCAATTCACTGCCGAGGCGAGTCAGTGTTGTTTGACTTTGTCGCACGGCGCCGCCCTGCGAGGCGACCAACGTCTATTCGAAAAATTCGCCGAACAAACCGCCTTCTGGGAAGGCGCACGTGTTGCCGAGCAGCAGTCTGAAATCATGTTTGCACGTCTGAACTCCTGGTACGCCGCTAACTGGTCGTTGCAGCAAGAGAACCTCATTCAGATCGCCAACTATATCAGCGAAATCGAAGTTTTCCGTGAGCGCTACAACACGCACAAACTCAACACTTTCTACTTTCAGTTCCGACGTATCTATGCTGAGGTAGAGCAGAACTACGAAGAAGTAGCCGACGTGTACCAAGAAGTCGAGCAGTACCTTAAGAAGAATCCGCAATTCTTCTCAAAGCAAACTCTTGGTCTGTTTGCTATCTCCGCCATGTCAGCCCGCATTTGGTGCGGTGATTTCGCTCAAGCCTACCGCATTGCAAGTCGTTGCGAGCAACTGCTGGCCAAGGGCAAGATCAACTGGTTCTATTTTCAAGAACCACATCTCATCTTGGCTCTGCGCTCCGGCAACTACGAGCTGGCGCGAAAGATCTTTCGCGAGGTCATCACGCACCCACGCTTCAACCGACGAGATCCCATCACTCTGGAGAAATGGCGATTGCTGGAGTTTTATGTGAGGTTTATTACGGGATTGGAGTTCAAAGAGACCCTTCTCCCGGCCGACCACCTCCGCTCCCGCTCCCGTCACCGTCACTACCGCGCCTTCAGCGCCACCCTCAGTACCCTGAGTAAAGACCTCACGGGTTATAATGTGGTTGGTGTGTTTGCACAGATACTGTACTTGCTGCACAGCGGCGACCGCGACGGTCTCGTCCAACGCGACGAATCTCTCCAAACCTTTCGCCGCAAACGACTTGGCAAACTCAACTACCGTCTGGCCATCTTCGCCAAACTCATCCACGTCATGGTAGAATGCGGCTTCGATCCCGACAAAACCCAACGCCGCGCCGCAGCCTGGATCAAAAAGCTGTCCAATGTTCCACCCAAATTCAAAGGCGGAACAGCCGAGACCCTAGAGATCATACCGCTGGAGGAGTTGTGGAATATGCTGATGGCGGAGTTGAGGAAGCGGGTGCAATCATAAGTAATCCTTAAGATTAGAACGCAGTTCTTTGCGTGCTCTTTGGATTCTCTTGTGTACTGCTTCTCGACCAATAGATAGCATAGCAGAAATCTCCTCAGCACTAAAGCCTTGTGTGTGTAGTTCAAAGCAACTTCTTAAAGAAGGTGTCAGGTTGGATAAAGCTGAGTGGATATCTAATCCGATGTCGCTACTTCTTACATTATATGCATCTATAGGTTCAAATTCGGATTGATTCAGAGTATCAGACTGCACGTAAAGATCACAAAAGCTGGTTGTGTGCTTCTTGGCTCTCTTAAAATCTATCAGCATTCTTGTAGCCACGCATTTTAGCCATCGAGATAGGTCGTCCTCGTTTAGGTTCATTGAGTTGGCTTTTTGCAAAGTAAGAAGCCGATAAATGGCTGAATGTACGGCATCTGCCCGATCAAACGAATTCGTGTAACCAAAACTTCTATTGAGATTGCCTGTCAAAGAATCAATAGTCCTATGCCAGGCGTTGTTTGTTACCATCGTTGCTCCATATATAAGTTAAAGTAAATGAGCGGTTTGCAATAATCATGTTTGAGTCGATTTTAACTCTCTTATAAGTGTAAAGAAATACCGGATCCATAGAGTTATCTGTCGCTAATCTAGGAGTCACGCCACCAGCAAACGTGATTTTCAAAGAACTAATATTTTACCCTCCATTTGTATCATCCACGCTAAGTGTTATTTTGCATCTCTATATATTGCAATGCCTTACATTGTTTATGCGAATACAATATCTGATCCAACTGGCATCAATTTCTACTTCTGCCTCATCAGACAATGTTGGCAGTGTAGAAAGTTCTTCGAGATTTCCACATCACATAGACTCTCTTAAGCAAAAACTTCACGAAGGGATAATGAAAGGGGCGATTACGGATGAGCATTCTGCGTGCTTATTGCTGTATAGAGATTCTCGGCGAATGCGGAGTTCCTCTTATATAAATCTCAAACGAAGCTTATTCAAATTGTATTTAGACGCATTCGTTGGCATTGATGAGAATAAACTCTTCAAAACAGAGCTAAAAAAGGCAGAGGCTGCGATTGTCAGAACTGTCGCGTGTATAAAGCTACTATTTATGAAAGGGCAAACCGATCTTGCTGTAATGTTATGCAAGAAAACGCTTGACAAAGCGGTTTATTACGAAATGTCACAGGAGGTCATTTATCTAGCCTCTTGTATCGCTACAGAATGTGCAGTTCAAGGTAAGAAATTGGATTTTAACAAATATCTAGATCTTGTTAAGTTCTGGAGAGAGCGGCATACTGCAGAGGTAGACTCTCAATGTATCTTTGAAAGTATCGTATGCAATAATTTAACTAGATTAAAATTTAACGATTCTGACGTTAAATATGTCTCAGAGTGTGTTACAAGAGTGGAGGGATGGCTTCGCAATTTTGGTGGTCACAATCTCCATGTCGGATACTATAGACTAGCACGCGTAATGTCAGAGATGCTCGGAGACCATGAACAGACAATCCTCATAGCCAACCAGATCAATAATTATTATCAAAACAATCCGATATTTAGATCGCGGCATATTCTAGGGGCGTTTCATACAGCCGCATTGCATTCCTTGATAGCAATGAGCAGATTTGAAGAGGCCTCTAAAACGGCACAACTTTGTGTAAATCTACTTGACCCAGGGTCGCTTAATTGGTTCTCATTTCAAGAGGTATATATTAAATTATTGTTTAGAATAAAAAATTACCGTTTGGCAGCGAGAGTATTTAGTAAATGTGTTGACCACATTCTGGAAAGTAACCATAACGACATAATTCTTGAAAAATATCGTCTAATTGAATTTTATATTAGATTTTGTACTTCGGTTGACCCCAAAAAAACTCTGCTTCCAGCGGTCGTGTATGAGCCTGGGGTGTCTCAAGTGAGGTATCGTCATTTTAAGAATTGCTTTCCAATATTAACCAAAGATCTTGATGGATACGGTATTTTGGCTGTTTTTGCCCAAGTTCTTCTATTGCTGAATGCTAAGCAATATCAAAGTTTAATTGAGCGTGATGAGAGTTTGCAGACTTATAGAAGAAAGCGTCTGTCAAAAGACAACTATCGTTACAATATACTCGCGAAAATGATTCATCAATTAGTCCTTAGTGATTTTGATGTTGTGCGCGCAGAATACCGATCAGCTCGTTTGCGAAAAGCGCTTGAAAATGTTCCCGAGAGATTTCGTAATGCGCAGTCTATGATACCTGAAATAATTCCGTTAGAAGAGTTGTGGGCGTTAATGTTAAATGAGATACGAGATGCAAAAAGCACAATAGTCACTGAAGTCATTTAGACAGAAATATACATTGATAAAATATGTCGATGCACCACTATAAAAAAAGCACGATCACACCGCTGTAGATCGGCTGCATAAGATACCCCCCCCCACTACTGCCTATACACCGTCTCATACTCATAACTAAGTTCCTTCTTCTCCCCCGCCCCAACCGTCACTTCCCAGCTAATCTCCGACTGTGGATTCAACCCAAAGTTCTGACTCTGCTTTTTGGTGTTGCCATTTGGTGCTGAACTGACGCTGCCGTTGACGTGTTTTTTGATTTTGATGGTGATGGCTTTGTCGTCGAAGTTATTGATGCTGATGGTGCCGCGCAGTTGGGCTTTGCCATAGGGGATTTTGTTGATGCGTTTGACGTTGTCGGTGCGTTCGAGTTCTTCTTCGGAGTTTTTTAGAGTGACGCTGAGAGCTTTGGCCAGGTGCACTTGTCCGCGGCCTCCTTTGGCGATGTACTTGAGCTGATCCTGCGCCAGGAAGTGATTCTTATCGTCGTGTACTACTACCACCCCGGTTGTGAGAGGATAGCCGCTGGTGTTGTGGATTTCGATGGAATGAAAGACATCGAAGTTGTCGTCGCGGTTGTTGACCACTCTGCTGTACTCGTAATTCACCACATCAGGTATGTCACACTCGTGGATGTCTTTGTATTCAACATTCGTCGCAAAGACAGGAACGAAGGCCTTGGTGTTTCTTTCAAGGGTCATGGCGCCGAGCTTGTAAATGAAGATGTCGTTGGAGGCTTCGGCTTCGCTTTCGAAACTGGTGTTGTAGTTGTTGGCTACATCGGCACTGACGCCGGCTGACATCTCCGTTGTTTTATAGGTCGAGCGTGCACTACGAACGTTGATGTCGCGTGATTGGTTGTACTGAGAGTTGTTGTAGGCGGGTAACAAGGTATTGAGCTGGGTCATGTACGGACTGGTAACAGGATCCATAACGCGACTGAAATAGAGTTGCGGCACACCGACCACGACTTCGGTTTCGGCATTGAGGATATCTTCGGCGGAGAAATTCTCGATGGTTGCTTTGAGTTCGATGCGTGCTTCTTTGGCGGAGTTGAGACGAATATTATAGGAGGGAATCCACTGCACGCCGTTTTGCAGAGAGAGTTCTTGCAGCTTTAGTTCATCCATGGATTTGGTAGGATTGATAATGGCATAGCGCACGCTACTGTCTTGCTGCTTCGAGTCCTGTGCATCCACAATGCTATAATTCGTCCCTGCCAGAGAGGCCACATCAAAGTAATGCGTCCCGAGTTTGTCTTCGATTTTAAAGGTATTGAGCGTACGATTCACGCCGAGGATTTTACCGCTGTAGGCTTGGAGTCCCATGTTCTGCGGCGTCCCCGAGCCCACTATCCCACCCGTATTCGGCGGCGTTCCAAGTGGCGCGTAGCGCACCAGTTCGAAGCTGATGTTTTTGCCGATGTTGTTTTCGAGGAGTTCAATGACGGAATTCACGTCGCGTTTGACTTTCACCAGTTCATTCTTAAACAGAACCGAACGAATAGTGCGTTCGCCCGGCGTGTTGAGCCAATAGGTTCCATTGATGGCACTCGGCACGGGCAAACGCAGTTGATTATTGACGAGGGGCAGGGTCCCCTCTTTGGTGAAAAAGCACGACCCATTCTTAAAAATGCTAATGCTCTTCGTCTTCAACACCGCCGCAGAGTCGGCGGCGTGTAGAAGCAGGGGATGAAGCGTCAGACTAACGACAAGAACAATAACAACAGACAGTCGCTGCAACAATGCGCCAAAGGCGCGGGATTCGGAGGATTTCATGATCGTAAGTGTGAATAGTGAATGTGCTACTATCAACTAAGAGAGCAATGCGCGACAATGGTTACTTCGTGCCAGAGCGGAGATTGGGACTTAACACTATTTCACAGAAGGGCACATGAACCCGCTGGGCAGAGCTCGGTGCTAGGTCGGAGGAGAGGGCTCGCTTGTGAGGCAAGCGTCGTTGCACTCGCCAAAAAAGATGAGTCCGCGTTAATAAACCTTGTCTATCGTCAATGATTGCAGTAGCTTGCACCGAAGTCAAGCGCGCACGCATACGGCAAGCGATGGCGCGAGGGGACGAGAGGGGACGCGAAGAAGACGGCACGAAACACGACGAAGATTGGGGAATGGAGTAGACATGGTGTGCTGAATGGATCAAGCGCAGGGTCTAACTCAAGAACAACTCATCCGCAGGGAAAGCACGATTGTTGAAGTCAAAACAGGCTGAAATCGCTCAGTCTGATGCTATCATTTCCATCAACACCTGGAGTTTGCTTATGAATACGCGCGTGGTCATTGCTGCCATCGTCGGCGGCATTGCAAGTTTTGTATTGGGTGGCATTGTATACGGGGTTCTCGGATTGGACGCCTTTATGAAGTCTCACACTGTTCATTACGATGGCCTGATGATGCCTATGGATTCCACCATGCTCATTCATGTTTTTATCGGCGGCTTGTGTAATAGCTTATTGCTCGCTTATATCTTCGCGAATTGGGCCAAGATTAAAGACTTCAATGGCGGGATGAAAGCAGGAGCACTCATTGGACTGCTTATGACGCTCGGTTTCGACATCTTCATGAAAGGATACATGAACTTGTGGGATTATACTTCGATGTTCACTGACGTTATTGTCAGCAGCATCATGACCTCCTTCTCCGCCGGAATTATCGCATGGATGCTCGGCCGTCTGCAACCCAAAGTTGCATAGTCCGACAGTACATGGATTGTACGCCAACAGCGCCGTCGAGAGATGGCGCTGTTGTTATTTGTGGGGGGAGTGAAGATGAGCTGGGATGGTAGTTTTAATTGTCGCAATGAGTGAATAGCTTCAATTCACCATGCCATTTGACCGTGAATCCTTAGACTCGCACAATCAATGCACCGCAATAGGTCTCGTCATTTATCGTGTATTATTTTCCGCAAATCCTTGCATGAAGCTAACCGTCTTGGCGATAGCAGCCTTACACTTGAGCTGCAGCTCTTCAATTACACAGCCGAACATTCCGAATAAACATGCTTGCAGATGGTGAAATCCCTTCTTCTCTGTATGAGATCAGTCTGGATGGTCGCTTGAAACGAGTGGTTGCAAGGCTGCCGTGAGCCATTGACAATTCGTCCATGTTGACTACATGAAGCTCATGTTAGCAGCACAAAAAAAGGCTGTCAGGTACGACAGCCTCAAAGAAGTCTACAAAACAAAACCCCATTATTTACTAACTACAAAGCTTCTGACGGTGTCGCCATCGCGCAGGAAGTAAAAGCCGTTTGCGAGACTAGTAGTGGAGATGCAATAGTCTTGACCTTGTTCGCTATTGAAAGATTTGACGCAATTGCCGAGGCAGTCATAGATGATAACCAGAGTTGACTGGGCTTTGATCTGAAGCGACGACTGTACAATGCTTATTGGAGATACGGTCGGATCAGAATCCGTTGCATTTTCGACTGAGCTTGCTGTTAAAGGAATGCCCGAGAGGCCGTCCGGATTGTAGACGTAGAGTTTGTCCAGTCCTACTATCCAAAGATTGCCAACGCCATCCACAACCAAATCCAGGTATTCTCCATCGTTGAGAGGTGAATTTTGTGCTGAGAACAACGACCAAGAGCCGGCATAATATTGATAGACGCCGGAAGTAGCGGCAATCCACACATGACCTCTGGCATCAACGCTTATGGCATTGAATTTGTCTTCCGCTGAAGCGGAGGGGATAGTCATCAACGACATTGCCGTCCCTGTTATGTGAAAAACATTATTCGTTGCATCACTTGTAATTCCCCAAACAGAACTATCAGGCGCAACAATCAAATCTCGTACGTCATATACCTTTGAAGACGAGAAATACGTGCGAATGCCACCGGAGATCTTGTACATCATTGCGGCAGATTCGTTGTAGGACACAATGTCACCGCTACTGTCTATCACAAACTTTGCCTTCCCACCCAGCCCTAGTGTATTAACGCTTGCGATCTCATGCCATGTTGAGCCGGCATCATATTGATAGAATTTATCTGTCAGTCTGCACACAGCCTTGCCTTCACGGTTCATGTCAATCCACAATGGCAATCCGGAACCAATACTCGAATTGGCTGAAGTGTATGTCGTGAGGAAACCATTGCTCAGACGATTCACACCGCAGTAATCCAGAAACCAGATATCGGCGTTTGGTGCATATGCGCCCTTGCATTCTTCAATTGTACATTTCGTTCCGGCAAGCGCAGTTGATTGCCATTTGTGCGATGCATAACTGTACGATATAGGATTATTACTTCGAATAGTTATAGCAGAGAAATTCTTTTGTTGGTCGCAGCTGGCAAACAGACGGGTATTCTGACCCCATTCTGGATGTGTCATTGTCTGCCACTGAGCGTTGAGTACTGAATGCAGAGTGCCACTCACGCTAGCGTTGATGGATGTGTTCTTTCCAATTACTGTAAAATTTTTCCATCCGGTATCGCCGGCCAGTGGCTTGACATAGAAATGTACCGGTGCATATGGATAGTTTACTTGGTTATTGCTGAAGTAGCATGGCGACGTCGAAGTTGCACTGAGATAAACAGTATATTGAAAACCACCGCTTGCACTGATGTTCACGATGAAATCAGCCACCTGACCAGAGGTTACACTCTGCGAGGCAGGAGAAAGCGACAGGCTAAAGGACTGCGCCCTGAGCGACAATGCGCTTAATTGAATTGCTATTCCGATAAGCAGTATTTGCACCAGCTTAAACATACATCCTCCGAACAAAAAACGAGTTTTAGGATCTAATTGACTCTTGAAAATTGTTTGCCCTCGAAACAAGGGTTTATCCGTGTCAAAGTCTTCTCAGGATTGAGCGCGGGAAGCGAATTGCTTCGGCTCCACGCTTTTGATGCTCGGCTTTTATACCACAAAGCGCATTGAGTTGGTCTTCAACTTCTTGTGATTTCTCTGAGCAGTATTCGGCTTCATAGATCACGTACGCTTGAACATAGGTGATCTGCGTTTAAAAAAAAACTTACGAAATGTCCTCCGGCGCTTTGACGGAGCGGACTCAAGACAAAGTCTTGTGCCGGTTCGAGTGGAAACTTGGATCATTCAATTGCTACAATTCGCGAATATTTGAAGGTATCAAGGGCAAATCTTTGAAGGCGCGACATTGATGTTGTACCACAGTACAATCAAACTCAAATGATACATGAAAGGTGTTAAAGAGTGTAGCGCACTTGAAGTGAAGCAAATTGAGAGTATGAAGTGCTGAATGAAGATTTAAGAACCTTAGACTGCGCGATAATATGACTGCCCTCAGACCTTATGACTGGATCAGTTGTAACAACTCCATACGAAAAACATCGGAGTGATTGTTCCACGTCATGTCACAAAGCTTCTTTAAACTCGCATAATTCTTTACGGTGTCACCTCAATCTGCTTTCACTATGAGCAATATTTTTCCTTTATCGGACTCATGAAGACGGGCTTCCTGATAATCGCAGCCGTGCTATTGATCGCTAGCTCTGCAATGGCACAACCGAATATTCCGGAAATGCCGGTGTGGTTTGAGTATGGGAATACGCCGTATCATGGTGAAATGACTTCTTTGACAAATTTCGACACAGCCAGAGGTGCAAAGAGTGCACTTTGTTTTTGGATACCAGGTTCGAAGAGTGTGACATGGTACAATAGATATCCGGGTGATACCGCGAGCTCGTTCATCTGGCCAATCGAGTTTATTGAGGTAGAGGTTGGAGACTTTAATGGCGATGGAGTTGTAGACTACGCTGCTAATGTTGGAAGGGACATCTTATTGGGACGGCACAATTGTGAGCCGCCAGTTGATAGCAGTATCAAGGCTGAATTGCCGTATATCGTATCGGCACGACCATTCTTTGTGGGAGACTTTAATAACGACGGCATAGATGATATTCTCTATCGTGCGACTCAACAGCCTAGCACAAACCCATATGTGGCTAACATCATTCTTGGTAGCCACGATTTGCATAATCGTCGCTACATACCGGTATCATTTGATTTTCTTGGGGATACAAAAGGTTGCCTGGTTGATTGTTACACGACCCATGATGGAAAATTCCGAGTTGTGCTTTTTCAATGTTCTGTTAACAGTGCCGGACTCCGCGCAAATCCGCGCTTGAACTTATATGAAGCAGTATTTAGTTCACAAGGCAATGAAGTCGGTATTGAACTACATGAGCTCAGTAGCGCGGCCTTTGCGACTGCGAATGAAAGCACTTATGGATTTCATGACAAGTCCAGAACAAGACATACCATCGATTGCAACGGTCGAGTATTCTCATTAGACAACGACACATTTGCTCTTTGTCACGAAAATGGCGGTACATGCTTGTCACCACATTATAACAGTGCCGAAAATAGATTCGAATGGGTTGGATCTTATATCCGCGTCGATAGTAAAGACACGTCGATTGTTGACTATAATATTCACATAGGTGATCCTCGCACAGACACTGTTCCCTTATGTCGATTCAGAGCTCTCAATAAAGTACCTGCCGAACTTGGAGGTGACTCTGTTAACATGATGGACAACTGCGTACACCTTGGTGATTTGGATGGAGACGGTCTTCCGGAATATGCACTGCACTTTTCCAACTACAGCTCGACAACAAGTTTCGCTCGTTTTCAAATCCTGAAAACCATCAAAGTCACAACCGGTGTATCAACCGATAGCTCAGCCGATCCCGATCGATCAACGAACATTCTACGCCGGGCATGTATTGTTGATCAAAAGCTACAGCTCGAACTATCTGCCACGGATGCAGATGGCGCCGTTGCACAACTCTATGATCTCAGCGGCAGACTTCTGCACACAATTGATGTTGGTGCTCGAGCCATACAGCAATCTCAAGTTAGCGTTGATCTCTCGCAGATTCATCTTATTGCCGGAGTATACTATGTGCGGCTGCTTGTAGGCGACAAAGTTGGGTGGCAGCACCTTGTCTATGCAGGCAGACGATAATTGATGTCTCTGAAGTCTCTGTCATGTGTGCGCTTCGTACGATAGATCACCACTCAGCGACGTAGAAAGCGAATTCGTAGCTGACTACTGAAACAATCGCGAACAATCTCCCGATCATACTTCGAGATTGTCCGAGTTTGAATGGTGAAGAAGCATACTGTATTTTAAACTAAACAATGTCATCAGTGCTCGTTTATGAGTCAGAGACAAAACATTCTCCTCTCTCTTGTCGCATACTTGCTGAGCAGTTTGGCGCTTTGTGCACAGCCGAACATCCCGGAAATGCCGGTGTGGTTTGAGTATGGGAATACACCGTACGGAGGCTTTGCTGTTGCCCTTGATGAATTTGACAGCTCGAATCAGTGTGCGCACGCCTTATGTCTTTGGCGACGGGGAAAATCGACCGTCACGTGGTACAATCGTTTTTCGGGTGACACGCTAAACTCTTTTGATTGGAAAGACGAACTGAGCGAGATAGTCCAAGTGGATTTAAACGGCGATGGCATACTTGATTATTCTGCCAATTGTGGGATGAATATTTATTGGGGAAAGTCTGCAAAGACACCTCCGAATGTTGACTCGGTGTATAGAGCGCGTGAATACTCTGCAGTTCCGCCGAGTTACATTATCGATGTCAATCACGACGGCATTGATGACATACTCGTTCGTGCTTCAGAATTACCGTCCGTAGAGAGTCTACTTGCGCACGTCGTTGTTGGGGGAAAGACGATATCTACATCAAATTACCGTGAGTTGTACACTGCCATTGACAAAACAAACCCGACATGCATTCTTGATTGTTATACGAATACTCTTGGTCAAACACGTCTGATTACCTACAGTTATCAGCTACGAGAAAACGGAAAGCACGACAATGTTAAATTGACTTTATGGGACCTCGTTCTCATTGATTCAAATGCAAATCAAAGCCTACGGATGCTCGAATTGACAAGTGCTTATTGGCAAGAGGGTGAGACCCGTGGATATGGATTTCATTCCACTGACCGAGAGCGCCACTTCTTTGATTGGAATGGACATCTTTACTCTTTAGAGGCCGACACATTCACCCTTGTACATACCAACGGCGGAACAAATGGCGTACCCTATTACAATAAGGGTACAAAGAACTTTGAATGGCTCGGCGACTACGTGATAACCACTAAGGCTGATTCAATCTTCATCGATTACAACGTGCACATCGGTGATCCAAGATTTGATACAATTCCTCTTTGCAAGTTTCATGGCTACGAGAAGTATAAGTCCGGACTAGGCGGAGACACAGTAAGCGAATACACAACTTGTGTCCGCATCGGCGATCTCGACGGTGATAGTCTACCCGAGTACGCTGTTGTTTTCAAATACTATAGTCCTCGCACAAGTCGAACGGGCTTCAAAATCCTCAAGAGCATTCGCGCAGCAAGTCCTGTAGAGCAAGGCGCGCCCTCAGATCGACCGTCTTGCGTCCGCATCAACCACGTTGTAACAAGAAACAATCTGCTCGCTGTCGACATCAGCTCAGCAGAACAATCAGACGCAAGAATGGATGTGTATGATATGGCCGGCCGACATGTCGGTACAATCTGGCAAGGAATTGTGTCGCCTGATCATGCTCAAGTAGAATTACAACTGCAAGACTCTCATTTGTCAAATGGAGTTTACCGTCTTCGCTTGCAAGCGCGGGAGTGTGTGTCGGAGGCGAGTTTTATGTATGTGCGATGAGGCTTAGTGCTGCTGGTAGTTTGGATAATTGAACAGAGAGACGGAGTATAATCTTAATGCAGCTATACTTGTGATGACTTCCTTAAAACGTGCATCGTTAATCCCTGCCTCAAACAGCGCAATCCTTTTGAACTTGAGGTACAATCTGCAATAAGCGGTACTACCGTGACTAATCGCTGCTCAATCACTCCACGATAACAAGTGCAGAATCAAAGGACAAATCGCCACTTCTCAATTTCAAATTATAGATACCGGGTGAGATGTTCGTTGATTTGAGATCAAAGCTCATCTGGGATGGAATTGTCTGACCACTTCCGCTCCAAATGTTTGTTACTAATTTCCCGTCGAGATTGAAAAGATCGAGTGTCGTAGCTGAGTTGAAAGTCCTTGAAATATTAAGCCTCAGAATCTCATCTCTTCTTAGCGGATTAGCATGACTTAATATTCTTGGATAGTTTTCTGCTTCCACACTGCTTTGTGTAGTATCAATACCGAGGTAGAAAACCAATCTATAGGTATCCCTGCCATCGTCATTTCCGATATAGTAGGCCAGAAAGTCATTGAAGCCGTCATGATTGAGGTCTCCAACACATAGAAACCTTTCCAGATACATTACGCCGGAGGATCCAAAAGGCAGTTTCGTAATAACTCTGAAGCTGCCTTTGTGTTGGATGCGTGGGTTGCCGCTATTGAAAGTGCAATACAATGTGTCCTTTCCATACGATCCTTCCGTCCAACCATTTTCTAACATGCTATTAATTGATCCACGAGTCTTAAAACCGGCAGCTCTATAGTCTGAGCTAAACAAAAGCTCGAATTTATCGTTATCGAGCGAATATGTGTTGGGTCCGAGTTTGAGAGTAACGTGCTCACTGCCTGGTGTTGAAAATAGAACACCTGATCGCATTCCATTTGTCGCTAGTGAAGCTAATTTTCGAGTGCTTACGATTTGAACGGAGTCAGTTTTTCGAAATTCAATTCGCCAGATATGAATACGCTCTTGAGTACTAGGATCCTTTTGTGTCAGTGTTATTATTCGAAATTCACCAGTAGAAAGTTTATATGCTGATGCAATGGTTTGATATCGATCCTCACCAAATAAAGACGTATCTCCAAGTGTGATGATGTCGAGCGTCTGCATCTTTGAAAGGTCAGAACTACCGAATACAATTTTGCCTAGAGGTTTAACCAACTCGAGTGGAGAAGCCTCAGATGCTATCACTACATCCTCTTTGTTGTCACCATCGACATCTACTGGAGTAAAGGTTGTGGCAGAAAAAATGGGGTATTTACCACTACTTTGTGTCAAGGTGGGTGGCACACCAAATGAATTGCCTTGATAAATGGTACCATCGTCAGCATAAACATCTCGAATGCCATCGCCATTGAGGTCGAGTTGGCATGCGCTAACAAATGGTCTTGGCCACGTGAACAGATCAGTCGTATCTCGAACAAATCGATTGTACAAGGTCACGGTGCGCGAAGGGCCCTCCAGGAAAAAAGTTACCGCATTGTTCCCACCTCTCGCTGTATCGAAGTTCTCGAAGTACGTAGGGTATTGATATGGACAGCTTTTTAGCTCATACCAGATGGGCAAGAGTGGGAGATCATTGATGGATTGACCTAAGAATCGCGTAGTCTGAACGACTAAGAGAAGAAATAATAGAAGTGAATATCTCATATTGCTTTGAATCCGAGTGAGACAGCAGCGAGGAAGTGTCATGTGGATGGGAGGTCATCTTCGCTCAAGGAATTTTTCGCTGAGGCTCCTCCTCCTTAGCTACTGTAGAATCCACTGCGCTAGACCCGGTGAATCTACCCAAGAATGATTCATCAGACTCACATAAAAGTTTATGCTTTCAGGAAGTTTGAAATTGCTTTGACAAATGTATGAGTTTAGGGTCTCATGTCATCATGGCTTAGTTTTCTGTTTCCACCTATCTCGGGGCTCTTCCGACAATGAATCGATAGCCTTGAAAGTTTGTTAAAATCTAGGCATGAGCGGAGTTGAACTCCAATCGAAAACTTGGGTCATGTCTTTAGTATCTCAAATCGCAAGACAGGCATTTGTCAAATGAAGTCTTTCGTCTTCGCTTGCAAGCGCGGGAGTGTGTGTCGGAGGCGAGCTTTATGTATGTGCGATGAGGCTTAGTGCTGGAGTTGGTTTGGATAATTGAACAGAGAGTCGGACTATGTTTTGAATGCAGCTAAGCTTGTGATGAGCTAGCTATAACGTGCATCGCTAGTCACTCCACAAGTTCCTCAATGGTCTTCTACGCCGATACAATCCTATCCCAACTCAAACTTTCTCACAGACCACGACTTCATTTCCTCGATGCGAAGGAATATCTCAATGTTTCCTCAGTAAGCTTCCAGTTCATCCCCACAAGACCTCCGAATCACGTCATTTAACAATCAGCCAATCGATCAATCCCTTCCACATCTCTCGTAATAGGCAATCGCAAGCCACTTGCTCCCTTCCCAAGCCTTCCTATCGTATCTTTGTATTCACATCTGCACGGGAATCATGGAATATGAAGGCCGGCAGTGTGTTACACACACATTCACAGAGAGAACGTTTATGAAAAGCATGACAGGCTTTAGTAAGGCCCAGATCAATGAGCACGGGGTTAGTGCTAATGTTGAGATACGTAGCGTTAATGGACGCTATTTGGAGTTATCGTGCAAGATGCCGAAGAACTTGCAGCACAAGGAAGCGGAGCTTCGCGACATGGTAAAGCAGGCGCTGGAGCGCGGCTCGGTGTCGTTGAATATTAAGGTTGATTCGCAGGCAAAGACCTCGTCGGTTATCAATCCCGCCAAGGCGCAGGCTTATTATACTTCCTTGGAATCTTTGCGTAAGAAACTGGGTATTGAAACTCCGGTGAGCATTGCGGATTTGTTGACGATTCCTGAGGTGATGAGTCAGGAAGAAGATGATGACAAGGAATCGGAAATGCAGTGGAAGATCGTGTCGAAGGCAGTGAAGGCCGCGTTGACATCGCTTGACACCATGCGCAAGAACGAAGGCAAGGAAATCATCAAGGATATGCGCAATCGCGTGAAGTTGATTGAGACCACACTTGATACCATCGAAGAAGTAGGAATGAAGCGCATTCCGAGTGAACGTGAGCGCTTGCGTGCGCGCGTGGCACAGTTGTTTGAGTCCGATGAAATCGACGAACAACGTCTGCAGCTCGAAATCGTCCTGCTCGCCGACAAACTCGACATCTCCGAAGAATGCGTTCGTCTGCGTTCACATATCAAGTTTGTGAATGAAGCAATGCGCACGGGCGAAGGCAACGGACGTCAGATGAACTTCTTGCTGCAGGAAATGAATCGCGAGATCAATACCATTGGTTCCAAAGCCAACGACGCCAACATCGCCCGTATGGTTGTGAGCGTCAAGGATGAACTCGAGCGCATTCGTGAACAAGTTCAAAACGTTGAGTAATTGGCGGACGTGTGAAAAAACAACTCATCGTCCTCTCCGCACCCAGCGGCGCCGGTAAAACCACCGTCGCACGTCACCTCCTGAAAACATTTTCCGGATGGCGCTTCTCCGTGTCCGCAACGACCCGTCCCATGCGTCCCGGCGAAGTACACGGCAAAGATTACTTCTTCCTGAGTCGCGAAGAATTCGTGCACCGCGTCGGCGTCGGTGACATGATCGAGTACGAAGAAATTTTCGGCAACCTCTATGGCACCCTGCGCTCTGAAGTGCAGCGTGCCATAGACGGTGGCGAAGTCATCCTCTTTGATGTGGATGTGAAAGGCGCTATCTCACTGCGTCATGCCTTTCCCGACGAAAGTCTGCTGATCTTTATCGCACCGCCGAGTCCGTCAATCCTCGAGCAACGTCTGCGCGCCCGCTCCACTGAGTCCGAAGAACAACTCACCCTACGCCTCCAACGCGCCGAAATGGAGATGTCCCTGCAGCACGAGTTCGACGTAGTCATCGTCAACGACGACCTGCAGCAAACCCTCAGCAGCGCCGAAGAAATCGTTCGCGCGGCCTGCTTGTAGTCTAAACGCTTAGTCACTTCTTCATGCATCATGCGGTCGCCTCGCGACCCCGGACGCTCCACACCCTCATCACATCAATCCTCGCTCGCTAAAGCTGGTAAAGGTTTCGCCCGCAATGATCACATGATCCAGCACTTTGATATCGATGATTGCACCGGCTTCGCGCAGTTGTTTTGTGACCGCGATATCCTCGCGCGACGGTTCTGCATTACCACTGGGATGATTGTGCAGCAGAATAACGCTGGCAGCGCTCTCGCTAATGGCAGTACGAAAGACTTCTCGAGGATGCACGATGCTGGCGTTGAGCGATCCTTCACTGACCACGCTTTCGCGAAATACTTGGTTCGCTGAATTCATGAGCAGCACACGAAAGCTCTCGCGCAGTGCCGCGCGTAATCGTGGGATGTAGTAGCTGGCGACGTCGGCGGGGGAGCGAATGACCCGTCGTGACTGAAAGGGCGCTGTCTGCACCCTCCGACTCAACTCAAAAGCCGCCGCCAGCTTAATCGCTTTCACCCGCGCCACACCGCGCACGCTGCTGAGTTCGCTGGTGTCGCGCGACATCAGGGTCGCCAAATCACCCGACTTATTCAGCAACTCCCTCGCCGCATCTACCGCACTATGTCCGCGCGTGCCGGTGCCAAGCAGTATGGCAATCAATTCCACATCTGACAAAGTGTGAGCACCGTGATTCAACAGTCGCTCACGCGGCAACTCATCAGCCCTCCACTCCCGCAACAATCCCCCGCGCAAAGGCAGGTCCTTCTCCTCAGGAGAACGATAATTCAACAAAGCCATACATTATCCGGAGTATAAAAAAAACAAGCATCGCGAGCGGGAGCGATCAGTTCAATTTTGAATAGGAGAGGAGAATGGGCAAGGAGAAATGAGGAGTGAGGAAAAGTTGAGTTTGGTGGAATTGGACATGGGGTGGGGGAGAAATCTTCGACGTGTTCTAACAGTCGGATAGATATTGTCTGCGTGTGCAGGCACGAGCAGTGCATGAGATGCTAATCGTACTGATTGCTTCGACAATGCACTGCAAAAACTCTTCAAGGCTAATGAGTGACTACGACGTTGAGTGAGAAGGTGAGAGTGACGTGATATTCTCAATAAGCAAAGTCTACATGATGAATTGACGAGGAGTGGAACACTAGCTTTATAGTTGTGTTGGGGAACGGCGCCGCTGACGTCACTCCTTACAGCGACCAGAGTGAGTGTATTGGGTCACATGTATTGGATCTACAACTGAAGTGACAAGGGTTTCTGATTTGCCAATGTAATCGCTATACCAAGACTGAGCTTCGACGCTTTGAGTCCTATTTGTACTCTCTATAATTACAAGATATCTCAACCGAAATAATGTGCTCCTTTAAAAACGCGGTGTCACTATCGTACGAACCTTTGGTTGGAAAATACACTTGCAACGCAGGAACAAACCATCCCTGCAAATCTGGGAATGCTTGTTTCAAACCTGTTTCAGCAGTTGCAACGTAATCGGATCCTTTAGGGGTGGCATCATAGGTCCTCTCATAGAGAAACTGCCAACTAACGACTCCTCTTACCTTTACAAGAGGTGCACTGGTTTCATCGAGCAGAGCAATTCTAAAGTTTGATTTAACATGTTCATCGGTGCAGACGCTATCAACAAGCTTGCTCCATTGAAAGACTCTATTGTTGCCTTCCATGTAGCTATTGAAGACATTTCCGGTTGTGTCAACGATATTACTTCCAAGTAAATAGAGGTCGAAGGTCCTTCTCGGTCCACAAGGCGAATTGTCAACAAGGTCGCAACCTGACAGAAAAACGACGGCACAAAAGACCCACACTACAATTCGTATACCCATGGCTTGGTTGTATATGGAACATGATTACTATGAAATTGCCAAACATCCAACTGCGAGCTATAGCGCAACATTCAATAACATTTGCTGGCACTGGAAGAGATTTGACTAAAATTGGGTGCGCCGACTTTCATGCTGTTGATGCTGTTCTGGTCCCCGTACATGCTCACAACCAAATGAACTTTATGTCCCTTCATAAGCAGTTCATTCGATAATGTCCTGATCTGTCTTGTTGCGAGCAGTCCAACTTACAAAATCAGATGTGCTGCACAAAAAAACTAAAGTACTAAGTCATATTGAGGGCAAAGCGATGGCGTCTGAATACACTTGTGTACTGCTGAATGCATTGCATCACACTTTCCAAATGCGAATTTTCTGTTTTCCCTTCTCATTGAAGCGAGCGCAGATCACATGACCATCGGCGCTATAGGCGAAGTCCATAAAATCCGTGTTTGGCGGGGCAGGGAGCTTTCGAATGACGTTGCCGTCTGCAACGGAAGCGATCACGACGTCAGAATAACCTTGGAAGCTGAATTGAGCGTGTGCGTCCCAGCGAATTGACTGGCACACAAATTCACTGTGATTCGGTGCTATTGCCATTTGCACACTTATCATATCACCGTTGTGGAGTTCTACAAAAGAAATATGACTTCCATTGCCGATGTTATAAAAGCTCACTGTCGGTGCTTGGTTCCAACCACATGCAACCATATACCAATCCGGAGAATGCGCCCAGATAGGTTCGTAGCCTGCTATCCACTCGCGTATTGTGAGACAAAGCGATAGTACAAATCCGGTAGTCGATTCCCTGATTTGTACCATTCAGCTGCTTGATGAGAATGACTGGTCAGTCAATGCGATGACAGAATAGCAATCAAAAACAAGTCACTCAAACACACTCAATACTTTGTCTTTGACTTCGACATGCTCTATTTATACAGCACCATAACCACAAAGCCGTGATGTCACGACGACCAATCAGAAAGACTACTCATTGACAATCCTTTTCTCTTCAAAGGCGGCGTTCAATTTGCGCTGTAACTCAGCGCGCGAGCGGGCATGGATGATGCTTTTGCTCTTTAGCTTCTCAAGCATGGATCTCAACTCGGGCACATAGTTCCTATACACCCGCCACATCGCCCTATAGGTCAACATCAATACCTCGCCACGAGTCGTCTCAGGCGGATCATAGGGATTGCGCTTTGAATAGTATTGAAAGAAGCGCTTTGTTGCGCCGTAGTAGGCCAGCCATATCGCATAGTCGAGGAAGATGATGGTGTCGGCCGCATCCAATCGCTGTTGCATGCTGGATTGAGAAGACCATCCGTCGACAATCCATGATTCAGCGGCTAAGATCTCATTTAATCGCGCCGCATAGTCCTGCTCCGAAACCCGCGTCCAGCGCGGTCCCCAGGCAATCTGATCCAAATGATAGACCGGAATTCCCAAGCGCTCCGACAACTCCGCACTCAATGTCGATTTACCGGTACCACCGTTGCCGATGACGAGGATGCGTTGCATAGGGTGAGTATAAGGAAGTGACTGTCGTAAAACGGCAAACTATGGTGTTTTACCGACACGCATCAAGTGCTGTCAATTGAATGATTGCCGCGTAAGACACGGTCAGAGCTGTGCAAAGCTCACATCAATCGACGAAGAACGCGATAGCTGCTTTCGTTTCAAGAGATTCAAGATTACCAAAGGAACACATCGTTTCATTTAGCTTGGAAAAGCCACAACAAAGGGACTCAAATGCGAAGCGTCGCGCAGCGGGTAAAGGAAGTTAGTCGGTCATACAATATGATCAATACTCAACCGTTAGCCTTCGCGATGCGGTTAAATTTGGACCGCGTGCACCATTTCTCAAACACTTCTCAAACAAGGGGCTAGACGATGTACAGCAACGTGAATGATTTTTTGGCGCAGTATGCGCTTGAAAGCAAAGCAACCAACAAGTTGTTGGCTGCAGCTACAGAAGCACACTATAACACTGATCCGGGACCGGGAATTCGCTCAACAGGTCGCTTGTCTTGGCACATTTCTAAGGCAGTCAGTGAGATTGGTTCTCTGTTGCCAATTACCATCACCAAAGCAACCGCCGATGACAAGCCGGCTACTCCGGCCGCTGCAGCAGCTCTGCACGCAAAGTCGGTTGAAGAACTCTTGGCTGCAGTATCATCGACGATTAGCAATGATATGCTGAACAATGAGGTGAACGCTTGGGGTATGAAAATGACCGTCGGCTCAACATTGTGGATGCTGATTAAGCACGAGATCCATCACCGCGGTCAGCTTCAAGTTGTCATGCGCTCCGTAGGCGATATGCCTGTCGGCGTTGCAGGCCCAACCGATGAAGAAATGCAACAAATGATGGCTGCGTCGAAGAACTAGAATTTGAAGCAAGTGCGATACTTGAACCATCGAAGCGTAAATACTTCGATGGTTTTTTTTTGAGTTGTTGGTGCATTAATAACTAGCGTGTCTCAGACCTGCATTGAGCCATGCGAGTGGTCAAGCTGCTCTTATATACTTAATGCTTTTGAATGATCTCTTAGTGACAGCACTGCAGTCCTTCGCCTAGCCTCGCTCCACATAATAGGTCTGCATTTCCCCCTTACCCTTAATCCTAATCTCACCGCGTGGAATGAGAACTAGCTGAGGATTGTCGTCGCGATGTAGGCTGAGCGTGATGCTGCCGTTGTCGTTGTAGCGCGTTGTGTTTCGCTGTTTGAGCAACTCGAAGACTTCTGAGCTGATGTGGACTTTGCCGGGCTCGGAGTGACTTTCCATCCGAGCGGCGGTGTTGACGGTGTCGCCGTAGAGATCGTAGACGAAGCGCTCTTGTCCAACAACGCCTGCGACGACCGGTCCGCAGTGTATGCCCATGCGGAAGCTGAGTTCAGCATCTTCTTCGACGGCTACCGGATGATCGTGCAAGACGTCGTGCACGAAGAGACCTTGGAGTTTTTCGCTGAGATCGACCGCTGCAAGAACTAGTCGTTCGGCGTGATCTTCGCAGCTTAGGGGTGCGCCGGCTACGGCCATGTAGCCGTCACCGATGGTTTTGATTTTCTCACAACCGTGCTTGCGCATGGTTTCATCGAACATTGCGAAGATGCCGTTGAGTAGTCCGATGACGTCCTGCGGCGAAAGTCGACTGCCCATTGGAGTGAAGTTGACGATGTCGGCAAAGAGTACACTGACGTTTTCAAAGTAGTCGGCAACGCTTTCATTGTACTTCATGCGCTCAACGACGGCGACAGGGAAGACGCGGTGCAGCAGGGCTGTGGTGACCTTTTGTTCGGTCAAGACCATTTGTCGTTCGTGCTCTTGCTCCATTGCTTTGACCTTGAGCTCAACATCCGAACTAAAGACTTCATGATCGAGTTGCACAAAGCGCTGAAAATCTTCCAATGCTTCTTTGTATCGCTCCGCATGCCAATGAAAATCATAGCGGTTCTTGAACACACTGCTGAGCAAATGCTTGTTGCCCGATCGCTCTGCCAGTGCAATTGCTTCATCGTAGTACTTCAGCGCCAGAGCTTCATCGCGATGCGCATTGCTTTGCTCGCCGTAGGCAATGGCGATGTGCAAGACGTTTGATGCGCGCACTGTTAAGTCCGGCGACAAATCAAGGGTCTCCTTTGCTTTCAGGATCTGTGCCGTTGCTTCATCATAGCGCGCCAGATGCAGCAGCGTCGAACCAAGATTTGTTCGCACGTAGGCGGCTAGTTCATTGAACTGATTTACTTCGCAGAGTTCGACGGCTTCGGTCCATGTAGCAACGGCATCATCAAAGCGTCCCAAAGACTCATAAGCACCGGCCAGAGTTTGAAGAGTATTGGCAATGAAATCAGCAGAAGCAGCGATGCGATACAACTCCAAAGCGCGTTGAAAATGTTCGATGCTTTGTTCGGCTTTTTGGATTTGCAGCAGACCAAGGGCGATGTGGAATTCGACGTGCGCTTTGACGATGGGGGAGTGCACGGAGCGGGTCGCGACGAGATTCTGCGCTTCGAAACAGAATCCCAGAGCCTCTTCGTAGCGTCCAACATAAATGTTGTAGCGTCCTGTGCGCACCAACACAATAATCTGCCACAGCACATCACCACACGCGCGTGCGCGCTCGATGGCTTCGTAATAGTGCGACTCACATTCGCGATCCTGAGCTAAAGCTTTGAGCTTTGCCAGACTCAGGAGGTAGAGAATTGCTGCGGTGTTTTGATGAACGAGGATCTGCTCGCACTCGCGCATCAGTGCGAGTGAGCTTGCGGTGTCGCGGGAGTCGAAGTTGAAAGCACGTGCCATACACTCGGCAAGACGCAGACTGTCTTCACGAAGCTGTGCGTCTTCGTTGAGACTGTCACCGGATTGACAATAGGCAACAAGCTGCTCAATCGACTTCTTGAAGTCAATCTCGTTGGTGAGTGTGTACTGCTCGAGCGTGAGCAGGTGGTCGTTCAGATTCATGGAGCAAGTATTCCCGCGCAACTATCACGAGTATCAATGCTCATCCCGCGCATAAGCACCTGACGCAAGCGCGGGATGAAGCGTCTGAGAGTCTCGTTTTGTATCGATGCAATCTTATGGAAAACGCACGGCTTTCCAGACAAAATCTGAGATGCCGGGATCATAGGGGCGAATGTCGATAGTGGTGCCGGCGCGACTAACTGCGAGTATACCTTGAGGATTTGTCATGTCGCTATCCGGTGACATGAGAACGACGCTGCTGTCAGGCAAGACGGTCAGACCCACGATATTCCAAGCGACTGCCGGATCTACGCCACGACTTAATACCGGCTGTGTGCGACCTCCGGCAAAGCTGCGTCCGAGATAATTCGGAGCACCCAGAGCATTGCTGTATAAAACGTACTGCGTAACGCCGCCGATGTCGACTGTATTAAAATGCCACGAGCAGTTTGCATCATTTGCGCCTGGCGGACTCAGGACGATGGTCAAACCTCCGGTGCCGGGATCATAGGCGAGGGCTTCATCAGTACCTCCGCCATTCGGACGCAGTTTCAGTGGCGGACTCAGATTCATGGTAGTCTTATCATCTTCATCGCCCCGCAGGAAGAAATAGGCGACGGCAGCACCGGCAATGGCGGCTAGTGCTATTGCGAGTATCAATTCGACATTGAGCATAGAGAACCTCGGTACAGTGTAGAGGACAGGTAATCGACAGCACGACCACGGCAGCGTCGCAGATAGCATCTGCGCGCTCCATCCTGTGCGAGTTCGCAGCAGGCAGGTGAACTGTTCGAGCTTTAGAGTCGGACTCCGGTGAGCGATGCAATTCGCCTGGCATCGGTCAATCCCCATTGAGTGAGAGCGCAGTTCCGAGGTCTGCGATCTATCCGACGAATCACCTTGGAAGAAAAAAAGCGGAGACCCTTAGATCTCCGCTTCGTCATTTTCAATATCAGTTTGAGCACCACTTCTCGTACACACCATCGAGCAGAAGATTGATTGCATCAGCTGCTTCGCGTGCTGCATCGAGAGCCATGATTTGTTGCTCTTCGGTGCGGCAGATGCGCTGGAGTGCATCGCGTGTTACTTGACGGTGAATCTCATCAGCATGTTCGTGAACTTGGAAGAACACCAATGCATCTTCGTTGTCCATATCATAGTGCTTCTTCAATCCATCAATCTTTGTTGTGGACACTTCAGGAATTTGTGATTCATATGCATAGAGAGCTGCGAGGCCGACTGCTGCATTATCATTCTTAGAGAGTGTCTTCAGAATGCGCACAGATTCTTTGGTGTGAGGAAGGTACTCGCGGTTGAGCATTGATTCTTCGTTGAGACCAAGTGCTTTACCGAAGCGACGCCACAGGCCCGGGTGATTGCCGGCGCCATATTCTTCTTCCATCAAATTTTCAAGAAGCATTTGGCGTACTTCCATGTCTTCTGCGCAGTTCGCGTGTGTAGCGCTCACGTAGGTCGGGAAGTGGAAGACCTGATGATAATATTCCTGCGCATATTCACGCAGCATGTCCTTGGTCAATGTGCCGTGATTCCACATCTGATAGAATGGATGTTGCAGCATGTGACGTTCGTTAATGATAGCGTCGAGACGCTCCAGAAATTCTTTATCGGTCATGACTGATCTCCTCGGGTTTGTACCGTCGTTGTTGAAAAATTTTTGATTGCCGTTCCTAAGGCTGCAAAACTACTGACATTTCCTATTTTCGAACAGAATTTTGTCACGCGGAACACCGAGTTTTGATCATGAACAGCGCCGATAACGATACAGTAGAAGTCCCGGAACTCTTGCTTGAGGAGACGACGACCGATACTTTGTCTGCCAAGTGCATTCTGTTCAATGACGATTGGCATACCTTCGATGAGGTGATCAACCAAATCATGAAGGCAACGAAGTGTTCTCAGGAAAAGGCAGAGCGCCACACCATGGAAGTGCATTTTAACGGAAAATCGGTGGTTTACACGGGCGAATTGGGTCGATGTCTAAACGTCAGCTCAATTCTGGAAGAAATCGCCCTCCGAACCAACGTCGAGTGTTAGGCTTGAAAAAGCGACCGAAATCCGTTAGTCAGTAGACCTATTGCCACCCATCGCACACGTCCATGTCATACAGTTCGCGTCAACAGCGCATCGTTTCCCTCATTGCCGAACGCGGTAACCTGAGCATTGTCGAGTTCTTACTCACGCTAGCCGTCGAAACCCGCGAGGTAGAGGAGAAGCAATGGCAGGATTTGGTCAGTGCCGATCCCCAGCGTTTCCAGATGTTCATTCCCCAGTGGAATCAGCGTTCGCATTGGCTGGTTTTTGCCATCGAAAGCGACACGCACCTGGCAATTCTGGATTTTCTGGCCGTTGTGCGCGATCTTCTGGCCCGCAAGCTCGTCAGCGTCCTACCCGATCCCAGACGTCACGTCCGCGCCTCGGCGATCGTTCGTTCGATCAACACCCCAACCATCAACGACCGCGACCGTGCCGCCCTGGAAATCGACGCTCTGCTGCAAACCTCCAGCGAAATCCTGCAGCTGGCCATCTACACCGAACGTGTCTACGCCTTACCCTCGCTCAGCGCCTTCATTGCCAACGGCTACCGCGATGCCCACGAACTCTCACTGACCCAACAGGTCGAAGCCCAACAACGTCAATTCCGCATCCTCAATCGTCTCTGGATCAGCGTCGTCCTCCTGCTAATCCTCCTCATCGCCGGAATCGTCACTATGGCCATCATCCATCACAACGACAGCTCCACCCTCCGTCGCGAAAACCAAATGCTGCGCAATTCTCTGCAGCAAACACCAACGCACATTAAAGCCGACACAGTCGTTATTCACGACACCTTGGTCGTCGAATCTCAGAAGCCCAAGCCACGTGTGAAAAAGAGAAGACGGTATAATACGGATGAGGTGAATTGAGGAAGGGGGGAGTGACAGAAGAGTACTGCGCTTTCGGTAGTAGAAGATTTGTTATTCCTTGCGCGACTCCAAGTACTCGGCAAGCTTTTGCAGATTTTCCTCTTGTCCTTTGTCTGCTTTGTGAATGTTTACCACGATATCCCTCAGTTCCTGACTATCAAAAAGCATAGACCATTCCAGCTGAGTTGCATTGTCTTTTGATTCAAAACCAATCGTTGCAATAAAGTGCGGATTAAAATGCTCGAAGACAATCTTCTTGAGCGGAAGAATCTCGCGGTAAATACTGCGATTCGGGAAGACCATTCCTTCGGCGGTGCTTAAGGTCAGACGCCATTCACCACCTTCTCTGAAATCCAACTCACTGATCTCACAACGCATTCCACGCGGACCCCACCACTGTTCAAGGTGCTCTTTCTGCGTGAACACTTTCCAAAGTGTTTCTACCGGGACTGAGAGGAGTGCTGCGTTTCGTAATTCACTGGAGTTGGGAGGAGTCATGGGGTGGAGAGATTGATTTATGGTAAAAATGGTGTTTCGACCTTACACGTAGTACCCATGAAACTTAGCTAAATTCGGGGCATGAAAGATTTTGCACGCAACATGAGAATCTTGGGACAGTCTGCTCAATGTCACGAATATGAATTCACTCTTAACATGCCCTGTTAAGGCGTGACAATCACTGCAGAGTGTAAGGTTTTACCCTGGAACGTAGCAGAGTGTATAAAAAGGGCCCGATACGAATGGCAAGGCGATCCATTGTCAGTGAGCAAGGCAACCTGCGACGTTGCAAATCAGTCGCATCAACACGAATTCCCTCGGATGTCAGCTATAATGGGGCGACCGAAATATACTCCAGTGAATTTATTCAGCGCAGCGCTTATTCTCATCGCATGCTATTGTCTTAGCGCGTGCGCCCAGTGCACACCTGAAAGCCTTGTAACAGAATGCGGCGGACAGGTGGATTCATCAATGATCGTAGTGACACCGACGTGTTTGCCATACTATGACTTAAGAACTTCAGGTGATACACTACATTTACAACTTACTATCGAGAATAAAAGTTCGTGTGCGGTGCTGTACTATGCTCCAAATTTTCCTGAGGTCGATTTGTATCCCTTCTGTGGTGCATGGATTCCTTCCTGGGGATGTCCGCGAAATCAATCTTGGAGTGTTGACCCAAGCCCTACACATTTTGATACCACATCCGCCGCAGAGTCAGGTTTCATTTGCGGCCTGGAATACCCATTGGAAGAATACAGCTGCAATAATTATCGGACTTTGCCCGCTTATCACATCGATACATTGCACTTGAATATTCCCTTAGGCGGAATCCAATGTTCTATCACAACTGATATCACGGCCCACAGGAAGTGGGTGTTCCGCGTACGTTACTTTGACGGAAATTATGCCTATCATCTTCGCAAGACGCGTAAGACATGGAATAACAGGGTGCTGGAACCCAGAGTATTTACAATTGAAACTGAGATTCAACTATAGACTGAAAATCGTTAGCATTCCGCTTGGATAATGTTTGTCTTACACTTTCCGATTATTGGAAGTATTCGCCGAATTGATTATTGCACAAAGATTTTTTGCCGCTGCAACTAATAATTGAAATTATTATTATTCAGCGGCGTTTGAAAACTGAGATGTGATTTGAAAGACCACACGCAAAGAGCCGTACTGGTCGTAGTCGATTGTTGTAGCCGAGCTCCAATTCAGCTGCGCCAAGGGCAAGGTGATGTACTTGTTTTGATTTCATGTCATGGAGTTATGATCCCGTAGTTGTAAGAATGTCAACTAAACGGTGTCTTGCTTTCTCTTGATTTGCACCTCACCTTTATAAATGACAGCGTTGATCCACAGAAGTCTCAGAGTTAAGTAGCCACAACTGAGTATACCATTGTCCGATGGTTACTTCCAATCATCTGAATGGATGGCATAGAAGTATTCGATATGATAAACTAGTGTCGGAATCTTCTGCGCGACCCTCTCAGCGCTGAACTCGTTGATGCTAGCCGCAAACTGTCGCTTGGAGCTCGTTTCGTGGTGATACAGTCGGAGATTCCATCCTCCTCCCACCTAGCTAACTCCTTCTCTTCCAATCACCTGAGACATTCCATGACCGTGATTCCGGCGGTATAGGCGGGGGATGCTGTGTATATTGCCATCCACGCAGGAGGCGTCTGATACGTCGCTCTGTGTGAAATGAGCTATGGCGCTAGTTATACCCGATGAAACTTGGCAAATATGAATTCCATCGACCCGCTGCGGCGAGTTTGAGGGCACAGGCAACGCTGTTACGGCGCTTGCTGCGCTTCTGCATGTGGTCGATAGTATTTCTTTGCACCCTGCTCTTTGTCGTCGGCGTCAGCACCTCCATCATTGTCCGCACTGATTGGTTCCACCGCTGGGCCGCCCAGAAACTGACGGCAGTTATCTCCGACGAATTGGAAGCCAAGCTCGAATTCTCCTCAATTCGCTTCAACATTTTCAGCGGCATCGAACTCGATTCGGTTCGATTGAGCACGCGCGGCGATACCGTTCTCAACGCAAGCTCCTTGCACCTCTACTACGAACTCGAACCTCTGCTCATGAAGAGCATTGTGATCAGTAGTGTGGAATTGAACGATGCGACTATTCGTCTGCTGCGCTCGAAGCAGGATTCAAGTTGGAATGTGGATCACATCGTGAAGGCAACTCCGCCGAATCCGAATAAGAAGCCGTTTGACTGGACCATCTTCATTCGCAACATTGAGCTGAATCGTTCTTCGCTTTGCGTCTATGATTCGCTCTCATTCGAACCCATCGTCAATCGCATACAATTCGTACGCACAAACCTCGACTCGCTGAATCTGAAGATGTCGGCATCGATGAATATTGCCGATAAGGAATTCGCCCTCTCGATCGACGAGATGCGCTTCCACGAACGTCATACCGGCTTCACTGTCGATACGCTGCGCGCTGCAGTGCAACTTGATTCTACGCGCATTGATATTCTCAGCGTGCATATGATTAGTCCGCGATCGAACTTCCTGCTGCATGGTCGCATTGATTCGGTTAATGTCTTTGCACCCGGCGCAGACATCGAAACGCGACCCCTTGCACTTACAATTGAAGAGTCGCGATTGCATAGCAATGATCTCAACGTTTTTCTTCCGCCGGACTTCTCGCTCAACGATGAGTTTCTGGTGCACAGCGATATCGGCGGAAACATCACCAAAATGCACTTTGCTGTTGATCAGTTGAAGGTACGTCAAACGGATTTGCATGGTCACTTGACAATTGAGAACGTCGCCAACTCTCGTCCATTCGTCTACATCGTCGACCTCCGTCATTCCCAAGCCAATATCTCCGACATACAATCAGCTCTTCCGACGCTTGCCTTGAGCGACATACAATGGCTCAATCACTTGCGCTTTGGCGATACTCACGTGTATGGCGTGAAGGATTCTATCGATGCGATGTTGGATTTGAATGGTGATTTCGGCGGTGTCACAGGTCACGCCATGCTGGTCTTTCGCGGTCCATTGCAGTATGACGCGCAACTCACTCTGAATCAATTCGACGTTTATCCAATAACCAACAACCAGGCAAGTGCGAGTCATCTCAATGGCACAATCAATGTGCATGGTCACGGTACAAACTTGCAGGAACTGGTTGCTGCGGCACAGCTTAATCTTGCGCAGTCTAGCTTCGGCGGACGCGACTTCCGCTCGCTCGCAGTAAACGTGAATGCCGACAACGGTAAGGTGCTCATCGACTCTCTCTTGCTGCGCTTGCCGCGCGCTATCATCGATTCAGCCATGCTCGAGGATGAACGCTATGCTTCGTTGCGTGGACGTGTCCAGTTTGATTTCGCCAACATTGACATGCCGGTGTATAGCGCACACTTGAAGCTCAACGACATTCCAATGGCATCATTGCTCAATGATCAGAGTCTGCCGCTGGCCCTTACAACCAAACTCGATATCGAAGCAAAGGGCTTTCATCCGGATTCGTTGGAAGGAAAGCTCACAACCGACGTTGAAGATTTCATCATGCCCGATGGAGCACTCTTTCCCTTCACGCTTAATGCTTCTATCGAACGTAGTGATGCTGTGCATCGCAAGATCCACGTTCAATCAAACATCATCGATGCGGATATAGACGGTCGATTTAGAATTGGCAACGCGTGGTCAGTTTTTCTCGTTCACCTAGGTTTAATGGACACTTACGTACGCAAGCAATACAACCGCGTGCAAAGCGATACCTCGTCGATGCCTGTGATGCCGCCCTACACACTCAATCAAGACACACTCGACTTGCACTACCACGTCAGTATGCGCGGTATGGCAGCCATTGCGCCCTTCATCCACGGCATGCGCTTGGACGCAAAGGCGGATGTGCGAGGATCAATCAGCGGTACACCGCAGCGTTTTCAATTCGTGGTTGATAGCGGTCAAGTGCAACGATTCAATTTGCTCATCGACAAAAACGTTGTCTATGCACAGCCAATGTGGATGTCCATGCGCGTGCAAAGTGAAGACATGACAAGCTCGCCGCGCATTCAAGAAGCCGATATCAAGCTGCGATGTGATTCGATTATTCGAGTGAATTCCATTCGCTTTGTTCGACCCCGCGCCGATATCGCTATTCGAGATCAGCATGCGCGATTTGATATGGGAACGCGCATCGAAAATCACATTCCGCTGCGCGCTGTGGGAACGATGGATGGAGTGGCGCATCGATTTGATGTGACACTCGATACCCTAGTTGCAGGCTGGACGCGCACTCTGACCTTCCGCTCGGCGCAGTCGGCGCATGTGACCATGAGTCCGCTTGGCGTGGATATACACGGCATCTTGATGCAGCTTAATAATGGTCGCGACATGATTGGTCTCGACGGTCGCTTCAACTCCACCCGATTCGACTCACTACGTATCAGTTTCCGTTCGTTGGATCTTGCCACCGTAAACAAGCTCCCCGAACTCGCTGACATGAATGTGATTCACATGGCGAAGGGCATGGTGGACACGATGTACACTTTCCTGCATGGACCGTTTACGCGACCACAGATTTCAACCACCGGCAACATCTCCAATCTGCAATACAACGATGTGCTTGTCGGCACGCAGCGCTTTGCGGCGCAGTATGATGGTCGAACTATTCGTGGTAGCGCGAGCATTACACCGCCAAAGAATGATAGCATTCAGACGCTGCTTGTCAATATTCATTCGCTACCCATGGACATCGCGCTTAATCCTGTGATGATGGAATTGCGTGATCACGAAACCGTTGGCATTAGTATTCAAGCCAAGGGTTTGTCGATGGCGGCGGTGTCTCCATTTGTGCCGGGTATCACCGGTCTCAGCGGCAATGGTGATGCGCAGCTCACGATCAGTGGCATGACACCGGACAACATCGATTACACCGGAGCAGTGAATTATAGCAACGCTCATTTCCTTGTTCCGGCCACCAACATTCGCTACCAAAGTTCCGGTCATATATCGCTGAAGAACACAACGGTCACGATGGACTCCCTGCGCGTTGGGAACGAAGAGACCGACAACTCCGGCGGACAAGCCGTTGTTGGCGGTACCATGCGCATCAACGGTTTTAGCATACGCGATTTGGATTTGTGGGTTGAAATTCCAAAGCGACAAAAGCTTTTGGTGATGAGTGAAGCAACCAAGGAAGCCAACGACTTTATGTATGGCAACACGGTTATTTCCACGCAGGATAATGATCGTCAGCACACGCTACGTCGCATGCAATTCCATGGCACACCCGACTATCCTGAGCTTGATGGATTTGTGATGATTGAAAATTCCTTCGTCAAATTTCCGCCGACGATCAATCGCACAACCAAGACCTCGACCTTTGAATATGCAAAGACCGGTGAACGTTATGTGCGTACCACACATATCGTACACGACAATTCTGCAGATACTGCTGTGGGCGGATTGCCACCTGAGGAACCGCCGGCAATTCTGCAACGACAGCGTCTTGGTAAATCATTTACCGACATCCTGCGCACACAACTCGACGTGAAGATTAATCAGTTCATGACGGTGCAGATGGACTTCGGCTTCAATGACCAATTGGTTGCCGTTGTGAAGCAGCGCGATCCCGCGAACTCCATGCGCTTTATTCGTCTGGGCAGCGATTCAACATCCTTGACCTCGGATTTGGTCGTCGATAATTCCTCCACCTACAAGTTCTACGGAAACTTTAGCGCGGGTGGAACGATGAATATCGATGGTCCGATTGATAATCCACGTCTCAACCTCGTTGCTACGCTCAATTCCTCTCGCGTTATCAACGACAAGAAGTCCAATTACAAAGTCATCTTGCGCATCAGTGGAACTAAAAAGAAACCTGAGCTCGACATGGATTACGAGATCGACGGCGAAGCTCACCCTGGTGCGGTGGTGAAGAATGAAATCGTCACGAATTCAATTCTGCTCACACTTTTTGGTTACACGCAGGCTGAGATCAACGGTAATACCGGTCAGGCCAGCACCTCGACCATCAACAGCATTCGTTCCTCAACCCTTGGCGTGGTGCTCAACCGCGTTCTGCAAGGAGAGATTGTGAAGGGTATCAGCGTGAAGAACGTCAACATCGACTTCAACGGTGGGGTGGTGGACTTCTCGCAAGCGCGCGTACAAATCACGGCGGATATATACGGCGCCAACGTCACCCTTGGCGGAACAGTTGCCGACCCAACCGTCACCTTTGAGATTCCTCTCACCGATTGGCTCGCAACCCAATACACCCGCGCGACCACGCCCGGTGTGTCGGTTACACGTCAGACAAAGCAGTGGGAATTCAAGGTTGTTATCAAGCCCTAAGGACCGATACAATAGCGACGAGCACAGCTACAGAGCGTGATCTCATCTGCATTTGAAGTACGATCGGCGCGCGCGATCGTCAGTCCTCAAAATTCCCCTTGACTCTAAGAGAAAAAGTCTTGAATTTGCGCGACCAGTTCACACCAATTCCGATCCTCATGAAGACTTGTTACCTCCTCCTTGTTTGCACCTGTTTCATTCTCACGAATAGCACCATGCAGGCATTGGATCCAAAAGATCGATGCGTGTTATTGACGGCGAAGGTGACGGAGCTGAGTCCAGCCTCGGTAAAGCTCCAATGGCCATTAGACTCCAAGTGCGTGAACTACATCATTGAGCGCAAGGAACGTAGTTGGTCGAGTTTCAATTACATGGAAGAGCTGAGTCCAAGCGAAAGCACTTGGACCGATACGCTGGTTGAGACCGGCATTCACTACGAGTACAAAATCACCAAGAAGATCAACGACAGTGAATATGCATATGGTTTTGTGTCGGCTGCGATTCAGATGCCCGTCAACGCCGTACGTGGGAGCATATTGCTGTTGATTGATTCAACAATGCTCAAGCCATTATCAACTGAACTGCAGACATTGGAATCAGACTTGTGGAACGAAGGTTGGATAGTGAGTCGCATGGCCGTAGCACGCACGCCGAAGTTTGATTCCGGTCAAGTGCATATCGTTAAGAATAATCTCCGTCAATGGTACATGGATCAGAACGGAATGCCTTCGTCATGTTTCATCATCGGTCGTGTAGCAGTGCCTTACTCAGGAATGGTTTACGGAGGACAGCCGGTTCCTGGACCGGATGGGCACCCGGAGCACAGCGGAGCTTGGGCAGCCGATACCTACTACTCGTGTATGATTGAAGATGCTCTGTGGACAGATAACATTGATAATACTCATGGCGTATATCCTGACAACAGAAACAAACCGGATGATGGTCGCTTTGACAACTACTTGATCCCAGGTTATGTCGATCTAAAACTTGGTCGTGTCGACATGTACAACATGGGTCTCTTCTACAAAGACAGCGCTGTGGTCGATGGCAAGAAGGTAGTAGACTCAGTTGCATCCGAGATCTCTTTGATACGCGATTATCTCAATCGTGATCACGCATACAGAGTAGGCGTGACGCCGATTCGTCGTCGTGGTTTGATTGACGACAACTTTAAAGGATATCCTGAATCCTTCTCTCGTAGTGCATGGATGAGTTATTCGGCACTGGTTGGTCCTGACTCCATTAAGGAAGTTGATTACATCTCCACACTCGATACTGCGCAGTATTTGTGGTCCTATGGCTGTGGCGGCGGTGGTAGTGATTTTCAATCCTGCGGAGGAGTCGGTACTTCAACGGACCTATCCAAACGCAGCAACAAGACAATCTTCAGCATGCTGTTTGGATCATACTTCGGTGATTGGGATAAGGCTAACAATCTCTTGCGAGCACCACTGGCTGTGAAAGGCGGGGCTCTGACGAATTGCTGGGCAGGACGTCCATTCTGGTATTTCCATCCAATGGCTTTGGGTGAGACCATGGGTGATATCTATCAAGCGACAGGAAACAAGGATGCATTGACTGCAGATGAAGTTGGCGTGCACTGTGTTCACCTTGCATTGCTTGGTGATCCAACACTGCGCATGCGTTATGGAACAGTGCCTGCACCGACGGAACTCAGTCTCTTGCAAGTCACAAAGCCCGATAAGAAAATCATCGTCAAGTGGAACTCAGCTTTTGGCGGTAGCGTCACGCAAATCGTTGGATACTACGTGTACCGTCAAGTCGGCAATGGTCCAATCGAGGTGCGCAACGACGCACAGATCGTCACTGACACAATGTACATCGATCCGGAACCGGTCGAAGGCAGCGTTCGCTTTATCGTGCGTGCGGTCGGCTTACTCCGCTCCAGCTCAGGAAGCTTCCAAGAACTCAGTGCGCCGTTGGAATTGCGCATGACACTGACATCGGTTGAGACCTCTGAGATTGCAAGCGCACAAAGCGTGCAGTGTCAGCCGAATCCGGGAACAAGCTCAACCAGCGTCATGCTCAATCTCGAACGTGCGGGATCAGTGCAAGTCGACATTTATGACATGCGCGGACAACTCGTTCGTCATCTTCAAAGCGCCGACCTTTCAGCCGGTCAGCAACGTTTGGTATGGGATCTTCGTGATGACCACGCACAGCGTGTCGCTGAAGGAATGTACCTAGTACGTTTGTTGGGCGAAGGTCGAAGCACAGCTTGCACGGTAGCCGTCATTCACTAAGCGTGCAAGTGCATTTCAATCCAGCTCACATTCGAAGCATCGCTGTGACTTTGCTCAATGTTAGTTGCTTGTTCATTTGTTTTTGCGTAGTTGGCAGCTCATCGCTTCAGGCGCAGCACAGTTTGCGTTACAACATGGGCGTGGACACGACTGACAGTGAGGTGCGTGTTGCGTTGGATTTCCTTCAACGCTATCTCAACGATTTTCATCGCGACACTCTACCGGATTTTAAGCGCTACTGGCGTCAGGCTGATTGCGAACACTTTGCATATCCGGATCAAATCATTTATGCCATCAGCAGCGAGTATCCGACCTATAGCATGGGCTTCGCGCCGACGGTCTATTACTGTCGGCCGAGCAATGGCATTGTTCACATTAGAACAATTTTCAGTTCGGTAGACAGTGGCGATGTAATCTCGGTGCTCTGTGCTACCAATCACTATGTGCGTGTGGAAGGCGACGTTGCGCGTTACTTCATCATGCCAATGGATATGGACAGCGCGCATTGGACGCAGACGACGATGCGCAATGTCGAATTCCATTTTCCTCGTTCGCACCGCTTTGATCAGGCAAAAGCTGATTCGCTTATTCAAAACATCAAAGCTCTGGAGAGTGAGCATGGACTTGCGCCAATCAGACTGCGTTATTATTTGTCGCAGAGCAAAGAGGAGCTGGATCGATTGCGCGGTTTAGAGTTCAGTATTATGTCGGGGAATCGAGACAAGCCCTCGGGCATATCCAACGACCAAGACAACATCGTCTATTGCGCAGGTCTCGGAGAGAATTACTTTCATGAAGTCGTGCACATCTACTGCAACCGTCTCAACACTGCATTCCCCTTGAAAGAGGGTCTAGCGATTTATTACGGCGGTTCGATGGGACACGATCTGCAATGGCATCTTCATCGACTTCGCGTGTACCTAGACGCGCATCCCAACGAGGATCTCAACAACTTTTCGCGCTTCGGTTATTTCGACAATTACTCCAATCCTCAAAGTGCGCTTCAAGGTTTGCTCGTGTTGATGGTGCTTGATAAACACGGCAAGGAAGGACTTCGACGACTCATTCGCTACAATTCTCTCGAAGAGATTTTCTCGCATGAACTGCAGGTCGAGAAATCCGAATGGAACAAGGTTTTGAGAGAATACATGAAGAAGTTTTAGAATTTGTAGAATCACATCTGAGTACGATTACTCATACCAAGAATATTCCGGAACTATCATCAACTATTACAATCTATGAGCCACGATGCACTTCGTTTTCCTGTTGGACCCTTTGCACGTCCTGAAACAATTAGTCATGCCGATCGAGCAGCATTGCTGAGCAGCATACGAGAACTTCCTGATGTTGTGGAAGCGATATGTGCAAAGCTAAACGCAGCGCAGTGGGACATGTGTTATCGCGATGGAGGATGGACAGCTCGCCAAGTCGTGCATCACATCGCGGACAGTCATGGCAACGCACTGTTCCGTTTTCGATTGGCGCTCACCGAAGACAATCCAACCATCAAACCATATCTCGAAGATCGTTGGGCGCAACTTGCAGATTACGCCACAGTGGATGCTGCAGCATCGCTCATGATTATTCGAGGAACGCATCAGCGCTGGGTTGCCTTGATGGAGTCGATGGCGGAAGAAGATTGGCAACGAACCTTCTATCATCCTCAATACGATCGTCGTTCGACACTTGAAAGCACCCTTGCGCTCTATGCATGGCACGGCAGACATCACTGCGGTCATTTGCAGATTATCGCGGGTTAGCACTAAAGTCCATACAGCGTTTAAACTTTATCGGTGCAACAAAAGTCTGCTGCTGGTGTCCAATACTGACCACTCGTGGCACCTGATGCCTAAATGCGCAAGCCGATACACAGGTCACAAAAAGGGCTAAATTCCTTATTTCAAGGCCACTTGTAACGATAATCCGACGCTTGTGTTCTTGAATGAACACCCAAAGTGCGTTCAAAAGAGTGTCGGACCTAGGATCAAGTGGGGGAGAAGGACAGCATCGAGCACAGTGTATTGACTTGATGCAGTGTTGGATACACAAAAGGGATTGCCTGACGGAGAGCAGGATTAAGTCCGTCGCATTCCACTATTATCATCAAAGAATTTGACATCAAGATTGAGCTCTTGAGCAGTGCAGCATCCTATATGCTTATGCTGATGAGCGACAATTAGAGTAGATTGGCATGATGCCCAGTTTGCATATGGGCGTGGGGAGTTGGTAGAGCACGAATATTCAAAAGCATTTCTGTATCAATCACTGAGGAGAACTCATGGCTGCATTAGATCCATATTCAGGACCATGGGATGAGCAGCACGCAGCGCATTTATTGCGTCGTGCAAGTTTTGTGACCAAAGCATCGAAGATCAAAGAAGTCGCTGCGATGACGCTGGCACAGGCCGTGGACTTGTTGCTGAAAGACAAGGCCGCACCCGCGCCACCGGTCGATCCCGGTCTTTCGACGAAGGGAACGTGGACATACAACATGACCACGCCGCACGAAGAAGATTTCTTGTATCGTCCTTTCATCAAAGCTTGGTGGTTCGCCCAAATGGCGCAGCCCGACAACGTTTCGGCCATCGAAAAGCTCACCTTGTTTTGGCACAATCACTTTTCTACCGAAGCTGATGCCTATACTGAATCGCGTTTTCAGTATTACCACAATGCAATGATGCGACGCAACTGCATGGGCAATTTCAAGACCTTTGTGCGAGATGTGACGCTGGACAGCGCCATGCTTCGTTATCTCAATGGTGATTCAAATACCGTTGCTCATCCTAACGAAAACTATGGTCGGGAATTGCAGGAGTTGTTCACTATTGGCAAAGGATTGGAGAAGTCGCCGGGTGATTACACCAACTACACCGAAGACGACATTAAGGCGGCAGCCAGAGTGCTCACGGGATGGCGCACAGTGCGCCTTGGAGATCCTTCCAAGTCTGTCTTTCAGACAAATGCCCACGATAACACAAACAAGAAATTCTCGGCGAATTACGGTTCGGTGACGATCACCGGTGCAAAAGACGAAGCCGGCGCACGTCGTGAGCTCGATGATTTGTTGAATATGATTTTCGCGCAGGTCGAAACCGCGCGCTACATCGTTCGCAAGCTCTATCGTTGGTTTGTGTTTTATGAAATTGACGCGACCATTGAATCAACTGTGATTATCCCGCTTGCTGATCAATTCAAAGCCGGCGGTTACGAAATCAAACCAATACTCCGCACCTTGTTAATGTCGGAAGCATTCTTCGATTCGCAGAATCGTGGCGCAATGATCAAGAGTCCGCTTGATTTTCTCGTCGGACTCTCCAACATGTTCAGCTTCAGTTACCCAACAGACCCGCTGCAGTTTTATCAGAACATCGGATACTTACTTCAAGCCTCAGCAGTATTGCAACAGAATCCAATGGATCCGCCGAATGTGGCTGGTTGGCCGGCTTACTATCAGTCGCCGGATTATTACAAGCAGTGGATCAACAGCGCGACCCTACCGCTGCGCTATGGCTACACTGATGCGGTGGTCTTTGGAGGAAATCGCGTACCCAAAGGATTTGTGATTGATACTCTGGCACTGGCAAAAGCAACTACAAATGATCCGGCAGACCGCATTGCACTTGTGACAAACATTGGCGCGTTGTTGATGCCGGCATATAATCTGAGCGACGAAGAAGTGACCTATTTGGCAGACAAAGTACTCATGGCGGGTGGTCAGCCTTATGACTGGGATCGCATTTGGTCCGATTATAAAAGTGCACCAACCGATACCATAAAGAAAAAATCAGCCGAAGACAGACTCAAGGCACTGGTTCGCTACATGTTCCGCATGGCAGAATTTCAATTGATGTAAACCATTCAAAGGACAACACGCATGAAACGCAGAGACTTCTTTAAGACCGCTTCACCGCTTCTGGCCGTGCCCTTTCTTTTGAATGGCATGCCCCTCAGAGCGCTTTCTCGTTCTCCAATTCTTGATTCCTTCATGAACACCGCCGGCGATACCGATCGCGTGTTGGTGCTTGTGCAGTTGCAAGGAGGTAATGACGGGATCAATACAATAGTTCCGCTTGATCAGATGTCCTTGTACAACCAAGCGCGACCGCAAATCGCACTGCCCGAATCAAGCGTACTCAAGCTCAACAATGCAACCGGTATGCACCCCGCTATGACTGACATGGCAGGAATGTTTGGCAACGGCATGATGAATATCGTGCAAGGTGTGACCTATCCAAATCCAAATCTCTCGCACTTCCGTTCGACTGATATTTGGATGTCGGCGACGGAGTATAATCAGTATTTGAATACCGGCTGGACAGGACGCTATCTCGACGTAGAGTTCCCCGGCTATCCAACCGGATATCCCAATGCCCAAATGCCTGATCCGCCGGCAATTCAAATGGGTGCGGTGATGTCCCTGGCTTTGCAAGGACCAAGTCAGAGCATGGGTATTGCAATCCAAGATCCCACGACATTCTACAACCTTGTCAATGGAACCTCAAAAGGACCATTCGCCGATCCGCCGAATACACGTCCGGGAAATGAACTCAAGTTTCTCCGTCAGGTCGAATCCGAATCACAGCAATATTCAACCAACATCAAAGCTGCTGCTGACAAGGCTGCGAACAAAGTCACTTATCCATCCAACAACTCACTCGCCGACCAACTCAAAATCGTTGCTCGCTTGATTGCCGGTGGATTGAAAACACGCGTCTATGTTGTGTCGATGTCTGGCTTTGATACACACGCAGCACAAACCGATTCCACCGACAAGACAATTGGCAACCATGCAACCTTGCTTGGTCGCGTGTCGAGTGGTATCAAGGCATTCTATGACGACCTCAAGGCTCTTGGCGCACAAGATCGCGTCTTGACCATGACCTTCTCCGAATTCGGTCGTCGTGTGCAATCCAACGCCAGCTTCGGTACCGACCACGGCACCGCAGCACCGATGATGATTGTTGGTACGCAAGTCAATCCGATTATTATTGGCAACAATCCAAGTCTGACCGACCTCGACACCGGAGCAAACCTCAAAATGCAACACGACTTCCGTCAAGTCTACGCATCCGTCCTTGCTCAATGGTTCAACGTCGGAAGTGCCGAACTCAAAACCTCCATGCTCAAAGAATTCTCTCAACTTCCCATCATCAAACAAGCACCAAGTGCTGTCAGCAATGATGATAGTGTAGCAGTCTTTGAGCTCCGCACAACACCAAATCCAATGAACGGCACACCGGGCACTGTGTCATATGTGCTACCGCAAGGTTCCGACGTACGACTCCGCATCCTCGATCTCGACGGACGCGAAGTCATCTCCATCGTCAACGATTACCAACAAGCCGGCTCATACCAATTCGGCTTCAGCGCCGATCGTCTACCCAGCGGCAACTACTTCTGCGAACTCCGCAGCGGCCGCCGCCGCGCCGTCAGCGAAGTCGTCGTTGTGCACTAAAACACGCACACCAATTATTGAAAAAATCCCCGCCGCCACCGCGCCGGGGATTTTTTTTTGACAAATCTTTACGCGCACAAAATCGCACCAAACGCAACCCGCCCTCCACACTCCCTCACTCCCTATATTCGCACATACCGGCTACCATCACATCTGCACCTTATGTCTACGCTCAAGCTCCGTCTTCTCGTCCTTCTTTTCATTCTTGGCAGCACTTACACGAGTGCTCAAATCATGTCACCGTTGTGTGTGCCTCCGCAGAGCGAGACGATGCCCGAGTGGGCGCGGACCATGTATCAGAAGCCACTCAACATGCTACGGGTTGACTCTGCTTACGAAGCTTATTACAAGCAGCATGCATTTGTAAAAGACAATTACGTGAAGTACTACAAGCGACTCCGTCGTTTGATGCTGCCATTTATCGAGGCCGATGGTTCGGTTCGTGATTTGCAGCCCCGAGATTTTCTGCGCTCGGATGAAAAGAGAGCTAGCGCCTTGCAATCGCCGACAGCGGGAGTGCAATGGACGCCGATTGGTCCGATGGAGACTTATACTCTCGCCTCACATACTAGTTCACCACAACTCTGGCCTTGGCAAACAAACACCTACGCATTCGATGTTTCGATTTCAAATCCCAACATTGTGTACGCAGTTACTGAGACGGGTGGATTTTTTAAGTCGACGAATAAAGGCAAGAACTGGACTCAGCTAGAGCCCGGCGTGTATTCCAACTCAGAGGCGGTTGCCATTCATCCCAACAATCCTGATATCGTCTATGTGGGAATTTCCGGTGGACTGCTGAGAAGCAATGATGGGGGCAAGACATGGCGATCGATTTGGTCGCAGAAAGATCTTTGGATTTACGATCTCGAAGTACATGCGTCAAACACTTCTATCATCTACGCCGCAACAAATCATGGTTTCTACCGCACGTCGGATGCAGGCGTCACGTGGACGCAATCCATGAAGAACACTTGTGCGGATTTAGAAACCAAGCCGACCAATCACGACATCGTCTACTCACTTCGAATCAATGATGCGGGTACGAAGACAGAGCTGTGGAAGTCCGTCGATGCGGGATTGACATTCACATTGAAATCCGCCGGTTGGTTGTCGACGTCGAATTCATCGGGAAGTGGTCGCATGACGGTGACGCCGGCCGATCCGGAGCGCATTTATGTTGTGTTGCTTGGTGATTCATCTCGACCCTACGTTCTGCGCAGCGACAATGCAGGTGAGAACTGGCGCGTGAGCTGTCGTGGCACGAGCGATTCGCTCAAGATGAATAACGGTCAAGGCTATTACGACTTAAGCATCATGGCATCGCATCAAAATGCCGACGACCTTATCGTCGCCACAACAACTGCCTATCGTTCCTCTGACGGCGGCAATACATTTCCAAACACTGTTGGAGGTTATTCCGGAACATTTCCAATTCATCCCGACATTCAAGAGATGAAGTGCATTGGTGGCGATTACTATATCTCAACTGATGGTGGTTTCAATTACTCCAACGATTTCTACAAAACCAATTGGGAAGCGCGCACTGTTGGGTTGAACGGCGCTGACTTCTGGGGATTTGATGCGGGATGGAATGAGGATGTGCTTGTTGGTGGTCGCTATCACAACGGCAACACGGCTTGGCATGAAAACTATGGAACGAAGTTCTTACGTCTTGGCGGAGGCGAAGCAGCAACCGGCTACGTCAATCCCATGAATAGTCGCACCGTCTTTTTCTCCGACATCGGTGCCTACGACATCCCATCCGACTTTCAAGATTTCGTGGTGAATCGCACAGCCGGTGCGTGGCCGAACGAGAGCTACTATCAAATGGAAAACAGCGAGATGAAGTGGGATCCACGTTGCTATTCCGATGTGTGGATCGGCAGCGGCAATTCTCTCATGCTCAGTCATAATAATGGTCAGAGCTACGAAACAGTATGGTCAAGCTCCGACACCGGCGCAACAATCCAGCACATTGAAATCTGTCGATCCAATCCCGATGTGATGTATGTATCACAGCGCTCGAATATTCTGTACGACGGAAAAATCTGGAAGAGTATTGATGGTGGCAAGACATTCAGTGCATGCACGCCTTTCCCAAACACGACGCGCAGTGAACGTCGTGTGATGAAGATCTCGGCCAGCGGTCGTAATGCAAACGTGCTTTTTGCCGCGTGCATGTACACATCTGCAGGCAACAAAGTTTTTAAGACAACTGATGGCGGCAGGACTTGGCAGAACCTTAGCACGGCGACGATAGCTGATGGAAATATCAGCGACATCATGGTGCAATACGGAACAGAGGATGGCGTGTACATTTCAGCATCGAATGGTCGCGTGTACTACCGCAACAATACGATGAACGACTGGGTGCTGCATGGTACAGGTTTGCCTTATGCCTTGATGACGCGAGCGCTCAAACCATTTTATCGCGACAACAAGATTCGCAGTGGTTCATCAATGGGAATTTGGGAAGCGCCGTTGTATGAGCATTCTCGTCCGGAAGCTATGCCGAGCGTCGACAAACGCAGCACACGCTGCGAGCGTGACACCTTCTATTTCAGCGACTACTCTGTTCTTGAACGCGCGAATGCCAAGTGGCACTGGTCATTCCCCGGAGCCAGCTACGTGAGTGACAGCACGGCAATGAGTCCGAAAGTTTTGTATTCAAAACCAGGCTTGTATTCCGCCACACTCACCGTTACAAACGACTACGGCACCGACACACGTACCCTGCAAGATCTTATTCAAGTATTTCCGTCCGAGTGTGCAGTAAATCCAATGGTAGGAAATGCACTCAATCTCAGTTCGACAAAAGACATGGCAACCATACCGGCTTTGCCGCTCATGAACAATGCCAGAGGTTTGACGGTGATGTGCTGGTTGAAGCTTGATACGATTCAGCAATCATTCTCGCAGATACTCTCCAACTGGGCAAGTCCGATGGGCTTCTCCTTCGGCTTCAGTTTCCAAGGCTATCGAGCTAACACCAATCTCACTTTCTACTGGAAAAATGTTCCTTATCAATTGACATCACCATTCAATCTACCGGTGGGTGACTGGGTGCATGTTGCTATCAGCGTTGAATCAGATCACGTGACCTTGTACATGAATGGTTCGCCATGGGTGTACAAAAACAGTGCAGCGAATTTCAAAGACATTAGCATGGGTTCAACACCATGGGAGATTGGTGGCGGCGTGCCTGGACAAGGTGGAAACTTCCGCGGTCAGATGGACGAACTGCGCATATATCGTCGTCCATTGGATAGCAACGAGATCAGACAAAACATGCACCTCACCTACGATCCATTGCGACCAACAGTTGATACGATTGTCTTTCCGGAGCCTGTTGCATACTTCCAATTCGACGAAAGCACTGACACACGATTCTACAATCGCGTCGGTGCTGTGCACGCATCGAATAGTGGCGGTCGCTTGATTCCTTCCACAGCGCCGGTTGGCTATGGTTATTCCGAGCAAGCTGTAATCAAAGGCGGAGCTTACACCTTCCATAACGGAATGCAGATTTCCCGTTCTGATGATTCACCGCGCATGGTGGTGCTGAGTCAACTTGTGAGTCCACCTGATTCACTCCCACTCGTGGCTAGTATCATTCGTCAGAGTCCGGTGACGCACTTCGTTCACGCCTACAACGGCACTGCTGTCGCGCTCCCTGTTGATTCAATACGCTTCGCCGGAATCGGTACCGTGTCTGCATCTGACGCAAACAATCCCGACGTCTTTCGTGCTCTTCGTCGTTCTGTCAATGAACATCGAAACAGCTGGACGAGCGCTGCGCACGGCATCTCTGCCGACACAAGCATGCGATCCGTTAGCTTCGGCAGCGATACCAACGCTGTGGGACAGTACATTGTCGGCACCAGTGGTTCATCGCTCTTGGATGTCGCACACAACGACAACGACGCAGCACAACTACTTCAACTGCTACCCAACCCAAGCTCAGCCCAACTCAGCATCTGGTTCGGCGGTGCAGTGCCCGCACATCTCATCATCACTGATCTCGTTGGACGTCAGATCATGGAACGCGAGCTCCTCTCAGCCTACACCAATCTCGATATCTCAGCTCTCAACGACGGACACTATCAAGTCCAAGTGCGTAATGCAAGAGCGGTGTATAATGGGGCGTTGAGAGTGGTGCATTGAGATTGGGTAACGGTTCGTTGCAATGGGAATTGCAATGTGTGAATTCACGATCACCAATCGTTTGTTGCCGTGGGAAATGCCGTGCGTGAATTCACGATGATCAATCGTTCGTTGATGCGGGAAATGCCGAATGTGAAATTACGTTGACCAATCGTTCGTTGCCGCGGGAGGCTGGCGCCTCCCCTACGGGGTACGGGGACAATGCACGTATTCATGCGGCATGCCACGACCTATAAGGGTTGTGTTTATGAAACGTGGTTGTGAATTGTGTACGGGAATCGGTCAACCTAGCTCGTCCTCACGCCGCTCGGTCCGAAGACAATATCCTGTTGGGGAGCGAAGGTGGAGCTTTGCTCGAGACGTCGCCAGACGCCTTCGAGTTCGCGGATGAGTTCGTCGCGGTTGTTGCTGATGGCTTGTTCGACGCGACGAGAGAGTTGTTCGCGGAATTGGAGTAGGACTAGTGAGGACGCGAGTTGTGGCGACAGCAGATTGCGCACGTCGTTGAGAGCCGGGAGCAGGCGTGCGGTGAAACTGTCGAGGGTGGTGTTCTCGCGTTGACGACGTGATTCCAATTCGTCGTATGGCTTCAGACTTTTTTCGAGCATGACTAATTCGCTTTGGGCCGGGACCAAGTGTGCGAATATTGAACCGAGTTCGTCTTGCATGTCGCGTGTTTCATCGAAGACCTCGCGACGTTGCTCGGATGTACGGTATGCCTTTGCTTCGGCATGTAATTCCGCCATACGTTTCTTGTGTCGTTCGACGATTTGGCGGAGTTCCGCGATTCGTTCGCGCACAGAATCGAGTTGGGCTGCGGCATAGTGCACGTCGTCCATGAGGTGTTCCTCACGACGACGCAACAATCGATCGGTCAACGCAACCGTCGGCAGAGGATTAAGCGCTGCCTGTTGTTGAATGAGAGAATTCAGTGCAGCATCGCTGGCGTGTAATCCGCGCACGATATCAGGACAGAGATATTCAAGAACGAGACGATCGGTTGGATGCAGTTCGAACCAGAATCGACGTCCTTTGCTTTCCGCTTCTTCAGAGTAACGTCGTATCCATCCGTAAGCCAAGCTCAATGCCGAGCTACGCGTTGCAATATCACGATCATCAGAAATTGAATTCCACCACGAGCGAAAGACAGCGCGACTTCGCTTCGGGCTTAGCACATTCTCAGCGCTGATGCGTGCTTCAAACTCATGTGCAATGGAATGAATGTTAATACCATCGATAAGCAGCAGCGGCGACGATTCATTCCACCACGACGCAAAGGCGTATTGCGTGCGAACCTCAGCATTCTTAAGTGTTGGAGCGGAGGCTACGGCAACGCGCACCAAACTGTGATCTTGAAATGCCGGATGATAGTGATCGTTGCGCGATGATGGTGTGAAGAATGGATGCACATCCAAGCCACGCTGAATCAACTGCGAATCAAGTTCGACGAATTGTTGTGCACTGAGGGCACCGGGGAAGGTATCGCGCATATGAAATCGCGAGAGCGGAGGCGGACTCGCCAAGGGAATCACGCGAGAGGATGCAAGAATGTCGTTGCGGTGCATGACGCGACTACGGTCATTCACTGCCTGAAAATTCTGAACTGCTTCGGCGATGTTTTCAAGACCAAAGGCATCGATCTCCGGACCATCATCGGCATCGATGTGATCGTAGAACAACACGCGATGACGACGCTCAACGGCGCGGCGTCCGCGCAGTAACAACACATGCCAGGTTGGACGCACATTACTTCGAACCGTAATTACCGTATCGAGCACATCCCTTTCGAGCAAGTAACTCATGTGTTGGCGCAGCATTCCGGCAGAGGCTTCATCATTCATGATGATTGCCGCTATGCTATGTTCAGCCAGACGCAGAAGGATGCGACTAAAGTCTGGCGGTTGGGTACGAGCTTCAACGAAGAGACGATCGACGCTGCGCAAAGAAGCATCCGAGGGACCAAGAAGATCCTCGCCATATTCCACTTGCATATCCCACAGACTCGTCAGCATGCGTGCAATACCTTGCAGCGTTGCATCAGCTTCTTCAGCGCGAACGCGAAGCAGCTGCGTAGGTTGTGCGGATGTGTATTGTGATGCGACGAGTTGTTGAGCTTGGATGCTGCGGAGGCCTGTGCCGCAGTGAACATCCATCACCGACGTTCCACCGCTAAGCGGCACGACGCGGAGGAGCAGTTCGTTGAGAAAAGACGATTCGGTTGCAAGGGCATGACGGGCGATGAAGGCGGAGGCTGCACGGGCAATGAGACGAGATTCGCAGCCGCGAAAGCTATGAATCATGGCCAAGGCAGCGCGCACGTGCGAAGGCTCGAGGGCTTCCTTAGAATTCGACTGAACAAAAGAGCAGCATTGCGTGATATCGTGCAGCAGGGGATCGACCTTTTCCAGCGAGCGAAGCGCGTTTTGGAGATTGTAGGCGATGGTATTGAGAGACTGCTGGGGTGGCGGCAGGAGGTTGGCGCGAAGCAGACACAACAGGGCGAGCACCTGTGGGCGAAGATCGCTGTTTGGCGAAGCTTCGCTCAGGAGTTCTAGCGCGGCCGTGCATTCACGGACGATGTCGTTCGCGGAAAAAGACTTCATGAAACCTCGTGTGGCTCGTGCGGCCAAGGAGCGCCATCCTGCGCAGAGTGATCAAGCATGTCCCTATGCTGATCGTCGTAATGAGGCGCAACTTAAACAAAAGCAGGCGCATAGGACGGTGTCTGACGTCAGCCAAGCGTCCCTCCTGCTTTTTCTCCTGTATTTGTCAGTGCAGGTGCCGATACATTGAGGACGAGGGCGGTGGCAACTCGTATTTTTGTGTACACGATGCCAGGAAGCATGAATTTAGAATCTAAAATTTTCGTCGCGGGACATCGCGGCATGGTCGGCAGCGCAATAGTGCGTTTGCTGGAGTCGCGTGGTTACAAAAACATCATCCGCGCCGATCGCTCGAAGTTGAATTTGATCCATCAAACTGAGACCAATCAGTTTTTCGAAGAGCACAAACCGGAGTATGTGTTTTTAGCAGCTGCGCGAGTTGGAGGAATTCACGCCAACAATACTTATCGCGCCGAGTTCTTTTATCAGAACGTGATGATTGCAGCCAACTGTATTGACGCTGCACGGCGCTTTGGTACACGCAAGCTTGTCAACCTCGGTTCATCTTGCATTTACCCCAAGTTCGCCGACCAACCTCTGCGCGAAGATTCGTTGCTGACCGGTGCGCTTGAACATACGAACGAACCTTATGCTATTGCGAAAATTGCAGCGGTAAAGATGTGTCGTTATTACAACGAGCAATACGACACCAACTTTCTCTCGTTGATGCCAACCAATCTGTATGGTCCCAACGACAACTACGATCTCGAAACCTCTCACGTTCTCCCGGCATTGATCCGCAAGTTTGTGTTGGCCAGATTTCTTTTAGAAGAGCGATTTGATCGCATTCGCAACAATCTCATGTTGCAGAATCCGGGCTTTGGTCGGCAGATCGACAACATCAGCACCAACGACGAACTCTGTGATCTGCTTGCTAGTCTTGGCGTGCGACGTGGTCTGGTGAGCTTGTGGGGCAGCGGACGTGTCTTCCGCGAATTTCTACACGCCGACGATCTTGCCAGCGCAGCGCTCTACTTCATGGAGCAGATACATAGTCGCGATGCCGGCGAAATCGTCAACATCGGCACCGGCGTCGACGTCAGCATCCACGACCTAGCACACAGCATCGCACAACTTGCGGGCTACGAAGGTAAAATTGGCTTTGACTCCTCAAAACCTGACGGCACCCCCCGCAAACTCCTCGACGTCACAAAGGCCCGCGATTTGGGTTGGAGTTCAAGCATCGATTTAGACGATGGCTTGCGCAGTGTAATCAAGGATTATCTCCTTCGATACTAATCGCGCCTAGCAGCAAACCATCATTGAATTTGATTCGCCAATTGGAGTAAAATCTGATTTGATGGAGGTTCCAATTGAGCATCAATACATTGTCTTATTCTACGACAATAATTCTCAGCGCGACTTCCGCAAAAGCCCAAGCGTACAAAGCACTCAAAGTGCCGAATCTGAGCATTTTTGGGCGAAAATCTTCCCTTCCGTATTACTTAAAAACAGCATCCCGACATTGCCTTTAAAGGCCTAAATTGGGCGCAGGCGAACAATACGGATTGAGGGATCCGAAGGTCGCTGTGCGTCTACATCAGATGCACAAGCCATCCTCAGGTTATTTCATTCGACGGATAGATACAAGATCAAAGCATGATTTCCGAGTGTTTGTATAAACGCTTGGATGGATGTGTTGTGTATTGTCATGACGGTGATAACAGGACTTACACTTTGTTTTTGTCACTGCTCTAGTGCTGCGTGTAGCTGTTCAAATCACGTGGCGCTAATGGTGCTGATAGATTGATTGATGATGTGAAGTCAGAGTTGAAGGACAATCGTGTAATTGGTTGGGATTGTACCTGACGGTATAAATCACAAAGAGTATTGAGCTGAATAATAGTCGCATGAGAGAGATGATGAACATAGTCTTGAAAAACGTATCAATGCGAGTCTGGCGAAGTATCGTAAACCTAGGTTCTGAATCAGGTCGAGTTCAAAGCACGAAAGTTCATAGTGCTTATATGGTGTCTTTATTGGAGGCTGTGTGACGAAGCAAGAGTTATTAGAGCAGATAGAGATTTTGGAACAACAATTACAAAGTGAAGGATACTTCGCGCAGATCGAAGCGCGAGCGCGCGAGTTGCTGTTGGAATCGGAACTTGATCTTAAGCTAGAGATTCGTGTTCAGCAATTGCTCTATGGAAGCTTATTGGAACAATCAAGATTTCAAGAAGCTCTTGTTGTTGCTGAACAAGTGTTGAACAGTATTGATAATGATGCTGAGAATGAAGTTGATAATGAGATTATAATACTCAAGGGTCGCACTCTGGCTAACATTGGCCTGATCAGTTATAATCTAAGCGACGCAGAAAAGGCCTTCGAGTGCCTTCATCAAGCGATGCCATTGTTTGAGAGTGTCGACAACAAGTTAGGAATTGCAAGGACTCAGAACACCTTAGGTATTGTGTACACTTCTATCGCGGACTATAGCGCAGCGAAGGAAGTACTGTTGAAAGCACATGAGTTTTTTGTTCACGAGAATATGTCGAGGGAACAAGCATTTGCGAATTTCAATTTTGCGCAGCTGCATTTCATGCGAGGTGACTATGCTCAAGCTCTCGAGTATCTCGACGCCTGCAAGTCTTTATTGACTGCAAGTAACGATAAACGCTTATTGGCTCGATGCTATGTGACCTATGCCAATGTTTACAGCGCCTTGTCTGAGTATGAAAACGCCTTTGAGTGTTTAGGCAAGGCAGCTGAGCTACTTGAGCAATCGCAGGACCATGAGTATGCGAAGTTGCTTAACAGCACCGGCATGATGTACTTCGAGATAGCGGATTATGCGCGTGCACTGGATTGCTATTTGCAATCGTTGCAATATGTCGATTCAAGTGGAAACAGCGGCGTGAGGATAAGCAATCTCGGCAACATCGGCATGCTCTACGGTATACTTGGCGATCACACTCAAGCGCTACAATACATCCTTCAGAGCATCAGTGTGGCAGAGAAGTTTGGCTTGCGCGATGCGTATGGTATTGGCTTAGGAAATCTCGGAGTGTTGTGCCATGAACAACTTCAAGACTACAGCAAAGCTGAAGAGAGCATGCTCAAAGGATTAGAGATCTTATCCGAACTTGGCAATAAGCGCGGGGCTGCCCCGATTTACGAATCACTCGCTGCATTGTATTCAAACACCGCGTTTACGAATCATGATTTTGACAAAGCAGAAGAGTATTGCAAACGCGCGCTAGCGCTGAATGATGAGATTGGTCGACGAGATACAGATTCTGTCGAGAGGATGATGAAGATCCTGAGTGCTCAACATCGATGGGAGGAAGCATTTCAGTTTCAGCAGCTCTATTACACAATGCGTGAGGAGATACGAAGTTCGGAAGCAAGTCGTGTGGTAGCTCAACTCGAGCAAAAGAAGTTAATAGCCGAGCGAGAGAAGCAGGCGGCTTTAGCAAAAGCAACAGCGGAAGCGGAATTAAATGCGACGCGGTCACTGCTGGATTCTGTACTTCCCTCGAGTATTGCAGACCGCATGATATCAGGTGAGGAGCGCATTGCAGATTTCTATGCAGACGTATCCATTCTCTTTGCCGACATTGTCGGCTTCACCTCACTCACCACTGAATTACCACCGGGCATTGTAATTGAATTCTTGAATCACGTTTTTGATATCTACGACACAATCATGAAACGACATGGTTGTGAAAAGATCAAAACCATAGGCGACGGCTACATGGCCATAGCAGGAGCTCCTGAAACCTGTGAAGATCATGCAGAACGCATTGCTCGTGCTGCGCTCGAGATGCAAGAGGATATTGTCTTGCCGGAATCAATACGACAGCATCTGCCTTCTCAAGCCGAGTTTCACATACGCATTGGCATTCACTGCGGACCCGTCGTCTGCGGCGTCGTTGCAAAAGAGAGATTCGTATGGGATGTCTACAGCGACGCCGTCAACACCGCATCCCGAATGGAAGCCAACGGCGTTCCTTCGAAAATCCACGTCAGCGAAGAATTCGCCCAAGCGCTCCGGAACCGTCAAGAACTCCGAGGCCTCAACGAATTCATTCTCCAAGAACGAGGTGACATCGATGTAAAAGGCAAAGGAATGATGAAAACATTTTTCCTGGAGAGTGTGTGAGGCAGGTGGATCGACATGTGTGCTTAACCCCACCCCAGCCCTCCTCCGAAGGGGAGGGAGCGATGCTGAATATCGGTTCGATAGGACGATCAATCCCCCAGCCATCACCTTCAGGTGAGGGAGCGAAGTTGAATATCGGTTCGATAGGACGATCAATCCCCCAGCCCTCACCTTCAGGTGAGGGATTGGGTGGTGTTTTGTCTCGAGATGATCACCGTGTGGCCCCAACCCCACCCAAATTCTCCTCACAAAGTGCGGGAGTGATGTCAAGCGAAGGGGCGACGGAAACATCTTTTTTGAAAATCATCCCTTCGTGTGTCACGGGTCAGATTAAAAATTTGTTTGGATCACATGAAGCTGCATTTCTTCTAATAGACAATAATCACAGAGCAACCAGGCGCAACATTATTCCGGAGTTGGCATGACACACGAAGAAAGAGAGTCCTTGCTTATTGTAGCTGATCACGAGAAAAGTGTAGCCAACTATGGCCAAGCTGAGACTATGCTACTTGAGCTGCTGGCTTCAACGAATCCTGCGAACACGGAAGAAGTGGAAGATCATGCACGGATTCTTAATAGACTTGGCAATATAGCTTTCAGGCGTGGTGACTATCCACTTGCTTTGGATCGACACAAGTTGTCTTTAGATCTTAGTTCCGAGTTTGATGACAAGAGGTGCTTAGCAAGTGCGCTCAGTGGCTTAGGAAGTGTTTATGCAGCAATGTCTGAATATGTGGTCGCATTAGAATACTCCTCCAAGGCGTTGCACCTCAATGAAGAGTTGAGCTACGAAGAGGGCGTTGCAACGCAATTAGGCAACATCGCAAATATCTATTTCAACTTATCGGATTATTCGAAAGCCCTAGAATACAATGCAAAGGCGCTCGAACGGGATGAAGAGCTCGGCAATATGTCCGGCGTTGCACGGCACCTCAGTAATATTGGGAACGTCTATTTACGGTATTCCAATTACGCGAAAGCATTGGAGTTTTACCAGCGGTCTCTGAGTATTTCGGAGGAGATAGGGGACAAATTGGTAATCGAAACCAGTCTTGGCAATATCGGTATCGTGTATGACCACTTGTCTGACTATCCAAAGTCGCTCGAGTATGCATCAAGAGCATTGTCAGTTTCTCGAGAGATTGGCAACAAGGCTGCTATTGCGAGAAATCTTGGAAACATTGGGGTACTATGTTTTTGTCTAGGTGATTACGTAAATGCTCTTGAACATTTCATTGAGGCCCTCAATATCGACACCGAGTTGAACAATCAATCAGGTGTGATTCGGCACTCCTTGAATATCGGCAATGTTCATCGTGTCTTGTCGAATTTGACTACTGCACTGGACTACTACACGACATCGCGTACTCATGCCGAACAAATTGGAAGCAAGGCTCAGGAGGCGGGTGCAGTCGCCAAAATCGGCATAGTGTACTTCGAATTAGCAGACTACGCGCGTTCTTTGGAGTATCTAGAGAAGGCACTGAGTTTTCACAGCGAGGTAGGGGAGCTAGATGAAGTCGCGCAAGACATGGGCAACATCGGATGTGTATATGAAAAAATGGGCGATTTCGACCGAGCTTTAGACTTCTACAGTCGTTCGTTAACAATGTACGATGAACTTCTCAAGAGATCGGAAGCGGCGCTAATGAAAGCCAATATTGGCGGTCTTTATATGAATGTCGCATGGCCGAAGTATGATGAAAAGAAAGCAGAGCAGTTTTTAACGGAGTGTCTGGCGACAGAGAAAGACTTAGGTATTCAGAGTTACGAGACGCATCAACATCTCGCTGATCTCTACGAGCGACAAGGTCGCTTGCCGGAATTTGCTCTTCACATCAGAGCCTATTTACGCATCAAGGAAGAAATTCAAAGTTCTGAAGTTCAAAGAAACGCTCTCGCATTGGAACATCGAAGAGCGTTGGATGAACGCGAAAAAGCGACAGCCATTGCCAAGGCAGTTGATGATGCTAAAATGAGCGCAACGACAGGCTTGCTCCACAAAGTTCTTCCTGAATCAGTCGCCACCCGCATGATTGCTGGCGAGGCTGAAATCGCCGACTACTTCCCTCAAGTCTCCATCCTCTTCGCCGACATCGCTGGCTTCACTCCGATCTCCGCCGACATGCCCGCTATCGTCGTCGTTCGCTTCCTCAACTACGTCTTTGGCGAATTCGATCGCATCATCAAAAAACACGGCTGCGAGAAAATCAAAACTATTGGTGATGGATACATGGCTGTATGCGGTGCTCCGGTTGAATGCGCTGAGCATGCAGAGCGTCTCGCTTCAGCAGCACTCGAAATGCAACAGACAATTTCACTACCTGAATCAATAGCCGAGTTCATGCCATCCGGTGTTGAGTTTGGTATTCGTATTGGCTTGCACACAGGATCAGTGGTTGCAGGAGTGATTGGTGAAGAGCGTTTTGTGTATGACATCTACAGCGATGCAGTGAATACCGCTGCACGCATGGAGAGTCATGGTGAGGAGAATCGCATTCACTGTTCCAACGATTTCTATCGTCACTTGCAGAATCGTTTTGCCATGACGAAGAATACTGATCATGGATTTGTGTTTGAGAAGCGAGGGGAGATGGAGATAAAGGGGAAGGGTATGATGAGGACGTATTTTTTGGAGAGAGCATGACAAATGATGAACAGACGCAAGATCTTGCGTCGCTTCAAAGCCAATTGACGCAAGCTGATGCGGCGATAGTTAAGGGCAACTACGACGAAGCAGAGCGACTATCGCATCACGTACTAGCGGCAGTGTCAAGCCGAGGTCTTGAAGAACAAGCAGACGCAGAGAGCACTGCGCTAAGAGCAGAAGCAAACCGTATGCTTGGACTAGTTTGCTACTGTCGCGGAAACTACCCCCAAGCTCTGGAATATCTTCAAAGCTCACTGCATTCAAGCGAGCAGATAAACGACACGGCAGGCATAGCAAAGGCTCTCGGCAATATCGGCAATGTGCACGTCCATCTCAGCGACTACTCAAATGCTCTAGAGTGTTACAGCAAGGCTCTGAGAATAGACGAAGAGTTAGGCAATAAGGCCGGAATGGCAAAACACCTTGGCACCATTGGAATTGTACACGAAAAACTCAGTGAGTACTCAAAGGCACTGGAGTATTACGGAAAGGCTATGAGCATAGACGAAGAGTTAGGCAACACAGCCGGAATGGGAAGACACCTCAACAACCTCGGCCTTGTGCACTGGCATCTCAGCGAATACCCGCAGGCCCAGGAGCATTACGGCAAGGCACTTGGCATAGCCGAGGAGATAGGAAACAGGTTGGAAGTAGCAAATAATCTCGGCAACCTCGGCATTATACACTCTGAGCTCAGCGATTACCCGAAAGCTCTGGAGTACTTCAGCAAGTCTCTAAGCATATATGAAGAGTTAGGCAACAAGCCAGGAGTGGCAATGTGTCTTGCCAGCATCGGCATTGTGCACAAAGATCTCGGCGACTACCCAAAGGCCCTGGAGTACTGCGGCAAGGCCCTGGTCATAGCCGAAGAGTTAGACAACAAATCCGTAGTAGCATCTAATCTCGGCAACCTCGGCCTTGTGCACCGTGATCTCAGCGACTACCAGAAGGCCCTTGAGTATCTCGGCAAGGCACTGAGCATAGCCGAGGAGTTAGGCAACAAGTTGGTAGCGGCAAATATCCACGGAGACATCGGTCGTGTGCACATGAAACTCAGTCACTACGAGAAGGCACAAGAATACCTAGAGCGAGGAATGAGCTTGCTTAAGGAACTCGGGGGGAGGTCAGACGTCGGAGATTTCAAAGGGTCATTGGGGGAGCTCTACGCAAGCGAATCAAATCCAAACCGCGACGAAGCGAAGGCTGAAGCCTATCTGTTGGATTCGATCGCTGTGAGCGAAGAGCTTGGAACCAAGAAATATGATGCACACAAAACACTGGCAGCTTTGTATGCGAAGCAAACACGCTGGGAAGAGTCGCACTACCACGTTGTAAAGTACTTCACCCTGAAAGAGGACGTGCAGAGCGAGGAAGCAAGGAAGAAAGCTCAACTTATGGAGCAGCAGAAGCAGATTGCTGAGCGAGAAAAGGAGATAGCAATAGCCAAGGCGGCAGCGGATGCACAGATGTCTGCAACCACGACATTGCTTTACAAAGTTCTCCCACAAAATGTCGCTACCCGCATGATCGACGGCGAAGCAGAAATCGCAGACTACTTCCCCCAAGTCTCCATCCTCTTCGCCGACATCGCCGGATTCACCCCCATCTCCGCCGACATGCCCGCCATCGTCGTCGTCCGCTTCCTCAATTACGTCTTCGGCGAGTTTGATCGCATCATCAAAAAACACGGCTGCGAAAAAATCAAAACCATCGGCGATGGCTACATGGCAGTGTGCGGCGCTCCTGTTGAATGCTCTGATCATGCCGAGCGTCTCGCTTCAGCAGCACTCGAAATGCAACAGACAATATCTCTACCCGAATCAATCGCTGAGTTCATGCCAATCGGTGTTGAATTTGGAATTCGAATTGGGCTGCATACAGGTTCGGTGGTAGCGGGAGTAATTGGTGAAGAGCGATTTGTGTACGACATCTACAGCGATGCCGTGAATACTGCGGCGCGCATGGAGAGTCATGGAGAAGAGAATCGCATTCACTGTTCGAATGATTTCTACCGTCATCTGCAAAATCGTTTTGCGATGACGAAGAATGTGAATCATGGATTTGTATTTGAGAAGAGAGGGGAGATGGAGATTAAGGGTAAGGGGATGATGAGGACGTATTTTTTGGAGAGAGTCAAGTAGCAGAATCAAACATTGGCAAGTACATACAAGAACACGTGAGAAAGAGCATACAATGACAGCTGAAGAGCGAGAGCAGAAACTTGAAGCCGCTGGGAAAGAGATACTTGCCGGCAACTACACCGAAGCCGAGAGACTGGCCCTAGAGGTACAATCATCGATTGATAGAACGCTTGAAAGCGAACGTGAAGATCATGCAAAAGCGTTGTATCGACTTGGCATTATTGCGGAAAAAAAAAGCAACTACCCTCAAGCGCTCGAGCTCTTCACTTTCGCCCTCAATCTCAGTGAGCAAAGTGGAAATAAAGAAGGAGTTGCAAATGCTCTAGGTGGCTTGGGTAATGTGTACATGGATCTTTCGGAGCATGCAAAGGCACTGGATTATCATACACAAGCGTTGCAAATCTATGAGGAGTTGAACAACAAGGCAGCAATGTCAAATGCTATCAGTAACATTGCCAATCAGCATGTTTACTTTTCTGACTATCCAAAAGCGATAGAATGTTATGAACGAGCTCTGAATATAGCAGAAGAGCTTCATGACAAAGCGCTTGTGGGGCGTCGTCTCGCGGGATTAGCTAACGTGCATAGAATACTCTCCGACTATTCGAAAGCACTTCAATACTATGATCAAGCGCTTCTGATTGTTGAAGAGCTTGGTCACAAAGATCATGAGGCGCTGGTTCTTGGAAACATTAGCCAGATACACATGAATTTATATGACTTCCCGAAAGCCCTTGTGTACTGCACGAAAGCTCTTGAGCTGTTTGAAGATATGGGTAATAAGGCGGGGGTGGCAGGTGGCATGGGGAACCTAGGTACGGTCTACCAACATCTCCACGACTTTCCAAAGGCTTTGGAATGCTACGCAAAGGCACTTGGTATAGCTGAAGAAATTGGTAGTAAGGCAGCAGCAGCTTCTTGGCTGTTCTCTATCGGGTTGACGTACGAGGATATCGGAGAGTACGAGCGAGCAATAGAGAATGTGGGTCGCTCTTATCAGATTTTTGAGGAATTGGGTTATGCATCGAACAAGGCCCAGATCACAGCAAGCATGGGACGTCTGCATGCGAAAGCGGAGTGGTCAGGTCGAGACGAGCTAAAAGCTGAGGCATATTTGTTGGAATCGATTGCTCTGAACCATAAGCTCGGAACCAAAGACTACGAAACCCATAAAACACTTGCAGATTTGTATGAGCGACAAAAGCGCTGGGAGGAGTTTGCTATACAGTACAAACTCTACCACGAAATTGAGAAGGAAGTTCAGAGTTGGGAAGCAAAGAAGGTTGCTACGCAAATTGAACAGCGTCGTCAGATAGCAGAACGCGAGAAAGAGATCGCTATCGCCAAAGCCGCATCCGATGCGCAAATGTCCGTAACAACGGCACTACTCTACAAGGTGCTACCCCAATCAGTCGCCACTCGCATGATCGACGGCGAAGCAGAAATCGCCGACTACTTCCCCCAAGTCTCCATCCTCTTCGCCGACATCGCCGGCTTCACCCCAATCTCCGCCGACATGCCCGCCATCGTCGTTGTCCGCTTCCTCAACTATGTCTTCGGTGAATTCGATCGCATCATCAAAAAACACGGCTGCGAGAAAATCAAAACTATTGGCGATGGATATATGGCTGTGTGCGGTGCGCCAGTTGAATGTACTGATCATGCAGAGCGTCTGGCAGCAGCTGCGCTGGAGATGCAACAGACAATTTCACTGCCTGAATCAATTGCTGAGTTCATGCCATCAGGCGTTGAGTTTGGAATTCGTATTGGCTTGCACACGGGATCAGTCGTTGCAGGAGTGATTGGAGAAGAACGTTTTGTCTACGACATCTACAGCGATGCTGTGAATACCGCTGCCCGCATGGAGAGTCATGGAGAAGAGAATCGCATTCACTGTTCGAATGATTTCTACCGTCATCTGCAAAATCGTTTTGCGATGACGAAGAATGTGAATCATGGATTTGTATTTGAGAAGAGAGGGGAGATGGAGATTAAGGGTAAGGGGATGATGAGGACCTATTTTTTGGAGAGAGCATGAGATACGAGGCTTGGCAAAGTTCGGGTGGAATAGAACATGATACTGTGCATCGTGTCAATTACGGAACGGTAGATCGTCGCGCGTACCCAACCCCACCCCAGCCCTCCCCCGAAGGGGAGGGAGCTACGTTGAACGTAGACTCTTTAGATCGGTTAATGCAGAAAGCCCTCCTTTCTGGGGAGGGTTTGGTAGGGGTTTCGTCGCGAGCAGATCACCGCGCGTACCCAACCCCACCCCAGCCCTCCCCCGAATGGGAGGGAGCTACGTTGAATGTAGACTCTTTAGATCAGTTAATGCAGAAAGCCCTCCCTTCGGGGGAGGGTTTGGGAGGGGTTGGGTCTATAAAAGTCATTGGCGCGTTACACAGCATGGCGAGATAGATATCATGATCACAATGCCTACCTATTTCTAGAATGAGCATGACAAACGAAGAAATAAAAAACCTAATACAACAGGCTTCTGCGGCAGAAGCTCAAGGCATCATTGACGAAGCAGAGCGATTATCGCGGCAGGCTCTTGCAGGCCTATCAGATCGAGTGGGAGAAGAACAAGTAGATATTGAACGCTCAACACTACAGGCAGAGGCAATGCACATGTTTGGACTCGTCTGCGTACGTCGCGGAGACTTCCATGAAGCACAAGAGCATCTGCATGCTGCACTGCAGATCAGCCAACAGATTGACGACCATGTGGGGATAGCTAGGACACTTGGCACCATAGGTTTGGTGCTCTGGAACCTCTCGGACTACCCGAAAGCATTGGAATATTTAGGTGCTGCCTTGAGTCGTAATGAAGAGCTCGGCAACAAGTTAGGCGTAGCAGCAGATCTCGATCACATCGGGAGTGTGTACCTGAGTCTATCGGACTTCACGAAGGCTATGGAGTTTCATAACAAGGCCCTCAGTATTGCCGAAGAGATCGGTGACACTTCGGGAGTCGCAAGATTTCTAGGCAATATTGGAAACGTGCACCTGTCTCTTTCGGACTACGCGAAAGCTCTGGAGTATTACAGAAAAGCCCTCAGCTTTTGCGAAGAGCTAGGCAACAAGAGAGGTGTAGCGACGAATTTTGGCAACATCGGGATCTTGTATAACGATCTCTCCGACTACTCGAAAGCTCTGGAGTATCTCAATAATGCTCTGACAATAGACGAGGAGCTGGGTAACAAGACAGCTGTAGCAAGACATCTCAACAACATCGGCATCATCTACAAGGCACTTTTCGATTATCCAAAGGCTATCGAGTATTACGGTAGGGCTCTGGATATCGCCGCATCGGTTGGCGCTAAGAATGTAATGGCACCATGTCTTGCAAACCTTGGCAATCTGCACGCGCAGCTCGAAGATTACCCTAAGGCAATGGAATATTTCAGTAAAGCCTTGACGATTGCGGAAGAGATAGGTGCACGTTATGGAGTGGCCTTAAGTCTTGGCAGCATCGGTCGTTTGCAAATGCTGGTCTCTAACTACGCACTAGCTCACGAGAATAGTGAACGAGCATTGAAGATACATGAGGAGCTTGGCAGCAGGGGCGAAGCTGCGAATACCAAAGCCTCGCTTGGCGAACTATACGCCCGCGATGCGAGTCCATTCCATGACGCAGCAAAGGCAGAAAACCTCTTACATGAATCCATCGCAGAGAGTCGAGAGCTCGGATTGAAACAGTACATCGCACATCAATCGCTTGCAAAACTCTACGAACGTCAGGAGCGCTGGCAAGAAGCAAATCAAGAGTGGAAACTATACCACGAGCTAAAAGATGAATCATTGAGTGAGGAAGCGAAGAAGAGTGCGATTCTCTTGGAGCAAAGGAGACAAATAGCAGAGCGAGAAAAAGAGATTGCCATTGCTAAGGCTGCATCTGATGCAAAGATGAGTGCCACAACGAAGTTGTTGTATAAAGTTCTGCCCCAAAGCGTCGCCACACGCATGATTGCCGGTGAGGAAGAAATAGCCGACTACTATACAAGCGTCTCCATCCTCTTCGCCGACATCGCCGGCTTCACCCCCATCTCCGCCGACATGCCCGCAATCGTCGTCGTTCGCTTCCTCAACTACGTCTTTGGCGAATTCGATCGCATCATCAAAAAACACGGCTGCGAGAAAATCAAAACCATTGGTGATGGATACATGGCTGTATGCGGCGCTCCGGTTGAATGCGCCGATCATGCAGAGCGCCTCGCTGCAGCTGCGCTTGAAATGCAACAGACTATTTCTCTTCCGGAATCAATCGCCGAGTTCATGCCATCCGGTGTTGAGTTCGGGATTCGTATTGGCTTGCACACAGGATCTGTTGTTGCGGGAGTGATTGGTGAGGAGCGTTTTGTGTATGACATCTATAGTGATGCTGTGAATACCGCAGCGCGTATGGAAAGTCATGGCGAGGAGAATCGCATTCACTGTTCCAATGATTTCTATCGCCACTTGCAGAATCGTTTTGCAATGACGAAGAATACAAATCATGGATTTGTGTTTGAGAAGCGAGGGGAGATGGAGATTAAGGGGAAGGGGATGATGAGGACCTATTTTCTAGAGCAAGCATGACACAAAATCTACAAAATCTATTGCAGCAAGCAACCGAGGCTGATTTGCACGGCAACTACAACGAGGCAGAGCGTCTATCGCAACTTGTATTGGAATCTCTTGCAGACGCTGAGTACTTGCTTAGTGTAGGTACAGAAATCACGGCGCTCAAGGCAGAAGCAACACGCATTAGAGGTGTAATCTGTTGGAGACGCGGAGACTATGTTCATGCGCTACAGTATCTGCAAGATGCACTACATGCAAGTGAGCAGATATCCGACAAGGCAGGCATCGCTAAAGCTCTCGGTAACATCGGCATTGTGCACACGAAGATCAGCGACTACCCAAAGGCCCTGGAGTATTATAGCAAGGCACTAAGCATAGACGAAGAGTTAGGCAACAAGGCAGGCATCTCTAAAGCTCTCGGTAACATCGGCTTTGTGCACGCGAAGATCAGCGAATACCCAAAGGCCCTGGAGTATTATAGCAAGGCACTGAGCATAGACGAGGAGTTAGACAATAAAGAGGGAATAGCAAGACATTTTGGCAACATCGGCAGCGTGCACTATAGTCTGAGTAACTACTCAAAGGCTCTGGAGTATTACGGCAAGGCACTGAGCATAGACGAAGAGTTAGGCAACAAGGCAGGCATCGCTAACGCTCTCGGTAACATCGGTGTTGTTCACTTTTGTCTCAGCGACTACCCGAAGGCCCTGGAGTATTACGGCCAGGCATTGAGCATAGACGAAGAGTTAGGCAATAAAGAGGGAGTAGCAAGACACCTTGGCAACATCGGTTTTGTGCACTGGAATCTAGGCGACTACCCGAAGGCCCTAGAGTATTACTACAAGGCACTTGGTATAGCCGAGGAGATGGGTGTCAGGTTGGGAGTAGCAAATAATCTCGCTGGAATCGGCATTGTTCATTTTAGTCTCAGCGACTTCCCAAAGGCCCAGGAGTATTACACCAAGGCACTTGGCATAGCTGAAGAGTTAGGCGACATGGCGGGAGTAGCGAGTCATCTCGGCAACATAGGTCTTGTGCACCTGGAGCTCAGCGATTACCCGAAAGCTCTGGAGTATTACAGCAAGGCTCTGAGCAGACATGAAGAGTTAGGCAACAAATCGGGAGTAGCTACTATTCTCGGAAATATCGGCAATGTGTATGGAAATCTCAGCGACCACCCGAAGGCTCTGGAGTATTACGGCAAGTCACTGAGCATAGCAGAAGAGCTAGGCGAGAAATACGAAGTAGCGTTACAACTTGGCAACATCGGCAATGTGCACCTAAACCTCAGCGACTACCCGAAAGCCCTTGAGAATTACGGCAAGGCACTTAGCATAGCCGAAGAGTTAGGCAATAAGACGGTAGTTGCAAATATCCTCGGAAATATCGGCAATGTGCACATGAAACTTAGTGACTTCGCGAAGGCACAAGAGTACTTAGAGCGAGGAATGAGTTTGAATGAGGAGCTCGGGGGAAGGTCAGAGCTCGGAGAAATCAAAGGGTTACTAGGCGAGCTCTATGCAGGTGAATTGAACCCAAAGCGTGACGAGGCCAAGGCTGAAGCCTATCTGTTGGATTCGATCGCTGTAAGCGAAGAGCTTGGAACCAAGAAATATGATGCACACAAAACATTGGCAGAATTGTATGAAAAGCAAAAGCGCTGGGAAGAGTCACACTACCACCAGGGAAAATACTTCAGGCTGGAAAAGGAAGTGCAGAGTGAAGAAGCAAGGAAGAAAGCTCAGCTCATGGAGCAGCAAAAGCAGATAGCTGAGCGAGAGAAGGAGATAGCTATAGCTAAAGCCGCATCAGATGCTCAAATGTCTGCAACAACGACGTTGTTGTATAAAGTACTGCCCCAGAGTGTCGCAACCCGCATGATCGACGGCGAAGCAGAAATCGCCGACTACTTCCCACAAGTCTCCATCCTCTTCGCCGACATCGCCGGCTTTACCCCCATCTCCGCCGACATGCCCGCAATCGTCGTCGTTCGCTTCCTCAATTACGTGTTTGGCGAGTTCGATCGCATCATCAAAAAACACGGTTGCGAGAAAATCAAAACTATTGGTGATGGATACATGGCTGTATGCGGCGCTCCGGTTGAATGCGCTGACCATGCAGAGCGCCTCGCTACAGCAGCACTCGAAATGCAACAGACAATATCTCTACCTGAATCAATCGCCGAGTTCATGCCATCCGGCGTTGAGTTCGGAATTCGTATTGGTTTGCACACAGGATCAGTCGTTGCAGGAGTAATTGGTGAGGAGCGTTTTGTGTACGACATATACAGCGATGCTGTGAATACCGCAGCACGCATGGAGAGTCATGGCGAAGAGAATCGCATTCACTGTTCTAACGATTTCTATCGTCACTTGCAGAATCGTTTTGCGATGACGAAGAATACTGATCATGGATTTGTGTTTGAGAAGCGCGGGGAGATGGAGATAAAGGGTAAGGGAATGATGAGGACCTATTTTTTGGAGAGAGCATGAGATACGATGAACTGCACGCTCTGCTTGACAAAGCCATAGAGAATAATGATAGGGGTAACTTCGACCTCGCAGATGATTTGAGCAGAAAGGTCATTGCAGAACTAGAGAGTAGTAACAATATCATCGAACAGGTATCACGGAGCGAGGCCCAAACACTCCACTGCAGTGCGCTTATAACGCTTTCCAGAGCTCACTGCAGACGGGGTGATTTTGATCAAGCGCTTGTATTGGCCCGAACATCGCTTGACGTTGCAGAGCAGATCGCAAGCTCTGATATCAAGGCACAGGCGCTTAAGAATATTGGTGACGTTTATTGGTATCTCTCTGACTTCTCATCTGCGCTCACGCATTTACAGAAAGCACTAGACACAAATGAAGAAGCGGGAAATCAAACAGGTATCTCAAGCAATCTGTGCAGTATAGGTCTGGTGTACTATGCTGTTTCGGATCATTCGAGAGCATTGGAGTACCTCAAACGATCATTATCGATTGATGAAGACCTAGATAATAAAGATGGTATTGCAACTAATCTCGCCAACATCGGGTGTGTGTACGAGGGTTTGTCTGACTATGCTACGGCGCTGGAATATTATCAAAAAGCACTCTCCATTGAGGAAGATCGAAAAAACAAATACAGTATAGCTGGCATCCTCCATAACATCGGATCGGTGCATCAAAACCTTTCGGAAAATGCCAAGGCAGTCGAGTACTATCGAAGCGCGATGGTCATCAATGAAGAGACGGGCAACAGATTTTGGCTTGCAAACAATCTCGGAAACTTAGGACTTGCTCACGCTAATCTTTCAAATTTCTCCGAAGCACTTGGGTACTTGCGTCGGTCACTGGAAATCAATGAAGCATTAGGCAAGAAGGACCTTATTGCAAACAGTCTCGCCAACATTGGTTTCGTGCTGTATCGCAGCGGTTCAGACTACAGGCAGGCCCTAGACTATATGCAAAGGTCGCTAGAGTTGTACCAAGAGATAGGCAGTAGAGGTGGAATAGGCTTGAACTACTGCAACATGGGGATCATATATGCCGAAAGAAACTTTGATGGATATGATCCGGTGCGAGCTGAGCGATATCTCCGCGAAGCGTTGACCATAAGTCGAGAGACAGGTTACAAGAAAGAGGAGTTTGAAGCGTGCAAATGGTTGTCTGAGTTCTATAAAAGTGAAGGACGTTGGCAGGAAGCATATAGGTTTCTCCAAGAGTCTATCGTCTTGGAGAAGGAAATCCAAACCAAGGATGCAAGGGACAAGGCAATACTTTTTGAACATCGTAGACAAGAGGAAGAGCGTGAAAAACAACTTGTTATGGAACGCTCTCGCGCACAAGCAACGGAAGAGTTACTGCACAAAACCCTTCCTAAGTCCATTGCTGAACGTGTGATTCAAGGCGAGACAATCATTGCAGACCATTTTCAAAGTGCCTCTGTTCTGTTTGCGGATGTCGTGGGCTTCACAGAGATATCTTCCGGGATGTCACCAACCGCAACACTAGCGTTTATGAATTTTTTATTCGAGCATTTCGACCACATTGCTCTGCGTTATGGCTGCGAGCGCATCAAAACAATTGGCGATGGCTACATGGCGGTCTGTGGTGCGCCGGAGCGCTATCCGGATCATGCTGAGCGGCTTGCATCTATGGCATTGGACATGATGGAGGATATAAATCTCCCTGCCGAAATCCGTGTTCATTTGCCGATCGGAACACACTTTCACCTTCGCATAGGCTTGCACTGCGGAGAAATTACTGCAGGTCTCATAGGCACAGGTAAGCTTGCATACGACGTTTACGGCGACGCGGTGAATACTGCAAGCAGAATGGAGAGTCATGGTGAGCCTAATAGGATTCATGTGTCGGAAGAATTCTATTCTCACCTGCAAAACAGCATCGCAACTGACGAGAAGACGATGCACGGATTTGCATTTGAGGAACGTGGGAAGATGGAGATAAAGGGTAAGGGGATGATGCGGACCTACTTTTTGGAGAGAGCATGACGAATGAAGAACAGAAGCAAGATCTAGCGTCGCTTCAAAGCCAATTGACGCAAGCAGATGCGGCGATAGTTAAGGGCAACTACGACGAAGCAGAGCGACTATTGCAGCACGTACTAGAGGCAGTGTCAAGCCGAGGTCTTGAAGAACAAACAGACACAGAGAGCACTGCGCTAAGAGCAGAAGCAAACCGTATGCTTGGACTAGTTTGCTACAGTCGCGGAAACTACTCCCAAGCGCTGGAAGATCTGCAAAGCGCACTGCATTCAAGCGAGCAGATATCCGACAAGGTAGGCATCGCTAAAGCTCTCGGTAACATCGGCCTTGTGCACGCGAATATCAGCGACTACCCAAAGGCCCTGGAGTATTATAGCAAGGCACTGAGCATAGACGAAGAGTTAGGCAACAAGAAAGGAGTAGCAGTACATCTCGGCAACATCGGCCTTGTACATTGGGGTCTTAGCGACTTCCCGAAAGCACTGGATTATTATGGCAAGGCACTGAGCATAGACGAAGAGTTAGGTAACAAGAAAGGAGTAGTTAGACATCTCGGCAACATCGGTCTTGTGCACGCGAATCTCAGCGACTTCCCGAAAGCACTGGAGAATTTCGTCAAGGCATTGAGCATAGACGAAGAGTTAGACGATAAGTCGGGAGTAGCAACATGGCTTGGCAACATCGGCGGTCTGTACTGGAATCTCAGCGACTACTCAAAGGCCCTAGAGTATCTCATCAAGGCACTGGGTATAGCTGAAGAGTTAGGAAACAAGAAAGGAGTAGCAGTACATCTCGGAAACATCGGCAATGTGCACTATAGTCTGAGTAACTACTCAAAGGCACTGGAGTATCTCATCAAAGCACTGGGTATAGCTGAAGAGTTAGGAAACAAGAAAGGAGTAGCAGCGCAACTCGGAAACATCGGTAATGTGCACTATAGTCTGAGTAACTACTCAAAGGCACTGGAGTATTACTGCAAGGCACTGAGCATAGACGAAGAGTTAGGCAACAAATCCGGAGTAGCGTTACATCTTGGCAACATCGGCAGTGTGCACCTAAACCTCAGCGACTACCCGAAAGCCTTAGAGTATTACGGCAAGGCACTTAGCATATCCGAAGAGTTAGGTAACAAGTCAAGTGTAGCAAATGATCTTGGCAACATCGGCCTTGTGCACATGAAACTCAGTGACTACGCGAAGGCGCAAGAATACCTGGAGCGAGCAATGAGCTTGCATGAGGAGCTCGGGATGAGGTCAAACGTGGGAGGATTCAAAGGATTACTGGGCGAGCTCTATGCGAGTGAATCAAACCCAAAGCGCGACGAGGCGAAGGCAGAAGCCTATCTGTTGGATTCGATTGCTGTGAGCGAAGAGCTTGGAACCAAGAAATATGATGCACACAAGACATTGGCAGATCTGTACGAGAAGCAGAAACGTTGGGATGAGGCTTATTACCACTTGGGAAAATACTTCACGCTGAAAGAGGACGTGCAGAGCGAGGAAGCAAAGAAGAAAGCTCAACTCATTGAGCAGCAGAAACAGATAGCAGAGCGAGAGAAGGAGATAGCAATAGCCAAGGCAGCAGCGGATGCTCAAATGAGTGCAACAACGAAGTTGTTGTATAAAGTGCTACCCCAGAGTGTCGCCACTCGCATGATAGAGGGCGAAGAAGAAATTGCTGATTATTTCACCAACGTCTCCATCCTCTTCGCCGACATCGCCGGCTTCACTCCCATCTCCGCCGACATGCCCGCCATCGTCGTCGTCCGCTTCCTCAACTACGTCTTCGGCGAGTTTGATCGCATCATCAAGAAACACGGCTGCGAGAAAATCAAAACTATCGGCGATGGATACATGGCTGTGTGCGGTGCGCCAGTTGAATGTGCTGATCATGCAGAGCGTCTGGCAGCAGCTGCGCTGGAGATGCAACAGACAATTTCACTGCCTGAATCAATCGCTGAGTTCATGCCATCAGGCGTTGAGTTTGGGATTCGTATTGGATTGCACACTGGATCAGTCGTAGCTTGAGTGATTGGAGAAGAACGTTTTGTCTACGACATCTACAGCGATGCCGTGAATACTGCGGCGCGTATGGAGAGTCATGGAGAAGAGAATCGCATTCACTGTTCGAATGATTTCTACCGGCATCTTCAGAACCGTTTTGCGATGACAAAGAATGCGAATCATGGATTTGTGTTTGAGAAGCGAGGGGAGATGGAGATAAAGGGGAAGGGATTGATGAGGACGTATTTTTTGGAGAGAGCATGACAGTAAGCGAATTCAAGCAACTTCTGGAGGACGCTTCGTCCTTGGAAGAGAAGGGCAGTTATCATGAGGCAGAGCGACTCTTGATGGAAGTTGTCGCTTCTCTCGAACGATCTGGCCCAGATGAGATTGCAGACAGAGATCGCATGATCGTGCAGTCCGAAGCGAAGCGCCTACTTGGTGTTGCTTGTACGAGACGAGGAGACTATTCCCAAGCCTTAGAGTTTTTCAATGCAGCACTCCATGCAAACGAGTCAATAAATCGCCGTTCAGGAATTGTCAGATTACTCACTCACATCGGTGCTGTGCACCAGGATCTAAGCGACTTCCAGAGTGCTTTGCAAAGCTACAGTACTGCCCTTAGCATATCTGAGGAGATTGGCGACAAAGCGAGAATAGGAAGAAGCCTGGGCAAAGTCGCTAATGTGTACTGCGATTTAAGCGATTATCCTCGCGCTTTGGAGTACTACGCTAAAGGTCTCAGTATCGCTGAAGAGCTCGGCAATAAAGAAGACGAAGCAGAGCATCTTACGAACATGGCAATTGTGTACTGGCTACTCAATGAATTCTCGCAAGCTCTGGAATATAACAGCAGAGCTCTTCGTTTAGCGGAAGAATTGGGAAGTAAGGGTCGCATATCTGCATGTCTTAATACTATGGGCATTGTGTTCTCGAGTCTTAAGGACAATGCTAAGGCTCTAGAATATTACAATCAGGCACTGAGCATTCTTGAAGAGATTGGCATCAAATCTTCGGTCGGAATGTTACTAGGCAACATCGGCAGCGTACATCATGCATTTCACGACTATAGAAACGCACTGGAGTACTATGAGAAGGCCTTGACTATTGCTGAAGAGCTTGACAACAAGTCGGCAGTAGCGCGACATCGCAACAGTATTGGTTCTGCACACATGCGACTCGGTGACTACCAGAAGGCACACGAGTACTTGGAGAGTGGGCTACAGTTGTACACTGAACTGGGAATGAAGTCAGAAATTGGAGCAATCAAACTCTCCATTGGTGATCTCTACGCTGATCTGGCAAATCCGAAGTTCGATGAATCAAATGCTGAAATGTTTCTGCTGGAAGGCGCATCTATTAGTCAAGAGTTAGGAACAAAAAAGTACGGAGCACACAAGTCGTTGGCAGATTTATACGAGAAGCAAGAGCGATGGAAAGAAGCGTATTATCACCAAGCACAGTATCTCAAGCAAAAGGAAGAAGTGCTAAGCGAAGATGCTCGGAACACTGCGCAAATTCTTGAACAACAAAAACAAGTTGCTAAGCAAGAGAAGGAGACAGCAATTGCAAAAGCAGCTGCTGACGCGAAGTTGAGTGCAACCACCGGCTTACTCTACAAAGTTCTTCCCCAATCCGTCGCCACCCGCATGATCGACGGCGAAGCAGAAATCGCAGACTACTTCCCGCAAGTCTCCATCCTCTTTGCAGACATCGCCGGCTTCACTCCCATCTCCGCCGACATGCCCGCAATCGTCGTCGTCCGCTTTCTCAACTACGTCTTTGGCGAGTTTGATCGCATCATCAAAAAACACGGCTGCGAGAAAATCAAAACCATCGGTGACGGCTACATGGCTGTATGCGGTGCACCGGTTGAATGCGCTGATCATGCAGAGCGTCTGGCAGCAGCAGCGCTTGAGATGCAGCAGACTATTTCTCTTCCGGAGTCAATTGCCGAGTTCATGCCTTCCGGTGTTGAGTTTGGTATTCGTATTGGCTTGCACACAGGATCTGTTGTAGCGGGAGTAATTGGTGAAGAGCGATTTGTGTATGATATCTACAGCGATGCAGTGAATACTGCAGCGCGTATGGAGAGTCACGGTGAAGAGAATCGCATTCACTGTTCAAATGACTTCTACCGTCATCTACAAAATCGCTTTGCGATGACGAAGAATACGAGTCATGGATTTGTGTTTGAGAAAAGAGGGGAGATGGAGATAAAAGGCAAAGGCATGATGCGGACATATTTCTTGGAGACAGCATGACGAATAATGTACAGACGCAAGATCTTGCGTCTCTTCAAAGCCAATTGACTCAAGCAGAAGCAGAAGAAGCAAAGGGCAACTACGACGAAGCCGAGCGTCTATCGAAGCAGGTGTTTGCAGCAGTGTCAAGCAAAATTCTTGAAGAACCCGCAGACACAAAACGCACTGCACTGCAAGCAGAAGCAACCTGCATTCTTGGAAGAGTCTGCGTGAGGCGTGGTGACTACGCCCAAGCGCTAGAGTATCTGCAAAGCTCACTGCAATCAAGCGAGCAGATAAACGACAAGGCAGGCATCGCCAAAGCTCTCGGCAACATCGGCTCTGTGTATAGTAATACCAGCGACTATTCACAGGCTCTGAAGTATCACAATAAGGCTCTGAGTATAGCCGAAGAGTTAGGCAACAAGTCGCTAGTAGGAGCATCGCATGGAAACATCGGACTTGTGCACTTTAATCTCAGCGACTACGCGAAGTCCCTGGAGTGTTACGGCACGGCCCTCGGTAATGCCGAAGAGTTAGGCAACAAGTCGGCAGTAGCAACATGGCTAGGCAACATCGGCAATGTTCACTTGTATCTCAGCGACTACCCGAAGGCCCTTGAGTATCTCGGCAAGGCCCTCGGCATAGCCGAAGAGTTAGGCAACAAAGCCAGAATGGCAGAGCACCTCAGTCACATCGGTCTTGTGCTATGTGATCTCGGCGACTACCTGAAGGCCCTGGAGTATCACGGCAATGCACTCAGTATAGCCGAAGAGTTCGGTAACAAGTCGCAAGTGGCACCAATACTTGGCAACATCGGCTCTGTGCACTTTTATCTCAGCGACTACCCGAAGGCTCTGGAGTATTACGGCAAGGCCCTCGGCATAGCCGAAGAGTTAGGCAACAAGTCGGGAGTAGCAACATGGCTCGGCAACATCGGCAATGTGTACTCGTCTTTCAGCGACTACCCGAAGGCTCTGGAGTATTACAACAAGGCACTCGGCATAGTGGAAGAGTTAGGTTACAAGTTGGAAGTAGCAACATGGCTCTGCAACATCGGCGTTGTACACTTGTATCTGAGCGACCACTCGAGGGCCCTGAAGTATCTCGGCAAGGCTCTCAGCATAGAAGAAGAGTTAGGCAACAAGTCGGGTGTAGCAAGCGCTCTCGGCAACATTGGCGATGTGCACATGAAACTCAGTGACTACGCGAAGGCGCAAGAATACTTCGAGCGAGGATTGGGTTTGCAAGAGGAGCTCGGGCGGAGGTCATCCGTCGGGGAAATCAAAAGGTCACTTGGCGAGCTCTATGCAATCGAATTAAACCCAAATCGAGACGAGTCCAAGGCAGAAGCCTATCTGTTGGATTCGATCACTGTGAGCGAAGAACTTGGAAGCAAGAAATATGATGCTCATAAAACATTGGCAGATTTATATGCAAAGCAAAAGCGCTGGGAAGAGTCACACTACCACATTGTAAAATACTTTACGCTGAAAGAGGACGTGCAGAGCGAGGAAGCAAGGAAGAAAGCTCAACTCATGGAGCAGCAGAAGCAGATAGCTGAGCGAGAGAAGGAGATATCTATAGCTAAAGCAGCCGCAGATGCACAGATGTCCGCAACAACGACGTTGTTGTATAAAGTGCTACCCCAGAGTGTGGCCACGCGCATGATAGAGGGCGAAGCAGAAATCGCAGACTACTTCCCCCAAGTCTCCATCCTCTTCGCCGACATCGCCGGCTTCACCCCCATCTCCGCCGACATGCCTGCAATCGTCGTCGTTCGCTTCCTCAACTATGTCTTCGGCGAGTTCGATCGCATCATCAAAAAACACGGCTGCGAGAAAATCAAAACCATTGGTGATGGATATATGGCTGTATGCGGCGCACCTGTCGAATGCGCTGATCATGCAGAGCGTCTCGCTTCAGCAGCACTCGAAATGCAACAGACAATTTCTCTACCTGAATCAATTGCCGAGTTTATGCCATCCGGAGTTGAATTCGGAATTCGTATTGGCTTGCACACAGGATCAGTGGTTGCGGGAGTGATTGGCGAGGAGCGCTTTGTGTATGATGTCTACAGCGACGCAGTAAATACTGCGGCGCGCATGGAGAGTCATGGCGAAGAAAATCGCATCCACTGTTCGAATGACTTCTATCGTCATCTGCAGAATCGTTTTGCGATGACGAAGAATACGAATCATGGATTTGTGTTTGAGAAGCGTGGGGAGATGGAGATAAAGGGTAAGGGGATGATGAGGACGTATTTCTTGGAGAGAGTATGACACTTCATGAACTCAAGGAGCTACTTGCGCAGGCAACGGAACATAGTGATATAGGTAGCTACGAAGAAGCTGAAAGGAAAATCGGGCAGGCTCTGTCGTCTCTGGGCACAACATACTCTATGCGACGATCTGAACCCGACTACGTGTCACTCAAACTACGCGCAACACGCTTGCTTGGAGTGGTCGCATGGAAACGGGGGGATTTTAATAAGGCACTTGATCTTTATAAACTGACCTTGCTTGAGTGTGAAGAGATAGATGATCGCCCGGAACTCCTTGCCGTATTGGGTAACATTGCGCTCGCGCATTGGAGTCTTTCAAATTACTCAGTAGCCTTGGATTATTGTGAGAGAGCACTCTCCCTCGCTGAACAGTTAGGCGACATAAAAGGAGCAGCGGCTCAACTTGGCACAATGGGGAATGTTTACTTGAGTCTTGCCAGTTATCCGAAGGCACTGGAGTGTTATGTCAAAGCTCTTCGGATAGCTCAGGATATCGATGATAGGGAAAAAATTGCATTGTGGTATGGGAATATCGGTGGCATATACGGACATACACTGGAACACTCAAAGGCACTAGAGTTTTATTCAAAGGCTCTTGAGATGAGTGAGGAAATAGGGGACAAGGCAGGATCGGCTAGGCATCTGGGCAATATCGGTGTAGTACACTTGAACCTCTCGGACTACCCGAAGGCGCTGGAGTATTATACAAGAGCATTGAGCATCAATGAGGAAATTGGCAATAAGGCGGGGGTAGCCACATGGCTTGGTAACACAGGTGTTATATACGTGAACCTCTCGGACTATCCGAAGGCGTTGGAGTATTACGGTCGTGCTTTGAGTATCGCTGAAACACTTGGAGATAATGCGGGAGTTGCAAACCATCTTGGCAATATCGGACTCGCCTATTATTACCTCTCTGACTACCCTAAGGCACTTGAGTATTTCGCAAAGGCATTAGACTTGGATGAAAAAGTGGGGAACGAGGTGGGGACAGCAAGACATCTTGGAAACATAGGACTAGTGCACAGTGACCTCTCTGACTACCCGATGGCATTACAGTACTACAGCAAAGCGTTGAGTATCGATGAGAGGCTCAGCAACAAAGCTGGTGTTGCAAGGCACCTCGTTAATATCGGAAACGTATTCACAATTCTCTTAGACTTTCACCAAGCGGTGGAATATTATAACAGAGCACTAAGTATTGACGAAGAAGTAGGTGATAATACTGGAATGGCAATAGATCTTGGAAATCTCGGTAGCGTTTACGAAAAAATGCGTGACTATGAAAATGCGTTGGCTTGTTATTCAAGAGCGAAACGAACGCTTAGCGAGCTTGGTTTGCAGTCCGAGGTTGGCGAACTCGATGGCAGCATAGGCTCAGTGCTTGCACACCCAGAAAATCCTCATCGAAACGAGGAAAAAGCTGAAGCACATTTGCTTAAATCAATCTCTGTCAGTCGTGAGTTGCACACAAAGAAATACGAGGCACACAAAGTACTTGCTGATTTATACAAGAGTCAACAGCGTTGGAAAGAGTGTCAGGAGCAGTTTGAGATGTACCACAAACTGAAGGAGGAAGTGCAAAGCGAGGAAGCAATAAAGATCGCTACAACGATTGAACAAAAGAGACAGATAGCAGAGAGAGAAAAAGAAATCGCTATCGCCAAAGCTGTTGCAGACGCAAAGCACCTGGCAACGGAAGAACTTCTCCATAACGTTCTTCCACCAACCATTGCCTACCGAATATTAGAAGGTGAAAATCTCATTGCTGAAAAACTGACCAATGTGTCTGTTCTCTTTGCGGATATCGTTGGCTTTACCCCACTCTCTCAATTCGTCAAGGCAGAAGAGTTGGTGGAAGGATTGAACCGAATCTTCTCATCATTTGACGCCTTGGCGGAGAAGCATGGATTGGAAAAAATTAAAACAATTGGCGATGCATATATGGTTGTTTCTGGCGCGCCGGAGGCACGCGAGGATCATGCTGAAGCATTAGCTCTTTGCGCAATGGAAATGATAAAGACGATGAAGGATTTTAGATGGAAGGCTAGCGGTGAGCAGATACACATACGTATCGGTATTCACTGCGGAGATGTGGTAGCTGGAGTCATAGGCAAGAAGAAGTTCGCTTATGATTTATGGGGTGATACTGTGAACACGGCGAGTCGAATGGAGAGTCACGGCGAAGCCGGTAAGATCCATATAAGCGATGAGTTTTACTTCCAACTTAAAAACCGCATCGAGGCAACCGGCGATGACTTTGGTGGAATCCGATTTGATGAGCGTGACGGAATGGAGATAAAAGGCAAAGGGATGATGCGCACCTATTTTCTGGAGAGGGCATGAGTCAGAATTTAAGCGATGCTGAAATGGAGCAAGCTTTTGAGGCACAACTCGTTCGTGCGGACGAGGCATTGGAGACTTTTAATTACAGAGATGCGGAGAGTATTGCGCTTGACGTGCTTGAGACGGCAAATGCCGATCACTCTTTTAACGCTCGCTACGAAGCTTCGGCGCATAGAATACTTGGAATGGCTTCGATCAAGCAAGGTCGATTTACAACTGCGTTCGAGCACTTCACTCATGCGATGCATCGCTTCGAAGACCTAGGCGACAAATTGAATGCGGCTGTTATGCTGAACAACATTGGCAATGTACACTCTGCACTTGGCGAGAGCGATAAAGCATACGACTACTATCAGAAAGCTCTTCTTATAGACGAAGAGATCGGAAACCGGATCGGCGTATCATCAAGACTTGGAAACATTGGCAACGTGCATTCCAGTCGGGCTGAATACAGTCAAGCAATCGAGTATTACAATCGCGCCTTAAGTATTTCGCAGGAACTCGGCGATGAGCAGGCTACAGCTATGCACACGTGCAACCTTGGTTTGGCATATGGTCAGCTGTCTCAGTATGCAACAGCTCTTCAGTGCTTCTCAACCTCTCTCAGTTTATACGAACAGCTCGGTGAGCAATCAAGAGTAGCTATGCTCATGGGCAATATTGGAAATGTGTATCAGCAAGTTTCTGAAAGTGCGCTGGCCATTGAGTATCACTTGAAAGCCTTGAGTATAGACGAAGAGTTGGGAAACAAGGCAGGCATTGCAGTACATACCGGGAATATTGGAAACATACACGTTGCACTCGAGGACTACTCAACTGCACTTGATTATTACAACACCGCTCTTGCTATAGAGGAAGAACTTGGAAACCGTTATGGCGTCGCCAACCTATTAGGCAATATTGGTCTAGCCTATTGGCATCTCAACGACTTTTCAAAAGCGCTGGATTTCTTCCAGCAGGCTTTGAACATAGCTCGTGAAATTAAGAGCAAGGCGCTGATCGCAACACATCTTGTGAAAGTCGGAACAGTATATGAACGACTTGAGTTGTATGATCAAGCGCGCGAGTGTTTCGAACAAGGATATGCAATGGAGAATGAGCTCGGTCGCCGAGCGCAAGCTGTAGAGATTATTGGAATGTTAGGCGAGCTGTTCTCCAATCCTCGCTATGCAGACCACGACGAAGCACTAGCAGAAAAGTACTTACTTGAGTCGATTGCTGTTAGTACTGAATTGGGAACAAAGAAATTAGACGTACGAAAAGTACTGTCGGACTTGTACAAGAGACAAGAGAAATGGCAAGAGCACTCAAGATACTTGGCCGAGTACTATGAGATGAAAGACGAGGTCAACAGCGAGGAAGCCAGGAAGAGCGCGCTACACGCAGATCAGCAGCGCCAGATTGCAGAGCGAGAAAGAGAGCTAAATCTGGCAAGAACAGTAGCAGAGGTAAAGCTACTTGCAACCACTAGCCTATTGCACAAAGTTCTTCCGGAGTCTGTCGCGTCCCGTATGATAAATGGCGAAGAAGAAATTGCAGACTACTTTACTTCAGTCTCCATCCTCTTTGCCGACATCGCCGGCTTCACACCCATCTCCGCCGACATGCCCGCCATCGTCGTCGTTCGTTTCCTCAATTACGTCTTTGGCGAATTCGATCGCATCATCAAAAAACACGGCTGCGAAAAAATAAAAACTATTGGCGATGGATACATGGCTGTATGTGGTGCGCCTGTTACATGTGACGATCACGCGGAGCGTTTGGCGGCTGCGGCTCTTGAGATGCAACAGACTATTTCTCTTCCGGAATCAATCGCTGAGTTCATGCCATCCGGCGTTGAGTTTGGAATTCGCATTGGATTGCACACAGGATCTGTTGTTGCCGGTGTCATTGGTGAGGAGCGTTTTGTTTATGACATCTATAGCGATGCTGTGAATACGGCAGCGCGTATGGAAAGTCATGGCGAAGAGAATCGCATTCATTGTTCCAATGATTTCTATCGTCATCTGCAGAATCGTTTTGCGATGACGAAGAATACGAATCACGGATTTGTGTTTGCGAAGCGAGGGGAGATGGAGATAAAGGGTAAGGGTCTAATGCGCACCTATTTTTTGGAGAAAGCATGACGAATAATCTACAGACGCAGGATCTTGCGTCTCTTCAAAGCCAACTGACACAAGCAGATGCAGCAGAAGCTCAAGGCAACTACGACGAAGCAGAGCGGCTATCGCAGCAGGTGCTCGCGGCTCTATCAAGCCGAAGCCTTGAAGAACAAACTGATACAGAGAGTATTAAACTGCAAGCAGAGTCAACCCGCATCCTCGGAATTGTCTGCTGGAGACGCGGAGACTACCCCCAAGCGTTGGAGTATCTGCAAAGCTCACTACATTCAAGCGAGCAGATAAACGACAAGGCAGGCATGGCCAAGTCTATCGGCACCATCGGCATTGTGCACGCTCTACTCGGCGACTACCCGAAAGCCCTGGAGCATTACGGCAAGGCATTGAGCATAGCCGAAGCGTTAGGCAACAAGTCGGGAGTAGCTACCAGTCTCGGCAACATCGGCCTTTTGCACAGGGATCTCAGCGACTACCCGAAAGCCCTGGAGTATTATGGCAAGGCACTGAACATAAATGAAGAGTTAGGCAACGTGTCCGGAGTAGCAACCAGTCTAGGCCACATGGGCAGTGTGCACAGGTTACTTAGCGATTACCCAAAGGCTCTAGAGTACTACGGCAAGGCACTGGGCATAGCCGAAGAGTTAGGCAACAAGACGTTATTAGCATCCATGCATGGCGGCATCGGCAATGTACACACTAGTCTCAGCGACTACCCGAAGGCTCTAGATTATTACGGCATGGCACTGAGCTTAGCCGAAGAGTTAGGCAACACGTCAGGAGTGGCAACATGGCTTGGCAACATCGGCAATGTACACGAAGAGCTCAGCGACTACCCGAAGGCCCTGGAGTATTTCGGCAAGGCACTGAACCTAGCCGAAGAGTTAGGCAACAAGTCAGGAGTGGCAACCCATCTTGGCAACATCGGCATTGTGCACGGTGATCTCAGCGACTACCCGAAGGCACTGGAGTATTGCGGTAGGGCATTGGGTATAGCCGAAGAATTAGGCAACAAGTCGGTAGTAGCAACAATGCTCGGCTACATCGGTATTGTGCACGCGTCTCTCAACGACAACCCGAAGGCTCTAGAGTATTACGGCAAAGCTCTGAGCATAGCCGAAGAGTTAGGCAACAAGTCAGAAGTAGCAGTACAACTCGGCAACCTCGGCCGAATGCACATGAAGCTCAGTGAATACGCACAGGCTCAAGAATACTTAGAGCGTGGTATGAGTTTGAATGATGAGCTCGGGAGGAGGTCAGAGGTCGGAGAATTCAAAAGGTCACTGGGCGAGCTCTATGCGAGCGAATCAAACCCAAACCGCGACGAGGCGAAGGCCGAAGCCTATCTATTGGATTCGATCGCAGTGAGCGAAGAGCTTGGAACGAAGAAATACGATGCACACAAAACATTGGCAGAATTATATGAGAAGCAGAAGCGCTGGGAAGAGTCACACTACCACGTCGTAAAGTACTTCACACTGAAAGAGGATGTCCAGAGCGATGAGGCAAAGAAGAAAGCTCAGCTAATGGAGCAGCAGAAACAGATAGCTGAGCGAGAGAAGGAGATAGCTATAGCCAAGGCAGCAGCAGATGCTCAAATGAGTGCAACAACGACGTTGCTATATAAAGTACTACCCCAGAGTGTCGCAACGCGTATGATAGAGGGTGAAGAAGAAATTGCTGATTATTTCACCAACGTTTCTATCCTCTTTGCCGACATCGCCGGCTTCACACCCATCTCCGCCGACATGCCGGCCATCGTAGTCGTTCGTTTTCTCAACTACGTCTTTGGTGAGTTTGACCGTATAATCAAAAAGCACGGCTGCGAAAAAATCAAAACAATTGGTGATGGCTATATGGCTGTGTGTGGCGCGCCTGTTACGTGTGATGATCACGCAGAGCGATTAGCTGCTGCAGCACTGGAGATGCAACAAACAATTTCCCTACCTGAATCAATCGCTGAATTCATGCCATCCGGCGTTGAGTTTGGAATACGCATTGGCTTGCACACAGGATCTGTTGTTGCAGGGGTAATTGGTGAAGAGCGTTTTGTCTATGATATCTATTCTGATGCGGTGAATACAGCGGCGCGAATGGAGAGTCATGGCGAAGAGAATCGCATTCACTGTTCCAACGATTTCTATCGTCACTTGCAGAATCGTTTTGCGATGACGAAGAATACGAATCACGGATTTGTGTTTGAGAAGCGAGGGGAGATGGAGATAAAGGGGAAGGGGATGATGAGGACGTATTTTTTGGAGAGAGGATGAGATACGAGGCTTGGCAAAGTTCGGGTAGAATAGCACTCGATACTGTGCGTCGTGTCAATTACGGAACAGTAGATCGTCGTGAGTACCCAACCCCACCTAACCCCACCCCAGCCCTCCCCCGAAGGGGAGGGAGCTACGTTGGATGTAGACTCTTTAGATCAGTCAATTCAGAAAGCCCTCCCCTCGGGGGAGAGTTTGGGTTGGGTTCGGTCTCGAGGTGAATTTCGCTTCATTCCACGTGGCGAAATTGACATAAAAGGTAAAGGTCTAATGCGGACCTACTTCCTCGAAACTTCCATAGCTTGACTTGTATTCGACACACCAACACACTGCCTTCAATCATGCAAGCAAGAGCTACAGTCTTCTCTTCATTTATGATCGTGTTGATCTTGTTCTTCGCGCTGCAACAAATGAGCGTCGCACAGATACAACAAAAGTTGGATTCGTTGGAATTGTCGTTGAAGCTGCCTGCTGACGACACGACGCGTATCAATCAATTGAATGCTCTTTGTTACTATAACTATTCCTCGAATCCGGATAAGGGACTCGAGTATGGAATCAAGGGGCGTGATCTTAGCATTCAGGTGAACTGGCAGAAGGGATTGACGGCAGCTTACTCGGATATCGGCTGTTGTTACTACACGAAGTCTGCCTACACTGATGCCGTAACGAATTGGCTGCTTGCACTACGCATTGCTGAAGCAATAGGAGAACCGGTTTCGGGAATTATCGGAAACATCGGCAATGTGTATGCTGACTTAGGAGACTTACACAAGGCACTTGAGAATTATGAGCGGGCTGATAGGTCGCCAGAATTTTTAAACGGACGAAAAGTTGACTTCGCGCAGGTGATTTGGTTAGATGAGAACATTGGGACTACGCTTGTTGCATTGGAGAGATATGCAGAAGCCAAACAGAGATTTCTGAAAGTCCTTTCGCTTAGTAAAGATCCCGCAACAGAGCAATACACGGCCGTCGCTTGCGCCGGTTACTCAGAGTGTTTAGTCTACGAGCATAGGCTCGACAGCGCACTGTACTATGCAGAGCTTGCCGTTGATCGTGCAACGCACTCAGATGATCCGGCCCTCAAAGCCTATACATACTTGGGTGTAGGTAGAGTGTATTACACACTGGTACAATCACAGTTGTATCGGCACTACGAATTGAAGAAAAATATCAATGCAGGAACCTTACTGTCATCTGCAAGGCGCTTCGCTGATAGTTCTGCAATTCTGTATCGTGTACTTCAAAGTCGGGGTCAACTGCTTCCCGTATTGCAACTCAAAGCATCGGTATTTGAGTTGCAGGGACACGCGGATTCAGCGTTGAGTTATTTCAGACAGTATCTCTCCCTAAAAGACTCTTTGATGTCTATGCGACAATCACAGCAGCTTGCTGAGCTGAACTTTGGTTTTGACCAGGAGAAACGGGATGTCGTGACGCAGAAGAATCTCGAACGTCAAACTCTACAGCGTAATGGATTTATCGGCGGCTTTGTTATGGTGCTCTTATTTCTTGTTGTAGTTGCGTCGCAGCGCAAGAGAATTAAGCAAGAAAAGTTCAAGACAGAGGAGCTACTTCATAATGTCTTACCACCAAGTATTGCCAAGCGTATGTTGGGAGGCGAAAATGTAATCGCAGACAAGTACCAAAACGTTTCGATACTATTTGCAGACATCGTCGGCTTCACCAAGCTATCTCAACAAGTCAGCGCAGAAGTGCTCGTGCAGAGTCTCGACAAAATCTTTAGCTCCTTTGATGTACTCGCACAGAAATATGGTCTCGAAAAAATCAAAACCATCGGCGACGCCTACATGGTAATTGCCGGTGCACCTGAGCATCAGCCACACCACGCATTGGCGATGTCGTCCTTCGCCTTTGATGTGATGGAGTCTCTCAAACAATTCAACGATCTCGGTCTCGGAAACAGTATAAACCTAAGAGTCGGAATACACTGCGGTGAAGTCGTAGCAGGAGTTATTGGCAAGAACAAGTTTGCATATGATATGTGGGGCGATGCAGTGAATACAGCTGCGCGTATGGAGAGTCACGGCGAGGCAGGGAGAATACATGTGAGTGAGGCGTTTTATCGAGCAGTTACAACCCCACCCCAGCCCTCCCCCGAAGGGGAGGGAGCTACGTCTGATGCTAACTCTCTAAAACAGAAAATGTCGAAAGCCCTCCCTTCGGGGGAGGGTTTGGGTGGGGTTTTGTCACGCGGAGGACATCGCGCTATCCCAAACCCACCACAGCCCTCTCCCGAAGGGGAGGGAGCTAGGTCGGATGATAACACTCTCGAACAGACATTGCGAAAAGCCCTCCCTTCGGGGGAGGGTTTGGTTGGGGTTTTTTCACCGAGCGGAATTCACTTCACACCACGTGGCGAGATTGAGATCAAAGGTAAAGGACTGATGCACACGTATTTTCTTGAAAAAGCATGACACGCGAAGACCTACAAAACGAGATAGCACTAGCAGTAGCTGCCGAGGCGGTTGGCAACTTCGACGAGGCTGAGCGTGTATCGCGGCAACTCCTTAGCACTTTATCACACAGGACTGCGTACGATGTCTCGGAACTAGAATTAGTCAAGCTACAAGCAGACGCGACCCGCATTCTAGGCGTACTCCACTTTAGACGCGGAGATTATCCTCAGGCACTTGAGTTTCTGAACGAAGCTCTTCAGTTAAGCGAAAAAGAAAATGATAAAGGAGGGCTTAGCAAGACGCTCGGTAACATCGGGGTAGTGTATCGCAAGATGTCGAATTACCCTCAAGCCCTGGAGTTCTTCACGAAGGCACTGAGTCTCGATGAAGAGTTGGGAAACAAATCGGGCATGATAATCCATCTTGGCAATATTGGACTCGTGCACAGGGATCTATCAGATTTCAACTCAGCGCTGCAGGCCTTTCTCAAAGCTCTGAGTCTTAGTGAAGAATTAGGGAACAAGCTGGGAATAGCTCGACAACTCGGTAACATCGGTGGAGTCCACTCTGATCTCAGTGACTATCCGAAAGCCCTGGAATACTTGGGTCAGGCGTTGAGTCTGTCAGAAGAAATAGGTAGAAAGCAACTCATTGCAACCAACCTGTGTATCATTGGCAATGTGTACTTGGATATTTCCGAGTATGCAAAGGCTCTTGAAAATTACAGGAGGGCTTTGAGTATTTATGAAGACTTGACCAACAAATCTGGTATTGCATTAGTGCATGGAAACATTGGCGCACTGTACAAAGAACTCTCTGACTACCCGCAGGCTCTGGAATATTACAGCAAAGCACTGAATCTCGCAGAAGAGTTAGGGGATAAGAAAGGTGCTGCGATACATCTCACCAACATTGGCAATGTGCATTCTAGTCTCGCTGACTATTCTAAAGCCATGGACTACTATGGCAGAGCCTTGAATTTAGCAGAAGAAGTCGGCAATAAATCCTTAGTCGCTACGAATCTTGGTAACATCGGCACTGTCTACCATCAACTCGCCGACTACAACCAAGCATTGGAGTATCACAAACGAGCACTACATCTCGATGAAGATTTAGGTATCTCAGGGGGAGTGTCCAGACACCTAGCTAGTATTGGTCAGGTCTATGCTGCACTCGCCGACTTCGCGAATGCGCAAGAGTTTTACGAGAATGCGCTCGCAATGAGAGTGCAGATGGGACATCGTAGCGAAGCAGCACATACGCGCGCTTCACTTGCTGCCCTCTACGCAAATCCATTGAATGCTCAGCGTGATGAACAAAAGGCTGAGTCGCTCTTGCGAGAGTCTATTGCAACTACTCATGAGTTGGGGACAAAACACTTCGAAGCGCATAAGACTCTTGCTGAACTCTGCGAAGCGCAGAAACGCTGGCAAGAAGCCAATCGAGAGTGGAAGCAGTATTATGCGATGAAAGACGAAGTGCAAAGCGCAGAAGCACAAAAAAGTGCAGCGCTTATTGAGCAACGTCGTCAAATAGCCGAGCGTGAAAAAGAAATAGCAATTGCAAAAGCAGCGGCCCTGGCTGAACTCAAAGCCACACGTGGACTTCTCGACGCGGTTCTCCCAACTTCTATTGCCACGCGCATGATCGCCGGCGAGAAGCGCATAGCAGATTACTTCCCCAAGGTATCAATCCTCTTTGCTGATATCGTTGGATTTACGTCCATCGCCACAGAAGTACCGCCCCATATCGTGGTTGACTTCCTTAACCATGTCTTCGACGTTTATGATGAAATCATCAAACGTCATGGCTGCGAAAAGATAAAAACCATTGGAGATGGCTACATGGCAATCGCTGGCGCACCGACGGCGTGCGAGGATCATGCTGAGCGTCTTGCACGCGCCGCGATCGAGATGCAGCGCGATATCAAGTTGCCGACGGAGATTCTCGACTATCTGCCCAACGGCGCAAGCTTTAGCATTCGCATTGGCATTCACAGTGGTGCGGCAGTATGTGGCGTAATCGGAAGAGAACGCTTTGTATGGGACGTGTATAGTGATGCGGTAAACACCGCGAGTAGAATGGAGAGTAACGGAGTGGCAGGAAAAATTCATGTGAGCAAAGACTTCGCAGAATTGATACAAAACAGACAAAAAGCCTCTGCGAGTAGTGCTGAGTTTAGATTGGAAGAGCGTGGCGAAATTGAGATAAAAGGTAAGGGGATGATGAGGACGTATTTCTTGGGCAGAGCATGAGCACCGAAGAACTTATAGCATTACTGAACGCGGCAAGAGCAGCCGAGATTGCTGACAATGTCGCTGAAGCCGAGCGTCTTACAAACTCGGTGCTGACGTCGATTGATGCTGATAACGATTCTCACAGCGTTCTACGTCATCGCGCGTTGTCACAAATGGGCAACATCGAGCGACTACGCGGTCATTTCACTGAGGCAATGGACTTGTACACAACTGTTTTAGCCTATTGTGAGAGCGTCGCAGACAAAGCCGGCGTAGCGCACGAACTTGGCAACATGGGAATTGTCCAATGGTATCGTGGTGACTACTCAGGAGCTATTGAATACTACATCAGAGCTTTGGAAATTCACGAGGAACAAAGCAACAAAGACGGCGTTGCGAAATCGAACGGTAACATCGCACTCGCCTGTGAGCGGCTGTCTGATTACGTGCGTGCTCTTGATCACGCCAAAAAATCACTCGATCTATATGACGAACTGGATAAAAAGTCGGGTGTGGCATCAATGTCCAACTTGATTGGTGATCTGTACAGGAACCTGTCTGATTTTGCGCGAGCGTTGGAGTACTTTGCAAAAGCATTGGAATTATATACCATGCTCAACGACAGAGAGGGAATGTTGCGCGCGACGAGTAACCTGGGCGCAGTCCATGCTCACGTTGAAGAATACTCGCTAGCCCTCGAGTACTTTGCAAAAGCGATGACATTGAGTGAAGAGCTTGGCCACAAAATCGGTCTTGCCGCTGTTTATGGCAACATGGGTGTTGTATTCATGGAGCTTTCTGACTTCGCCAATTCATCGGAGTATTTGGGTAAATCACTTGCGATCTATCAAGAGCTTGGAGACGAGGCTGGAGTAGCAAATGTGTTGGGAAACATTGGATCGATGTATTCCAGTCAGAAAGACTACGCACCGGCAATGGAATATTTTCATCGTGCGCTTCAGCTGCAAGATGATTTAGGACTACGCGCGCAATCGGCAAGTCTCAGAGCATTTATTGGTGCTGCCTATGCCAGCGTCGATTACGGAGGACGCGACGAAGTCAAAGCAGAGTCATTCCTCATGGAAGCCATCGCTACCAACGAACAGATTGGAACGAAGCAATACTATCCGCATTTGGCACTCGCCGAACTCTATGAGAAACAGAAGCGTTGGGAAGAGTTTGCGCTTGAGTTCAAAAAGTATCATGCGATAAAGGATGAAGTCCAGAAAGATGAAGCCAAAAAGAGCATTGCTCAAATGGAACAGAGGAAGCTGATTGCTGAGCGAGAGAAGGTGCTTGATGTGGAACGCGCTGAAGCTCGCGCGACACAGAGCATACTTCACAAAGTTCTACCTGCAAGCATTGCGGACCGTTTAGTAAAAGGTGAAAAAGTTGCCGATTACTTTCAAGCTGTCTCAATCCTCTTTGCCGACATCGTCGGCTTTACTCCTCTCGCCTCACGAATGCCGGCCAATGAAGTCCTGACATTTCTGAACTACGTCTTCGGCGAGTTCGATCGTCTCGCCGCTCTACACGGCTGCGAGAAAATCAAAACCATCGGCGATGGATACCTCGCGGTAGCAGGTGCGCCAATTGTGTGTGAAGATCACGCAGAACGAATTACTCGTCTTGCCTTGGACATTATGAATGGTATTGTTCTACCGGAACACATACGAAGCACTCTTCCGCAAGGAGCACAGTTCAAGCTCCGCATCGGCATCCACACCGGACCCTGCTTCGGCGGTATCGTCGGAGAAAATCGATTTGTGTATGACATCTACTCTGATGCCGTCAACCTTGCAGCCCGCATGGAGAGTCATGGTGAGCCAGGTCGTATTCACATTAGTGATGAATTCTGTTTGCATTTGCAAAAGCGCATTGAGTCCACAGGCGAAGACTTTGGCGGAGCTCGATTTGTAGAGCGTGAAGAGATGGAGATAAAGGGGAAGGGGAAAATGAGGACGTATTTTTTGGAGAGGGTATGAGCTACAGTGACTACATACTTCGTTTAAGTACGAATGGAGTATTGCTAAACAGACGGGAATTCAAAGAGATCAGAGACCTTGTGCAGCTGACAGTTAGCGAGGCGACTGCGGATCGATCGCTCACAGAGCAAGAGCGGCGCAATGTACTTGCCGAATGTGAGCGAAATCTTGGCGATCTCGAGAGTGAGGAGGACAATCATGAAGCGGCTCAGACACACTTTAAGAAAGCACTGGACTTGTGTACATCATCAGATCATGAAGTCTACCTGCGCACACTGGGAGCCATTGCTAACAACTACCTCAGACAAGAAAGATTTGCAGAGGCAATCGACTATTACCAACAAGTTTTGCCAATACTTGAAGCAAAAGGTATTGATGTAGGAATAGCAGCTACCTTATCAAATATTGGCGTTGTACATAACGAAGTTGGCGATTACTCGAAAGCGCTTGAATTCTACTCTAGGGCTTTGGTTTATGCTGAGAAGGCAAATCATCAACTCTTCGTCGCAAATATCAACAGTAATCTCGGCGGTATCTCGCACGCTATGGGAGAAGACGAGCGGGCGGCATACTACCACAAGACCTCAGTCGAGTTATATGAACTCGTCGGTGATCCTTCGGGTCTTGCAAGCGGACTGAGTAGTCTGGGCAATGTACACCGAGCCAAGCATGAGTACGAACAAGCTATCGAATTGTACAACAAGGCCATTGCTATCAGCAAGCAAATAGGTGAATTGAGTCTAGTGAGTATGGTTGAGGCAAACTTGGGCGGCCTCTACTGCGACACGAAGAACTACGACGAAGCACTGAGACTCATGAATCAATCGCTGGCGTATGCAGAAGAACATGGTCTACAGCGTCAGCTGGCCAACGCGTGCAATAACATCGCCGTGATATTGAATGATATAAAGTCGGACGATGATTATTTAGATCGCTCCGAGGCGCTGCTGCTGAGGGCAATTGCTATCAATGAACATCAGCAAGCCAAAGTGCAGTTGAGAGATAATCATGACATCCTCTCGCAGGTGTACGAGGCACAAGCTCGCTGGAAGGAAGCGCTGCACCACAGGAAACTCCATCAAAAGCTCGACAGCGAACTTCGATCCGACGACGCCAAACGACACTTACAAAACTTAGATCATCAACGCAAAATCGAAGCGGATGAACGCAATCGTCAAGTACGACTTGCCCGTTTTCAAGAGCAGGAAAAGATTCTCTACAACATCCTTCCACCGGTCATTGCTGAACGCGTCGTTGCCGGCGAGCGACGAATCGCAGAGTCGCATAACAACGTTTCCATCTTATTCGCAGACTTAGTTGGCTTCACCAAACTCTCCGAACAGATCGGAGAAAACGAACTCATCGATACTCTCGATGAAGTCTTTAGCACATTCGACCACTTGACGGAAAAGCATGGTTGTGAAAAGATTAAGACAATCGGCGATTGTTACATGGCCGTCTGCGGCATGCCGGAAGCCAACAGCGATCACGCCACCTTGATCTCTGCACTCGCTTTGGATATACGAGATTGCATGAGTGAACTCAGCGCACGAAGAGGTCATCAGCTCAACATCCGAATCGGCATTCACTGTGGTCCGGTAGTGAGTGGAATCTTAGGCAAAAACAAGTACGCCTATGATGTGTGGGGCGATGCGGTGAACACTGCGGCTCGCATGGAAGCACATGGTGAAGCTGGGAAGATTCATGTGAGCAAAGAGTTTGTGCGTTCATTGTCGAGCCAACACACAATGCAACAACCAACGCCACACCCAACCCCACCCCAGCCCTCCCCCGAAGGGGAGGGAGCTACGTCAAAAGCAGATTCAACTAGTGAAAAAGCCCTCCGTTCGCGGGAGGGTTTGGGAGGGGTTGCCCAAGGTGCAAGACTCAGTTTCATCGCTCGCGGTGAAATCGATATCAAAGGCAAGGGCAAGATGAGAACCTATTTTCTGGAAAGAGTATGACGCAAGAAGAACGACAGTCAGTGATACAACTAGCAGAAGCAGCGGTAACAAGAGGTGACTACGAGCAAGCAGAAAGTGTAGTACAGCAGTTGCTATCCGAACTAAATCGAGAGTCGCTCGAGTCCGAATCCACCGCGTCGGACAAATCGCTTTTTGCCAATGCAAAGCGCATTCTTGGTATTGTCTCAATACGTGTTGCTGACTACGCAAAAGCACTCGCTCATATGGATGAGGCTCTCGGAACCTACCAGCAGCTGAATGACCAATTGGGATTATCAAAAATACTTGGCAACATCGGCCTAGCCTATAGTTGTCTTAGCGATTACCCACGAGCCTTGGAACACTATGACAGAGCGCTTGATATTGCCCAAGAGCTAGGGGACAAGACAGTTGAAGCAATATGGCTCGGTAATATTGGCGTCGTGCATTGGAATCTTGCCGACTTTTCAAAAGCAATAGACTACTATGTACAATCTCATCGTCTCGCCGAGGAGCTCGGCAACAAAGTCTTGGAAGCAGCTCATCTTGGCAACATTGGCAGTGTGTATTGGAGTCTCAACAACTTTGAGGAAGCGCTGAACTATTATACCAAAGCCCTCGGGATAACGGAGGAGTCAGGAGACAAACCTGGCGCTGCGGTATGGATCAGCAATATTGGTAGTGCGTACTTGAAGCTTGGCGACTACCTCAAGGCGCGAGAATACCTTGAGCGTGGTTTGAGCTTAAATCTCTCCTTAGGCAGAAAATCTGAAGCCGGCGAAACGCTCAGCTATCTTGGCGAGTTGTACGCGAATCTGGAAAATCCAGCGCGAGACGAGTCGAAGGCTATTGAGTATTTGTTGGAATCAATCTCGATTAGCGAAGAGCTTGGGACAAAGAAATTTGAAGCCCATAAAACACTGGCTGATTTGTATCAGAAGCAAAAACGTTGGGAAGAGTCGCACTACCACTTAGGAAAGTACTTCGTACTCAAAGAAGAAGTGCAGAGCGAGGAAGCCCGTCAGAAAGCTCAGCTGATGGAACAACAAAAGCAAATTGCCGAGCGAGAAAAAGAAATCGCTATTGCAAAAGCTGCGGCTGATGCGCGAATGAGTGCGACGACCTCGTTGCTCTACAAAGTTCTTCCCGAGTCGGTTGCCACTCGCATGATCGATGGGGAAACTGAAATCTCAGATTACTTTCCGCAGGTCTCCATCCTCTTCGCTGATATCGCCGGTTTCACGCCTATCTCAGCCAATATGCCGGCGGTAATTGTCGTACGCTTTTTGAATTACGTCTTTGGCGAGTTTGATCGCATTATCAAAAGGCATGGCTGTGAGAAAATCAAAACGATCGGTGATGGATATATGGCTGTGTGCGGCGCACCGATTCAGTGTGAAGACCATGCAGAACGTCTGGCAGCAGCTGCGCTCGAGATGCAAGAATCTATCGATCTTCCGGAGTCTATCCGAGAACATATGCCACCGGGGCTGAAGTTAGGAGTTCGTATCGGACTCCATACCGGTTCAGTTGTAGCAGGCGTGATAGGTGAGGAACGCTTTGTATATGATCTATACTCTGATGCAGTCAATACAGCGGCGCGCATGGAAAGTCATGGTGAAGAAAATCGCATACATTGTTCCGACGCCTACTATAATCATATGATCAATCGCGTCGCAATGTCGCCGAATAACACAGCGACTGTTGAGTTCGAAGCACGAGGCGAGATACTGATCAAAGGCAAGGGTACGATGAGCACCTATTTCCTGAACAAAGTATAGTGTGTGCGTCTTTCGCTTGAGAAGGTGTGTGAGCAGAAATAGGTTTTATAGTAAATACATATGAATATCAATAATCTGGATAAGCTACGGGAAGAGTATCGAAGAGCAGCGGCACTGGTTGACAGCGGAGACTATCAACAGGCCGAAACCATGTTACTAAGCATCATAGCATCCTTTGAATCCAATTACGTCAGCGACATCTCGGCTGATGTGGAGTTGCGATCGCTGTACTGCGACATGTTGTTGGACCTTGCTGACCTGCATGCAAGATTGCAGAAGTATGAAGACAGTCGTACCAGAGCCGAGTTGGCAATGACTTTGGCCTGTGGTCCCAAGCATGATGAGCAACGTGCAAGGTCCTGTCATATTCTTGCCAAGCAGTATCTGTTCCAAAAGAAATTCACCTCCTCTTGGCCATACTTTGAACAAGCAATTGAGCTTGCACGTGTTGTCGGAAACCAACGTCTCACCGCCAACATTCTTTCTAACATGGGTCTGTTCCACCTGGAACACGGCGATTATGAGAAAGCCCTTGACTACTATTCTGAATCACTACCTCTGCACGAGCAAACCAACAACCGGTTGAGTCTTGCAATTACTTCAATTCAGTTGGGATTGATTTACGACGAATTACTTCAACACGAGAAATCGCTTGAATACAATCTTCGGGCAATGAAGATCTTTGAGGACTTTGGCTTCATGGAAGACGTAGGAGGAGCATTAAATAATATTGGGTTCAATTATGCTAACCTTGGAAACTATGCGAAATCGCGAGAATTCTATCTTCGTTCTATTGACCTTCACGAAAAGCACTCTCACGTAGAAGGCTCTCCGTATCCCTACACGAATCTCGGCGATTTGCTTCGCCTGATGGGGCACTATGAAGAGTCCCTTGAGCGCTTGAACGCGGGCTTGGCACTCACTCGTGCCGTTGGCGACCGTCTACAAGAAGCACGAACCCTAGCCTATTTATCAAGACTTTTTGCAACGGAGGATTTTGCGCTGGCAGATCTGGAGCAATCACGACAATACACGCTTGAGGCTTTAGCAATATTTGAACAAATGGGTGCAACAGATCCACGCACCAAGGCAGAGATTGTCAAACAGCACTATCAACTCGCAGAACTCTATAAACGTCAAGGAAACTACGAAGCTGCGTTACACCATTTTACTGAGTATCATAATCTCGACAAGGAAGTGCGTAGTGAAGGGGTTCTTGCAAAGACTGCAAAATTCGAAGAACGAATTGTTATTGCCGCTGAACGAGCAAATGCGGACGCGACAAAACGTTTGTTGCATAAAACGCTTCCAAGACTTATTGCCGACCGCGTCATTCGAGGCGAAGAACACATCGCAGATCATTTCGAGAATGCAAGCATACTCTTTGCTGACATCGTCGGATTCACCAAGATATCAGCAAGTCTTCCACCCTCAATTGTTCTTGGCTTTATGAACTTCCTCTTCGAACACTTTGACACGATAGCAGAAGCCCATCAGTGCGAACGAATTAAAACGATGGGGGATGGCTACATGGCTGTCTGCGGAGTGCCCCTTCATCAAAGCAATCACGCAGAGCGTGTGGCGCTGATGGCAATTGAAATGATGAAGGACGTTTACTTACCCGAACATATTCGTGCTCACTTGCCCGAGGGAACTGTTCTCCATCTACGCATCGGCTTGCACAGCGGACAAGTCACAGCAGGACTCATAGGTACCGGCAAGTTGGCTTACGACGTGTACGGCGACGCCGTCAACACCGCAGCCCGCATGGAATCTCATGGTGAAGCAGGGAAGATTCATGTGAGTGAGGAGTTTGTGAGTGCGTTGTCGAGGCAATACGCAGTGCAACACACAACGCCACACTCAACCCTACACCCAACCCCACCCCAGCCCTCCCCCGAAGTGGAGGGGGCGACGTCAAAAGCAGATTCAACAAGTGAAAAAGCCCTCCCTTCGGGAGAAGGTTTGGGTGGGGTTCCCACACACACGTCATTTCACTTCATCCCACGCGGCGACATTGAGATCAAAGGCAAGGGTCTGATGCGCACGTATTTTTTAGAAAAAGCGCACTAAGGATGTGCTGAATCAAGTGACCTAACTTTTAGTCTAGGAGAAGAGAAATGAGTAGCAAAACGATAAAGAGACTGCAGCAACGAGTTAATGAATGTTCGAGCCACTCCGAACGTGTAGCAGCTCTTGTGGATTTGTGCAATGCATGCTGCTCATTACTACATATTGATTCAGAGGCTTTGGCAATTGCAGTAAAGGACTTCACACGATTAGCAGAAACGAGTGGTGACGCGGGTTTATTCACTTGGGCGCAGTTGTATGCTGGGCACAATTATCTCATCCGCGGCAATGTAGAGTCCGCCGAGCGGGAGTTAACTCAATGCGTTCAGAAATTTCAAAATGATGGGGATTTACGTGGCCTACATAGCGCACTATTAGCGCTTGCCCGCATTGAAGTATTTAATAGAGAGGTGCAAAAAGCCGAGGACATTTTGAATCGAGTATTCGAATACGAATTGAAGTATGGTGACATTAGGTCTCAAATACGAGTGCTATTTCAATTCGGTCAGCTGTACTTGATCACAAACAGAGCTTCGGTCTATATGTCCCTCCTTGAGGAACACTTGACGCGTTTCGAACAATCCGACGACCGCGCAGCACTGCCTGAGTTCTTGAACCGACTTTCTACAGTTGCTACGATTACCCTTAATGACACAGAGAAAGGACTGACATACGCGCATCGGGCACGCGATCTTAGCCTTGAACTGGGGGATACAACAAATTTGTGTCAGGCGTACACTCTCATTGGCGCGTATTACTGGTACAAAGGCGATGTAGGCAGGTACTTAGAAAACTATTTAATAGCAATCCCGCTTCTCGAAGAAGAGGAAAACAAAACCATTCTCGTAGCCGCACTCGTCGACTGCGCTTATGGCTACGATTTGCTGGGCGAGTATGAGGAAGCATTAAACGCGAATTATAGAGCGCGAGACATCTTGATTGAATTGGGACACGAAAATCGATTGGGATGGGTTGAGATGGGCATTGCAATGGCAGAATTGAAACTGGGAAACGCACAATCATCAATTGAGTATATCGAAAGTGCTATTGATCGTCTCAATCGTAGTTCAGACCTCCAAGGTCTAGGTTACGCCTACTTTCGAAAGGGCGAGGCAATGAACGCAGTCGGAAGATTTGACGATAGTATCGAAGCCTTTGAGTTGTCGCTCCATAATAGGTTGCAGTTAAACTCAAAACATGAAATTGCTGAGACCTTGTGCGAAAAAGCCAAGCTACTGCTACAAAGAGACAAGATCGAAGACGCAATAGCACTGCTTGATGAAGCCGTGACATTGGTAGCGTCAATCGATTCGAAGAATGTGCTAAGCACTGCGTATAAGAACCTCGCAGAGGCATTCTCGAGACAACGATTGTTTGAGAAAGCGTACGAGTACATGCAGATGTACAATACCGTACATGAACAAATTCAAGCTCAACAAAGTGCAAAGAAGGTTGCAAGTCTGAAATACTTATTCGAGCGTGAGGCTCATAGAAAAGAGCAAAAGATACTTCTTGATGTTCTCTACAAAACTTTGCCTCGGACGATTGCAGATCGCGTGACAGCCGGCGAGACACTTATTGCAGACCACTTCGACTCAGTCTCTATACTGTTTGCCGATATCGTTGGGTTTACGCCTATGACCGCTTCAATGGCTCCCGGCGATATTCTCGAATTCATGAATTCTCTATTTGCAGAGTTTGATGCCATTGCCTCAAGGCACGGATGTGAGCGCATCAAGACCATTGGTGATGGATACATGGCTGTGTGCGGGGCTCCGGTTTCGTATAGCGACCACGCATTGCGTATTTCTTCCATGGCTCTTGAGATGATCGATGGTTTTCACCTTCCTAATTCTGTTCGCTCAAATGTCCCTTCGGCATCTTCGATCCAACTTCGCATTGGCCTCAATTGCGGCGAAGTAACTGCTGGCGTTCTTGGTATCGGCAAGCTGAGCTATGATTTGTACGGCGATTCGGTTAACACTGCAGCTCGCATGGAAAGTCATGGTGAAGCAGGCAAGATCCACGTGAGCGAGGAGTTTGTCAATGCATTGTTGAGCCAATACACAACGCAACACCCAATCCCACCCCAGCCCTCCCCCGAAGGGGAGGGAGCTATGTCATTATCTGAATCAGCAATTGAAAAAGCCCTCCCTTCGGGGGAGGGTTTGGGAGAGGTTTCCACCCACACGTCATTCCAATTCATCCCGCGCGGCGAGATTGAGATCAAAGGCAAGGGTCTGATGCGGACGTATTTCTTGGAAAGAGAGTAACTGCGAAATCCATAACACTTCACATGTCAAATCCTGATTCTACTCTAGATGGCGGTATAATTTCTGTCTGGCAATTTGAAATGGTTGCCTAAATTCACCATCGATCATAAAACGTATTACCAAGATCTAACGATATGAATACCGTTACCATATCTCCCAAATTTCAAATCGTAATTCCACGACAGATTCGCGAGTCACTTAATCTTAAAAGCGGGCAGCGCGTCCAGGTTATCGAGTATGATGGACGCGTAGAGTTAGTTCCATTGATTGCTATGAAGTCGCTGCGCGGGTCGCTTCGAATTTCTGATACGACTATTGCTCGTGAGGACGATCGGCTATGAAAAAGCTGAATGTTGTTGACTCAAGCGGTTGGATAGAGTATTTCACGAATGGGTCAAACGCGGACTTCTTTGCCCCGGTTCTCGAAAAGACAGATTCACTGATTGTTCCTACGCTTTCGATCTATGAAGTGTTCAAGAAACTATTGCAGACAGTTGGTGAAAAAGATGCACTTCGTCTGGTTGCCAATCTGCATCATGGAAAAGTTGTTGAATTAGATGCTCCTATCGCACTTTTGGCAGCAAAGATCGGCGTCGACTATTCTTTGCCATTGGCAGATAGTGTCATGTATGCAACATCAATTAAATATGGCGCAACCTTGTGGACACAAGATGCGGACTTCGCGAAACTTGAAGGTGTTAAGTACAAGCAGAAGAAAAAATAATCGTCCGGATGGGGCTACGTATTAGTAATAGAGCTGCTTAGCCCTCGGTGTCTACTAAAGAGTCAGATAGCATAGTCGTAGCTGATCGTAGATTGACTCGCAGGGCGAGATTTGTTGCAAAGTGACGTGAGGGCAATAGCAATCGCTTAATCCCAATCCCACCCCAGCCCTCCCCCGAAGGGGAGGGAGCGCCGTCACTATCTGAATCAACTATTAAGAAAGCCCTCCCTTCGGGGGAGGGTTTGGGAGGGGTTTTGTCGCAGGCAGAGAATCGCTCACCCCCAACCCCACCCCAGCCCTCCCCCGAAGGGGAGGGAGCTACGTCACTATCTGAATCAACAAGTGTGAAAGCCCTCCCTTCGGGGGAGGGTTTGGGAGGGGTTTTGTCGCAAGCAGAACCACACCCAATCCCAACCCCACCCCAGCCCTCCCCCGAAGGGGAGGGAGCTACGTCACTATCTGAATCAACAAGTGTGAAAGCCCTCCCTTCGGGGGAGGGTTTGGGAGGGGTTCCCACCCACACGTTATTCCACTTCATCTCACGCGGTGAAATCGAGATCAAAGGAAAGGGTCTAATGAGAACCTATTTCTTGGAGAGAGTCTAACGATTTCAAAATGTCCAAACGAAGATTGAGAGAGGGCTTTGAATGCTTGTTGGAATTATCAAGGCGCATCCTAGTTTCTTGACATAACTAGACCATCCGAAGCTTCAATTTCCAAGCTACTCCTTTCACAGCTGACGGGTCAGCCGGAACGGCTGTACACAACGTTCATCTGTACGCAATTGCTCACTTTGTCGTAGATTTTAGCTGTTTGAGCGGCTGGAAGTTGTGATTGAGACCACGAGGCGACGTGGACATTAAAGCGAAGGATAGGATAAGGACCTGTTGGCGACAGAGTGTGTAGTACAAACGCTTGAGCTAAGAGGTGACGCATCTATCACAAATTGTGCAACGCATCACAGTATGAGTCAAAGGAAATTCATTCACGATGCGCGGCTCATCTGTGTTCGATGTACAGTATTATGTTCATGAATAGCCATTGAGATCTAATGAATTTCAATCCGAAGTCAGTGTCTGTGGGGCTTAGAGAGATGATAGGTCGTAGCACTTTGTGCACAGCTCTGTGTATTAGTGTGATGCTGTGTTTATGGAGTCCCAGTATTCATGCTCAACCAGGCACTGTTCTTGATTCTCTCAATACTGTACTTGCCTCAAAGCTTCCGGACACTATGCGTGTCAATACCCTCCTGTATTATGCCAAGATTGTCAACTCCACGTCAGTCTTTTACTCGCACAAATACACCTTACGAGCCCTGGAGCAATCGCAACGAATTCGCTACAAGAAGGGTGAAGCTTGGTCATTGTTCCTGTTGGTGGGATTTGGTGATTATCTCGATCCTATCGTTCAACCACGCCAATGGCAAGACACACTGGCTCGCTGTGCTCGACTAGCATCGGAGATTCAGGATCACGAATTGTTGGCAAGAATCGAATGTAGTCTTGTTGACTCTGCTCGCGTACATGAAGAGCCGGACGCGGCTCGACAACATTATGAGAAGGCGTCTGCGGAAATACGTCAGTGCAGTGGACAAAACATTAAGACATGGGAGATGATTGCTCGATCGTCGCTTGAGTGGACGGTTGGACGAAGGAGTTTGTCATTGAGTATTCTTGATAGTGTATTTGCGAACCTGCTTGCACGACCAATTGAAGATCTCAACTTGAATGTTGTTGGAGAATCACTCATTGCGCGTGCCTTCGAACTTTCAAAGCAGGATCCGACGGCGATGCCTCGGGTGCTGAAACGATTACGAGGGTCGCTATCATACAACCGTACGGCATCGAAGCTACATCGCGAAGGTCAAATCCTTGACCTTATCGCATCATATTATGGTCGCACGCAAGAAGTCAAGGAGCAGATGCGTAGCATAAAGGAATCGATGGAGTACTATAAAGCCTCAGGCTCACGACTTAATGTGCTCCCCCTGTATGCCTCTCTGACAAACATTCTTACCGAGCAGAAGAAACCCGATTCGCTCCTCAATGTTCTGCAGGAGTACGCCACGGCAGCTGATATCTCAGGCGATCTTCGTCTTATTCGCAATGCGTACGTAAGTATGGGATCATATTATTCTGAACGATCCAAGACTGCAACTGCTGCCTCATACTATATGCGCGCAAAAGACGCGGCTGATCAGTTAGGCTACTTAGACCTTATCAACAAGATTGATGTGTTGGATCCGCTTGCTTGGATGTTTATGAACCTCAAACAGTTCGGAAAAGCTCGCACGATGTATATGGAGCAAATGCGTAACTCACTTCGGATTGTGCATCGTAGTCTTCTCATTTCCTCACTGAATTCAATAGGAAATTCCTTCTACTACGCAAATCAACAGGACAGTGCGCTTCTCTTTTATCGTTACTGTAAGGATGCGATTGATAACCTAAAGGTTTTGGATGTTCCCGGCGAAGATATCTTCATTCATTGTAATCTGGCGCTTGCATACAGTGTGAAAGGGAACGTTGATTCGGCGCTGAAGTATCTAAACTCCATGAAGAAAGTTTACATGGCAGGTCGACCTAAAAGTGATGAATCCAAAGTTATTGATGGTAGCTTCAATCCCTGGTACGGCTTGATCATGAGCAATATTCTCTATCATCAGAAAAAGTACGACTCTGCTGCCATCTATGCTGAAATTGGAAGACGTGCTTCTGACACTAACCGCATAGAGCTCTTTCGCAAGCATGTTACTGAGGCACTCTGGAAGTCATATAAAGCCAAAGGAGACTATGTCAAGGCACTCCAGTACTTCGAAGAATTTCGCATGGTCAGCGACTCGCTTGAAAGTGGTAGTCTTTCGGAGCAGATGGCTATCACCGAATCAGCTGCAATGCTCGAGAGACGTCAGCATGAAATCGAATTGTTACGGCGCGACGGAAAGCTGCACGAAGCTGAGTTAAAAGAACAAGAACTTATTGCCGCCAAGAGTCGCTTGGAAAGTCTTGCTCGTATGCGCGAGAATCAATCCTTGAGCAGCGCTAATCTCCTTAATCAAGAAACAATTAAGCGACTCGATCAAGAGCAAAAAACACTCGAAGCACTTGCTGCACGACAAGTGCAAGAGAACAAGATCCTCGTTCAAGAAAAAGAAATCAAAGAAGCCGAAGCAGCACAGCAACGCGTTACCAACCTCGCAAGCTTCGGCGGAGCAGCTTTGATGGCATTGTTGGCAATTGTTTTATATCGATCAAATCGACAAAAGAACCAACAAAACAAGGTCATTGCTGATGAGCGCGAAAAATCCGATGCACTCTTGCTCAACGTACTCCCAACATCTATCGCTGCTCGATTGAAAGCCGGTGAGCGCGATATCGCTGATCACTACGACGAAGTGTCCATCCTCTTTGCCGACATCGTTGGATTCACACCCTTGTCCGCTCGCTATGAACCTCGCGCAATGGTTAGTCTACTCAATAATCTCTACACACGCTTCGATCGTCTGACCGAACAATGCGGTGTAGAACGCATCAAGACAATCGGAGATGCCTACATGGTCGTTGCCGGTGCGCCTGAAGTATGCGAAGATCATGCCGAACGAATTACAGGCTATGCGATGAAGATGCAAGATGAACTCAAGCGATTTTCCGATGAGATACACGAGAGGATTGAACTGCGTATCGGGATTAGCTGCGGCGAGGCTGTAGGTGCGGTGGTAGGAGAAAAGAAGTTTGCTTATGACTTGTGGAGTGACGCTGTTAACATGGCTAGTCGTATGGAAAGTCATGGTGAGGCAGGAAGGATACACGTGAGCGAAGAGTTTGCTTTGCATCTCCAACAAAGATTGAAAGCTTTGAACGGTCAAGCCGAAAAAGTCGTGCTACACAAGCGGGATAATATCGAGATAAAGGGCAAGGGGATAATGCGGACCTATTTCTTGGAACGAGCAGTGTGAGTTATCATGTCGCTCGATTGATTTATTTTATAACAAATAGCACCATCAAAGTACTTGCATAGGCGAACACAGGTAGATGGTACGGAATCTACAACTGTAACACTTCGAGGCGAAGCGTAGTGTCTTACAAGTGGTTGTAGATCGGCTAGTCTGACTCAATTATTCAACTCATTACTACTAACAGGAGTTAAGTCCTATGACGCGGTGTAATCATGTAGTACTTCGCTATTTCCTTGTGTTTTCATTGCTACTATCCGCTTGCGTTGTGAATGCCCAGCAAGACGCTGCTCGGCATCGACGAGCAATTCGCAACATTATCGAAGAGAAGCTTCGTATCGATGCAGATAGTCTGCATGTGTTCCTGAATAATCCTCAAGAGTATCGCAGACGCCACCCGGACTTACAGGAGGGCGAGTCGGAGAAGAATTTGAATACACTGCAAGTATTGGACAACAAAAAGATCTCAACTGCAAATATGCACGAAGCGGAGATTCACGCTGCGATTAATCCTACAGACCCTAATAACATTGTCTGTGGGGTCATCTCACCGACTTTTCCATTTACGTGTCCAATCTATTATTCAAAAGACGGAGGCTCAACTTGGAAGAAGAGTGCGTTTAAGACTACCCAACATGGTTCAAAAGGAACGATAATCGGAGGTGGCGACCCCGTGTTTTGTTATGATCATACCGGTGCCTTGTATTTCACTTGGCTCATACAGTATCAACCGAACTCCAGTGTGAATGACTATAACATGGATCTCTATTGGGTGAAGTCAACTGATGGCGGTGCGACTTTTCAACGCGATGAAAGTAAGGACGCGATTCTTCTTGGCAAGGTTGTTAACCAAGACTATGCAGACCCATTGACCGTCGCGGTTGATAAACAGTGGGTTATGTGTGACCTGAGTAACTCGAAGTACAAGGGCACCTTCTATGCGGCTATGCTCCATACTATAGGACCGGAATGGTTGATACGCTTGCGCAAAAAGGATCCGATGAGTGATCACTTTGATACGACTTCGGTAACTGCGGCAGTGGAAGATATTTCATTCGGGCAACAGTGTTCGCTGGAAGTTGACACTCTTGGTCAGGTGCACATGGTTTTCCTTGCTTCTCTGAAATCTGATACACTAAGTAAAGGAAAATGGTACTGGCACATCGTGGACGCGGTGTCGTCTGACGGAGGCAATAGTTTTGAGTCTGTCTATGAGATTTCAAAAGCCTTCATTTTAAATTATGATCCTCCGACGGACTCGTATGTGGGCATACCCTCAGGTGCAGCTAGTGCTGATGCCTTTCCGCAGGTCGTGTGCGACAAGACCAGTTCATCTACGCGCAAAGCAACGAATAATCTCTATTGTGTTTGGAGTGGCTCCGGCATTGATAGCATGGAGAATCGAGGTTTTGATACCTACTTTACTCGCTCAGTCGATGGAGCTAAAAACTGGTCGAGACCGATTGTCGTGAACGACGATCCGCAGCAGAGCAAGTCTACCCAGCTCTATTCAACAATAGCTGTGAACGAGGACGGAGTAATAGCGGTCTGTTGGTATGATCGTCGTGATGATAAGGCTGACAACAAAGGACACTACTACATGGCGTTGTCATTTGATAATGGCCTAACATTTCGTAAAAACATTCAGCTTAGCAGTCAAATAACAGACTTCTCAAAGTTCACCGGGCCGTTTGCCCGTGCCACCGGCGAGTACAATCAAGTCGTTATGACTAAGACCCACGCAATTGCCTTCTGGGCCGATGGTCGCTCAGGCACAATGCAAGTCTACATGGCCAAGGTTCCTCTCGATACTGCCGCAACCGGCGTCGAAAGTGTTCACACTCTTGACAATGATTGGTCTATCGATCTGATCTCACCAAATCCGCTACACGATGTATGTCGACTGCACGCAAGCTCCAGCGCCGAACACAATCTCCAGGCTCAGCTGTTTGCTCTCGATGGAAAGCTCGTCGCAGAAATGTCTGAGATTCATCTTGTCGAAGGAAAGTCTATCGTTGAACTTCCTCTTCCAAAACTCTCGACAGGTACTTATATGCTGCGGGTAAACGAGGGCGAGAATAGTGCCGTACTTCGACTGATCGTGGAATAAGCTTTCGAGATGATGCTAATAGCACCGGACGACTTATTATTGTTCTCGTAAAGTACAGAGCAAGTCAAGATGAGAATCGCAGAAGGTTGAATCTACAGTTCGACGTATAGTATCGTTTGTCTACTTGATCAAGGCGAGTGGGAATGCAGTATTGCACTAATGCTCTTGATGCGATCTCTCTGATATGTTTCAAAGAACAATGGTCACTGGCACTACACTCATGACAATCGTCTTGAGGCCTCGCGTTTGCGACTTGAGCATTGACGGGGTGTACAGCCTGTATACTGTCGAAAGTCTTGAATTGTGAAGCGAATGTTCGTTCCATATAGATGGATTGGTCTGAGTCTCCTGCTCATGTGCGCCCTCACGCAAGCGCTGAGCGCACGGACGATGATCGACTCTTTGGAACATCTCTTGGAGCTTCATCAGAAAAGTCACGGTGTCGATTCTACCACAATCGCTTTGCTGTGTCGTCTCAGTGAAGTTTCTACTAGTGTCTCTGCAGAGAAATCACAATCCTACACGGCTCGCGCCGTCGAGTATTTGCAGACGCACTACAACAAATCGTGTGAAGCGTACATCTTCTACAATCGTGGCGTTCATGCTCTCATGAACCAGGATCTAGCAACTGCAGATTCCTTGTTGAAGCGTGGTTTTGAGTTAGCAAAGCAACAGTCAAATCGTCCTCTACAGATTCGTATCTATTCAGTCCTCGTTGGACTTGAGGACGTACATGCAAATTTTGCCAAATCGGTTGAATACTGTCATCAAGCATTGAGTCTGGCCGAGAGTCTCGGCGACAGCTCACTCTTGTGTTTGGCTTATATCATTTACGGCAATGAATACGTGCGGAGTGGGATGATGGAAGTGGGCAAGCCCTATCTGAATCGTGGGCTAGCGCTTGCAGAGAAACTACGCGCATCGGACATGCTTCTCAATGCTCTCGGAGGGCTAGCTAATCTAACGATGTCTCCCGCCGACTCTCTCGTCAATCAGCAATACTACAAGCGCATCGTGCAATTATGCGAACAAGAGGGATGGAAAAGTATGCTTGGAGCTGCAATTCAAAATCGCGGATGGACTTTACTAAACCAAGGTCGATTCCAAGAGGCAGCAGATCATTTTCAGCGCTCGCTTGAAATAGCAGAGAGCATGAATTTCTCCGGTCAGATCATGTACGAAACAACCGGACTGGCTCTTGCATTCCTTGAACTCAAAAGGTATGAAGAAGCGCTGAAGAACGCACAACGGGGTTTAGTACTCAGTAAGGAAAGCGGTTCGAAGTTCCAAGTGTATCTGAATTTAAGTGTAATCTCAGCTTATTACAGAGCACGCAAAGACTTTGAGAAGGCGCTTGTTTATATGGACACCGTGCGCTTGTATCAAGACTCCATCTTCAATACCGAACAGACGCAGAAGATCAGCGCTCTACAGTTCAATGCTCAGGAACAGAGGAAGAATCTTGAGTTGCAAAAAATACAAGCTGAGAACGAACGGTCTGCGATTCTACGCAACTCATTTGCAGGCGGTTTTGTAGTTATTCTCGGCGCTGCAGCTTGGCTCTTGGTTTTGTACCGTAGACAGCGACACGCCAAGTCAGTCATTCAACACAAGAGCGCAGAGCTGGAAGAGAAGAATTCACAGCTTGAGATACAACGAGCACGAAGTGATGATCTACTGCTGAACATTCTGCCTGAATCCATAGCCAAACGTTTGAAAGACGGTGAGACAGCAATCGCAGACCACTATGAAAATGTTAGTATTCTCTTTGCTGATATCGTTGGATTTACCCCACTCGCGGCGCGGCAGAGTCCAAGACAAATGGTAGTCTGGCTTAACGACCTCTACACCCGCTTCGACCGTGCTGCTCGCAACTGCGGCGTTGAACGAGTAAAGACCATTGGGGATGCATACATGTGCGTTGCCGGTGTCCCTGAACACTGCACAGACCACGCTCAACGTATAGTGCGCTTTGCACTGGCGATACGCGAAGAAGCTCGTATGTTTTCTCAAGAAGTCGGGGAACAATTTGATTTGAGAATTGGAATTGATTCCGGAGAAGTCGTTGGTGCCGTTGTGGGCGAAGCAAAATTCTCCTATGACCTCTGGGGCGACACCGTCAATACCGCCGCTCGCATGGAATCACATGGTGAGAGAGGGAAGATCCACCTGAGTGAGGCAGTGATACGGGCTCTGGGTCAGACAGCAAAGCAAGATTTTCGTGTTGAGTCTCGTGGCGAGCTTGAGATAAAAGGTAAGGGAATGATGCGAACCTTTTTTCTGGAGAGAGTATAAGATGTTCCCTGAGCTGCACAGTATTGTTGCAGTTACTCCCAGGGACTGCTTCAAGACCGCTTAAACCTTAAGAGGAAGCATACAAGTCAGTTAAATCAGGCAACTATAGTCCTGTACAATCTACCACGCAGCGTAGCTTTTTTGAATTTCATGGTCGCTGATGCAGACCTGCAAGGGTCTCACTTAGAGTAAATACAACTTTGCTTGAACCCCGATATCCGATTGGTTCGGATATAAGCAGAGCAAATGAGTGATCATCAATCTGTTGATTTCTATCTACCAGGCGCTCAGTTCGGTAGCGAGATACTTCTGTCTAACAAGAAACGGATACAAAACCTATATTGTGTGCGAACTGTCGATGGCCTCGAATTCGTCCTTATGATCTAGGCAGCTGGTAGAATTCGTACTTCATCTTCCCGATAGTTGATTCGCGTGTGTTGTTGTAGTTGTTTTCATAAACCTTGCGTTTACAATGAGAAATTCGATTCTTGTTCTTTGTGTTTGTGCTATCGCATATTTGACAAGCTGCACGCCGGCCTCGGGTCCAACCACCAATCCGCCTGCCACAGCCACGATCACAATGCAACAACTCACCGATCTGCCTGTTGTCGGAGGTAATGTATCAAGTGTGGCATTTCTTGATGATCAGACTTTGGTAGCTGTCATCGACAACAAGATTGCTACGGTGCCTATCAATGGCGGGAGTCCGACGATTTTGTATTCCAATGCGAACTTTCAATCGGTGGTTGTTGGAGGATCAAAAGAGATTTATGCTCTGAGTGATGATGCGTTGTGGGTTATGGATAATATCAGTACCGCTCCAAAGAAGTCGAGTGTGTACACGCGAAATGGACAAACTCTGAACGTGTATTTAAATGTTGGTCCAAACGGACAAGCCTATTTGCGCGTGCTGTCATATCCGACTGTGATGCGAGTGTACACCAGTGCAGACAAAGGACAGACCTGGGTTCAGTACAAGGTCCCAACCGAAGCTGAATACGGAGGCGGACTCGCCTTCGGTCCGGGTAAAGAAGTCTATGTAAGCTCACCAACAAGTTTCTACTCGTCGATCGACGGCGGTGCTAACTGGACACGCTACTCAGCTGTAGTTCCTAACTACGGTGGTGAATTATTGGTGCGGAAGAACGGTGATGTGATATACTACATTCCCAAAGGAGGAGGACTATGGACATCGTCAAATAAAGGCGCGAGCTTCACCAACCTCACTCCCTTCAACGCCGAGCCGTTCTACAGCGTCATTCATGAATCATCTGATGGCGTCCTCTATGCTATCCTCAGTCCATCTTCAAGCCCACTCGTAGAGAGAGCGTCCAGGCTCATGAAGTCGGTCGATGGCAAGACATGGACACATGTGATGTTTGCTGAAGGTCGTGATCTCGCTATGCAAGGCTCCGTCATCGCCGTTGGCATGAGTTCAGGCACAACAGGTGGAATTGCTATCTCCAATGATATGGGAGCTTCTTTCCGCACCACAGGAACGCAGGCTGTACAAACGATATCTTCATTCGCGTGGAACTCAGATGCGCAATTGTGCATTCTCGCTGACAAAGGAATTTTCGCCAAGACGAGTGCAGGCTGGATTAGCTACGGCAACTCTGTCGTGTTTGGACTCCTTACTTCAGCAGGAGATGGCACCCTGTATTCGGTCGGTATGAAAACCTCGTACATCAGCTCAAACTCAGGCAAGAGCTGGAGCGAAGTCGCAATGCCCGCAATGAATCTCACAAGCGGCACCGGATCGTTCTCGATACCTCTGGCCTGTGGATTGAATCAACACGATGCTATAGTATCACGGACCTACTATCGCACGGACCTCGGAAAGCACACGAACGGCACACTCACAAAACTCAGTTCTTCAGGTACTGCCTCAACAATCCAATCAGGAAATAACTACGTCTGGATGGCCCAAGACGGAACGGGTCGTCTATACGCTCGCACCGATAACTTTGCTACAAACCAACAATCCCCCGACAACGGCACAACCTGGACCGAAGTCACAACCGCCGCTCCCGGCTTTGTCTTTAACCACGCCGATAAATACATCGGCTACGGATCCGGAAGTACTTACAAATGGGGAACCCTCGGCTCCACAACTACAGCCACCCTTAACCTCGATGGCTTCAGCTCCCTCTCCAACTACATCTCATCCGCCCGCTTCGACTCCCAAAACAAACTCTATATCCTCACCCTCGACAAAGGAATCTTCTACGCCACCCAAGCCTGGAACTAAAAAAGAAAAAAGGAAGACAAAAAAACCTCCGCGCCCCCCGCGCCTCAGCGAGACAACAACTCCCCATAAAGTCTCCGCGCCCTCCGCGCCTCGGCGAGACAACAACTCCCCATAAAACCTCCGCGCCCCCCGCGCCTCAGCGAGACAACAACTCCCCACAAAGTCTCCGCGCCCTCCGCGCCTCGGCGAGACAACTTCTCCCATAGACGCTCCGCACCTCCGGGAGACAGCTACTCCTACACGTCCACTATAAAATCACAATACCCCCTAAAACACCCCCAGCCATCCACACATAAACCCCACGCCCTAAAACCCTACAGTCAACCCGCAAACACGATTCCGAAACATGCTCCACCGACAATCCCGAAACCACACAACCACGCATATCCATCATCACAACCCCAACTCCACTTGCAAAAGCCTCAGTTCTCGAAATCATCAAATCATCACCCACAACCCGACACACCAAGCCGTCGTTCTTTCTCTCACCATCATTCAAACTCACATCCGAAGCCGTGCTCACTGAAAACGAGAACACCTGCGACCACGCGCTCACACTTTGAATCTCATTCTGCTTCAACGAACCCGATGTCGAATAGGCCCGCACACGCCAATAGTATGTTGCCCCAACGCTCAATCCCCCTTGAACATAACTCGTCGTACCAATTGAGCTCTCGCTCGTAATGAGTGTCCCACTGAAGTCCGCATTGCCACTGACTTGTAATTCATATCGCACTGCTCCCGCAACTACATCCCATCTCAAGGTCACACTTGTTGTCTGCACAGTCGTCCCACTCTTCGGCTCCACCAACACCGGCACACCCAAGGTCTCAGCAGAAGAACCAATACCACCAAGCTTTGCCACATACATTTGCGACTTCAACGGATTTGAATTGTCACCCGTTGTGACGCTATGCGCTCCAAAACTCATCGTACCCGCAAACGATCCCGTGATGAATGCGCTGCCCTTGGAATCCAATGCAAGCAAACCTTCTGATGCAACCAAGTTCACCGACGGACTCGTTGCCCACAGCGCCTTTCCCTCAGAATTGTACTTAGCTACAAACGCCGTTGCGCCGGAAGTAAAAGTTGAGTCTGCGATGGTCAGCGTCCCACCAAAATGACCTGCAATAATGACGTTAGAAGCGTGATCGTTGGCAATCGCGCCGTTGCAGTCCTGACCATTCATCACCGTCTCAACCCACTGAATGAGTCCAGCCGAGTTATACTTGGCAATGAATGCATTCGACGAACCGGTAGCAGTTGATGTGATTGCATCGAACTTCGCTGCCGCACCAATTTTTCCCATGATGTAGGCGTTGCCATCAGCATCGATAGATAAGGACCGGACCTGATCTTGTGCAGAAGATGAGCCGGCTGAGCGAGCCCACTGACACTCACCCTCAGGAGAATAGTGAGCGACAAACAAATCATAAATGTTGATGCCATTGTTGAGACTCACACCATTACCAAAGTCAATTGAGTTAGAATAACTACCGGCAATTATGATGTTATTCTTTGAATCTGACTTGATCGATGCAACGAGATTGGTTTGCGCCATCAATTCACCTGTCGCAACCTTTGCCCACTTGACCTTGCCATCAGAGTCAAGCTTGGCAACAACCCAGTCCTTGCCCTTTCCTGTTAAACTCTGACCTCCAACATCAATGGTACCTCCGTTAAAGGATCCCAACACCAGCACATCACCATTCGCGTCAATCGTTATTGAAGCAGCGCCGATTCTACCATAGTTCTTCGCCCAAATCAGACTTCCGTCAGCTTTGTATTTCGCGATGAAAGTACCAAAGGACAATTGTTGCGATTCGACGGTCATAGTACCGGCACAGGTTCCCACGACATAGACATTTGCCTGTGCATCACAAGCAATGCCGGAGGATTGAATGATGGTTGTACCACCACTCGTTGCGTACAATCGTTTGGCCCACATCAGACTGCCATCAGATGAGTACTTCGCTACGAAGGCATCGCTGAACACGCTTCCGCGTCCAGGGAAGGTCTTGTCGCCGAGACTCGTCGTATCGCTGTAGTAACCGCAAACCAACGCCGCACCACTCCCATCGGTCGTCAGACCATTGATGTTTCGTACGGCACCAAGATTCATAGCTCCGCTCGTCTGATGTGCCCACTCCCAAGTTTGAGCGAGGCTGTTGACCTGAATGAGGCCCATACAGAGAAGTGTAATGCAAAAGCGCTTAAAAAAGCCCGTTTTCAATGAGAAAAGATGATTCATGGGATGAAGGGTGATGTGGACAGAATTAGTAGATGATTTATGTGCAAGCTTGAGATTCTCTATAATTTGAAAAATCCAAGAATCGAGGAATTCTTACCGTCGAGTCACCGAGCGGACAGACCACAACCATGAACTATCTCCAAAGCCTAATCCGGGTACTAAGTCCCGAAGAGCGCCAGTTGCTCAACACCCTGAGCTTGAGTCCTAAGGAACAGCAGCTCTTGCGTGCGCTCCTGAGCGATGACGATTCCGGCAAGGACGCTAAGCCTCAGATCATGCAGACATTGGAGTGGAGCAGTAGTTTTTTTGACAAGACATGTTCGGTGCTGCTCACCAAAGCATACACTGTGCTTGCGCCGGAAAACGAAAACGCAATCTTCGTTTTTCTCAACCGCAAGAACCTTGATGCCCTCAATCGTCATGAACTCAACAAGCGCGAGAAGCAACTCCTCAACGAGGGCGACAGCAAAGCTCTGGATGCCTTCTTCCTTAGCGCATTCATGATGGCTCGCTCCACCAACTTTGATCGCTACGATCCCGATCTCTGTCAACAATACGCCCTCAAGTATCTCAACAACGGTTCGACCAAATCGCCTTGCGAGCACGTACGTATTCAACTGCTGCATCTATTTGTGCTGCTGCACTATTTGCACAGCGTCCATCCAAAGAAGTTTGATGCAGTGGCGTTGCACGAAGAGATCAACAAGTGCGAAGCTTTGTTGCACGATGAGTGCGAAGCAAATGCGCGATTTGAATTGCTGAAAACGAGGGCGACGCTTCAGCGAATCGAAGGACGACTGGAAGAGGGTATCGATAATCTCCAAAGAGCCCTAAGTCTATGCGAAGAACACAGTCAAAAATTCCGTCCTTTTGACGCTGTCTTTGTACAACTCCAGATTGCCGAGATGCTTCGCGATTTGGGTCACTTTGCCGAGTCGTTTGAATCATATCACCGTCTCTTCGAGAATCACGAGAGCATGCTCTCGTCGCTTTTCTATCACATCAACCGCTACGCAGAGTCGGCAGTTCTCAATAATCGTGCAGAGCTGGCCTTGAGTGTTTTGGAAAAGTACCTCGCGCGATTTCTCGACGGACAGCACACGGCCGTCGCGACGAATGCCTGTTTGTCCTTTGCCAAAGCAATGATTGTCGCTCGCCGCTACGACGATGCTCAACACTACATTCAACTCGGATTTCAACTCACCGATAAGAATCTCTTTCTCGATTCCGAAATCGAGTTTCGTAATCTTCAAGTAGTGTGTTGTTACATGCAACAAGACTTCGCGACGGCGGAAATGCTGGCTCAAAAAGGTATTAAGTTCTTGCGAAGTAAAAAGCAATCGGCAGCTATCAGACAATACACAACATTCTTTACATTGTGTCTTGCTCTCATTGATCTGCGTCTCAGTACGAAGAAGCTATCCAAGAAGAATGAACAAACATTTGAGTTCTTTGCGCAGGGGAAGTTTGGCGTGTACGGCACATTGCTGAATATGATGAAGCTAATGTGATGCACACGAGAAGCTGTGGGGAATGAAGAACGGGTCTTGGAACGTAGCGACTATTGCGCCGAATTCATTCATTGATATACGCGGCTGAATGTCGTTGAAGATTCAAGATAATATTAGTAATTAGTGACCTCACTGTACTTTGCAATGATCAATCAATAGTGAATTCTAATATTGAGAAGTCGTCGTTTGACACCATAGCGCCATGCTTTTGAGTAGGTCCTCTGCTTCGACTTCATGCTCTCAATAGATGAACCCTAACACTGATAAAAATGACACAAGAAGAAATCGCTCAGGTGCTCGCTCAGGCTCGCGAATCCAATTCCAAGGCCATGTATGCGAAAACAGAAGAGATATTGAAACCCTTCTTTCAAGATGCTACGACGGAGGCGGAAGTTGAGTCCTACACCCGCGCTTGTATCTCGATGGCAAATGCACTGACCCTGCGATCTAATGCTCGAGAAGGTCTTGAGTACGCCTTGAAAGCTGTCAATAGCGCAAAGAAAGTAGACCAAGACATTAGAAGCTACTTGCTCGGTTTGGCATACTTGTGCGTTGCTAAATCCTATGACGTACTCGCGGAATTTGATCGCGCGCTCGACTACACACAACTAGCTTTAGAAGTCTTCAAACAGAGCGACGATCAGGTAGAAGTCGGTCATATCTACGGTTCGATGGCGAGCATCTACCGCGACATCGGAGATTATCCGCGTTCACTCGAGTTATTCCAACAGGCTCTCGATTTACACCGGCAGCTGGGAGATAGTCTAGGTATATCGATGTGGACGAATGGCATTGGTATCGTCTACCAGAATCTCGGCGATTCCGAAAAAGCTCTTGAGTATTTCAATGAGACACTTGTGCTCGCGGAAGCAGAAGGTGCTGAGGCACGAATCGCTACGATACTTGGCAATATAGGTGAAGCGTACTTTGGATTAGAGAGGACAGAGTTAGCATTGGAATACGCGAAGAGAGCGCTTGCAATAGACGAGCGTTTGGAAAATTCTGTTGCTGTGGCTCGACATACCGGGAACATTGGAAAGATGTATCTCTCACTGCAAGATTACGGCACTGCTTTAACCTGCTTCCAAAAAGCATTAGATATTGACACATCGTTAGGCGCCCGGGCCAATGCGGCTGCATGGACAGGACTTATTGGTGAAGTCTATTCGACACCTGAGTCAACGTTTTACGATTTGACCAAAGCTGAAGAGTATCTATTACGAGGCATTGAACTATGTCGTGAACTTAGTTTGCTCGATCTCCTTACTGAATTCTATAAATTCTTATCCGAGGTTTATAAAATTCAGGAACGCTGGAAGGAACATGCTGAAATGTTTGCCTTGTATCACGAAAGTTATAGCGAGATGCACTCAGAGCAGACGAGGCAAGAAACACGCATGCTGGAGCACCGACGTAAAGTTGACGCCGCTGAACGAGACCGTCAGGTCAAGCTTGCGCGATTTCAAGAACAAGAGAAGATCCTCCACAGCATTCTTCCACCTGCCATTGCTGAGCGAGTTGTGAGTGGAGAACGACGCATCATTGAGCACTTCGACAAAGTCTCGGTGCTCTTTGCAGACATCGTTGGATTCACGCAGTATTCTCAAATCGTCGATGCGAATAGTCTTGCGGATCGACTTGACACTATCTTTAGTGCCTTCGATCATCTTGCAGAGAAGCACGGCTGCGAGAAAATCAAAACTATTGGCGATTGTTATATGGCTGTGGCTGGACTACCCCAGCACTGCGATAACCACGCCCAGCGTCTCGCAGATCTTGCCATCGACATGATTGAAGAAATCCGCCGTCTCACACAGCATAGCGAGCAACCTATGAAAGTTCGTATTGGCTTGCATTGCGGTCCTGTCGTCGCCGGCATCCTGGGCAAGAATAAATATGCCTACGATCTCTGGGGTGATGCGGTGAATACCGCCAGTCGAATGGAGTCGCATGGACTTCCGGACCAGATCCACTGCTCCGCAGATTTTCATCGCGAACTAAAGTCGCAGACAGGCGATAGTAAAGGCGAGCGGTATAAACACTCTGCTCGTGGTGAAATCACCGTCAAAGACAAAGGCACGATGACAACCTATTTGCTAAGCAAAGCCTGAGTTGATAGAGCTGCATGGTGTGCTGCCTGAAATTCAGTTTGCAATGGGATTGAGGTGCTATCTTGACACCATAGAACGGTGAAGGCTTAAAGTGGCCATATCAATTGATGGCACCATGAATGATGAGCCCAAGGGGAAAGGGTTGCTCAGCGAATTCGTCTACAGTTCGGGGAGAAAGACATGAATTTCGACAAGGAATACTGGCATCAGCAGCGTGCACAGACGGATGTTCTGGCTGATGATACAATCGACAAGTTGATGAAGAGCGGGGAGTACGAAGCTGTTCGTCAGAGCATGAATCAGTTTATCGGTGCGACTCAAAATCCAGCCAAAGGATATCCGCCGGCGATGCAGGACTACCGCGAAGCAACCTCTCATCTTCCTCCATGGTTTGACAAACAACGCGTCGATCGCGCACAGATACTGGCAGCAACCTATGGTATTGAAGGCGCAGTCATTCTGCTCTGCAAATCTCTTCCGCAGTGTTACTCGCTGTCAAAAGGTGCTGAGGTGCTGAACTCGACAACGCGATTGGTGAATCGACCTGAGCATGCGACCTATCCCTACATCTATCGCATCATGGAGACGCTGCAGTTTGTTGACAATGTCTGCACCAAGAATTGCTTCGATAGCGATGGTTACGGAATTTCAACCGTTCGCCGTGTTCGCTTGATCCACGCGGCAATTCGATACTTCTTGCTTCATACCAAGGATTGGGATGCTGAGAAAATGGGACGTCCAATCAATCAAGAGGACTTGGTTCTGACGCTTACAACCTTCTCGGTTTCTATTGTCGAAGGTTGGGAACAATTGGGAATACGATTGAGCCGTAGCGACAAAGAGGACTTCGTGCATCTCTGGGCAGTGGTTGCTTATATCCTTGGTATTCACGAAGAAAATATTCCGCACAGCTTCGCAGACTCAAAGAAGATTCAACATGAGATTTTGTTGGATCAAGGTGCGTACAGCGACGCCGGACGTGACCTGACGTTGTCAGTCACAAAATTCGTGGAGCTTATATCGCGATCGATTATACATGCACGTGTCACTACCGGCCTCATGTGTCTCTTCCTCAGTCCCGCCGTTTGCAAGAATGTTGGTCTACCGTCCAAGCACTCCGAGCGCGACTTCTTCGACAAAGTCATCGTCTCAATTTTTCGCTTCATCGTTTGGATCCAACAAAAGCTACCATGGTTGAGCACAGCAATACGAAAATTCACCGGCTACATCGTTCGTCAGATTATCAAGCGCTACGCAGGCGACAACCCAATTCGCTTCGTGCCTCCGCCGAGTTTGACAGGTGGGTTGTAAGTGTTGGGACTATGCGTAGTCAAGGAATTCGAACTAAGTGTTATTGTTGTGAAGGGGAGATAGGCGATTGCAAACGAAGGTGCGATTGTCTGTCCGAAAAAAAAGGGTTCGCACGAGGCGACGTGCACCCACGACTGAAATATGGAATAGACCAATACGGGATCCGCTATGTGGCTAAACACAATCGCCTACACAAACTTTGAACTTGCCCTCTGTCTCATCGGCAGTGCTTTGTGGGTTGCCGTCTACGTAGAGATCATCCGCAACGTCCACCGTAACCGCTTCTTAGAAATGCCGGTCTTTGTTGTAGCGGGAAATTTTGTGTGGGAAGGTTTGTACTCCTGGTTTTATTCCGATTACATCAATCTCGGCGACTTGCTGCTCTGGGGTTATCGTGCTTGGTTTCTTCTCGACATCTACATCGTCTGGCTTGCCCTTCGCTACGGAGCCAAGCAGTTTCACAATCCCTATTTGCAGAAGCATATTAAACCGATCTTTTTCGGTTTGCTTGCATGCTATCTCTTGTTGAATTGGGCGACAATTGAATCGGGTCTGGACAACATGCCTCTCGGCGGCGATGGCAGCGTTCGCCTTGGAGGAATCTCTGCATACGTCCTCAACATTATCATCTCAGTCGGCTATCTCTACATCTACCTCCGTCACCGACGTGTTGCAGGCTTCTCAATCTCGACTGCATGGATGAAAGGCGTTGGCACCCTGTGCTTCAGTGTCTTTTTCGCGATCAAAGATTCGCACAACTACCTGCTGCTCGCCATGGCCACGATCGTTGCGGTGCTTGACTTCGGCTACATCTACATTCGCATTCGATATCCATCCCTTGCCGGAAGCAATGCACTCAGCGGAACACCGCGATTTGTTCGCAATGAGGTTTTCGAAAAACTCTGGGAAGAGAATCCCGACAAGCGTAGCTACTACGAGTCACACGGCATTCGATTACGTCGCCTGATCTTCGATCGATGGATTTGTGACACCGGTCGCTACAACAGTACCTATGCGGTGTTGGAAGGAAATATCGTGCAGCAAGTCTCAGTTGGTGAGAGCAGCTCCACTTCAATCACCGCGACAACGCAGAAGTTGGCAGAGGTGATTCAGGAACTGGAGTTGCAGGCTAAAGATGTGTACCTGTGTTGCAACGCAATGAAGTCTACTCCGGGTGATTTGGATTCACGTCGTATCACCGTTGATTTCTTCTCCCATCCCGATCACAGTCGTGTGCACATGTTTCTCGTTGCTCCACGCGTTGTTCGAGCTGCCTTGAACATCGCCGCTCCGATCAATCCCAAAGCGATGGCTGGTTGGCGAACCTTTGCCGATGACGAGAGCAGCTTCACTGCGATTCTGCAGCATTTCACCGGACAGCAACGAAAAGAAGCAAGTGAAGAAGAGCATTGGCTGGAAGCCGATTCTAATGTGAAGCTGAGAATATCTGAACTCTACACAGCGCTTGATAAGATTGCTCGCAATCAAATTGAAACGGTTGAGAGAATTGAAGTGCCGGATGATGATCCCTTCAGCGAAGTATTTGACGCACTCGATTTGGTGATGATTGATAAGCGTAATCAGCTCCAAGCAATGCAGGATGCGAATAACGTGCTGAAGTCGCAGTCTGCACTCATCAGTCTGGAGCAAGCCCGCTCCGAAGCTTTGCTGCTTAACGTATTGCCACCGTCAATCGCAGAACGACTCAAGAACGGCGAGAAGACAATTGCTGAGAAGTTATCTGCTGTGTCCGTGCTCTTTGCCGATATCGTCGACTTCACCGGTCTCTCCCAATCAACTACTCCTGAGCAATTAGTAGAAGGTCTTGATAGAATTTTCAGTGAGTTCGATGCACTGGCTGAGAAATACGGTCTTGAGAAAATCAAAACCATCGGCGACGCCTACATGGTCGTTGCCGGCGCGCCTGAGCCTCGCGAAGACCACGCCGAAGCCATCGCCAGTATGGCAATTGAAATGTTGGATGCGATGCAGAAGTTTAAATCCGATATTAGTCCGGATCACATTCAACTCCGCATCGGTATTCACAGCGGCGAAGTTGTCGCCGGAGTTATTGGAAAGAAGAAGTTCGCTTATGACATGTGGGGCGACGCCGTCAATATGGCAGCGCGTATGGAGAGTCATGGCGAGGCCGGCAAGATCCACGTGAGTGAAGTGTTTGCAAACAACTTCATCCATCGCAGATCCGAAGGAAAAGTCCCTGCGGAGATGCAGAAGCTACAAGTTTCCCTGCGCGGCGAAATGGAGATAAAAGGAAAGGGATTGATGCAGACCTATTTTCTTGAGCCAGTCGCTACGACCTAAATCCAGAACGCTCTCGAGATGTGGATGGCGCCAGCCGACACAACGATCTTAATTGCTCGCCAAAGGAATTTTCTTCGCGCCAAAAAGTTCAACCAGTGTACTCTCGATAGGAAGTTTCTCTCCAGGAGCAAGCTGCGGTGCCGGAGCCGAGGTGATGCTTGTCGCGAGTTCTTGGGCCGAACTATTGTTTTGTTCAGCGCCATCCGCAGATTGATCCGGCAGTGCAGAGATGTTACTCGAGTGCACGACTTTGATACGAACCGCTGAGCCGAAGAATTTCTCGAGCTGCACACCAAAAGGAACGCGCCGCGCATTGAGGTCGTCGCACATGAACTGCTCAGTGTTTAAGATCAACACTTCGCCATCAAAGAAACGAACTGCACAAACTTCCTTTGTGCCAAGACAAAGCTTGATAGCGGCTAGGGATTGAGGAAGCGTCTTGACGAATTCCGACCAACCGGCTTGCAATACTGATGCCTTGACTTGTGGTCCGTCGTTGAAAGGCTCGGAGTGCATTTTCTCCTTCACTTGCATGCCCGGCGCAGCAGACTTCGACTCGTAAGCAGGTGTCTTTGCGCTGCTCTCTGATCCCAAGGCACTTGACTTTCGCATTCCTGCAGTTCCGCCACGAGTGTTTTCAGATTCGCGAGTTGAACCGAGGAGTTGTGATGCCGGAGCTGAGGCAGCCGCACGCGCAGGTGGACTCGGCATTGTCGCATACACCGGCGCACTCATCATGCCGATCTTAGAGCCGTTTTTTTTTGACTCACGAAGTTCATTCATGAGTTGTGCGATTTCGACCGTGGAATCGAGAGATGCGAGTTGAACGAGAAGTAACTCGAATCGAAAACGAGGCTGCGCAGAGTACTTGAGTTGTTGCTCTGCCGCGCTGATCATACTGAGAATGCGCAGTAACTCTCCGTGCTTGAAGGAAGCAACTGTGTCACGATAACGTTTGAGACTCGCCGCCGATGCTTCAATGTATTGCACATCGTTCGTGGCAAGCAAACTCATGAGATTGCGGAAGTGTTCGACTAAGCCGTGCAAGCATTCATGCACGTCATAGCCACGACTTACCAACTGTTCTACAAGCTCAAACATGCGCGCCGAGTTATGCTCACGCACGGCATCGCTGATGGCGAAGTAGAAATCTTCATCGATTAAGTGCAGTGCATTAGCCAGTGCCTTAATCTCAATGGTCTCACCGCAGAAGGCGCGCACTTGGTCAAAAATGCTCTGTGAGTCGCGCATCGAACCGTCACCCTTTTTCGCAATCGCAACCAGCGAAGCGTCGTCGATGCTGATGCCTTCGGACGTGGCGATGTGCCTGAGATGACCAACGATATCGTCGATTTGCATGCGACGAAAATCAAAGCGCTGACAACGACTGACGATGGTCGCAGGAACCTTGTGCGATTCCGTCGTGGCAAACATGAAGAGCAAGTGTTTCGGCGGTTCTTCAAGCGTCTTCAACAATGCGTTGAAGGCCGAGGTCGACAGCATGTGCACTTCATCAATGATGTACATCTTGTACTTGCCATGCACCGGAGGATACTTCGCGTTCTCACGAAGCTTGCGAATGTCGTCGACGGAGTTGTTGGACGCACCGTCAATCTCAATCACATCCAAAGAACGTCCGCTCAGAATATCACGACATGAGTCGCACTCATTACACGGCTCAACACCATCCACTGAATTCATACAATTCAATGCGCGAGCAAAAATTCGGGCAGTGGTGGTTTTGCCTACGCCGCGAGGACCGCAGAAGAGATAGGCGTGATGCACACGATTTGAACGAAGAGCGTTCGACAGGGTCGTTGAAATGTGATCCTGTCCTACGACTTCGGAAAAAAGCTGTGGACGCCACTTTCGTGCCGTGACAACAAAGCTCTCGGTTGTGTCGTTCGTCGTCATTGTGCGTTGAGGATGCGTGCTGCTGTACTGGATGAGCTGCAAATTCCGAAAAAATTAGTTGTCCATCTGCGGAAATGGCGAGCTCAGTCCCATCGGTGGGAAAGTTGTAGGATTGTCCACGAATTCCAAGCTCGTCGTACTGCTTTGGCGCAACTGGACATACCGCAGCTCACAATTCTCAGACCCCAAATCCTCTCCATCAAGTGTCAGAAAGCTCGTACAGTGCAAAAATTTCTTCGAGAGTCACCTCACAAATTTTGAAAAAAGAGCCTATCGCGACTCAGCTTGAGTTGGCACGGTTGTGGAATACAATAAGCTAAGTCAACAAAAAGTAAAGCTTTGCGTCTGAGATGTCGATAGCTATGTGAAAGGTGTCGCGTAGAAAATCACAGGCTTGTCAGACGACGACACTTCGAGTTGACAATAGTAAATGACTTAAGCCGTATCAAACTGCTGTCTGAGCGACCATGAACGCTTCGCACAACAAATTGGCAGGAACACTGATCATCATTTTTATGAGTTCGGTGATTGTCATAACCGGAATCCTCGTTGCGCCTTCGCACCGGATGGATAGTTATGCAATGACGACGGAGCGGATATTGACGAATTCGCGAATGCCAAATGCTGACAGCTCACGTCCCCAACCGGACTCCTTTACTCCCCCAAAAGGAAAGCGTGCGTCGGATCGCACCAGATCGTTAACGAAGCAGCAACCGGCTTCGAGCGACAAGGCAATGGATTCCGCGCGCTGAGCGTCGCGACTAAACACCGCAGCACCTAAACCAAATCGAGAAGCGTTGGCAAGACGAATCACTTCGTCTTGAGATGATGCGCTGATAATAGCGGCCGCCGGACCAAACAACTCCTCATCGAATGCAGGCATGCCGGGTTTTACATCCGTCAAGACCATGGGATGAAAGAAGGCACCGATTCCGCTGCTACCACCCTGGAGCAACACTCGCGCGCCACGCGAGATGCTGTCTTCGACTTGGGCTTGGAGTTTGTCGCGCAGATCAACGCGCGCCAAGGGACCAATAGTCGTTCGCTCATCAAGCGGATCGCCGACGCGAACCGACTTGCATTCGTGCACGAAGAGTTCTTCAAAGGCTGCGCGGATGGAATCCATGACGATGAATCTCTTTGCCGCGACGCAACTTTGTCCGCTGTTGATGAGTCGCGAACTCGCACACACGCGCGCCGCCAACTCAACATCAGCATCATCCATAACGCAATAGGCGTCGCTTCCGCCAAGTTCCAGAACCGTTTTCTTGAGCGCTGCACCGGCAGTTGACGCTACTGCGCGTCCTGCTGTAGTGCTACCGGTAAAGGTAACAGCATCAATATGCGGATGACGAATCATCTCCTGTGTTTGCTCAACATCGGCAAGCACAGTTTGGTAGCGACCGTTGCCAAGTCCGCTCTTTTCCATCAACGATTGCAGCAGCAGTGCGCAGCCACTAACCTCCGGTGAATGCTTGACGACCATGCAATTGCCCGCCATCATCGTTGGAACAGCAGCTCGAATAATCTGCCAAAAAGGAAAGTTCCAGGGCATGATTGCAAGCACAACTCCAAGCGGTGAAAAGTGCACAGCTGAATTACCTGCCATGGATTGAATTGGCTCCGGTGCAAGTAGTGATGCGGCTTCGATGGCATAATACTCTGCCGTTGAGGCACACTTTTGAACTTCAGAACGAGCTTGGAGAATTGGTTTGCCCATCTCCAGCGACATCATGCGAGCGCATTGCTCCTCGCTCTCGCGCAAATGCTGAGCGAGCAACTGAAAACAAATTCCCCGTTCGCTGAAATCCATCTCTTGCCACTCTCGCCGTGCATTGTGCGCACGAGAAAGTATCTCCGCGATTTCGTCGTTGGAGTGCAGAGGATATTCTTCAATCAATTCAAGTGTAGCGGGATTGATTGATCGATGACTTGCTCTTGAATTCATGGGCTGCTCCTGCTATTGAGGGTGTGTGCTAGTCCTTGCTGTCTGGGCTTGATTCAGATTGCGTCGCTCTGGCTTCAGCAGCTTCTTCTTCCTGCATACGACGAAAGAGTGCGCGCATTGGTTCAATGTGCCGGATGAAGATCACAACGCAGCAGATATAGACCATCATTTTGAACTGACCCACATCGTACACGGGAACAAACATGAGCTTGGCGACGATGAGGGTTGGCGTGGTGATCGTGAGGATGAGTGTGCCTAGGGTACCGCTGACGCTGCCGACGTGCACATCGCGACGGATGACGAAGTAGCCGGTCAGGTACATGAGATCCCACAAAATCATTGGCAGGGGATTGATGGCAAGAAAAACACCGGTGGCAGTTGCCAAGCCACGTCCACCATGAAATCGGAAGAAGATGTTGAAGCAGTGTCCGAGGACTGCGAAGACCCCTGCCATACAAATGCCATAAAAATCCGCACCGAGTGCTTTGGCGATTGCCACAGCGGCGAAGCCTTTGAGCGCATCGACGAGAGTTACTGTTATGCCGACCCACTTGTGTCCGGTAACCTCATAACTATTCATTCCACCCATGTTTCCGGTACCAAGTTCGCGGACGTCGCGTTTGGTCACGTAGCGCACCAGGAGCCACGACGTAGGAAAACAGCCGAGCAGATAAGCAATCAGGGCGACGATACCCGAGAGAATGTCAATCGTCATGTAGGATCTTCCGTTGTAGTTTGCGCGAAATATACGCTCTGTATTGCTTGCCGCATGACTCGATACACTCCAGGTGACGTGATTGGACATAACAGTCTGCTCGTCATAGTTACTTGTTCACTGCTTTTATTCATGGGACTCGGATCGCACGAAGTGCAATCATGGGACGAGTCGCTGTTTGCCATGCGCTCTCGCGCAATGATCGAACATGACGCGTGGTGGGATCAAACGACCTATGCAGCGGGTGGACTGTACTCATCAACCTACCCGCCGCTCAGCATGTGGGGAATGGCATTTTTCATGAAGCCCATGAAAATGAGTCCCTTTTCAGTTCGCCTTTTCAGCGTACTCTGCGCAGTTGCTTCGCTCTTTCTGATTCATGGCATTGCACTGCTGCTGTTCTCAAAGAAAACCGCCATGCTGGCTCCTGCCTGGCTTACAGGGACCTTGATATGGAATCACTATGCCCGACAAGGCATGACGGATGTTCCGCTCGTAACCTTCTCGCTGCTGGCCTTGTATGCTCTCATGCGACTCTACCGCGAGACTGATTCAAAGCGCATTTATCTGTGGGCTTTGCTTTTCGCGGTTGCGACTGGTGCAGCGTTGATGACGAAAATTGTCGTCTCACTACTGCCCATTGCATTCGTGGCATACGCACTCATACGCAAGCGTGTGCTGGTTTCTGGACGTGAGCTGAGTCAAGCCGACCAAGAGCTCATGCGCTTTGCATCCGACTCCGAGTCGCGCGTTTCGTGGAAGCTTCTCAGCGCTGCCATTGGTCTTGCGATTCTCATTGCAGCCCCCTGGCACATCATGATGATCAGCACCTACGGCATGAGTTTTCTCCAAGCCTTTGGTGTGCCGCACTTGCATGCGGTGGTTGAGAATAATAGTTCATCGCTCGGACCCTTCTATTACATCAATCAAATCATCGTCGCACAACCACTCTCATTGTTTGCGCTCTCGTGGTTCATTGCATTCGTGAGAGATCGTCGTGATCTGATGCATCACGCTCACGACTTTGCACTTGAGGTTGTTCTTGCTCTATGGTTGCTTCTTGTGCTGGTGGTCTTTTCGCTTGCTCCCACAAAGAATCCTCACTACACCTTACTCATCGTTCCGCCGGCAATTCTCTTGGGTTTGCGCGGTTTAGAAAGCACAGCCAATAGCTTTGCTCGGACTCGCTTAGGAATTGTTATGCTGGCTCTGGTGCTCAGCGCAACAGTTTGGAGCGCGAGTCAGGCACTGCGAGATCATGTGCAATCCTTGCTTGTCGGAACGATACACAATGACGCTTTGTTTTTTGTGATTGGTTTTGTTTTGGTGATGCTTCTGTCAATGATGCCCTCAAAGACACGACGTATGAGTGCCTTTATCCCGCTCTATCAATTCTTCCGTGTGGTTGTTCCTATTGTATTGGTGTTCCGCGTTGGCGTCTACAACAAGTTCCCGATTGAGCATGAAGCTGAGGGGGCGAAGAAGGTAGGACGCTGGTTGCACGACGCTCAAGTAAACGACATGATGTATCTCAGTCATGCGTTCAATTCTTCCGATACTCTGGCTCCGCAACTCATGTGGTACACCGATGGCTGGGCCGGATTTAGTCAATCAAATCCATGGCACGCTGAGAAGCACTTTCGTCATGCAGAACTACCTATGAGTAGCAGCGATAGTACGCTCATTGCATCGCTTGACACGGTGAATGTGCCTATTGTATTGCTCTGTCCAAAGGATGATTCCTTGCGTGTTCGAGAAGTACGAGCTATTTCGCGATACCATCGCGTTCGCCTAGAAACGCCGTCGTACGTGATTTTCTCACGTCGATCCTACTCAAATACCGAGGTTGGCGAAGAGTCAGAAAGTGAGCTTTAATGCGCCTTTGAGGGTGGTGTTGGTGGCTGCGCGATTCGACAAGCCAATCTCTGCCTATTTTTGTGCGGATTAATTCGCCTCACCGTGTCACTAGCCGAAACCTTAGCCAGATTTGATGCCACTCTTCGTCCACTGACGATGCACCTGCCTGCTTCGATGAGCACGCGTTTGTATTCATCGACACGAAAGAGATTTCTGCATTTGTATTGTGCAGAAAGACCGGAAGCTTTTGTGCCGACTGAGGAGCATTCGCAGACGCTATGGGGAATCCGCTTCCGCGCTCCCATCTTCAACGCAGCAGGAATGTTCAAGAATGGAGAAGGCTACGAAGTCGTCTCTCGTCAGGGAGCCGGCGCTTACCTCTGCGGTACAACCACCGCCATCGCCCGAAGCGGCAACATCAAACGCGGTATCGAATTGCCATTTAGTCCATACCCGCGCAGTGGTGCTGCATCGAATTGGTTGGGCTTGCCCAATCGCGGACACGAAGTCGTTGCTTCGATCTTGAGTCGAGTACAGAAGATTGAGGGATGTCCGGTAGGAGCGAGCGTCAGCGCAGACCCCACGCAAAGCGGTATCGATGCGCTTGGTGCGTTGGTGACTGGTATGAAGAATTATGAAGAGGCCGGCGTTGACTTTATGGAGCTCAATGAGAGCTGTCCTAATGTTGCGGTCGAAGGACATCGTCCAAGCGTTGATGAATTAGATGCGGGTCTGCTTGATCGATTGCGCTATGTAAGCTCAGTCTATCTGAGCCAGCGACGTCGTCCGCTTCCCGTCATCGTCAAACTATCCAACGACACCAACCCCGATCTCATTCCGGCACTGGTCGAGCTATTGCATGATCTTGGTTTCGGCGGTATCAACTTTGGCAATACCTCAACGCAGTATGCTGAGTATCGCTCAAGCATTGATGCGGCGGAGTTGTCGCAGTATGATTATTTCACATCGACTTTTGGCGGCGGACTCAGCGGACGCATGCTCAAGCAGCGTTCGTTGCTTTTGTGTCGTATTGCCGTAGAGCATAGTCGTGCACGTGCTCTGCGCGATTTCCATATCATCCGTACCGGTGGAATAGAAGATGCCAAGGATCTGCGAGAAAGTCTTGCAGCAGGCGTCGCACTGTGTCAGTGGTACACAGGCTATTTTGATTCCTTCGCACTCAATGGTCATGCATTGTACCGCAAGCTTCTAGCCGGTTAATACATGAGCTCATTGAATCAACGATTGAAGAATTGAATTGACAAATCACACGACCTAACTATTCACGCTCCGATGTCAACCACGAGATTGCTTAGTCCTTTTCACATCTTCATCCTGCTCATCTTCTGCGCGGGTGTTGCCGTCTTGTATGTCAACAACGTGGTGAAAGTGCGTCAGCTTTTGAACGATGTAAAAACACTCGAGTACTCGCGCGATTCTTTGTTGTCATCGACCAACATTCTTCGCAACGAAGTGCTCCGACTGGAATCGTCGGAGAGAATTAGTTCTATTGCCCGCGATCACTTGGGATTGGTACAACCGCCATCGGCACCGATTGCAATACCGCGAGTTCGTAAGTGAGACTGTCGCATAGCGACAGATCTGACGACACAAGAAAAACCTACTCCACTGTCTGAAGGAATTGCCATGATTGTACCTCCAGTTCGACACAAGCCCATGCTCGGCGATGTTGTTGTGATAAACATGACCACGCCGGATTTTGAAGTATCATCTGCATTCTACAAGCGACTTGGTTTTTCAGAGTTGATGCGCTCCGACTTTCCTTTTCCGGTCATGTTCCTAAGCGATGGTGCCGTGATGATTTTGATGCGCAAGATGGATCATCCCTTCATTGGACTAACCTACTTCGTCTATGATCTGGATCCTGTGCTTGCTGAACTCGCCCAGCGTGGCGTTGAGACAGAGGAATTAGCTGCGCCGTCGAAAGTCATGCGACGTATTCGCATCGTTGCACCCGACAATCACAACATTTCCTTGGTCACTCATTTGCCGGGTATTGAGCAGCCGCAAGGCAATACCATGCTCAGTACGCCGCCTGCTGACTGCACCAAACCTGAGCTCTATACCAACCAGGCAATCGGCATGTTTGGAGAATTCTCTCATTGCGTCAAGGACCTTGAGCTAGCGCTGGAATTCTGGCAGAAACTCGGTTTCTTTATCATGTCGAAGAATACCTCGCCTTATCCTTGGGCAATCATCGCGGATGGAATGATGACCGTTGGACTGCACCAGGACAAAGAGTTTGTGCCACGTCCGACCTTCTTCTCGAGTGATGCGCGAGAGAAAATCGCCAAGCTCAAGGCCGAAGGATTGGACAACTACGTTAATGCAATGGGTGAGGTCAACATCACCATTGCCACCCCTGAGAAACAGCACGTCAACGTATTCTATCTGGGTATGTAATCGATGAGCACTTCTGCGTGTATTTTTGCAGCGCAGCATTTACTCATTATCCAGGTGTCGTCCTCCACAAGTGGCAGTTCGCGAATTCGCGGACTGTGTTGAGCGGGTTGTGACGACAGAGGATAGATCTTCATGAATCCCGGACAAGACTCCGACTTCTCATCTCCTGACAAGCCGTGGCGATTGCGTTTTATTGCCATTGCTTTTCTGCTTGCCTTCTTGGCAGTGATGGTTCGCCTCTTTATGGTGCAAATCGTCCACTCCGCCGACTATCGCGAGCGTGCGCGTAAGCAGTACGAAGCGCGGGTGGATTTACGTCCGACCCGTGGTCTCATCCTCGATCGTGCCGGGCGTACCATCGCATCAACCGTGCAAAGCGTGTCCTATGCAGTCGATCCTCACATGCTTGAAAATGCCGACAGAGTCTGTCGTGCACTTGAACACATTTGCGGTATCCCCAAAGACCAGTTGCTGGCTAAGATCCAATCCAACAAAGACAAAAACTTCGTGTGGTTAGCGCGCGGCTTTACCGTCAGTTCCGAAACCACCGAGCTCGATACCATCAGTGATGCAGGCTTCATTCGTCTATCCGAACCAAAGCGTAATTATCTCTACGGTTCCATGGCTGCGCAGCTTGTGGGCTGCACCAACGTTGACAATAAAGGATTGGCGGGATTGGAGCTGGCTTATGATTCGTTGCTGCAAGGACAGTCAGGATTCGAAGTCATGCAGCGCGACGGTCGCGGTCGTTTGCGCCAAGTCATCGGCGCCACAACCAAAGCAGCTCGCAATGGATATTCTCTCGAATTGACCATTGATGCAGAGTTGCAGAGCATCGTCGAGCAAGAGCTCCAGCGCGGTATCGAGAAAGCAGGAGCAGCGAGTGGAATTGCAATTGCGATGAATCCGCACACCGCAGAGATCCTCTCAATAGCATCGTGGCCGAGCTACAATCCTAATACACTCAAAGAATCGACGCCCGATGCCATGCGTTTGCGCGGTCTGTGCGATATGTACGAGCCCGGTTCCACCTTCAAAATGATCACAGCAGCTGCTGCCATCGAGAGCAAGTTGGTGATGCCCAACAGCATGGTTGATGGAATGGGTGGGGAGATGAAGTTGAAAGACGGAACTATCGTTCGTGATCACGAAGCCCTTGGACAATGCACGCTTGAAACTGCGCTTGAAAAATCTTCCAATATCGTATTCGGAAATCTCGCGCGCTCCATTCCTGATGAAAGCTTCTATAAAATCACTCGTGATTTTGGATTTGGCATTCCGCTCGGCATGGAGATAAGCGGGGAAGCAAAGGGTATTCTGAAGACTCCGCGTGAGTATGACTATTCAACGAAGCTCTTCATGGGATATGGCTATCAACTTGCGGCTACGGCTTTGCAGATGGTCAATGCCTACGCAACAGTTGCCAACAACGGCGTCATGATGAAGCCCATGATGGTGAAGCGCATTCTAGATGAGAATAACGCACCGGTATCTGAGACTGCGCCGATGAAAATTCGTCAGGTGATTTCTACTCAAACAGCACAAACACTTTCGAACATGTTTGTGTCGGTGGTGGAGCGTGGTACGGGGACGGAGGCGCGTATCAACGGACTGCGCATCGCCGGCAAAACAGGTACAGCGCAGCAGCTTGTGAACGGCAAGTATTCAAAAGAAGCATACACCGCGTCGTTCATTGGATATTTTCCGGCTGACAGTGCTGAGATGGTGATTTTGGTGATGCTCGATCGTCCAAAGACTGACATCTACGGTGGTAAGACAGCCGCTCCAATCTTCCGCAATATTGTGCAGCGCATTCTGGCTACGCCATCAGTTAATGAGAGCTTTCCGGCATTGTCGCGACTAGGTAAATCAACTGTGGTTCACGACAGTATCAACGTACCGGATCTGCGTGGTATGGAGTGTAACGATGCACGACGAGTACTGCACGAGAAGGGATTGCGACTCAATCGCGAAGACGAGCATGGAATTATCGTTCAGCAAACACCGGTGAATGGCACACCTGTGCCGCCCGGAACGAGTATTGATGTTCGACTCAATTCGGACCATAATCCCGACCAGAATATTCCCAATTCTCCTGCACCATCGAATGCGCCCGACGTTCGGGGCCTGAGTTTACGTCGCGCTGTGGCTGTTTTGCAGGCAAATAACATCCAAGTGAGGATAAAGGGAAGTGGACGTGTGCAGTCCCAGGTCTGGACGACCGAGCACAAACAACGAGTCTGCACATTGATCTGTCGCTAGGCTCAAACTTAGGCTTTCAAAAAAAACATTGCACCGCATCCTGTCTTTGCTGAATTTGTCGGTGCTTATGTCCTGTGCTTCAATCTGAAGGCACGTATAAGCTTGGGGACTTTCCACGAATCTATACTACTCCTATGAACAGAACCTATCCTATCCCGGGCGAGTTGGCAGTGTTCAATATTCTGACCTACATCATTCTTACCATCATTACCTGCGGTATCTATGGTTTGGTGTGGCAGTATCGTCAGTTCCGCATTATCAACGCATGGTTAGGTCGCGAGGAATACAACTTCTGGAAGTGGTTTTTCCTTTCGATCATTACATGCAGTATTTACAACATTTACATTGAGTACAAGTTTGCTCAGAGTATTGTGCAGATTCAACGCGACAACGATTATCCGGTCTCGGATAGTTTGCCCATCGTTGCACTTCTGCTGACGATTTTCGGTTTGTCAATTGTGATTTATGCGATCGAACAATCCGAAATCAATTCTTGGTATGCAATCCCTGAGTCAGTTGACGGAATGGGTATGTAAGTGGGAGAGAGTGTGATGAGTGAGCGACGCTCATTGATTCTTTGGACGAGTGCCTTGCTTGGTGCAACGGCACTCGTCTTTTTTATTAATCCCTCCGAGCATCATTTAATTCCTTGTCTGTTTCGAACAATCACCGGCTGGCAGTGTCCGGGCTGTGGAATGACACGGGCTGCGCACGCTTGTCTCAATGCCTCATGGACAGAAGCTTGGCACTTCAATCCCTTCATCTATGTTATGATACCCGGAGTGTTTGTTAGTATGACACGACGCTGGGTTTATCATCTACGCGGTCAAACTATACGTCCGATTCGCATTCCGACTGCTTTCAACGTCATTGCCTGTATCATCCTCCTTGCCTTCATGGTTCTTAGGAACCTTAGTCCGCTCGCTCAATAATTTTTTTTCATCCGCACTGATCCACTCTGTCATCCGCCTCGTAAGTCTGGCATGTGGCTGGTTCATTCGTAAGTGCAGGTACGGGAAAACCTGTCACTTCCTTCCCGGCAGCCACCACCTGTTTTCACAATCTCATAATTGGAGTACATCATGTTTACGAAGAACTACCGCTTGGCGTGGGTGGGGGCCCTTGCTGCGCTCTGTATCGCCGGATTTGCGTGGGCATCATCCCACCGCGAGGCGCCACTCATTTCAAGCGATGCATTGGCGGATAATACCGATTTGTATGCTTTCCGCTGTCCTGATGACACGAATTACGTGTCATTGATTGCCAATTACATTCCTTTTGAATCACCTGACGGCGGACCGAACTACGCGACCTTCGGCGAGAATATTCGCTATGAAGTTCACGTCGACAACGACGCCAGCAAGCCCGGTGATGAAATATGCTATCGCTTTAGCTTCACACGAATGAATGAGGATCCTACAACCTTCTTCAACATTCGCCTTGGAAAGCAGAATATCAAAACGACCTATACCTGTGAGCGTTCAGTGGATGGAGGACAAACCTTCACGACCATCATCAGCAACGGTATAGTACCTCCGCCAAATATCGGACCTCGCTCTATCGAAGGTGCTGCCGGCTTGAACACCAGCTATTCAAAGCTGATGAACGATGCTATCACAATGGCTAGCACCGGTGAAACCATTTTCTGCGGTCCGGTTGATGATCCATTCTTCGTCGACCTCGGAGGAATCTTCGACCTTGGTCAAACCCGCAAGCGCGATGGCGTCGGTGCTGAAAAAGCACAAGATGGATTAGCCGGTTTCAACTGTCATACCATCGCCATCAAAGTTCCAATCTCAACGCTGCAAAAAGATCACAAGACCGTTAGTCAAGCAAAGAACATCCTCGACGGCGATTTCGTGATTGGCGTATGGGCTTCTGCCTCACGTCCAAAAATCACGACTCTTCGCACCGACGGCATGAAGCCTGACGTAAGCGGCGAATGGGTACAAGTATCACGTTTGGGTATGCCACTTACCAACGAAGCCGTCATTCCAATTGGCGACAAAGATCGTTGGAACAGCGGATCACCCTTTGAGCAATCACGCGAACTTTCCTATGCCAAGTACTTCGTGAATCCTGAGCTTGCTTTGTACATGGATGATAGTCAGTTCGGAAGTGCTGTTCCGGCAATGAAGAACCTGCGCATCCAATCGCATTCACTTGGTTCATTCGACTTCCGCAATGGTAAGGACGGCTTGTACGGTCTCTATGCTACCAACGCAGGTAAAGGCACCGCGCTCGACACAAACGGCTACGGAAAGATTCTTCTGCAAAAGGGTGCACCACGTTCATGCGACTTGTTGCCAATTTTCTACACCGGTGTTCCTAACCTTGCACCATACCAACTCGCAACCGGCAAAAACGGAAATCCTCTGGCAGTTGGAAAACCATTCATCAACAACTTCTTGCCAACTCTTTGTGATGAATTGCGTCTCAACATGGCTGTGCCTGTCACACCGCGCAATAGTCCTGACTTCTCAACACTCGGCATTATCCAATGCGCAGTGCTTGGCTTGACGGATTCACGCTTCAACAAAGACACGACGCTTCAATGGATTCCAAACATGGACGGATTCCCGAATGGTCGTCGTTTGGAAGATGATGTTACAACCATCGAACTCCAAGCCGTATCCGGTGTTGCATTGGCTGCAATTGGTTTGTGGTATGATGATTATGTACCTGGACAATCTGCATCACCTGTGACTCCGCAATTGCTCAATGTGTTGGGATACAATGCGGGTCCGGACAAAAACGACGTTCCACTTCGCGCAACCTTCCCTTACTTGGCTGAACCACATCGTGGCTACGATCAAGCCAAGACTGTAACTCATGTCGAAGGCGGAGAAGAAGTTCTTGGTCTTACCGCTCCTCAAGGATTCTTTAATCGCAATGCTTACCCGAATCCTGCATCACAATCCTCACAACTGCAATTCCACGTTTCCCAAGGTGGAGCTGTAGCGGTTAAGATCTTTGATGCTCAAGGTCAACTCATTGCAACGCTCTTTGATCAAGCGGTTGGAAGTGGAGACTACTCAGCTCCATGGACAATAACGGATGTCGTTCCGGCTGGCGCATACATGGCGTCATTGCAGATCAACGGCAAATCCGTTGCGACCCAAAAGATCATGGTATCGCGATAGTATTCTGCTAGCTCAGTCCGACTGTTCGCCGCGAGAATGCTCGCGGCGGACAGCACTGGGTCAGAATAACGAATCGACTTCTATTCACTCTCAGTCTCACCTCAACCATCAACAACGACATGAAACGATTTCTTATCATTCTCAGCTGCGTCTTTGTCGTCGTCATTGCAGCTCGCGCCTGGTATAACCACGCTCACTTCGTGGTGCCTGAGCTCCACGCTCGTCCGGCCGGTCTGCAAATCGAAGAATTCAAACGACAACAGCAACGCTATAGCATGTTGGTTGCCGCTATAGACAAGGCTCCAACTGAATCGAAAAATTACACCGCTCTTGCAAAGCTCTTCATGACTGAAGCGAGAGTGAGTGGCGATCATCCCTATTACTATCCCGCAGCAATGCAGTGTTTGAACGAAGCTCTGCGACGCAATGAACACGCGGTCGAAGCTTCGATGCTCAAAACCAGTGTGTTGCTCTCACTGCACCACTTTGCTGAAGCGCGGGATCTTGCTCAATCTCTTGCAGGACAATACTCGCACACGTCTGCACTCTACGGAATGCTCTGTGATGCGAATGTAGAGCTCGGCGATGTCGATGCAGCGCTTCGCAACGTCGATGAGATGATGCGTCTACGTCCCGGACTCGACTCTTACTCACGCGCAGCCTACCTGCGTGAAATCCACGGCGACATGGATGGCGCTTTTGAAGCAATGACGATGGCAAGCAATGCCGGTCTGCCGGGATCTGAAGAAGCTGCATGGACTCGCAGTACTCTCGCAACCATGTACTTGCGTCACGCAAAGCTTGACGAAGCACAACAACAATTCGAGCGAGCTATTTCTGAGCGACCAAACTATCCGGCTGCAATGGCGGGCTTGGCTATGATACTGCACAAGCAAAATCAAGATGCAAAAGCACTGAATCTTCTGGACAGCGCTTTGTCGCTACAACCTGAGGTAGCATTTGTTGAGAAGAAAGCCGAGATCATGAATGATCGCGGTATGACAGCACAACGCGACTCGCTGATGGGCATTGTCGAGAAAATGCTTGATGAAGATCAAGCAGCCGGTCATTACAACGACGCCGAGCGCGCTATTACTTACTGTCGTATGCAATACAAAGTCGATAAAGCTTTGAAGCATGCTCAAGCCGAGCTGGCTAAGCGTCCAAACAACATGACAGCGCAGTATGCCATGGCCCTTTCCTTAGTCGCGAACTCTCGCGCAGATGAAGCAAAGGCATACATAGATCAAGCCTTGCGACGCGGCACCAAAGATCCGGACATGCTTGCATGTGCTGAAAGAATCAACCAACAACGACAACTGCGCTCGCGGAATTAACAGCGCCCTGGTGTAACCTTCATCAACTCAAGACACTCTTTTGAACAACAACTACTTTGATCTGTGCTAGCTATGAAACACGTTCAACGTCGAGCAATGACAATGCTCTTGCTCATCAGCCTGATGTGCGGCATCAGTGTAAAAGCGAAAAGTGCTGCCACTACGGACACTACGCGCTATCAACTACGCGAAGTCAGTGTGCAAGCCGAGCGAGTGCGAACTTCAGCGAGCGATGAGCACATGAGTCAGCGAGAGCTTCAACTCATGCCCATTAGCTCTTCGCAAGACGTGCTGCGCTTAGTGCCTGGTTTAATGCTAGCCCAGCATGCCGGTGGTGGCAAGGCTGAACAGATATTTCTCAGAGGCTTTGATTGCGATCACGGAACGGATATTAGTATTAGCGTGGATGAGAGTCCGGTTAACATGGTCTCGCACGGTCATGGTCAAGGCTACGCTGACATTCACTACGTGATTCCGGAGATGATAGAGGACATCAGTGTTCTCAAAGGACCATATTTCGCGCGATATGGTGATCAAGCGACAGCCGGAATTGTTCGGATTCAGACCATGGACAGTCTTCGCGACAATATCGTCAAGAGCGAAGTCGGCATGTTCAACACCTATCGCGCAATGGCGGCAGTAGGCACGCGACTCGCCTCAAGCACTGCATACGCCGCAGCTGAACTCCTTTCATCTCAGGGCTACTTCGATGCATCGCAAGATTTCCTTCGACGTAATGTGATGCTAAAAGTCAATTCGCAACTTTCATCCGATTGGTCGCTCAGGAGTAGTGCCTTCCTTTTCGATTCAAAATGGAATGCCAGTGGTCAGATACCGGAGCGAGCTGTAGCACAATCAGTTATCTCGCCTTATGGATCGATAGACTCACTTGAAGGTGGAAACACAGCGCGCGGAACGCTACAATTCAATCTTCGCTCACAAGGTGCTACGCCTTGGACAATCAGTGCAGGCTATAGTCGCTATGCCTTTCAGCTCTTCAGCAACTTTACATTCTTTGCAGTAGATCCGCTGCGCGGTGACATGATTGAGCAAACTGATCGACGATCCATTTTTCACTTCTCGGTGGCTAATGAACGTCCACTGAACTTGTGCGTGTTGACGACGCGCATCAATATTGGCGCAAGTCTGCGGTCTGACAATATTCTGACTGCACTCTATCATAATCAAGAGCGAGTTCGATTAGATACAAAAGTCGATGCGGAAATTCGTCAGTTGAATGCAGCAGTGTATGCCGAGGATCACATTTACATTGGTGAGTGCAGTCTTAGTCTTGGTTTGCGCGCTGACTACTTTCGTTTTGCAGTGCATGATGATGTGTCACAGCAAGACAATCAACGTCAGACATTGTTTCTCTCACCAAAGCTCAATGCGAGCTATGATCTCAGCGACCAGTTGAGTTTGTACTTCAACAGCGGATTTGGATTTCACTCGAACGATGCACGCGCAGTAGTGCAATCGAAGACGGAGAATACGGTACCTCGCGCTTTTGGATCCGAATTTGGTCTGCGTTTGCATGATGCGAACTGGTCAGTGTGCGGAGCCGCGTGGCTTCTCGATGTTGAATCCGAATTAGCATGGTCGGGAGACGAAGGAACAACTGAGAGTAGCGGTCGCACGCGCCGAGTAGGCATCGATCTCGATCTTCGCTACTCATTCAACGAGTCAATTAGCGTTGGAACTGACATCTGCACGGCGCATGGTCGGTACAGAGACGAGTCTGAGGGACAGAACTTCATTGCCTTAGCTCCCAGTTTGACAGTGAGTGCATTCTGCACCTACTCCACCAGCTATTATTCAACGGCACTGCGTCTGCGTCACATCTCAGATCGTCCGGCAAACGAAGACAACTCACTCGTCGCAAGTGGTTACACCATTGCAGACTTCACAGCAAACATCCCGGTCTTCTCCTCACTTGAACTACACCTTGAATGCAGAAACATTTTGAACACTGCATGGAAAGAAGCTCAGTTTGATACGACAAGCAAGCTGCAGAACGAGGCGATGCCGGTATCCGACATACACTTTACTTCGGGAACGCCGCGAAATGTGAAGGTGGGATTGAGCTACAAGTTCTAGGACTTACAGCGACATGATAAAGGACGCAAGGTTAGCGTCTTTGGTGAGATTAAGCTTCTTACGAATTGAATAGCGATGACTCTCAACATTACGGCGTGATACCGACAAGAGCTGTGCGATTTCCTTGTTGGCCAGATTCAACTTCATCATCGCGCACACACGCAACTCCATGCGCGTGAGTTTTGGTGCAAGCTGGCTCAGGTTCTTGATAAAGTCAGGGTGCGTGCGTTGAAACTCTTCTTTGAATTGCGTCCACTCATCATCGCTGCGCAGTTGCGATTCGATTTCATGCTCCAACTCTTGTAGCACTACTTGAACATCCGGTGTTGCTTCTGTTGTTGAAGATAGATTAGGCTGTGACTCTTGAACACCTGAGCTAACAAGCGCCTCTCGAAGCAAGTGCACGTCCTTAGCCATTTTTCGCAAGAAACGATTTTTCTGAACAACACGAAGAGCAAGTGAATTGAGTTCACGACTGCGCAGATCCATCATCTCTTCCAAGTGTGCGTTCTTGAGTCGCAAAATTTCCTGCTCGCGTTCTGCCCGTTCAACATCAAAGCGCGCTTGAATTTCTGAGATTGTTTTTTGTCGTTCGGAGCTCAGAGATTCTTGAAGCAACTCGCTATATCTCCGGTACTGTTCCAGCGCCTCTGCAAAGCGCTGCGCTTGGGCCAAGGCTTCTGACAATCCTTTGCAGGCTTGTATTTCAAGACGTGGAAGATTGGACTCGTGAGCAGTGCGCACTGCCTTTGCCAAAAGCTCGATAGCTCTCTTGATCTGCTTATGTCGCAAGTATATGAAACCGCGATTGAGCATAGCGTTGGCGATGGTCTCGCGAACACCGGTGGACTCTGCAAGGCGTTGAGCACGTGTGAAGTATGTCAAAGCAGCTCGATCATCACCCATGTGTTCACTCACTGTTCCCATCTTCACAAGCAGTGTGCCTTCGAATCGACGCTCACCGAGTCGCAGAGTGATTGCTTGGGCTTCGTGCAGAGATTTAAGTGCGAGATCGAATCGCTTCTGTCGACCGTAGTGTAGAGAGATAGCGCCTAGGCCACGTGCGACGTTGTAATCAGAACCAATTTCTCTCGAGAGTTTTAGCGAACGTTGGTCGATTTCAAAGGACTTATCGAAATCACCGAGGTAGTAATAGACATTGGAAATGTTGATGAGATTCGAGACGACCTGCAGATGATCATGACGTTCTTCGTTCACACGTAAAGCAGCGAAGTAATCGTTTAGTGCTTCCGCGTACTGTGCGAGATCTTGGTGAACGATGCCACGATTGTTGTATGTCGATGATAAGCCACGCAGCTCATTCATACTCTGAAATACAACTTCGGCTTCGTTGAGATACTGAAAAGCTTTGGCGTGTTGGGCAGTTGCGTGACAGATCACGCCGAGTAGATTCAGACAGCTACCCATGCGAAAGCTCGCTTGAAGTTCTCTGGAAATCTGTAGTGCTTCTTCAGCGCACTCTTGAGCTTCGTGGTGCTTGGTGAGGGTTTGATAACACCATGCACGACTACGCTGAGCTTCGGCAATTCCATCGGCATTGTTTGAGGCTCGTGCGATGGTCAGCGCTCGGTCACCAAACGCAAGACCCTTCGCTGGATCAATGCGATTGTAGCCGAAGCACAGTTCTGAGTAAATGCGCATCTGCTCTTGGTCGCTGAGATTGCTACCGAGTTGCCGTTCAAGTTGTTGGAGCTCTGCCGTCATGCACCGACAAAATACTCGTTCTTTATCGCATTATCCGAAAGCACGAATAAATATTAACAGCCCTTGTCAAAGTTCTTCGAATTCGCAAGAAATCAGCTTTAATAGCTTTTTATCCTAAATGATTGAGGCCGGAAATTAAAATCTCAGTAATAATTCAGTAGAGATAGGTAGGGTTGCTCTCGGCAATTTTGATGTTATAACGTCAACCTGCCAGACGTTCATTCTAATTGGCCACACAAGTCAGGGAAAGGGAGGGATGTTGCGAATGACGTGCCCTCGTTGAAGCGACGTTCCTCCTGCCCTGGTTCCGATAGCAACCTTCCTCAAGCAAGATTCCAAGCGCTGAATAATTGAAGAGTTACAGCACAGAATACTGTAACGGAGGTTCTTCATCGTGCGGTGTGTTAGGCCGTGCCTACCGAGCTGTACTTATCCTTTTGCCATTTCCATGATGGTGCTATACTCTTCAACTTGAAGAGGCATGACAGAGAGGCGACCGATTTTAATGAGGCCAATGTTGGCGAGCGCGGGGACTTGTTTCATGGCGGCTAGAGTAACCGGCTTCTTGACGAGTGGTCCAGCCTTGAGTTCTACAGCCACCCAATTTCCTTCTTCGGCTGTTGGATCAGGGAATGCAGCTTTGGTGACGGTAGCCGTACCCATCACAGCTTTTTCATCATTGCTATGGTACACCAGGACGGTGTCGCCCACGGCCATTGCTAACAAATGAAGACGGGCGGCATAATTACGCACGCCCGTCCAGTCTGTTTTCTTCTCACGTTGTAGATCATGAAACGAATAGGTTTCCGGATCTGACTTCACTAACCAATAAGCCATAGTGTGATGTTATGTCTTGAATTGCAAACGACAAGTTCTTAGGGAAGCAACTTCACGAGCATTGAATCAACATGGAATGATGTGTCTGAAGGTGGCTCCAGTTTACGCAAGTAGGTTGTTCCGCTGAAGAAGTAAAAGGTCGGCAATGTGGTCACCGGATACTTATCAGAGTACGGCTGCTTCGTTGAAGCATTGCGCATTGAGAAGATCGTGATACTTGAATCCGGGATACCGGCTGCTTTCAGTGTAGCAGACAGACGCGGAAAATGCTTTTGAGTACCGGTGCAGGTACACGAAGGATTGACATAGATGTAGGTCTGAAACGGCTGTGCCGCATACTGCGCCTTGATAGCGTTGATATTCGCAACTGTTGGCGAGAAGGCTGCTACCTCTTGCGGGAACCACGCGTATCCCGGCTGTGAAGTCAGATCTTTCACTGTGAGCTGGTCAGCGGTATAGTCCACGTTGTTGTTGCAAGCAGCAAAACCAAGCAATGTGGCAAAGCAGAGAAGGGCGACAAGGTGTTTCATGGTGGGTTAGACAGTGGTACTGTATCTGTGAACGATGATTACAATTTACAATAACTATATTTGAACTCCAACGATACACCACACACCCTAATCCATGACTCTACTGGCAATGATCCTCAGTTTCGTTCTGCTTATGCTAGGGGGCTATGGCTTCTCTTCCACCAAAGTAGCGTCGCTCAATATCCCTTTGATGCAGAAAATCGCCCCGATTGTGGAGAGTTGGTCTTTTCTTAACCCCTTGCTTTGTGGGCTCTTACTCTTTGCTTTTGCCGTTTTAAGTGCCTCGCCGAAGTGGGCAGGACGCATCCTTCAGATAACCTGTGCCATCTTGATTGTCATGACACTTTTTGACATTCCCAGTTTTTATGCTTGTGGAGTGGCTTTTTCGGCCGGAGGACGTCCAACTCTTCCCGATCTCATGCACGCAGAATCCGGAGCGGTTGGGTTGATTTTTCTCATTCCGGCACTGATTCGCCTCGTTCGCACGTCGTCATCAAGAAATACTGTTGACACGGTGGCTTAATCTTCTTCTCGACATTCAATTTGGAGTTCTCATGTCCAGTTTTGGCAGAATATCCCTCATCCTTCTCTGCTTGCTTTGTTCCGGCTCTCTACGAGCTCAACACATTCCCGACGACCTGCTTGGCGATGTTGCAGCGGAGAATAAAAAGAGTGAATCAATGGCAAAGCCGGCGTGTGAAGGAACGAATATTTGGCGTTTCCTGGCTAGTCATCCCTCGCAGATTCAACGTCGTTCATACGACGTTCTGAGCTACAATCTTCTGATGGATTGGCGTCTGCCACTATCTTCCGACGGACCTGCGGCACGTCGGTATTGGGGACTGAACTCTATCTCCTTGCAAATCGATTCCGCCGTAGTGTCTTCGATCGAACTTGATGCGCAGCAACTAAGTATTGACTCTGTGTTGCTGGATGGCGTCATGCTCAAATCAGCAATCATGCAGGTCGGTGATCTTGCTTCCATTCAATTACCACGCAGCTATTCAAAAGGCGAGAAGTTTGTGCTTGATGTGTATTACACGCAAAAAAGCACAGCAAACCAACCGGGATTCTTCGGCTTTGCGAATATTCCGGTGGGACAATACGGCAACAATCCACTCGACACCGTCTGGGAAAAATTGGCCTACACCATGAGTGAGCCCGAAGGCGCACGTTCATGGATGCCTTGTAATGATCGTCCCTATGATAAAGCCAGAGCGAACATCACGGTAATAGTGCCTAAAGGCTACAATGTATGTTCCAACGGACCCTTACTTGTTCATCGCGAAAACCTTGGTGAGGACAAGCATGAGTCATACGCTTACGGTGATACTACTCTGATCCCAACCTACTTGATGGTTGTTGCTGCCTCGAAGTTCTCACAGTACGACGGCATTCCGTACCGACGTATCAGCGACACCACGCAGAAGGTTCCGGCGCCGGTGTATTGTTGGCAGCGCGATTCCATTATCTATGCAGACAACTTGCAGTGGATGCAGAATAGTACAGTGCAAATGATGGAGAGGCATTCATTTTACTATGGCGAATATCCATTCTCAAAGTATGGTCAGACCCTGCTCTTTCCCTTCTTCTCCGGTTCGATGGAACACCAAAGCAACACCACGCACCATCGCCGTTGTTTGACGGATCGTTGGGAATCGGTGGTGGCGCATGAGTTGATGCACCAATGGACGGGAGATAAGGTCACGTGTGCAACCTGGGGCGACATTTGGCTGAACGAAGGCGGCGCAACCTTTGGAGAGTTTCTTTGGATTGAGCACACGCAAGGAGTGGAAGCAGCACGCGTGGACTTCCGAGCTCGTCGTGACAAAGCTTATTTCCGTTCCGACTCCGCGTTTTCACAACCGCCGATCTATGGAATTTCACTGGATAACCTCTTTAACAACGGCACGACCTATGTCAAAGGTGGTTGGGTCTATTACATGCTCCGAACCTTGCTAGGCGACAGTACCTACTTCAGCGTCATGAAGAAGTACTTTGATCACTTCGCCTATCAGTCAATCGAAACTGAAGACATGTTGCATTTCTTCGAGTCGCAGGTTCCTAATCCTCGCGTATCATTCCGAACATTTTTTGATCAGTGGTTGTACAGTGCTGGACATCCATACTACAGCGCGCAGTTGCAATCGGTAACAAAGAATGCGAGTGGTTATACTATTGGAGTTCGATTCAATCAACGCGTTATCAATCCAGGTTCGCCGTCGCTATTTGTCATGCCGGTGACGCTGCGTTTTCACGATAATTACTCAGCCGGCACATTTGATTACACTTTTATCAATGACTCAGCAGAGCAAACACTACAAATTCAAGTACCGTTTTTGCCGCGAAGTTTCGTCATTGATGAAGACCAAACAATTCTCTGCATGCGTGATGCACAAGACATCAGTGTGAGTGTTGAAGATTCTGAAGAACTCAACTCAACACAGCTTGCAATTCTCCCAAATCCCGTGCAGAGCGCACAGGATCTACGTGTTCAGTACAAGGTTGAACACGCTGCACCTGTTCGCATTGATTTGTTTGATGCACAAGGACGCAGTATTCGTGAGCTTCACAACGCGTGGATGGATGATGGAAAGTATGAAGCACGTTGCTCGACAGCTGATTTGTCGAATGGCAGCTATGCGCTACGATTAAGCGTTGGGGAAAAATTTATCTTCTCCACGTTCATCGTCGCTCACTAATTTGCTCAGCAGAGGGGTGCGAGTCTAAGGAATTCTTACTCGTAGAACGGGACATCAATAACGTTGGTCATGCAGAGTCTTTCGCGCCGAGTTCTTGCAGCATCTGAGTCACAAACACTGGCCATAGCTGCTCGTGCGAAACGAATGAAGCAACAGGGGGAAGATGTTGTTTCGCTCGCCACTGGTGAGCCTGATTTTCCAACGCCGGCCTGTGCAAAGCATGCAGCCATTGAGGCGATAGAAGGGGACTTCAGTCATTATACCGACAGCAACGGCATTGCCGAACTTCGCGAAGCCGTTGCTGAAAAGTTTCGTGTTGAAAATCGGATCATTGGTGCAGACGCATCTCATGTTTTAATATCATGCGGAGCAAAGCACAGCATCATGAACACGCTCTCGGCGATTTGTGATGCGGGCGACGAGGTCATTGTTTGCGCACCTTATTGGGTGAGCTATCCCGCAATGGTGTGCCTGACACAGGCAACACCCGTCATTCTCAACACCACGGCAGAAAATCGTTTTGCTCTGAACGCAGAACAATTGCGTGCGGCACTAACGCCGCGCACAAAAGCGGTTATTTTCAACTCACCGTCGAATCCGACTGGGATGATGATTAGCCCCGCTGAATGGGAGGCTCTTGCGGAAGTTTTGGCTTCGCACGACTGCTACATCATCAGCGATGAGATCTATGAAAAAATTCAGTACGGTACGGTGTCACACTGTAGCCCCGGCTCCATAGCCTCGATTGCCGATCGTGTAATCACGGTTAATGGATGTTCCAAGGCTTATGCCATGACAGGCTGGCGCATAGGATTTATGAATGCGCCGGCTGCAGTATTTGCTCAAGCAGCAAAAGTGCAAAGTCAAGACACCTCCAATCCTACATCGATTGCTCAACGGGCTGCACTCGCAGCATTGCTCCATGCAAACCAAGATGTAGAACACATGCGCCAAGAATTTGAGCGCCGTCGGGAATTGGTTTGTGGACTTGTGGATGCAATCGGGGGCATTCACTTTTTGCAGCCCGATGGCGCTTTTTATTTGTGGATTGATTGTCGCGATATCCTCAATTCGCACATACCCACAACCCAAGCCTTCTGTGAAACTCTACTCGAACGATTCCTCTGCGCCGTCGTACCAGGCGAAGCATTTGGTTCTCCCGGATATATCCGCATCTCCTTCGCCGCCTGTGATGAAGATATTCGTCGCGGCGTGTCCCGCATTGCAGAGATGGTTGAATGGACGAAGAAACAGTAAGTAACGAGCTTTTCGTATTGCAATAAAAAAAGGCACACCCAAAACGAGTGTGCCTTTGTTGTACTTGCGCGTTGCAACACGCCCAAATGCTCGCAAAAGGCGAGCGTTATACCATCCTAATGTTGCACGACGCATTTCAATGTGCTTTGTCCGCTTGAATTGCTGAGGCGAATGAAGTACACGCCATCGCTAAGACCGCGGAAGCTTTCTGCGAGAGCGATGCTGTATTCTGCGGCTTCACGACGGGCGTTCAGGATATCGCGAACGATTTGACCGCGCTCGTTGAGCAAGCTGATCGAGACAAAGTCAGCAGAGTTGAGTGTAAAGTGCAGTTGAGCATCAGATCCGGTGGTTGGATTCGGGGTCAAGAAAAGATTGTACTCACGAGCCATTGAAGGATCATCGATGGATGCAATTTCACCGTTACCGAGAATGCGGATGGAATCGCCAGGACCATTATTCACGAAGCGAAGGAAGGCAATTACGCCGCCAACCGCCGTTGGTGTAAAGTGAATAGTCAGATCTTGGTGATCACCGGGAGCAACACGGAAAGTCTTAGGTGTTGCGCTAATAGTTGCATTACTTGAATTCACAGAGCCAACTACAAGTGTATCAGTACCGCCATTGCCAACTTTGATTGTTGAGTCTTTTGTGGTGCCGATATCAACGACGCCCATATCGATGAATGAATCATCGAGAAGAATCTTCACGTCTGCAGCTTTGCCGCGACCTGTCAGATACAATGTATCTGGTGTTGTGTTAGCAACAGAGCGCATGGTAGTTGACAATGCGCCACCCACTGTTGGTTGGAAGCTAACGGTAACGTCTTTGCTTGCACCAGGAGCAACACTGAATGTGTTCGGACTAACAGTGAAGTTCGCTGAGTTAGTGCGCATGTTCGAAACGCGCAATGTGTCGTTACCTGAATTGCTAACTGTGATCATTGTATCCTTCTTCGATCCTACATCAACCAGACCGAAATCAATCACGTGCTTGTTAAACTGGATTGATGCTGCACGAAGTGGCGAGCGACTCAGCTTGAAAGCACCACGATTGGTGAAGGCGTAGACGCCATCAGTAGTAGCAACCAAACCGCGAACTGTTACGCTATCCAAACCGGCGTATTCCCAGGTCGTTCCGTTATCGCTTGTAGCGTACACACCACGATTAGGTGAGTTGTTGTTGATCGTTGCGGTATATGCCACATACAACACGCCGTTCGAATCAATACACATTGCGCGAGTATCCGAGACTGCGGTTGGGGGAGCAGGGATATTCTGCCATGAACTAGCGCCGCGCTTGAAGAGTTGTGCGGTACCTCCAACGAGTGAAGATCCCGCATAGGTTGCCGTCTTTGTAGCTGCAAAAGCCGTGATGGGAGCCTTGTTCAAACCGTTTGTGTCGGTTGTCCATTGAGCTGATCCGGCAGCACGACGATTTAAAATGATATCGCGGATCGTGAATCCTCCGCCACCGCCACCGACATACACACCACCGCTGAGGTAAGTGTTGTTCAGAGGGTCTGCATAAAAAGCCATAGCTGCTGCAACTCCGGTGCCGTTGCTGCCAACGAAACCGACGGTGTCGAGAGCCCAAGGCGAAGCTGAGTAGAATCCAATTGGATTTCCAACAGCGATGATCTTCTTGGCGTTCATATCTAAGCCAAAAACAGAACTACCGTTGTTGCCGGCAGCAGGAACGTTTGAAAGACTTGCAGTATCAACGGTCCAAGTAGCTCCTTGATCCAGACTTGTATAGATCGTCGGCTGCACATTTGCGGTTTGAGCCAATTGGAACGCAAGAGTGGATGGATTGTCTGCGCGATAGAGCGGACGTGTACCATTGAAGCCACTTTGTGGGAAGGTTTGTGACCACGTCAAGTTCTTGCGATACATACCAAGACCGGTACTGACGACACTAACGCCACCTGAGTAGAATTGCAATCCGTAGATGTCTTCAGCGACAATTCCCGCCGTAGTATTTGACCAATCAACTCCGGCTTGTTTGGAACTCATGCAACCAATAGTGCTTGCGCATTCAAGTGTCTGCTCGGCACTTAGGTCATTGATGCGTAAAACGCCTCCGGCAACGAGACTCATTGCGCTATCGATACGCGTCCAGCCTGGACCTGAGCCATTGTGACGGAATAACTGTGAAGTAGTGTTTGAAGTGTTGGCGCTAGCGAAGACTACGTTAGAGGCATCATCGCAATAGCGAGCGAGTGAGGCACCGGACAAACCGGTAGAGTCCATCGTCCAGCTGCCTGAACCAAGTGTTGTACTAAAAGTTCCACGATTCTGCGTGCTCGCAAAAGCGCGTCCATCGCGCGTAGCAAAAATGCTGGTTGCACTCAAGGAAGAGTCGAAGCCTGGCAGACGAGACCAACGTGTCGTGCTCAAATTCCAGGTCCATACACCACGTGAAGTTGCTGCAATAAGGTTAGCCTTATTATCCAATGCGATATCCTGAACGTTCGCGCGATTTAGTCCGGCTGAATCAAGCGTGTATCCGTTTCCATCTTGAAGATTGATAAAGACGGAGTTACTGAAGTGCACGATGATGGAGGAATTCAAGAGAAGTTTCTTGTACGTCTGCTGACCAAAGCCACCTGTTTGTGGCGTAAAGGGAGTCGGAATAAGTTCCGGCGTACCCTTCAGCGACATCGTCTTGAGATCAAAGGTATAGACCATCACATCACCGTTATCAAGCAACAAACCATAGCTGCGAGTATCGCCGTTTTCGCCAAAGCGCAGTGATGCATCGACAATGCGACGATTCACTGGAACTTCAATAACGGAGGTGTTGCGTGTCCACGCACCACCTATATATGCTGAAGCATAGACCATACCGCGAGTCGCAGCGAGGCGAACGGTTGAAGGCGGTGTTGCGATCGAAATACTATTGACAGCAACAACGGCTTCGCCGTCGGGCATGTCAATACGGGTTTGTGCTTGGAGCATCGAATTCGTGGTCACAAGTACCAGAATCATGCAGCACATGAATCCCAAGGAGTAAAGAAATTTCATAGTATCAAATACCTAGGTTATAAAAACAATTGATTTCCGGGTGTAGTGCTACTGAACAATGGAAGGGAAAACCTCAGTACTCTCGGTACCTTCATACGCTCCCGCGCACTCGGTCATATCCCCGCTGCAAACTCTTCGAGCAATGCTGATCCAAAGCTTTGCCGGACTAATTCATTCAGATCTGCAAAATACATGGATTGGCTTCACACAAAACGTTAAAATGGGCGTTTTTTGAGCATCATATCCTGAATGCCCTAAAAGATGCTTCTCACGCTGTATTTTGCTCCGGTACCGCCCTAGCCACGAATTCTGCATCGAATGAAATCGCGTTCTGTTACCAACCACGTGTCCTGCGGTTATTGATGATGAGCACCAAGCAGGATTCCATGAACGGAATGGACACATATAGCGATATCGAACTCTTCTCCTTTGTACGATTGGGAGCAGAGGGCGATCGACGACTAAGCGAAGCAGCTTTTAAAGAGCTCTATGCCCGCTTGTCGCCGCGCATCTATGCCTACTGCAGAAAAGTTTTGAATGATGCTGAGCAAGCGCAGGATGTGTTTCAGGATACATTCGTTCGATTCTATAACAGCGCGCAGCAAGAACGCGACATGACCAATGTGGCCGCATTCCTTCTTCGAATCGCGCGCAACCTGTGTTTGAATGCCAAACGCGACAACACATCGCATCGCTTCGTGGAGTTTGAAGATTATCACTCAGTGAATACCGACAATTCCGCGGATCAGCAGGAGCTCATGGGACTCATCAATCGTGCCTTGGATGAGTTGCCGCATGACTATCGTGAAGTATTTGTGCTGCGAGAGTACGACGGTCTCTCGTATGCCGAAATCGGTGAAATCGTCGGATGTACAGAAGCAACGGCAAAAATCCGTTCCTTCCGTGCAAAACAAAAGATACGCGAGATACTATCGCCGTATCTGCAGGATTTAGATAGACAACAATAACATCACCGCGAGGTGAATTATGGATCAATCAGTACCATCTAACTCTGAGTTGCTGTATTCGTTCCTGGAAGGTGAACTCGAAACCTCCATGGAGCCAATGCTCTTCACAGCTCTTCATACCAGTGCAGATCTTCGAAGCGAGATGCGTGACATGCTTGCATTGAATCGTGCAGTCCGTAAGGATCGTGCGGCAATCATTCCGCCTATTGCTTCAACCGCAGCAGTCTTCGGTGCACTCGGTATGTCAACGTCAATGCTCGTCAACAGCAGCTGGCTCAGCGCGCTTTGGGCAAAATTGTGGATCCCATTGGCTGCTGCAATTGTAGGTAGTGCGGTTACTTATTATGCAGTGAGTCCGGGACAAAACAGCGGAACTTCAACACCCGTTGTTGCTACAGCCCCAGCCACATCATCAAGTTCGTCATCGCCATCTGTTGCTTCGTCAGCATCGAATACAAACCAAACAGTTTTTGTTCATGACACTATCGTGCGCATCCGTGAAGTTCCACTCTACGTCAAAGAGTCACAACAAACGACCTCTGCCTCAGATAACGGAAATACAACCTTGAACAAGCGGTACATCGTTGTGAAGGAGCTTCCGTTGAACACGCTTCCTGAATACGAATCGCTTTTAAGTTCAAAACCGTCGCAGAAGATGCACGAGGATGATAGAAACACAAATGACAAGAACACGAGCCTGTCGAGCAATGCTTCCTTAGCTAGCAATCAAAGTGCTTCTACGACGCAAACGCAATTGTCAATTCCAATAACCAAGCCGCAGGATATGATTCTTAATGAACCAATGCTGCCGCTCAATTATGCGGCATTGACTGTTCGTCGGGTACGTCCGGAGAATCTTGTGGCAGTAAGCCCGAGTGAAGCTGTGAACGGAACTTTGATTTCAGCTCCAATGGCTCGTATGCCTGAGCCTTTCAAGCCAGGTTGGAATGCCTATTTGCGAGGATTGAGTTCAAGATCCTCCGAGACGGTTGGCGTTGCTGCGGATAATTCCTTGGCTTCAAATTTTGCAATCGACCTTGGATACCAGTTTAATGATGTGTGGAGCACCGGTATTGCTGTCGGTTTTGAGCCTTATGCCATGAAGTTCCAAGGCGTGAAGGATGGTGCATTGAGAAACTTCGAAGCGAATCCAACATTGACCTGGGCATCGGTGAATTTGAGAGCATCCTTGCTGCCATCACTTTCACAGTCTGGCTGGCAAATCTTCGTGCAACCAATGATTGGATTTACTGAGTATGGCTTACTCCCAAGAGCAATTGTGGGAGCAACCTATGCACCTATTCCATCGTTGCGCATGATGTTTGGTATGGAGGCCTCGATGCTGCGCTACAGCGTTGGATCGAATAACTATAATACCTTGAATTACGGATTTACCTACGGAATTGGAATTCCATTTTAGTGAGTGAAGACTCTGTCTTCAATGCATATGAAAAAGAAAACGCTACATAGAATTGTTGGACTGAGCCTCGCGATGCTGCTGTCGTTGAGTATGAGTTCTTGTTTCAAAGAACCATCCCCAATCGGACCCGGCGTCGTCGTCGATCCGAAACCGGATACAGTATCTGATGCTGCTATCAGTGTGAAAATGATGGATAACGACGATTCACCCAGTACAGGACAACACTACTTTGATGTCACATCGAAGGTGCCATTTCTGAATCTGAGCGACAAGAGCATCGTCATTATCGACACAACCGGCTCTGTGCCCGTGATTAAGTATATGAAGCTCTACCTGAGTCCGAAGTTTGATTCCGAGTCAGAAGCTCGTGAAGCAAAAATGCGGCAGACAATCCTCACACTTGAAAACGACAGCGTCATCGGCGATGAATGGCATTGGATTCACCGAGGCGAAGTTTCCTTTAACGTACGCGTCGCTGAGAAGCCAACTCCTCGTTATAACGTTGTAACTCTTCTGCAATCCAAGATGGCGCCTTATTCTAAGGATGATGCCTATGCTCGTCTCAATATGTGGAAAGTAACAGCAAAGCATACCATTGTCATGCAATTGGAAGCGCAGATGGTGTACCAAGTGTCGTCGCAAGGTGGACCTCCGCGCGAGCGCGCACGCGTGATCGGCGAAATCAGAATTAATTATTAAGCACCGACTCATGTCTGCAACACGCACACATACTTCCCACTTCATCGCTGCGCTGCTGTGCGTCGTAGCAATGACGATGAGCGCGTGTCATAATCCTATTGACATGGACGATACACACAACAGTGTCGTCAATCCAAAGCCGGTCGTTCTCAATGCCGACAGCGTGGAAATGAGCAGTGTTGAAGGAACGGACAGTGATGACGCTCTGCGTCGCACCTTTCGACTTGAGACAGGCTTGAACGCAGATTCTACGGACAAATTTTTGTGTTTGGTTGATACTTCCGGTGTGATTCCAAAGCTGACATTGCATGCGACGCTTGTTCCGACAGGACAATACTTGCGCATCGATTCCTATGCAATGCAGCGCGTTAGTATTAAACTGGATAGCGTGCCTATCGATGGAGATAAGGTCGTCCATCTTCGCAACGGAGAAATCAAGGCAGTCGTTCTCGCATTTACACGCGAACAACACGATCGCATCATTACTGTTCTCGATACTATTTCGCTTCAACTCGAGGATGATTACAACTACGCCATTCTAAGCCAGAATGTCATCGGCGCAAAACGCGCCATTCGTTTGGGATTGAATCTTCAAATGCTCTCTAACTCCAAGCTCGACGATAAGCGTCGCCTTGCTCGCCTTCAAGCCGTAGCTCGTTTGCGCTACTAGCAGTTCAATTACTTGTATTAATGTTCTTTAGCGTTCCATCGAACGATGAAGTTCCATGTATTGTCAAATGCATGGACGTCGGCGTAGAAGTTACTCAGTGGATCGAAAGACGTGCTTCGCAAAATCATGAAAGCGCAGAGAGTTGCTGAGTTGCCGTGCAATACGCTCAAAAACCTTGGACTGACGTGGATGAGAGTCGTGAAGAGCAATTGCAATATTGGTCATTGTCAGCAGCTTCATATCATCACTCAAGGTGGCAGCCGAGTGCGCTGCTTGTTGCAGGAAGCGTAGAGCGTCGCTCGGACGTTGCTGACGCTGCACGATGATGGCGTATATATTCTCAATGACGCAGCGACCGTAATCATCCGGCTGCTCAGCCATGATTTTCATTGCGCTGTCGCAGTGTTCTCGCGCTGAATCAAACTCACCGAGTTCAATTTCTGTGCGGGCAATCATGGCGAGTATGAGGATGCGGTCAATGACGTCAATCACACTACTTGATTGCTCAAGAAACTCAACACCACGATCACGAGCTTTTTCGAATTCACGGTTGAAGTAGAATTCCAAAATGTCATCTCGAACGATAGCGCAATCCGGTGAATCGCCTTGCGGTGATTCTGCCTGTGGCGGTTTGACGCCGTCGTGAAGTACCGGAAAATCGAGACCGACGGAAGCGGCTATGGAACTGAGCTCGTTGTCGTCGATGCCGGACTGTTTGTCGCCAAGACTTACCCCGAGATCCTGATAGGTATCAACGATCTGATGCACAATATCAGCGCTGCCACTTTCTTCAGCTGCATGCGCCGACTCGACCAGCATTGCACGCGCGGTGTTCTCATCGCCGGCTTCAAGAGCGTGTGCTGCGATGTAGGGAGCCAGCTGACGCTGCAATTGCTCGTCTTGAGTTTCATTGTAGCGTTCGCGCAGAATCGAGGCAATACGCTCGTGCAACTCAACTCTCTCCTCATGCTCAAGTGTTGAGTGAAAGTACGTGTGATGTAGTGCTTGCGTGAATTCATAGACCGTCGAACGCATGCCGTAGCGTGCTTGCGCGCCGGTACTGCGAATAAGACCGGTGCGGTACTGCAAGGACTTTAAGTTCTTGATTGCGCTGAGTGTGTCGGTGTTGAGCAAACGAGCAACGATGAAGACCGTGCACTCACGTCCTTCGGCGCTGCACACTGCAAGCGTGGCGCGATCCGCTTCTGACAGACTCTCAAGGTTACGAGCAAAGACGGCCTGCAGGGAAGCCGGAATACTTTGTGAATTCAGTCGATCGGAGTCGAGTGTGCCGTCCTCGCGAAATGGACTCTGACGTTGGAAGTAATCAAGGTATTCCATGATTGTCATGGGAATACCGGCGGTTCGGCGCATCAGCCAATCTTCGAACACCGCGTTGCGCGCAACTGATGGGAAGGCAGCTCGCACACACTCGGTGATATCCTGAGCTGTGAATGCTTGTAGTTGCAGCACTTCAACAGCCGGATTCTTTTTCTGCTCTTGAAGCCACGAAGACAGCGCGGGGTTCTTTACTTCTACGGTTGCGTGTTGGTAGCTGAGAATAATACTGAAGCGGAGTGCGTCGGCATTACGACTGAGGAAATTCAGGAACTCAACTGACTGTGCGTCCATCCATTGGGCATCGTCGATCATGAGCACAAATGGACGTTGCTCGGCGATATTGTCAAGAGTCTGCTTGAACTCCGTAAAGAGTTTGGTGCCCTCACTCGCCGCTTCTTGCGAACCTTTCTTATCAGCGCGATACTCCCGCAAATCACGCATGATCTCTTTGGTGATATCAAAGATGGATCCTGCGATGGGGATCATACCTAAGACCGACAAACCAATATTCACAACCAAACGCTTCTTGGCGCTGCCGGCTTTGAGCTCAACCAGTGCCTCGAGTGCTTTGACCCATGGCTGCATGGGTTGAATGGAGGATATGTTGAGATTGCCAATAGGTGCAGGACACTCAACGCGTATAACATCGGCAGCTGATTTAGCGCCTGCGTCTTGTGCGATAGACTGCAGCAGCATGGTTTTGCCGTATCCACTCTCAGCGTTCAAACACAGAATGCCACCACGACCTTGACCGCTTGCTTGCACCAAGGCGAAACAGCGCTCGCGTTCGCTGCGTCGTGCAATCATCGTTTGAGGTGTTCTGGCTTCCATAGTGCGTGTGTCGTGGACTGCTTGAGTGAACAAATACTACTGGCGGTCAACCGGATTTGAAACGAACATGCGCAGCATCTTCTCCGCTTGTTGCGTTGAGGAACTACGCTGCGAAGTGCTAAACAGGGAATTAACATCCATGCCTGAGTAATCCGTTTCTGTGGCTTCAGTCTCTTTGGTGTAGATCAAGGTGATAGCATACACGATGAGTAGGATAAACTCGAGACTAATAGCGAAGAGCACGAGTGACGGACGGTCCTTTGGGATGAATTGGAGTCCGCGCAACCCAATGATGATAATCAGGATTGCCGCTCCGATGTAAATCATACCCAACACCGGATTTTCATAACGAATGGTAAAGTGATTACGCAGATAGAGACGCATTGCATCGTCAACGCGCAAGAGGCGTCCCATCATATTCCGCTCGCGCCAACGAATAGCTTGCTGCAGAACTTCCAATTCGGCAAAAGATGTGTTCCATCGCTCTTCCAGTTCATGCAAACGATGAATGTCGGCTTTGCGGATAAGCTCCGAGACATCCTGAAGATCTTTATCTGAATGATCGTTGTATTCTAGTCGAGCGAAGTGATGCAGGGCTGCAATGATTTCACGTTCAATTTTCTGTCGGATGTAGCCGAGCTTCGGACTCAGAACGGCCGTGAAAAGTCCGGCACAGAATAATCCGACCGCAAGCACTAATGGAAAAATTGCGAGCAGTGGATTGTAGTAATAGACTTTTGAGCTTTGATCATCTTCGAGTGAACGAGTGCGACCCGCGTGTTGACCATCAACGGTCATGCGCCAGTTTGTGTACAGGTTGAGCTCTTCGCCTTCTTTTTCAACGGTTGCATTGAAGGAATCGGAGAAAATCTTTTCAGCGGCAGGAACGCCAACGGTGCGAAAGAATGCTACTGAGCAGAGGAGAAAGATGGTAAAGAAGAGCAGGATTTGTCCTGCGCTACTCTTCCTGAGTTCTACATACTGAAGTCGCTTAGAAGCCATGAGTCAGACCCTGGTGAGGGATATCGGGCAATATATACAAAATGAAAAAGCTGCATAGGCAGAATCACCATATGCAGCTTTGTTGATAGCGAGTGGAGATTTTACTTCTTCTTACCTTTACCGCCCTTTTGACCTTGGCCAATGGAGCGTTGAGCCGGACGTCCACCTTGAGCTTCTGCCATTTCCTGCGCTTCGCGGAGTCGCTTTTGCAACCAGGATTCTTTCTTCGGCATGCGCTTCAAGTCTTCGAGATTGATCTTCTTATTCGAAAACTTCGACATCCACAATTGCTGAGCTATACCGAGGAAGTTGAAGGTGAGATAGTAGAGGTTCAATCCGGATGGCAGGTTGGAGAACATGAGGGTCATCATAACCGGCATCATGTACACCATAGCCTTTTGATTTGGATCAGTGATCGTCATCTTTTGCTGCACGAACATCGTGATACCCATGATCAGCGCCATTCCTGACAACGCATGTATACCCATGATGGAAATCGGAAGCGTGAGAATATGATCGGGTATCGACAAGTCGGGTATCCAGCCTGGAATAAAGCTGGCGTGACGCATGTGAATGTTCGAAGTCAAGACTGAATAGAGAGCATAGAGAATAGGCATCTGCAAGAGCAGCGGCAGACAGCCTCCCATGGGATTGATTCCATATTCACCGTAGAGCTTCATCTGTGCTTGTTGCATGCCCGTTGGATCGTCCGCGTATTTCGCACGGAGCTTTTCGATTTCCGGTTGCAGAGCCTTCATCTTCAATGACGACTGTACTTGTGAGATGGAAAGGGGATAGAGCATCAACTTCATCAAGATCGAGAAGACGATGATGGCGAAGCCGAAGTTGGGTAAGAAGGAATAGATGAGTTTGAAGACGGGGAGCATGAAGAACTCACCGATCGGACGTACGATCCACTTCCAACCGAAGTTGACGGTTGAAGACATTCCGTAGCCCTTTACAATGTCGTAGTCGAGAGGTCCGATGTAATAACGGAAGCTATTCTTCTGCACGCCACCACGATAGGGAACGCGATACGAGAAGGAGTATTCCTCGATAACCCCGTTGTCAGGCGCACCATAGCGCACACCGTCAAGAAAGTAATTGTCTTCACCGTTGGAATTCGTATTCAGGATCGATGCGATGAAGTACTTGGTTTTGGTACCAATAAACTCAACCTTGCCTGAGTGATGCGAGGATACAGGTTCGTTGTACTTTGCCGCATCCAGTTCTTCGAGCGACTCATTAAGTGACGCAAATGCGACGGCACTGTTAGACTCATCGACGCTATTTGCCTCTTGGAACTGAAGACCTTTCTCCCAGCCCAATTCAAACCAACGCTGTGTGCTCGGGATAATGTTCTCCATGTTCGCAAGCTGAATGTCTGCGTCGATGTGATAAGTGTTGCCATGAAACTGCAATGTGCGAGTAATGCTGCCACCTTGACCGGTTTGAAAACTTGCTTCGAGTGTCAGCGAATTGTCGCCTTTCACGCTAAGCTTGGACGACGTGAGATTCTTAAAGTCGAAATCAACAAAGCGCGTATCTACTTTCTTGCCGTCAGATCCGGTGAAGCTTAAAGCCAGTTCGTGCTCGTCCGGCTTAATCAATTGTACCGGCGTCATGTAATGAGTCTTGAAGTCCTTGAGCTCAAAACGAGAAATACTCATACCACGTGAACTGATCCATGCCGTGTATTTGTCTGTTTCTACAACGACAAGTTGTTCCGGCTTTTGCACGGGTTGCGCACTGCGGAGAGAATCGCCGTTAACTGCAACCGCTGACGAGGGTGCAGCAGGCTTAACGTTCTTTGAGCTATCGCCGGAGCTTTGTTGCGTTGTTTGATTGTTCTGCGGTGCAGGCGGTGCAGTGTGCGATGAGTTGTAGATCATCCACACGGTAAGTATGACCGCGATCAGTACAAAACCAATAATCGATTGTCTATCCATAATTCTCTATCTGTTCATAGTACATGTATCCTGAAGCAGTTCAGGTGTCCGCGAAGGACGAGTGAAGACTGACTCAAGGAAGCTCGTCAATGCCACCGGGATGAAGCGGATGACATTTTGAGATACGTTTTATTGCTAACCATCCACCTTTCAATGCTCCGTATCGCTCAATTGCTTGTCGAGAATACTCTGAACAGGTTGGATAGAAGCGACAATTGTTTCCCAGCATCGGCGAGATAAATCGCTGATAGCCTCGGATGATGAAGAGAAACAAAGATTTCATGATGTTCAATGACCCAGCCGCGATCGGCGAAAGGTCGAAGATTGCTGTAGTGCTTGTATCAGCGCAGACCGAATGGCCGAACGATGTGGCACTGACGAGTTATCGGAACATTGCGTGTTCCACATGATGATGAGCGTGTCGGTTGCTTCAACATCAACGATACCGTCACGCACAATCTCCCTCACGATTTCGCGAATTACTCGTCGGATTCTGTTGCGCCTCACTGCAGTGTTCACGAGTTTTTTTCGAACCATGATGCCAAGTCGGAGTTCGGATAGTTCCGGACTAGACTGAGCATAGCGCACAATAATGCTAAGCAATGGTTGCGTGAACTTTCTGCTGCGACGGAATACCTCGTCAAACGCGGTCCGACCTTTCAGAGAAATAATGCGTGGAGCGGACATGGGATTCAGAGGGTTCAGAAGACAAAAAGCGATAGTGCGGGACACCGGTCAACCACGCTATCGCTTTTCATGAGACTATTCACACGGGTGTTGCCCGAATTACCTCTCGTCACTGACGGTGAGTTTATGACGACCTTTTGCACGACGTGACGCAAGTACACGACGTCCATTCTTGGTGGCCATACGTGCACGGAAACCATGCTTATTAGCACGGCGACGACGACTCGGTTGATAGGTACGTTTCATATTCTGACCTCAGGAAATATTTTTTTTCAGGGCCACAAAGATAGCAATCGTAATTAATATGTGATGTGGAAAATTTACATCGGATCACTAAAGTTTTTCATGCTTAGTGCCGATCAGGCGGTACTGGCACAAGGCTTGCATAGTGTTTCGTAGTTCACACAGCGTCTATTTCTCATGCATAGCAGCGAAAAAATCCATAAAAAAGTCCAAAAAGCGCGCATTATCAGCGTGGAACAGGGCGAAGCGCTGCCAATGCACATCTTCGAAGAGTTCAACGGTCAAAGTGCGGTAAACGCGAAAAAGGCCGAAAACGAGCAAAAATTGAGGAATGAGTCAGTAGAACCTGAAGTTCAGCCCGAAGCGGAGGTGATTTCTCTGACCGCCGAGGAAATTCAGGCTGATATCCAACAGGCCTATGATAAGGGCTTTTCTGACGGTCAAACAGTCACAAGTGCGCTCATGGAGTCCGAAATTGGTCGCATGCGAGAGAGCGCTAAAAACCTCGATACCCTCATTTTAGAGCTGCGTGAGCAGTTCGTCATGGAAACTGACAAGCTCCAAGCCGTGGCTGTCCAAGTTGCCATGACAATCTCCCAGCACATTCTTGCTCGCGAAGTCAGCGTCAATTCTCTAGTAGCTGTGGAACAAGCCAAAAAAGTTCTGTCGCAATTGCATGGTTTGCGCGATGTGACCATCCGCGTTAATCCCGAGAGCTATGAGGCTATGAAGGATGCTAATACTCAGTTGTTGAACATGAGTAGTAGTCTAAGAAAAATCGACATTATCCCCGATGCTACCGTTGAGAACGGTGGATGTCTTCTCGAAACCCCAATGGGCAGCATTGACGTGCAACTCAGCACACAACTAGAACACTTGCGCTCCGCAATGGAAGAAACTGTGACGGTCAAAGAACTGGCAGGTGAATTCTAATGCTTGAGATCCTGCAAAAACGATTGAACGAGACCATTCAAACAACCAACACTGCTGAGTTCGTTGGAACGATTACGCATGTGGTTGGGTTGATTATTGAAAGTCGTGGACCCCAAGCCCCCATTGGCGAAGTTCTGCATATCCGCGATCGGCATCGCGTTGTCGTTGGTAAGTGCGAAGTCGTGGGCTTCAAGGACAACCGCATTCTCTCGATGGTTCTGCACCAAAGTGCTGATCTCATGCCGGGCATGGAGCTCGTCGCGACACGCAAGCCACTGAGCATTGCTGTCGGAAAATTTCTTCTCGGTCGCGTACTCGACGGACTCGGCAATCCCATGGATGGCAAAGGCGATTTCGTCGTCAATGAATTTCGATCGATCTACGCAAAGCCGCCCAATCCATTGCTACGTCAGCGTATCAGCGAACCGATATCTACCGGTATTCGTGCAATTGATGGTGTAATGACCATTGGCAAGGGACAGCGCGTGGGGATCTTTTCCGGATCCGGTGTGGGTAAATCAACGACACTCGGTATGATTGCCCGCAACACCTCGGCAGATATCAACGTGATTGGTCTCATTGGTGAGCGGGGACGTGAAGTCCGAGAGTTCCTCGAAAAAGACTTAGGTGAAGAAGGTCTTGCGCGTTCAGTAGTCATCTGCGCAACAAGCGATGAACCTGCTCTTATCCGTATCAAAGCCGCTCTCACTGCAACAACCATTGCTGAGTACTTCCGTGATCTGGGTTTTGATGTGATGCTGATGATGGACTCCGTCACGCGTCTTGCTATGGCCCAACGCGAAGTTGGTCTGGCCGTCGGAGAACCTCCAACCGCCAAAGGCTACACGCCATCGGTGTTTTCGCTCATGCACAAAACCATGGAGCGCGCCGGCACCGCAGAAATTGGAACTATCACCGCACTCTACACTGTGCTTGTTGAAGGTGATGATATGAATGAACCGATTTCGGATACGGCTCGTGGTATTCTCGACGGACACATTGTGCTGTCACGAAAAATCGCTGCCCAAGCGCACTATCCGGCTATCGATATTCTTCCCAGTCTTAGTCGTGTGATGGGCGACATCACCACCCGAGAGCATCGCAAAGCTGCGTCTAAACTCAAGGAAATGCTCGCGATTTATACAGAAGCTGAAGATTTGATCAATGTTGGTGCCTATCAGCCTGGATCAAATCCACGCTTGGATAAAGCTGTGACCATGATCGATAACATCCGCAGCTACCTCAAACAGGATGTGCATGAGTCAATCGAATTCGATAAGACGGTCGAGCGATTGATGACGATGATGGGACAATAAGGTCTGAATAGCGCATAATAGCAGCACTGAATCTCCCTCGCACTCGGATTTCCCGCCGTATTTTTGAGGCTCTTAGAACCGAACGATAGAATTATCACATCTTATGAGTATCAACCCTAGCGACCTGTCACAAGACCTGCTGGATGAGCTTGGCATACCCGGATTTCGTTTTCGTGATCTCTATGATCCCTTTCGTCTTCACGAATTGATTCAGCACTTCGATGCATTCTATGAAGCGGAGTTTCCCGAAGCCTTTTCGCATTTCAATCAGGCGCGTAGTACAAAGGGACAAGATCTAACTGAACCGGTTCTTTCCGCGGTACTGATGCACGCAGCCCGCGTGTGCGAAGTGTTTCTTGCCAAACTGTTTCGCATTGAAAAGCAACGCGAAATCTTACACGAGAATTTGTTGAGCGAACGACGCGTGATGTTGTTCAAAAGCGATTTCTTGAAGCGCGCAATTCTGCGCAAGAAAGATAAGCCCGAAGATCAGAGTCAAGAACGCTATGAGATTCTATCGAAGAAAATGCAAGCGATGCGTGATGCGTCGCCATTGCTCAATTGGTTGGATGAAGAGCAAGCTCTAGCCCAACTCGTATATGCTCTCTCACAAAGCAGCATCGGCACTGTGCATCCCTTCTGCGAATCAATGCTTGCGTCGGCGCAGGACGCAGCGCAAGAAGCGCGTGTATTGCTTGATGTGATCGAAGACTATTATTTCCTTCGAAGAATTCTTGAGCCGCAAAGTCTGGCGCATTGGACCAGTTCTCGTCAGCCAAAGAAAATTGATTTTGATCATCTTGTGCACGTGCAGCGTCCACGACCGGATCTTCCTGAACTCATCAGCGGTTTTGATGAGCATCAACGTCGTCGTGATGGCTTCAAACTCACCGACGCCCGCGGCACCGCTCGCGATGTGCAGTATGAAGTTGATTACTGCATGATCTGTCACGAACGCGAGAAAGACTCGTGCTCCAAAGGTCTGCGCGAGAAAGATGGAAGTCTGAAGAAGAATCCTCTCGGCATCAAGCTTCGTGGATGTCCGCTTGAAGAACACATTAGTGAAATGCATGCCTTGAAGCGCGAAGGACATTCTATCGGCGCTTTGGCTTTGATTGTGATTAATAATCCAATGTGTGCCGGTACAGGACACCGCATCTGCAACGACTGCATGAAGGGATGCATTTTCCAGAAGCAGGAAGCAGTGAATATTCCTCAAGTCGAAACCTCAGTTCTGACCGATGTTCTGGCATTGCCTTATGGTTTTGAGATCTATGCTTTGCTCACGCGTTGGAATCCGCTCAACTTCCGTCGCTCAGTTGCATTACCCTACAACGGACGTCGCGTCTTGGTGGTAGGTCTTGGTCCGGCGGGATATACTCTCAGTCATCACCTTCTTAACGAAGGCTTCGGCGTCGTTGCAATTGATGGATTGAAGATTGAATCAATGGAACAAGCGCTGGTTGGATCACCAACGCAAGCGCCGCGTCCGGTGCGTGATTATCGCGTTGAGATTGAACAAGAACTCGACGAGAGAATTCTTGAGGGCTTTGGTGGCGTGAGTGAGTACGGCATTACCGTTCGATGGGATAAAAACTTTCTCACGGTTTTGCATTTGATGCTTGCTCGACGTCAGACATTGAAGATTCTTGACGGTGTACGCTTTGGCGGCACGATGACAATTGACGATGCTTGGGAACTTGGATTTGATCACATCGCCTTGGCAGCAGGCGCGGGTAAGCCGACGATTATTCCGATGAAGAATAACCTCAGTCGTGGGGTGCGCAAAGCCTCAGACTTCTTGATGTCGCTGCAGTTGAGTGGTGCCATCAAGCAAAACTCCATGGCTAATTATCAAATGCGACTTCCGGCGGTGGTGATTGGTGGAGGATTGACGGGTATTGATACAACGACTGAGGCGATGGCCTACTATCCCATTCAAGTCGAGCGACTCTATCGTCGCGCTGAAAGTCTCATTGCTCAACAAGGCGTTACGCAGTTCTGGTCGATGTTTGATGTTGAAGAAACAATCGTTGCCCGTGAGTTCTACGAACATGGTCGTCAAGTCGTTGCCGAACGCGAACGCGCAGCCGCTGCAGGAGAGAAACCGAACTTCACTCCTTTGCTGCAGTCTTGGGGCGGTGTCACAATGGCATATCGCAAACGCATGGTCGACTCACCGGCTTATCGTTTGAATCACGAAGAAATCGAGAAAGCGCTTGAAGAGGGAATCTTCATTCTTGAAAACATGAATCCGGTGGAAGTAAAGCTGGATGAATACCGAGCAGTTTCGTCTGTTGTGTTCGAACGTCAATCGTCAACAGAAGATGGCGCGCCTCGTGATCTGGTTGAACTTCCGGCGCGGAGTGTTTTCGTGGCAGCGGGTACCTCGCCGAATACGATGTACGAAAAAGAATTTCCCGGGACTTTTGTGATGGATGGTCGTGGACAGTATTTTCAGACCTATGAAATCATTCAGAATCCGCAATTGGCGGAAGCTGAAGTCTGATCGTTGCTCTTCACCGCACCCGCATGAAACGCTTTGTCATTCGATTAGTTCAGTCATTGCTCGGTCTGAGAAGCTATCTCTACGTCTTTGCACGCTGGAAAGTCATGCGCTTTGAGCATGATGAACGCGAAAACAATCTGCGTTTTTTCATTCGGACTATTCTTCCACAAGCATCTGCCTCCGGTGTGTTTGTTGATGTTGGATCTAATATCGGCGTTACCGCTGCAGCAGTTCTTCGTCACACGCCGCTCAATCTCGTCTGTGTCGAACCGGTTCCCATCAACGCTGATACTATTCGTCGCATCATGCAGCATTTCGGTTTTAGCTCGCGTGTTGAGTTGGTGCAGAGTGCAGTGGGTGAGGAGTCGGGCGAGATCAGCATGACCATGCCTAATCATGGTGGGGCACGTCAGAGCGGACTAAGTCATGTTTTGAAATCCGGCGAACAAGCAAGTGCTGAGGATGAAGTTATCTGCGTGCCATTGCGTACGCTCGATGATATTCTTCGCGGCAAGAAAGTCGTGGCAATGAAAATCGACGTCGAGAATTTCGAATACCCGGTGCTGTGTGGAGCTCGGACTATTCTGCGCGAGCAGCATCCGCCGTTGATCATCGAGCTCTGGGACAACCATGTGCGGAGCCAGTGTATTTCTTTGCTACAAGAACTTGGCTACAACGCATCAATTTTGAAAAACGGAAGTCTGCGTCCGGCGTCGGAAGCAACTTCGCACGATCTTGATTTTATCTTTCTTCCCCCACAATCCGCCAGCTGAACGACGAGTTGTCAGTGCGTGAGTCAATCATGCACTTAACAACGACCACGACGCTTTTATTACTCATCACACTAGTACCGGAAACCACCATTCATGAATCTCTTTTCAATCAACAACGTCGCCAAAAGTTTCGAGCAGACACTGCTTTTCGAAGGTATTTCTTTTGGAATGGACGAAGGCGAGCGTGTTGGTTTGATCGGACGCAATGGCATTGGCAAGTCAACCTTGCTGCGCATCATTGCCGGTAAAGAAGTGGCTGATGAGGGAACCGTTGCCTTCAACAAAAGCATTCGCTTTGAATTCTTGGATCAGCTACCATTCTTTGAACGACACTTGGATGTGTTGGGATTGGTGATGTCGGGTCGCGAGCAAGACCACGCCATGCTCCTGCGTCATGCCGAACTCTGCGCCATGAGCTCGCACACTCCGGAGCAAGAAGAAGAAATTCACACCTTAGCAAGCGCCATCGATGAGCGCAAAGGATGGCTTCTAGAGAGCTCTGCGCGAAGCTTTTTGCATTCGTTGGGAATTCGAGATTTCAGTGCGGATGTTATGACACTCAGCGGCGGACAACGTAAACGCGTTGCCATTGCACGCACCTTATTGTCAGAACCTGATCTCATGATTCTCGATGAGCCGACTAATCACTTGGATGCAGGAATTGTGCAGTGGCTGCAGGATGAAATACAACGTCGCGCTAAAGCACTTTTACTTGTTACGCACGATCGCTATTTCCTCGACTCAGTGTCGCAGCGCATTGTGGAGTTGGATCGCAAGCGACTCTACAGTTTCGAGGGTAATTACGAACGCTATCTGGAACGTAAGGAGTTGATGATTGCCAGTGATGAGGCGACGGCCGTACACGACAGAAACAAGCTTCGTCGCGAACTGGCTTGGTTGCAGAGAGGCGCGAAGGCTCGTCGCACCAAACAACAGAGTCGTATCAACTGGATCGAGAAGATGCAGGTTGATAAGGCAGGTCCTGAGCAACGAGACATTGAAATCGAAGTCGGCTCAGTCTTCCTGGGCGGCCGCGTCATTGATGCCTACAATCTCTCTAAAAGTGTTGGCGACAAGGTGCTGTTTCGTGATTTCAACTACAGTGCCGCGCCGGGAGATAAGATTGGATTTATCGGACCAAACGGAAGCGGTAAGACGACGCTGCTGAATATTCTCAGTGGACAGCTCGAAGCCGACAGCGGAAATGTGCGCATTGGCGACACCGTCAAGATCGGTTTCTTCCGTCAAGAACTCACTCACCTTGCACCAACTCAAACGGTCATTGGTGCTATGCGTGAAGTAGCAGAATACGTCGACACCGGCGTAGGACGTGAGCGCTACATCACTGCTCGTGAAATGCTCGAGCGTTTTCGTTTTCCTCCGCAACGTCATGCCTCGCGCATCGAAACCCTCAGCGGTGGTGAACGACGTCGTTTGGAACTCTGTCGCATCCTCATGGCAAATCCCAATGTGCTCATGCTCGATGAGCCCACCAATGACTTTGATCTTGCGACGCTTTCAGCACTCGAAGAATATCTGCAATACTTCAAAGGCGTGCTCCTGGTTGTCTCGCACGACAGAGCATTCTTAGATGCAACCGTCGGCTTCGTATATGCATTTGAAGCTAACGGAACAATCAAACAATACCCCGGCAATTACAGCACTTATCTCGAAGCCATTGAGCAGAAGCGCAATGAAGTTGTGCCGGTGGAACAGGGTGTGAGTGAAGCGCCTTTAGAGAAGAAGCCGAAGTCGGTGAAGAAAGGGTTGAGTTACAAAGAGACTAAAGAACTTAGTGAACTCGAGCAGCGCATGGAGAGTCTGTCGAGCGAACAAAAAACTGTTGAAGCAGAACTCGGCACCGGTACAAGTTCTCACACGCGACTCCTTGAGCTGAGTCAGCGATTGCACGAGCTTGTGCAAGAACAAGAAACAGCGATGCAGCGCTGGATGGAATTAGAAGAAAAGCGAATGGCGGAGTAGTGTAGGCTGGGTACAGACAGTGGCGTTTGAGTCGAGTCCGATCGCGCTCTTATTAGGCCATGCAGAAAACTGCAAGAGGGGATAATCAGTGAACACATCCTGTGTATTTTGAGTTCAGGGATTGACGATTAATACAGGGGATACTATGAACTCACGTCGCGCATTTCTCTCACTTCTTTCCGGAACCGGTCTAGCCACATTAAATGTGCGAGCTATGCCTGAGCTCATCGAGCGCATTTCCGCGGCGATGGGACAAATGAGTCCGGATGAGCTTGCACTTGATGAGTCTTTTTGGCTTAATGTTCAGCAAGCTTTTGATGTTGATCGCTCCATCATCAACCTCAACAACGGCGGGGTGAGTCCTGCACCGCGTGTCGTCATTGATGCCTACAAACAATATCTCGATCAAAGCAACACCGCACCCTCATTCACCATGTGGCGTCATCTCGAACCTAACGTCGAACACGTGCGCAACGGTGTAGCACGGTTGTTTGGAGTGGATGCGGAGGAGATTGCAATCACGCGTAATGCGAGTGAGTCGCTTGAGACTCTGCAATTGGGAATGGATCTCAAAGCGGGCGATGAGATTGTCACGACCTCGCAAGATTATCCTCGCATGCTCACTACCTGGGAGCAGCGCGTACGGCGCGACGGCGTTGTGTTGAAGAAGGTCGATTATCCGGTGCCACTGGTTGATCACGATGATTACGTGAATGCAATTGAGAAAGCAATCACGTCAAAGACGAAGGTCATACTCGTCTCGCATGTATGCTTCATGACCGGACAAATCTTACCCATCGCACGCATCACCGCCCTGGCACGCGAAAAGAACATCGAGTGCATTGTTGATGGTGCGCATGCTTTCATGCAGTTTCCGTTTAAGCGTGAAGACTTAGGATGTGATTATTACGGGGTGAGTTTGCATAAGTGGACTTGTGGTCCGATTGGAACGGGCATGCTCTACGTGCGCAAAGACAAAATCAAAAACATCTGGCCTTTGATGGCAGCGGCAAAAGAGCAAGACGAGAACATCCGCAAGTTTGAAGAGATTGGAACACATCCTGCAGCTGTGCACAATGCGCTGGGTGCTGCGATAATGTTCAATGAGATTTTGGGAGTTGAGCGGAAGGCAGCCCGATTCCGAGCCCTGCATCGTCGGTGGACCTCCCGTTTGTCGCACTACGACAACGTCAAATTCATGTCCAACATCAAAGACGAGAAGAACTGGTGCGGCATAATTGTGGTGAACATTGACGGGATGGATCTTGACAAGATGCAGAATTACCTCTTTGACAAGCATCGCATTTTTACGGTCGGAATTAGTCATGCCCAGTTCAAAGGACTCCGCATTACGCCTACGGTCTACACCCGCGCATCCGAGATCGACGAGTTTGCGGACGTGATGGAAAACATTGCCAAAGGCAACGTCAAAGAGTGCAAGAAAAGCTAAGCGACTTCGTCAACATTGTTTGATGTTCAGCGGTCATATGCAGGATCAACGAACGCTTATTCGTGGAATAACTTCCGCGCGAATCAGCAACAACTGCATGACTAGTCTATTAGTTCGATCATGAAAACGACCAGAAGAAGACTCTTAAAAAGTTTACCGACATTGGCTTTGGGCGCCACGTCACTGCGATTATCTGCAGCCGACAGTGCTTATGGCATTAGCGAAGCCACATCGCGATTGACCGTCGGTTATCGTTCAAACACTGCGTTGCCGACCATTCTTGCGGATTGGAGAGGTACGCCGGTTGACGACTCGGGACGTTTTGTGAATCATGAATTTCCTCACGACAACAACATCTTTCGTTTCATCGATTGGCAGACAAAAGAGAAGTCAACTAGAAAAGAGAAGAAGAACGATCCCTTCCGCGTCCGTGTGGAGCGTGACCGTTCCTTTCTCTCCACCGACCGTGATTGTTTGGTCTGGTTTGGTCATGCGAGCTTTTACATCCGCGTCGGTGGCGTCAGTTTCATGACCGATCCTGTGTTCGGCAACATTTTCATGCGCGACCGAATTCCTTCGCTCCCTGTCTCGCCCGAGTATCTGAGCAATCTCGATGCGATTCTCTTGAGTCATGTGCATATGGATCACGCTGATGAGCCAAGCATGACATATCTGCGTAAGCGCAATCTTCAGAGTCATTACTTCTGTGGATTAGGTGCCAGCGAGTTGATAAATGATTGGACCGGCTCGACGCATGTTCAGGAAGCAGGGTGGTTTCAACAGTATGACACGACGCAGTTCCGTGGTGGACGAGATGAAGTGCAAGTGTTTTACCTGCCGGCGCGCCATTGGTCACGTCGAGGCGTGTTTGATGAGAACAAACAACTCTGGGGTTCATTTGTCATCAAGAGTCCTTCCAAAACCATCTTCTGGGGAGGCGATTCCGGCTTCGGTTCTCACTTTGCCGAGGTTGGCAAGCTCTTTCCCTCAATCGATGTCTGTATTGCCGGTGTAGGCGCTTATAAACCTGAGTGGTTTATGGGTCAGAACCATACATCACCCCGCGATGCCGTCCGCGCAGCCGACGCCATGGCAGCAAAAACATTCATACCAATGCACTACGGCACATTTGATCTCGGTGATGAGGCGCCCGGCGACTCAGTCCGCGATCTCGAAAAGATCAGAAATTCCAATCTAGCCAAGTGCGAAATCCGCATTCCGAATATTGGTGAGATTGTGTGGTTGTAGGGAGCGTAAAAGTGTTAGAAATGTAAAGGTAGTGTCGATTGCGAACAAAAAGATTGAGCTCATAAAGAGTGAGTTTTAGTCGCATCCTCAGACAATTGACGACACAAATGAATCCCCGAGATGCGGCGGTCATCGTGCAAAAAAAAAATCAACTCAGTTTGTGAAACTCCAAATCGAACGACCAATCCAACAGCTGAAGTTGGGTTTTAAGTTGCTGTACATTATTAAGTAAGTTCTCAAAAGAGGGCTTTTGTACATCGTAGATCATTTCTTGCATCATACGCGAGTAATCTGCGCGCCATAGGTGTAAAATTTCTTCCGGTGGCACAGGATTTAGGGTTTTAGGATGATGTGTGTTGTAGTCAATTCTGGCAATTCTTGAATACGCATGACGATGAGCAACAATTGATTGGTAGAGGTTCTTGTCATTGAGTGCCTTTTCTGCGATGCCGGCTTTGCTAAGATGATAAATGTCGTAAAGATGACGGCTCAGTCTATCCACTCTTCTCTTTCGTTCCGGACGCTGAAACTCTTCATGTAACAAGAAGAGCTTTTCTAGAAAGGTACGCTCGGGAATTGCGGTAGTCACTTCGATAAAGGGTTGAGTAAAAGATCGGTCCGTGTATAACTCATCTACCATCGAACCAAAGCGTTGACGTGAGTATAGGCCTCGCATTGATCTACTGCTAATCTCTATTTGCACCTTGGGTAAGATGTATGCGCTCGCCGTCTGAATCACACTTGAATAATAAACTTCGACAATTCTGGGATCCTGGTCGCTCGAGCCGTTGTCAATAAGATTGTACTGTAACTCGTGAAAACCTCGTGCTTCAATTTCCCTTTGCAACTGCGTGTAAAAGGTTTCAGCAATGTAGTTCCCTGCTACTTTTCGAAGTTTGGATATTTGATTATTTGAGTGACCAGCATCAATGAAGCCAAAGAACTCACGGTCAATAGCTAGGTCGATATCTTCTGAAAAACGGTAAATGAGCTTCCATGCTTTGCTCAGCGAAGTGCCACCTTTGAAAATTAAGTGCTGCGCCAGGTCCATCTGAAAAATGATACCAAGGACGGTGCATACCCACCAATCCTTTTCTACTGCAAAAGCAGTCAAACCTAACGCAGTGGCAGCGGCGCTAAATATCTCAGCCTTCTCATTTCTGTCAATGCTATAGAAATCAACTCCGGACATGACTGAGTGCTTCCATCATTATTTTTTGAATCCACACAGGCGCTAATACTATATCATGGACTAAGTCTCGTTGGTCTTCAGATCGGAGTAACTCAATGATTCTACGCTTCTCATTCGCATTCACTCTGCCATTGCCTATTTCTTTCAAGGCTTGTATAACCAGCCGGCTTATTCTGCCCTTTGCAAGTAAGTTTTTTGGTATTGTTTTCTTCAAAATGACTGTTCGCCGACCTACTTTGATTTCACGCGGAGATCCATCGGTAAGTAAGACTATGTTTACTGGAATCTGTGTACTCAAACCCAAAGCGAAGAGCGCATAACTACCGGTTGGTATTGTCCTCAGTCGATCGCGCTTAGCTATTGCCTCCGCAACTTCTTCAGCTGTAGGGTCAATCGTTCCGATAAACGCATTCTCTTTTGGACGCACATAAATCCCATGTGCAACACGTTTGATCACTCCTTGTTTTTCAAGACGAAACAGCGATAGTCGTATAGATTCTGCTGAGCCAAGGTCACTAAAATCTGCAGCATATAATAGTTCGCCCTTAGGAAGGGTTTCTATTCGTTCGCGGATACTTTTCTCTATACTCATGGTACATCAATGTTTGTAACAAAAATACTACAAATATGTTACAAATGTTATAGAGTGAAATGATTTTGAGGCTGATTTTCAAAAAGAGAAATAGCGAAACTCGGCACCGATTGTGTTGGTCCAAAAAGTGTTGGCTTGGAACGCTGTTTAACACTTTCCCATCCGCTTTTTTCTTGAGTAGAGTGGCATCATAGTATAGATTTGCTACCCCATCGCTCAGGGAAACGAAGTCCTCCGCGGACCTCACAATCAACTCAAATCAGTCACAGCGAGAAGTCAAACAGAGAACGAGATGTCCCGATTTCTACGATCACTGTTTAAGCACATGACTGCGTCTGAATCTCCCGAGCCTCGCAAGCGCGATGCTCGTGTACAGATCATTCGCAAGAATGTCAAGCATGCCCGCATCATGGTTCATCATGATGGTCAGGTGCATTTTGTCGCGCCTCTTCGATACTCCGAAGATCGCATACATCAGCTCGTGCAGAAGCATGCGCCGTGGATTGACAAGCAACGTCAGAAGTTCTCGACTCTTGCTCGCATTCGCCTGGAGCCCGGACAAATACTATATCGGGGCAAAGTCTATCGCTTTGTGCGCAAGGCCGCACTTGGAGAAGAAGTCTACATTTATCCTGAGCATTCTATCATTTGTTCCGGCGTAGATCTAGTCAATCCAACTATTCTTGATGAATGGTATCGTAGCGAAGCCAAGCGAATCATTGCCCGTCGCATCGACTTGCTGGCTGAGCGATTTAATCTTCCCTACACCAAACTGCGCGTGACCAGTCCGAAGAGTATTTGGGGTAGCTGTACTGCAAAACATGTGATCTCCGTCAACTGGCGACTCATCAAAGCACCTGCCTTTGTCTTGGACTATCTGCTTCTTCACGAATTGGTTCATACTGAAGTCGCAGATCACAGCACAAGATTTTGGAATCGGGTTGCCAAGGTCTGTCCACGCTATGAAGAAGCCGTCCAGTGGCTTAAAACCTATGGACGTTGGATCTAAGATTCCCATCTAGACCAGGTATTAAGCAGTTCTTTCGACGCCAATTCTCCTCAGCCTCATTTTTCTGACAGAAATCCTCAATTTTTATTCAAAAAACTAGCTTTTCGAGTCGGCTTTGGCACTGTGCTTGCATGTTATAGATGAATAACCAAGCAGGCCTGCAGGAAGCAGTCGATGGCAGAAAAAGAAACACCGGAAGGACAACAGAAAACCGAAGACCCGACCGGGAAACGGTTATCTGATGCGAGAAATAGGGGACAGGTGGCCAAGAGTATGGACGCCGTCAACGCCGCCATTCTACTCGTCGGAGGTTGGGTTGTTTTCGCATTTGGCGCAAACATCAGCGAGAAAGTGAGTGGTCTCATGACCTATCTCTTGCGACAGGCTCCCTTTATTACAATCACAGACACCAGCGTTCCGCACTACTACACGACACTCGTTTTGTTCATTGCCGGGATTACGCTTCCATTGTTGTTCGTGATCATGGTTATTGGTGTGAGCATTGAAATCGCAATGGTTGGTTTTCACTTTGCTACGCAGAAGTTTACCAAGGGACTCAACCTAGCATCGGTCTTCAATCCTCTCAACGGTATCAAGAAAATGCTCTTCTCGAAGTCAGCTTACTTCGAGATTCTCAAGAACTCATTCAAGTTGATTCTCTTCGGCACTATTGTGTATCAAGTGCTGGCATCGAAGACTGAAGTGATGATGATGCTCATGCAGATGCCGTTTGGTGCTATTGCCACGTTCATGGCAAAGACTGCATTTGAGCTGGTTACGAAGGTTGGAGTCGTGTATGCTTTGATTGCTGTTGCCGACTATTTCTTCCAGAAGAAGAAGTTCAAAGACGACATGAAGATGTCCAAGCAGGAAGTCAAGGAAGAATCGAAGCAAGCTGAAGGTGATATGGCAACGAAGCAGCGTATCCGTACTATCGGACGTCAGCGACTTCGCAAGATGATGTTGAAGAACGTCAGTATGGCGGATGTGATTATCACCAACCCGACACACTATGCTGTGGCACTGTCCTATAAACAAGGATCGATGAACGCTCCCCGCGTCGTTGCCAAAGGTCTCGACTTCCTGGCTCTCAAAATCCGCGAAATCGGAACCAATCACAACATTCCAATTGTTGAAGATCCACCGCTGGCGAGAACTCTGTATGCTAACTGCGAAGTGGATCAGGAAATCCCTGAAAACTTGTTTAAGGCAGTGGCGCAGGTCTTGGCATACGTCTATCGTCTAAAAAAGCGACGCTAAGACGAGCTTCTGGCACAAAATCCGTCCTCGCGACTCCCGCGTCTTGACTAAATTTGCCGTCTCAGAACTGCTCGAATAGCACCTATGGCAATCTCACGCGATCAAATCTTGGATGTGCTCCGTCCGGTAGTCGGCGAAGCTCGTTGGACCGAACATCACGGTCAACTCAGTATCAACGTTGAAGCATCAGAACTCATTGATGCTCTTCGTGAACTGCGTGATCACCCAAGCACCGCTTTCAATCAACTCATCGACGTCACAGCTGTCGATTGGGCGGGTAAGAAAGACAAGCGCTTTGAAGTCGTGTATTTCCTGTATTCGATCAACAACGCAGATCGTCTTCGCATCAAAGTTGCCGTTGATGAATCAAATCCTCACGTTCCATCTGCATGTCCACTCTGGGACAGCGCCAATTGGTACGAACGCGAAACCTTTGACATGTACGGCATCATCTTCGATGGTCACCCGGACCTCCGTCGCTTCTACATGCCCGAAGACTACGTCGATCCCGTCAGTGGTCAACCTATCTACCCTCTCCGCAAAGACTATCCTCTCATGGGTATCCCCGGAGCCGCTCCTCTCCCAGACTTCCCCGAAAAGGAACGCTGGAAAAAGGAAAAAGAAGAATACCTCAAGAAGTATCCTTCTGAACCTCTCAATACTAGTTACACCATGAATTAATCACCAGGCACTGATGTGCTTGGGATGTTGTTTTAGAACGAAATGCGTTTGCGTTTCGGTGGATGTGCGCGTGTGGTTGGATCGTGCGGTGGCGCGGCGTGTGGGTCGTGTGTTAACGTCGTTTGCACCGGTCGTTCGCACCGGTCGTTCGCGCCGGTCGTTCGCGTGTGCGGGAGGCTGGCGCCTCCCCTACAATTGTACATGATTGGTGTTGCGGCATGCCGCAACTGCATGTCGGTCAACCGTAGGGGTAGGGGAAGCGCCAGCTTTCCACGGGCAACGAACGTTGGTGTGGCGCATAGGTTGAGCGATGTGTAATGTGAACGTGAATTGTTTGCCGACGTCGTGCGTCGCCGTTGTGCATACCGGTCGTTCGCGCCGGTCGTTCGCGTGTGCGGGAGGCTGGCGCTTCCCCTTCAATTGCATGTGATTGGTGTTGCGGCATGCCGCAATAACAGAAAAGGCATCCACGAATGTAGATGCCTTTTTGTTGAAGATTAGTTCAGTTGTCAGATTCGATTTTTTGCGCGACTCTTACTGCACGCTCTTCTTGAGCGTCACGCAAACTCCGAATGCTTGAGTTGGGTTTGTGAGTTGCAGATCGAACTTGCCATTAGCGGCGTCGATTGGACGTCCGCCGATGAATTCGAGATCGGCCATTTCAAACAGAGGTGGTTGCATGAGACGGGTTATGACCGACTGCATGTTGTAGTAGCGTTGGAGGAATTGGTGCGGACGAATTCCAGTGTCTTCGTGCAGCCAGATGTGATCGTATGGTGTCGTGATAATCACCAAACCACCGGGCTTGAGGATACGATGACATTCTTGCAGCGCTTGGATATCGCCACCATTGGGGATGTGTTCGATCATGGAGATCAGTAGGATCTGATCGAAGCTGGCATCCGGAAAAGTTGTGTGACGAATGTCTTGGAGCTGAACAGAGTATGGATGCTCGAGTTCTGCTGCCTGACGTTGTTGTACTTCAACGAATGTCTCGTCGATGTCGATGGAGACGACGTCAAGACCTCGCGTTGCGAGATATTTCGGAACGAAGGTGTAGAGTGAACCAACGTCGAGGGTTTTGAGACCCGGTTCGTAGCGAGCTTGAGCAAGCGACCACGCGTATTCAAAGCGACGTCCCCAGGGGAATGAGCCGTAATCATCGACATCCAAGTTCAGCATTGGCGGCAACTCGGTGCGACGATGGAAAAGTTCTTCCCAAGGAGTTGGACTTTGTGAAAAGGTCAGATCATAGAATCGCTGTGCCGGTGCGCGATCCAAGGCTGTGCCACGCAATGCGGGCAATGCCTCTTGCATAATGCGTTCAATGAGTTCGTCAGCGAAGACGCGGTCTTCGTTTACAATCACCGTCGTTGTATTCGCGACAGGTTCAGGACTCAATGCAAAGCTTCTTCCTAAGGGAATATCTGTGCAGATATCCATCTCAGGATAGGGAAGCGGCGCCGGAATATCATTATTCCAATAGCGCGGCAACTCAAAGCTCCCGTCATGTAAGATGCTCCACTGTATGTCACAGTGAAACTTGAAAAAGTGGGCGATGCGCGCCAGTTGCTGAGCACGACTCGGATCACCGCTTCGTAGTAATGCGGAATGAATAAGACCTGTTGTTGACATAACGATTCCTTCGTGTTGGAGCTTCCTGCTTCAATGTCTTGGAATATTAACAACTACTGTGCCGAAAATGAAAATGACCATCCTTCATCAGAAAAAGGGCTTTTTCAGCGTGATAATAGAGTATTCTAAAGGAAGAGGAAGTAATGAGCTGTGGTTCTTGAGCCTAATTGGCGAGCGCAGTCTCGCGCAACAATGACATTACTTTGATGCACCGGTGCCATACCAGCGTTGCAGATGTTCTTCGAGCTTTGGACGAATGAGGTTGTCGTCGTTGCGAATGGCCACACCAAAACAAAAGGCACCTTTGTAGTAACTGTACTCAGTGAGGAAGACGCTGTCGCGCATAAGCTCAGCCCGCAACCAAGTGTAATCGCTATGCGGCATCCAAATCACTTGAGGTTTTTGCGACAGAATGTGTGCACTGTTAAAACCTTTGTGAGCCATTTCTCGATCATGCAATCCTACCATATCAACGACGCGCATTTGCGGATGGAAAGCAGCGAGGTATCCGTATTCGGAGCAAGCAAGTGTGTGAATTGATGGCACTTCATTGCACAAGCTATCGATAGCCAAAGTTGCCTGCCAGGCGTCGCAGCCATTGACCGTGTGATTGGCAACACAATTTGCCGGAGTTGGATCTGCTTGCACATCGCGCAATTCCGGTGCTGCAATGACGCGTTCAAAAAAGCTTTGAGTGCTTTGAGGGAAAGCGAAGAGATAGAGGAAAGCAAGCACAAGCGGCATCCCGCGAACCAGGCTCTTGCGAAGTTCTTCTTGGTTGAGGTCAGCATGACGAAGGGCAAAGAGCGAAGAAATGAGGACGAGTGGAATGAAGGGCATATAGAAGCGTAGATGTTCTCCCATGATTTGAACAACTCCTATTAACCACAGTAGTGCAAAGAGCAGTGGCAAAACGTAACAGGCAACGATTGCCAGCGAAGTCCCGCGAATGCTGAGCAAGGTCACTACGATCAACGGGGAAAGCATCAGCATAAAGCTCAGAGTCGCAGACAAAGTGTTCATGTGCAGGATGCCAATGAAACCTTTGTAGAATCCTTGTTGCTTGACGTAAAAAGTGTTCGGCAAGACATCGCCAAATACACTATGGGCCGCGAAGGCACTTGAGCCCAGCAGTACAACGAGCGTTACAAAAAACACGAGTGAGTTTTTATTACGTTGCGAGGCTTGGAAAGCAACAAGCAATACGCTCGATCCGAGAACAACGATGGCCGCATCCGGACGAGTGGCAATGCACAGCCAACCCAGTACTGCACTTATGATAGCTGGTCCGCTTGAGATAGTGAATCGCTGCAACGAAAACAGAAAAGCCACATTGCAACTGAGTGAGAGCATAGTGTCCATGCCGTTGACGGCATTGATGCGGAATGCATCGTGCAACACAATCGGTGCGAGCATGCCCATCGCAAATAATGGATGCTCAAGCTTGGTTGTTCGTGTGAGCTGACGAATCAATTGCCACATGAGCAGCAATGCAATCAACGCAAACATGAATGAGGATCCAACCAGAATCTGTTGCGGAGCGGCGTTGGGAAAGAGAAAGCGTAGAGCTGTGATCCACAGAGTATAGGTTACACTCGTGCAGCCGAACTGCGAACCATCAACCACGTTCCACGCAAAAAGGCCATGATGGATGATATTGTCAGCATAGCGCACAAACATGTAGGCGTCGTCCACACCAAGCATGCGTTGCAGCGTAAGGTAGGGGACGGTCTTTATCAGAAGCAGCACAATGCCCAGACAAAACCCACCTCCGGCCACAAAGCCAAAAAGCTTCGACTCACGAAGTCTGCGATGGAGTTCTTGCATGGATGTTGGTTGGTTTCCGATCTATTGCTCTGTAGCGTGTGCTAAACACCCAAGCACCCTTGAGTGTTTGGTTTGGATGAATCTTGATTGATTTTCACTGCTACGTTCTATACCTACGAAAATAAGCCCGACGCCTGGTATGCATACCAGAGATCGGGCTTATTAAGAAATGTGTTCAATGTGTAGTTAAGACTGCCTCTCAACGTATCGCGACGGTCAACAGCATTGTTATCGCATGTGCCGTGACGGAGTCGTATAGCTTTGTGAGCCGCTGCGTGAAACCAAGTGTCGATCTTCATCACGTTTGTGCTGAGGCATTGGTCGCGCAGCGGTGTCTTGTTCTGCAATAGTAAAACTCGACATCAGCTGATGCAGATTTTCAGTCAGACGATTTAAATCCTCGGCCGCTTGTGCGATTTGATCAATACCGGTTGATGATTCGCTGGTGACTGCGCTAATGGACTGAATGCTGCGACTAATGGTTTCGCTGGCACTGGATTGTTGTTCGCAGGCAACCGCGATATGACTCACCATGGAGCTTACGTTGTTCACGGCGTGAGAGATTTCGGTAAAGGATTGACCTGCGCGATCAGCAAGATTAATGCTCGTCGATACTTCGCGCGTTCCTTCTTCCATGGCCACGACGGCGCTCGATGTATCGCGTTGGATTGAGCCTATCATATCGGAAATCTCGCGAGTGGCGGTGCTTGTGCGTTCAGCGAGTTTACGTACTTCATCAGCGACGACTGCAAAGCCGCGGCCTTGCTCGCCTGCGCGTGCAGCCTCAATGGCAGCATTAAGCGCGAGCAGATTTGTCTGATCGGCAATGTCGTTGATTACCGATACGATTTCGCCAATCTGCTTGCTCGATCGACCAAGTGCCGAAACCGTTTCAGCAGAACTTTGAACGACTGATGCCATGCGGCGCATACCATCAACGGTTTGTGAAACGACTTCTGCGCCTTGTTCTGCGGTTGAGCGAGCTGATTCAGCCATGTCGGCTGTGCTGCGCGCATTATCCGAATTCTCAATGATCGTCTTCGTCATTTCTTCAACAGCACTTGCAACGTCTGTCGTTTGCATACTTTGTTCGCGTGAGCCTGCAGCCATCTCTTCAGTTGAGGAAGAGATCTGTGCCGATGCGCTTGCGGTTGCATCTACGGCGCGCATGACGTTTTCGACGATCATGGTAAGACGCTGCATAGACTCGTTGAAACCGCGCATGAGTTGTCCGATTTCGTCATCACTTTGTACTTCAAGACGAACTGTAAGGTCACCTTCCGAGAATCGTTTCATTGCCGCAAGCATCGTTGACACAGCACTTGATAGATACTCACGCTGTGCTTCGTCGCGCTCGTGCGACTCCTGAACAGTTGTGATCATGGAATTGAAACCACTCTTCAGACGCCCGATCTCGTCCTGACTATCCACGACTAATCGTGTACTAAGATCACCATGAGCAAATGAGTCCATGCCATCCAGCACAGAATTCACGGAATGACTCAAACGTTCGTTGTGTTCTTCGATGTGTCGATGTTGCTTGGCAATATTGTCTACCATTGAATTGAATGACTCACCCAGTACACCGAGTTCATCGCGTGAACGGATTGAGACGCGAGTTGAGAGATCACCACCCGAAAGAGCAGCGTTTGCGCGCATGAGCTTTTTGATTGGTCCCATAACAAGACGTGCAATCAAGAATCCAACGACAATCACTGCCCCAACTAAATACAGCAGCATTGTCGCGATTTTGCGTGCACCGGCATCTGCTTCAGCACGCACCGGTGCAAGGGGCATCAGTACTTCGAATGCACCGTGCACTTCGCCTTCTTTCCAGTTTTCCATGCGAGTGCCGGTAGCGTCAAAACCTTTGTCGTTGCCCCAAAGCGCCATTGAGTTTGCCGGGTCGCCGTGACAGTTAAGACACTCCTTCGTAAGCTTAACCGGTCGGAAGTAGCGAAGCTTATCCGATGCAGTGTCGATTTCTACGTGCTCCGCCAGACCGCCACTTTCAAGTTTGTGAAGCACCGTGGCTTCGAGTAGATCGGGTTCGTTGTCAGGATTGCGCGGTTGGAATTTTGGGACTTTGATTTCCATGCCGAGTTCTTTGGCCTTGAGCTTTGCCACTTGCATGGCAGCAAACACCGGAACAGTGTAGAGAAGATCTTCCTTCTTGCTGATGTCGTGTCGGAACAGGTTCTTGTTGAATTGTGTTGCTGCGTACTCACGGGCTGATTCAGCTGAAAGCAAGAGAGCACGTGCATTTTCGATATATGCTTTTTGCTTTTGCTCACGGAACATTTGTTCTATGCTGTGATAGACGCCGTAGGTGGCACCGAGACAAATAACAACGAGGGGAAGGAGGATTTTTACTCGAAGACTAACGAGACTGCGCAAAAACGAGACGGACATGGAGGTGCTCCGATTAAGATGGATAGTCAAAAAAGACTATGTCACCAAAGCGTAGATTCAAAGCAGCGACTGGCATCTTAAGTCTACAGAGTTGTCATTACTCTATTCAACAGCTTTCACGAAACGTGCAGACATGCACAGCCACAACAATGGCTTTGTCTGAAAGCGAAGGCGCAACTGCAATGCCCGTTCGTCACGATCCATCGTGAAGTACGGAGCGAGCACCATGGTTTCTCACGTCGGCAGGACGCGAAAAACAGTTGCGGCAGATGAAAAAGAGCAGTTCAGGAAGTACGTACTACGAGGTCAAGCAAGGTTTCAAAACGATTGAAGCAAAGCTGTTTATCCCCGAAAAAAGGGAAGAACTGTGATTCAGAGGCTCCGAATTGTGACCAAATACCTACAAATCCTGAATAATGACAACTAGTGTGATCATTGTCATTGTAGAGTATCGGACACTATTGTCGCTTATTAAGCGCTCAGATTCAAATGTTAATAATTTTTGCTGAGCTCGAAAGTCGGCAATTCGGAGACCACCGTCAGCCGATCTGCCCGTTTAGCGCTCTATGGTAAGCACTTCGTTTTCGAGTGGACGTTTGAAGTGTTGCGGACAATTAAGCTGATTGAAGCAAATGGCTGAACAAGATCCAACGATCGAATCTTGGAAGAATCGTGTAAGGCACACATCCTTGCGAAGCAGAAGTTTGGAGCGGATGTTCCGACGGTGTGAATCGACCGTGCGCTCTGAGCAGTAGAGAGTGAGTGCTACTTGTCGGGTTGAGAAACCAAGACGAAGAAGCGCCGCAATGCGGATTTCTGAAGAAGAAAGTGTCGGGAATTTGCCGCGAAGACGATTGATGTCCTCGCTAAGCTGTATGTCGAGCGAGCGAGTGCGCTCCACGCGTTCAAGCGAACCAAAATTCTGAAGACTCAGGTTGATAATATCAAACAAAGACCGGGCGTCAGCAAATTGACCTTGATCGCAATGTCCCAACGCTGTAGAAATCATCCCTTTCAATTCAACGATCAGAGATGTACTTACCGCAAGTCGCTGCAAAGCGACATCGATTGACTCGTGGCCACTCTTTTTACTTGTTACGTTTTCGTCACTTTCGACTGCCATTTCACCGTCACTATTGGTTGATACTCAACTATCCGTCTCACGCGCCGCTGTCAGCTGGCCGACCGTCTATATTAGGATACAAAAATCAAAACAAGAAGCTTGCCCGAGGTGTACCTATGTGTACTGAATTTAATACTCGTGTATGCCTAATGTTAATGGAATGCGCTTTAAAAAGAATAGAACTGCCGATATTTACGCTAACAACGAACGAGGATGTGAGGGCACGCATCAACTTGAGATTGACTGAATTGCGGTCCCACCCATCCGTGTACTCAAACGAGCTAGAAGCAACAAGGCGTAGCGCAAAAAGCGCTTCGGACTACCGTTATGATAAGACGTAGTCCCGAGATATTTATTCACAGAAAGGGCACAATATGAACACTTCGCAGAGCGATGCAGAGCCTCCGGGGGAGGGCAATAATCAGTACAATGGAGTTAGTGGCACAACAAGTAAAATCGCCAACGACAATCGTGAAAGTGAGTTGCGAAGCCTGATAGTCCAAGAAATAGAGAGCATACGTGCTAATCAAGCACTGGCAGATCAACTGCACAACAGACTGGTATTACAATGGCTAGATACTCATACCATCCTTCAATCTCTAGCCTATGCGCACAGTTCGCAAAATCCCGAAGAATTTTTCGAAGCGGCCAAGCGGTTCTTCCAACTACCGCAGTCCTTTGAAGATGAAGTTCAAACATCATTTATCAAACTTCAAGATCTTGGTCAAGACACCACACTTCGATGTTTGAACGTGTGTTTGTCACTTCATTCGTCCAAAGTCCTGAGCGAGTAAGGGTTGTAACGATACGCGCACAATTCACTCACACAGTTTCGCAAGGTCATCAAGCAGTGTACGTAACGAACTGCGGGTGAATGCTTCTCCAATCATTGCGGTACTCTCACTTAGCGCGCGATCACGACGCGATAAGCTTGCCGTTGTTTGGCATTTGAAACAACGAGCGTATAGCAACCATTGGCAAGACCCGAGCAGTCAAGAGATGAAGTGTTGCTTTGGTGCAGACAGATTCTGCCGCACGACTCAAGTAAATCAAGGCTATAGGTGCTTGACTCGCTTGAACGAATATGCAAGATGTTATCTCGTAGCGGCTGAGGATAGACCACAGTGGCAAGCTCGTCATCGTCATTGACTGAACTCAATAATCCTAATTCAAACTGTGCTTGTGTTGAACAGGTGTCGAAGTGCAGACCATCATCGGAAACTGCAATACGGATTCGAAGTGTGAGACGAGTGGATTTAGGAATCTCATTAATCGGCGACATTCTTGTGCAGCGAATGAATACATCGCAGAGTCCGCCAGATGCACTTGTCCTCGAATCGAGTAAGGATCCAACATTAGCTTGCGAACTCGGAACCACATAGGTGGTATCAGAGCTCTGCACAAAGACTTGTGGATAGGCCCAACTCTTGAGCGAGCGATTGCGAAGTCTGACAACGATCTGCTTAGCCTCGTCCGAGTAATACACACTATCGACAACGACGCTATCGCAAAGATTAATCTCGTTTTTCGATAGCTCAACGGCGCCAATCGACGGAGGATTAGCAAAGCTCTTGTGAAAATAATCTTCGCGCGAGGAGTCAATGTACAGTCCTGCACGAGCCGCAGGAGAATTATCACTTAAGTGGTAGAGTGTATCAGCAAACTGTGGGTTGCGATTGAGAATACGTCCGGGTTCGTTTACAGGACTATTAGGACCGCTCCAATTCGTATTCGAGACATGGTACCAAAGATTATGTGAAACCACAAAGGTCTCGGACTTCGTGTTTGGTCCGATGTTAAATGTCGGTTGCGTGCTGCTGAAAGCAACGATATTATTCGCAAAGAAATTATTAGCGCAGGCCGCCATAGCGGCAGTGGTGTTCTCTTGCAGAATGCGCACCGCCCAACGATCGGGTTGTATGATAGTGCAATGATAGACGGAACAGCGCACGGCGCCGACAAAGGCAATGGGAGCTTGAGAGCCGCGAAAAACACAAGCGCGCACGCTGATGTCGGCTGCTTCAAAGCCTGCGTTCTGCGGACGGAAAAATGCGGCTCCGGTACTTCCTCCAATATTCAATGCTCGTTCGCCTCCGTTGATAAAGCGACACTGTTGAATCGTGATGAATTGTGAACCACCCTTTGCTTGGATGCAATTCGATCCACCATTTTCAAAGCGATCATCGACGAAGACTCCGCGATGACAGCCTACCATGTCGATACATGAGCCTCCCGCAGAGCCGTTACGAAAGGTGCAATTGCGAACAACAAAATCATCAATACCGGACAACTTCAATTGATCGTTGTTGCCACTTGCTGACAAGGCGCGCCATTCACATTGTTCGATGATAATGTGGTGCGACGGACTATCCAAGCTGCCTGCATCGTCGATGTTGACGCCGTTAGAAGTCTGAGATTCAAAGATCAAGGATTGGATGCGCACATACTCTGCATCCGACATTTGAAAGGCTTGCGATGAACCGCGATAGATCACCTCGCCCAGACCACGGATGACGATCCATTGATCCGCAGTTCCTTTCAAATTGACGATGGCATCTCCGCCACTGTACACTCCGGCACTGATCGCGATTGTGTCGCCGGGTTTTGCAGCAGCACTGGCCGATTGTAAGCGAGGGTATTGTTTGCCAGGACCAACCTCAAGTGTTCCTGCTCTCATGCTAATGGAAATGAGAAATAAAACGAGTACTAGTTTGTAGTGCGCCATCGTTCTACAGCTGTTATAGAATGTGAGTTGTGTTCTGCCTACATGCACCCGATCAGAAACTAGTACGAAGGATTATTCCTGCGGCCTAAGGCAGAGTGAAAGGAACTGAAGCAACAAACAATCAACACATCAGTGATCGTGTTAATTCACTTTGGCTAGAGATTTTTTGCTCAGAAAATAGCTTTGTATCTGACCTTTGCCTTTGACATTGATCGGACCTCGTTCTTCGAGCACGAAGTCATTGCTATGTAACTGCAATTCTGCAGCGAATTCCGCTGAGCAGTGTATGCGTCCGCTCTCACCGGTAGATTCCATGCGAGATGCAAGGTTGACGGTGTCGCCCCAGAGATCGTAGGCAAATTTTTTCTGACCTATAACTCCTGCTACGACGGGACCGCAATGCAGTCCAATTCGGAAATCCAATTCAATATCACCGACATCTGAACTCACGACACTACGTGGAATTGCGAAGTCTTGTAGCATCTCTAAAGCAACTCTCGCACAACGCACTGCGTGATCATCGCATGCTTCGGGTGCTCCGGCAACGGCCATGTAGGCGTCGCCGATAGTTTTGATCTTCTCAATGCCGTGCTTCACACAAATCGTGTCAAAGTGATTAAACACATGGGCGAGTAATTGAACTAATTCTTCGGCCTGCAATCGTGCTGCCAGTGGAGTAAAGTCCACTACGTCCACGAACAACACTGACACCATCGGAAGAGAATCGGCGATGATGTTATGTCCTTCTTTCAATCGTTGACTTATGGACAGCGGCAAGACGTTATTAAGAATTCTCTCGGTTGCTTCCTGTTCTTTGCGTTGGAGATCTTTTTGGTGAAGAAACTCCAGACCCGCGATCTTCTTGATGTTTGCATGATGCAACACTTCATCGCGAATACTCACGTATTTGTTGAGGTGGATATTCGATTGCTTGTAATCTCCTTCGGCTGCATACCAATCAGACAGTACGCGGTGTGCCGCATAGATTTGCTTGCGAGCTCCTATAGCTTCTGCTACGCTGAGTGCTTCTTGAAGTGCTTCAAAGGCCTCGATCGAATAACCTTGTGCTAGTAACAATTGTGCACGTTGACACTGTACATCCGAGATCTCGAGAGCAGCGTTGCTGTGACGACGCTTTTGCAGACTCTTTTGAAAATTTTCGTAGGCCTCATCGACTCGTCCGAGGGCCAGTAGGGCTTCGCCGCAACGGTAATAGGCGTATCCCGTTCCGTGAATGTCATCAGCTTCTCCCAGGATCTGCACCGAGCGAAGGTTGTGCTCCAGAGCCTTTGCAGCCTGACCTAAGCCAAGAAGTGCTTGACCAATCCCCATTTCCGCCCAGCCCGAATTGGATTCGGCGTCGTTGTCTATAAAGATCTCTTTGGCTCGTAAGTTCATCTCAAGAACTTTTTCAAAGTCATCGACCAGCATGTAAGCGAGAGCGGCATTGGTGAGGCGATCGGCGACAAAGAGTGGACGTCCGGACTCCTCGGCGGCATAGACTGCTTCCATCAAGTATTCAATTGCGGGCGCTGCCTCGCCTTGATACCAGTATGCGGTGCCGATATTATCGAGTGCCTGACTTTCGAAAGCGCGGTCGCCATATTGCTGCCACACCTCTCGTGCTTTTACAGAAAGCTCCATAGCGCCCTGAAAGTCCGATGAATGCACCATCTTCATCAAGGCCAGGTGATTCAGCAAATGTCCATAGCCGAATCTGCTTTCGTCGGTATCAAGCCAGTGAAGCTCTGCAGTGCACAGCTGCATGTATTCGCGGTACATGCCTAATTGAGCATAGACTGAAGCCATGTTAATGAGCACGCGAGCAACACCTGCGGCGTTGTGCGCATCGCGCTCGCTTTTAAGAGCCTGTTCCAAATACTTCTTCGCATTGAGGTAGTCTTTGCGATGCACCGTGTACACGCGACCCATGTTCATGATGATACGAGTCACACCGCGCTTGTCATCCGCCTCCTCAAACTCCGGCAGTAGTCGCTCCAGTTCTTGAAGTGCATTTTCAAACTGAAAGCGGTACATGTAACAGAAGGTTCGAAACAACTCAGACCATCGTACAGCGTGCTCATCATGAATCTCAGTTGCATAACTGCGCAAAGCATCGGCTGCCAAAGACAGTCTCTCTGCGTCGTACTGAGAGCTGACGACTTCACACAGTTCGACTAGTGCAGAGATCTTTTCTGATTCTGACTGAGTTGATTGAAGTATGTCGTCAATTTCTTTCAAGGGCTACAAACCTTGTATTGTGAAGTCACGTTGTACACTGTCAAAAGTGAATGCTGTAACAGCAAACTAAAGACTAGCGCCGCGAAACTTGCTATGAGTTAGATGGCGATACTATGGTACCTTCTACCGGACGTATTCGGACAAAGCTAAGAATGAAAGGCCTGCGGGCAGTCTGGTAGAGAGGAGTTGTAATTTTTACTCCACGACAAACTTGGTACTTTTGGTCGCATTTATTAAGGGCAACTGAATAGTCCTCACGATGGAGTCCGGTCAACTTGTACGGCAGAATCTTAGATAGCGGAAAACGCATGAATAAAGCAGAAGCAATAGAAGAGTTGAATAAAGTCAAATCGCAGCTCTCGGAGTGTAAAAGCAATGCGCACTTGCTTGTACCTGTGCAGGATTTGCTGAATGATCCTGTTGTTGTTGCTGATGCAGTACTTCAAGCGCGAGCACTTATTCTTCATGCATTTATCCTGTTTGAAACAGACACATCAAAGGCATTCGAAATATATCAGCAGGCAAAGGCGCTGTGTCCGGAAGATTCTCATCAAGACATTAAACTTGATTTATTGAGACTGCATGGACGATATCTTGTTTCTAAAACTCAATTTGGCAAGGCTGCTCAAACTTTTGAACAAGCTTTGGAGTTGGCAGAGTCTTCGAGCTCTCCGAAGATTGTAATGTCTATTCTTGCCTCTTCCTCAAATCGTGTGGAAAGACTCACTTTTCAGTCTGTTGCCTAGATTAGGGCATGGATCAAATAGAGTTTTTTGAGACCTTGTTAAAGGTCGAGCGACCGTGGTACATTCACGATATTGATTTAGACTCCAAACGGGATGGAGCGACCGTGGTACATTCACGATATTGATTTAGACTCCAAACGGGATGTCTTGACTATTACAATTGCCACATCCGAGACAACATTTAGCTGTCCAGTCTGTGGCAAAGACTGTCCAAAGTATGATTTTAGACCAAGGCGATGGCGTCATCTCAATACTATGGAGTACAAGACGTTCATCAATGCCGATCTTCCGCGCATCGACTGCCAAGAACATGGCGTGCTGCAGGTTCGTGTACCGTGGGCAGAATCGCTCAGTCGGTATACTATTAAGTTCGAGTCTCATGTGATTGACTGGCTCAAGCAAGCACCAATATCTGCCGTTGCAAAACAACTTGGTCTTAGTTGGAACGCTGTGTCAGGCATCATGCACAGAGCAGTAGAGCGTGGTCTGGAGCGCAGAACGAAGCGATATCCAAAACATATTTCTATTGATGAGACCTCGTTTCAACGGCGTCACGAGTACGTAACTGTTGTAACAGATCAAGATACAGGTGACGTGCTTCACGTTGGCGATGAACGAACAAAAGAGACACTTGCCAACTACTACAAAAGCCTTGGAGAGCAGCGCTGTCGCAGCATTGAGAGTATATCAATGGATATGTGGCCAGCATACATTACCTCCACGATAGAGTATGTCGAAGGTGCTACCCGGAAGATCTGCTTCGACAAGTTTCATGTGGCACAGTATCTCGGTAACGCAGTTGATAAGGTTCGAAGAGCTGAGCATAAACAGCTTGCTCAAGACGGCGACAACAGCCTCAAAGGGACTAGGTACTTCTGGCTTCGTAATCCAAACAACATGGATCAAGCGGCCGAATTAAAATTTAAGGCACTACGTGACAGTTCGCTGAAGACAGCACTTGCGTATGCAATCAAAGAACATGCTATGTGTCTTTGGAAGTTCAAGAGTCGAAGTTGGGCATCGCTACAATGGAAGCGATGGTATGACTGGGCGTGTAACTCTGATTTAACTCCCGTGATTCAAGCAGCGCAAACTATCGGGAGCAATCTCTGGGGAGTTATCAACGCTGTGCTCCTTCAACGGTCGAACGCAAAAGCCGAAAGTATGAACAGCAAAATCCAGCGCCTGAAATCGCGGGCTCGCGGGTTTAGAAATCGTCTACGCTTCAAGTATATAATCTACTTCCACTATGCAAACCTTGATCTTTATCCATGAAGCACTGCTGTGAGTTTACCCACACAAATTGGGGAAGACCCCTATTCTTCGACTTCTCGCCTCGTGTTATGCAAACATAGGACGTCAAGCCAAGGCACAAGCGTTATTCACGGAGCTCGACCGCTTGCAGCAAGAAGATGGTAGTGAGATAGAGCGTGCTCTCAATCTTCGCATTCAAGTGCTTGTCGGAGTAAATGTAAGTGAGGATCTCAGTATCATAGAAAGCGGTAGGGAGGCCATAGAGATATTAGAATCACATGGGCTTACTTTAATCGCAGCGCAGGTTTACTTGTATCTCGCCTACATACAAAACCGCTTCGGGGACTTGGCGGCGGCTTTGGATTGTTCTAACAAGGCTTTAATAGTGTTCGAGGAGCGCGGGTTATCAGACTACATCGCTGAGGTCAGCGGAGTACTTGCGTCTACCTTCGGAGCACTAGGAGAGTATGAAAAGGGAATAGAATTAGAACTTCGTGCACTAGCTCTACTCGCGAATAGTGAGAACGTTACCACAATCTCAAACGGACTCGGACTTCTTGGATACTTCTTGAATCGGACAGGTCGCTTTGACGAAGCCATTACTCACCTACAACGTGCGATCACTTTAATCGAGACCACCCAATGGATTGCCCCTCGCGCAATTCATTTAGGAAACTTGGGTGAATCATATATGCGCCTAGGTCAATTCGAAGACGCGCATCGGTGTTATATGGACGCAATATCTGTGGCTCAGTCGATAAAGCTCAGCTCGAGTGTTGGATATGATTTATGTAGTCTCAGCGAACTCTATGCAAACGATGCATTTGATGGGTATGATCTTGACAAGGCAGAAGACTTCGCTCGTCAATCAATTGATACTCTTAGTAACAGCAATGCGCTGGCTGAGGTGGGACGTTCTTATCAGATGCTAGCACAGATCTACCGACGCAAGGAGCAGTGGAAGGAGTTTGCACTTACTCTTGAGAAGTACAACGAGATACAGAGTAAGATACACAGTGAAGCCGCCAAGAAAAAGTCTGAACAAATGGAGTTTGCGCGACGCAGTGCCGAGCGAGAGCGACTACACGCCGTTGAGAGAACGGAAGCTCGCGTAACGCAAGAAATTCTCTTGCGAATACTTCCGGAGCCCATTGCGCAAAGGCTTATCAAGGGCGAAAAAGTTGCTGACTATGTAGACAACATCAGCATTCTCTTTGCAGACATTGTTGGCTTTACCGCAATGGCCTCAGTGCTCAAGCCGGATGTCGTGGTTGACCTTCTCAACTATGTCTTCCAGCGCTTCGACGAGATCGTGGCCAAACATGGCTGCGAAAAAGTAAAGACGATTGGCGATGGATACATGGCGGTTGCGGGAGCCCCGATTTACTGCGAAGATCATTGCGAGCGCTTGGCTCGCGTCGCCATCGAAATGCAGCGAGAGATCCGGTTGCCGGAATCAATTGGTCAACATCTACCTGAAGGCATGAGCTTTGGCGTTCGTATTGGACTGCACAATGGTCCTGCTGTCTGTGCTGTTATGGGGACACACCGCTTTGTATGGGACGTCTATTCCGATGCCGTCAATATCGCAGCTCGCATGGAGTCAACCGGCTCTTCAGGTGCAATCCACGTCAGTGAACAGTTTGCCGAGAGTCTTCGCTCAACATCTCTACATCAAGCTGATGGCTATGAATTCCTCCTTCACGAGCGAGGAGAAATTGAAGTGAAAGGAAAAGGAGCAATGAGGACGTACTACTTGGAGATGGCAGGGGTATAGATGGTGATGGGTGGTGTGGCCTCGAGGGAATTGGCCAAGTGTGAAAAGAAATGCGATTGCGGCGAGGCACAATGATTTTGCCTGAGCGCTAAAACTGAAATCCGATTTAAATTCAGGAGGTCTCAGATGTCTCATAAAGAGAGATAGGCATTGCGAGTAACTCACGGATTATATCCTCTAACTTTGTTCTTTAATCGACTTAATATGTGTTGGGACTTAGAAGTGCACTCTTAGTCAAGCGATTACATACTTCTTCACGCTCGCAGTTTAGATTAGTCATGTGATATGAAATCACTACTTACATTCCTTGTCTTTTTGCTGCTTAGGCTATATGCTTCAGCCCAGGTTCCAAACCTTCTGGGCACTTGGTATGTAATAGAGTATGCTTCTGCTGACAGTATCTCAGATGAAAAGCAGGACAGACCATCAGCGATCTTTCGTATGGTTCTGGAAATGGATCACAAGGCGACGATTGTTCGGGACAGCATAAACAGTGTTTTGGGATCGGGCGTAGAATTTGCGACTTGGTATCATGACTCTGGTCAGTCACAGTTGGTGGTTTTTACTACAAGGAGCTATCGTTTCGATTACAAGAGTGAACCCATGATTGGAAGCGTTAGTGGGAGACGAAGCAATGGACGTATTGAAATTATAGGTCGGTGCTTTGCCTCAAGAGAACGGACCAAAGAATGGGATAGCACCCGCTCACGTTTGGCTGAATTGAGGTCTATGAAGCACGATTCTCCACAACAGATTAAGTCTGAAAAGCCTAACAATTACGTCGAAGCAGAGTATTACCACCGCGGCAGTAGTTCAACCACCAATGCTTGTCTGAAATTTGTTACAACACCGGCAACCTTTGAATGGGGGCAAATGTCTTTCGCGCTCCAACCCTCCGTCTTCTCATTCACACTCCATCTTCAGGATCACGAAGGCTACTATTCGTCTAATTCGCTCATCCCTCTCGCAAGTCTGATAGCACTTGTTATAGTGCATCCCAATATTCCTCCACGAAGTGACTGGTACGGGGCAGCATTTCTTACGCAAGGCTTGGGGAACTTTGATGTTAACGTATCACTTGCCAAGTTTCCCGTTGCGTTCGTCGTTGCTCAGTCCACCGACTGCTTCTTCTTTTACAAGAACTCGAAAATCCTGCCTGAATCAAAATTTGGATTTATGCTCAACACAGATTTCATATCCTTGCCCCTCCAGGCTCGCGTCTGCTATTGCATTCCTTGGTTCCATGGCTATTCCTCGCAACGCGAAAACCACTTGAGTTTTATGTTGGGCTGTGCTCTCTGAGTGTGATGTTAGCATTGAGAATTGGTCGTGTCTACGATCTGAACATCGCAGCAGCGCTACTCATTCACCACAGAAACCGGAATCGTTTGTGTCCACGTTGTGCCACGTAGCTCTATGAAGTATATGCCGGAAGCGCGAGACTTGAGTGTCAATCTTAAGCTGTGATAGTTGGCGTCAAGCGCCGAGTCAAATGATTGCAATTGCATACCGATACTATCAAAAACTTTTCCGCTAATAGGTCCACTTATTGAGGACGCAAAACGCAGAGTTATCTCGCCCGAACCAGGATTTGGGTAGGCAAGTATTGAAGCATTTTCTGTTGACATTGAATCGTCCTGATCAATTACTGCGGGAACGAAGTAACCGCGAGCAAGGTTCATCATGTTAAAGGACGACTTGTACAATGCGGCATTATATCCAATGGACCCACCGAACACGATATCATTTGAGTCGTTGAGGAATGAGTAATCTTCTATTGTTGCACCAGGCTGGCTGATCCTCAGGTCAGCAATGACGCCGCGACGTATATGGTAAACAATGAAGCCGGGATACAGCTGAACCGGACCTCCGCCAATGGCAAAAACACTGTCACTTAAGCGATCTATTCTGTCGAAGTAACGCCACTGCGGAACGATAGTTCGTTGCAGCACTTGTCCGTCCATCGTCACTTGTTCAATTAGAGCATTGGTTCGATGGCTGCCATACATCACACGGACCGTATCTAAAACTTCTTCACCTACCGCAAGTACATTCTCACCGCTAATCAGAGTGTTATCCTTGAAGATCTCGCAAGTAGGCGGAGTGTAGCGAGTAGTATGGACATTTTTGCCAAAGGCGTCTATTTCGATAATCGAAATTCGCCTATTCTTCAAACTGTCTGTTATTGGTCCTGATACGAACTGCACAGTTCTCTTTCCATTCTCGCTCTGCACCAGGGGTAAGGCGTTCGCTTTGATTACGCTTTGAGTTATGACTTGGTTTGAGTTCTTGACGAGTACAACTATGGTGCTGTCTTGGAATGGATAGACATAGGAATTGCGGTTATTTCTCAAGGGTCGCATTTTGAAATAACCTCTACAGTATGGTATGCTATCTCTTATTACGGAATCAGCCTTGATGTAACCTGTATAAGAATTCTCGGCCCCGCCCATATGTGAAACTCTTGCAGTGAAGACGAGGGTTGAGTCGCGGTAAGGAGCCAATGTACCTGCAAAAGTATGATTGACCTGTATTGGTGCGGAGTAACCTGCTATGTAAATTCTTGTCGCGAGAGAACAATCGTTGTGAACACGAACAGAGTATGCATCACTAGACCCGTTTGTATTGTAGTTAGATCCAGAGTAAGTCCATCTGTTATACGATGTCTGAAGCCTAGTATAAAGCGCTCCTGAAGGCGTACGGCAGAATTGTTTGATACTACTCGTTACGCTCTCTCCACTATAGTAGTCTCCATTGCTGCGTCCACCCGTTTCCAAGAATTTCAATTCACCTTGAATAGCTGAAGTTGGATATTCTGCCACATTGATATACATCACCTTGAGCAGCGTGTATTGTTTGATACCGTCAAAGATGCTCAGGGAAACATTGTAAGCCTGCGACTCTTTAAAAACATAAATTGGATTTGTTTCAAGGCTGCTATCCAAGTAGTCAAATTGCCAGTTGCGTGTTTGGATATCTCCTAAGCTTTTGTCGTAAAAGTGTACTGTTAAAGGTGGCAATCCATACAAGGTATCAGAATCAAATGCTACAATGGTTTTTGGTATGATTCTAACACTCGCGACCGCCACTCCAATCGAGTCGCCTTTAGAGTTGAAAACAACCAAACGCACAAGCTGCATTCCGGGTGTGTGGAAGTCATGCCGTACCGTTAAGCCACTATCAATGCTACCGTCGTCAAACTTCCACAAGCAGCGACTACTCATGGCATCTTCCACTCTAGCGTGAAACGTAACGGTGGTATCAACATATTGCAGGGTGTCCGACTGGCTAGTTGAAACGCGCTGGCTTAGCGTATCTTGAACCAACGAAACCCGTCGTAAGCTGCCATCATTCGACCTTACCACTAAGCTATCACCACTTAGAATTGGTGCGACGCGTGCCTTGCCAGCTAGTCCAAACGGCAGAGCCTTTGCACCGCATGTTTGAATGAGACCCGTGTGAAAGGTAACACAGCTGTTTGATTTCATAAGCAAATGCAGATACTTCCCATTTGAGCTAAAAGTAGCTGCTAATACCTTTGATCCGTTTATAATCTGAGTTCGCAATCCATCTTCGGTGTTGAAAAAATAGTACTCATCTGAGGTCCCATAGCCAAACACTTTTTCGTCGTTGCGAAGCTGAAATTGAAACGAAGAATCGCCACTCATATAATAGGGGGCGTTCATAACAGAATCTAGTAATTGACGTGAACCATCGCTGCGATAGGCGTCTATTGAATAGTAGGAAGGGATAGAGCCAGAATTACTAGAGAAATATTGAGTCAATGAATAGATTTTGGAGCTCGATTTTCCAAAAGTAGTGTAGTAACTATTGGGGCGGTCGCGAAGGAGAATGTTTTGACTGCTGTCATGACTGGAATACTGTCTCAAGCTGCCCTCGGTCCAGACATAATGGTTGAATTTGAAATCAGATGAACCATACTTCGCTGAGCTATAGGAGAATCTGCCAGTAGTAATCGAATAGTCGAATGGGGATGATAAATAGAAGTACTGATAAAAGTATGGAGCGAGAACTTGGACACTGTCTACCTTGTTCAAGTTTGGGATAGAGTAAGCAATAAGGTCGCTGTTTGCAGAATACCGTTCATGATTTGTTTGTACAACAACATTCCGACCATCAGAAGAAATTCTAGCATCGATAACACTATCTGAACTGAGAGCATTAAGACCCTTAGACCACAAAGTCATGCCGGATCGCGCATCAATAGCCTGCAATGAATAGAGAGCTTTAGTGCTCGAGTTTGACACTGAAATCAGATACACGCTTAGGCCATCTGCCGAGACGACCATGCTGTTGACCTCGCCAACAGGCGCCGAGAGTTCTTCATACCCAACTTTTTGCATCCATTGGGCCTTTGCAGCACAAAACAGAAATAGGAGGAAAAGGCAGACTAAGACTAGGTGACGTGACATAGTGCTAACACTGTGAAGTGAAGAACTTGTGGTGTAGTTCAGATGCATATTACTGGTCCGCCAAACAGTAAAACGCAACGACGAAACTGTGTTTCCCGAAACTTAGCTAATTATATCATTGATTGGGCTCGGCGATTAGAGTATTAATTAATTCCGACTAGCCGTTGCCACATGGATCCACACACAAAAAAACAACGAATTGAGCCTTGTTTCATTTCTTGAGTTGCACTTTGTCTTTGTTTAGAGTCTTTGTTTAAACATTGTTTATAGATCGTTTTACGATCACTCAAAACGGACCTGCTTTACGACATTGAACTTTTGAATGTTACTGCAACTCGAATCTGCGAAGCCTATGACACAGATCGTGGGCTACACTACGTAGACGATACGGCTTGTGATCGATTCGTCAGGGAAACAACCAGAGTTACGACGCGAGCAACTTTTGATGTGTTCGGTCCTCTCAGATTGACAGCGTAGAAACTCTTCGCAAACATCTGGCCTTCGCCATCACGCATAACGCGAAACCGAGAGAGTCTGAATTTGAACTTTCCAATTCTGTTATCAGGATCAAGGAAGTCATAGCCCCAGTCATATTAGCACATGATATCCTTCCTGTGCTATTGAATCTGAGTCGCTAAAAAAGCTGAAGAAAGAGGAGCGATTGGCCGTAGAACTTCAAGATTACGCGACTTCATAGTTGAAGGTACAAGGCGCTAAGTACTATTCAAGCGTACATCCCAACACAATAAAAGACCAAATAGTCAAAATCAACCACCGTTCTCATCACCTGAATAATGAACAAAGTTAGTTGCACGAGATCGCGAAGGCATAGCGACTTGTATCCCACATCTGACTATTTTGTTGCGACAACTCTCCATAAATCAAAGGTCTTGCATGATGCGTGCTCTACTCGGATTCGTCCTTCTTATCGTTTTCTGTGCCCATTCCTTTGCCTCAGGTCTACCGGTACGTTCGGACCGACCCCGTGTTTTGTTTACTCCATCATTGCTGACTCAACTTCGTGCGCGTGTGCAGACGAACGATGCGCGTTGGTTGCGATTAAAGGAAAGAGCAGATGAGCTTAAAGGTCTTGCCATTTTTCCTTACAAGGATTCTACTCGCGGTCGTGAACCGGAGAACACGATATTCTATGATTATCAGGGTGAAGGTTGGTTTAATGCTGCCATGCCGCTGGGTGTTGCCTATGTGATGACGGGCGATAAATCCTATTCGGGAAAGTTGATTGAGCTTGCGGATGAAATGATTCGTGCAGAAAATGATCCTGATAACAAACCACCAAAAGGACAATCCCCACTTGCTCCGGGTAACTATTATGCGACGCGGAATAATTGTCCGGTGCTGGCAATTATTTACGACTGGTGCTACGACGAACTTGGTGCCACACGAAAAACTGCCATGCGTCAGCTCATGAATGTGTACTTCGATTCTATTCGCACATCAGCCTATCAACGCAATACGAATGCAGACGGGAACTACTATACCGGACACATGATCGGCGTTGGCTACATGGGATACGCAATAGCCGGAGATGATGCTCGCGCACAAATGATGATCGACTATGCCAGAATGCGTTTCGATGGAACTGCGAGCGCACTTATTGGTACTGACGACACACCTGAAGAACACTGGACACAATTGTTCGACGGGGGATACCTTGCGCAGTTGTCTCGTCAATACAACTCCGAATACATCACCGGCGCGCCGTTCAAAGGAGGTTTTGATTTTCAAGGATGGGCCTATGGTGGCTTTACCTTTAATAGCATGATTGATTATTGTCAGATTGTAAAAACAGCAACTACGGAAGATCTGTTATCATCACGCCGCGACTGGCTATCGCAAATTCTTCGCTCGCTCAAACATCATCTGATGCCAAATCGCTTTGAGATTTTTCCGTCAGGAGACTGGGGCAGCGACTACGGAGCAGTTATTAGTGCGAGCTTGCCGCTGCGTTTAGCATTCTTTCTTGCCGGCACTGCAGATGGTCCGGGAGCGCAGCATTTTCTGCATAGCGAAATCGCACAGCATTCTCCGTACCCAGAGTACCGCGACGATATTTACCAGGAAATCGGAAGACCATCTGCATGGGAGGATTTCTACTACGGTGATACGACGCGTCCTTCCGCAGAACTCGTGCAACCACCATACTATTCCGGTTTCTCACCTGTTTATCCGAAGGCAAAGCAAGGCAACGGCGCAATACCATATTTCTTCATGCGCAGCGACTGGGGTTCACAAGCAACGTGGGCAAGCATTCACATGGGTGCAGCGTATTATGATGATCACCAGCACAATGATGCAGGACATATTTGGATCAAGCGCGGTAGCGATTACTTGCTTGTAGATGCATCAAATTGGAAAGGCGCAGCAGGTTCAATTGGTATAGTTGGATCCTCTATGGATGAGGAATATTCAGCATCTGCAGTTACGAATACATTGTACTTCAATGATTGGGGAGAGCAGCAGTACACGGACATGCCTTTCACCGGTGGACAAGGCTTTGCTGGTAAAGATGAAGTCACGGCAGATGAGCAGACTATCAATTACTCCTTCGTGCGAGGAGATTTATCCTCGGCATACGAGACCACAGCCGACACAGCGCTACAGGGTAATCGTCGTCTTGACTATTTCTACCGCTCATATTTATACCAGCGCTTCGCAAACATTTTTGTAGTCTTCGATCAAGTGAAGGCAAAAGCCTCTTCAAATCCCAAAGGCGCCTATCCCAAGCATATGCGTTGGCACTTTCCTGTGAAGCCTGTCGTGAATCAGAACACCGTGCTGGTTGAGAAAGGGGATTCGCGACTGCATATGATTTCCATGATGCCTACCGCGCTCAGCGCTGTCGATGAATCCGCCAATCCTGATCCGTGCGAAGACGCAACGCCTCCCTGTGATCCATGGAACGAAAACAGTGGAACCTGGCGCTTGGAAGTTCGCGATGCAAGCAATCCGCTGGCGCAGCAGTTTCTCATGGTCATGCAATCAACATCAAAGAATCAAGCAGCGCCGACTGCAAGTGTAGTCAATACAACATCCAAGAACATGATCGGCGTCCTTGTTACAACTGCATCAAACGAACGAAGCGTCATTCTGTTTAACAACCAAGAAGCACAAGTTCCGACGCCAATTACTGAATGCAGCTACGAGGTAGCATCGGCTTCAACCGCAGCGCACACTTTGAGCGGAATGGAACCCGGTGCTCACTACAACGCAAGTTTAAATGGAAGCACGGTAACGGTGTCAAAGTCAGCCGGCGGTAGCCTCGTTGCATCCGAAGCAGGCGTGCTACAATTTGGTGCACTACCCACAGTAGGCGTTGAATCCGCATCCGAACTTGATGCATTGAATAGTCTTCAGTGTTTTCCTAATCCAAGCAATACAGTACTGCACATCCGTTTCTTGGCTCAAGCCGCGACCTCATACACACTCGAATTGTTTGATGCGGTTGGTCAGCGCTGCAGCGTAAAAGAGTTTAGTGCATCCGACAGCGGTCTGCTTGAAACACAAGTGGCACTCACTACACTGCGCGATGGATGTTATTTCTGTCAGATTCGCAGCAATAATGGAGTTATGATAAAACCGGTTGTGGTTGTGCATTAACGATGATTTGGCGTAATAGAGAATCACAGATACAACCTGAGAGTTGTTGTTTGATGTGAGTCGGCTGTCCTAAACGCAATCCCCGAAGCGTCCTTTATATGCGCGCGACATACATTAACCAAAATTCCGTTCGAATGCAATACAGTCGATCGAAGTAGCTGCGTTGATTCGCGCAGCAAACATCCACTATGCCCTAATCATGCCTGAGTTACACTTGGCGCTGCAGTGCGCGTCATCGAAAGAGCTAATGTTCCAAATCAACATTTTCGTCTTGTTTTCGAACAATAGTCTTACAGTTTGCGAATCGGAATGACAAATTGTAAGACAAGAGTTGATGTTTGTTGTGTGCTTGGGTGAAAAGGAGGTGGGAAGCTCAAGTAGCTTATCTAAGTGCTTTCTGAGGTTTCCACTGTAAACAGGGACCGGCTATAGAGACAACGCCGGGAGGAGCTGAGTTCTCACCCTTTCAGTAAACCTTGAATGAGAATCGTTCGCATCGATGCGCTGACCTAATGAGGTAGAGGTGAATAAGAGAGGGCAAACTATGGTATGAAATGCGAGTGTCAGAATAATAACAATCCTGGAAGGGTGATAGAAGCTGAGCCGTCTGAGGTTTGGCGAATTGTTTTAGGCAGAGAAAGTAGAGAGGATACTTCATTCTCAAATGAAGCTAGCCGGAAGCCTTCCAATGACCGGTTGTGCGTGAGAATATTCTTAGCAGCAGGGTTGAGCGACACATACCAAAATCGTCGAACGCGCGAGGAGAACGCCGAGAGAGTTGAATCCGGATCATTTAATGATCGACTGAATTTTTCACGACTCACTCTCCGGTTTATGGCTGAAATGTATTGAAGACTATATACATGAGCCTTGCACGTGGTGTTGCACAGAGTGTTGCCAGTAGTGTCAGTGGATACCTAGCGTAGCACAGAAGACATCAGAATGTAAGGGAATTGCAAAAGGAGACGCTTCTCCATTGAGTAGAAGAGTTTTTCGAGAAGTACTGGAAACTGTTGAGCTCGTCTTTTACATTGCAGGTTAGTGAAGAAGAGCTAACGTGTTTCACTGCAGGTAAATCGAGACAGATCAGAATTGGGGCTTATTTGAGCGCTGGAAACCGCACGCTCTTGAGCTGAAAGTTCAAAGGAGAATGAACCGGGAGTGTCTCAGTGTCCCGTGAAAAAGTACAGTGAGACTGGGTTGCATGAGTGTAGATAGCACGTCTTACACACAATATCATCAGGCCGCGCATTCTTGAGAACGGTGATGTAACTGCGCTTTCAACGTGATATTGGTTTCCATGACAGTGAATGAACAGACAACAAACTTACAGCGTGGAATAGTAGATTTCTGTGAGGTATGCGTTAGACTCTGGGCAAGAAGTACCCCACATGTTTGGCAAACTCCAGAAGCAAAGAAGGAGGGGGCAGAATTGCGATAGCCAGGGATAGTGTAATAATAGCATAACTCCATGAATCTCTTAAAGAAGAGCAGTCGGCTAAAGTTTAGTTGCCTGGGGTCAATGCCGTGCAGGCGCGCTGGTTTAGACATAAAACTAGGTGTTTGCAAGCAAGCGGGGTACACACACCTAGCATACATTTCGAGGTCAAATCGACTTTCAGTAAGGGTACATTTCGGTGATTTGAGGTGCTTCAATCTAATCAGAAACAATTTGAATGGTAGTGAGCCATGTTTAGAGTCGGCAGTGCACCACGTTCGAGTCTTGCCTCAGTCGAATATTCAGCTGGTTCGTTGAACGTATTCAACCAATCGTGATGAGTGTTTTTTGAGTGGTCATAACCTTTTTCCAGGCTTTAACTTGCGTTTTTCCAACAGATATAGGGGTAAAGTACTGATTCATTGTGGTGTTTATTGTGTATTGCTTAGCTGTTCAACTTCTTCTATTTTACCGAGTTATAACTTCAATCGGCGATGAACACCCTACGCTCAGAATTTCTCGATAATTTTGAAAAGACGCTCAATTTTGATAAGAATGACGGTTGCAATACACTCAGTTCAGAAGAAGCTCTAAACACCAGGTACAAAAGCATAATCGATGCCATCATAGACAACGAAGCATGTTTTGTTGGCCTTTATGATCTCACGCGCACTGAAAAACAGTATGTCTTTGTGTCAAATGGCTGCAGAAGGATACTGGGCTATGAACCCCGAGAAGTACTGGAGCGAGGCTTTGAGCTTGCCGTTTCAATGATTCACGAGGATGATTTAGAGCGCTTGTATCGTTTCAATGTTGAAATGAACCAGGAGTTCAGAGACACCCCGATAGAAGTCATCCGTTCAAAAGTGTTCTCATGTGAAAACAGAATTCAGAAAAAGACAGGGGAAATCATTTGGATGCGCTCCCACTCACAACTTCTTACGAAGACTGAGAGTGGCGAACCTCAGCTTGTCTTCTTTATCAATACTGATGTAACTCGAGAAAAAGAGCTAGATATTGAACTTATAGAGAAGACTAAGTCTGAGAAAAATCTGATCAAGCACAATGCAGCGCTAGAAGTCCAACAGGCGCAACAGAAGAGCGCGATCATGGAGATGGAGCTTGCGACACTTCGCATGGAGTTGGGGTACAAAGAGAAGGAGTTGTTACGCTATGCAATGAGTACAGCGTCGAAAAATGAGCTCTTGTCGGAGGTGCATGACGTACTGCGTCGCTTTAGAAACGCAGATCCGGAAGCGCTTCAAAACGAACTGAACAAAAAGTTGTGGTCATTCTCCCAGCATAAAAGTGTTGAAGAGGAGTGGGAATCATTTCAGCTTCAGTTTAACTCCATCAATCCGGAGTTCAACAAAACTATACTTCAGCGTTGTCCGGAGCTTACAAAAACAGAATTGAGTATCGTTTCGATGTTGCGATTGCAAATGCAACCCAAAGATATTGCTCGATTCAAATATGTTAGTCTTTCGAACATTCAAAATCATATAGGACGGATAAGACGCAAGCTTGGGCTTCGTCGGAACCAAAATGTAACAAAGTATTTAGCTGAGTTGTAAAAAAGAGGCAGTTATCACTTCACTGGGTCTAGGATGAAACCCTAGTTTTCCTTAGATACCTATCAAGAACCAATATGAAATCTATCCTCAGGTTCCTCGTTGTTGCATGCAGTGCGTTACTCATTTCGGTTACGGTGTCAAAGTCGCAGTCAATGTCGGTTTACGACATTGATATCAGCAACTTTCCGACAGTGAAAGTTCGCGTTTTCGTCTTCGACCAAAATGGAAATCTCATCCGCAATCTGACGCCTTCTCAGTTTCAGATTGTGGAAAATGGGACATCACGAACGGTGAGTTCATACAGTTGTGGACCGCAGACTACACCTTGCTCCAGCCTCTCAGCTGTGTTAACCGTTGATGTATCGGGATCAATGGACCAAGGAACGCCACGAAGAATGGACTTGGCGAAGTCCGCAGCGCGCGCTTTTGTTCGCGCCTTAGCGCTAAACGTCAATGAGTGTGCAGTGACAAGCTTTGATCAACTGAATTACCTTAACTGTGACTTCACGCGAGATACCACGCGACTGCTTAACGCAATTAATGGTCTGACGCCTTTAGGGGGCACAGATTACGATATGGGTTTTAGATACGGTCCGGCAGGGGGACTACTTGTAGCTCAGCGATCACAACCAAACAACCGACGCGTGCTGGTGTTTCTAACGGATGGTCTAGGCGCTGGCAGTGAATCTGCAATAACTTCAATGGCGCAAGCGAACAACGTCAAAGTGTATTGCATTGCTGTTGGAATGGGAACTCCGCAAATTTTAAAGAACATCTGTACAGCAACAAATGGACAGTGGTTTGACAACGTTAATCAAATCGCTCAAGCCGAGGCAATTTATCGGCAAATCTCAAGTTACGAGCAGTGCTATCCTCCGTGTGAACTGAGCTACACTAGTGCACTCGATTGCAATCAGAATCGAAGTGTTACAATCAGTATTCCCAGTCTGGGTATCTCACAAGTGGTGAACTACGCCTTGCCGAACTCGTTGATACCTCGCCTGAGTTATAGTAAGACTGGTGTGAGTTACGGTGGGGTTCCTCCTGCCACTACACGCGACTCGACGGTTGTGTTGACAGCACAGAATGGAAATGTGACTGTTACGAGCGGCAGTTTTAGTAATTCAAAGTTCACAGTTGTGAATTGGGGAGGATCATCACCGCCATTCACCTTAAATTCCGGACAAACACGTACCCTTACAGTGAGGTTTTCGCCAACTGATTCGAGTATGCAGTTCGGCTCTTTAGTCTTGAATACTAACGCCTGTAATAATGGGAGTTTTGTTGTTTCCGGAGGGTATGCTGCGCGTACAGTAGCTGTACGAACACTAACAGTCGTTGAACCGAACGGCGGTGAAAGCTATAGTACATGCGACTCCATGAAAATACGTTGGAGTGGGATACAGCTCAGTGATACCGTTCGAGTCGAGCTTAGCACCAACAATGGTGCAAGCTGGACGAAGATAAAAGACTCGGTCAGCAATACGAACCAACTGACTATAAAGACACCTTCGAGCGTAGGTACACAGAATCTCGTACGAGTGTCTCAGCTAAAGAAACAGACAGATACTTTGATGTTGTTACCCAACTACTTCAGAGGATTCACCGGATATGTTCGTGCACACCCGACAAATGCAAATTTGGTTGCTGCATGTAATGGATGGCGCAACGGCACATCATCCTTATCATGTACTCGTGACGAGCGAAAGGTTTACATTTACAATCTCAGCACAGGTGATACCGTAAAGACCTTTAGTCCTCCGACGAGTGCTCTAGCATACTCTTGCGCATGGAGTCCGAATGGTGATACTTTGTTTACTCTTCACTTTCAGCCGATTCCAGGAAACTCATATCTGTATTATTGGAATTATAGTACAGGAGCCTTGCTTAAAACAATAGTAATCAGTGGTACTGAGTCGGTTGAGTGTGACTACAACGCTAACACACAACGAATTGCAATCGGCGTACATGCGGTCAACAATAATGTGCTTTTGTACAATTCTGTATCCGGCACATTGCTCCAAACCTTAGCTTTTCATGATGACCGAGTTTGGTGGGTGCGATTCAATCCCAGTGGTACCAAACTTGCAAGCTGCGGAAACGACATGAGAATGATAATCTGGGATGTCGCTACTTATGCTCGACTTGTTACTGTGATGCATTCTAACACCGTGGCATGTGTTGATTGGCATCCAACTCAGCAGCAGATCATTAGTGGATGTCTTGATGGTTATACCCGCCTCTATGACGCCACCAACGGGACGCTCATTCGCTCGTTCTACATTAGTGGTATTGGTGCCAATTACTGTTCGGTTTTTAACTCCGATGGTTCGCGCATTCTTGCGGCTGGGAACAATACTGCTTCGATGTGCGGGGTGTGGAATACTGCAAATGCAGCCGTGATAGCAACCTTTGACTTAAGCAGTCGATGGAGCAAATCGTTTAATGGTGCAATGACTGCGGCTTATGCGGCTGATGGCAATATTGTCACTGCTAATGAGGGCTATGGAGTTAACTACTGGAGTGGTAGCGGCTCAGCAATTAGAACAATGTCAAAGGTCATGGGAAGGGCAAGTGATGATATGTGCGCCGAATTCAGTCCGGACGGTAATCAGATTGCAGTTGCCGGCCGACTTTTGGAAACTGTCATATACAACGCAAAAACTAAAGACACTATTACTGTATTACCTGGGAGCTCTCCGTCTTACAATTTATCACTGTGTTACAGTCCTAATGGACAGTATCTGGCTACACGAGATAACGCTTCCATTACTCGCATATATAATACTTCCAATTGGCAGGTAGTGCAGCAATTCAACTCCGGTATGCCTATGCCTGCTTTGTGTTTTAGCCCGAACTCACAGTATCTGGTAGTCGGCAACAAAGTATACAACTCATCGACAGGAGCACTTGTACGAACACTCAACTCAACATCTACTAAAATCATGAACGCACGGTTCATGGCGAATGGATCAAAAGTTGTGCTTATGGGTACTGTGCCGACAGCGGATTCTGCGTTGATAACGATTTGTGATTTTGCGACAGGAAATCTTCTTCGAAAAGCAACTCGCTTAGGAGCATACTATACAACGGGTGAGCTAAGCTCAGATGAAAACCTCATTACGGCTGCGTTCTATGATCAGTTTGATATGTATGACTCTACCCTGACCAGCCTGGGTGGCAGCACTACGTGTCACTTGGATAGTAAAGATCTAAACGCCACAAAAGTTGCAGGCAGGAGTAGTACAATCTGCAGAGTCCTGACATTTCCAAGTCTTAGTTTGTTGAAATCGTACTCTGCTCTGCATACGAACTCGGCACTCGGCAATAAGTTGTCTCCGGACGGCACTCGAGTTTTTACAACGTCTCAAGATGGTTATCTCGAAATCTATGATATAGAACCTCAGTTGATTCAGTCAGACACTTCAGATGCCGTGTTTAGTATAGGCACTCCGCAGCTTTCGACATCTGCCACCGGTGGTGTCGATTTTGGAAGCATTGGTACAGGAATGGTTAAGGACTCGACTTTGACGGCTCTGGTCTGCAATAACGGAACGACCAAGGTACGTCTTGAGAGTTTAGTCATTGCCGGATCAAACGCTTCAGATTTTAGCATATCACGAAGTGCTGCCGGTGACACACTGGCTCCGGGGGAATGTCGGACCATCGAACTTCGCTTTGCTCCGGCAGCTATTGGTTCCAAAACCGCACAGCTGCAAATCATCACGAAATGTGATACGCTCAAGATTGCACTAAGTGGGGTTGTGGTTCAGCCGAGCTTACAGGTAGCTGCGACGATTATTGATTTTGGCAGAATAGAGGTAAATCAACAAAAGGACACGACAGTTGCGGTGGTAGTAAAGAACATTGGAGCAAGTGCAGTCACGGTAACAAACACCCGCAAGGCGGGACCGGACACAACGCAGTTTCAAATACTCAATGGAGGTGGTTCCTTCACTTTGGCATCCGGTGCCAGCCGCCAGATGCAACTTCGCTTTGCACCGACTGAAAAGGGACTTACAACCGGCTTAATCCTTTTCGACTACGCTGGAGTTGGATCTCCGGCAGTTGCAATACTTGTAGGTGAAGGATTGCGTCTTGCCCGAGCAAACGCCAATGCACCGGTCTTTGATAATCTGACTTGCCGTGTTAGCTACAGAGATACCGTTGTTACGCTTAGTAGCTTCGGAACTGATGACTTGATCATTAGCGATAGTTCTATTACAGGGGCAAGCGCTGCTCAATTTCGCATACTTTCCGGCTTGCGAAAACCTGACACTTTGAACAGAACGAACGGCTCTCGTCAAATAACCATTCGTTTTACTCCGGTCGTGACCGGGAACGCTACCGCTACATTGAACCTAAAAACAAATGCAGTCAACTTACCACCTGACAGCGTGCTGCACATTGCCCTCACAGGTCGTAAAGACAGCGTTGGTTTTGTTGCAACTAATAAGCAGGTCCTCTTTAGTAACGTGGCAGCCAATACATCTTTTGTACGAACTACGAACCTTACGAACACAGGTACACTCCCTATCGGGTGGTCCGGTTTGCCATTAACTATTGGGAAGTTTGTGATCGATAGCATATCTCCAAATCCAACGCCGCCCGGTCAGAACGCCACAGTTTACGTTCGCTTTACTGGAGGAGCCAAAGGCACAACCTTCAAAGAGAGGTACGTTATAACCGATACATTGTGCGGTCGTGTTGATAGTTTGAATCTCAGCGCAACTGTCGAAATTCCTACGCCACCAACTCTAAGCAGTTTAAGCTTGTTGGGTCTTAGTCCCATAGGATGCGGAGTATCAAGCGTCGATAGCACGGTGGTGCTTACAAATCTTGGAGATTCTGCTGTTGTCATTCGCCAGATGCGCTTGTCAGGATTGGATTCCAACGATTTTGAAATAGTATCGCCGACAACCTTCCCCGTCAGCGTTGCATCTCGTGACAGTATGTTGATTAAGATTCGCTTTAAGCCATCAAGTATTGGTGCAAAGCAAACAAACTTGAATGTCCGAAGCAATGCTTTCAATAGCGGCGCCGATAGTACTTACGCTATCCAGCTATACTGTCAGAAGGATAGTGCTGCATTCAGTCTACAAAACTCGCTGAGCTTCACCAACGTCCCGGCTTTAACAGCAAAACAGAAGCAACTGACCATTAAGAATACCGGTACGAGTTCAATCACATGGATGTCAACACCGGTTGTCGTGAATGAGTTCGTGATAGACTCTATCGTTCCAAAGACCACGCCGGTTGGTGGCCAGTCAATTGTGTACATAACTTTTAGCGGAGGCAGCTCTGGACAAACGTTTAAACGGAGTTATGACTTTACTGAACCCACCTGTAATGAGAAGATTACGCTGAATCTCCTCGCCACAGTCGACATACCGCCTCCAACACTAGTCTGTGCGAGCGCATTGCAGAGCGCTAATTTGTTATGCAAAACTGAACTCGATACAGTTTTGACCATCTCAAATACCGGGGGAAGTGATTTAATTATTAGCGATACTCTCATCACGGGAGCTGATGCTGGTGCATTTAGTCTGCCCGGTCTGGTTCTTCCGCTAACGATCCCAACGAAGCAACAGGCTTCAATTGCGGTGCACGTTCGAGCTTTGAAAGTGGGTCTTCATAACGCGTTGTTGGATTTTAGCTCCAACGCGGATAACGCCACAGCGGGGCATACTGTCGTTGGCTTAAGCATGAGAAAAGACAGTGCAGGTTTCAAACTAAATCCATCAAGCCTCTCGTATACAAACGTTCCAATCGCCACAGCGATTACAAAAACAATAACACTTACGAATACAGGAAGCATAGCACAAAGCTGGACGACGCCATTGACAGCGACAGGATTTACAATCGACTCGATCATACCCTCAACAACTCCACCAGGAGGCACTTCGACTGTGTATGTACGCTTCATCGGCGGAAATACAGGCGACATCTTTAATGCTTCAATCGATCTTCAAGAAGGCGCATGTAATCAAATTCGTCGCTTGCAACTGAATGCTACGGTGAACATTCCGCCACCGCTTATTAAAGTTCAGTCTAACGTCGGATATCACAGTGTCTTATGTACGACGCAGACACAGGATACAACCTTGACAATCGAGAATACGGGAGGTAGTGATTTGATCATCAGCGATACCGTATGGACCGGAGCAGACCGAGCATACTTCAGTCTTAAAGGTTTAACATTGCCATTTACAATTAGCAAATCAACTACGCAGAATATTATCGTTCACTGGATGCCTCTTCGAAGTGGTGTCTTTAACGCACAACTCGATCTTCTTTCGAATGCTGACAACGCTATTCCAAACGGCGGTAAAACGAGCTTGAGCTTAGTAGCACAAAAGGACAGCAGCTGGATTAACCTTCCATCAGGTTCGACTGTTGACTTTGGTACTGTCGCAGCGGGTTTGGCTCAAACGCAGAATCTGAGTATTGAAAACAAAGGGACAATTGCTCTCAGTATCCCAGTTGGCGCTACGCTCGGCTTGTTTAGTATCAAGAGTATTAGTCCTAACCCTATTCCTGCCGGTCAGACTGCCGTCGCAGTCATAGAGTTCGCCGGCGCGGCTAGCGGTGTTTACAGTGAGCAATGGAGCGTCGGTGACAGTTGCCAGCATCAAACAATTGTTAGTCTTAAAGCACTCATACAAGCGCAGGCGAATGCAAGCGCTGAGATTCGTTGTGATAGCACATCAGGATATCCTGGAGACATCGTGAGTGTTCCTTTACGTTTGAGTAAACAAAACAATCTTAGCGTCGCAGGTGTGAATTCATTTGAATTTGATATGCAGTACAATGCAACAGTTATTGAGGCTTTAACGGCAGATGGTGGTCTGACACTTGGGGCATCAAAAATCGCAGGAGATACTATGACGCAGCATCTTGTCGCCGACCTCTCTCAGCTTCAGAGTTCCGTGCTTGGTAAACTGAGCTTCATTGTAGGTCTTGGAAGTGACAGCTCCACTACGCTTAGGATATCGCAGCTTAAAAGCAACGGCGGATTAGCAAGCCTGAGTAGTGTGAATGGAAAAATCGACGTTCTTGGCATCTGTCGATCCGGCGGTGCGCGTTTGCTAAGTCCAAATGCCACGCCTACGGCTCTCATGATCAGTCCGAACCCTGCTTCAGACCAAATCTCGCTACTCATCCAGTCACCGGAAAGACATCTCCGCATAAGAGTCGTCGATGCAACAGGCAGAGAAGTGTCTCGATTTTTTGACGGAACACTGACATCTGATGAGATGCGTTTTGATTGTAGTGTTGCAGATCTCGTAAGTGGCGTCTATAGTGTTCTCTTGCAAACTCCAACGGTGGTTCGCGTTTACAAAATGCAGGTGGTACGATAGCATATTCAATCATGAAAACACAGAGCAAGAGACTGAGTGAAATATTTGCTTACGCTACCGCCATACTTTGTGGAACATTCGCCGCGATGGCTCAATCACCGAGTCCTATCCTGAGTCCCTGGCAGGTCGGTGCATTTGGTCATGCTGGCAGCACTCTACACACGGCAAATTTTCAGAAGCTTCCCGGAGTTCCTAACTGCTGCCCACGTTTTGAGAATGGCTCCGGTACAGCATTAGGTGTCGGAGCATTAGTGAACTTTTATGTAAGCCCGTCTACCGCTCTAGGACTTCGATTTGGCTTCGCTTCTTTTGATGGTACTTTGCAAAAGGAAGAAGGCACAACGGTTATTGTAAACGGATCCGCACAGGCTGGATCGTTCATCCATACATTGAATGCAAAACTCTCCGCTTTCAGCTTGCAACCGCATCTGCACTTTGGCATCCTTTCCAATATGTACCTTGAGGTAGGTGCAGAGTTGGCCATGCTGAGAACTGCTGACTATGCTCAGCAAGAAACAATCGGTCAACCCAGCGGGCAGGGCACTTTTCTTGATGCCTTGGGCCAGGATTCACATAGTCGAATTCGGAACCAATTTTCAGGTGCACTACCAGGGGCAGCTGGGATGCTCATTCTTCCAAGTGCCACTGTCGGTTATGAGATTCCACTTACTCGAAGACACAATATCACATTGTCACCGGAGATTCGCTACTCGTATGGTCTGACATCCGTAGTGGGTGAGCTCGACTGGAAAGTACAGCAGATTCGCGCAGGTATTGCGCTCGCCTATCGCCCACTTAGTCTTCCGCTTGTCCAACAAGAATTTTGGCACATCGACACTCTGAGAATTCAGCGAAGCAATTTGACCAGTGAGCTGATTGCGCAAGGATCAGGGCGTTCCACCGAATTTGAGTCTATTGAAAATGATGTACGCATACAACGACGAGAAATTTATCGTACAGATACCTTGTACTACCCGGAGGTGATTGCTGAGCATCGAGAACAAAAGCCTGTCGAGATACAACCTGAGAAATTCAACATCAGTCTAAAGGCCGTCGCTGTGGACGATGAGAGACACGAAGATGATACACTGCGAATTCAGATTCGTCAGTACTCTAATCTGTTGTTGACGCCTCTTTTGAACTACATTTTTTTTGAAGAGGGAAGAGCTGAGCTTCCGGCGCGTTATGCAAAGCTCAGTCAGGCTGATACGGCACGTTTCGACGAGAACAAGCATAACTCAATTGAGAAGTTGCCTACATACTATCAGATTCTGAATATCATTGGTAAGAGACTTCATCAATACCCGGCAGCAACCCTTCGACTGGTTGGATGTAACAGCAACAGAGGTGCTGAATTAGGAGATACTGCCCTCTCAAGAAAAAGAGCGGAGGCTGTTTTTCGGTACTTGCGTGATGTATGGGGTATTGTACCTCAACGCATGAATGTCAGCGTGCGCAACCTACCAGAGTATGCATCCAATCCGGACTCTGCTGATGGAGCTGCAGAAAATCGTCGGGTTGAACTCTGGAGTCCGGTTTATGAAATCCTAAAGCCAGTGATAACGAGTGACACAACAACGTATGCACGATCAATGGATGTGCATGTGCGACCCAAGGTAGAAACTTCGTCTGAGATTAATACTTGGAACATAGGAGTGAGAAGCAAAAGTCAACTCGTCTTTACAAAAAGTTCACAGGGTGCTGTACCGGAGGATGTCATTTGGAATCTCAGCACTGAGGAACAGAGTCATCTTCAAAATGAAAAACTACTGACAGTTCATCTACATGTTAAAAGTAAGAAAGGCGATAGCGCTGATGCAGTGACGACTCTTGGCGTGACGTCCCAATATCAAAGATCTCGACAAAGAAATATTGTAGATAGTATGGAGGTGGATCGCTATAGTCTGATTCTCTTTGACGTAAGGAGCTCAGAACTCAAGCATTTTAATTCTCAAATTATCGACTTTATCCGACAGCGAATCGGCAAAAACTCACAAGTATTTGTAGAGGGATTTACTGACCGCTTAGGTGAGAGTAACTATAATCAAGCTCTTGCAAAGAGTCGCGCTGAAGAAACGGCGCACGCGCTTGGGCACAAAATTCAAAGCGTAAAAGGGCATGGCGAGGCAAACACCTACAACAATGACTTACCTGAAGGTCGTCACTACACTCGTACTGTCGATGTGGTTGTACAAAGTCCGTTGAAGTAAAGCTAAGGGAATAGACGCGGTGTTATGCATATAACGTTCATTATCTCCAGTCGCTCAGTACGGTACACAGGATACTATGCACATCCGCGCTGACATGCCCAAAGATATTCACACCTTGTACCTGTTGTGTAGCACGGTGAGAAATGCTTCGGTTATGAGAATGAATGCGATACCAATCAAACTCGCAACACCGATATTCGCTCAATGCGCCTGCAATCGGGCTGGAGTCGGTGGTGAATGTTTTACCACCCGAAGGCAGTTGTTGTCATCTGCGCCTATGAGCTACCTCGGATGATCGCTCATGTATTCTATGGGATGAGCTAGAAGAATTATAGTTAAGCTAGGAAACCTCACGAGCTACCAATTAAAAAATCTCAAGTGGTAGTTACCGTAACTGTCGCAGTACGCCACGACCGCACCTCGTGCATTCGGGGCAACAGCTCCAACCTGGAGCGCATAACTTGGAAGAATCGGTAGTCTCTTTTCGATGCTTCCGCTGACTATATCTCGAATTACCGGGAGAAGACAGACGCCGTTTGTCTGATAGCTCATGTACTTGTCGAGTGTTTGAGACATCGGACAGTCGTTCGACCACGTTTCAACTACCGTTTGACCTACCAAATTGAAAGAGCGACGATCAAAGAACGCGACGGTATGAGTGCTGAGCGTAGGCTGATCGAAATTATCAAGCTCATAGTAATTGTCGTTCATTGCGCGTCGCATACCCCAACCGGAATTTTTTGGTATAGGTATGATTTGAATCGGACTGCCGTTTGCTATGTCGATAACATTCAAGTCTTGAGTCGTATGGCAAAGAAATGTTCTGTTAGAATTAAAGACTATGCCTGGACCATAATAAGGGGTCTTTGAAAGTGGATGACACCAGATAATCGCCCCATCACTGATGCGCTGCAGACAACAGTCGAGAGTGTCTATAGTGTTACCGACCATCTTTATCCGGCTGTACGCTACGTATTGTCCGTCCGGTGAAATGCAGGCATCATAGATATCATCCAGCACGAGTAACTCTCGGTGCGATGTCATGTCAAAAACCGAATAAGCATTACTGGAGTGACCAATTCTTGCAATAGGAATGAGTGTTCGCCTTCCGGAGACGTCCATGCTGTAACTGCACAAAAACTCATGTCCGCATCCATTATTATCGATAATGCACGAGTCAATGATCTCGCCTTTAGGTGAATAGACTCGAACTATGTTCTGAAAAACGGCCACAATTCGAGAAGCATCCGAACTATACGATATGAACTTGCAAGCATTACTAACGTCATTACCGAGATTCTTGTCGACTATCCAATCCTTGTGTTGCTCCGCATTGCACACATACAGAGTTCCTAGATCGTAGGTACTGTCATCGCTGAGGTTGCGGACCTGAATAGTGTCGCTTACTTCTCCGTTTTCAGACATCGCGAATATTTTCATGTCCGAAGTGTTAAAGGACGGTGTCTTAAAGCTAGCATTATAAGTGCAAAAGCTGATGACATTGCTCTTATCAATGCAGAATATTGTTCCATCGATGGGCTGATTATCGCAATTAGCCAGTTTGCCTTTGAGAAGAGGAGTGGAACTATAGAGTTGGAGAGTAAGGTATCGATTCTCATTAGACTCCAAAGGACCGATATACTTTGTTTGCATTGCAACCCGCCCGTGATTTAGGTTTTGCGGGACGTCGATTTTCATTTGAAAGCGAGTCTGAAGATCAGGAACGTACTTCGTTGTGTTGTTGCTTAGCACATTGTGATCACCGACGCGAACGCAAACATCTGAAAGTGTCTCCAAGCTGTTATTCCGAACCACAGTCAAATGAATCTTAGCTGCTTGTGTTTCAAATTCCGCGAATGCCCAGTCACCAAGTTCATTGACCGTTGCGGTGTAGTAATTATTGATCAAGCTCGCACGTCCACTTCGTATCCACAGATCTTGTTTTTTATCATAATGCCACATAGGAATCGTTACATCCTTTTTGTCCAGCCAATCATAATCGATCGGTATGTTAAGAGTAATCGTTGCGCCGCTATCAAGTCTTAGTTTCTCGTGTGCAAGTGTTTCTGCTCCTACATGCACATAGCCAAATTGAGTACCAAGCGCACATGGAAGCAACGAATCCATGCCGCGTAAATCCCCGGGATAAAAGTCATAGAATTTGTTTTCATTTGGTAGACGAAGATGAGCGTCAAGATTGATAAAGCCGACATATCGCTGACCATTCTCAAGAACAAATGCATAAGGTGGATACTTCAAAAAAAGACCTGATTCGTAGCTTAGGCCGTCATTTTCAATCACCGAAACCGGTCGCGGCTGTTCTTTGTGCATTCCGATGCGCACGCGATTGACGTCATCCGTGGTCGGTACATCGGCTCGTGTCGTGCTTATATAACCCGTGGCCTGTACATGGATAACAAATCTCTTCGCTGGCACGAGGACTTTTGTGAATAGGAAGGTGCCGTATTCAGTCGTTTTCTGACTGCGTCCGGCAATTTCCACAGTGGCGTTTGAGATTGCTTTTCCATTCTCATCAAACACAGTTCCTCCAACACTGATTTGTACCTGAGCGTTGTCAAGTATAGGATCAACCACAGATTTGCACCCTGTCAATACAGACAATGTAAAAACGATACTGCTGAAGAATAATGTCAATCTCATAAGGTGTACACGGTTAAAGCTCCGGCACTTGAGAGCGAACTGGGGCGTGTTATAAAGGAATAAATTCGTCTCACTCGACGCTTCGCTGCTTATCAGCTAAATCGAGTTAAAGGCCCTACAATTAGCGAAGTGAAAAAGACTCGACAAACATCTTTCTGACAGAACAGCCAGCGGCACTAAAATAAACAGAGTGGCTTTGCACCATCCAAATTCTAAGGAGAATTATTTGGTCATTCCTTGTGTCGTTCACTTTCAGAAGCAGCACCTGATAGCCCAGTTATACTCTAAGCACAACCTAGCTTTCTCAGCTTTGACCAAAACTCATCACCTCAACAGGTTGGCAAAACAAAAAAAAGTCCTTGTTTCTTTGAGAAACAAGGACTTTATTCTAACCGTGCAGAAGGTGGGAGTCGAACCCACACGAATTTAAGGTTCACTGGATTTTGAGTCCAGCGCGTCTGCCAGTTCCGCCACTCCTGCGAACGCACATTGGCGATCGGGTCGCAAAGATAGAAGCCCGGGATCAATAGGAGATGATCGGTGGAGACGAGATTTGTGCCTAAGGAAAATCCGTAGAATTACGGCTTGGCTGTACCATGGGTCAGTTTATTTTTCTTCAATTGCAGTACAGGTGCCAAGCTTCACATGAGGTTGTCTTTATGACCTTGGCACCAAACGCATGATAGTTTAAGTCATGTTCAAGGTTATTAGACACTGAGTCATTAGTGTCAATGGGCATTATTTGTAGGAGAGCGCAATGAGCATTAGCAAGTTATCGATCGTCATTCCGGCCTATAACGAGGGACCTACCATCCATCGTATTCTGGACAAAGTGCGTGATGTCCAGTTGGCGAATGGAATAGAGAAAGAAGTGATCATCGTAAATGACTGCTCGACAGACAATACCGATGCTGTTATCCGTGAGTACATCAATGCTCATCCCGGATACAATATCCAGTATCATAGTCATCCGAAAAATCGAGGTAAAGGAGCGGCACTTCATACAGGTATCGCTAAAGCCACCGGCGACTTTGTCATTATTCAAGACGCGGACCTCGAATACGATCCGAATGAATACAACATTCTCTTAAAGCCTGTACTTGATGGTTTCGCTGACGTGGTATATGGCTCAAGATTCCTTGGAGGTAACGCGCATCGAATTCTCTTCTACTGGCATAGTTACGGAAACAAGCTATTGACGGCTCTGTCGAACATGTTGACCAATCTCAATCTGACGGATATGGAGACCTGTTATAAGATGTTCAGACGTGAGATGATTCAAGGATTGAATTTGAAAGAAAAACGATTTGGTTTTGAACCTGAAGTAACGGCCAAAATTTCAAGAGTTCCTCATGTTCGTATTTATGAGGTAGGAATCTCTTACTACGGAAGAACCTTCGAAGAAGGCAAGAAGATCAATTGGAAAGACGGCTTTCGTGCGATATACTGCATACTGAAATACAATATCTTTGCGCGCTCCTAATTGAGCTAGCACATGACCAAGTCAAATCGCCCGGAGCAGGATCACTCAGATGCGTCCCGGGACATTTTGGATGCAATTTCGAAAGCACCCCGTTTCAATCGATGGATGTACTCGCGCATTTCATCCTACTGTAGCGGTAAGATTCTAGAGGTCGGTAGTGGAATAGGCAACTTGTCAGAATTGATTCTGAGAGATCATCCCACTGCAACACTAAGCGACATAAGCAACGACTATTGTCGCTACTTGCATAAACGTTTTGAGCGCAGCAGCAGCCCGCCTACAGTATTGCAGCTAGATTTCGCGGATCCACATCTCATTGAAGGTCACAAAGAACTCCGCGGGCAGTTCGACACCATTGTCGCATTCAACGTACTAGAACACATCGCGGAAGAACATCTCGCACTCGTTACAATGTCTGAGTTTCTAAAACCTGGAGGACGCATAGTTCTACTGTGTCCTTGGGGTAGAGCGTTGTTTAATAGCTTAGATGAAGTGCTGGAACACTGTCGTAGATACACTGACCATAACTTGTTGAAGGCTGTTACTGATGCCGGATTTCACAAGAGCGTACTCACGCATTTCAACGCTTTTGGATTAGTGGCGTGGTGGCTATTTGGTTCATTGCTCAGGCGAGATCGTATTGGTACCACATCGATGCGCATGTATGACCTTATTGTACCCCTCATCCGTCCACTCGACAAACTGGTTCTTCATTCCATAGGACTATCTGTAATCGTCGTTGCTGAACGAAAATCTTGAGCCTAGTTTATTAGTCGATGTTTTGATTCAATTCACGATTACGAAGTCTTGAGCTATTTCTGTTTCTTAGACTTCTTCTTGCTCGTCGCGACTGCTTGCTGTCGTTGTGGGATGTTGCTCAGAACAGAAGCGACAGCAAACAAGGTTGGTAGACCGAGAAACAGCAAGTGAACCCTAAGTCGGTCAGCGCTTGTTTGCAAGTGCCAGGTCAAATCTGCTGTGCTCATGCAATACACTACGTGCATCCCAAGAGCAAATACTACGGATGCAACAAGAGGAGTGCTCATGATAAGTGAGTCCATCAAGACTAATCGTTTATCTCTTCTCTGAAACCATGAATATGCGCTTGCGGCGAGAATGGTCAGAACCAAGACCAAAGTCATTTTCTCAAAGTCCATCGGAAGCACAATTGCGTTATATATCCGATCGATTTTGTCTTGAGCAAAGGTCGTGCTGTACTCAGTTGGTCTGAGCAAACGACCAAAATCATACTCACTGGTACCCAGATGATACACGCTCTTGTGATAAGTCCAGAGAACAAATGGAATCACGAGCAAGCATAACAATGGCCACAACTTCAAGACTCTCGCGAGGCTTTGTTTAATGACTGAGAAGTTGGTTGTGATAGCCGATAGCAAGAGAATCGCTGAAGCAACAGCAAGAATTAGGAGAAAGGCATCTTGCTTCATGTAAGAGCAAAAAGCCATAACGACAATTGAGGAGATTAAGTATCTGCCGTCATTGAGGCGTAAGTACTCGAGCAGATGGAGCAATCCAAGTCCGCTGTAAACCCCCAGCCACACGTCGTTGTAACCGTTCGTGAGGAAGAGAGGCGAGACAGAAAAGAAGGTGACGAATATCACGATCTTGAGCAATGGAAACACTGATTTCAAGGACATGAGCCCAAGTACAAAACCGATCCAGAGTAAGTAGAGGTTTGTTTTAGGTAGAAACTCATTCCAATATCCGATTGAGCGAGTAATCATCGCTGCAAAGGAAGGTACCATCAATGGGTATTCAGGATGACTCCACTTGCTGGTAAACTCATTTACTCCAAAGCCGGTGTTTGCATTTAATCCGTTGGCGAAAAACAACTGTTTTGCGTGAAAGTACCAGATGGACCGTGCATCCCACTCAGTGATTGGACGAAATGCAACGTTTCGAAGCGCCTCGTACGAAATGTAAACAATCGTACACAGGAAAACGAGATGAAGTCCAACAGACAAATAGTTGATCTGACCGAAGGTGCTTGATTGAGATTTCTTCGTTCGCTTCCATATCTCTAACCCAAGTAGGGCAATTGGCGGGATCCACATGAGCGTCAGCAGCACTGAAATCGGTACGCCCAAAAGGACAAGACTAAAAAAGCAGATAAGTCCGAGAGCATACTTGGCTAGAAGAAGAACCTGGTGATCATCTTCGAGTCGAAAAAGAGATATCAAGAGCTGACCCAGGGAATATGCTGAAGCTGCGATGAGGATCAGTGTGCTAATGAGTTCCATAGGAGAGATTGTTAACGTTCACAATGATCTTAATGCCTGCGGAGTCCTTGAGTTCGGCAGTATAACCGATGATGTTCTTACTTGTCGAGTCGCTACGGACCGGCCAAGCAGATTCGTTGATACGCTGCAGGTTCAACGACTCTAACTTCTGATCGGCAAGACGTCCGACCAACTTGTAGTCATTTAGCTTAAAACTGTCAAGAATGAAAAGCACGGTCTGCGTCTCGGATGGCAACACTTCCAAGCCGGACTTCGGCGTAAACAGCTCTTTTGACCTGTTTTCATACTGTACCGCCTTGGTCTTATACGCGCCAATGTTCATGATCATCGGCTTTGCCAAATACCATAGAACCAGACAGCAAACTGCGCTTATTGAGAATTTTCTGAATATGTCCATACAACCACCGGAGTTACAGAGGGTTAATATATGAAAGGCTCAAAAGAATTTTCTACGGAGAAATACTGATGGCGGTATGCTCCCGAAAAACGAAAACAGCCCAGACTACGAATAGTCTGGGCCGTTTCTTAACCGTGCAGAAGGTGGGAGTCGAACCCACACGAATTTAAGGTTCACTGGATTTTGAGTCCAGCGCGTCTGCCAGTTCCGCCACTCCTGCGAACGCACATTGGCGATCGGGTCGCAAAGATAGGTATTTGAGTGAAATGGGCAAAGAATTGTACCTGCTACGAGTTTGATTCCGCTGTAATTGGCCTAAAAACTTGGCTGCAGCACTGTTTTCAAGGACACAGGAACCCAAATTCACGTCGAACTATGCGTTGTGCGCAGCTTTTCGTTGTTGGGCGAACCGCGAAACCAGCAGTCCGACAAATACAAGGAGACCGACTATTGAGCTGACAAGAGACGCACTAAAGTAGCGTTGATGGAACGACAGTCTGACATTCGATTTTCCCGCCGGAAGCATAAGACCAATCATACCGCCATCCAGTCTGATGATATCTACCTTCGCGCCGTTTACTTCGGCTTCCCAGCCTTTGTCTGCCGGGATCGAGAAGTACATGAGCTTTGGTCGATCCAGTTCAGTACTTCCTTTAATATCCGACTGCGAGAACTGTTCGAGTTTCAGAGTACTTTTTGCCAAGAGCTCGCAGGCTTTGCTATAGGAATCAATGTCAACTTGCTTGGCAGTGTCAATTGTTGGCAGAGGCTGAAGCGCTTTGATCTTTTCGAGATCAGCATCATCGACAAACACTGCCGACAGAAGAGATATCTGCTTGTATGTGGCGTTAAGTTTCTTGTACTCATCACGCGTAATGTAATGATCGTAGCAAAAGCCCAATGGTAGCGCACAGCGATTGCGAGCAATTGTTACGTTGCCGATATGTGCAATGGAATCATACTTGAACGAGGTGCGGAAATTTTGAGGATCGCGTACGAGTTGATACTTGACAGAGAAAAGATCCTCAACACTACCGCCACTCCAACTGATCATGCGACTCTGCCATTCGTCGCGTGCGTCGATGGTTCCGATCTCATTCAACATCTTCACATAATCGAGTTGGTTGAATGAGTTGTAGGTGGAAATTCCGTAGTAATCCTGCATCATTGCGTCGTTGAAACTCTTGTACATCGCCGTCGATGACGAGTAGCGTTTGCTGACACGATAGAAGCCCGGATCAATGCTCTTGATATAGCGCACAGCGTCAACCGAATAATCGTTGTAGTCAACTTTTTGATGGAAGTCTTTTGTTGCAAATACTCTGCGCTCGTGGGTCGTAACAAAGCCCGTATAACACAACTCGACAAGGAGCAGGGCAAGAATTCCATACGGCGACACCGCGCTCTTTGTCTTATCTGATTCCATGCGAAGCAGCAAAGGATAAAGCCACAGGCAGGCTAAGGCCAGTATGTGAGCGGTCTTGAAGCGCTGAGCTGATTCAACCGCGAGTAATAAGCAAATGCTAAGTATAGCTGAGCTCGCTCCATACACCATCCAGTATGTTTTAGCGGAGGACGCGTCACGAAGTTGAAGTCCGCGAAGAGCGACAAAGACCAGCGCAAATGTCACGATCAAAGAATAGGCTCGAAAGTAGTCGCCCGAGAACAACCAGAATGCATAGCGGAAGTAGGGAAAGACAAGCGGTATCAGGAGAATTCCAAAGAAGATAGAATAGGCAACACGCTGTCGTTTATCAAAACGCATAAAGCTCAGCGGAAGCATGCTTAGTGCGAGTAAGCCGCAATAGAAGGTTGGATCTTCCAGATAGTTCTTCCAACCTTTAAAGTCAGTGCCAACTCCCAGCAGGTTGTTGGAAAATGTTCGCGAGACTTCAGCCTTGACGAGCGCAGAATCTGCAACCTCGAGTAGAGGCTTGGTGGAAAGTGATTGACTGAGAGAGCTGAGTCCGCTTCCACGTGGACTCTCGCGAAGCTGAATGACGTTGGGAATCATGAACACCGCACTGATGCTAAATCCCAACATCACACACAATGCGCTGCGCATGAAAAGAGATGCAAGAGACTTCACAAATGTCTCTGCGTGCATTTCGTACACTCGCAGTGCAGCATAGATCACCAAAAACATTCCGTACACGACGATGTTGAATGGTTGCGAGATGCCAATGAGGAAGGCAGCAATGACCAAGACGTTGAAACTCCGTTGTTGAAGCAGATTCTCCACACCAAGAAGGAGCAGTGCAAATGCCAGCGCCTCAAACGAGAAGATGTGCCAACCAGAACCAATGATCAGGAAACCGCTCAGTGCATACATCAAAGAACCAACAATACGTAGCAATGGCTTCGTTGTAATTCTCGAGAGATAGGTGTAGAAGATCATACCGGTGATCACCACTTTTGCGAACTCCTTCCACACAATCATGGTAGGAATCATCTCAGCGCTAAAGGCGTAGATGAACAAATCAAATGGATCGCGAAGGATGAAGGGGAGCAGGTTCTGACCTATACCGAACTGAAATGACCACGATGGAAAACCCACTTCTCGCAAATACTTCGAGTAGAGGTTGATTGTCGGATACAAGGCAATGTGCGAATCCGCCGCCATGTCCTTGAACAAGTAAAAGCTCTTTCCAAAAATGTAGTCACGAAAGACGATCAGCGCGGAGATCAGGAGGAGACCGAGGGTGATGTTGCGCTCGTTGTGATCCAGAAGCGTAGCGGCTGACGATGGCCGCGCAGAGGTTTGACCTTCTTCTGTTGAACGAGAAGTGACGTTAGCTTTATTCTTCTTCATGAGTGCTTTAGAAATGCAGGATGATGGCTGGAAGATGATTTGAAATGTGACGTATCCTAAGAGCCAAAGCGGCTATATGTCAAAATACATAGCTTAAACTGACTTCTGTATTTACTTAACCCTGACAAACAATACACTCCAATATCGACAGACAGTCTTGCACTATTGAGTCGGGAGAAGAACTGCCCGAAGTTGAAAAGAGGCGGTAAACACTTTGTCTTTACGATAGATCGAATTGCTAGGCAATGATTGCGTCGACAAAATCCAATCTACTCGAAGGAAGATTGGAGGTGCTATTTACTTACAGTTGATATACCATCCTTCATGTATAGAGACAGATACGAATGCCTATCAATGGGTCTGAATATAGAGCCATTATATGTCAAAGAGTCAGATTTGGACTGAGCAATTATGTACTTAATGCGTGTACTGTCAAGACGTGAATTCCACGTGGCAATAGCTGACGGATTCGTTACATCAAGTGCAGGTAGAATGTCACTATGAGTCCGATAGGAATCTATGTAAAATGGGTACTCCCAGCATTCACTAGTAGTAATCAATCCAACTTCCTTGGGATGTTGAGCGACAAATGAATTGAATGAAGTGAATACTGTCTCCAAACCAGGCATGTTCGCAAAGTATTTCTTCAGTCGAGAATCGCTCACACCTAGTTTGTATGTCGTTGGAGGCGACGTCTTCAATGGGCGGAGCGGGTCAAACATTACAGTACGGATAGCCATTACTATCATGATTCCGCCGACCACTATACTCAATCCATTAAGAACGCTTTTTGGAAGTTTGACAGAATCAAAAAACACATAGCCAATACTTATTGCTAGCACAAAGAACAATGTGCATTGAATGCGAGTTTGCCACGGATTCCATTTGAGGACGAGAGCAAGAGTAAGAAACCAAATCAGGGGAAAGATGATCAGAAGCAAAGCCTTCGTGTCTCGTTTCTTAAAATTTACAATGACTACCGCGGTCGCAAGCACGCCAAGAACAAACTGGAAGAAATTTGAGGCTGTGTCTTCGTCGTGAGCCCATTCCATCAATCTGAATTTTATCTTGTCAAGGTTATTAGCCGGGTCATCAAGTGCTGCACCAAAGTCATTATGTAGACTGGTAACAACTTGATTTGTCATCGCAGAAAATGGAGGAATGCCGAAATGAATAGCAGCGTTCTTCACGATTAACAAGATCCCGGTAGATACCGACATTTGCTCGTTAATAAGCTTGGTATCCGGATTGCCTAATGGGCTGCCGGAAACTCTCATGTTTCTAGCCTCTACCTCAAATCGTGTGGAAAGACTCACTTTTCAGTCTGTTGCCTAGATTAGGGCATGGATCAAATAGAGTTTTTTGAGACCTTGTTAAAGGTCGAGCGACCGTGGTACATTCACGATATTGATTTAGACTCCAAACGGGATGTCTTGACTATTACAATTGCCACATCCGAGACAACATTTAGCTGTCCAGTCTGTGGCAAAGACTGTCCAAAGTATGATTTTAGACCAAGACGATGGCGTCATCTCAATACTATGGAGTACAAGACGTTCATCAATGCCGATCTTCCGCGCATCGACTGCCAAGAACATGGCGTGCTGCAGGTTCGTGTACCGTGGGCAGAATCGCTCAGTCGGTATACCATTAAGTTCGAGTCTCATGTGATTGACTGGCTCAAGCAAGCACCAATATCTGCCGTTGCAAAACAACTTGGTCTTAGTTGGAACGCTGTGTCAGGCATCATGCACAGAGCAGTAGAGCGTGGTCTGGAGCGCAGAACGAAGCGATATCCAAAACATATTTCTATTGATGAGACCTCGTTTCATCATGTCACGAGTACGTAACTGTTGTAACAGATCAAGATACAGGTGACGTGCTTCACGTTGGCGATGAACGAACAAGAAGACACTTGCCAACTACTACAAAAGCCTTGGAGACGCTGTCGCAGCATTGAGAGTATATCAATGGATATGTGGCCAGCATACATTACCTCCGATACAGAGTATGTCGAAGGTGCTACCCGGAAATCTGCTTCGACAAGTTTCATGTGGCACAGTATCTCGGTAACGCAGTTGATAAAGGTTCGAAGAGCTGAGCATAAACAGCTTGCTCAAGACGGCGACAACAGCCTCAAAGGGACTAGGTACTTCTGGCTTCGTAATCCAAACAACATGGATCAAGCGCCGAATTAAAATTTAAGGCACTACGTGACAGTTCGCTGAAGACAGCACTTGCATGCAATCAAAGAACATGCTGTGTCTTTGGAAGTTCAAAGTTCAAGTCGAAAAGTTGGGCATCGCTACAGCGGAAGCGATGGTATGACTGGGCGTGTAACTCTGATTTAACTCCGTGATTCAAGCAGCGCAAACTATCGGGAGCAATCTCTGGGGAGTTATCAACGCTGTGCTCCTTCAACGGTCGAACGCAAAAGCCGAAAGTATGAACAGCAAATCCAGCGCCTGAAATCGCGGGCTCGCGGGTTTAGAAATCGTCTACGCTTCAAGTATATAATCTACTTCCACTATGCAAACCTTGATCTTTATCCATGAAGCACTGCTGTGAGTTTACCCACACAAATTGGGGAAGACCCTGTTTCTATAGTAATGGCCAGATCCAACAATGATCATAATGAGAGGCACAGCCACAATACCTAAAACAAACTGCTTGCTGGGCTGCTTCAACGCAATTCTGATGGCAAGAAAACTGCCAAAAAGAAGGACGGGTGCCAGATAGAAGTAACTACTTCCTTTGCTGATAGTTGCGAGACCTGCGCAGAGTCCAAGAAGTATCAAATCCAACAAAGGTTTAAACCTTAGTGCTCTGACGAGGAACAGAATTGACGCAATAACAAAAAACGAAACGACTACATCGTTTTGAGTTGTCGTTGACTCCAGCAGCAGTTCAGGTGTTGTCAGAACTATAATTGCAGCCGCATATCTGGCTCTGCGGCTCAGTCCGAAGTTTTCCGCAATACCGACAATGGCGCTAAGTGATCCAACAAAAAAGAGTAGCTGAACTGTGTTTACGAAACGGTCAGATTGACTCAAGAGACATGTATGTGCAATGAAGTACTCAGCAAAAGGAGCTGACCAAACTTGCCGATAGATGTTGGTTGGATATGCACTCACGTTTTTGTTTGCGATCCAGTGAGAAACTCTCGACATATGGTAGGTAAGAGAGTCCCAGTTATTCGGAGGATACGCAAGTGCCTGATACAACAGAGCTGCGAAGAGTATCGCGACAGCTGCTGAAAACCAGAGGTTTCTTTTAAGAAATCCCTTGCAAAGCGCTAGTATAGGTTTTATTCTCTCTCTATGTCTAAAGACAAAGAAAGCCTGAATGACCAACAAGAAGCCGTAGCAAGCAAGAATGGCATTTTGCTCAAAGGCATCAATTGCACTTAGGAATTCAGTAATGATGAGTACTACTATACTTTGGAGAGCTATTGCAGTTGTTAGTGCAATCGAGACACTCTTACTGATTCTGTCGAATGAAAACAGAAACATGCAGATCAGGCTTAACACAATAAGCGAAACAGCCATTGTAGTCCTTTAGCTATTGATGAACTTTCGAAGTACATATCTATCATTACCGCGTTTTCACGCTTCAACAAGATCGACTTCATGATTAGCGATCAAAGTCATTACGCTAAAAGAAAGCCTGTCTATCAGACTCGCGAACTCTCTTACTGATGAACAACCCTCGATCCTCGAAGAGATTAGTTCATGTTCACTGAAATTTGTGGTGATGCCTTGTAGCTCGTGCCATCACTGGAAACCGCGATAATCTCCATACCAACTGTGCCAGAACCGATGCGTATAAAAGGTATATCAACTCGGAAGCCGCAATTCTTTTCAGGAGCGTTGGCGCTAGGTGATGCCAAACCGACGGTACCCTTAACTAAGTGGTTATTGACTCGCACATAAATAGCAGACGGTAGATTATGGTGCTGTACATCATAGGTCCAGCCTTCGATGATAAACAGTCCCAATTCATCGCTGCCGCGTCCTTTGAACTCTGCAATCTTCAAACGATCATCACTTTTCACTTCAACCATCTTAGCAAGTCTAACATTTGCATCGAGTGAATCCGTGGTTTTACGTCGATATAAATATAGATTGTTTACTGCTGAATCAACAATAGGTTCAACGGCAGCATAGTCAGCAGCACGAAAGAGACGATTTGATAGCCAGTATTTTACACCAATCTTCTCAAGTGCTTTGCTCGATGGGTTCACCAACCAAGTGAAAGCATCGTCACCGTCTTTTCGCCAGACCATATCCTCACTATCTTTTGCACTATAATTCGGAAGCACGTGAACGTGAGCAAAACGATTGTACGCTTGACTTCCGTTTCCTGTTGGATCTAGGATTTTGTACATACCCAAATCCGGTATGAACTTCGTTCCCGAAATCACGTCAGCACCGGATGCGATCACATAGTTTGCAAGGATATTTGAACCATAAGATAACCACTTAGCATTTGGATCTGACTTGTGAATTGACTCCAGTATATGCATCAAACTCTTGTTTGTTAATGCAGGCATGCCCTTGGCGATCGGATTGATCATGAAGTTAGACCACAATACACAAAACACGACCAATCCAATAAACGCGCTGCTAAGTCTGGCAACAAGTGTAAAAGCCAGTATTGATGCTAGAAATCCACTGAGTTTGATTTGCGTTGGAGTTAAGAAGTTCTTGGTTGCTTCGTTAAAATTCGTTCCAAGCAGGTAAACGCCGCCAAAAACAACCACAGCTGAAATTGCTCCGGCAATCCATAGAATACTGGAAGATGATGAGCTGCGGCCCGCTTCCTTTTGGGATTGTTTTGCTTTCTTCTTCTTTCTGTTGGTATCCTGATCTGCATCAACGACGGAATGCTCGGTAGTCACGGAAAACTTAGAGGCTAAGTAATGGATAATGAGAATAATATTCACAGGTCCAATTCCTATGAGAGCCCGGTTCTCACGTACACGGTTAAGCACTGTGATCTGCGCCAGGAAATCAGGATATCCAAAAACCATCCACGCGCTTAAAAAGCAGATATAAACAAGCAGTACTAGTTGCGTGTAATTGACTCTTCCGCCTCGGAACTTATCTACGATCATGCCCAATACTACCAGCGGCCACAGCAGTAAGTAGTTACTAGCTTCACATGGGTTGCCCCATAGCGGAGAAGGAATCCGCTTTTCGGAAAACAGATAATCAAAAACTCCGCTGAAGTATCGATTAGAATCAATCACTCCACCTGTGCTTATTCTTTGTCCTGGATACAATGTCTGAGCCATAACGTTAATGGACTCACGACAGGTATTGAAGAAATGTACCATGATCAAAGCCATCAAGACAAACATCACGAGAATTCCGCCAACTCGGAAGAAGACCTTATTGAGTATGATATCCTTCGAATAGGTTGACCATAGGTGCGCCGCCATAACAAACAAAACCATGTATCCAAGTGGCACTTGGTACGGCGGATAGAGCGTGAGAACAAAACTTGTTGAAAAGAGGGTAAGTAAAATCGAGTTGATAATGATCGTTGCTCTACTCTGAGAGAGCAATACGTATAGACCGCAGACTGTCATCAGCGCCGCGAAGACCATAAGCTCTGAACCCGAAGTCGAGAACCACCACTGCGTATAGGAGGAATATAGTATCCAAATGGATCCTCCAAGTGACAGCCAGAAGTTGTTTCGACTGATAATTTTCAAAACAAAAAAGAAGCCTAGTAGAATTCCGAAGGTTTTGAAGTACCAATAAATACTGAAGGCGCGTTCGAATGAGAAGAAATAGAATGACCATAACTGGGGTCGGATTTTACTCGTGATGTCGGCAGTTGGCATTCCCATCAAGATCGGAGACTCACCATAGCCAAAATTTGATCCACGAATCGGGAAGTCATTCAAGTACTGAGATCGGTAGCAAGGTGTCGTTAAGCACCATTCGTCAAACCGAATCCACTTTGCTTTTCCAAGCACAGGTTGCGTTTGTGCTATTTGAGATGAGTCGATTATATAATCATTCCATTTTTCTGTTGATGAACCACTATACTCCATCGAAGCCATGAAGATGTACGTGAGCAAGATACCCGCGACAAACAACACAGTTTTGAGGTCCCAGATGATGAGCCTTTCGTCACTCAATCGAGACAGAGTTCTATCGATTGATTCTTGTAAAGCAGTCGGGCAGACTGATCTGTATGCTCGTAAGAGTGTTGAATCGAGTACTTCAAAAAAGTTCATGGATCGAATATCAAAGTGGTTTCAAAACAAATTCGGATACTAAACCGAGTTCACCTTGGTTTGAACTCACTACAAAGTGAATTCTCGCAAGATATAGTAGTGAGGCTAATCCCTCAAAAAAGATAGAGCGTCGCAAATGATTTTATCGAGAGTACTTAGGGCTTCTGACGAATACTACTTCTGCGCGTGTTTTGCCTCATTGTAAAACAGAGCATCGAAATACATCAGTTTGCCATTCTTCGCGTATTCAGCATCATAAGCGCCTCTATAACGCCATCCTTGTTGGTTAAGCAGCGAATAAATCTCATCAAAACTACAGCCAACCAGATCGTTGGTTCTTGACTCTATGTAAATCCAATCTGCCTTTTGTAGAAAGTGAAGTCCTCCCTTAAGAACTTCCAGTTCATATCCTTCAACATCAAGTTTGACAATACTGATGTCATCACTATGTAACTCCGCAGCATAGTCGTTCAAAAGCTCGATAGGAACCAATTGTTTGGTACCCTGACCCTCAGTTGCGTAGAATGAGCTAGAAGGGCTGAATTCTGAGATGAACATTTCAGCACTTCCTTTTTCACTACCCAGAGCACAATTGAACGATTTGAAGTTTCCATCGCCCTCCATATTCTCAACGAGAGCTTTCCACGCCAATGGTTGAGGTTCGAAGGAATAAATACGCGCCTTTGGAAATGTTGAACGTGCAATCATTGCAAATTCACCGGTGTTCGCGCCAATATCGAATACAACTGTTGCATTGAGAGACCTGATATACGGACTCTGCCAAACAATGAAGCGTTGGGTAGCAGAAATCAAGCGTAACCAAACTGAAGCCATTCTGGTACTGTGCATGAGCTTGGCTATACTCAATACTGGCTTCCGAAGCTTCTCTTGTATTCCTAATGAAATCATTGTATATAAATTCAGATAATGTAAAACAACTGTTCACTGGAACTTTGAACTAATTCTCTGCGTCGGCACTGGAATACGCTCGGATAGACCATTTCGAAACCATTGATGTCAGTGAAAGACCAAGCTTCCTCTATGAGTATATAACTCTGCGTACTAGATGCATCGACATATACATTCACTCTGCATAAGAAATCGCAATTGACTCAAATGCAAGTACTGTTGTAGGAACTCTTCATCCCCGCACCTTCCTCCACCAAGCCATCAGCGTATACGCCGTCACAATCTTCATGTAATTGAAGCGGTGAAGCATGATGGGCCAGGAGTATGGTGATGCGTATTTACAGGCGACACGGAGTTCGTCGGCGAATTGAGTGCTGAAGCCGCTGCCACTTTTTGAAGTTTCGTACCATCGAAACGATGCCAAGTAGTCGTTGTGTATCGTTGGAGGATGGAATTGCCATAGTCGAAGCCAGTACTCGTAGTCCATGACGTAGTGCTCGGACTCGTCAAGCAGACCGGCTTTATTCATGAGTTCACGACGCCAGAATACGGCAGGTTGTGAAATGAAATTCTCCGCCAGAATACGCGAGTGACTCGCCCGACGCAGTGAGTAGTTCTTATAGGCCGTAATCGCTTGCCGAACTTCATTGTTGTTGATATCAATGATATCGCACAGCCCTACAAGCCACTGAACTTTCGGATCTGAAAACTTCTGAGCTACTTGCTCGAGGGTGTTGGCTTTGTACAAGTCATCGGCATTGAGAAAGGCGACGACGTCGCCTGTTGCCATAGAAAGACCTTTGTTGATGGCTGAGGTCTGACCGTTGTCGCGCTCTGAGATCCACTTCAACTGTGATTCGTACTTCTTGATGATATCAACCGTTCCGTCTGTCGATAGTCCGTCAACAATGATATACTCCAGCTCGAAGTTTCCTCGCTGCGCAAGTATAGACTGAATCGTCTGCTCAATAAACTGAGCAGCATTCCAACACGGTGTTATGATCGAGATCTTTAGCAAGTTTAACCCTATTCAGATAAGTATCGGCCTTAATGTCGTAGCTCTGCTTCAACCGGCGGTTCCGCAACCGGATCAATGTCCACGCCAAAACGTTCGTTTGAAGTGGAGTAAACTTTTTTGTCGCGACTCACGAAACGGAGCTTGAATTCGATGTGACCGGTGCCCAATCGCGAAAAGGGTAGATCGAGTCGGAATGCGGTGTTGCGGTATTGCTCGACTTTGGCGTCGGGATTCGGCAAACCATAAGTTCCTTCGATTATTCGTCCGTTTACTTCAGCGCAAACACCGCCACACAAATCGTTGGTTGCTTTGTCATACGAAACACCAGTGATCACAAATGCATTGTGCTCGCGATTAGGACTCATCTCAACTTTGCCGATGAAGAAGCGGGTGGAGTCGGCGTCGTAACGCATGACTTTGTAGGGTGCTTCTTCGCGCTGCGTGGCGTCTGCTTCGCGACGACGGTACAACCACTGACCACAAATAGCATTGTCGAACATGGGTTCGAGTTTGCTAATCACTTCCTGCGGCGGCAGTCCGGCAAAGGCAAAGTACTTGACCTTCATTCGCTCAAGCTGAGGAGCACCTGGGTTGATCATCACTTTGTAGCCGTCGTAGTTGTTTGGCTCCATGACATAATCGGAATCGCTTCGAGCCTTATCCAGCGTCTTGAATTGGATGTGCGCGAAACGATTAATCAACGTGTCGTAGCGATGCTGCGAATCAAGCTGTCCCATCAAAGCCAAATCCGGTGCGAACTTCGTTCCGTTGATGATGTTGACCCCGGCAGCTAAGTAGTAGTTCGCGATAATGTTCGAACCGTAACTGACCCAGCGTGCGTCAGGGTCGGTGCGACGAATCTCGCTGAGGGTGTGCATGAGATCAGAGTCGTTGACCGGACCCATTCCCAATAACCAAGGATTCGTCAGAAAATTGCTCAGTATCGTCAAGCTCATGATAAACACACCAAACAGAAATCGCTGGCGCACAAGAATGAGCTGCGTAAGGATGCCTGCAATAAGTCCGGCGAGTAGGTTTTGTCCCGCGCCAAGTACATCCGGAGAACTACCGTGAACCATGCTTGCATAGACAATGACCAATACTG
>JBGAUL010000025.1:0-63339 GCA_044228685.1 Chlorobiota bacterium
CCGAGAGATCAAATCCCTCGGGCTTCTTTGTTTTATAACCGTAAGAACAACTACAAACGTTCCTTTAAGAATGCAACGCACTTTGCATGTGCATCGCTTGCAGCGTCTTTGTCAAAGATTGGATTGCTTGGGTTAGCAAAGGCGTGATCGGCATCATATGACTTTACGCTAAGCGTCTTGGATAGTCGTTTCATGCGTTCTTCAAATGCCTTTACTACATCGTCGTTGATCCATTTATCTTTCTTTGCGTGGATAAACAACACCGGTACGTTCAAATCGCTGAGCTTTTTGTCGTCAGTTTCGGGCATTCCATAATACATAACACAACCTGCTGCTTGTTTGCCGAGCATGAGAGTGGTTTGCATTGACCATCCGCCTCCAAAACACCAACCAACGGTTGCAACGTGAGCCTTAGGTCCGACCATTTCAATTGCACCGGAAACAATGGCACGAATGCGTGTTTCATTTGCTTCTTGCATGTACTTCCCGGCAGCTTCGCGCGTGGTTGCGACTTTGCCGTCATACAAGTCAAGGGCGCAGATGTTCACGTCGCTGCCCAACTCAGCCTGCAACGACTCCGCTTCTTTCTTGATATAGTCGTTCAATCCCCACCATTCGTGGATCATGAAGACGTATTTGTCTGACTTAGAAGCGGCACTGAGCATGTAAGCATGACCATCTGCACCGTCCTTGCAATGGAAACTGACCATAGTGCCTTTTGGCTCTGCAAGATGAAATGGATGTGGCACAGCATGCGCCGCGCGGAATGACTTGGAGGTCGTGAGAGATGCGAATGAAGCGGTAGGCGTCAGCGGACCGCAGCACGATTGCGCTTCAGTGTTAGAATGGATCATACAAAGCACGACAAGCAGTGGAACAAATTTCATAGAAGTAGAGTTGGTGAATGAAACTCCGCCCCAAGTGGAGCGCCTCGCATTGAAGCAGAGACGAAAATGCAGCAGGATTGGTCAATGGGCAAGAGATCAGAAGAGATGTCTTGTGCTAAAGATGTACTGTATCGTCTCCAATTCAGCTCAAAACAAAAAGACCGACATGGAAGATGTCGGTCTTTGAATGTTGTTACAACTTGAGCAGCAAGTTTACCAGGCCCAAGCCCAGTTGAGCCCAAGTTTCACGATGCTGAAAGAAATGCCATCGACGGAATTCGTCAATGCATAATCGTACCGAAGGTATGGCGTAATCGTCATTTTCCTCAAGATGAATTCATAGTGCAATCCTGCACTAAATCCAACGCGGAATGGTTTCCTTTGAGCGTAGCTCTCATCGATGGCAATGAGTCTTGTGCCATTGTTGTCAGTAGGAAGTACGGTATTGTCGATGAGACGATACCATTGAAGTCCACTATCCAATTGCGCTGTTAGCTTTCTCGAATAACTGACCGACCAGTCGAGCGTCGGTCCTATATGAAAACCAAAACGTGATTGAGGGATATTGTACTTAAAGAAGAATCCTACGTGAAGTACAGAACTTTTCATCTCGTGTACTGCATGAGCGATTGAAAAGACAGTATCGACACTTCCCGGTTTATATGCTCGTGATCGTTGATCCCATTCTCGTTTGGCGTCCATACTTCCAAAACTCAGCTCTGCGAACAACGACGAATTTGAGTTTCTAGCCGGTCCAAGAAGATATTCTGCATAGATACCTGCGTTATAACCGAGAGCTTTCATCGATCCTACCTGCATATAAATAGGTGAGTTTAATGGTGGATCGATGCGCGACTCTGAAGTCGACGTTGCTAGGTTAGAGTTCAAAGAAAAGGTAATTCCTCCAAAGAGTCTTGAAGGCGCAGCCGCAGGCGCGAGTGCGTCCGCTTCACCGTCGGAATAGTTGTTCGATGTTGATACTCCTAAAGTAGGTGCGCTAACACTTGCCGCAGAGCTAGATCGAACGACCGTCACATCAGCAGGCTGCCTTTTGTTCGATTCGGTAGAACTCTGTACCGTAACTGCGGTAGACGCGTTGACCGTGCTGCTATTACTGTTGGAAGCCGTAGCAGAAGTTGATGGCATTGGCGCTGTGTTTGCTGGCTGCGAAGAATTGTTAGATGTATTCCCTGCAGCGGTATTCGTTGTTCCATTCGAAGATGAACTTAGTGTAGTTGCAGTGTTCGACTCCGGACTTGGAGGCGTATTAGCAGTCTTGTCTGTTGTCAATCGCGAATTCGTCAGCTCGGTCTTTTTCTTACTGTTCAATGCTTCGCTCGGGACCTTTGCAGGAACATTGGTCTTTGGCGCATAGCGCAGATTACCTGTTGATGTTGCTGCAGCTCCTGCACCGCCTTGAATCGGATCCTGGATTTCTTGATCATCAGTGAGAAACTTTGTTTCGCCAGTTCTTCCGCCTCGAATAGATATTCCGCCACCTGTGCTAAGAACACCTGTTGTAGTCAGGGCAACCTGTTGACTGTTAATTACTGAATCTTGTCTTATAGAATTGATTTCACCTTGATAAGAACTATTCTGCTTCGAATCTGTACGGTCGACGTTTCGTTGCATTTTAGTGGAGTCCAGCAATGTTTCATTCTCTTTAGACTTGAACGTCTTGTTCGCAGCTTGAGACTGAGAAACTGATACCACACTATCAACCGCCACAAATGACGTGTAATCAGTCAGCAGGTTATACTTCAATCCAATTTTCGTGATCGCCTCTTTCTCAGTTGCGCTTGCCGGCATAGAGTAGCCCCAAGTGTTGACCTGACCGTCCTGTATCATGCGTACACGGTTGCGAGCCCAGAGGTAACGCAGTGCTGAGTTCTCGCTGCGTATAGGTTCTGCTTTGACGTCGACGTCGAAGTCGTAGATGCCGCTTGATGTTGTGCCGCTGAGACGAATGTGACCATTCGCATTTCCTTTCCACTTACCAAAGACAACGATCGGACGCTCAGCTGTGACATCGGCAATGCTGATGGGATCAATATCATATGCCTCAAAGTTGTCGTAGTCTACCTTGATGTGTGTTAGAACAGGTGCTTCAATGTATTTCAAAAACACTTTGGCTTGTGCCGGTGCTTCGTTGAGATCTGTCACGATCATTGGTGCAGCGTTGCCGGCACGAGCTAAGCCTTCCATAAGGAATCGATTGACGTTAGTGCCAATACCGAAAGCGTAGAAGTTTGCTTTGTCCAAGCTTTTTCGAACAAGATCGAAAGCCTCACGCTCGCACTGGACAAAGCCATCTGTGATCGCAACAAAATTCCTTGACATACCCGGCTCCGCGTTCATTGCAAATGCACGCTTGAGTGCCGGTAACAGTTCAGTTCCACCACCGCCATATCCTGAGGCTAAGAATTTCTTAGCGCGATCGCGCGTTTCTGCAGTGACGGAGAGTGAGTTCTCTGCCAATGCGCGATTTCCTCCGGAGAAGCATAGAACATTGAACTTGTCTTCAGGACGTAGCTGATCAAGCAATGAGTTCATGAGCGATTGAGCGATCTCGAGAGGACGTCCCCACATAGATCCGCTCACATCTACGATAAACACATATTCTCGCGGCACGATGTGCGGAATTTTTACGGCACGAGGAGGCTGCACCATAAGCATGAAAAATTTCTCGTCTTCACCATCGCTTAGTAGCAAGCCGCTTTCGAGCTCTTGTCCCGACAATCTGTAGCGAATGACAACATCACGATTGTTGTCGCGTTCGGTCTGTGGTGTAACTGAGGTTAAACTCTTTCGACTACCTTCGGCAGCCGGTGCCATGGTTGCCGCTGAAAGTGTTTTGATATCAAGCTTGTGTGAAGGACTCTCTACAGACTTGACTGGCACACCGCTAGCGATAGTCGTCTCAATGTGAAAACTGCCTGGCACTTCTTTTGGCAGGTCAAGACCGGAGAGAATTTGATCATATTCCTTAGGCAATGCTGAGCTTACATAGCGAGGTCCTACAACGCCCGGATACACGAACTCATAAATCCCACTCGCATAGTCGATTGCTTCAGTATAGTGTAACTCAACAACAACTGAATCTGACGCGAGGATATTCCCGACGCTCATTTGAAATACGTTTGGTCGAATCTGCTCGAGCAAGGTGGCAACGTGTCCGGTGCGTACCGCATTGTTGTATACCTGACGTGCTTCTTCCTTCTCTTTGATCGTCGCTTTGGTCAATCTGTCCTGAACAAGCATCGTCAAACCATACACCGCCGCTCGCGTTGAAGCCGGAAAAATGTAGGTGGCCGACACAACGCTCTTGCCACTGTTGAAATAGACTTGGCGAACGCGCACATCTGCTATTACGCCGATAATATTGACCTTGACGTCGGTGCTCTTCAAGTGAAAAGCATCTTGGTCGCCGGTCTTTACAAGGAAACGAGGCGAGCCACAGACGTCGAGTCCATGACGACCCTGTCCCACTTGCGACTGCAATGGAAGTGTTGTCAGAATATGCGCGAAGAACAATAGCAAAGCAACGCTAATGCTGCGCACCTTCATTACACTATGAAGTTGATGTATTGTGTGTTTCATGGTCGATTGAACAGCTGCTGTTGTATAATGTTGTTGCGATGCAGCAGTGCGACAGAGTTCTAAGCGACTGTGAGCGACTTTTAGTTCAGGGAAGGACCTGACGATGTGTGTTGTGTAGTTTTCCATGACAGTTCCTTTCCTTATTTCAGTATAATAAATCGCTGAATAGCCTGTTCTCCTTGAGGAGTGATCAGATTGATTAGATACGCGCCGCTGTTAAAGGAACTGAGGTCGAGCATGACGGCATTCTCGCCGCTATGGTAGAACTGTTGTGGCGCCAGCAGACCGACTTGTTGTCCGTTCATATCATACAGTGCAACACTAATCTGTCGATCCTGACCAAGCGTAAAACGCAAGCGTGCTTGATCGCGTGCCGGATTTGGTCCAATAGAGCTAATCTCCAATGCACCACTTTGCGTGCGACCCACATCCATGTATCCGTTGCTACCACTCAGTTTTCCATCTCTATATGTACTATCAGCAATGAGCTTTTCTTCAGCTTTCTCGATCGTTTCGCGTTCTTGACGAATGAGGTCACCAAACTTCTTAGGCAAGGCATCCAAGAATTCATCGCTTGGGAAATACCATAAAATGATTTCCGCACCATTTGATTTTGGATCGCCCATCATTATTCTCACCGGAATGAGCTTGGAGAGAATTGGGAAGCGACTGTTTGTTTGCAGTGATGTTCGATCAGCCTCAGGTACAAAGACATCGTACAACGACGAAGCTTCATCACTCACCCGATTGGCGTCAGATGCGTTTTGCTGAGTATTGCCGAAGAGCAGTGTACGACTCCGTTCGGAGCCACTGAGATCGCGACTACGATGCGTAACAACCAGAGGATAGAATGTTGCTCTGTGTTCTTTGTCCGGCGATACTAAACGTGATTCAACTTGAAATGTATCCAGCTTGACGCTGAAAACCATGCTGCGCGAGCTGTCGCTATAACCCAGTGGCTGTATCAATCTCATGATGTTCTTCTGATTGATGCTGACTGAGTTGGAATTGTTGAGTGCTGTCGAGCTGAACGCATTCAGTGCAACCGGATCATCCGATTTAAAACCCAACTCGGAGTACAGTTGAAGTCCGTCAGGCGTCAGCGTAATTCCCAATTCCGAAAGCTCCTTGTTGTTAAGAGCAACAGCTCGAAGTCCTTTAATGCGTAGTGGCAGCGCAGTGCGATTAGCTTGATCCTTAGCATCGTCAATAGTGCTTGTACCGTTAGCTCCAGAGTAGTCTGTGCTCTTAAGATCTTGTGCCATACGAGGCGCCGGACCAACATGAGCTTGCATGTCAGCTGCGATTGGCGCACTCTTTTCATTTTGCGATTGTGTGTTTGACGGGGACTGAGACGAGCTGCCAGACTGTGTCCGTATCTCACTAGCAATTGCAGGACTCGTGTCATAATTGTGCACAGGCTCTGCGCTACGCAGGTTAAACCACAGCAATGCTGCGGTTGCACCTGCAAGAAATGTTGATCCAATCATAATATTCCTCCGACTAAAGTGTGGTGATGACATCCGACTCGGAGGATGAGATACAACGGGAGCGTTCTCCAACAAGTGGCGCAGTTCATCCTCCGAGAAAAGCTGCGTCTTGCTTTCGAACGCTGCCGCGTTCTTCAGTAGTCGTGTGATGTTTGATCGTGATTTCATTGATTTTGAACGAACATGTTCACTGTAATTCGTGTTCTAAAACTGTCGTGGCTGAGAAGTTGAGTCCTTACGAGTCCGGCACGAAGTCAACTTCAGGTCCCGTGTCTTCAATCGCCTCTTTATCATAAGTCTTGCTTCCCATCAGTTTGGCAAGCGAACGTTTGGCGCGAAAGATTCTGACTTTTACTGCCGTAAGTGAGCCGCCTTGTATGTCTCGAATTTCCTTGTGAGAAAATCCTTCGATCTCAGATAAAACCAGAGCCTGACGTTGCTCGGGACTCAGCTTATCAAGTGCCTCGTAAAGCACTACGATGTCAGCTGCTAGATCAGGCTGTGTGTGATTGTCGAAGAGATCTTCTATCTGCTCCTCACTCATGCGTTCAGCGCGACGAAACTTTCGTTGCTGCATGACGCGCGTGGCGATGGTAAACAGAAAACTCAGAAATGCTTGTTCTTCGCGGAGCTGCTCGAAGTGCTCGAAAGCTTTGAGGACGGTTTCGCCGACGATATCCTTGGCCTCGTCACGGTCGCGCGTGAGCGTCAGAGCGTAACGCTCCAACCTCTGCTGCAGCGGCCGATACAGGGCCATGAATCTATCTTGTTTGCTCGTCGGGTTCATTGTCGGAGGATTCCCGTTGTTTTCAGCTTTAAAGTCACATTGGACAACTGTCGTCCCTGCGCTCTGTCAGTATGAGAAGAAGACGCGGAAAAAGGTTACATGCTGGGTACAATTACTCAATTTCACGTCCAAATCGCAGTAAATAGCCATTTGGATCATAAATAGCGAACTCCCGCATGCCGTAGTCAAAGTCGTCGATTGGATACTCAACTCTCGCCACTTCACGCAAACGCTCCCACATGGCGTCGACCTCGTCGCAATTGAAATACAGCGATCCTGTAAACACCATTTCCGCGTGTTGAGAATGCGCATTTCGTTCGCTGAACATGATGGCATGCTCGGCATTCTGCAGTTCGGCCCACACCGGATTTTCTTCCGGCCACTTGCCGCTAACGCTGAAGCCCAGATAGTCTTGGTAAAAGCGAAGTGTCGCGGGTAAGTCATTAGTCTCAAACGAGACCGTCATTCGTTTGATGTTCATAAGTGTCTTGAGTGCTTGTTACACTGCAACAATACTCAAGCACAATCAATCATCCATCATGTCCACTTGGTCCAGCACATGATGATATGGGCAGGTTTATTGATAAGCAGGTTGGCGAGTCTGTCGACAAAGCGCCATGCAATTGTCGGAAGAATGCGAAGCAAAACGTAGCTGCGAAGTATCAACAGCGCTTTGTTACCAAAGATGATCCATCGCACAGCAGCATCATTACTTTTGGCGAAGGAACTCAGCACTTTCTCGTCGAACGAATGCAAGTGTGCATGCAGCGGTGTGCGTTGATTGCAGTGGATGCATAAGACGTAACGAAGTTTTTCTTTGTATGGAGTCGAAACAAGAAGACGTCCGCCTGGCTTCAGTACTCGCAGTAACTCCGGTACAAAAAGTTCCGGATGAGGTAAATGCTCGATGATTTCCGAAGCAATGACACAATCAAAGCTGTTGTCGGCAAAAGGCAGAGACATCGCATCGGCAGCAACAGCACTGTGATTGCTAAAGGGATAGGTCTGAAGCGCTTTCGAGGGATTGGTAGGACTGATATCGAGCGAACAAACGTGGATGTTGCGTGGACACAGCATTGCTGCAACCCAAGCTCGACCGCAGCCGACATCTAAAACGTGAGAACATTGACCAGGGACTTCTCGAAGAATCATCTCGCGAAGTCGACGTTCGTCGTGATCCGTAGCTGCATCGCGTTCTTCAAAGTAATCGAACTCTACGGCATCGATAGTGTAGTGTTCTTGATGGTGTTTTTGATTTTCGTCAGGGACGATGATGACGGGTACGCCACTTACACACGAGAACTCTGATCCGTCGTCCGCTCTAAACGTCGCAGTCGCTTCGTCATAGACCAAAGGACTACGACGTTTAGGATGAACGAGATTTTGTTGAAGGAATTGATGAATCACGCCGCGGTTTCGTCTTTTTGCCATAACCCATGAATGTTTGATTCTGGGTCCATGAAGTATGCAAGATAGCCAACAGATGGAACTGCCATTCGTGGAACCACTATGCGTCCGCCATTTGCTTCGATGACAGGGATCATTGCATCAATATTCTCAACTTCAATGCTATTAACCAGCGGTTGCTGCGGATCGCGCCTTTGCATAATCGCGCCGCCAATGCCAACACCATCTTTGGCATTTGCCGTAGTTAGGAAATAGGGATCGTTTCCAAATTGTTGGAAAGACCAGCCAAAAACAGACGAAAAGAAATTCGTCAATGCAACGGCATCATTTGCCGGCAATTCGAAGTGCACAACAGTATTCATAATAAAGCTGTTTGTTGAAAAAAATGGATTGTCGTGTGGCAGAGTTTTGACCTACGCCAAGATTGCGTTTTAGGTTGCAGTTCGAGTGTGATTAGTATTTCATCACACTGAGATTCGCTGCCCAGGGTCCGACTGCATCCCGGTATTGTCGCGCCATCACTCTCGTTATCTGAAGAGTATGCGCCAAATCATGAGCCGTCCATGTTGCCAAGAGCTGTCGCAATGTTACACTGCCAAACACAGGATGAATTGCAGTGCGATCTAAATCAGAGTCGTTAATCTCAAGACTATAAATCAGTTTAAGATTCTCCTCTCGAGCACTCAGGAATTCGTCAAGAAGTTGATAGATAGTCTTCTCTTGCGATTCACGGAACTGCGCTTCGCGATCAAATGCTCGGTATTTATTGTCCTCTGTTTTGCCCATAGTGATTCTCAATCGCTCAGGCCAATCGTTTTGCTCGCCGTGTACTAGGTGTCCCATGACGTCGAAGGGGCTCCAGCTTCCCTCAGCTTCTGAGCTCTGGGTCCACTCCGGACTCAATCCGCGAAGCAGCGTATCGAGTACCTTAGGTGTGCGTTCTAAAATCTCCAAAGACCGAGCAAGATTGAAATCCATGATGCGTAGAAGAAAGATGGTATTGAATGTCTTTAGCAAGTACAGTCGAACACTTAGCGCTCCGGTATGTGGATGCGTATGTTGTTGTCTCGCAATGTTTGGTGGATGATCTTAAACAATTCAGATTGAGCGTCTGCTCGCCCTGAGTATTTCTCAACTGCAAATCCAATAATCAACTCGACATAGCCATCCTTGTTGTCGCCAAAACGCACAACCGGCGCAGGTTGAGGCAGAATCGAAGGGATGTTTTGTTGACTAAGTGCTGTACGAATAAGATCAGGCAAGCCAGCCAAATCCTGATCGAGTGATATCTGAACAGCAATCTTCGAACGAGCGCTGATCGCATCTTTGGCATATGATGCAACGATGGATTGCGAGAGTTTGGAATTCGGACAAATCAGCAGTGACTCATCGCCGCGACGAATGAGAGTATTTCTCCAACCAATATCCCGGATCGTTCCCTCAAAATTCTCGAATACAATCACATCGCCAACCCGCATTTGGTTGGCTAAGGTGATATACATACCAGCAAAGAGATTTGTCAAGGTGTCTTGTAGTGCCAAGGCAAGTGCTAGACCGCCGATACCCAAGGTGGCGACGATGGTGGTGACCGCTATGCCAAACGAATCGAGAATAAGAATGAGGGCAATGACAAGAATGCTCAGTCGGATGCCATTATGAAGCAACGTTGATGTCGCAACTGTTTGAGGTCCGGCATGCTCAGGCTGCGCGATGAGCGAACCGAGAATGGATGCAAGTGACCGTGCGACTACCATGATACATAGTGATACCAGCGAGGGATGAATCACTGGTTGCAAAAAGGCTGGTAACAACTGTTTGTCAATTGAAAGATCCAGACCAATAAAAATAGAGCACCAGAGAAGCGCACTACCAATGTACTTGATGAGCAGATCGGGGTTCTTCAACCGACCTCGCGATGCAAGACGGCGCAAGAGGATGGCGATGATCCAGCGTACGATCAGGCTTCCTAGCATCAATGACAAGACGCAAAGCAGCGAACGGAGAAGAGGAAGATGAGATAGCCAATCTATCATAGATGCACATGATGTTGATATTGTACCAAAAATAGCTGACGCCTCGTTGTCATGAAGTCTGCTTTTCTCCTCGTTGAAGTGTGAGCGTGGGAGTAATTTGCGCATTCACAATGACGGGAGTATTCATGCGAAGCACAACAATTGAAGAGCAGGTCCTACATATACTGAGAAAGCCGCTTCTCCTTTCGTTCGTAGGTCTGGTTTTGGGCAGCTTGATTGTCGTGGGCTTCCACATAGACAATGTTCACGTAATCCTTTCTCTGATTCTATTAGCAGTTGCCGTATTCACAGCACTTCAACTCTCAAAGTTTCTGGCTCGCCATTTTTCTGAACACATCGCATCTTCAGTGGAGTTACTCCATGCTCAAGTTGAAGGCGTATTGCTGGCTGATCGAGATTTTGAATTTCACTCGGATGTGACCGAGACGATGGTTTTGGCGGAATCTGTGCAGAAGCTCTATAACCGCGTGGCAGAGGTCCGAAGGGAGATGCGGGGTCTGGAGCACGTACGCAGTCAGTTCCTTGCAAACGTCTCGCACGAATTGCGTACACCGGTGTTTGCCATTCAAGGTTACTTGGAGACGTTGATTGAAGGTGCAGAGGATGACGTGCGTGTGCGACACACTTTTCTCGAGAAAGCACACAACAATGCGCAGAGATTGAATGTGCTCTTAGGTGACCTCATCGATATTTCCCGTATTGAATCGGGTGAGATGCGTTTGAGTTTTCGCTACTTTACCATTGCCGACGTTGCACACGATGTTTGTTCGGCTTTGGACGGATTGGCAAACCAATATTCAGTCAGCTTGTCAGTACGCTGCGAGGATCCCGAGGTACTCGCACTTGGAGATAAAGAGCGTATCACACAGGTCTTGGCTAATCTTGTGAGTAACGCGGTTCGATACAATCGACCACAGGGTACTGTTGAAATTGGCATTGAAAAAGAGGAGCACGACGTTGTGATTCGCGTGCGTGATACCGGAATTGGTATTGCACCGGAACATCAGGCTCGGATTTTTGAGCGGTTTTATCGCGTTGATACGAATCGTTCGCGGACCACAGGTGGAAGTGGACTCGGTCTGGCAATCGTCAAGCATATCCTTGAGGCTCATGAAACAGAACCGGAGATTGAAAGCGAAGAAGGAAAGGGTACGACAATTAGTTTCCGTTTACGACGCTAAGAGTCAACCAAGCATCGTATCACAGCTGTTGTTTTATACACACAAAAGAGTCGAGGAAGAATGTTCGAATCAGAATTTGATTTGTTGGCGATTGGAGCCCACCCTGATGACGTGGAGATGAGTGCAGGCGGTTGTATTGCACAGAATGTACAGTTGGGAAAGAGAGTGGCTATTGTGGACTGTACACGAGGAGAGCTAGGAACCCGTGGATCAATAGAGATTCGTAAAGAAGAAGCACAACGGGCGGCGCAGATCTTGGGAGTTCAGCATCGAGAGATTTTGGAGATGACGGATGGATCGATTGACCAGCGCGAAGAATACGTCGTGATGATCGTCACCATGCTCCGTCGTTATCGTCCGCACATCGTGCTCATTCCACCCGCATTTGAACGTCATCCCGACCATGAAGCTGTGCATCGTCTTTGTCGCACGGCGTATTTCAAAAGCGGTCTTACAAAGCTAAAGACCTACGACAACGGCGTCGAACAGCAGCCATTTCGTCCGGCTCACATGTTTGCCTTCATTCAAGCCTATCACCAAGAAGTTGATTTCTTCGTGGATGTGAGCTCGTCGCATGAAATCAAGATGGAGTCAATCAAAGCATATAGCTCACAAGTCCACGTAGCATCAACTAAAGACGCCGTTTCGACGTCAGAAGAACCACAGACATTTATCTCGCGACCTGAGTTCATGGAAATGCTTGAAGCGCGTGCGCGATATTTTGGTTCAATCATCGGTGTTCGGTACGCCGAAGGATTCCAGAGCATCGACGCCGTTGGCTTCCCCAATTTCAATCACTGGTTGCCGACAAGATCATAGTTCGGTACAGATCCGAGCGCTTCTGTTGGCTTCATCCAAACAATACTTCAAGCGAAAGACTGACGTATGAGGAATATCTTCAAGCTGTTTACAATCCTGCTGGTCGTCAGTTCGCCTGCTTGGGCTCAGACTACTGATCATCCCGGTACGCCTTCTGCACAACTGCTCGTTAATGTTCTGTGCTTCAAGGGTACCGTGGCAGATTCGCAGCGCGTCGATGTCTACACCAGCATTCCTTATGAAGCCCTGCAGTTTGTAAAGAATAGAACTCGATACGCGGCTCATTACAGTCTAATGATTACAGTTAGAAACAAGCAAGGAGATAAGATTACGAGCGTTTACGAGAAGCATCAAGTTCAGGAGGCGATGTATAGTATATCGCGTGGATCGAATGGCAAGACGGATATTAGTCAAGCTACGATGGCGCTTGTAGCGGGAGAGTATGTCTTCGATGTGCTGCTCAATGACGAATTGTCCGGCCGTGAATACCGAAACTCTCGATCTATCAACGTACCCGACTTTAATACGACGCCGATGAGCATGAGCAGCTTGCTCTTTGTCAGTGCTATTGAACAACGCAATGACCGTTATCGTATAACGCCCTACATCGCAGATAATGTCAGTCCGCTAAGTGACGGTGTCTTTGTCTTCTTCGAAGTCTACGGTTCCTCAACAGCCCCCGATTCAGCAGACGTGCGATGTGATATTTACGATAGCACAACAAGAGTTTTTAGTGGAGCGTTGCAGCGAATGTCGGTAAAGGGACAACGGACACAACAGTATCTCAAACTTCGTTTGCCGAACGAGCTGGCGGCAGGAATGTACACTTTGCGAACTGTTCTTTTGTCAACTAAGCGCTCGTCGTCTGACAACGACGATCTCTTAACCTTAAGCGAGCGTCCCTTGATTGTTGAGCATTCAATTGGCGGTGTTGTTCTTAAAGACATAGACAAATCGATTCGTCAGTTGCGATACATTGCAACACAAGTAGAGATAGATTCTATCAGTGCTCCAAGCACGCAAAGCGAGCGCCGACAACGCTTCGAGGCCTATTGGAAGACCCAAGATCCAAGTCCTGGTACACTACGCAACGAAGCATTCGAAGAATACTACGCACGAATTGAATACGCAGACAAGAACTTTCATTCCTACAACGACGGTTGGCTCACAGATATGGGAATGATCTACATCATCCTTGGTCCACCAACTACGTCAGAACGCCGAACAAACACAACAGATGGTCGCAACTATGTGGTTTGGACATACGCGATGCAAAGTCGACGCTTCGTCTTTATCGACTACAGTTCTTTCGGTGACTTCCGTCTTTCGAGCACAACTCCATTCTCTGCTCTCGAGAAATATCGTTACTCAACTCACTAACAACGACAGCATAGTTAGAGTATATCAACGATGCGTTGAACTTCATTGATACACATTGAACGTGTTGTGTGTCAAGTGCGTCAGGTCCTGGAGCTGGCTCCAGTACTTGTGTTGCGGGCCAAAGCTATTCGTCGAACACTTTGTTGAATGTGAGATGAAGAATCTTGAGTGTTGACTCTATGTATCGAGAGTTTGTGAGTGTTGAAAGTGCATCTTGTTAGTTGTTGTATCTAATGTCCACATTTACGTCATCACTTTTCTGTTGATAAGTTCAACGGACATTGCGATGCTTGACAACCCTGTCAAGAGTGTTGAAAAATTTTTTTTCAATACTCTAAGCAAAACACAGAAAAGTACTTGCGTAGCAAAACATGATATGCTATACTTGTAACGCATTTTGTTTGTATCACTTTTGTTCTAGGAGTAAACATGGCAGCAGCCAAGAAAGCAGCTAAGAAAGCTGCAAAGAAAGCTCCGGCGAAGAAGGTAGCTAAGAAGGCAGTCAAGAAGACCGCTAAGAAAGCTGCTAAGAAAGCTGTAAAGGCTTCTCCGGCAAAAAGAAGCGCAAGGTAATTAGCCTTGATGATTTCAAAGAGACTCCAACTACGTTGCGAGTCTCTTTTTTTTTGTGCACCACGAGTCGTCAATATTCCCTTGAAACCCGCATGAATACTACATCTTCGGATGCTTTGCCGGATGACGAGTTGCAGCGTGAAGCACTTGTGCTAAGCACACGACTCTTTGATGACGATGATGCACTTACACTTGGTGTTGATGAGTTGCACGCGCGAGTTCTCAATCACATCGTCAAACTTCTTTCAACGCAACCGGAACGACTCATGTCGTTGTTGTATCGAATTGATGTTCGCGAAGACAGAGTAAAAGACATCATGTCGAACGCACCGGTTGGTAGTATTGCAACACAACTTTCCGATCTCATCATTGATCGGATGCGTGAGAAAATCCTGACACGAGAAAAATATCGTCGACGTGACGACTCGAACTAAGAGAAGCAAAGCATCTGTTGAAGTACACAACCGAGCTTCCATGAGAATCAACTTCACCAACTTTCCGACTCAACGAATAGCATTGCTAAGCAGTGTTGCAATGATATGGTGCATGCTGTCGAGCTGCGGTAGTCTTGTGTATTCACCGGCAATGATGCTCTCGAAAGACATTGCAGCCAAAGAACAAACGCAGTGCTTCGTTGCAGGTGCGATGATGCCCGAGACCCTGCCAACTGATACTTCATCGGCATTGCACGGCGGTTTACTCGGCGGTGTGCGTTATCAATTCCAAGAACGCTTCAGCTTGCAGGCGAAGTATTGGTCCGACTTGGATCACCGCGGTGGCTGTAGTATGTCTGCTCTTTTCAATTCTCCATCTGATTTCCCAGATCACACGATCATTCACGCTGAACTTGGCTTTGCCTATGATCAACGTTCGATAAACGGATGGGGTATGGCTCTTCGATACGGTAGGACCGGACAATTCAAAGATGTGCTTGGCTACTTTGTGGCTGCAGGACCGATGTTCGGCTTCAATGATTTCGGCAAGGTTTCGAATGGAGAATGGGGTGCAGGAGTTCTGACACACTTTGGTTTGAGCGCAAACATCGCCACTAAACTTGACATCAGCGCTGAAATCTGTCTTGGCTATCAATACAATCACGCTTCCCACGGTTCAAATCTTTACGTCTCGCCAACCGCTGGCTTGATTCTCAATCTGTAGATTTGCTCGGCATGACGCTAAGGCATGACGCTAAGGCATGCGCAGTGTCAGAACGTTGTGGCTCGGTTTTTCAATCACATCAGCACTATGAAAGCACTTTGGATTTCATGTTTGGTCTTTGTTGGTCTTCTCATCAACACGCTTGAGGCGCAAAAGCTTCCGGTCTTTCCCAGCGACACTTCACATCCGCGCATTACATTTCTGAAAGTGGCATCCATTAGTGTGCCTCCGGAACGTCAAGCCGAGGTTGACAGTATGATGCAGTCGATTGAAATGCAGCAAGTGAATTTCAAAAAGCGGACGGCTGAGATATTTCCCATGTTGAAGAAGGTCTTTGAAGCGTTGCAGCTTAAAGACACGAACGCTGTGTTGAACTTGGCGAGCGATGAAAGACTTCGCTGGTTCGGTGTCTACAACTTCTCCATTGAATCGAGAGCAGAGAATTATCGTTCAATACGAAAACAGGTGACGCCGGAGCTAGTCAAAGCCGTTGAGGCTTCAATCGTAGACACAACTGCCAGTAAGCCAAACTTTGCCGACTTTATCACTTCGATGTTTAAGCGCTTTTGTGAATACACGCTGTTTGAGGAAATGAACTTTGTGCAAAGCCGGGTCGATCAGTTGGGGCAGGAATCAACGGCAGATATATCCAAACTCCGGAAGCTGAGTGATACACTGGAAACGCATTACATCGTCTCGATACCTTCGTACCGCTTTCAAAACAGTTCAGAGGGTTTGCATGCTGATCTACGTTTTGTCTTCTACGATGTGCGTGAGAAGCAAGTCGTCTTAGATACGGTATTACGAGTCGGCAGCAAGAATCGAGGCTTTACCTATTCGTGCAGTGAGGGCACAATAATGTGTCCGATTACCAATGCATGCGCTGTCATATGTCCAACAGTTTGCGGTTATGCAGCTGCCAATTTGCCCATTGTCAAATACAAAAGAGAGCTCGCAGCGATTAGATCTCAGATACTTCTTGAGAAATACTACACAAAGACCTGTCCTGCTCCTTTAAGAAAATACTATCCCAGTGTGGAACAACTTCGTGCATCAAGCGCTGTGTACGCCGGACTCTGCAATCGCGATACTTCGGTGATAGTGTTTCTTGTTTGTGGATTGAGTACACGTGGAGTAAACAATATTGGTGACAAAGATCCTTATCAAGACAGAATAGTGAATTTCGAAATGAGAGATCCACTAAATATACAAGAGGGCACGCCGGACTATTACGGGTCGATTGTTGTTGCGACGAAGTTCAAAGACAAATGGTACTATGCAAAAGAGGATGCCACCTATTTCAATGCTTCAAGTTTGGAGGAGGCACGGCAAGAGTACTTCTGTCGTCTACAGGCCCGCGACTTTTTCAAAGATCGAAGCATTGCATTCAATGACGGGTTCTGGCAAAGAATGAGTCCGGTGATTCAAAAGCCTGACAGCAATAACGACTCATTCATGATGAGGCGGCTGAGTCGCGGTTTACAATACCGGGACTATGAAGGCTATCCCAAAGTCGTCGCGGATCAGCTTATTGCACACGAAGACTCGACTTTTAAGCGGCATATGGACACACTTTGGTCTATTGCTTGTAAGAATCCCACAATCTTTGGCGACATTTCGAAAACGTACACAGCGATGCAATTGATTAGTGGAATCGGGGAGTATGCTGATGATTTACTTTTTGCCATTCGCTATACCGATTTCAAAACCCCTTTACAGTCTACTGCATTTGGTGTGCGCTATCCAGGATTTTTGCTTCATAAAACAGAAGGTCACTACGAGGTGTATGAGTGGCAGCTTCCAGGTGCTCAAGAAGATCCGAATCAAGATCCAACCACTCTCATAAAGGAAGTGACGGATTTCGAGTTCGATCTTCACCGAATCTCAGATCTGAAGTTTTGGCAGAACCATGTTTTTGTAAAAAAAGCCGGCCAATACCTGCGCTTGAAGTTCAAGGGTAAGCTTGAAATCAAGTTAGACTGAGATCCCTTTCCTAAAAATTGCCGTTTTTGCACTAAAGCGATGATTGCAGCGGAAAAATGTATATTGGTGTAGAGAATTGCACTATGTACTCATACGCACTACATACCCTCACTACAACCACCCTGTGTACCCCGTGAGGGGTATTATGCTTCTCTGTGCCCTTTGGGCCACCAATCCATCGTATTTTTATAGTCCTATTGAATAGTGAGCTAAGGCCTCCAAAGACCTGAGCCGATTAGTGTATTGAACAGAAATTGACTTTTACGAGAATACTATCATGAATATCACATGACCAGACGGATCGGTGCGCGAGTATGCAGCAGGCGCAAGCGGTCTTGATATTGCAAAATCAATTAGCGAAGGTTTAGCTCGCAATGCCGTTGGCATTCAGGTCAATGATCAGACATACGACATGTCTCGTCCAATCAACGAAGACGCTCGTATCCGCATCTTTACCTGGTCTGATGATGAAGGAAAGCAGATCTTCTGGCACTCCACCGCTCACCTTATGGCCGAAGCTCTGGAGAACTTGTATCCGGGAATCAAATTCGGTATCGGACCACCGATTGAGTCCGGCTTCTATTACGACGTTGATCTGCCGGAAGGCGTCAAGCTCTCTCTCGAAGATCTACCGAAGATCGAGGCCAAGATGCGCGAATTGGTCAAAGCTGATAGCAGCTATCAACGAATTGAAAAGAGTTGGGACGAAGCTGTTGCCTACTTCACAGAGAAAGGCGATCAATACAAACTCGAGCTTCTCGATGGTTTGAAGGGCAGCGAGATTACTTTCTATCAGCAAGGCAATTTCACTGACTTGTGTCGCGGTACCCACGTGCCATCTACTTCGTTCTTGAAGTATCCGAAACTGTTGTCAGTTGCCGGCGCATACTGGCGCGGTGACTCGTCGCGACAACAGCTCACACGTATCTACGGCATTTGCTTTCCAAAGAAGGATTTGCTGGAAGAGTTTCTCAAGCAACGCGAAGAAGCGGAGAAGAGAGATCACAAGCGACTGGGTCGTGAGCTGAAGTTGTTTATGATCAATCCTATGATCGGTGGCGGACTCCCGGTCTGGTTGCCAAACGGAACTGCCGTTCGTCGTACTCTTGAAGCCTTCCTCCGTCATCAGCAGAAGAAGCGCGGATATCAAGAGGTAATTACACCGCACTTGGGAAATCTGGAGTTGTATAAAACATCCGGACACTATCCTTATTACGCCGACTCACAGTATCCACCGATGAAGATCGAAGAGGAAGAGTATCTGCTCAAGCCGATGAACTGTCCTCACCACCACCAAATCTACTCCAGCGAACCGCGCTCTTATCGCGATTTGCCGGTTCGTTTGGCTGAGTTCGGTACAGTATATCGCTACGAACAAAGCGGTGAGCTTAGTGGTTTGTCGCGCGTTCGTGGATTTACACAAGACGATGCGCACATCTATTGTACTTATGATCAACTCAAAGACGAAATCAAGAATGTTATTGAGTTGACGCAACTCGTCTTTAAGACCTTTGGCATGGATGTCAGTACACGTCTGTCTTTCCGTGATGACAATGCTGAGAAATACGGCGGAGACTTAGAACTCTGGGAAAGAGCACAACGCGAAATCAAAGAAGTTGCGGACGAAATGCAGCTCGAGTATTTCATTGGCATGGGCGAAGCCGCGTTCTACGGTCCAAAGATTGACTTCATCGTACGCGATGCAATTGGTCGTAAATGGCAATTGGGTACTGTTCAAGTTGACTACGTCATGCCCGAGCGCTTCAAGCTCGAATACATGGGTGCAGACAACCAGAAGCATCGTCCGGTGATTATTCACCGCGCACCTTTTGGTTCGATGGAACGCTTCATGTCAATCTTGATCGAACACTACGCCGGCAATTTTCCATTCTGGCTCGCTCCGGTTCAAGTCAGCATTTTGCCAATTACCGATGCGCAAAACGACTACGCCGAAGAATTGCGTGTGAAAATGGAAGCTCTCGGATATCGCGTTCAACTCGATACCCGCGGCGAAAAGGTTCAGCGTAAGATTGCCGAAAGCGAGCAAAAGAAAATACCGTATGCACTTGTGGTAGGAAAGCGTGAAGCTGAGAACGGACAAGTGGCATTGCGTAAGCACGGCGAGGGTGATAAGGGAGTCATGAGTGTCGATGAGGTCATTGCACTCTTCAAATCAGAAAGCGTTGATTAATTCCAATGCCCTGGGATCCCAAACAATACGACAAATACAAAGCCGAGCGATCGGCTCCGGTCAACGATCTTTTTGCCTTGCTTGACCGACGTGAAAACATCTCTGTAATTGATCTCGGTTGTGGAACCGGCGAGCACACTCGCCGGCTCCACGACTTGCTTCCGGGCAGTACTGTTCTTGGTATTGATTCCTCTGCATCTATGCTCGAGCAAAGCACACAGTGGTTGTGCGATGGATTTAGAACAGAGCTTGGTGACCTTCAGTCATTTCACGGCGATTACGATCTCATCTTCTCAAATGCAGCTCTGCAATGGTGTGAGAATCACTACGAGCTATTCCCAAAAATCTGGTCACATCTGCGTCCCAACGGACAACTCCTTGTGCAGATGCCGAAGAACCAAGATCATGCTTCGCATCGTTTGGCAGTGGAGATAGCTACGGAATTGTGGCCTCAGACTTTTGCGCATCTGCAAAAGTCTCATAAGTCTCGTGTACTGGAAATTGAAGAATATGCTGAGCTCTTGTTTGCATGCGGTGCCCAAGACATCAACTGTTTCTGCAAGGTCTATGCTCATGTTTTAGAAAACAGCGACGCTATCGTCGAGTGGGTGAAAGGTACGCTGCTCGTTCCGTTTCGCGAGAAATTAAACGATGATAATTGGACTCAGTTCTTAAACAGATACCGACAAGCATTGGCCGCGGAATTGCCCGGTTCACCGGTCTTTTATGGCTTCAAACGCATAATTATCTCTGCCCGACGCAGTGATTGATACGGAGCGTGATTCGATAGTAAGAAGAAAGTCACAAGAGCGATAAGTTGAAGACAAGAGTCGTAGTTTTGTCTCATGAAAAAGATCCCAACCCGCCGTCGAATTCCGATTATCACAGATCTCTTAGAGTTTAAGCGCATGGTGGCGCAGCCGGTCACCTTCTGCGAGGATATTGTGCATCGCTATGGTCCGGTCTGCTACGTCCCGCTACCAGGCGTCAAAAACTACATGATCCACGATCCGGCGATACTTCGCGAGATCTTCATCACGCAAGCCTCGAGCTTTTGCAAGAGCAGATTGTACAAGGCGATGAGAAAGGTGATTGGTTGGGGATTGCTGACGAATGACGGTGAGGATCACTTGCAGCAGAGACGTCTTGTTGCGCCGGCATTCCATCGTCAGCGCATTGCGGAATACGCGAAGACTATGGTCGAATGCACGCTCGAAGAAACTAAGAACTGGAAAGACGGTGAAGAGATCAACATGCAGCAGGCGCTTGCTGCGATTACGATTCGAGTCATCACCAAGACCATGTTCTCATCCAGTCTCGACGAACAGCAAATACACCGTGTATCCCAGGTCGTTTCAGAATTGCTCGAACACACAGCTCAAGTCTTCCAGAATCCGTGGGCTTTGATTTGCTTTGAGAAGGGAATTCAGATTCCCTCAGTGAGACGAGTTTATAAGCTCACAAAGGAAGTGGATGATATTCTCTACGGTATCATCGAACGACGTCGCGTCGACAGTGCCGAGCACCTCGATTTGTTGTCCATGCTGATGGGAGCTAGAGACGAAGAGAGCGGAGCAGTGTTAGACAACAAGCAGATCCGTGATGAGGTTATCACGACGTTCATGGCTGGACACGAGACCACCGCGACGGCATTATCATGGTGTGTCTACGAGATAGGCCGTCATCCGGAGTATGCATCGAAACTCAGATCTGAAGTTGATAGTGTGCTTCAAGGCAGATTGCCGCAAGCCGAAGATTTTCCTGCCTTGGAATATTGCAAGAAACTGTTCAAAGAAACACTGCGGCTGTATCCACCGGCATGGACTCTTGCTCGAGAGCCACTGCACGACATTGAAATAGAAGGCTATCGTTTTCCTAAAGGATCCGTGTTGTGCACGATCTCAACGATCATGCATCACTCGGAAGAGTACTTTTCAAAACCATTGGAGTTCATACCGGATCGATGGGACGATCCAGCACTGGAAAATCTTCCGCGATTCGTGTTCTTTCCCTTTGGCGGTGGTTCACGCATGTGTATAGGCGAGGGATTTGCGTGGATGGAAGCGAGTATGATAATCGCAACAATCTACTCGCAATGGGAGTTGAAAGCGATGCCTGGATTTACTGCGACGACACGACCGCTGTTTACCTTACGTGTGCGTGAAGACATCTTCATGACCCCACTCAAACGCCTTGTAGGAGCTGAAGTCGCATCGGTTTAAGCATCTTCATCCGGCAAACACAAATGCTTAGCTGTTCGGAGCACATCGAATGACAAACACCGGACACGGAGCACGACGCAGTACTTTCTCTGTGGTGCTTCCGAGCATAAAGTGTTTCAGTCCACTCCAGCCATGTGTCGAAATGCAAATCATCGAGATGTTGTGTTCAGCAGCATAGGCTATAATTTCATCTGCTGCCTTTCCTTCTCGAATGACGGTAGAAACTTGCAGGCCAAGTTGACTGAACTCATCATGCAGTTTCTGCATGTCGGTGTTTGCGCCGGTTCTGATTTCCTTCATCATCTCAAAGTACAATGTCTGCTCCGTGCCATAACGAGTGGCATACATATCCACAGGTTCGACGCAGTGTAAAACGTGCAGTTTTGCGTTGAGAAGTTTGGCCAAGGATGCTACTGCTTCAACAGCACTTTCAGAGCATGCTGAGAAGTCGCTGACGAAGAGCAAAGAACTGTAGCTTTTCATAAAGGTTGGTCCTCTTGTACGGTGACAATCTATCCTTATCAATTCAACGCATGCATGATCTCGGTCATGTTAGACCATGATTATCATCAGCGATCAAATAATAATTGTAGCCGTGGAATTTTGGCTCGAATTATCATACTTAGCCAATGCTTTTCTTGTGTTTTTTATAATTATTAAAAGTGTCGGGACTATGTTTGCCTCGGTGGGTCGCACGCCGTCACTTATCTCACATATACCATGGTGCATGCAAAGAACTCTTCCTTGAGCATGACATTGGCTGTGCTCGTTGCCGGTGTATTATTTCTTGCACCGTCGTATTCACAAGCACAATCCATAAACGTTCTTCGGATTGACGCACAGAATTATCCTCATGTTCGTGCATTAATTGAGATGCGTGATCGCAGCTATATGCGACTCGAAGATGCGGATGCACGATTTTATGAAGTGAGAGAGGACGGTGTTCTCATCTCTAAAATTCAATTGCAATGCCTGGACACAAATGCTGAGCAAGAGGGGGATGTCGTATTTGTCGTTGACAAGAGTAGTTCAATGTCCATGTATATGGATGCGGGACTAACGATTTCGCGAATTGACGCCACGAAGAGAGCAATTCAAGCTTATGTGAGGAAGTTCAGTGTAAATCCAAATATTCGTTTTGGTTGTGTGACCTTTTCGTCCGACGCTAATCTCATTGCTCCTTTGTCGCATGATACCACTACTCTCATGAAGAGTATTGCCGCATTGACAACGACCGGTGGTACGAACTATACTGCAGCTTTTCTCGATACTGCCAATGGAGCTATTGCCGCGCTCTCAAAATCATCGGCTCTGCGCAAACAAATTGTCTTTATCACCGATGGCGTCCCTGAACCTCCGTTTTTTAAAGATTCAGTTATTCAGCTCTGTTTGAAGAACAATATTCACATTGATGCCTTTGTGATCGTTGAAGGTAAGACGCAAGATTTATCGGGCCTTTGCGATGCAACCAATGGTGAGCTGAAGTCCTTTACTGATGCATACGAATTGATTGACAGCCTGTCTAATTACCAGGGTCTCGCCAAGACTCTGCGACAGTGCTGGTTCACTTGGGATATTAAACCAACGTGCTCTTCAGCGCAAAAAGAACGACAGGTTGAAGTTCGATATATAGGATTCGCCTCGCCTTTAAGTTCAAGCATCAGCTATATGCCGCCTCCTCAGGCTCAGGCATGGCTTGACGTACGCGGAAAAGCACGCTGTTTCTACAACACGCAGGCAAACAGTGAAGAAGTCAGAGAAATTGTCATCTCTGCCATGAATGCGCCTTTCAAACTATCGGCTCTGCAAATTGAACCTCCGGGTTTGTTTGAAGTTGTGCCAAGCTCAGACTTTGCTCCGGGCACAGTCGTTGGAGCCGGAAATGCTGCACGCATCCGCGTTCGGCACCGTCAAGGAGAATCTCCCGGATTTCACAGTGCTGCGCTGCACATCATTGGCTCGCCATGTGATCTGTATGTACCCTTGCTTGGTGGTGCGCCTAATTTAGAAGTCATTGATCCATCGGCAGAGACGACCTACACTGACTGCGACGGCGTTCCCATTCGTTGGCGAGGCGTCGCAGATACCGCGGCTGTGGATTTGTGGGTTTCGACTGATGGAGACAGTCTGCAAGAATGGCGATCGATCGAAAGCGGTGTGCGAGGTGGTAGTTATCGTTGGATCAAAGGACGTTCTGGCATTGGTCAGAGGGTTCATGCGACGCAATCGATCGCACCGGGATATCTCTGGACGAGACGCTTTGGCGCAGCCGGCGCAGACTCATGCGCCTCGATTTGTGTTGACAACACTAAGTCCCTCATTGCTATAGCAGGTTCGTTTTCACAAAGCATTGGTTCAGGTACACAGCAAGCAACGAGTCAGGGTGCTAATGACATGTTCGTCATGCAGCTTGACAACGACGGAAATATCAAATGGCTACGCGCCTTTGGTTCGGCAGGTGATGAGACTGCAACTGCGATTACAAACGGTCCTTCAGGCTCATACTTCGTTGGTGGTGCTATATCGAAGAATGCAGTCGCATTACAAGGCACAACGCTCTCACCCAATCCGTCAGATGTGCAATGCCCGTTTCTCATGCAGCTTGACAAAAACGGAAATGTTCAATGGGCGGTTCTCGGAAAGGCTACGATTGGCGCGTCGTGTACGGCGCGAGTCGACTCAATTGCCGTCGAGGGAGATTCAGTTTTCATCAGTGGACGATATCTTAACTCGATACGATTCGATGGTGCATCGAACTCTACCGGTTATATCGAACTTCGGCATTCAGGTCCCGTGTCGACGGTGTATTGGTTCACGGCAAGTTTCGGTAAAAACGGAAAGCTTGGTTCTTTGATTGATGCTAAGATGCCTCACAATTATCAGAAGGGCACCATAAGCGATGGAACTGGTTACAAGTATGACGTGTCAACATTTAGTGGTCGTCAAGACAATGCAGTTGATAGTCTAAGTTTTAATAGCTCAGGCAGTAGTGATGTTAGTGTGCGCAAGTGGCATCCGGCTTTGACGGTTCATGATGACGCTCCGGCGGCTATTAATATTCTCGAAAGTCGACCTCGTCTAGAGCGCGCGTTAATCGATGCCGGTTCTGCTAACGTTGGTGATTCGATTGCGAAAGAGTACCTCAGCTTCATTTACAATGATGGCGAGAGAGCGCTGCAAGTAAAAGGACTAAAGCTCACCGGACCGGATGTTGCAAGTTTTAGCATTCGTTATCCAACACTGGGAGAGAGTATCGTCGCGCATGGAGCAGTAGGATTTACACTCGTCTTGCGACCTCAACGAGTCGGCGTTCTGCATGCCTACGCACAGCTCGTTCTCGATTGTGACACCCTCCGACTTGAATTTAGCGGGGTTGGATCTCAACTTAGTACTGTTGAAGAAACAAATGTCGATGGATTAAAGCTATGGCCCGTGCCTACAAGCGATAAGATCAACATCGCGATGGAAGATCCGACGGAGACAATTCTCTCAATCGATGTTATCAATACCGCCGGCGAGTTAGTCTATCGCTCGAGTAAAGAAGAATCAAGTTCTAACTCAACGTTTAGAGTAGATCTGCAAGGACATGGTAGCGAGATGCTATACTGCCGAATTCACACAAGCCGACGGACGCTAAGTCGCGTGCTTCCATTGATACAACACTAAGCTAGGTTAAGTACCGAACTTGATTCACGTCAGAATTACAATGGAATGTTTCCGTGTTTCTTCCACGGGTTTGAATCCTTCTTTGTAGCCAGTGTTCGAAGCATGCGAATGAGATGTCGACGTGTCTCGCGAGGATGGATCACATCATCCACATAGCCGCGTTCTGCAGCTTCATATGGGTTCGCGAATTTTTCGTTGTATTCTGCTTCCAACTCTCTCTGACGTTCAGCCGGATCACTTGCTTCGCTGATTTCTTTTCTAAAGAGAATTTCAACAGCGCCTTTCGCTCCCATGACGGCGATTTCCGCACTGGTCCAAGCAACGTTGTAGTCGCCGCGAATGTGCTTGGAGTTCATAACGTCGTAAGCGCCACCGTAAGCTTTGCGAGTGATAACCGTCATCTTAGGAACCGTAGCTTCACAGAATGCATAAAGCAACTTTGCGCCATGACGAATGATGCCGCGCCATTCTTGGTCTGTGCCCGGCAAGAATCCTGGAACATCTTCGAACACTACAAGCGGGATGTTGAATGCATCGCAGAAGCGAACGAAGCGTGCGCCTTTGATTGATGAATTGATATCCAATACTCCAGCTAGTGAATTCGGTTGGTTGGCAACAACTCCGATGGGGGTGCCATCGAGTGTAGCAAAGCCAACAACGATGTTCGTTGCATAGTCGGCATGAACTTCGAAGAAATCACCTTCATCAACGACTTCGCGTATGACATCTTTCATGTCGTACGGAGTGTTGGATTGCGCAGGGATGATACTGTCGAGTCGTGGACAGTCGCGATCGGCGGTGTCGACGGTTGGGATTTTCTGTACAGGACTTTGATTCGACGAGGGAAGAAAAGTCATGAGCTTGCGAACTTGTTGCAGTGTATCAAGTTCGTTTTCGCAAGCAAAGTGCGCTACACCTGACTTAGAAGCGTGTGTTTCTGCGCCTCCCAGCTCCTCAAAGCTTACCTCTTCGTGCGTGACTGTTTTAACGACGTTTGGTCCGGTGACAAACATGTAGGAACTACCACGCGTCATGAAAATGAAATCGGTAATTGCAGGAGAGTACACCGCACCGCCTGCGCACGGACCCAGCACGACGGAGATTTGCGGAATGACGCCGCTTGCTAAAGTGTTTCTGAGGAAGATGTCAGCATATCCGCCAAGCGAGACAACGCCTTCTTGAATGCGAGCTCCGCCGGAATCGTTTAGTCCGATAACAGGCGCGCCGATCTTCATTGCCAGATCCATCACTTTGCAGATCTTTTCAGCGTATGCTTCGCTAAGAGATCCACCGAAAATGGTGAAGTCTTGGGAGAAGATGCAGACGGTGCGACCGTGGATTCGGCCGGTGCCCGTGACGACGCCATCGCCCAAAGGACGTTGTTTCTCGAGACCAAACTTGGTGGAGCGATGTCTTACAAACATGTCCATTTCCTCAAAAGATCCCTCATCGAGCAAATAGTCGATGCGTTCGCGTGCTGTGAGTTTGCCTTTCTTGTGCTGATCTGCAATACGTTTCTCGCCGCCTCCAAGAAGTGCTTCACGTCGTAATTGTTCCAAATACTCCACTCGATTCATAGAATGACAATTGAGGTATGAAAAATGCTGCACAAATATAGGACGTGGTCAGAAGGCGATAGACGGCTCTTGACGGATTTGTGGTGCGGCAAGAACAATCAGCTTCAATGAGCAGTGTTATTGGACAACGAAAGTCTATTTTGACGGCATCATTTCCCCATTTGATCAACTATAGCCATGAAAAAGCTCGCATGTCTGGTAGCACTTTGTTTGATCGCAATATCTCTTGTTGCACAACCTCAGCAATGGGAATCACGAGGTCCGGGAGGTGGTGGAGCGTTATTTCTTCCCAGTTTTAAACCGAACTCGTCTGGAGAACTGACTGTTGCGTGCGACATGAGTCAGCTCTTTCACACTACTGACTATGGTCGTAGTTGGTCGCAAGCCGACTTCCATCAAATCCAGGTCTTCAACAACCGCGGTCTCATTCAACATACACGCGATGGAAGTACGCAATACACTATTGATGCAACAAGTCTTGGTGGGTCAGATTCGTACCGTGCTACAAAGTCAACTGACGGTGGCAAAACTTGGACAGTAATCTCAAACTCACCTGTAGGCAACGAAGCGTTTTACTTGTATGTCGATCCATTATATGACTGCGTGCTTGTCAGCGACTATAGCAATCTTTACTGCTCTGCTGATGGTTGTACAACATGGAAGAAAATATATACTACCAGTGATGGTGCAGGTATACATATCGCGGGTGTATCAGCGGGAATTAATCGGGTATTTATTGGAATTAATTCCGGAATATTATTGCTGACAAAAAGTTCTAATACTGTGACTTGCTCTAAGATGACGATAGCTGGCTTGGATAGTACTAAGCAATCTTTGTTATCATTCTCCGGTAATATTCAATCGACCTCAATGGGTCATGAAATGCTGTACGCTTCTGTTTGTGCAAAGGGAGACGTCTACGGAGGGTTGACAGCCTTGGATCGTCCGGCATTTGATGGAGTGTTTGTGACTGATGCGAGTGTCACAAGTCCTGCCTGGCAGAAAAAGGTAAGTGGTATCGCGCCTGATGACCAAATATATTTTGTCAGCACTCGGTCGTCTTCCTTGTGTTACGCCGCAGGAGCAGGCGCAAACTCTACTCTTGTCGTGTACACCTCTACAAACGAAGGACAGACTTGGGTTCAGACATTTAAGACTAGCAACAACACGAATATTACAACCGGCTGGAGTGGATCCGGCGGTGATCGGCAATGGACTTACGGTGAGCTCGCACTTGGTTTTAACACGAATCCTTCTAACGGAAACGAAGCAGCAATAACTGACTTCGGTTTTGTGCACATAACAACTGATGGTGGTGCGCATTGGGTGCAGTCATATGTTGATCCAACTAGTCAAAACGCCGAAGGTTCAGCAACACCGAAAGGCAAGTCGTACAAATCAGTTGGACTCGAGAATACTACTTGCTGGCAAGTAGTGTGGTTGGATTCAACGAACATGTACGGATGTTTTTCAGATATTCAAGGAGTGCGTTCGACAGACGCTGGAAAGACGTGGGGATTTAATTATACCGGACATAGTGATAATTCTCTTTATCGAGTAATTAAACATGCGACGAGTGGAGTGGTGTACGGTGCTACGTCCACCGTGCACGATATGTATCAAAGTACATACTTACAAGATTCGCGTATTGATAATGGAAAAGGAAAAGTACTATTTAGCGCAAACAACGGTGCCGACTGGAAGGTGCTCCATGACTTTGCGCATCCTGTTATTTGGCTTGCTATAGATCCAACCAACGACAAGAGGATGTATGCAAGTGTCATCCACTCAAGTCAGGGTGGTGTATATGTCTGTAATGATATCAGTCAAGGAGCGGCCTCTGTTTGGACCAAGTTAACTGCGCCTCCGCGTACTGAAGGACATCCATTCAATCTCCATGTCTTGAACGATGGAAGTCTTTTAAGTACTTGGTCGGGACGTCGTGATGGTTCCGGCAAATTCACGGCAAGTTCCGGAGTGTACCTGTGGAACGGAAGTGCGTGGACTGATAAGAGTGATCCCGGAATGCAATACTGGACGAAGGATGTTGTTTTTGATCCCAATGATGCCTCGCAGAATACCTGGTATGTCTGTGTATTTAGCGGCTGGGGCGGAGCGCCAAACGGCAAGGGCGGACTCTATAGAACGACGAATCGCGGTCAGACCTGGGCGAAGATCAACAACCTCGATCGGGTCACGTCGCTTTCATTTGATCCGCTTAACCAGGGAGTGGCTTATATGACAACTGAGACGGACGGACTTTGGTATTTCAGCGACATCCGAGCAGCGAATCCTCAAGCGCAGAGTGTTTCATCGTATAGATTCCGTCAGCCTGAGCGTGTATTCTTCAATCCGTATCAAAAGGACGAAGTCTGGGTATCCAGTTTCGGAAACGGTATGAAGACGAGTGCTGTTCAAAAGAGCGTAGTCGGGATTCCTGTTTTAGTAAGCCCATTGGATGCATCGAGCACGAACAGTTCAGACAAACGCATTGTGTTGCACTGGGCAGCAGTTTCGCAAGCAACGGCGTACAGATGCCAGGTTAGTCTTGATCAGATTAATTCAATTATTGACACAACACTATCTGCTACCAGTTTGCAAATCACTGTGGATTACAACAAGCAGTACTACTGGAAAGTGCGAGCGATCTCGTCGAGCGATTCAAGTGCTTGGTCCGGCACATGGAAATTTCAGATAACTGAAACGCCGGCGGCAGTACGTTTATTGAGTCCGAGTTGTGATACAAATGACCTAAGTTCACCAGTGACGTTTCGTTGGTCGTCTACGACTGCGTTATGGTATCATATTAAAATCTCGAAGGATCCTTCATTTAATAATTCCGCTTTACTTCTGCTTGACAGCACACTTTCATTTAGAGACACTTCTCTAGTGTTGGCACTCAAGCAAGACGCATCGAAGTATTATTGGTTTGTGATATACGAAGGTGAGGTATTGCAGGGTCCGTCGAGTGATACGTGTAGCTTTAGGATGCGGGTGAGTGATGCAGTGGAAGACAATCGCCCGAGGGCCGTGGTGTCATATCCTAACCCGGCTTTGAATGAAGTGAATATTAATCTGCCAGGGGATGCGATAGGACTTGCTGGGATACAAGTTACAGGCATGATGGGCTTAGATATTCAGCCGACCAATTATTCATGGAATTATCACAATAATATGCTGAGTATCCAGATCGGTGATGTTCCAAATGGAGTGTATCACGTGGCAATATTATTTAACGATTGCAAAGAACGGATTGAAACTACTGTCGTGATTTTGCGATAAAATCAATCAAAATAAAATAATAGTGAAAGTGGAACTGTTTAGTGAAGGATCAAGAAGCTGTAATGATAGAAGCCATGTGAAGTACTTACTTCTGCGATATATGTTCCGGATGCAAAAGCTTGGATGTTTATTCGCATCGATTGATCGGTTTCGGAATTATTATTCAAGTAGACAATTTTACCTTCAAGACTTCGGATCGTTACAGCTTGTATTTGTGCACCATCCAAAGAATTTATACGAATGAACTCAGTTGCAGGTTGGGGGTTGATTACGACGTTGTTAACCAACTCCTGTTGCTTGTCGACTCCAACCACATATAAGGGGATTGTCTTTGTTACAAAGACGTCACTTCCGCCGGACTTGGAGCTCTGTGTTGGATTTGCCGTTGGGAAATCTGAGCTGTAGGTTGATCCTGCAAAGAGTATGCTGGCGTCTTCACAGATCATATTTCCGGCAGCGTAATCCACATTGCTGCCTCCAAGTATTACCGATGCAGGTACCGTGGAGCCATCTTTTAGAAAGTAGGTCACAAATGCATCGTCCAGTCCGCGAATGCTCTTTTGCTCGCTTTGAACCAGAGGAAAGTCGGCGCTATTGGTAGAGCCGCACACGATCACATTATCGGTTGGTGTCACTGAGATACCTAGGCAGCGATCGTCGCCGGAGCCTCCGATGAAGGAGCCCCATACGCGCTGGCCGTTTGAAGTGAGTTTAGTCACGAAACCATCCTGAGCGCCACCTCCATAAATACTCTGAAAGCTACCCGATGAAACGCCGTTATTGGGATAGAATCCGGACATGCGGCTGTTGGTACTTCCGGCAACGTAGATATTGTCACGAACTACTTGCATACAATTGATGGTGTCAAACGAATCTCCGCCCAGGTAACGACCCCAAACACGGTTGCCTTGGGAGTCGAATCTTACAATGAAGCCAGTTGTTTGCAGTCCACCGGGCATTGACAGACCCTCCGAAGTATTAGCAGCGATATACTGACCGGAGTTGGGGCTTGTAGTGTTGCCAGCCATGATTACGGAGCCATCGGAGAGCGAGCCCAGAGCTTGACCCTGTTCATCACCTCGTCCGCCGTAGTAGCTGGACCATCGTTTTGCAGTCAATTCGGGGTTCAAGACCACAACAAATGCCTCTTGGTTACCATTCAATTGCTTCTGGTGACCGGTCATTGTCATGTCGGTACTTGTTGTCGATCCAACAACCGCGCAATCTCCATTACTTGAGCACGATACACCGTGTAACTCGTCGGCATCAGTCCCGCCAAGGTAGCTGAGTGACGTTTTCTGTCCAGTCTTCAAGTCCAAGCTGCACACAAATCCGTCGCTTGGTCCACCGGCATATTGTGATTGAACGGAGCCGCTAGTAGAAAAACCAGCGGTGCTCGAGGTGCGGCCGACCACGTAAGCTTTTGATAGATTTGACGCACAACCAAGAGCGATGTCATCGCCTGAAGCACCGAGGTATGTTGACCAGAGCTTATGTCCGGAGCTATCAAACAAGCAAACAAACGCGTCTGTGCCGGCATTCTTAGTGGTCTGTGACACGCCTGAGCTAGTTGGGAACGAGGTGCTTTTGGTGGATCCGCAGACCAGCAATCCGGAGCTGGAAGGACTTGCACAAACCACTGAATCATCTGAGTCACCTCCAAGAAAGCTTGAAAAGCTCAGAATGCCGCTCAATACAGTCTTTTCATCAAATGCAGAGTCCGGAAGTCTGGAAGGTTGCAGGTTATCAATCAAAAGCTTGAATACGTTCGAGGAGCTAGTAGGCAGAAGAGAGCAGGTTTGAAAGGAGGCTGGTTCAATGCTGTACTGAAAAGATGCACCGCTATGAGGCTGGACAAGATCAACTGTTGTCGGGCTTTGTTGCAAACAGTTGAAATTTTCGAATATCAGTGAGTGTTGGCCAACAATTGGGATGGTTCCAGGTTGAATTACAAAAAAATGAAGAGAGTTATCAATCATTTCGCATTTGAGATCCAGTCCAGGATTGAGATTCTTGTAGATAATCGATGAAAAGGTATGGATCTGAAGGCCATTTGGGTTCAATTCATTGTAAGTTAGGCTAGAATCGACGGCCTCACCACCGGATAGTAGTATTGTTTCGTTGCTGGCATTCAGGAGTATCTGGCTTAACTCCGACAAATCATCTGAGCTTTTGAAGACTAGTATTCTGTCACGGCAAAATCCTAGTGACAGGTGTCCCTTTTTCGCAAAAAACACAACTTTTCGAGAATCTGCTGAGGACTCTTGAGCTCCACTAGCTATACTTTCTGTGAAACCGGTCGATAAGATATTTGATAAGCAAAGGACCGTCGACAGTACAAAAATGGCTAAGGTCGATAAGAGTTTCACGGGTGTTCTCCTGAAAATGGGGCTCTTTGGAAGCAGCTGAATAGACAAAAATAGCCATTGGACTACGCTGAAACACCGAAGTTTCTTGCATTAGTCAGTCCTTGGGCAACGGTGGTACGAAAATTGACGTAGTTGAAAATATCTACGTAGAATCACCTTTTTTTTGTGTATTGACGGTACTGGGTGTCTTGTAGTATTTTGACCGAAAATAACCTAGTAATGTATCAGGATAGTGACGCTGGAAAGCGAGTGTTAAAATTGAGCGAAGTGCCTTGTCGCAAAGGACTTCCGCGCAAACGATGAAAAATGATAAAAAAATCCTTTGTCCGAAATTTAGAGGTGGTTATATTGCATCTGTTTCGCTCAGAGGCACCGATTTTATCGGTACTTATACTGAGCAATGTTGAAAATTTTGTGCAGCAGCAGAGGTATTGCATCGCACTTTTTTAGCGGTGAAAAGTATCGCATTGTGTTCAGATTCGACCACAGAGAAGTTGGAGCTTTCCGATTCTTAAAGGGGTCCATGGTTTGAATCCTGCCTGTCAATTCAGGAACAAAAATTTTCATCACACGGTACAACAAAAAAAGTTTCACAGACGAAAGTGTTTTTGCCTGTTGAGTAATGCCCCAAACACGGAATTGGGGATTGGGTCAGGAAGACTTCAGAATGAACAGTCTTGTGACCAGTCCTTAACTCGAAATCATCTCCACTCACTTGTCGTGACAAGAAGAGGAATGGAAGATGGTCTTTTGTTGTTTCGGTTAATAAAGTCACTTCATCTCTACTTCATGAGTATAAATACAAGAGCCAAATATCTATTATTATTTTTCACATCTCTGTTGGAGGATTTTATGAATCAGCATTTACGGAGTTTGTTGCGGACGGCTTGCTTAACGACGCTAGGAATTGCGTTTTTAGGTATTAGCTCGTTTGCAGCAAAGTCTGCAAACTCGGGCAGTTCTGCACCGTTGACACCGCAAGTGGGGCAGACAACGACCACGCCGGACACCAAAATGGCGAATGGTCTAATGAATCGGAGCCTTGAGTTTGTTGAGAACAAGGGTCAGGTTGTGGATGACAAAGGCGTCGTTCAAAGCAATGTTAAGTTTACCGCTTCAACTAATGGAGCCAAGCTATTCATTGCACCGGAAAAGATTAGCTATGTATTCATGAAGTATAATGGATCTAGCTTCCGTCCGGGTGTTCTTCCTAACAAGAAGGATCAAAGCGCTTCGATCGAATACAACCGTACCGACATGGAGTTCGTAGGTGCGAACCCATCGGCCCGTATCCTTCCAACTACCCAGTTAGCAGGTCTGAGTAATTTTTACACTGCTTCCTCAGGTAACGAAGGTATTAGTGGCGTTCGTTCGTTCGGTAAGATCACATATGAAAATGTTTACCCTAATATTGACATGGTTTTGGTGTCAAAGGCTAAGGGTGTTAAGGCTGAATTTATCGTACGTCCTGGTGGCGATCCGTCACAGATCCGTATGAGATTCACCAATGGTGCAAAAGTTAGCTTGTCAAGTGACGGAGGATACTCAGTCAAGACAAGCCTCGGTTCAATGACCGAAGATGCTCCTTATTCATATGTCGCAGGTAATGACGCTAAGGTAGAAGTACCGGTTACCTTCTCAGTTGATGGAGACGTTGTTTCTTTCAACGTTCCTTCTTATGACAAATCGCAAACGCTCGTTATTGACCCGAATCGTGATTGGGGTACATTACACGGTGGTAGCTTAGAAGATCAAGCAACCGCTGTTGCAGTTCAGCGCTCCTTCGCTCCATCAGGTTCAACGCCATACATCTATTTGTGCGGTTTTACAGCTGGTAACCTTCCGCTTGTTTCCGCAAATCAGGGAACATACGGTGGTGGTGCATTTGATGCATTCGTAGCCGCATATCAATATGGTGGTACACGCGTTTACTCTACATATTATGGTGGCTCAGGTGACGACCGTGCTTATGGTGTTACTTCAGATGCTTCAGGAAACGCTTACGTTGTAGGTCAGACTACTTCAGGTGCATTCGTTAGCTATACAAATGCCGCTAATGCTGACGTTGAAGGTTATATCACAACATTCAATTCAAGTGGATCACGTATTGCCGGTCGTTTCATCGGCGGTACACTTGATGATTACCTCTTGGGTGTTACTATCGATAATTCTTCAAATCTTACAGTCGTAGGTTATTCCGGTTCTTCAGGATTGGGTACGGCTGGTGTATTCCAGCAAAACATTGGTGGCGCTTCATATTCGGGTATTATCGCTCGTATTGGAGGCGGTACAGCAGTTTCAAGCACGACATGGTTGACCTATTATGGTAATGCTTCACAGACGATTTGTAACTCTGTAGCTTACACAAATTCCACCGGTGAAGTTTGGGTGGGTGGTTACACCAGTTGTCCGGCGGCTGGTCAGGCAATTGCTACTACAGGTTCATGGAGCAACGCTCTTAATAATAATGGATCTGGAACACAAACTTTGAACGGTAATGTTGACGGTTTTGTTGCTCGTATCACAAGTTCAGGTGGTAGAACGGCAGCTTCGTACTACGGTTCAACAGGACAAGATTACATCTACAGCGTCGCAAATGATGCTACTAATAACAGAGTAATTGTTGCCGGTCAAACAAACAGTTCGAACACGTCATTTATCATGGCTAGCAATGGTTCGTTCTCTACAGTTTTGAACAATCCGACAAACAGCAATGCTGTAAATGACGGATTTGTTGCAGCACTGACACTTTCCGGTACAACACTTCTTCGTTCTTGGGGTACATATTGGGGTAGTTCAGGTGACGATTACCTGACCTCAGTAAATGTTGACGATAATAATGTAACAGGAACAGAGTAAATGTTGACGATAATAATGTAACAGGAACAGCTGGAAATACAGTTCCAGGTACAGGATCTAAGATCTTGGTCGGTGGTACAACAGTTTCCGGTACAGGATCGTTTACAGGTACTTATAACTTCAATCTTGCAGCTCCTTACCAAGCAAATGCTGGCGGATACGATGCTGTTTACGCACGTATGGGTAGCGCAGGTACTACAGTTGAATTGACAGGTTTGTTTGGCGGTACCGGAAATGACGGTACTTTGGGTCTTGCAACTGACAATCAACGTAATACAGTAATCGTTGGTCAGACAACAGGTGATGCTACACCAACACTTGCTGCGAGTGGTACACAAACAACCAATGCAGCTCCGGGCTTTAATGACGGTTTCGTCGTAAAGGTCTGTGACCTGATCATCCCGAATACTCCGCAATTATCTACTGACAATGGAAGTTCATGGGCTGCTTCGACAGCTTGCGTGAACTTGAATGCATCTTCTACAGGTACAGGTAGTGTTATCCACAGTGGTAGCACGAGTTCTGCAGCAACTGCCATTTCAGATTCTCGCGGTACATTCTCAGTTCGCTTCTCAAATGCAGTTCAAGGTGTAACATATAAGGTATACCTTGCAAGCACTGCATATACGATTCCAACAGGAACTGATCCTGGAACCGCAGCTGATCACCAAGTTTTGTCAACATTGACAGCAGATGGTGACGGCACAATGGTTTTTGCAGTTACACCGGCAACTTTGGCAGCGGCAGCAACCTCAGTTAATGGAGGTACAGTTGTTGCAGCGACAAACATGGTATTGTTTGTGTCGGCGTCAACAGCAACAAACTGTTTTGAAAATGGTGCTTCCTTTACAATCACCGTTGCTCCTCAGCCTGTTGCAAACCGAATTCAAGAAACAGCTCCTACAGCTTATGGTTCTGCTACCAACGATGCTGCTGGCTCTAATCGCAACTTCTATGTTTGCTATGGATCCGCTGCTTCATTTAGCGTAACCAACAATGCTGGTAATTCTTATAGCTGGGCTATTTCAAGAGTTCCTGGTTCGTCACGTACATTGACATCAACTGCTTCAAATCCTACAACCCTTAGCGGTGTTAGTGCTTTGAATTCAAATACAGTGTCATTTACACCGAACTACAACTCAACATTTGCTCCGGCTAACAATACCAGTGGACGTGATACTCTTGTTTTGAGAGTTCGCGAAACCAACGCAAATGGTTGTTCAAATGAATACACAGCAATACTTTTCATCAATCCGATTGAAAGTGTTGCATTCGGTGTATCAAATGAAACTCCTGCAAGCGGTTCAACTGGCACAAATCCTACAGCTAACAATCCAAATGCTGTGTGCCAAACCAATACTAACCTTGCTTACCGCGAATCAAGCCCAACTGGCGACCCGTACGCTGGTACTGGAACAATTGCTGTAACGCAAGTCTCTTCAAGTATTTCAACAGCAATTAACGTATTGCTTGCTTCATCAGTTACAATTCACAACGCCCCAACTGCACCGTCAATTCCTTCCTTTACTGGCACAGGAGACGGCTTTACTAATGTTGGTACCTTTACACCGACCTATTCATGGTCAGTCACGAGCGTATGGACAACACCAGGCGGTGTAACTGCGGATGGAACTCTCGGTGCTGGAAACTTTACGCTTTCAGGTGCCGCTACTAGTTCATTAACAGTGACAGGTATCACCGCACAGCCTACATCAAACCCAGCTTATGCCAACTTCCAGTTGACAGAAACTGATGCAAATGGTGTTAGCGTTGTCGGTTGTACACGTAATGTTGCATATCAAACAGCTGTTTATCCTCAACCAACAGTCGCTGTAACACGTTCAGTTACGGCTACCTGCGAAGGCACAACATTTACCTATTCATTTGCAATTACACCTGCAAGCGTTACTTCAGGTACGTTTTCAATGACCTTAGGTCAAGCAGGTTCATTGAGTGGTTGTACTTTCACAAATACCACAACAAACGTGAGCGGCTTAACAGGTAGTGGAACCTCAACAATCTCAGGAAACTTTACGAATAATACATTCGTAGTTACTGTCAATGTTCCAAGCGCGTCTGTTGCAAGCGCATATGATGCTCAAGGAACAGTTACTCTCAGTTCGTTCTCACTTACAAACGGTGCTTCACCAGTAACATGTAGCACAAGCTCATTTAGCGGTTCATCTGCAGTTACTGTAACTCAGCTTCCTGATGTTGTTAACGTTACTACTGGTGTTGAATCCAACACAAGTGTACCAGGTGGTGCGACACTTGTTCCATCCACATCAGCTCCTACTGTAACAGCACAGTCAACAACAGCTTGTATTTTTGACAACGCAAACGGTTACGGTCAGACATACACTTATAGTGTTGCTGCAGTTGATCCAGGAAACGATGACTATTATACATGGACACCAAGTGGTACGTTCAATCTTATTGGTGGTGGTTCAGGTTTGAACAGTAAGACAATTACTCTCCAATGGACGACTACAACCGGCAATAGAACGATTGCTGTTCAACAACAGAACAATCAAGCTCCTGCCACTGGCGTTGGCCCATTTGCTAGTTCATGTAACAGTAACATGAATACTCTTACTGTTAACGTTAATCCGATTCCAAACGCTCCTACGCTTTCTTGGTCAACATCCTTTGTTTGCGAAAACACCAACGCTACACTTAACGTTAGCAACGGACCGGCAAACGGAAGCGTACAGGTTTATGCTTTGACAACAGGTAGTGCAACAAATGTTACCACTTACACACCGACATCAATGCCGATTGCTACCGTTGCTCTTAACGGTTCAGGCGCTGGATCAGTCACGGTGCCATCTGGCAACATTGTTCCAACAAATCCTTTGAATTTTGCTAGCCAAAACTTCACAGTTACGCTTGCTGTTCTTAACACAACAACAAACTGCGGTAGAATCGGCGTCGTTTCGCCTTCAATCACAGTATACAATTCACTTCCAAATGTTATTCTTACACCGAATTCGCCAGCTCTTGGTAACAACCCAACACCGGTTTGTCCAAACAAGGTGAATGCACCAAATGAAGTCAAATTGCCTGCAGTTCCAGGTGCAGCTTCATACACATATCGTGTAACAAATACTGGTGCTTATCCATCAAGTCCAGGCGCAACATTTGCATGGGCATTGACGAATGCGGGTGGTGGCACGACATACACCAATGGTACAGACTATACAATCAGTCTTGGCAATAGCGGTACCGCGGGTATGACAAATGATGTCGCAACAGTTACATTCGGTACCAATCTCGCTTCATCAAACATCGAGTGGCACATTACTGCAACACTTACAGGTGATGGTTGCCCAAGTTCAGGTGCAGCAGTCGCTCAAACAGTTGTAGTTAATCCAATCCCAGCTCCAGATGTAGTTGCAGGTGATGCCAATGCTACATTGTCGTTCACACCAACACCAGGCTTGTGTGCTGGTCAAGTTGCTACGTATCAAACAACATATACGGCTAACCGCACCTATACATGGTCAATCGTTAGTCCTCCGGCGGGAACCACAACCAGTACAGCTGGTACAGCTGGCGAGCAGTTCATTGTTACATGGGGTACATTTAATTCACCAGCATTGTTAACACCTCGCGTGGTAGTTGTCGAAACAGACGTCATTACAGGTTGTACACAAGCAGATACGCAAACAGTTTACATTCGCCCACTTCCGGATCCAACTATTGCACAAGCAGCGTTGACACCAGGTGGACCTTGCGTATTCAACAATGAGAATGGTCACATTGTTGCTTACTACGTGCCAATCAGCCCAAGCAACTACACAATCCAAAGTGTTGTTTGGAATATCACAGCTGGTTCAGGTGCTATTTATTCATACTCTACTTCTGCAAGTGGTACAGTTCCAAATGCACATGATACAGTAAGAATCCAATGGTACGGTACAGGTAATGCTACTCTTACCGCTCAGGTCACAACAACAAGCGGTTGCGTTACAAGCTCTTCTTTGAACACATTCATCTATCCAGTTCCGGCACCAGTTATGTCGGGTGCTGCATCAGTATGTCAGGGAACAACAACAACGTATAATGTAAGTCCTAACGTCGCTGGTGATACCTATACATGGGATATCGCTCCAGCTTCAGGTGGCACATTCCCATCGGGTAACACCGGTGTCAGTGTTCCAGTAAGTTGGAACGGTCCAGCTAACACGACATATACACTTCGTTGTATCCAAGTTTCAGCTCAAGGTTGTACGGCTCGTACATCAATGGACGTTGTTGTTAATCCAAACCCAACACCTTCTATCAGCGGTCCAACAGGCGTATGTGCTAATCAAACAGCAACATATAGCACACAAAACAATGCTCCGGCAAGCGCTTATGTATGGACACTTACCCCAGGTGGTGGTGCAGGTACAGCAGCTACAATCGCTAGCGGTCAAAACACATCTAGCGTTGTAATTAATACCGGATCACAAACAAGCTACACATTGACAGTACAAGAAACAGTTGTTGCTACATCATGTTCAACAACATCATCAACATATTCAGTTAACGTCGCTGCTGCTCCAACCGCAACAATTACTCGTGGTGGAACAGGCGTTGTCGGTGCAGCTTGTGTTGGTGTTTCTTATACATATACAGCTAATCCAACACCAAGTGGTGTAAGCTATCAGTGGTTGCTTAATTCAACCCCGATTGCAGGAGCTACCAATCAGAATTACACAACAACATGGAATGCAGCTGGAACAAATACACTTTCAGTATTGGTTACTCTGAATTCAACACAATGTTCTACACTTGTTAATCAAAACATCGTAGTATCAAGTGCACCTACTCCAAGCATCAGCGGTCCATCGACAGCATGCGGTGGTGGCGCAGCTCCTCAAATCTCGTATACATATACGACACCTTTGAATGCTTCGAACACCTATACATGGAGCTTCCCATTGGGTGGTGCTACAGCGTTGACACCAACCTCTGGTACAGGTGTTAACTCCGTTACGGTAAACTGGTCAGGTACAGCAGTCAACAGATCAGTTAGAGTTGTTGAAGCTGATCCAAATACCGGTTGTTCGACAACTGCGACAGACTACAATGTGGCTGTTTCGACTCGTCCATTGCCAACACTGCCGACACCGTCAGCAGCTTGTCAAAATGGTGCGGCTCAATCGTATACATTCACAACACTTGTTTCAGGTTCAACCCGCACCTATACAGTAACAGGTGGTAACTACACAGTAACTTCAAACAATGCTAACGACGCTACGATCTCTGTTAACTGGACAACAGCCGGAACCGGTAATGTTCAAATCACAGAAACAAACGGCGCTTGTAGCTACTCAAACTCATTCAACGTTACAGTTAACCCAGCTCCAACTGCATACAACGTTTCAACAACGACACCAAATGTCTGCGTTAACGGTGGTGCAAGCACAAACACAACTCAAGCTGTTATCATCTTGAGCGGTTCACAAACCGGTGTTAACTATACACTCGTTCAAAATGGCGGCAACGTAACAACACAAGCAGGTAATGGCGCAGGTCTGCAATGGACGCTGACACCGGCACCAAACGCTGTTGGTACGTTTAACTACACAGTTGTTGCTACAAATACAACAACCAATTGTACTGCTACAATGAACGGTACAGCTTCAGTAACAGTAAACGCAATCCCAACACCAAGCATTTCTGGTACAACATCAGTTTGCGTTGGTTCTACCTTTAACTACACAACAGCTACAAATCCAAATCGTACATGGGCTTGGACAGTAACTGGTGGTACAATCAACAGTGGTCAAGGTTCGAATACAATCAATGTTACATGGGGCAATAGCGCAGGCACATTTGCTGTAAACGTTCTTGAAACAAATACAGCAACAGGTTGCGGTGCAAATGCTACTCCACTTTCTGTAACAGTTGGTGCATCACCAACAGTACTCACAGTTAGCCCAACAGCAGCAGCAGTTTGCTTTGGTGGCGGAACAAACGTGACAGTAACACTGACAGGTGGCAATGGTCAATCAGGTGTTACATATGATCTCTTAGAAGGTACAAGCGTTCTTGCAAGTGTTGCAGGTAACGGTTCATCAGCTGTAAGCTTTACAGTTGCAACCGGTACAGGTACCACACAATTGAACGTAGGTACACACACCTTGACAGTTCGTGCTACAGGTTCAGCACCATGTACGACACCAGTCATGATGAACGGATCAGACGTTGTTACAGTTAACGCTCGTCCAAACCCAACAATCAGCGGTCCACTTACAGTATGCTCTGGTACAACACAGACATACTCAGTAGCAAACAATGCTGGTTCAAGCTATGCTTGGACAGTTAGCGGTACCGGTGTTTCGATCACAGGTACAACAAACACAGCAAGCATCCAAGTAGCTTACTCTGGAGCAGCTACAGCTGGCACCGTTAGCGTAACCGAAACAAACGCTGCAGGTTGTGTTCAACTTTCAGCTCCAACATCAGTTAGTGTAGTTGTTAACACAACACCAACACCAACAATCAGTGGTAGCACGACACCGTGTCAAAACGTTGCTCAGACCTACACAACACCGACTGTTGCGGGTGCTACATATTCATGGTCAGCTTCAGCTGGTGGAAACATCACGACTGGTCAAGGTAGCACAAGCGTAGGTGTAACCTGGACAGGTAGCGGCACACAAACATTGAGTGTAACCGTAACCTCTTCTGCTAACTGCGTTGGTTCAACAACATCAACAATCACAGTATCACCGCAACCAACAGTATATAACGTTACAACCTCGACACCGAGCTTGTGCGCTACATCAACGTTGCCAAATGCTGTAATCAATCTCTCGAATTCACAAAGTGGTGTTAGCTATCAATTGTTCCGTGGATCAACCGCTCTTACAACACAAAGTGGTAATGGTTCACCGTTGCAGTTCACCGACAATACCTATGGTGGTGTTGGTACATTCAACTACACGATCGTTGCTACAAGCGGCGCATCATGTACACAGAACATGAACGGAACAGCAACAGTTGTTGTTAACGCTCTGCCAAACTCTTCAATTACCGGTAATACAACGGTTTGTTCAAATACAAGCCAAGTGTACTCGGTGACAGCAGCTGGTTCACAGACATATAACTGGACAGTACCAGCAGGTTGGAACGTAACCAATGGTCAAGGTACTAATGCAATTACTGTTACACCGTCAGTTACGGGTACAGTTAGCGTTGTTGTGACAAACACCTCTACGAATTGTAACAGTACAGGAACACTTGGAGTGACGGTAACAGCCGCTCCATCTGTATTCAACGTAACACCAACAGTTGGTGCTATCTGTCTTGGTCAAGGTACCAGCATCGGTCTCTCAGGATCTGCTGCAGGCGTTACCTACACAGTATTGAAGGGCTCACAAACAATCACAACAGCAGCTGGTACAGGTTCAGCATTGAACATTACCATCCCGGCATCTGCAGTATCAACAGTTGGCAACCACGTATTCACAATGACAGCAGTCGCAAACGCTGCTCCATGTAACAATACAGTGGTTAACATGAACGGTAGTTTGACAGTAACAGTTAATCCATTGCCATCACCGACCATCAGTGGTCCGTCGACAGCATGTATTGGTCAAGCTGTTACATTCTCAACTCCTTCAACAGGAAACAACTTTGCTTGGACCATCTCAAGTGGTTCAGGTACAGTTAATCCACCAACAAATACAAATACAGTTAGCATCACGTTTACAGGTGCAGCTGGCGCGCGTACAGTCCAAGTGGTCGAAACAAATCCGAACACTCTCTGTTCACAAACAGCTACCTATACACTTACAGCTAATGCAACACCGGCTCCAAGCGTAACACCGGGTCCAACACAAACAGTTTGTGCTTCGTCCACAGTTACGTATTCAACAACCAACAATGGTGGTAACACATACAGCTGGGTTGTTAACGGTGCAGGTGGTCAAATCACCGGTGGTCAAGGTTCAAGCTCCATTACAGTTCAATGGGGTGCAAATGCCGGTACAGGTACAGTTACAGTAACTGAAACAGCAGGTACATGTAGTAACTCAAACACTTCAACCGTGACAGTTACAGCATTGCCAGTTGCATACAACGTAGGTACAACAACACCAGGTGTATGCGTTCCAGGTACCGCACAAATCACACTGTCAAACTCACAAGCAGGATTTGTTTACACTCTCATTCGCAATGGAGTTAACCAAACACCAACAGTGACAGGTACAGGTGGACCAATTCAATTCAACAACTCGATCACAACTGCAGGCACCTATGGCTATACTATTTCAGCTACAGGCGCAGGTTGTACAAACACGATGGCTGGTACAGCAACAGTAGTTGCAACCAACCCACCTACACCTACAGTTACCGGTTCAACATCAGTATGTGCTAATTCATCAGCTACATACACAGTTACTCCGGCACTCGCAGGTAGTACATATCAATATGCAGTGACAGGTGCAGGTAATGCACTTGGTGCTCAAAGCGGCAATCAGGTTACAGTGAACTGGGGTGCAAACTCCGGTACAGTATCCGTTATCGAAACAGACGTTAACAACTGTACTGGTAATGCTTCACTTGGAGTAACTGTTAATCCATTGCCAGTTGCTCAAACAGTCACACTCAGCCCAACAACAGTTTGTGCTGGCGGTGGTCTTAGCGGCAACTCAACAACAGCAACAGTTGGCTTGGCTAGCTCAGAAAATGGTTACACCTACCAACTCTTGAACTCAGCTAACAACGTAGTTCGTACAGCAACAGGTAATGGTGGAGCAATCAGCTTTAGCCCGTCGTTCTCTAATCTGTCAGCAGGCAGCATTACATGGACAGTACGTGCTATCAGCAATGCAACACCTTCTTGTACAACGGCTGCAATGGCCAACAGTGTGACACTTACTGTTGTTGCTAACCCAGCACCTGCAGTTACAGGTCCTACAACACCATGTCAGAATGGTACAGTTACCTATCAAACGACAAACAACAATGGTTCAACCTATTCTTGGAACATCGTTAGCGGTACTGGCTCATTCACACCGTCAAATACGTACTCAACAACAGGTAGCTGGACATCAACCGGCACAGCTCAAATTCGCGTTGTCGAAACCAACTCGAATGGCTGCGCTCAAGAGAACATCTTGACAGTTAATGTTACAACAGCTCCAACACCAACAATTACAGCTAACCCGTCAACCTCACCGGTTTGCGGTCAAAGCACAGTTACATACTCAACGACAGCATCAGGTACTGGTTATAACTGGACCGTTGGTAGCGGCGGAACTCTGAACTCAGGTCAGGGTACCAACTCTATCGTGGTTACATGGGCTAACGCAACACCAGATGTTCCTTATAACTCAGCTGTTAACCTCACGGTTACCAATGGTGGTTGTACAGGATCTACATCAGCTAACGTTACTGTAAATCCGAAGGCTAATCCTTCGATCACAGGTGACGCAGCTCGTTGTAGCGGTCAAACAGGTACCTACTCAACACCATTCGTTGTGTCAGGTCGTAACTACTCATGGACAATCAGCAACCTGCCTCCAGGTATGAGTTTTGCTCCAGTAAGTGGTACAAACGTTACATCAATCAACGTGAATTGGGTAAATACAGGTTCAACACCAGTAGTAGCTACAGTTCAAGTAGTTGAAACGCCAGGCAACAGTGGCAACACATGTACCGGTACTTCAACATTCAATGTTACGGTTAACCCACTTCCATCTGTTACAATTACAGGTCCTACACAAGTCTGTCAGAACTCTGTTGTCAGCTACACAGCTACACCGACACAGACGGGTCTTGCTTATGCTTGGAACGTAACTGGTGCAAACAGCTTTACAGGTCAAGGTACAGAGACGATCACAGTAACATGGGGTACAACCAATGGTACTATTTCGCTCACAGCTACCAACTCAGGTACAGGTTGTACAAACACGGCATCTAACAATAACGTTGCCGTCACAGTCACACCAAACCCAACACCGTCGATCGCAACACCTCCGGGTACAACCGCTTGTGCTGGCTCGACAGTGACATACAATGTCCTTAACCCATCTTCAAGCTTTACCTACGCATGGGCAAACACTGGCGCAACCAGTGCTTCAACCCCAAGTGGTAATTCTTATACGGTTACATGGCCAACAACACCGGGTAACGGTTCAATCACATTGACAGCAACAACAACTGGTGGCGTTACATGCCAAGGTTCAACAACACGCGCAATCACAATTGCTCCGAACCCGGCTCCGTCTATCTCAGGTCAAACAGCAGTTTGCCCGAACCAAGACATTACGTATAGCACACCATTCGTAGCTAACGATATCTATCAATGGACAATCCCAGCTGGTACATTCGTTGTAACCGGTGGTAGTTTAACTGGTAACACAGTTACAGTCCGCTGGAACAGCCCAGGTACAACAGCAGCAACACGCGTTGTGACAGTTACAGAAACATCACAAAACGGTTGCGTTGGTACAGCATCAGTTACTGTTACAGTTAACCCGGCTCCAACGCCGATCGTAGCTGGCAACACAAACACTTGCGGTTACCTTGCTACATATGATGGCGTATCGATCAACAACACAGAAACATACACAGTTACCAATCCGGTTAACAACCAAAGCACATTCGTTTGGTCATTGCCAAACGGTGGTGGTACATTCATCTCCTCATCACAAGGCGTGAACGTTACAAGCGTAACAGTTCAATGGAATGAACCAACAACAAGTGCTTCGATCACACGTGTACTCCGTGTTCAAGAAACAACAAACGCAACTCCAAACTGTACGGGTCAAACAGACGTAAACGTTCAGGTTAACTGGAATCCGAAACCGGCTATTACAGGTAATCGCGTAGTCTGTACAAACTGGCAGTATGCTGCTAACAGCACCAATGCTCAGATGTACACACCGTACACATACACAACACCGGGTCTCAACCAAAACATCAACCCACCAGCAAGCTCATATGCTTGGGATGTGCGTGATGTTAACAACGTATCAATCTTGACAGCTAACCCATCAACAGCTACACCAGGTGCACGTATTACCGGTAGCGGTAATCAAGTTCAGGTTGAATTCTTCAACCCAACAAACGCTCCTGTTACAATGGTTGTTCGCGTTACTGAAACGATTCCGTACACAAACAGCTTGCAATCACCATCAGTGAAGGCTTGCCCAATGACGGATACATTCGTTGTGGTTGTTAATCCGCTTCCAAAACCAGTTATTGCTCCGGCTCCAACAGACGTCTGCGGTCGTAGCACAGCTACCTATGCAACAACGGGTGATGCTAACAGCACATTCCAATGGACAGTAGGTACAGGTGTTATCGTAGGCGCTGCTAATGCAAACAGTGTTGTCGTTACATGGAATGATGTTACAGCGGATAACACCGGTGGCTTCGTTCAAGTATCACAAACATTCAATGCAACAGGATGTTCAACAACGGTTCGTCAGAACGTAAATGTTGACGTTACACCGAAACCAGTTATCACTGGCCCAACGGTTCTTTGCCAAGGAACAACAAATGGTACAAACCAAGGTACATACACGATTGCAACAGTTCTTCCAAATCGTTCATACCTCTGGTCTATCGATGCTCCAACAAGCGGTCCGGTAACCATTACAAATGGCCCGAACAACTTGTCAGTATTCCAAATCACGGTTAATGGAAATACAAATGTTCCAGTTAACTGTATCATTCGCGTCCGTGAGACAGCAACCGACGGAACCAACAACGGTGGTATCGGTGGTGCTCAGTGTTTTGCTGAAACGACATACACAGTTACACTCAATCCAAACCCAACGCCGGTTATCACCAGCTCAACAGGTGGCTTGAATGTTAATGGTGTTTGCGCAGGTTCAACACACACATATGCTACAACCTTCAACAACGGAAACACATATAACTGGACAGTAGTTGGCGGTACCATCGTTGGTGCTTCAACAAACAATACAGTAAGTGTTCAGTGGGGTGCAGCAGGTGCAGGCAGTATCGCAGTTCGCGAGCGTGTAGGTACAGTCGGATGTTATACCGATGTTATTTCAAACATCACCATTCGTCCATTGCCAACACCAGACCTTACAAACCAAACTGGTGGTGTTAACCCACCTTCAGTATGTGCTCTGTCAACAACGATCTACTCAACGCCAAACGTTATCAATAACACATACGCTTGGGTAGTAACAGGTGGTACAATCGTCAATGGTCAAGGTACAAGCATCATCTCAGTGACATGGGGTGCAGCTGGTACAGGTAGCGTACAAGTAACAGAAACAACACCGGCATCACTCGGTTCATGTTCTGCAACACGTACATTGCCAATCACAATCAATCCATTGCCAACACCAAGCATCCAAGGTCCTCCGGCACCTCCGGTCTGTATCAATTCAACACAGACCTACTCAACAGCACTTACAGCAGGTCGTACATACCTCTGGTCAAATGTTGTTGGTGGTACAATCGTAGGCCCGAACAACACCAATACGGTTAACGTGAACTGGACCTCAGCAGGTAATGGTTCATTGACAGTAACTGAAACGATCACAGCAACAAACTGCTCGGCATCTGCTACACGCACGATCCCGGTCAATGCATTGCCAATCGTGACAATCACACCAAGCGGTACAACAAGCTTGTGTGAAGGTCAATCAGTAACTCTTGCAGCAACAGACGGCTTCGTTTCATACACATGGAACACCGGTGAAACAACACCGCGTATCACCGTTCGTCAAGCAGGACCGTACAGCGTGACAGTTGTCGATGGTAACGGATGTCAAAACACATCATCAACCATCTCAGTTAGTGTTACAAGCTTCAAGAAGCCAACAGTTAATGTCAACGGTACAACATCATTCTGCCAAGGCGAAAGCCGCACGCTGACTGCAGTTGCAACCGGTGGTACACCTCTGGCTTATCGTTGGAACACTGGCGCAACAACGTCATTCATCAACGTAACAACATCAGGTGTCTACAATGTTGAGATCACCTATAGCAACTCATGTAAGATTCTGTCAGACGATATCATCGTAACAGTATCACCGAAACCGACCGCAACTATCACCGCATCAGGTACGACAACGTTCTGTGAAGGTGGTAATGTGATCCTTGATGGTGGTGCAGGATTCGTATCCTACGAATGGAAGAACGGTGCTAACGTTGTAGGTAATGGCAGAACACTTCAAGTTCGTACAAGTGGTAGCTACACACTCAAGGTGAAGAACGCCGGTCTGTGTGAAGATGAATCAAAGCCAACTGTAGTTAAGGTTAACCCGAATCCAGCTCCGTCTATCACCGTCACAAAGGGCAACTTGTCCTTCTGTCAAGGTGACAGCGTAACACTCGATGCAGGTCCAGGCTACAAGGCTTACACATGGTCACCAGGTGGCGCAACAACACAAAGTATCGTCGTCAAGGTTGGCGGTAACTACTCTGTAGCTGTTAAGGACACCAACGATTGTAGCGGTCAATCAGCTCCAAAGACAGTAACAGTATTCCCAACACCTCAAAAACCAGGTGTAGGTCGTACCGGAAACGTCATGGCTGTTGATACTGCAAATAAGGGCTATGTTTCATTCCAATGGAGCAAAGACGGCAACGACATTAATGGTGCAAACGCTTCAGTTTACGATGCATTCCCAACAGGAATCGGTAACTATCGCGTAACCATCAAGGATGTTAACGGCTGTTCAAACATCTCAGATCCAGTGAACATCGACAAGTTGCTCGACGCTCCGGATCAGACATTTGTATCGCAACAATTCGCACTCTATCCGAACCCGACAACCGGTAACCTGACCGTTAAGATCAATCTTGAGCAGGATTCACCTGCAGCAACATTGAGCGTGAAGAACCTCATCGGATCGGAAGTCATGACTCTTAACCTCAGCAACTTGGTATTCGGTGACAACGTTCGTTCACTCGACTTGTCAACATTGCCAAGCGGTATCTACTACGTTGAAGTAGTAATGGCTAATGGTCAACGCATGACGGCTCGCATTACAAAGGTGGACTAAAAGTTCACCGCTAATAATGCGGTAAATCAAGGGCGGAGCTGCTTAAATGTGGCTCCGCCCTTTTATTTTTGTTCAACTACGACACTAAGAGAGAATATCAACAACGATGAAGAATCGCTTTCTCGTACCTATTGCATGCTTGCTCTTGTTTCTCGGACTTGTGGTCCAGAGTTGCAAGCACGAAGAAAGTGCGTTCGAACGCGAAGAGAGAGTGAAGAGTGAAAAGTTGGCAGAAGCGAAGAAGAAGACTCAAGACTCTGTGCATGTCGTTGATTCTCTCAATGTGATTCGCAAACAGAAGGCGCTGAGTCGCTTTGATTCAATAGCCTATGAACGCGTTTATGTGTCTTCTAATCGTATGCTGGATTCCCTGAAGCGCAAATTCAAGGTCGGAGTTTCAGAGGATAGCTCAAAAGTTCTAGCGGTGGTCAACAGAAAGGAACTTCGATTTATGCGCGTCGGCGATACGTTGATCATTCCCTCCCGTATAGAAAAGGATCTTCGAGCCTACTCAGTTTTTCCGCAGTTCTATGATTCGGCCGTATCCATCCCTAAGCTCATTCTCATTAGCAATACCTATCAGGCATATGCCTGCTATGCTTTTGGTGACCTGGTGCGCTTTGTAGCGTGTAATACGGGGTCTAAAGGTAAGCCGACCTTTCCTGGACGCTATGGAGTTGTTTGGAAACAAGAGAAGCGGATATCGTCTCTAAACGACGAATGGATTCTTCCATTCACCGTCAATTTTCATCAGTATGCAGGAAATGCCTTCCATCAGTTCGAAATGCCGGGACGCCCGGTTTCGCACTCATGTATTCGTCAGTTTCTTGACGATGCGAAGTGGCTGTATAAGTGGGTAAAAACGGCGAAAATTGACGAGAAGCACCAATTTGTTCCTTTTAGCGGAACTCCGGTTATCATTCTTGATATGTTTGATTATCGTCGTAAGCGAGGCGGTCCTTGGTGGGATCTGCACTCTTCGAAAGAGCTACACATTAGCCTACCTTCTCAACCCATGGCTGTCGAGGAAGCACTCATCCCTATGTCTCAAATTCCAAAGGATGTTCGCGGTGCTGTGCCCAATAGAAAGAGGTACCTAACAGCAGAGGACACTCTGCTCAAGCGCGGTGTTATCGATACCACTTTCCGTCTGCGGGAATCTATCGACTACAACAAGCTGCGCGCGGAAAAAGAGGCTAAAAAGCGCAAGGAAGAAAAGAAAAAGCTCCAGGATGCCCTGAAGCCTCAAAATAAGTCGTGATGATTCGTTAGGAAGTCAATAGATAACCGGACATCTACGAGCCCTAGAATTCGACAATTAGTCCCTCAATACACGAAGACAGTACTCCTTGTACGAGCTCTTAGGCAATTGATCAACCACTGCCATGTATTCGTCTTTCGTGATATATCCTTCGTGAAGAGCAATCTCTTCAACGCAGGCAATCTTCATACCCTGACGCTTCTCAATAGCATGGATGAACTGTGATGCCTCCAAGAGACTTTCCGGTGTGCCAGTGTCTAGCCAAGCAATACCTCGACCCATTCTTTCAACTCTGAGATTTGAATTTTCGAGGTATTTGGATTGCACATCTGTGATCTCAAGTTCGCCACGCGGACCAGGCTTAAGATTGCGCGCGATTTCGATGACTTCGTTTGAGAAGACGTATAGTCCAGGGATGGCGTAGTGCGATTTTGGGTTCTTGGGCTTTTCTTCGATAGAGAGGATCTTGTCATTCTCGCCTAACTCCACAACGCCGTAACGCTCAGGATCTGTAACTGAGTAGGCGAAGATTGTCCCGCCCTTGTTGTTGTCAAGTGCTCTGCGAAGGAAGTCGAGCTTTCCGTAGAACAGGTTATCGCCGAGAATCAAACAAACCTGACCATCGCCAATGAATTCAGCGCCATAAGTGAAGGCTTCAGCAATTCCTTTTGGAGCCGGTTGAACGATGTACTGAATCGAAATGCCCCATTTACGACCGTCGCCGAGCAATCGCTCGATGTTGGGTGTGTCTACAGGCGTACTGATGATGAGAATTTCACGTATCCCTGCCAGCATAAGCGTAGCCAGCGGATAGTATATCATTGGCTTGTCGTAGACAGGTTGCAATTGCTTTGAAAAAACAGCGGTCATTGGATACAGACGTGTACCACTGCCTCCGGCTAGAATAATTCCTTTTGTCGGTGTTGTCATGAAAGGTCGCGTAAGAGTGAGTCCTAAAATACACTTGAGTTATCGACCATCTCTATCAATTACCTTACTCTGTGGCCGATAATGAAATAGAGCTATAAGGGTTCATCGTGGATAATCGAAGACACCTTCGACGTTGCAACCTGAATTGAATCAAAAAGCAAACTCTCAAAACGACATTGGATTCACAGCTATGCCATCACCCGAGATTGTAGTTAGAGAGATTAGCGGGCAAACACAAGAAGCGGTCGAGCAGGTCTTCAGCGAACCGATGGAGGAACTGAGTCGCTCGGTACGTGCTGAAGAGCTTATCAATCGCAGCTCTGAGTTGGTCGGTAATGTGACGTGTCACGGGGATCTCGTCAATGCAGTCCTTTCTGTTTCCGGTAACCTGACAGTGCATGGCGAAATACGTAGCTCGACGATTGTTTGCCTGGGACACTTTCGCAGCGACAGCCTCTGCGCCAATAGCTCTATTTACGCCCGTGGAAACGTCTCAACGCACATTGTGCGCCATTGCGACGTCTTCAGCGAAGAAAGTGTACTAATTGGACGCGAAGTCCGCTCCTCCATTCTGCAAGCAGCCGGATCAATCCTTGGTCTTCAAGCCTGCTGCTATGCGAGCGTACTCGCTGCATTTGAAAGTCTCAACATTGGCAAAGTGTGCGAATCCGAAGAATCAAGCACTGAGCTCTCACTAGGCGATTTGTTTCTGCGGCGTAGAAAAGCAGCCGTGCTTCACCAGCGGATGATCATGACCGAACGTGATTATGCGATAAAGCACGAAGTTGCCGTGGTGCACCGCAAAGCACGAGAGCACGAAGAGAATGCTTCACAATGCACAGCGACCATGTTACGAATTGAGCGCGAGCTCGAGCAGAAGAAAGAAGCCGCAGAAATCGCACGAAAACACTACGAAAGCTTCCAAGAAGATAGCTTAAACGGTCATGGCGGCTGTATCGTTGTAGAGCGGACAATTGCAGCCGGAACCCTGATCAAGATTGGTGAGCAGAGCCTGCAAATGGCTTTATCAGGTGATAATCTGAGCTTTCATAGTGACGGAAGCAGCCTGATTAGTGTCAATTCTCGTTAAGACCTGCTAAAGTAAGGCTCGACTCGGTTGTCATGAAATTGATTCATGTATTTTTGCCTTCCTTAGTTCACCCTGGAGACCCTATGCGACTTCTTTACTGTTTAATTGTCATTGCTATGTTCAGCAGCATTGTTCAGGCTGCTGATAAGCCGCATTTGATTGTACTCATGTCCTATGATCAGTTGCGCGGCGACCGACTGTCTATGTTCCGCGAGAACCTCAGTGAAAAGGGATTCAAACGTGTCATGAGCGAAGGGGTAGTCTTTGACAGTTGCATGTATCGTCATGCGGTTAACATGACCGCACCCGGTCACTCAGTAATGCTTACCGGTACCGATCCATACAAGAGCGGCATCGTCGGCAATGAGTTTATTGATAGGAGCAAAGGACAGCAGATTTACGCGACACAAGACACCGGCGAGGTTTTATCAGCCAGAAATCTTCTGACACCGACCATAGGTGATCTTCTCAAAGCATCAAGTCCAAGTTCGAAAGTTATTGGTATCTCGATTAAAGATCGTCCGGCGATTCTCATGACAGGTCAAAAAGCTGACTATGCACTGTGGTTGGAACCATCTTCCGCCGGTTTTGCAACCTCAGCAGCGTACGCAAAACCGACGTGGCTCGATGCCTTCAATCAGTCGCACGATCTCAGTCGCTTTGCCGGCGAAACGTGGAATCCTATTGTTCCGAAGCCAAAGATGATTGACCCGCGCGAGCTCGAAGCACGACTCAAGAGCGAGCCGATGAAAGATCCAAGCACACTCACGCCACCGATTACTGAGAGTGAACGTATAAGCATGAACGATGATGTGCCGTGGGAAGGAAAGTTCCCGGGCGGCGCTAAGTCCTTTCCGCATACCATTCCGAATTACGGTTCGAAGGATTTCTGGGAAGGATTTATAGCAACTCCTTTTGCTATTAACTGGACCATGGATGCTGTAAAGACATGTGTTCAAAAAGAAAAGCTGGGCAAGCGCGGTGTTACTGATGTGCTCTGTGTTGGGATTTCAACAACCGACGAGATCGGTCACGTGTTTGGTCCTAATAGTCGCGAGATGAAAGAGATCATCATCAGCTGCGATCGTAGTCTCGAAGCTTTCATTGATTTCCTCGACGATGAAGTCGGTCGTGAGAATTACGAGCTAATTATCACTGCTGATCATGGCGTAGCTGAAGTACCGGAGAATTTAGCAGTGAATGGAATGGCTGGCTACGGTCGAATTTCACAAAAAGAAATCAAAGAAAATCTCATGCAACCTTTCTTGCGCTTTGCACCGGTTGCTATTGAATCAGATGCACAACCAAGTGCTTCGCCGGGTTTTGTAAAGCATTTTCTACCACCATTTCTCTTTCTCGACAGCGCGGTTGTAACTCCTATCGCCGGTACCTTCCAGGCCTCATGTGATACATTGTGTAAAGTCTTGCGCGCGACAAGAGGTATTGGAATTGCGCTCACAACTGCGTCTATACTCGCAGGAAATTGTCCCTCAGATATGGACACTGCTACCTTCAATCTCATTCGTCGAAGCGTGTATGCGCCTCGCTCCGGTGACATCGTGTTCTTCCCCAAACGTGGTTGGCTTATTGGCTCAAAGACAACGACACACGGCACTCCATATGAGTACGATCGCTATGTGCCACTCATGTTCTTTGGTGCCGGACTTCATCAGAAGCGCGTTGTGGATGGGGTGGGACCCGAGGACATTGCTCCAACTCTGGCTAAGCAACTCAAGCTCCATCTGCCGAAGTGCGATGGTTCAGCATTGCAGATTGATTGATAAAACTGCCACTTAGATTTAACTCGACCCGTACAGCCGATTAAAGCGCTCCGCTAAGAGCTACAGCTCAAGCCTGTGGAATTTGTTCAAGAGAAGTGTAGAGCGTAGCGCCGCGTTCAACAAGAAAGTCGCGCTCGCGTTTTGCACCTGGACTTTCTGCGAGATAAAGAATTGCCTCACAAGATGCGATTGCTGCCATCGAAATGTCCATGATTGTTGAGTAGCGATCTGCCTCAGTCTTAAAATGACAGCGTTCGATAACAGGAAGAGCTGCGTTGACGCCAATCACCGGTGTGTGACCGAGTTCAACAAGCTTCGCAGCCGCTACGTTGAGATTCTCAAGATTCTTTTGACGTTGAATTGGATCTGCTGAAGAATAAGGTCCGGCTACCGCTATAACCATTCTTAGCTCCTTGCTCAGTTTATAAACGAATGACAATCGTAAAACCTAATAGCCCACTCGAAGTTCAGTCGAGAACCACCATTGATCAATGGGTGCATTGCCTCCGCTTCGATTAGTGTACTGTGTGCGGACTTCAAGATTGACGTTAGGAATGATTTCACATCCCAGCTGGAACTGTACGCGTTTCGTGTAACTGATGTTACCACGAAGAAAGTGATTACCGACGTTGAAGGGGAAGGGCATGAAATCGCCGTCGCCTCGACTCATGTCAGCACCAACATTTCCAACAGGCATCTGCAAGGTGTCGCCTGCAAGAGTTAGGTATACAGCAGTCTTGATATGTCCCGTTGAATCGAGATAATTCTCACCCCAACGAGTGTAATCAAAATCAACTTGAACCCAAGTTCTTGGCAATAACCAGGTCTTGACTTGAACTACCCAGCGATCACTATTGGGCTGAATGTCGTATCCAAGCGGTGCTCCGGCATGGGTCCAAGAGTTGTTGATTTGACGATGGGAGTAGCAGAATGCAGAGACACGAACGTATTCTGCACTCACAACCAGTGGCTTTGAAAGTACATCAATCCATTGACTCGCACCAAGCTGGAACGCGTACTTGTTGTTGTTTCCATCAGCCGAGGTGTCAGTCATGGAATCAAATGAAAAATCATCCAAGAGTAACGCAGCGTAGACGATGCCACGATGCCACGGTCGTGCCGCCAGATCAAAACCGAGCAACGAATTATCAGACTCACTGCGGTTGCGCGTTCCGAGTCCGGTTGAAACGTAGAATGCGAGAGGATTGAAGTAGGCGAAATCGAGACCACGTCCGTTGTACACCACCATGTCATTAATACCAAAACTCATCCACGACGAAGGATCATACTGCAGTCTATGTGATGCAATGAACTTGCCGAGTATGGGATTGCCTTTCACATCATTGCCATCCACGCCGACGTGCACAGATGAAAATCTAAACCTGCCATATGGAACATCCAGAAACAATCCATCACTGAGTGGCGCGAATCGTGAGTGTACCAGGTTGTCGATAGGTGAGTATCCCCATGAGAATTGATCTCTGCCAAAGCGCGCTCGAAAATGCTCAGATTCATACTGAACGTAGCCAATGTATCGGTCGAAGAACTTCTGTTCTAATTCAGTGAACTTCAGGGTGCGTGAAAGGACGGGATCGGTGAGTTTGACGTATGACTGATCGCCATGGAGCAGAGCGCCATTGGATAGGTATAGTCCAAAGCTTAGAGAAGATCCCATGGATCCCATTGCCCGTCCACTAAGATTGCCCAACACGAAAGACTTTGAATTGCCACTGCTGTTGAATACACCCCCGCGTAGCATGCCGCCGGCGTCGCATTGCAGGTGAACAACTGAATCCCTATAATCCAGAACGTGAAAACGTCCTTCGGGAGATTCAAACCAAGCACTCGTATCTCGAGCACTGACTTCAAGCAGGGGAGCGTACAAGGATCGAATTGTGATTCGCATGGAGCTGAGCATGCCGCCATCGCTTTGACTTGGACTGGACATGAGACCACGAAGTGTGACCGGACTGATCGCGTAGCTACCGACTGGTACAGTGCCGTCCAGCATTCGTAGAAAACGATAATCCTCACTCAATCGTTCTGAGCTAATGTCTGTGTTCTGTGATTTCAGTACAACGCTGAAAAGCAGGGCAAAAAGCAGACTACAACGAATCAAACGCATTGTTTTTCTCGACATTTCAAGCAATATCGCGATTGACTATCGAGTAGCAAGCACGAAGTGCCATCTGGTCGCGGTGCAGGCTATGCAGAATGGTATATTTGTCCAACATCGTAGGAGATACACATGAAAATGGTGGTTGCCATAGTCCTGGCACTTTTTATCGGTCATTTCTTCATTGCTGCCTTCTTCTGGGTTCTGAGCTCAGTTTTTACCTTCGCTTGGGAACTCAGTAAGTTCATCATGGCGCTCATAGTAGCTCTTCCTTTTTACTTCATCATTCGCAGAAAACTGCTTCGCTAATGAAACGTGTGATACTTGTTATCGCTGCACTACTCCTTGTGAGTGTTGACAGCTGGGCAGTTGAAGGAAAGAAATACGACACCAATTCCGTCATCATTACCCGCTACCTTGAAAAGGATATGTTCGATGCGAACAGTATTCCATACATGCAGCCAATGATCACGACGGTAAATGCCGTATCAAACTCACGCTTTTACCAACAAGCCTATGTGCCGACAAAGGTCGATAAACCCTACTTCCGTTTTAGCATTCAAGGCATGGTTGGATTCGTACGTGATGATCAGCGCGAGTATTCACCCGAGCTGCCAACAGAGAAACAAAATCTTTTAACGGCTGGTTTGAAGTATGTGCGATTTAATAGCTCAACCGGCAAGTTTGAAGTGGTCGACACTGTAGGACTCGCAGTAACAGTAGTGAAGCGTCTCTTCCAGAAAGGACTAGAATCTGGCGCCGTTGTCATACCGAAACGTGCCGCAACCATTTTTGGAAGCCTGAAGACAACAGTTGATATTAAACCCGATAGCTTGATCAAGATCCTCGGCACCGATCCCGAGTTCGCGACTCTTTATAATGCGATGGACTCGGCGTCAAAATCAAGAATTGTGAACGCTGTGGCAGGTTTGCCCGGATATCTAACGCTTCCCCCTGGCCAGAACATTAACACTGTCTTTGCAGCCGTCCCACAATTAGAACTCGGTTCGTGGCATGGAACAGAGATGCTCTTGCGATACATTCCACCTGTTCGCTGGGATACATCAATTGGTAAGTTCTCGTTCTATGGAATTGCGATCAAGCATTCGCTGTCACAGTACTTTAACGATCCTCTTTTCCATTGCGCTATACAAGTAGGTTACCAAGGAACAGACTTGACGAATACTGTTGGCGTAACGCAGGCTCAATTGAAAGCAACCGCAAACTTCTTTGATGTGAACCTGCATATCAGCAAAGAAATCAAAGGTGTTTGTGAGGTGTTCAGCGGTTTGGATTATGCAAGTGTGAGTATCAATTCAACCTATTCATACCGTCTGCCGCAGGAGCTACAGATATCTCTCGGACTACTTGAAGTTGATACCACTAGTGAAGGCGTGAAGTATGTCAAGCCACCGGATCCTTCAAGAGGCTATCCCGGAGACAATGTTATTCAAGAAAGCAAATCGCACTTTACAGATCAGACCTTCAAATGGACCATTGGTTTGTATCGTGAATTTGGTCCTGTGGCAGTGTTTGCAGATTACTCGATTAGCAAGTTCAACCTCTTTACCGGTGGTCTACTGTATCGCTTCTAATGGGTCACCAACACAATCATTCGCACAACGGTTCTGATCATACGCATCATGATCATGCACATCATGATCACGGACTGCACGACCACCATCATTCGCTTAAGCAAGATTCTCGGTCTTTGATTATAGCAATGGTGAGCACGGGTTTCATCTTTGTAGTGCAGCTCGTTGGTTCATTCATTTCGCATTCACTTGCGTTGTTGTCCGATTCCGGACACATGCTCATCGATTTAGCCTCGCTCTTCATCGCCTTCATTGGCTTGCGATTGGCGCTGCGCCGTAGTCAAGCTGATCGTTTCAGCTATGGCTGGCGCAGGGTAGAAATTCTTGCAGCACTACTCAACGGAACGATCTTGCTTTTGGTATGTGGCTTCATCTTTTACGAAGTCATTGAGCGATTCCGTTTTCCGCAGCACGTGATGTCCACGGAGATGCTTGTCGTGGCGATCATCGGTAGCATTGCGAATGCGGTGTCGTTGTACTTCCTTCACGGCTCAGAACACCTCACAACGAAAAGTGCATATCTGCACGTCTTGACCGATCTCTTGTCGTCGGTGGGCGTGGTAATTGGAGCTCTGCTCATCTACTTCACCGGTTGGGACATGCTCGATCCAATCATCTCCTTGATCATCACTGTTCTCATCGCCCGAAGTGCGGTCATGTTGATTAAGCGAGCTGTTATCATTCTCATGGAATCAACACCGGAGCATTTGAATCTTGAAGAAATACGCTCGACTATTTCAGCGCATGGAGGCGTGTTGAGCGTTCATGACGTACACGTGTGGCAGATCGGTGCACAGACGCATGCAGTAAGCGCACACATTGTGGTTGAACAAGATGCCGCGCACGATGATGTGCTGGCTAGTGTTCAAAGCACATTGCATGATCGTTACGGACTTCATCACTCAACTTTGCAATTAGAGTCGCAGCATTTTAGCGAGGAGCATGAGTGTCGCGGTTGTGACGATGAGCCCTTGCCAAATCAATCACCTACACACGCAGAATAAAACACATGAGCTCACTGTCTATCGAAATTCAACGTTTGAACGGACGCTTTCATGACTTACCCTTACCAGTGTATGCCACCAAAGGTGCAGCAGGTATGGATGTTCATGCCGCTATTGACGAAGATCTTGTACTTCAACCCGGAGCTATAATAATGGTGCCAACGAACTTGGCGATTGCTGTCCCGGAAGGTTATGAATGTCAGGTTCGCTCGCGCAGTGGCTTGGCTGCCAAGCACGGTGTGTTTTGTTTGAATGCTCCAGGTACCATCGACAGCGACTATCGCGGTGAAATCAAGGTAATTCTTGCCAATGCAGGTTCAGAAGCCTGCACACTACATCGAGGTGAGCGCATTGCTCAACTAGTTGTTGCACGTTGCGAGCAGGTACAATGGACGGAAGTAAACGAGCTTGGTTCAACCGATCGTGGTAGCGGTGGCTTCGGTAGTACTGGTCGACATACCGTTTAGCTTTCTGATGGATGAGGCTGCGTTTCAGCAACATCGTTAGTCTTGAGAAAGAAAATTCGGAAAAAGACATACTCGGGAATTGCCAACATGATCAAGGCGAGGGTGTCGCTGGTAAACCACTCGCGACGCCAAGTATTCGGTAGGACGAGATTTGCCAAAGCCGCAGTCATAGACCAACCAATGACAAATACCAGTCCTATCAGTGCAACTGACAGAAGTCCGGATTTCAGTCCGCTTTGTTGCCAGCTCTTGGTAAATGCATAAGCAGCAGCAATGACGTGCAAATAAAATATGACGAGTTCAATCATCTGCTTCGAATGATAGCGGTTGTTGGCGAAGTCTGATGCAAAAATACATAGCGTTGAATAGCAATCACGATGTCAAACGAAGAAGAAAAGGCCGGAATCATTCTCTGCAGCTGCGCTTCAAACGAAGAAGCTGAACGAATTGGACGTGCCCTGGTTGAATCGTCGCTTGCTGCATGCTGTACAATTATTCCGACAGTGCGATCAATCTACCGCTGGAAGGATGAGATAAGCGATAGTCAAGAATCGCTCATGCTTATCAAAACGTCGTTGACATTGTTCTCGCAGTGCGAGCAAGTGATTCGCTCACTGCACAGTTACGAAGTTCCCGAGATAGTGTCAATCGCAATGACAGATATTCACTGCCCGTACAAAGAGTGGCTTCTTGCGCAACTCAAGGGCGCTGACAAACGTCTACAAACGAATTCTTAATCACTAACAGTACTCCTATGGCACAGTTTCATCAAGTCTCAATGGATCGTTTAGCTCGCATTCGTGCTTCAATGAAGAAGCAAGGATTGAGCGCATACATCATACATCATCTTCCAACCATTCGCTATCTCACGAACTTCAGCGGATCAAATGCGGTTGTTATCGTGGCACAAAAGCAAGTGCATTTTTATACGGATGATCGTTACACAGAACAAATCGCGACGGAGCTCTTTGCAATCGACGGACTGAAGACGCACATCGAGCGAGGCGTTTGGAAGCATGTGGCTGCAAAGAATATTCTGCGCGCCGGACAAACGGTCGGCTTTGAATCGGACGTAGTGAGCGTTGATAGCTTAAGCACCATCAAAAGACTGCTCAAAGGTGTAAAGCTTAAAGCAGCTCCCGGACTTGCACGCGAAACCACCATCGTCAAGAGCGCTGCCGAAATTGCCAACATCAAGGTGGCAGCGGATATGGCGGCTAAGGTTTATGATTTCGTCTTAGGATTTGTCAAGCCGGGAATGCGTGAGATTGAAGTCGCTGCGGAGATCGCCTATCAAGGTCGTAAACTCGGATCAGAAGGCGACGCTTTCGGTATCATTCTCGTAGGCGGCGAACACGGCGCGTTTGTGCACGGAAGAGCAGGACAAAGAAAGCTCAAGAAAGGTGATGTTGTGACGTTGGACTTCGGCTGCATTTATCGCGGGTTCAATTCAGACATGACCCGAACATTCTCGCTCGGTAAAGCACCAAGCGAAGCGAAGAAAGCCTTTGCGGCAGTGACAGAAGCTCACAAGCGCTCTATCGAAGCAATTAAGCCTGGCGTCAAGGCAAGTCTATTGGATGATATTGCTCGCTCAGTAATTGGAGCTGCAGGATTTGGTGACTATTTCAAGCACTCGCTTGGTCATGGTCTCGGCATTGAAGTGCATGAAGAACCTCGCGTCAGCGGTATGAATACTAAAGGCTTGATTCCTCAAGACTGCGTTATCACCATCGAGCCGGGCATCTACCTTCCGGGCAAGTTCGGAATGCGCTTGGAAGATGATGTTCATGTGTCAGCCAAGGGCCCGGTCATGCTGACCTCAGCACCACGTGAGATGATTGAGCTCTAAGAAGAAGAGAGCTATTCGATTTCAAATTTGATGAATAAAAAAACGCCGTTCCGGATTTCGGAACGGCGTTTTGAATTTTAGTGCGACAGATAACTCTGTCACATCATTCGTTTCGCGACCTTAGTTGGTGCGGCGGAATTCAACGCGACGATTACGACGCTTGCCTTCGGTTGTATCGTTGGACTTAATTGGTTTGTCCGGACCATAACCCTTAGTTGTCAAACGTGAATCAGCGATGCCCTTTGCAACCAACCATGCTTTAACTGAGGCAGCGCGGTCGTTTGACAATTGCATGTTGTGATCGTGATCACCGGTGTTGTCGGTGTGACCTGCGATTTCAAGTGTCATGTCAGGATTCTTGGTCATGATCTCAACGATCTTCGTGAGAATACGCTCTGACTTCGGAGAAATGTCTGACTTGTCGATTGCGAACTCGATGTTACGGATTTGGATTGTCTCACCAACTTGGATTGACGCGATATCATCAGCTACATCGAGTGGGTTGGTGTTGTACTTCAGCACTTCGTCGCCGTCGCTTACACCACCGTCATCAGTATCTGCATTCAACGGATCGGTCTTGTACTTGAGATACTCGTCGCCGTCGTTCAAACCGTCACCGTCTGTATCAGCGCGGAATGGGTCAGTACCGATTTGACGTTCGAGTTTATCGGAAAGTCCGTCACCGTCTGAATCTTGTTCAATTGGACCAAAGCTGTACATGATGCCAAGCTTAGCCATGAACCAACCGTCTTTTGTATCGTCGTGAGCCGGATTGATATCATCAGTGGTTGTCAACAACCAACCGAGATTCAAATCGAGTGCGAGGTTGTCGCTAACGTTATGTGTAAGACCAGCTGTAATCGGGAATGAAAGAGCTGCATTGTCCTTCTTGTACGTAGGATCAGCAACAACCGTTGGCGTCTTGTTCGTCGGCATAATCAAACCAATGCCGGCCGAGATATAGGGAGAGAACTTTGAGTCTTGTGCCAATGGATACCAGCGCAGACGAACGTCAGCAGTGATAGCATTGGTTTCGTAGTGAGAAAAGCTGACGGTGTCGTCAGACTTGTTCTTTGTGTACGCAATATTTAACTCAGGACTGAGACCGGCGCCAATTCCGTTACGGAAAAGAGCAAACACACCAAAAGTTTCGCTGATGCTTTGATGGCCCGACCATGCAGATTCGTTTGCCGGACGAACCATACCGCCCTGGAGACCAACGGCAATGCGCTTCGCAGCTTCATCTTCCTGGGCAATGAGGTTTAAGCTAAGCGAGCATAGAAGAATGGCAAAAAGAACACGATGTTTCATCGAATTATACCTTAGTTTTACAAAACACAAGCAATGTCAGATACAGACTACAAAATTACTGAAAGTCTTACGACCCTGAGGTCTCTAATCGGCAACTCCTGCCGGTGGTGCAGTGCTCGACTTGTCTGCACTTCTATACTCCTCAACCTGCTCCTTTTGTTCCCTAGTGGCGTCAGTTTACATGCCGCCACGGATTCAAGCTTTGTTCTTTTTCGAGATATCTCTTATGCAGCAAAGGAACTTAGTGGAGTTGGAACTCGACTCGTTTCTCTGCCTTGTCAATCAACTAATACTACTCTGCTCACGATCGGCGCTGCTTTAGTCGTTGAAACAGCGTGTATGGAGTTAGGGATTGACGAAAAAATGCGTTCTACTTTTAAAGACTTTGATCACACAACAGAACAGGACAATATAGTCCATATTCCTAATTTTTATGGTACCGGCGCTGCTGCACTTATTTGCAGCGGAGGAATT
>JBGAUL010000026.1:0-58378 GCA_044228685.1 Chlorobiota bacterium
ATTGATTTCGGGAAATGACGAATTGCGTACCAGCGGACGATTAGTTTTTGAGTCATTGGTGGTAGGAGGTCTCAGTGTTACCATCATGAAAGCTATCGTTGGTCGTGCACGTCCATACAACAATCTTGGTCCGACGGAGTTTCGTCCCTTTAGCTTTAAGGACTCCTTCTATTCCTTACCCTCCGGACACACCGCCGTCGCGTTTTGTATTTCATCTATACTCGCAAGACGTATTGATTCGTTTATTCCCTCAGTGCTCTTATACACTGCTGCCACTGCAACCGGTTTAGCGAGAATCTATTTTGATCAACACTGGCTCTCGGATACTATTCTGGGCGCTGCAATAGGAATAGGTTCAGCTTCAATCGTTTGTGCGGTGCATGACGATAGAAACGGAGCCAGCTCAAGTCACAGTCAGTTACAGATACTTCCGAGTCTATCCGGTTTGAATATCTGTTATAGTTGGTAGCAAGTGGAGATTCAACTACGACTACTCTAGGGGCTGCTCTCCAAAGTACTTGAGGAGCAAAGGAAGAAGAAAAACCAGCATTCCAAGAATGCCTAACAGAACGGTTATTCGACGTCCAAGAGTTCGGCGCAATGCGATGTTTTCTTCATCTGTCGGAAGACTCCACATGCGCTTGAAGGTAATGTAGAGGTATGGTACGACGACGAGACAAATGATTGCCATCGCCAATTCAACGTGGAAAGGTTGCATGAGCAGGTAATTGTGGAGACACGCTGGCCTACGAAGATAGCTATTGCTGGGCTTGCAGCGAGTTTTGAGTAGAGCGAATTCTTTTCAGGTCGTGTCATGTGACAACAGAGTTCGCTTAAGAATATACATGATTAACATAGAGAGTCTTGCGATGAAAGCAGAAGAGTTACAAGGTATGCGGGTTGATTTCCAAGGACCACAGCTTGGCGAGGAAGGTGTTGAGCAGAATCCTTACACCCAGTTTCACAAGTGGTTCGATGAAGCAATTGCATCCGGAATTGCTGAAGTAAATGCCATGGTGCTAGCTACGTCCAATGCCGCAGCTGTACCATCGGCGCGTGTTGTGCTCTTGAAAGGAGTCGATGAGAAGGGCTTTGTGTTCTTCAGTAATTACGAAAGTCACAAAGGCCAAGATCTGCAAGAGAATCCACGCGCTGAGTTGCTATGGTATTGGCAACCACTTGCTCGACAAATTAGAATCTCCGGTTCAGTCGAGAAGCTCAACTTCGAAGAGTCGCGTGAGTATTTTCATTCACGACCAATCGCTTCTCAGATTTCAGCATGGACTTCGAAGCAAAGCACACGAATTCCGAATCGTGAGGTGTTGACCTCACGATTTACGGAATTGTCTGAACAATGGAAAGATTCGGAAATACCACTGCCACCGAACTGGGGAGGGTATCGAGTGTTGGCAAAGGAGTTTGAATTTTGGCAAGGACAGAATAGCAGATTGCACGATCGCATTTGCTATGAACTTGTCGATGGTGAGTGGTCGATTTTTCGACGTTCACCATAATTTCTCTGCTTGTCTTAGCTTTTTAAGACATCGAGAAGACGATTGAGCTCGCGTGCTTCATCGGAACTAAGCTTACTCACGAAATGCTCAATTCTCATGTTGTCTTGGTCGATGACCTCGAGCAACTTTAGACCTTTTTTCGAAATCTTCACGTCAACGCGACGTTTGTCAGAGGCACAGGTCGATTTCTCAGCATATCCTTTAAGTACCAAGCGATCAACAATTCGTGAAGTGTCAGGCGCTCTGTCTACCATTCGATCCCGAATGTCGCTTGTCGAAATTACTTCCGGGTACTGTCCACGAAGAATACGCATAACGTTGTACTGCTGCTGCGTAATCTCATATTTCTCTAAATGCGTACGGATTTGCTCTAAAATCCAGGTAGCAGTGTAAAGTAAGTTGACAACTAAGCGCTCTTCATGCGACTTAAACGGCTTGCTTTGTTTTATGCGCTCTTCTAAAATCATACTGTAAAAAGGTCGTAGGCGACCGGGGGATCGACCTGGTTGTAAAAAGGACAAAGTCTTAATTAAAATAAGACTTTGTCCTCCAACTACACAATCAGTCATAGAATTAGCTCTTAACCATTTCGATATTACAGACGATTTTCACGTCTTTTCCTACGATTGCTCCGCCCATTTCGGTTGCTTTGTTCCATTTGAGGTTGTAATCGAATCGGTTGATGCTTGTTTCAGCCTTAAATCCACGTACCTGCTTGCCGTAACCATTCTTGGTTTCACCACGATAGCGCAAGTCGAATGTTACTTCCTTAGAGATATCACGAATTGTCATCATGCCGGTCAAACGATAAACTCCATCGCTAACTTTTGTTATGCTTGTTCCTCTGAACTTGATCTTCGGGAATTTTTCTGAATTGAAGAAATCTTCGCTCTTCAAGTGCTTGTCGCGATAGTCATTATCAGTGTTGATTGAAGATGCATCGATGCTGAACTCAATATTTGCATCTGTTAAATCATCCTTTGTGCTTGTCATCTTTCCGTCAAATACACGGAAATAACCTTGCACTTCGCTGATCACTAAGTGATCGACTGTAAAGAGTACGTTGGAGTGTGAAGCATCACATGTCCAGTTTTGAGCTTGTGCGAAGCTCACGGAAACCAAAAGCACGAGTACTGCAAGAAACTTTTTCATTGGTGTTTATTGTGTTGGTGAAAAGTGAGAAGGTGAATTATGCTGCTACTGTTTCGTTTACAGGTTTAATCATTTGTACACTGACGAAGAGACGTACTTCGTCGCTAACGACCATGCCACCGGTCTCCGTAAGCATATCCCACAACAAGTGGAATTCTTTGCGGTGAATGTTGCCTTCGAGTTCAAATCCAGCCTTGACGTTGCCGTAAGGATCTGTTGCCATTCCTCCAAACTCAGCCTTGAGTTCGATGTGACGGGTTACGTCACGAATCGTGAGATCGCCTTCCAAGACATAGTGGCTGTCCTGTTCATGGCGCATCGCTGTTGAACGAAATACTATTTCCGGATAAAGTTCTGCATTGAAGAAATCGTCGCTGCGCAAGTGGTTGTCGCGTGCTTCGATTCCGGTGTTAATGCTCGCTACACGTGCGCGAAATATTACCGAGGCATCGCTGAAATCGTCTGCGCTCGATGTCATTTCAACATCGTAATCGTCAAAGTGACCACGAACGTTTGTGATCATGAGGTGCTTTACTTTTAACGCGATCTCTGAGTGCGTTTTGTCGAGTGTCCAAGCTGAGCTGCTCATAGTGTTGTGTTGATTGGTGATTGATCAATTGTGATACAAAACTAATGGTACAACATCAATGTTGCAACATTAATGTTGTTAAAAATGATTTAACACCGAAAAAGATGCGAAATCAGGCCAAATACGCAGGTTGTTGAATGAGGAATTTTTCGTCTTTGAGAGCAACTACTGTTGATAAAGGGAAAAATGCCTGTAGAGGAAGGCAAATCAGGCTAATTTCGCTCGACTATTATTGTTGATTGATTGGACATTAGAGGAAGCGTATCATGGCAGTGAGGGTAGGACAGAAAGTGCCCAAGTGTTCAGCACCGAACCAGACCGGGGACTTGGTTGAATTGGGAGCTTTGAGTGGTCAAAATGTGGTCTTATACTTCTATCCGCACGATAACACCGAGACCTGCACCAAGCAGGCCTGTCAGTGGCGCGATTCGTATGACGAGATTACGAAGAGCGGCGCACGTTTGATTGGAGTCAGTCCAGACTCCGAGCGCACGCACAAGGGATTTGCGGCAAAATACTCTCTCAATTTTGAGCTATTGGCCGATCCGGAACTCAAGATCTGCAAGGCATTCGATGTCTGGCAGGAGAAAACGGTGTTTGGTCAGACGGGTATGGGCGTTGTCCGCTCTACCTTCGTTATCGACAAGAAGGGGATCATCCGCGCAATATTCAGCAACATTCGCCTCAAAGGTCATATCGACGAAGTGCTCGACGTCTTGCGCTCGCTGAGTTAAGAAGCTTTATTGTCTACGTGATTTGATTGTTAGCGGTCCCATGAATGAGACAGTTGCACGTCACGCGTCCATTGCCTGCTTGATCTGAAATTCTTCCACCACTTTGCCGCCAATCAAGTGCTCTTGAATAATGCGCTCAAGGACTTCCGGGGTGCATGAGTGGTACCAGATATTCTCCGGGTGCACAACAGCAACCGGTCCTAAGACACAGATTCGAAGGCAATTTGCCTTGGTGCGATAGATACCCGCCTCGTTTAGGCCTAGCTCATCAATGCGGTTTTTCAAGTAATCCCAAGCGACGATGCTCTGCTCTTTGTCGCAGCACTTTGGTGAGGTCTGATCAGCGCAGAGAAAAATATGACGTTTGATTTCGCCAATGCGGTGCTTGTTAGCTTTCAGTTGTAGCTTTTCGAACTGTTCGTTCATAATCTCTTATTTGTGTGGTGTGTAATAGACGAGAAAAGCAAGATAGCTGATAGGCGCTCAGGACGAAAGGAAAAGCTGTTTCTGGGGTCTGAAAGAGCGCAGTATAGAAGCCTATTATAGCGATGCGTGAAGCTTGAAAATGAGCTTCATTATTGTAGGACAAAACCTTACACGCGACAATGTTCTTTTATGGCTAAAATAACTTGTTAACTTGTCGCGATATTTCTGCATTTTTACACGGCGGTGCCACGAATTGCAGCGGAGTACGGATGAGAATTCTCCCAGTATCAAAGCCACTTTCTCTTCGAAACGAAGGTTTCCTTGAGTTGGTTTTTATTGGTGTTGGCTCTGCATTTACACGGAGCTTGTTTCACACCAACTTCCTCATTATTAAGGGAGACGATCACCTATTGGTCGATTTTGGAACTACCGGACCAATGGCATTGCAAGATTCCACAGGCGTGGATCTCAGCGATATCGTGAATTTGCTGCCTACACACAGTCATTGCGACCACATCGGTGGCATTGAACAGCTGGCACTATGGAACCGCTATATCGCCGTTCCGGCGATGAAGAAACCAAAGCTCAACATCATCATCAACGAGGAATACGAGAAAATCCTCTGGAATATGTCGTTGCGCGGTGGAATGGAGTGGAATGAAGTCAATGATGACGGACAAACTCTTACCTTCGACGACTACTTCAACATCATTCGTCCTCAACTCATCGCAGCAATGCCACGTCCATTGTACGACGTGAAAATTGGTGGACTGAACATTCGTTTGTTCGGCACCAACCACATTCCGGAACAGGCTCCGAATGCCGGCAGTGCTTTTCCGACATTTGGTGTGATGATTGACGATAGAATTTTCTACTCAGGCGACACCAAATTCGATCCTGATCTTATCAACCTCTTTGCTCCAAAAGCAGAGTGGATGTTCCATGATACCTCGTTTGCACCAAACCCCGTGCACTCGTCACTCCCTGAATTGCGTACCCTCGACGAGTCCATACGCAAGAAGATGTTCCTGGTTCACTATGGAGATTCCTTCCAGAATCAAGACGTCAGCGGATTCGCCGGTCTCACGCAAAAAGGCGTTCGATATATCTTCGATTAACTAAGTCCAGAAGTTATTGTCTATTCGTACTGAGTTGGATTTCTCAGTAGGGCTTCATGCGTTCAATTCACAGCAAACCTTGATCTCAGGTTGGTCGTTGTCTATCGCAGTACAGGACCATAGATAGAAGCCGCAGCTACGCCAACAATGTTATCGTAGCCGCCGTACGACGGATCTTGAAAGTAGATAAAGGCCACGAAGATGTGTCCTGCGCTGATATTGTTTCCCTCGAACTCTTCGGTATTCAAATTCTCAACCACCTGCGTATCAGCGTTAACACGACCGCTTGCGTAGATGTAGTTGTGTCGTGCTCGACGAACCCATTGACGAAGCTTGTAGAGTCGTTCCTCCGGATTGTACACCATCTGCCAATCTGCAGTTGCGTGCCAGTTATTCATTGATCCAACAACAAACACATCTTCGATACTTGGTTTTCCTTGAGGATCGAGGATGAATTCGATGGGAACGTATTCATCATTAAAGTACGATATGCCGGTGGTGGTCATAGAGCCGTTATCCGCGATCTCCAAAATCCCGCCGGCGCGTGGAATATCCGTGAGCGGAAGTCGTATCGGCACAGAACTATGCGGATACTGCGCAATATTCGTCAAGTCAAGAACCCTGTAATCCGTCTCCGCCGGAATCTGCTCAACACGAAAGCGCTTGCCTGCATTAGCAATACCATTGATCGATGAAGGATTGAAAATTCCACGAGTGCTGCCGAAGCTCAGATTGCTGTTGCGAGTCGCACTGTAAGGTTCGTACCAGCGATTCAGACGATAGAAGACCGCTGTGTTGAGCTGCAAATCTGATAAAAGACTATTGGATGTTACTGAAGCTTCGAGGATGATTCCAACCGGACTCGCCCGATGTCGAGGAGTGTAGAAATCGGGTATCACATCAAGTGTAGCCGTTACAGCACAATCAATTGCAAAGAAGCGCGCTTCTGCAAGTAGCATCGTGTCATTGGTCAGTTCGTGCGCCTGCACTTTCCAATTCCCGCCGTAGGGAATTTTTAGAAACTGCGAGGGAAAACTAAGACTGCCTCGGTAGGTGTAGTGAGTACTTGATGGTGGTGCGTTTTGCCAATCGATATTGATGCTGCGCATGAAGGCGGCGTCATTCATAAAGACGTTGGCGTCTTCCGTCCAATCAGCACGACAGTGCTTAAAGGTCAACACAATTGCCGGCGGAACGTTGGCCTGAACATCGAGCTCTACCTTGAGTTGTTGTGCGCCGTAGACCGGTAGCAGTGTTGGATTGCGTTGATTGACAAGCAGTATTGGCAGCGTGCTCGAGTTTGTGCTGGCTATTACGCGCATGAATCTCACCACTGGCGGAATGTCGATCTGCGTACTGTCAGAAGCCTTAAGCGCTGCTGAGCATGCGATCACGCTGACCACGAGGCTGAGGATTCGGACGCGAATAGTCTTCACGTTGAGTGTAGTTGAGAGTGTTACTTCAGATACGCCATTGGATTGACGCGCTGTTTGTCGTGCCATAGTTCAATATGCACGAATTCGCCGTCAATGGACTCGCCACTTTTCCCGACGCTTTGTTGCGCGCCGAGTGATTGTCCTACTTTGACGTTTACAGTGGATAGATTAGCGTACACCGAACGAACACCATTGCCGTGATCAACGATAACAACAGAGCCATAGCCCGGAAGCCAGTGAACGAGCGAGACTCTTCCCGATGCAATACTCGACACATTTGTACCCTGCGCAACGGCGATATCAACTCCTGGATTATCTGTCACGGTGTTGGTAATGCTGTTACGATAAGCGCCGAAACCATGTAGTACTCGACGACTCGAGACAGGAAAACGCAAACTCATGCCTTTTAGCGACGCCGTGGCAACCGTTGCATTGCCCTTTGTGGCAGGAGCAGATTTTGACCCAAGCTTTTTGTCAGCAGTTGTTTTGCTCTTCGCATCGCGATTTACCATTGAGCTAATCATGCGACTGATCTCTGCCGCACTGCTCTGACTCTTTTTCAAATGCGCAGCCACCTGGGTTTTGTCTGAGCGAATGTGCTCGAGTGCCTTTTGTGTTGCAGCAATTGTGCGATCAAGTTCTGCTTGCTCACTCTCTTTGAGATTCAACAAGGCCGCACGCATTTCGCTTCGAGTGCGGAGTTTTTGTGAGGCATCGGAAAGGGAATCGCGACGATCAGCAAGCTGACGAAATGTCTGGCGCGCTTCGCGAGTCACGCGTTGCAAGACCTCGGCATCGAGTGTTGGATCACTGCTTGTCGTAGATGCCATTAAGAGAGGATCTTTGTCGCCTCGATCATTGCTCATGGCAGTTTGCACAACTGTTGCATAGCGCTGTCGTAATCGCCACAAATCGCTGGCAGTGAGCTCACTCTGTGTATGTGCAGTTTGCGCTTTGTCTTGAAGTGATTCGATTTCGTCTTCAAGCAACTGCATAAAGCGACGAATATTCTGCGAGTGCTTGCGATACTGAGCAATTGCCTGTACAGTAGAACTTTCCTTGGCACCAAGTGATGCGATGCGCTTTCGATCGCTCTCAATACTTTTTTGCAAGGAAGCAAGTTCGTGTTGACGTGCAGCTATGACTTGGTTGGCTGAAGAAACTTCATGACCTCTCTTTTGCGGATGAGATTTAAGGCTTGAGTGCTGTCGCGCCGGTGCTTTCTTCTGACGAGGTTTTGCCTGCAGAGTTGAGCTCACGCAACACAACAGCATCAGCACAGACACAGCACGAGACAATGTCATGCGGTGCTGCTCTGCACGATGCTTGACAGTAGTTTCAGTGTCTTGCAATACAATTGAAGCTTCGCGATTCAAGTCAGTTCTCGGCGTCGGTGTTGTTCGATGCACAGTGCTTGTTAATATTCTTCGGTGTGAACGCGCTTGATTTGTGCACCCAGAGCTGTGAGTCGCTGTTCCAACTTTTCATATCCGCGATCCAAGTGATAGATACGCAGTACTTCCGTGGAACCTTCGGCAACAAGTGCGGCCAGGACTAAGCTAGCGCTGGCGCGAAGATCACTCGACATGACCTGTGCACCCTTCAGAGCTTTGCCACCGTAGACAATTGCCGTGCTATCTACCATCTCAATGTTCGCACCCAAACGCACAAGTTCCGGTACATAACCGAAGCGTGTAGTGTAGATCGAATCGGTTGTGCGACTGGTGCCTTCCGCCATACACATGTACGCTGTCCATTGAGCCTGAACATCAGTAGGGAAGCCAGGGTAAGGTGCAGTTGTGATGTGCGAAGGCTTCGGTGCGTCCGTCATTTCCAGTTCAATGGTGTCGCCGGTTACGTCAATTGTACAACCCGTTTCTTCCAACTGTCCAACCACTTGAGCCAGATGATATGGATTGACGTTTGTCATGGTAATCTTACCACGTGTCATTGCTGCCGCAATAAGAAATGTAGCAGCCTCGATGCGGTCAGGAATATTCGTCTCATCAACCGGATGCAAGTTGTCAACGCCTTCGATCTCAATCGTCGTTGTACCAATACCATCAATCTTTGCTCCCATGCGCACCAGCATTCGTGCCAATGCAGTTACTTCAGGTTCCAAAGCAGCATTGGTGAGAATGGAAGTTCCTTTGGCGAGCGTTGCAGCGAGCATCACGTTGACGGTTGCGCCAACTGATGACAACTCAAAGTGAATTTTAGCGCCATGCAAACGAGTTGCTTCGGCATTGATGTAGCCGGAGTCGAGGTCGATACGCGCACCGAGCTTTTCCATGCCTTTTAGGTGAAGATCGACCGGACGAGGACCAAAAGCACAGCCTCCAGGAAGTGAAATTTTGGCTTTGCCATAACGAGCAAGCAAGGGTCCCAGAGCGTAGATCGACGCACGCATTTTCTTTACATGCTCATAGGGTGCTTCGAAAGATGTAATATTCGAAGTGTCCATAAAGAGCGCGTTGTTGTTCAGCTCTGCATGCACGCCCATTGAACCAAAGAGACGCGAGAAGGTCCAAACATCACGAAGGTTCGGAGAATTGGAGATAGTATAGGTACCGGGCGCTAAAAGCGTTGCCGGCATAAGAGCTAAGAGGGCGTTTTTAGAACCTGCGACGGCAATCTTACCGGTCAAACGGTGTCCGCCTTCAATAACGAATTTATCCATGGATTGAGGTGTATTCTTTGGGTCAAATGCTGCGCTGCAAAGATAGCGAGTGGCTTAGCGCAGACAATAGAAGTGTATGACGAGCTGCCGGAATGATTCGCGTTTCGAAGACCTATTCTGAGACATTGCGCGAGCTCGACTCAGCCTCAGAGCGCGCCTTCGCCAGTTCTTTAAAACCGGTATCAATCATTTCACTGGTCTTTTCAGCATGTATAGCCACTGCGCGTTCTTTTGCCTGCTCAAGCATTTGATGACAACGTTCAAAATCGCGCAGAAAGAGAAAGTGCATTGCATAGCCGTATTCGGCATTCGCAATCCACATTGCTTCTTGCATGTGCTCGAAATTCTCCAGAGCCTGTTTGTGCATTTGCTCGGCCTCGTCGTAGGATCCAAGTTGATCCAGACAGCACCCAAGCGCGTGCATAGCAATTCCTACACCCAATGGATCGTGTTGAAGCAACTGCAAACTCAGAGATCGACGAAAGCACTCCAGTGCCTCTTCAAATCGTTTTTGCTCGAAATGTATGATGCCGATGTTGGTTGTATTCGATGCCTGACCTCCGACATCACCAATACGCTCGTTTAATTCTATTGCCCTGCGCAGATATTCAATTCCTTGCTCTGCATTGATATTATCCTTGGCATAAATTCCCAATGCGTTGAGTGTACGAGCCTGTCCCGGGAGATGCGATGCTTGCTCGAACATGTGCAAGGCAGTGTGTAACGAGTGATAGGCTTCCGCGTCTTCTCCGTGCACGAGTTGAACTCGTCCCAGATTCGACCACGCCGTTGCCGAACGAACAACAGCCTGTGCTTGATCCGCCAGCTTGATTGCTTCTCGGTAACATTCAATTGCGTGATCAAATTCGCCGAGAGTTTCGTAGCTAACACCCAACACGGACAAAGCTGAAGCATGACCTGCCGTATATCCGGCATCCGCCGCATGTTCAGCGGCGACTCTTGCGTGCTCGAGAGCTTGGTCTGTTACGGAATACCGACTGTAGCTTACCGCCACTTGGATCTGCATGTCAATCTCGTCATGCGTGCGACCCAAGGTCCGATACAACTCACGCGCACTCTCTTGTGCCTGGATTGCGCTTTGATAGTCTCCCTCGCTTAGAAGCAGCTGCGCCTTAAGATCGTGGATCTGCGCAATCAACAACACATCGCGAAGCGTTTCAGAAAGCGAGAGTTGATGCTTGTATGCGGCTTCGAGGGCCTGACGACACTCGTGCTTACTGTAGCTCATCCAGGCGCGCTGAGCAAGGACAACATTAATCTCAGAAGCGAGCTGATGAAGTCCGGCGATCTCTGCATGAGGAAGTAATTCCGTTGCAATTGAAATCTTTGTGACCTCATCCGAAGAGTTCCAAAACTCGAGTGTGTTCTTTGCGCACATCTCGTGTAATAGTTCTCGTTCCTCTTGACTCAGCAGCTGATAGAGATGTTCGGCATAGAGCGAGTGTCGGAAGCGATAAGCGCTTGTCTCTTGTCCGAGTACAAGCTGTTTCCCCAACGACTCAAGAACTGTCGTTGATTCATGAATGTGTCGAAGACGCTGTAAGATCTTGAGCGGGGCTTGTTCGGTTGCTTGCGATAACAAGGCTGCGCCAAATGTTTGACCCTGCACGCTGGCATAGCACAGAAGTTCTTTGTCATCACGCGATAATCCTGACAGCGCTTGATCCAACACTGCCTTCATTGTAGAAGGAAGGGGAATGTCTTGAAGTGGACGTATCACCGAACCATTCGCAGGCGACAATATTCCCGACTGCTCCATGCTCTGCAGCCAGCTCTGAATAAACAAAGGATTGCCCGCACTAGCTTTGGTTATAAACGACTCGAGCTCGTCGTTGTTGACGTAAGCGGCGCCATAGCGCTGACGTAGCAGGGAATCGACGTCATCGTCCACGAGTGCTTGAAGCTCAATCGAATGAAGAAGATTGTAACGCTGTAACTCATGACACAACGTGGCTAACGGATGTGTCTCGGCATTTGCTATAGGCAGCGTCGACACAGTGCGATGAGCAATGATGATGATCACCGGAGAGTCAGACATCTGACGAGCCACCGCGAAGAGCAGATTCAAGGTCGAGACGTCAGCCCAATGCAGATCGTCAAATATGAGCACCAACGCCGCATCCGCCACGCATTTACGAAGCACATTGATGTACTGCTGAAAGACTTGCTGTTGATTGAGCGCAGATCCTTCGTCGCTTTGACGCAATGAACCTTCCGAGCGATGCTCGTGGATGAGCTCGATTGTATCGGCCGTTGACTCTATGAGATCGCCTACGATGGGCACGAATTTGACCCAGGCCATCGCGAGATCTTTGACCAGTCCGCGAACGCGATGATTGGATGGAGACTGCACCAGTTGCGTTAGCTGCTCGGCCCAAGGCTGAAGAGCTTCAGCCTGACTTTGTTCGTTGCTGCGAAATGGTGCAGAGCACTGACTGAGTCCGACGATGAAACCAGCTCCACTGCTATTCTCAGCCAAGAGAGCGTTACGCAGGTCTGACAGCAAAGTGCTTTTACCAATACCTGCCTCGCCGCTGATACTTATCACGAGTCCCTTTCCCGCAACACACGAACTGCGAATGCGCTGTAAGCACTCTTGAACTATGGGTGTGCGGGATTGAGTTTGCATGTCAATTCCGTGTGCTTGAACTATCAACGCGGCTCTTCTCAAATGCTACTCGCTCACGTCGTTTGAGAAAACTCATGATGACTCCAAAGACCAAACATGCGACGCAAATGCATACGCCGAAGAAGGCGGAGTATAGTGAACCTGAATGAAAGTCCGGAATGCTTGACTTCTCGGGTCGCATCGGATTCACACGACTCATAAGCTGCTTCCCCGACGGAAAGCGCTGTTTCCAGACGCTCTCAATTGATTCAGTTCCATTGTCCGTTAAGTAGACGATGTGTGATTTCGCAATGTCGGATGCCGTGTAATGAAGACCATTAAAGTCGTAGCCATAATAAACTCGTATGCGACAGGTGTTCTTGGTTGCAATTGATTTTGGAGCTTCAAGAACGGTAGAGTCGACCGTTGCTAAACAATTGACATAGCTTTTCGACTCCTCGAGATACTGCTCTAAGTATCCAATTTCAGGATCAATCAGAAAGAAGTACGAGGCAAGAGCCACAAGGATGAGAATGAGAGGACTCTTCATGTCGTGCATGTGAGTTTGATTGTGCGAAGGCAATGTGTAAGCGACAATCCTTTGCTGAGCAGAGCTCTCTCTGCTAACTGTCTAGAGAGCAAGTTCACCGGTGAGTGTAGCACTCGTTGTTTTGAGGATGCGGATCGGCACGGTGTCGCCAATCACGTAGCCTGCTTCTTCGGAATGCGAAAAGACAACGACTTTATTGGTGTCGGTACGACCGCGCCATTCATCCGGACGTTTTCTACTCGGACCTTCAACCAAAACCGGTTGTACAACACCGACTTCATTGAGATTGATTTCCGTAGAAATAACGTTCTGCAATTCGATGATCTCTTGTAGTCGCTCGGTTTTGAGTTCAATCGGCACGTCATCACCCATCTTCCAAGCTTTGGTGTTTTCGCGCGCAGAGTAGTTGAACATGTAAGCACCTTCATAGCGCACGGTTTTCATGAGCTCAACCGTCATGCGGTGATCCGCATCTGTCTCGGTACAAAAGCCCACGATAATATCCGTACTCAGTGCACACAATGGCATGGCCTTCTTGATTGCTTCAATGCGTTGCAAATACTGTTCGACTGTATAATGACGATTCATCAATTGCAGAATACGATCACTACCGCTTTGAACCGGTAGGTGAATGTACTTGCAGATGTTGTCGTGCATTGCCATGGTCTCGATGAGCTTGTCGCTCATGTCGTAAGGATGCGAAGTCGTATAGCGAATGCGCATCTGCGGCACCGCACGAGCACATGCATCAAGCAAGTCGGAGAAATCAGATCCCGAAACTTCATCGAGATAGGAATTCACGTTTTGTCCCAGCAGCGTTACTTCTTTGAAGCCGTTGTCCCACAGCGATTTTACCTCGTCTACTACGCTAGCAAACGCTCTTGAGCGCTCACGTCCGCGTGTGAATGGCACAACACAGAAGGTGCAGAACTTATCACAGCCTCGCATGATTGATACCCACGAGGAGATTCCTTCTGTACGAAGCGGGATGATGTCGTCGTATGTTTCTACACGCGAAAGTTTAACGGCGATACCCTGGGTACCGGATAAAGCGTTCTCAACGAGTTCAGGGACGCGACGGTATTCATCCGGACCAACCACTAAATCGACAAGATTCTTTGCACCGAGCAAGTCATCGCGCAGGCGCTCGGCCATGCAACCAAGCAGACCAACTACTAAATCTTTGTTACGCTTCTTGTAATACCTTAGGTGTTTGAGTCGTGCGTGAATTTTCTTCTCAGCATTATCCCGAATAGCGCAAGTATTGAGCAAAATGACGTCCGCGTTATCAGGTATTTCCGTCAGTTCGTATCCGTGCTTATGCATAACACCGGACACGATTTCAGAATCGCTGATGTTCATCTGACAACCGTAGGTTTCGACATAGAGCTTCCGTCCGAGCTGTTGCTCGGCATCGACAGGCTGTTGCTCGGCGCTTAAGATGGGTAAATCTAAAGTCATGGTCTGCATGGCTACGAAATCACGATGTTCTACGAACTAACCACTCCATCGGGGTATTGAGTGATCCAGAACCACTAAAATACGTGCTTTGAATTACGTGGAAAGGGAGTTCTTAGTCGCTGAGCGGCAACGACAAAAGGATCAGAATTGGCTAAAAACAGAACAGTCCGCCAGCAGGAAGGCGGACTGTTCGATTGTCTTGAGGTGTTCTGTCTAAAAACTGTATTCTCTCAAGCTCGAATTTTATCTCGTCAAAACAATACGCTGTGTAACTCTTTCACCCGCGTCCGAACGTATTTCAAGCAGGTAGAAACCGCTGGAGCTGCCGACAGGTGGACGGAAGAGGATGGGGATAATGAAGTCGCCCTTGCTCATTAGTTTTTCGCGCTCGATATCTGCGACTAGTCGACCATTAATATCAAACAGAGATAAACTGATTTTTCGTTCTTCGCGCAGGTTGATGCGTAGTTGCACATTGCTGCTGGTTGATCCAAGCACCTCGGTGTCCTCGATGGCTCCGGAGGATGTTTTGCAGAAAGACATAAATCGACATCCCTTGAAGCTTGTCTGTAGTTCGCGAATTGCATCTTCGTCACCTTTCTCTGCTCGAATCTGCAATGCTGTCTCGTGCGGGAGCACGGAGAGAAACTCCGGTGTTGGAAGGTAGAGTAAGTAGAGCGGGTTCTTGCCGTCAGGTTTGACGGAGATGACGACGCAACTGTCTTTGTAGAGATTCTGATTGACGTTTGCCATGTTAGACAAGTCGAATTGTTCACGACGTTCTTCGCGTGTCCAGGTGATATCACATTGGAGGTAATCGAGATTGTCGTAGCGCTGAGACAGTGTATCTATTTTGCGGACGAAAGGCTTTTCGTCATAAGTGCTCGGACGAACGAACAGCTTCTGTCCTCTTGATTCCGCCAGCGCTCGATACTCTTTGATCTTATCCAACGCATCCTTTTCACCCTTGCGATTCAATAGATCCTCAATGTCGAATGGATTATGTCCATCGGCGATAATCTCGTGCGAGAAGTGAGCAATGACTCCCTCGTTGTTGACTACATAGAGCGGCATCAAATTCGAAACCGCGACATCAGCTGTAATAGTAGTATCTGCTCTAGCCAGCAAATGATGGCGCTTGCCGTCCTCAAAGTACAGTTCGTAAAACAGGGTTTTGTAGATAGTCTTCCTCCAGCACCGGACGCGAATGTTGTTGTCACCTTCGATGCTTACACCGAGAATTTTGAGCAGTGAATCGGCGGAGTACGAGCGACGGCCTTGCATGTCGAATTTGCTGTCGCCGCCGTTTACAGAAAGAGAGCCGCCACGACCAACACTAGAGCCGTTAATAACCAACCTCGTGGCGAAAAGTGAATCCGTCCAAATTAATCCGCCCGTACCATTCGCTTTCATCTTGTCCTGAGGCATAGATAAAATAGCAGGCATGCCATTGCCTTGTGCTGAAAACGACTTTGTAGTTGTTGTTGTGTTTTGAACAGGTGCCTGCACCTTTTGATTTGATGCACTTATTGTGCTGCGTGAGTCAGTTGTTGTCGATTGTTGAACAACTAAGGTTCCTTGAGTATCATTTCCACCCTTTGTCTTCACGGTGTCAGATTTATTCCCGACAAAAGAAGAGCCCTGGGGGTTGTTGTTCGGTGTTTTTTGACCTGCACCGGTCGATTGCTCGGTAGAGCGGAGGTCATTGTCTTGGATTGACGACGATTGATTGATATACAAATAGCCCAATCCAAGTCCAAGACTTGTAACAAGCGCGCCAAGAACCCGGTTCAGTGTGGATGATTCGCGTAGAGATGCCCACAGAGTAGTTGGTTTTTGGTTTCGTTGTAAGTCGCGTAATAGTTGTTCAGATGAATAGCTAACAGCTTCCATGTGTGCTTCTTTCAGTAATTGTTCGAGATTTTTTTTCATAGCGCACTTCCGGTTTGTACGAGCGTTGAAGCCGTGTTTGACGAATCTGTTCGCTCGTCCTGAGCAGTAGGCGAATTATATGCTTGTGTTTCTCCCAGTTCTTTTTGCAGAGCAGCGCGAGCACGGAGCAGGCGCGACTTCACTCCGGAGAGAGTTCCGCCTTGAATTGTGCGGATATCCTCCAGACTAAGATCACTGAGTTCAAATAGAATAAGCGTTTCACGCATTCTGTCGGGGAGACGTGCGAGCGCCTCGTGCAGCAATGCAATGTCAGCCGATGTGTCCGGAGCAGTGTGATCGGATATATCGCGACTATTCGTCCGATTATCACGCTCCCGCTGACGTTCCCGTAGCGTGGCCGCGAAGACACGACGGGCAATAGTAAAACAATAGGAACGAAAAAGAAGCTGATCCTTCAAGCGACCAAATCCCTGGAATGATCGTAGCACGGTCTCGCTCATGACGTCGTCAACCGTGTCCCTATCCGCCCGCGTCATCGCACGGATAAAGCGCCACAATCCTTCCCGAATCGGTAAAAAGAGTTCCAAAAATTCTGCCTGTCGTTCCTCAGCGTCTCTATGCATGCATTATCATTTGCAATGATGTGAGGTAGTGTCGTGAAGGGTCAGGAAAGTTTCAGCTAAGTCTGAATTAATTAGCACATCAAAGCGCATTGATTTCAAATTCAGGGCATGGGTGATTGTGCGGCTAGTCCAAAAACACGGCTACGCGATTCTTTGTGCCGCAATCTTCTCCGCCAATTCCCAATCGCGGGGGGTTGTGATTTTGATATTGTCTTCTTCGCCGGGGATGACTTTGACCGGGTAGCCAGCGTATTCCACGACAGAGGCATCGTCAGTGACGCTGATGTTGTCCATGCGTGCCGCTTCATAGGCTTCGATCAAGAGCTCACGTCGAAACGCTTGAGGGGTTTGAACTGAAATGAGACTCGATCGCTTGTAGGTCTGTTGCACAAAACCATTGCGATCAACTTGCTTTATCGTCTCTTTGGGTTCCAATCCCGGAATTGCCGCTCCGAATTCACGAGCGTTCTCAATGAGTCCACGCACAAGAGATGAAGTGGTGAATGGACGCACAGCATCGTGAACCAAGACAATCTCCGACTCCGCCAAAGCCGGGTGCTTGAGTGCCAATTCGATTGACTCTTGTCGCTCTGCTCCGCCAGTGGTTACGATTACTCGTCGTGGATGAAAATCATCAATCAATTCCGTTGCATGACGCAGCATGTCAGCATGCACCGCAACGACGATTGGCCCAACCTCAGCCACTTGCGTGAAGATTGATATCGTTCGCACAATAATCGGCATGGAGCGCAACAGCAAATACTGTTTGGGCAATGCTGATCCGAAGCGATTTCCGCTTCCGGCGGCTGGGATGATGACAGCGACAGACATGCGTCAAATTAGTGTATTCAGCTGACAAAGCGGCGCGTCGACGAAGGACATTAAAATTGTATAACATCATCCCCAAACACCCTATCAAAATCTATGCGACACGCCGATCAAAGCTATTTTGTAATTTTTTAGTCAGAACTCAAATGAATATTAACACTACACTGTTTCGCTATGCAAAACTCAGTTGATACCGAAATCGCCGCACTTGAGAAGTCCATCACCGAATCGCAAGAGAAGCTTATTCAGTTGAAGAAGCAGAGAACTAATCATCAGCCGGTCGAAGACTACGTGCTGCACAATTGGGACGGTTCGCAGACACGACTGTCTGAGCTCTTTGGTGCTAAAGACGATTTAATCGTCGTGCACAACATGGGTCAGGCTTGCAACTACTGCACGCTCTGGGCCGATGGTCTCAATGGCTTTACAAAGCCGTTCAATGATAGAGCTGCCTTCGTTGTTGTATCACCCGATCCTGTTGATTCACAGAAGTCTTTCGCAGCGTCACGTGGATGGAACTTCCGCATGCTCTCCACACACGGACTTCCTTTTGTGAAGGATATGGGCTTTAGTTACGAAGACAATGGCCGGGTCTTCTACAACCCCGGTTTCTCTACCTTTCGCAAGCAAGCAGATGGCTCAATCGTACGTGTAGCTTTCGATTACTTTGGACCGGGCGATTTTTACTGCTCACCTTGGCACATGTTTGAGCTGCTGGACCAAGGTGTGAATGACTGGCATCCGAAGAAAAACTACGACTAAAACAGAGCTTGCTAAGAGTCGAAGCATCGCTTGGCGCTTTGCCTTGGAGATGAGGCTATCTCTCAGGTCTGCGCTGAGTTGGCGCTGAATTTCGGTTCTGTTTCTCCGCAGAAATTTCCTTGAATTCACCGAAAATTCGCCTCTTCGAAGAGGAGATGACAATGGTCTGAATTTTCGGATAATTTTCTCCTTTTTTCATTCCAAGCACACCGATGGCCAAAATACTTTGCTATTTTTGTGCAGAAATCACGTGACCGTAGTCTGAGGACATCTATACAGCATCGCTAGGGTCACTATTCCTTTGAACTTTTCATCATCCAACCAGAGGTTTTTTATGGCAGCGAAGAAATCAGGTAGTTCGGCAAGCGGATCTCATCAAAGTTTGGGTGCCGGCTTTAATCAATCAGTCAACCGATATTTTGATAAGGCAGCTGCTCACCTGCAACACCCCAAAGGCATCCTCGAGCAAATCCGTTCTTGTAACACCGTCCTTGAAGTAAAATTCCCGGCACGTATCAATGGAGAGATACAAGTTATCAGTGCATGGCGTGCTGAGCACTCACATCACAAGCTCCCGTGCAAGGGTGGTATTCGTTATAGTGATGAAGCAGATGTTGACGAAGTAATTGCATTGGCATCGCTCATGACCTACAAGTGTGCGGTCGTGAACGTTCCATTTGGTGGTGGTAAGGGTGCAATCAAGATCAATCCAAAATCAGTTTCTGTTGAAGAGCTTGAGCGCATTACACGTCGCTACACAGTAGAGCTCATCCACAAGAATTGCATTGGTGCATCAGTCGACGTACCGGCTCCGGATTACGGTTCAGGTCCTCGCGAAATGGCTTGGATTGCAGACACCTATCAATCATACATGCCACACGACATCAACGCTCTTGGTTGTGTTACCGGTAAGCCGGTTAGCCAGGGCGGTGTTCGTGGTCGTACAGAAGCTACCGGACGTGGCGTGTACTTCGGCGTTCGTGAAGCAGTGAATGATGCAGCATTGATGAAGAAGCTTGGTATGACGATGGGTCTTGCAGACAAGACTGCTATCGTTCAAGGTTTTGGTAACGTAGGTTTCCACGCTGCTAAGTTCTTGCAAGAAGGTGGCGCAACGGTTACCGGTATTATCGAGTGGGACGGTGCGGTGTACAATGCAAAGGGTATTGACGTCATGGCACTGGATGCTCACCGTAAAGCAACCGGCAGCATTACCAACTTTGCGGGCGCAAAGACTGTTAAGAATGGCAATTCAGTTCTTGAATATCCATGCGACATCCTCGTTCCTGCAGCACTCGAATCACAAATCAATTCTTCAAACGCAGCAGGCATCAAAGCAAAGATTATTGCTGAAGGTGCTAATGGTCCTATCACCGCAGACGCCGAAGAGATCATCATCAAGAAGGGCATCCTTGTTCTTCCTGATATGTTCCTCAACGCAGGCGGTGTGGTCGTGAGCTACTTTGAATGGTTGAAGAATTTGTCGCACGTTCGCTTTGGACGTATGGACAAGCGCTTCGAAGAAAACACAAACACACAACTCGTTCAAGCTGTTGAGCGTCTCACCGGTCAGTCACTCACAAAAGCTGAAAAGCAATTGATTGAGCGCGGCGCTGACGAAGAGGACTTGGTTAACTCAGGTTTGGAAGACACCATGGTCGGATCATATCACGAAATCATGGGCGTGTGGTCGAAGTATCGTAAGGTTCACGATATGCGTACCGCTGCCTTCATTTCAGCAGTTGATAAGATCGCAACTTCATATTCATCACTTGGTATTTTCCCATAGGATTACTAGCAAGTGTGTTTCGATAACATGCAATTGTTAGTGTGTTGAATCGATGTAAACTGAACCCCAACGCAATGCGCTGGGGTTCTTTGTTTACGGCAGGAGACAATGCGTCGCACTATTAAATAGTGACTAAGCAGATCGTCGCACATCAAAGTATTCAGTAAAGGAGTCCTCCATGAATATCCTGAAACCCACTTCATCTAATCCACTGCTTGTCTTGTGTGTGACACTCGCTCTGGTCGTTGCGATTGTTGCTCAGCAACTGTACGTCCGCAGCCTGCACCAAGGCGTGTACCTGCAGAATCGTAATTACGCAGTGTATTTGGGAATGCAAGAACTTTATCAGACGCGGAAGGCGAGTATTGTCATGTTGGGCGACTCACACAGTACATGGGCGCACTGGGATGAGATGTTTGGTCGCTGCGATATTATTAATCGTGGTATACCAAATGATATCAGCTAAGGACTCCGAGCACGAACTCATTTCATTGTTGATCTACATCCCAAGCTCTGCTTTGTCGAGAGCGGTATCAATGATTTGTACGCCGGTTTCGGTGTCGAGGAGATCGTCGATGAGATGCAAGGTGTTGTGCAACAACTTCGCGATGCACACTGCGAGGTTGTCCTGCAATCAGTGTTTCCCGTCGCTCACAGCTATGCGAATGCTGAGCAGATCAATTCACAGATACCTCTGCTGAATGCACGACTAAAAGAGATGTGCGGCGAGAATCACATTCAGTTTCTCGAACTGTACAAAGAACTAAGCAAGGACGGTTATCTCAACGACTCGTTGAGCTACGATGGCATCCATCTCAACGCTCAAGGATACGCGCTTTGGAAGAAGCAGATAGCCCCGCTGGTTGCAGCGATTCCCGTCGAGGCTTCTCAGTTGCATAATTAAGTACTCGAGTAAACGCAATTGTTGTGAGCAAGGATTAGAACAACACGTTCAATCCCAAACTCGGAATTACAGTTGTTCTATTGGTTGCATTTGGATCAGCAACCTTTTGAGCGCGAGCATCCCAGCGGATGTTCGACACATTGTTTCGACCATAGACGTTTTGCACGTCGAAGTAGGTGATGAGCTGCCAGGAGTTAAATGACCAGTGTTTGTCGACACGGACGTCAAGAGCGTGGAAGAGAGGTAAACGTTCACCTTGATTGTACTGACTGAAGTCAGGCGTGCCGATGAGTGGTCCGCTAGTAATAAACGGCGTCGTCGGTAAACCCTGTGCCAATCTAAACTTCGCGCTCATTTCCCAGTCGTCACCGATTCTATATCCTGCTGCAAGATTGAAGATGAAGTGAGAATCAAAGGCTCCCGGACGCTTGATACCATCAAGACCGGTGAACTCAGATTGCTGCACGGTAAGACTTACCAAGCCAAACAACGGAATCTCCGCCAAGCGCTTTTGAAGGAAGATCTCGACTCCACGCGCTTCTCCTGTGCCGATGCTTTGAAGCGGTTCCAGACCAAAAGGGATGTCGGTGGCAGCGTCTTCGAATCCGGATGGTGAGAGCAGTGCCTGTGGACGATACACGCGCGCCGGATAATTCGCATACCACTTGTAAAATCCCTGCACTTGCAAACGCAAATCTTCTGCAAGTGCGTGCTCTACACCAAGAATGACTTGGTCAGCGCGAATTGCCTTGAGTTGCTTGGAATTCGACGCATCGCCGATCAGCCAAATGTTTGATGGTGGTTGGTAGTAGCGACCAACGCTCAAGTCTAAACTCGTCTTGTCACTAAGCTTCTCTGTCAACGCCACGCGTGGTGAGAAACACACTTCGTTGTTGATTGATGCGTAGTAATCAACTCGTGCACCGACTGTAGCACTGAGACTGTTTAGAAGCTCGGTGCGATAACTACAGTATGCACCGCCGCTGTAATTGGAAAATGTTGTGTCAATGTTCAGCGGCTGAGGAATGCCATTTTGATCACGACGTAAGAATCCTTGAATCGCTGCCTGATAATGCAAGCGCGATGCATACAACACGCTCGCTCCGAAGCTCAGCTCAGAGCCAGGTTTGAGCTGCAACTCACCGTTGATGTTAAGCGAGTTTTGTCCTTCCGCTGAACTGTTGTTGAAAAGAGGAGCAAGCAATGAATCGTTCTGACGAGAATTAAAGGTTGAAAATGTACGGCCCAGCGTTGCAGTGAAGTAACCGTTGTCGTACAAGTGTTTCCAACTCAATCCGCTGAAGTATTGATTTTGATCGGTGAAGCTAAGACTCGAATTCTTAAAGCGATCATCTATTGTCTCGTTGTTGACGCTGATCTTGTCCAGAGCGCCAAGTGTCAAAAATGAAATCGAATTTTTCTCATCGACTTTCCAGTTAGCCTTCAAGGTCATGTCCCAATAATCCGGGATAAAGCTCAGCTTGAGAGCTTTGAAGAGAATATCCAGAAACGAACGGCGCACGTTGAAGAGTATCGTCGCGTTGTTGCTGATTGGTCCTTCAAGAATTAACCCAAATCCTGTTGCCGAAAAGTTTGCATCTCCACTCAAGCGTTCATCATTGCCTTCTCGCAGGGTGATGTTGGTGTATGAGGAAACACGATTGCCGTAGCGTGCACCGAAGCCGCCTGCGCTGAACTGCACTCCGCGGACGAAACCAATATTGACCAATGTTAGAGGTCCACCCGATGAACCTTGCGAACCAAAGTGGTTGATGTTTGGTACTTCGATGTTATCAACGACGAAGAGATTTTCGAATGGAGCTCCACCGCGCACGACAAGGTCGTTACGTCCGGCTTGAGTGACACCAACGCCTGGCAACAGTGCTACAGAACGAATAACATCTTCCTGAACACCAGGTGCGCGACGAATTTCTTCCGCACTGAGAACGTGGTTGCTAGCTGCGTTCTCGCTGCTTGCGGAGTAGTAGTCGGCTTTGACTTCGACCTCGGAAGTTTGTCGCACGACTTCGCGCAGCTCAACGACGAGCTTGTAGGGTTTGGCAGTAGAAATGGGAATGTCGCCAATGACTTTAGGCTCATAACCAATCGACGAAACACGAACGCTAATCACACCAACCGGCACATTGCGAATAGTGAACGCACCATCGCGCGTCGAGATTGCTCCGAGTTTTGTGCCGACGATTTGCACGGTCGCTCCGGGCACCGGTGCCTGAGTCGCACCGTTAAGGACGGTACCTGAAATGCTTCCTACAGGATTTTGTGCGCTGGCGGGTTGGTGAAGACTGAGGAAGAGAAGTAGAAAGACTGAAGGTACTGATCTGAATAGACTTAATGCGATTGTCGACCGAGTAGACAGTGTCATAGCGTGTTCTAAAGTTCAGGGATCAAACTAATAGTCACGAAAAGATGAGCAAGGTCAAAATTTATTGTACAAACGATCATTAAGGATATCGACCACCGTTTTGCTAGTCTCCTCCAATAGTCCTTGCTGTTGTGCCCACTTTGTTATTTTGCAACTCATCCTTAGCGATACCTATGAAACACTTGCTCTTGCTTTGCGCTGTGCTTATCAGCTCTGTGTTTGTTTGTGCCCACCAGGAGATTCCCGGTGACAAACAGGCACGTCCAATTGCGATTATCAATGCGCGGATTTACACAGTAAGTGGACCGGTAATTGAAAAGGGAACGATTGTCTTTGATAAAGGCAAAATCACCGCCGTCGGAGCAAACGCAGAAGTTCCTCCAGGAGCAGACATTCTGGATTGTCGTGGCAAGAGCGTATATCCTTCGCTCATTGCTCCAAACACAGTACTTGGATTGACTGAAATCGATGCGGCACGTCCTACTCGCGATATGCAAGAATCCGGCGACTTCAATGCTAACGCAAGAGCGGAAGTGGCTTACAATCCCGATAGTGAAATTCTCCCAACAGTTCGTTCTAACGGTATTCTGATTTGTGCCTCCGTTCCACAAGGCGGAGTAGTTAGTGGCACCGCATCAATCATGATGCTCGATGGTTGGACGCGTGAAGATTGCGCATTGAAATCTCGCGCAGCGTTGGTTGTGAATTTTCCGTCGCTAGCGACCTTTAGTGCGCCATATATCACGAAGACTGCGGATGAGCAGCGCAAGGAAAACGAGAAGCAAGTGAAGGAGTTGTACGAGTATTTCGAGAAAGCCAAGATGTATTGGACTTCTGCGCGTGCAGGACTCTCTGATCAAGCTCGCGACATTCGACTGGAAGCAATGCGTGGTGTTTTCGATCAGCAACTTCCCGTCATGATTTCATGCTCCGAATACAAGCAGATACTAGCAGCAATTGATTTCGCAAAGCACTTCAATCTCAAGGCAATCTTGGTTGGTTGTGAAGACGGTGCGCGTTGTCTTAAAGAAATCAAAGCCTCAGGCTATGGCGTTATCGCAGGTCGCGTGCACTCGTTGCCACGTCGTGAAGACGAAGGCTATGACAAGAGCTATCAACTCCCACGTCAACTCAGCGCTGCAGGAATCGTGTTTGCCTATAGTGACGGCGGTTCATGGCAACAACGTAATCTGCCTTTCCAAGCCGGCTCATCGGTTGCTTTTGGAATTAGCGAAGAAGAAGCGTTGAAGGGATTAACATTGAATCCGGCAAAGCTCTTTGGTATCGACAAAGAAGTTGGTTCCCTGGAAGTCGGAAAAGATGCCACGCTGTTTGTTAGCTCAGGAAATTGCATGGATGAACTCGGTAACAAGCTCGAGTACGCGTTTGTGCAAGGACGTAAGATTTCTTTGGATAGCAAACAAACTCGTTTGGCTGAGAAGTTCCGCACGAAATTCCGTCGTCAAAAGTAAGTAGAGCTTCACATCGCAATCCCACTCATTCCCATGGCCAACTGGTTCATTGCCTTGACTGTTGATGCGCCATGGTGGTTTGAGAATCTTGAGTTTCCTGAGGGTGCTCGAAAATTCCATCCCGAAGACCTTCATTGCACCATTGCTTTTTTGGGTTCGATTAATCTGCATCAAGTTGAGGCTGCACAAACGTTGCTTCGAAGCATGCGAGAGCCTTCCATTGAATGTCAGTTCTCATCACTTATGTGCTTGCCAAGCGAGAAGAATTTTCGTGCGCTGGCTGTGGGATTGCATGACCAGCAGAATCTGACGAGCTCAATCATCCGGCGTTATCGAGACGAATTTCATCGCGCAGTTGGACAACAAGCTGAGACGAGAGAAGTCCTTGCGCACGTCACGCTCGCGCGACCCTCGCGTTCTTGCACGCGAGATCAGCAATCCACGATCATACATTGGATGAAGCAGCAGCACATTCCTTCAACATCGCTGGTGCTGAATTCCTGTGCTTTATATACTTGGGCAGATGACAGACGTGAGCGACAATTCCGCATCGTCGAGCAGATTGCCTTGGCATCTTAAGTCAGCAAGCACGACATCGGCGGCAAGCATCTCTGAAATTTCGCAGAAAATCAAGCTGCGCAGCTCTTCTGCAATTCTCATAGTGTCTCTTTCATCCCGCTCCAGTATTTTTGCCGATTGATTTCCGCACCACCTTCTCGGTTTCCCCATGACCAGCAAAATCTTGTACGACGGAATTACATTTGACGATGTACTTCTGGTGCCGCGCTATTCCGAAGTCTTACCTCGCGACGTGTCCCTGAAATCCAGGATCTCACGAGGCATAGAATTAAGCTTGCCAATTATCAGTGCTGCCATGGACACCGTCACGGAAGCACAAATGGCAATTGCACTTGCGCGTGAAGGCGGTCTTGGTATCATCCACAAGAACATGAGCATTGCGCGTCAGGCCGAAGAAGTCGATCGCGTGAAGAGAAGCGAGAGCGGAATGATCCGCAATCCAATCACCTTGAGAGCGCATCAAACCATTCACGATGCGCGTCAACTCATGAATAAGTACCGCATCGCCGGTATTCCTGTCGTCGATGAAGATCAGAAACTCGTTGGTATTCTTACAAATCGTGATTTACGTTTCGTGCTTGATGCACGCGATCTCGTTGGTGACGTGATGACCAAAGAAAATCTCATCACTGCTCCACTTGGAACCACGCTCGAAGACGCAGAGAGTATCCTTCAAGAACATCGCATTGAGAAGTTGCCGGTGGTCGATGAAGAAGGCACCTTGCGTGGTTTGATTACCTTCAAGGATATTCAGAAGAAGAAACGCTATCCTCATTCATGCAAGGATGAGCAAGGTCGTTTGCGTGTTGGCGCGGCAGTTGGTATTTCAGCCGACACCATCGATCGCGTTTCCGCACTTGTTGCGGCTGGGGTGGATGTTGTGATTGTTGATACAGCACATGGACACTCTCGCGGCGTTGTCGACATGGTGCGTACCGTCAAGAAAAACTTCGTCAATCTACAAGTCGTCGGAGGCAACATCGCCACCGCAGAAGCTGCCCGTGCTTTGATCGATGCCGGCGCAGATGGATTGAAGGTTGGTATTGGACCTGGCTCTATCTGTACAACTCGTATCGTGGCTGGCGTTGGTGTACCACAGCTTAGCGCCATCATGAATGTTGTGGCGGAAGCAATGAAGAATGACATCCCGGTTATCGCCGACGGCGGTATCAAGCAAACCGGAGATATTGCAAAAGCGATTGCTGCAGGAGCAGATTGTGTGATGATGGGCGGCATGCTTGCCGGACACGAAGAGTCACCGGGCGAGAAGGTTCAGCTCGAAGGACGCGCCTTTAAGATCTACCGTGGCATGGGCTCGCAAGGAGCCATGATGAGCGGATCCGCAGATCGCTATTTCCAAGATGTTGAAGACGAGATCTCAAAACTCGTTCCCGAGGGCATTGAAGGTCGTGTGCCGTTTAAAGGCGATGTAAGCACGACGATTTATCAAATGGCAGGTGGACTGCGTGCAGCGATGGGTTATTGTGGTTGTCCGGACATTACGCGCATGCGCACCGAAGCGCAATTCGTTCGCATTACAAACGCCGGACTCAAGGAGTCGCATCCACACAACGTCATCATTACCAAAGAATCGCCGAACTATTTTGTCTGAGATCAGTAACGAGTAATGATTATTGATCCTCAGAAATATCCGCAGCCACGGACTCGACACCACACGAATCCGCAGTTCTATTTGCCTGCCCGCGAACTGCACGTGATGCCGGCTAATTATCCTCCGCTCGTTGAAGCATGCGATTGGTCGCAGTACTTCGTAAATGCTCAAGCTCCTTCAGCCCTCGATATTGGCTGCGGCTGGGGAAACTTCCTCATGAATTATGCTGAGGCGCATCCCAACATCAATGTGCTTGGAATCGAAACACGCGAACAACCGGTCGAGTGGATCAATGGCGTCATTAAGGGCGAATCTCTCACTAACGTGCACGCACTTTGGTACACCGTTGCCAATGGATTGAAGTTCATTGCTGATGCAAGCATCGAGTCGGTGTTTTACTTCTTTCCTGATCCCTGGTTCAAAAAACGTCATTTCAAACGACGTGCCTTCAGTACCGGATTTCTCGATGAAATACGTCGCGTGCTGAAGTCTGATGGTGTGCTCTATCTTATGACTGACGTAGAATCAGTCGATCAAGCTCAATGCGAACTCCTGGCTGAGCATGGATCTTTTGACGTACAGCTCGTCGAAAACGACGCGGATTGGTTCGATACGAGAACAGATCACGAATTACACTCACTGCGTCTCAACATCCCCTACGTGAGACGACGCTGCACATTACGCAGTTAAGAAGGTAACGATAACAGAAACAATTCTTCTTGTCTAAGCGACAGTTGGCTGCTTGACACTCTCGTGTTCAATAGAAACTTCACAACTTTTGACCTTCACCTATGCCTAAAAAGAGAGCAGCCCTGCATCTCGCAAGGCTGCTCTTGGATCGTGTCGCTGAGGGCGTAGGCTATTAGTGGTGATGAGCCTGCTTTTCGTGCTTGTTAAGCGCGTACGCCGCTAATCCGATGGACAGCGACAAGAAGAAAACAACGAAGGATAGAACGGCAATATGGAATAGAGTCACGAAAAGCTCCGCTTGTAGTGGACTGTAGCTCGGTTCAAAAATAATAATATAGGACTAAAAGCTCCAAATTAATTTTTATTGAATTTGAACTTTTTTTGTTGGTGCTGTCGGCGATACCAAACGACGCCGTAGAGTACACCAATGACATAGAGTGGACCTGCAATAGTGAGGATCCAATCAACATGTCGAAGAGTGCTGATGGTGTAGAAAACGGCGATGAATAGAAATGCAATTGCACCTATCCACTCACGTTTGAGAGAGAGTATGAATATGGTCAAGAGCAGCAACGTCGGAATCAAGTGCGAGAACACCTGACCGGCAATTTCCGGAAAGTCACGGTGTAGTGTGAACGCATCAAGCGCGAAGAGCAACGTAAAGCCGATGAAGAGCAAGCAGAGAGCGCGTGTGGTGAAGCGCAGGTAATCAGTTCTCTGTAGACGCATTGCCTTCCTCAATTATGTATTGAAGATGTTGTGGTACAAGTTGAAGGAATTTAATAAATAAGACAAAAATGTCCAAAATATAAATTGGGCTTGTGCATTCGCTCTCAAATTGCCCTGAAGACGAGTGCTGATACGGAATTGAGGATCTTTACGCGTGAGGCGAACGAGAAACTACCTGCAGTCAGTGCTTTCGGCTGCGTAGATTGTAGCAATGAACGAAGGTCAAGAATCAAGCGCAAGCATTGCTGAGCAGAAGAGTCGAGATTACGACTGCATCATTATCGGTGGTGGAGCTGCTGGTTTGTTCTGTGCATACAAGCTTGGTGAACGAGGTTTAGGTGTCTTGGTGTTGGAGGGAGCGGAGAAGATCGGGAAGAAGATTCTGATTTCAGGTGGCGGCAGATGCAACTTCACGAACAAAGTTGTGAAGCCTGAAAATTATATCTCCAACAATCCGCACTTTGCTCGTTCTGCGCTTTCACGATTTCGACCGGAAGATTTTATTGAGTTGCTGAACAAGCATCAGATCAGCTATCATGAGAAAACGCTAGGTCAACTCTTCTGTGACGGCTCGGCTCGACAGATCGTCGAGTTGTTTGAGTCTGAGCTTAATCGTATGGGAGTGCACATTGTTTGCAACGCTCGCGTTGAATCTGTTCGTCATGCTGCGACGGGGTCGTGGATCGTTGAGACGCGTATCGGACAACTGGCTACAAAGAATTTAGTTGTTGCCAGTGGAGGCTTATCAATTCCACAAATGGGGGCGAGTGATTTTGGCTATCGTCTGGCACAGCAGTTCGAACTACGATGCGTCGAAGCTCGACCAGCATTGGTACCCTTCGTTTTCTCAAATGAAGATCAGCGTCGATTTGTAGAAATCGCCGGCGTGTCCACTGAAGTCATCGCTCGTTGCAACAAAGCCTCGTTTCGAGAGCAAGTGCTCTTTACGCATAAAGGTCTGAGCGGTCCGGCGGCGCTGCAAATCTCGTCCTATTGGAAAGAAGGCGATTCGATTGAACTTGACCTCTTGCCGGATGTCGATACTGAAGAGCTACTCTTCCGCACAGAGCTAAGCAGAACTGAACTCAAGAACGTTCTTGCGAATTACCTTCCACGTCGACTCGCAGAGCTGTGGTGTGTGATTGAAGCTCCGTCACGTCCACTTGCCAACATCCCGCACCGTGAACGATACGAGATTGCCAAACGCTTACATGCATGGACGCTTCATCCTGCCGGAACTGAGGGATTTGCTAAGGCTGAAGTAACGGCAGGTGGAATTGATACGCGAGAATTGTCGTCGAAGACAATGCAAGTGACTAAACTTCCAGGGCTCTACTTCATCGGCGAAATCGTGGATGTAACAGGGTGGCTTGGCGGTTACAACTTTCAGTGGGCCTGGGCCTCGGCTGCCGCGGCTGCTGATGCAATTGCGAGTTCGTTGAAAGAAAGTGATTCGGAATAGCGAACTGCGGTCGGATAGTAGATAATGCATGTAGAAGCCTCAATACTCAAAGATTTTGAAGCAAAACAAGCTCGATGATGTATAAAAGACAAAATAGTCTTATATTGGCGACAAACACGATCCAAACTCCATGAAAACAATCATTGAACCATTCAAAATCAAGTCAGTTGAACCCATCAATTTTACGACAGAAGCCCAGCGAGAGTCCTTATTGCAGGAAGCCTTCTACAATCCTTTCTTCTTGCATTCGCGCGATGTTCTCATCGATTTACTGACCGATAGTGGCACAACTGCCATGAGCAGTAAGCAGTGGGCAGGTGTTATGGACGGTGACGAGGCTTATGCCGGATCCAAGAGTTACTATGTTTTTGAGGATGCTGTGAAGTCAATTACCGGCATGCGTCATATTATTCCAACGCACCAGGGTCGCGCAGCTGAGCGCATTCTGTTCAGCGTTGTTGGAGGTCCGGGAAAATTCATCCCCAACAACACGCATTTCGATACAACCCGCGCAAATGTTGAGTACAGCGGTGCGACGGCTGTCGATCTCCTATGTGAGGTAGGAAAGCATCCGGAGCAGATTGCCGACTTCAAGGGCAACATGGATGTTGAGGCTTTGGAGAGAATGATACACGAAGTTGGGGTGGAGAACATTCCCTTGGTGATGATCACCGTCACGAACAACAGCGGCGGCGGACAGCCCGTGTCCATGGCCAACATTCGTGCTGTACGTGCTGTATGCGATCGTTATCGCATTCCTTTGTACCTCGACGCCTGTCGATTTGCCGAGAACGCATATTTCATAAAACTCCGAGAACCGGAGTATGCCTACACGCCTGTGGATGAAATCGCACGCGAAATGTTCAGTTATGCCGATGGTTGTACCATGAGCGCGAAAAAAGATGCTTTGGTGAATACTGGAGGCTGGATTGCGATGAATGACGACAATTGGGCTGCAAAAGCACGCAATTTGCTTATTATTACAGAGGGCTTCACGACCTATGGTGGGCTAGCTAGACGTGATTTGGAGGCAATAGGACAGGGCCTTCGCGAGGTCTTGGACGAGAACTATTTGCACTATCGAATTCGCTCGACCCAGTACTTTGGGGATAAACTTGTTGAGGCTGGTGTACCGATTCTGCAACCAACTGGAGGTCATGCTGTGTATCTTGATGCCCGGCGCTTTGCTCCACATATCGAGCCGGCTCAGTTTCCGGGACAATCCATCGTTTGCGCACTTTATCGCTTCGGTGGAATTCGTTCTGTAGAAATTGGCTCGCTGATGTTTGGAAAGACCGAGCATGGTAAGCATCAAGCTCCTCCAATGGAGCTTGTTCGGATGGCTATTCCACGTCGTGTCTACACGCAGAGTCACATTGATTACTGTATCGAAGTCGTTATCGAAGTATTCAAAAGAAGACTTGAACTGCGTCCCATGCGTCTTACATATGAAACAGAGTTTTTACGACATTTTACAGCTCGCTTAGAGTATTGTTAGGTCAAAAAGTATATTATGTCGTTTGATAATTCACGAAATACTAGTTTCCCGCGATCTATGAATAGCACAGACTCGCCGCATAAGTTCCACATCCCGGTGATGGGAACAAGTTATACGATTGATACACCCATTCGTATTGCTCACTTCGGGGTGAATTCAGTAGTGAGTTTGATCGACCATCGTTTGATTGAAATGATGCGCGAAGTGCATTCCGAGACCCGAGGATTGAAGTTCGAGCCAATTGATGAACGTGAAGACGATGCGAAAGCACGTAGAATCACAGCCTATTTGAACTTGATTAAAGACATTGTTCACGAGAATACCGAAACACTTCGCAACGAATCATTTGATCCAAGTTCATCACTTTCTAAGTGGTTTGAACTTCTTCCTGAAACATCAGAATTGAAAGCAAAGTATCGTCGCATGCGTGAGCTCGGCGACGCTGCACCGGCAGAACTTTGCAATGAACTTCGTGCAGCGGTGCGTAGTGGTGCAATTGATGTGAACATCATGACCAAGGTTGACTCTGTCACCTATGATGCACATGGCGTTCCTCTTCCGGTTGAATACAATGATGCACACGCATCACTTCGTGGCTTTGCGAATAGTCGTGTGAACTCTTCTTTGGTTCTCTCTGCAGGACTTAATCCACGTCTCTACTCATACATCGCACACTTCGACGACTTCTTCTTCAACGAGCAAGGAGTGCTCAACAAGAAGATCATTCTAAAAGTCAGTGATTATCGTTCTGCTCTTATACAGGGTAAGTTTCTTGCGAAGAAAGGACTCTGGATCTCCGAGTTTCGCGTCGAATCCGGTTTGAACTGTGGCGGTCATGCATTTGCAACCGACGGTTACTTGCTTGGTCCGATCATGCAAGAGTTTCACGACAAGCGATACGAGCTACGCGAAGAGTTGTTCTCGGTAATGAGTGCAGCATTGACGACAATGGGAAAACCAGTTCCCACGGAACTCCCATCGCAACGTCTCACCGTGCAAGGTGGCGTTGGTACAACGCAAGAACAACAATTTCTCATTGATCAATATGGTGTTGATTCCGTAGGCTGGGGAACTCCTTTTCTCCTGTGTCCGGAAGCTGTTTGCATCGATGATGATACAATTGAGATGTTGTGTGCAGCCAAAGAAAACGACTTGTACCTCAGCGGTATTTCACCGCTCGGCGTGCCATTCAATTCAGTGCGAGGCAATACAGCACAAAAAGAAGTTGAGATGCGTGTTTTAGCGGGCAAGCCGGGAGCTGCTTGTATTAAGAAGCACTTAGTCTCAAATCAAGAGTATGGCAACAAGCCCATGTGCACTGCTTCCATTCGCTACCAACGGACGAAGTTGGATGAGCTTAAAAGTGGCGAGTTGCCGATTGATGATCGTGAGATGAAGATCGAGACTCTGCAGGAGAAGACCTGTTTGTGTGTGGGACTTGCGAACGCGGCATATACTGTATTCAAGCGCGATTTGTACAAGAATGCACACGGTATTGCAGTGTGTCCCGGACCAAACATGGCCTACTATAATCGCAAAGTCACCTTCCGTGAAATGGTTGATCACATCTACGGTCGCATCAATATCATCGAACGCAGTGACCGTCCGCATATGTTCGTCAAAGAACTCGGACTCTACATCGAATATCTTAAAAAGACCATCCGCAATCTTGGTGAAGAACCAAGTGCCCAAGCGATCAAAGGCGCGGAAGCGTTTCGTCAGCACCTGGAAGAGGGAATCGAGTATTACCGTCAACTCTTCCACTCGTCGGATCTCTGTCGTAGCTTTTTCGGCTCAGATGCATGCTCTGCCATTGCAGCAAAGTTCGAAGAAGGACTGCATCAGCTACGTGAATTGAGTATCTCCGCTCAACAGGCTCAGCTCGTTTAATAGCGACATCATTACTCTACTGATCTTCACTCGATTTCGTCGTGTAGGTGTAGAAGTGTGTGCAGTGCATTCACACATAGACTCAACACCCAAAGTCGCGTCATCCCTTAAGCCCTCAATAATTTCGAGTAATACTACGTACATGCTCTTTGACTACAGATTCTTTTCACATTGAATTGAGAATCTGCGGTATCATTTCATCGTCAACGCAGTTTTTGTCTAACACATCGCAGCGGTTCATAGCCTTTGCTATGCAGCACACGAATCCAAGAACATGTCCTAGTGCCGGGAGAGTGATATGTGGAAAACTATTTTCCTCCTTCAACTTAGACGCGAATCGCTTGACCGACCGGTCGGTATTTAGGTCCATGCTCATTAGGGTATACATACCCTCGATCCTTGACTTAGAGCCACTTCTGTCTCTTTGTTGAATAGCAAAGAGATGTTTGAACATCGATGTGTTCAACATCGACTTGCGCTGCATTCGCGATCGATTTGGACCTAATCGATTGCGGTGCTTCGTTGTGTATGAGACAAATGCCCAATAATTTGTGTGTTAGAGGAAGGGTAAAGCAGCAACATGGAAGTACGAAGGGCACATCTCTCCGATGGTGTCCGGGAAACCTGCCTACCTACAGTATCCGGTGAAGTATAAGGTTTTGCAGCTCCTTAGAGTTCATCATTATCAGTAGATCTACGTATAGGTTGGTAGAATCAACTCCGCCAATTTTGGTGCGCTGTTGGGCACTGGCTGTAAACGCACACGTCGTTGTGGTGTATTTACAATTGTATTGCCAGGGGTGCAGTCGTTCATCATCCGCAGTTTCAGGGGATAAACACACCGTCGACTCAACCACGAAAACTCATGTTTTGTGTACACGGAATTCCTGTGTCCATAAGACTTTTTTGCATTGTGCAGCAGCAGTAAACAACACTATTGCTGAACAAGCGCAAGCTTTTCGTGTTTGCACATCTTGATCATTTGATATTGATCCCGCAATAGCGGACTTGAGATTTTTGCGCCATCGAAGAGTTTTTTTCGATGCCGTTAGCCTTGTCTCGATCCTTTGGTCACAACAGGACGTTGTGCCTTTCCGAACCGGAATTCCTCTCTTTTAAAATTTTCTTATCTGCCTTCACGGCAGATGTCCTTTGCTTTAGGGCTGAGGCGTTACGCACAAAAAATTGTTTTTAATGATCATATAAAAGATACATGAACTCCTCAGCCCCCGCTGTCTATAGCCGCAACATCATGCGATGTTGCGCGATTGTGGTGATGCTACTCTTGAGTAGCGTTTTCGCTTTTTCTCAATCAACAACAACACTCACGTCTACTACGACGTGGACTTGTCCTCCCGGAGTTCGATCTGTAACGGTCGAATGTTGGGGTGGTGGTGGTGCCGGTGGTGGTGCTACCGGTAACCCGGCTGGTGGTGGCGGTGGTGCAGGAGGAGCATATGCTAAGAAAGTCGTGAGCGTAGTTCCAGGGACGACATATACTGTTACTGTCGGTGCAGGAGTGGGTGGTTCTACTACGGCAGGAAGTAACGGTAACCCGTCTTGGTTTGCGACGGCGGGAACAGTATTTGCACAAGGTGGAGTTGGAGGTGGATTAGCGTCTGCTAGCCCATCTAGTGGTGCAGGTGGTGCCGGTTCCGCTGCCAGTAGTATTGGTGATGTAACTCATGCAGGTGGTTCAGGTGGAGGAACAGCTTCAACTTCAACTAACACAAGTGGCGGTGGCGGTGAAGGTGCTGGAGCTTCTGCAGACGGTAACAACGCGAGCGGAGCCGGCGGAGTAAATGGTGGATCTGGATTAGCTGATGGAGGAAATGGGGGTAATGGAGGTGCGACAGGATCTGTCGGTTCTGATGGATCTGTTCCTGGTGGCGGTGGCGGCGGCGGTCGAACAAACTCAGGTACAGACCGAGCAGGTGGAGCTGGTGCGCGCGGTCAAGTAATACTAACATGGAATCAAGTAATCATCACCACCGGAACCAACTTTACAGTTCCGGCTGGTGTCACTGCTTTGAAAGTAGAGTGTATTGGCGGTGGTGGTGGCGGTGCAACTAGAACGTCTGACGGTGCTGGTGGCGGTGGTGGTGGCGGTGCGTATGCATGCAGATATATTTCAGTAGTACCGGGTACCATTTACACTGTTAGTGTCGGTCAGGGTGGGGCCGCTGGTGCTAATGGTGGAAGCACATCGTTTAGTTTAAGCGGAACAAATATTGTTGTTGCGGCACCGGGAAGCGGTGTTCCGGATAATTCGGCTACTGGTGGAGCGGGAGGAACTGTTTCAGGCTCTACACGCGGTACGATAGTATTTGCAGGCGGAAACGGAGGAACGGGCGCTACTAATTCTGGTGGTGGCGGCGGCGGCGGTGGATCTACTGCAGCAGGAAAAAATGGTGGTGTTACTGCTGGCGGTGACAGTTCGTACCATTACGGTGGTAAAGGAGCGAACGGTGTCAGTGCCAATGACGCAAACGGTGTGACTGCAAATACAACCTTTGGCTATGGTGGAGGTGGTAGTGGAGCGAAACGTACAGGAAATACGACTCAGACCGGAGGAGCTGGCGCTGACGGAGCTATCATTATAACATGGGATAACATCAGTTCACAAGTTTTCAATTCTACAAGTTCATGGACTGTTCCTTGCGGTGTCACCGAAGCTTCTGTTGAAGTTTGGGGTGCAGGTGCTGCGGGAGGATGAAGTAGCGGATCTAGCAACGGTGGTGGTGGTGGTGGTGGTGGAGCATACAGTTCTGCAATCGTCACCGTTACTCCGGGAAGTTCACAGACTATCACAGTTGGAGCAGGCGGTGCTGCAGTTTCCGGTGGGAACGGTAGCAACGGTGGTGATTCCTGGTTCGGAAGTGCCACGACTGTTATGGCCAAAGGTGGTAGTGGTGGTTTAGGTGGTGGATCAAACACCGGAGGAAGTGGCGGCTCAGCCGCAAGCGGGTTCCCTTCAAGCGGAATCAATATTAGATTCAGCGGAGGAAATGGCGGGAATGGAGCAACGGTATCTACATCTGCCGGAGGAGGAGGAGGTTCTTCCGCAGGAGAAGGTGCTGCAGGAGCAAATGGCGGTTCGACCTCAAGCAATACTGCCGGAACGGGTGGTGGTGCACCGGATATCGGAGGCGACGGTGCTAATGGTGGTACTTCCGGTAATAACGGTATTTCGAGCTCAGGAGTGCCTGGAGGTGCAGGCGGCGGTTCCGGCGACAGGACTGGTTCAAATCTTTCAGGTGGAGCCGGTAGTGCAGGAAGAGTCGTCGTTATCTGGGAAGCAGTTTCTGACAACACTGCACCTAGCATTACTTGTCCTGCCAACGTCACTGTAAATGCAAACGCAAATTGTCAGGCGACAGGTGTAAGCTTGGGTACACCGACAACCTCTGACAACTGTTCAGTTGCGAGCACTACAAATAATGCTCCGTCAACATACAATCTTGGAAATACAACTGTCGTGTGGAAGGTGACAGACGGTTCGGGCAATACGGCGACCTGCTCACAGATTGTTACCGTCGTTGATGCGACAGCACCAACAATTACCTGTCCTGCAAACCTTACAATTAGTTGCGCTGCAGCCGCATCTGGAGGGCCTAATGTTGGTCTTACGGGTATTGCAACTGCCATAGACAATTGTTCAACAGTCAATATTTTCTGGGCCGATCAGGTCGGCTCATATACCTGTTTTGCTAGTGGTTATACGGTTACCAGAGTTTTCCGTGCGGAAGATCTTGCTGGTAATGTAAGTACATGCATTCAAACAATTACAGTGGCACCCGGAGCCCTGCCAACCATGACAGCCCCATCAAACATTACAGTTGCTTGCGGCGCTGTACCTGCTAATACTACGATTAGCTATTCAAATGGCTTAAGCGGTAATTGTTTGTTTAGTGGTTCTTCCAATATTTCTACGATGACCGCAACACCTGGTTCTTGCGGTGGAACAATCACACAGACCTGGACAGCAACTGATGCATGCGGTCGCAATCTCACGCCTGTCTCACGCACTATCACTGTAAGTCCTGCTGCACTACCAACGATGACAGCTCCGGCAGACGTTACTGTTGAGTGCGGTGCAGTACCTGCAAACACAACCATCAGCTACTCAAATGGATTGAGCGGCAACTGTTTGATCAGCGGCAACTCAAACACATCAACCATGACGGCTACACCAGGTGCATGTGGTGGAACAATCACACAAACTTGGACTGCAACAGATGCCTGCGGCCGAAGTCTTAACTCAGTATCACGCACTATCACCGTCAATCCGGCAGCTTTGCCTACAATGACGGCACTGGCTAACACAACGGTCGAATGCGGCGCAGTACCTGCAAACACAACCATCAGCTACTCGAATGGCTTGAGTGGTAATTGTTTGATGAGCGGTACATCAGATATGTCAACAATGACAGCGACACCTGGCGCGTGTGGTGGAACAATTACCCAAACCTGGACAGCAACCGACGGTTGCGGTCGCGCACTTGCTTCAGTATCACGCACAATCACTGTTAGTCCGGCAACATTGCCAACAATGACAGCACCAAACGACATCACAGTTGAGTGCGGTGCAGTACCTGCAAACACAACACTGAGCTTCTCAAACAACTTGAGTGGCAATTGTTTGATCAGCGGTACTTCAAACACCTCAACAATGACAGCGACACCTGGTGCATGCGGTGGAACAATCACTCAAACTTGGACAGCAACCGATGTATGCGGTCGTGTATTGGCATCAGTATCACGTACAATCACTGTCAATGCGGCAACACTGCCAACAATGACAGCGCCCAACGACATCACGGTTGAATGTGGAGCAGTACCTGCAAACACAACAATCAGCTACTCCAATGGCTTGAGCGGAAACTGTTTGATCAGCGGTACTTCAAACACATCAACAATGACAGCAACGCCGGGTGCATGTGGTGGAACAATCACCCAAACCTGGACAGCAACCGATAACTGCGGTCGCACACTTGCACCGGTATCACGCACGATCACTGTCAACGCGGCAACCTTGCCAACAATGACAGCTCCCGCTAACACGACGGTTGAATGCGGTGCAGTTCCTGCTAACACAACCATCAGCTATACAAATGGTCTGAGTGGAAACTGCTTACTGAGCGGTGTGTCCAATACATCAACCATGACACCTGAGCCAAGCGCTTGCGGTGGAACGGTAACTCAAACCTGGACAGCAAGCGATGCATGCGGTCGTAGTCTGGCTTCAGTATCACGTCAGATCACAATCAATCCTGCAGCATTGCCAACAATGACTGCACCAAACAACATCACAGTTGCATGCGGCGCAGTACCGGCAAACACAACCATCAGCTACTCAAATGGCTTGAGTGGTAATTGTTTGATCAGCGGCACCTCAGATATGTCAACAATGACAGCGACACCTGGCGCATGTGGTGGAACAATCACACAAACCTGGACAGCAACCGATGGTTGCGGTCGCGCACTTGCATCAGTATCACGAACAATCACTGTTAGTCCGGCAACATTGCCAACAATGACAGCGCCTAACGATGTAACAGTAGAATGCGGTGCAGTGCCTGCAAACACAACACTGAGCTTCTCAAACAACTTGAGTGGCAATTGCTTGATCAGCGGTACTTCAAACACCTCAACAATGACAGCGACACCGGGCGCATGCGGTGGAACAATCACCCAGACCTGGACGGCTACAGATAACTGCGGTCGCACACTTGCACCGGTATCACGCACAATTACTGTCAACCCGGCAACCCTGCCAACAATGACAGCTCCGGCAGACGTAACTGTTGAGTGCGGTGCAGTTCCTGCAAACACGACCATCAGCTATTCAAATGGCTTGAGCGGCAACTGTTTGATCAGCGGCAACTCAAACACATCAACAATGACGGCAACACCGGGCGCTTGTGGTGGAACAATCACCCAGACCTGGACCGCAACCGATAACTGTGGTCGTGCGCTTGCATCAGTATCACGCACAATCACTGTCAACGCGGCAACACTGCCAACAATGACAGCACCTGCTAACACAACAGTTGAATGTGGCGCAGTTCCGGCAAACACAACCATCAGCTATACAAATGGTCTGAGTGGAAACTGCTTGCTGAGCGGTGTATCCAATACATCAACCATGACACCGGAGCCAAGTGCTTGTGGTGGACCGGTAACTCAAACCTGGACAGCAACGGATGCATGCGGTCGTGCATTGGCTTCAGTATCACGTCAGATCACAATCAATCCTGCAGCATTGCCAACAATGACAGCTCCTGCTGATATCACCGTTGCATGCGGCGCAGTACCTGCAAATACAACCATCAGCTACTCGAATGGCTTGAGTGGTAATTGCTTGATCAGCGGTACATCAGATATGTCAACAATGACAGCGACACCGGGCGCATGTGGTGGAACAATCACCCAGACCTGGACAGCAACCGATGGTTGCGGTCGCGCACTTGCTTCAGTATCACGCACAATCACTGTTAGTCCGGCAACATTGCCAACAATGACAGCACCAAACGACATAACAGTTGCTTGCGGTGCGGCTCCTGCAAATACAACCATTGCATTCACTAATGGTTTGAGTGGAAATTGTTTGATCAGTGGTAACTCAAACCAATCAACAATGACAGCGACACCTGGAGTTTGTGGTGGAACTATCACACAAACATGGACGGCAACTGATGCATGCGGTAGAACACTCGTTCCTGTAACACGAACAATTACCGTATCACCGGCGCCTTTACCTACCTTTGCGACTGTACCCGACATAACAGTTGAATGCGGTAACTATCCGAACCCAACCGTTATCGCGTACAGCAATGGTCAAGGTTCCCCGTGTTCGCTAAGCGGAGTCTCGCAGTTCTCGACAAAGGAATTCAATGTCGGCCAATGTGGTGGAACAATTACTGAGACATGGGAAGGTACCGATCAGTGTGGACGAACAATCGCTCCACGCACCCGGACTATCTATGTCGAGATGCCGTTGCCATTTATAATTCCTCAAAACGATACAACTGTTGCATGTGGTCACATCCCGGATCCGAAGGCTGTGGTTTATCGCACGGTAACTTCTGGAGGACCGTGTGCCATTTTGGGACTCACAGACGTTTCGACCCAAACAGCTGCGCCGGGCGCATGTGGCGGCGATGTAACTGAGACATGGACAGCAACCGATCTATGCGGTAGAACATTGGCTCCAGTTACACGCACGATTCACGTTCAAGCAGCACCGCTTCCGACACTTCAACCACAAAGTCCTATCTCTGTGGCATGTAATGATCTTCCGGCTGTCTCACGTATTCCATTTTCCAATGGAGCTTCAGGCGGTTGTCTCATCAGCGGCTTGTCCAATCTGTCAACTATTTCGGGTAGTCTCACACCGTGTGGCAGCCAGATGACTGAGACCTGGACTGCTGTAGATGAATGTGGTCGTACTTTGGCATCGGTTAGTCGTATTATAGTCGTTCAACCGGCAGACTTGCCGACGATGACCGCGCCAAGTGATATCACAGTAGCATGTGGTACAACTTTGACTTCTTCGACATTGACGTACACTAACGGTAGAACAGACCTATGCCTTCTCACAGGTTCGTCACAAGCGTCAACATTCTCCGCTATGCCGGGCGCATGCGGTGGAGTTGTAACGGAAACGTGGAATGGTGGTGATGAGTGCGGACGCACACTTGCGTCGGTATCTCGCACGATCACGGTTCTTCCGGCAACCTTGCCAACCATGACGCCACCTGCTAACACAACTGTTAGCTGTGGTAACATCCCGGCAAACACAACAATCAGTTATACAAATGGCTTGAGTGGTAACTGTCTCATCAGTGGCATATCAGACATGTCAACAACATCGCCTGCTCCGGGCGCATGTGGTGGTACCGTTCTGCAGACTTGGTCAGCAACCGATCAATGTGGTCGTACCTTGGCTCCTGCATTCCGAATCATAACTGTATTGCCTGCAGCTCTTCCAACGATGACTGCTCCGGCAGATATCACTGTGGCTTGTGGTGCAATTCCTGCTAATACAACAATTAGTTATACCAACGGATTGAGTGGTAATTGCTTGATCAGTGGATCGTCGGATAACTCGACCATGTCTGCAATTCCGGGAGCGTGTGGTGGATCCATTACACAAACTTGGACTGCAACAGATGCTTGCAATCGTTCGCTAGCTCCGGTATCACGTACAATCACAGTTCTTCCGGCTACACTGCCGACGATGAGTGCTCCGGCTAACGTTACTGTGGCATGTGGTGCAGTTCCTGCAAACACAACGATTAGTTATAGCAATGGTCTCAGTGGCAACTGTTTAATCAGTGGTAACTCAAATACCTCAACGATGACAGCTACGCCTGGCGCGTGTGGCGGAACGATTACAGAAACATGGACTGCAACGGACAATTGTAATCGTACAGTGGCGCCTGTGTCTCGTACGATCACGGTTCTTCCTGCGACATTGCCGACTCTGCAGACACCGGCCAATGTTACTGTTGCTTGCGGCGATATTCCTGCTAACACGACAATTAGCTATACAAACAACCTTAGCGGAAACTGCCTCATTACAGGTGTTTCGCAAATGTCAACCTTATCATCGACGCCAAGTGCTTGCGGCGGTGTTGTACTTCAAACATGGGCAGCAGACGATGCGTGCGGTCGCACTTTGGCTCCGGGCGTTCGCTTGATAACAGTTCTTCCGGCGGCTCTTCCAACAATGACGGCTCCGGCTGACATTACAGTTGAATGTGGTGCTGTACCTGCAAATACTACAATCAGCTACTCTAATAACTTGAGTGGAAATTGTTTGGTCAGTGGTAATTCAAACACCTCGACGATGACAGTAACACCTGGCTCATGTGGTGGAACAATTACGCAGACATGGACCGCAACAGATGCGTGCAATCGTCCATTGCAATCAGTATCTCGTCAAATCACTGTCCTGCCGGCATCGCTTCCAACGATGACTGCTCCTGCAGACATCACAGTAGCATGCGGTGCAGTACCAGCAAACACTACCATCAGCTATACAAATGGTCTGAGTGGTAATTGTTTGATGAGCGGTAACTCGAACAACTCGACGATGACGTCGACACCGAATGCTTGTGGAGGTCAAATCACAGAGACCTGGACTGCAACGGATGCTTGTAATCGTCCGCTTCAATCTGTATCACGAACCATCACCGTACTTCCGGCAACCTTGCCAACAATGTCGGCACCGGCTGACATAACTGTTGCTTGTGGTTCAGTTCCTGCGAACACAACAATTAGCTACACGAATAACCTAAGTGGTAATTGCTTGGTCAGCGGTTCTTCAAATACGTCGACCATGACAGCATTACCTGGCGCCTGCGGTGGAAACGTCACGGAAACATGGACAGCAACAGATGCATGCGGACGTACTCTTTCACCGGTATCACGCACAATCACTGTGCTGGCGGCAACCTTGCCAACATTGTCAACGCCGGATAACATTACAGTTGCCTGCGGTGACATTCCAGCCAATACAACAATCGGCTATTCAAATGGTTTGAGTGGTGGCTGTTTGATCAGTGGTAATTCGAATACATCTACAAAGACAACTCTTCCTGGTGCATGCGGTGGATTGGTAACTGAAACATGGACGGCAACAGACGTCTGCGGTCGTACACTTGCACCGGTATCGCGCACGATCAGAGTTCTTCCTGCAGCAATGCCGACACTGACAGTGCAGCAAAATGTTACCGTATCATGCGGTGACATTCCGGCATCATCATTCATTTCCTACTCAAATGGATTGAGTGGAAACTGCTTGTTGCAAGGAATTTCCAACGCTTCGACCAAAACGCCTACTCCGGGTGCCTGTGGTGGAACAATCACAGAAACTTGGACGGCAACAGATGCATGCGGTCGTACACTGAATCCGGTTACACGTACTATTACGGTTCTCCCGGCTACACTTCCTACGATGACTGCTCCATTGAATGCTACAGTAGCATGCGGCGATCTACCAGCTTCGTCATTCCTAGGTTTCTCAAACGGATTGAGCGGCAATTGTCTGCTACAAGGAACATCCGATGCGTCGACTCTGTCGACAATTCCTGATGCATGTGGTGGTACAGTCAGCGAAACATGGACTGCTCACGATGCATGTGGCCGAAATCTCGTCCCAGTATCACGCACCCTAACCGTACTTCCTGCAGCTCTCTCAACAATGACTGCTCCGGCAGACATTACAGTTGAGTGCGGCGCAGTTCCGGCAAATACAACAATCAGCTACAGCAACAATCTGAGTGGCAACTGTTTGATAAGTGGCAACTCAAATACATCAACAATGACAGCGACACCAGGCGCATGCGGTGGAACAATCACACAAACCTGGACTGCAACAGACGCTTGTGGTCGCACGATTGCACCGGTATCACGTACTATCACTGTGAATGCGGCTACACTGCCAACAATGACAGCTCCGGCTAATACAACTGTTGAATGTGGCGCAGTACCTGCTAACACAACTATCAGCTATACAAATGGTCTGAGTGGTAATTGCTTGCTTAGCGGCACGTCAAACACATCAACAATGACAGCCACTCCGGACGCATGTGGTGGAACGATCACACAAACCTGGACAGCAACCGATGCATGTGGTCGTAGTCTGGCTTCTGTATCACGCACGATCACTGTCAATGCGGCAGCACTGCCAACAATGACAGCACCTGCGAACACAACAGTTGAATGTGGTGCGGTTCCGGCAAACACAACCATCAGCTACACAAATGGTCTGAGTGGTAATTGCTTGATTAGCGGAGTTTCAAACACATCATCAATGACAGCAACACCGGGCGCATGTGGTGGAACCATCACACAAACCTGGACAGCAACAGATAACTGCGGTCGCACACTTGCACCGGTAACACGCACAATCACGGTCAATGCGGCAACATTGCCAACAATGACAGCACCTGCGAATACAACAGTTGAATGTGGTGCAGTTCCGGCAAACACAACCATTAGCTATACGAATGGTCTGAGTGGAAACTGTTTGATCATCGGTGTTTCAAACACATCAACAATGACAGCAACTCCAGGCGCTTGTGGTGGAACAATCACACAAACCTGGACTGCAACGGATGCATGTGGTCGTGCACTGACATCTGTATCACGCACAATCACAGTTAATCCTGCTGCACTGCCGACAATGACGGCTCCGCTGTCAATAACTGTACCATGCAATTTCATTCCGACACCTTCAGTATTGACCTACTCAAATAATCTGAGTGGTGGTTGCTTACTGACTGGAGTTTCGGCTCAATCAACTCTGTCGGCATTCCCCGGTCCTTGTGGTGGCAGCATGACAGAAACCTGGACTGCGACGGACGCGTGTGGACGCGCACTCGCTCCGGTAACACGAACGATTTCAGTGCAAGCTGCTCCTATGCCAACGATGAGTGCTCCTGGCAATATCACTGTTGCTTGTGGCGCTCTTCCAGCTAGCTCAACGCTTAACTACTCAAATGGTTTGAGCGGTGGCTGTGGATTAAGTGGAGTTTCAAATACTTCCTTCTTCAATGGTGTACCGGGTCCTTGTGGTGGCATCGTAACAGAAGTCTGGACAGCTACAGACGCTTGCGGTCGTCCATTGTTCCCAGTAACGAGAATCATCCAAGTTCTTCCTGCAGCGCTCCCGGTTATGTCGCCACCGCCGAATCTCTTTTTACCGTGCGGCACTGCTGTGAACGACTTTAGCATTCCGTTCACCAATGGTCTCAGCGGACAGTGTATGATTTCCGGAGGTTCAAACTTATCGACTTCGACAGCTCTTCCTGGACCTTGTGGAGGAACAGTGACGCAGACATGGACAGCAACCGATCTTTGCGGTCGTCAATTGGCTCCGGTTTCTCGTACGATCACATTTGGTCCGGCACAGTTACCCACTATGACAGCACCAGGAAACATCACAGTTAACTGTGGTTCGGTTCCTGCTCCTTCAACCGTAACCTATACAAACAATCAAGCAGGCAACTGCTTGATCTCGGGTACCTCCAACATGTCATCCATCTTTGGAGCTCAAACGCCGTGTGGTACAACTCTGACTGAAGTTTGGACTGCAACGGACGTCTGTAACAGAACCGTTCCAACTGCATCCCGTACGATCACTGTATTGCCGGCTCCGTTGCCGACAATGACAGCTCCAGCTACCATTACGGTTCCGTGTGGCTCAGTTCCACCGAACTCAATTATCACCTACTCAAACAGTCTAAGTGGTAGCTGTGCGTTGAATGGTAATTCAAATACATCAACAATGACAGCAATTCCGGGTGCATGCGGTGGTCAGATCACGCAAACGTGGACAGCGACCGATGCATGCAATCGTCAGTTAGCTCCTGTCTCACGCACAATCATCGTACTTCCTGCAACGCTTCCGACGATGACAGTACCAAATGATATCACGGTTGCGTGTGGCGCAGTACCTGCTAACACAACAATTAGCTACTCCAATAATTTGAGCGGCAATTGTTTGATTAGTGGAAATTCAAATACTTCCACAATGACAGCAATCCCAGGTGCGTGTGGTGGAACAATCACACAAACTTGGACTGCAACAGATGTATGTAATCGCGCACTTGCACCTGTATCACGCACCGTCACGGTTCTTGCAGCTACGCTTCCAACAATGACGGCTCCAGCTGACATTACGGTCGCTTGCGGTGCAGTACCGGCAAATACAACGATTAGCTATACAAATAATCTGAGTGGTAATTGCTTAATCGGTGGTTCGTCAAATGCATCCACAATGACCGCAACACCGGGCGCATGTGGTGGTACAATCACTGAGACCTGGACGGCAACTGACGCATGTAATCGCGTGCTTGTTCCGGTGTCACGTACCATTACGGTTCTTCCTGCAACGCTTCCGACGATGACAGCTCCGGCGAACCTCACGGTTGCTTGCGGTGCAGTTCCTGCAAACACAACAATCAGCTACTCGAATAACTTGAGTGCTAATTGCTTGATTAGTGGTAACTCAAATACATCAACAATGACAGCGGCGCCGGGCGCATGTGGTGGAAGCATCACTGAAACGTGGACCGCAACAGATAACTGTTATCGCACAATCGTGCCGGTTAGCCGTACCATCACAGTACTTCCGGCAACATTGCCAACAATGACCGCTCCATCCGACGTTACGGTTGAGTGCGGTTCGATTCCGAATCCAAGCACAATCAACTACACCAACAATCTCAGTGGAGGTTGTTTGTTGAGTGGTACTTCAACCATATCGTCAATGACAGCAACACCTGGTGTTTGTGGTGGAACAATCACAGAAACCTGGACTGCAATGGATGCATGCGGTAGAGCGGTTGTACCTGTTAGTCGAACAATCACTGTTAAGGCAGCTGCACTTCCGAGCATGACAGCTCCGGATGACATTACTGTTGCATGCGGTGGTGTACCAAGCGGTAGCACCATTGCATACACAAATGGTTTAAGCGGCGCTTGTCAGCTCAGTGGTAATTCTGCGACATCAACCTTTAGCGCAATTCCTAATGGTTGTGGTACAGTCACGGAAACGTGGACAGCAACTGATGCTTGCGGTCGCGCAATACCATCGGTAAGCAGAACAATCACAATCGCCGACAACACAGCTCCGGTCATTACAACATGTCCGCCAGCCTTTACCGTTGACGGCTGTAGTACTGCAAGCATTCCGCGTTTGACCTTCCACAGCACACTGAGCGAAGTCACATCGACTGAGTTTGCGACTGAAGGTGGCGTGGCAACTGATGTTGGTTGTGGTGTGAAGCATTACTACTACATCGATGATGCGAGCGGTTCGTGCGAAATCTCGAATACCCGTACTTGGGTTGTAAGCGATGCTTGCGGCAATTCAGCAAGCTGCTCACAAATCATTACTATTCATGATGTAACAGCTCCAAGCATCACATGTCCTGCAACAGCTCAAGTGAATTGCAACGAGTGGAGCAGCAATTACATCGCCGGATTGCCAACAGTAAATGACAATTGTGATGCAAATCCAATTATCACACACACCGAAAGCTCTGAACCGGTTGATGGATGCGAAGCAGCACAGACGATTACACGCGTATGGATAGCAACTGACCATTGCGGTAACTCAGCTAGCTGCACCCAGATCATCAATGTTGTTGATATGACAGCTCCGACAATCGTTTGTCCGGATGACGTGACACTGGCATGCGGTGTAAGCGAAGAACCTGATAGTAATCCATCTATCGGTCAAGCGACAGCAACGGACAACTGTTCTTCAAACATTGTGTTCACTTCAGACATCGACGCAAATAGCTACAGTCAATCAACAACAGCTTGTCATAGCTACTCATACAACCGAATTTGGATCGCGACAGATGAATGCGGTAATGCTTCATCATGCTCTCAGCACATCACTGTAGTCGACCTAACAGCGCCAACCATGGCTTGTCCATCAGATGTTACAGTAAGCTGTTTAGGCTTAGTGCCAAGTCCATCTCCGTCAACAATTCTAACAGGCGACGGTTGTGGTTCATTGGTCACTGTAAGTCACGTGAGCGATGCAATCTCAAGTTCAGCCTGCGCGAATAAGATGGTGATTACTCGTACGTACAAAGCAGAAGACGCTTGCGGTAATTCAACACAATGCATGCAGATCATCACAGTAGATGATCAAACGCCACCGACACTTACGACTCCAAGTGACGTGACGGTTTCATGTGAAGAATCAATCGATCCAGACATCCGTGGCTGGGCATCAGCGGTTGATCAGTGTTCATTTGACATGATTACGCCTGACTATCACGACGAGTTGGCTTCACAAAGCTGTGCCAATACAAAGGTCATCAATCGTATTTGGGTTGCAACTGATGCTTGTGGTAACTCAAGCTCATCGGTTCAGGTGATTACAGTTCAAGACTTGACCGCTCCGCAAATCACGACAGAGGCTACCGATGGTCAAGTTCAATGTTCCGATAATGCCGAAGCTGCGTACCAAACATGGTTGTCAAACTATGGCGGTGCTTCAGCTCAAGACAATTGTGGAACAGTGACCTGGACAGATAATCACGACTCACAAAGCTTCACTAGTGGATGTAATCCTCAAGTGACTGTAACATTTACCGCTACAGACGAATGCGGTAACAGTTCTACAACATCGGCTGTGTTTACATACGTCGACACCACACCACCGACAATAGCTTGTCACGGTGATATCGAAGTCTACGCCGGTTTCACCGTTGCTGATGCAACACTCGATGCAACAGCTACCGACAATTGCAACGCTATTACTTACAGTTACGAGTTGAATGGTGCTGAGTCAGGTTCAGGTTCAACACTTTACGGACATACATTCTCAGCAGCCGGAAACGTCAACGTTACATGGACAGCAACTGATGCATGTGGCAACTCAGCGACTTGCACATTTGTTGTACACGTTGTTGGTAATGGTAGTGAACTCTTCGGTATTGAATGTACCGGTATTTCTCAGGACCGTACCATGGACGCTGGTTCATGTTATTACACAGTCCAAGGAGATGAGTTCGACCAAATCCTCAACGATGATTGTCCGGATGCAACACTTTGGGTTGTTGTCGACGGCGATTCACTCGGCGTTACAACACTTGATGGAGTTCAGTTGTCTGCAGGAAATCATGAGATAGCATGGCACATCTCGGATAACTGTGGTAACAACGTTCAATGTTCATTTACAGTTCGCGTAACGGATGATCAAATCCCAACAGCAATCTGTAAGAATGCAACGATCTACTTGGATAACAGTGGTTCAGCAACATTGTCAAGCTCGGATGTTGAAACAACATTCAGCGACAACTGTGCTTATACGGTTGTGCTCTCACGCACAGCATACGATTGCTCGAACGTTGGAACCAACGTTGTGAAAGTCACAGTAACTGACAACTCCGGTAACACTGCGAGCTGCTCATCAATTGTAACTGTAGTAGACAACACTCCTCCGAGCATCACATGTCCGGCAAGTGTAACTGTCTATGCAAACGCAAATGATTGCGGAGCTAACCTTACTCTGTCAGCAACTGCTACGGACAATTGTGCATCACACTTGATCACACGTTACACGAGCGGTAACCGCCACTGTGGTGATGATTACGATAATGATCATAATGGTGACGATGATGACAATGATTGGCACCACCGTCATACGCATAGCTTCCACTTCCCGGTTGGTACAACCACAGTTACAGCTATTGCCCGTGACAATTCACATAATCAATCAACGTGCTCGTTCACGGTAACAGTAATCGACAATACTCCGCCGACGGCTCGTGCAAAGAACATCTACTTGGATCTCAATTCCAGTGGCTTTGCAACACTGTCTGCTAACCAAGTCAATAACGGTTCATATGATGCTTGCGGTATTTCAACCAAGACGGTTAGCCCGAGCAGCTTCAATTGTTCAAATGTTGGCGTCAATACAGTAACTCTAACAGTTTGGGATACTCACGGTAACAGCGCCTCCACAACGGCTATCGTTACAGTCCGCGATCGTGTCAATCCTGCTGCTCGTTGTAAGACAGCAACGATCTATCTCGATGCAACGGGAACAGCGACACTTACACCGGCACAAGTGAACAACGGAAGCACCGATGCTTGCGGTATTCACCACATGACGGTGTTCCCAACAACATTCCACTGTACACAGCTTGGAACACGTAATGTGCTGCTATCGGTCTATGATGTGAATGGTAACGTGGGTCAATGTTGGACAACGGTATTGGTCAAGGACATTATTCCTCCGACAATCGCTTGTCCGGCCGACATGAGTGTCTCATCGAACGCAACAAACTGCAGCAAGTTGGTTTGCTTGAACGTTAGTTCGGCAGACAACTGTTCATCGCCAACAATCGTGAAGTTCGCAGGTAACAACGGTAAGGTAGGTAACGATGATGATGACTTCCACAGAAGTACATGGAATCCAAGTCATGGTTGCTTCAACTTCCCGGTTGGTACAACAACGGTTCGTGCTTATGCTTATGACAAGAGTGGCAACTCAACCAGCTGTTCCTTCAAGGTGACAGTAGTCGATAACACACCACCGGTCGCAAGAGCGAAGAACGTTACTGTTTATCTCAACTCTGCAGGAAGCGCTAGCGTAAGTGCTTCGCAAGTTGACAACAACTCCAACGACAACTGTAGCATGGGAGCACGCAGCGTGAACCCAAGTACATTCAACTGTTCAAACCTCGGTCAAAACACTGTCGTCTTGACGGTCAGTGACGCTGCAGGCAACACAGCAAGTACAACTGCGATTGTTAGCGTCCGTGATAACATTAATCCGGTAGCGAGAACAAAGGCTAAAACGGTATATCTCAATGCTGCAGGTACTGCAAGCATAGTTGCAGCCGATGTTGACAATGCAAGCTCTGACAATTGTGCAATTACAACTCGCACATTGTCGAAATCAAGCTTCAACTGTGGTAATGTTGGCGCAAACGTTGTGTACCTCACGGTAGGCGATGCTAGCGGCAATGTTGATACTGAACCTGCAACAGTAACAGTTATTGACAACACACCACCAACTGCGATTGCCAAGAACATCAGCGTCAATCTCAATTCTTCAGGAAGCGTCAGTATCAGTGCTTCTATGGTAGACAACGGATCGACAGATGTCTGCGGTATCTCTTCAAGAATGGTAACACCGAGCAGCTTTAGTTGTTCGAACCGTGGTAACAACACGGTTGTTCTCAGGGTAACGGACGTGAACGGAAACACTGCAACAACAAATGCTATTGTCGTTGTACGTGATGTAACGCCGCCAACGGCTATCTGCAAGAACGTGACGTTGAACCTCTCATCTGGTTCAGCGACGCTCAGTGTTACTCAAGTTGATAACGGTAGCACGGATAACTGTGGTATCGCAACACGTACCTTGTCTAAGACAAGCTTCAGTTGTGCTGACGCACCATCGAAGACAGTTGTGTTGACAGTTACCGATGCAAGTGGTAATTCGGCAACATGTACATCGGTTGTTACAATCAACGGTCTACCAAGCTGTTCAATTACTGCAACTCCGAATAACAATACATACACCGGTGGCGTGGCGACCAATCTCTACTTGGGATACGGTCCGACAGCTCTTACGTTAACTGCTACTCCTTCAGGCGGATCCAGCTTCACTTATTCATGGAGTCCATCTGCCGGTTTGAGTTGTTCAGGATGTCAGAGTCCGGTCTTTACTCCAACGGCAGCGGGTACCTACACCTACACCGTCACGACAACAAACAACTTCGGTTGTCAGCGTCAATGCACTATCACAATCTGCGTCAAGGATATCCGCGTTCCTGGTTCAACTCCTGCGAAGGTTTGGATGGTACACTCGGGTACGAATACACAAGTACAGACTTCTCAAGTTTCGTCGCACTTGTCTAACCACAACTCAGATTACTTGGGTAAGATTGGTCAAGGTTGTTCAGCGGCACGTTCAATTGCTGAAGACTATCAAGACGGTGAGGATGATCTCCACGGCGACGTTGAGCTTCATGTTTCACCAAATCCATATACTAGTGAATTCAGCTTCGTCTTCGAGACCGCTTCCCGCGAGCCGGCAAGCATCAAGCTCTTTGATATGGCTGGTCGTGTAGTGGATGAGCAATCAAACTTGACACGCAATACCGATATTCATCTCGGTAATGGATTGCCAAACGGTGTTTATCTCTTGCAGTTCACCCAAGGCACCATTATGAAGACCATACGCGTTCTGAAGATCGACTAAAACCGATCTTCCACTTAGACAACAGCCGCTTCTCCTTCGATGGGGGAGCGGCTGTTGCTTTTTCAGTCATATGATCACAGGTAGCTAGGCGTCTTCCAAGATGCACCTCCGAACCTTTCAAAAAACGCAAGGAACAAGCTTTTCTTGTGACAAATCGGAATTAAAGATATATTTGTACGAAATTAGGTCAAGCTCTTTTCTCTAGAAGACTTCGACCATCAAATCACGCAAATCCATTCAATTTTCCACGAGGAATAGTCATGCATCCCGAAAAACGTAGTTGGGCCGAGCCGTATAAAATCAAAATGGTGGAGTTACTCAAGAAGACAACAAAGGAGTACCGTGAGCGAGCAATTCGTGAAGCGGGATACAATACCTTTCTGTTGCATTCTGATGACGTGTACATCGATTTGCTGACGGACAGCGGAACCAGTGCGATGAGTGACTATCAATGGGCCGGAATGATGCTTGGCGACGAAGCGTATTCGGGTTCACGGAACTTCTATCATCTCGAAGAAAATGTTCAGAAGTACTATGGATATAAGTATGTGATTCCCACGCACCAGGGACGTGGGGCAGAGCACTTGATATCGCGTATCTGTATTAAGCCAGGCGATACAGTTCCCGGTAACATGTATTTCACGACGACGCGTTTACATCAGGAGTTAGCCGGTGGATCATTTACCGATATCATCATCGATGAAGCACATGATCCTGAATCGCTACATCCTTTTAAGGGTAATGTTGATATAGGAAAACTAGAGGACGTCATTAAGCGCGTTGGTGCTGACAAGATTCCTTATGTCAGTATTGCAGCGACAGTAAACATGGCCGGTGGACAACCAATCTCGATGCAAAACATGCGTGAAGTACGTGCTCTGTGTTTGCAGCACAACATCCGAGTAATTCTGGATGCAACGCGTGCTATTGAGAATGCCTACTTTATTCAACAACGTGAAGAGGGCTACGCATCTACACCGGTGGCACAAATTCTTCACGAGTTGTGCTCTCTCAGTGATGGTTGTACGTTGAGTGGTAAGAAAGATTTGTTAGTCAACATTGGTGGCTTTTTGGCTATCAACGAAGAGTCGCTTTATGATGAAGCTCGTTCACTTGTGGTAGTGTATGAAGGAATGCATACTTATGGTGGACTTGCAGGACGCGACATGGAAGCAATGGCGAGAGGAATAGTAGAAGCTGTTCAAGATGAACACATTGAGGCACGTGTTGGACAAGTAGAATACCTTGGACACAAGCTCGTCGAGTATGAAGTTCCTATTGTACTTCCTATTGGCGGTCATGCCGTGTACTTGGACGCAAAGCGATTCTATCCTCAATTGACACAAGATCAGTTTCCGGCTCAGACTCTGGCTGCGGAATTATACGTAGACGCAGGAATTCGAACCATGGAGCGGGGAATCGTGAGTGCAGGACGTGACGCACAAACCGGAGCTCAGCGTTATCCGAAGCTCGAGTTGGTTCGTTGTACTATACCTCGCCGGGTCTATACACAAGCACATATGGATGTTTGCGCCGAATCAATCGCAAACGTTTACGACGAGCGTTCAAAGGTCAAGGGTCTCACGATGACCTACGAGCCAAAATACCTGAGATTCTTTCAAGCTCGCTTTGAACCTTTGGTCTAAGTGTGTTACAAAGAGAAGCTTAGCACAATTTTCAAGCCTGCAGGCGTTCGTGGATTGGATACCTCGGTGCCATCCACGAATGTTTGCAAGTGTCTTTTCATAGTTTACAGGTGTAATCCCTCTCAAAGGAGCCATTCGGCTCATTTCCAAAATTTCATCTGAAGCTTAGGTGTCCTTAATATGCTCTAAAGGGCGGAATATCCTTCATTTCTATGCTAACCCGCTTAAAATCTCTTCCCCGGCAGAAATTTATTACACAATTCCCCTCAGATACAGCCTAGACGGTTGAAAATTATTATTGATGTAAGAACCACTCCTACCCTTATCTTGCCGAACAAAGCTAAATCCCCGTCGGGACATGGGGCTAATTGCTGAGGTGACGTTACAATTTCTGCCCTCAAAGCAGAGTGCATTTCGCGGAAATCCTTAGTTGGTTTTCGACTATTCTGGCAAAAACAGGACGTTCAGCCGTTGATTGAATCGGTAGAACTGCGTATTGTACGGCGGTTCTATTTCCTTGAAGTTTGTTTACAGGGAAGGTAGGACAGTGTCTGATACGATACAGTTTTTGTATTACATGTATTAGGCTTTGAATGTGCATACACAAATGTGCACGACGATGAGCTCCAGACACAGTAAAAGGATGCGCCTGATTGAAGTACGATTGAGTAGCGTTAAGGGGTACACCACACATTGTGTGGACAGTACGGTAAACAAGGATTTTCAACCAGGTCAATTTCACCATGACTTTGAACTCGATACCTGGCGCTAGGACATTGATTATAGATTATCTGAACCACGATGGGTTGGACCCATCCGGTGGGATGTCAACAGACAACTGACTTCAGGAAGAAGTCAACAATCAGATGCCAAACATTGAAGACAAAAAATAAACTTTAGACCTACTCTATATGAAGAAGTTCCTTATATCACTAAGCACACTGCACGCGAGTCGATGTTGTCTGTTGCTTGTGATATTTCTCCTTGCCGGCATCCAGGCGTTTGCAACCAACTACACTTTCAACGGAAGTTTTAGTTCAAGTTGGAGCAACTCATCGAACTGGACCGGGGGCTTGCCACCCAATCCTCTTACTGCCGGTGACTCCATCATTATCAATGGTGGAACAAACCAAGCAAATATGGATGTGGCAGTCTATACAATTAATTCCGGCGCAGGCATTCGAATCAATGCCTCGAAAAGTCTCACCATTGCATCGGGGGATAGCCTTAAGATATCCGGTGTGATGAACAATGCCGGATCGGTTGTTAACAATGGAGCGCTGGTCTTCTTAAGCGGCTCATTGTATGATCATACTCAAGATGCAGGTGCAGTACCAAGCGCAGCTTGGAACGCAAGCTCCACCTGTTTGATCCGAGGAACAGTGAGCACACTGCCAACCGGATTGAATCAGAGCTTGGGTCACTTGACCTTCAATGCTTCATCAATGACCGGCAATTTGGATCTTCCAAATTCAGGCTTGAGCATTGCAGGGAACTTCAACTTGCAAAGCACAGGCTCCGGTATTCTTCGTATGAACCAGACACCACTGAGTGTTGGGCAAAACATGGTAGTCAGCGGTGGTAGCTTCCGTATAGGATCAGCTGTCGCACGCACTCTTAATGTTGCAGGCTCATACAGTCAAAGTGGCGGTCAGGTGGATTTGAACGACGGTAGCACAGTCGACAGTCTGATTGTTAACGGCGACTTCAGCGTAACAGCAGGAACCTTTACTTCTTCGGGTTCCGGCACCGGTGTCGTACGATTTAACGGTGGCACGACTCAGACATTCACCTCAGGTGGAACGTTCTCCGGTTCGATTTCATGGCTCGTCTCATCCGCTACTACCTTGCAGATGGCTGCTGCTTCTACGGTTGTTTCCGGTGGTGCAAGTTCAGTCTTTACGCTCGCAACTAACGCGACACTTGGAATTCGTTCAACTGCCGGTATCACAAAAACCTCCAGCAGCGGTAACATCCAAACAAACACAAGAAATTATGGTACGGGTGGCAACACGAGCTTTATATATAATGGCTCATCTGTGCAGTCAACCGGTGACGGTTTGCCGGATACCGTAAAGAATCTCAGTATTGCCAATACCGCAGGAAATGTCAACCTGACAAATACAGTAAGTGTTGTTAGCGGTGGCAGTCTCAATTTTTCGACAGGCTCAAGATTCTCTACCGGTGCTAATAATGTCGTTATGCTCGGTAGCTCCTCAATTACTGGCGCGTCACAAGCAAACGGTTATGTAAATGGCAACCTCATTTGGAACTTTAGTCCAAGCTCGACTTCACACGTCTTCGCAATTGGAGATGCCTCGTTGTATGCGCCGGTGACAATCAGCTTTGCGTCGATTTCACAAGCCGGTTTCCTTTTGGCAAATACGACGGATGGCAATCATCCAAGCTTGAGTTCAGGATCGGGTATCGATCCGGCTCGCAATGTAACACGATATTGGACATGTACGAATAATGGAGGCGGTTTAGGAACAATTAATTTCAGCTCCTACGATGCGACCTTCCAATATGATGTTAGTGAGATAAGTGGAGGAACGCAGTCTAATTTCTTTGTACGAAAATTTGCTTCCTCTACCTGGACCTCTCCGGCAGGTGGTTCTACCAATCCAACTTCAACCTCTACCAAGGGTAGCGGTTTTACGTCGTTTAGCGACTTCGCGATTGGTGATCATTGTGTACCGCAGATTACATGTCCGGCTAACGTGACAGCAACAACAAATCTTGGCTGTACGGCTACCGTTGCCAGCGTTAATCTTGGAACACCAACTGCATCTAACAGCTGTAGTGGTACCACCCCGACCTTTACGAATAATGTCAGTGCACCATATACACTTGGCGCAAATACTGTTATTTGGAAGGTCACAGACGATTTTGGTAACACGGCAACGTGTGCTCAAACTGTGACAGTGATTGACAATGTGCCTCCGACAATTATTTGTCCGGCCAATCGCACTGTCTCCTGTACTGCATCGCAACAACCTGCTAATACAGGAACGGCTACGGCATCAGATAATTGTAGCGGCTCAGTCGGACTCTCCTTTACAGACGGATCAAGCACAGCTGACGAGTGCTTTGGAAGCTTCCACTACACGCGTACTTGGAAAGCAGTTGATGCCTCCGGTAATTCTAGCACCTGCAGTCAGATCATTTTCGTTCGTGACGATGTCGCTCCGCTTTTGACTTGCCCACCGGACGTTTCAACGAACTGTCAGGATCCGCAAAGTCCGGCTTTCACAGGATTTGCAACGGCAACAGACCAATGCGGTAGCGGTGTTTCAATTACATCGCTTATCTGTCCGAACTGTACGATCAGTGACGGTTGCCCAGGCAACTACCACTATCAACGTACCTTCATCGCTGTTGACTTCTGCGGAAACTTTACGACTTGCCGTCAGAACATCGTGGTAAGAGACTTTTCGGCTCCTGTCATTTCATGTCCGGCAAACCTTACATTGACCTGTACACAGCCACAAACTCCGGCAACCACCGGTTTTGCGACTGCTTCAGATAATTGTACCGCGTCTGCTTCCATGACGATGACATTTAGTGATGTCAGCACCAGCTCGAGTTGTGCAAACAGCTACACCATCACCAGAACATGGAAAGCGCTTGATCAGTGCGGTAATACATCAACATGTAATCAAATACTGTCGATCATCGATAATGTTCCTCCGACAATCAGTTGTCCGCAAAGCGTAACGGTGAGTTGTGAAAGTCTACAGCAACTTTCCGGTACTCCAACTGCAACCGACAATTGCTCATCGTCGAACAATATTAGCTTTAGCTCAAACGATGTTCGAGTGAATGGTTCTTGTCAAAATTCATACACGATTTCCCGTATTTGGAAAGCAGCCGATCAATGCGGTAACACAGCAACCTGTGCACAAACATTGACGGTTACAGATTTGTTGCCACCAACGATTCAGTGTCCTGCAAATACAACGGTTAACTGTAGCGATGACAAGAGCGCTAGCGCTCTTGGTAGTGCAACCGCGACAGACAACTGCTCAACGACAAACACTATTACATCGTCTGATTCACAGAACAACGGAGGCTGTGCCGGTACCTATACAATCACGCGTACATGGAAAGCAGTTGATGGATGTGGAAATAGCGCCACCTGCAATCAGATTATTACAGTGCGCGACCTCAGTGCACCAACAATCAGCTGTCCAACAAATCGCACCGTGAACTGTCAAGACGATAAGTCAACGGCATCACTCGGCAGTGCAACAGCAACAGACAATTGCTCAACAACCAACACAATTAGCTCAATCGATTCACGTGTGAATGGAAGTTGTGCTAACAGCTATACGATCAACCGTACCTGGAAAGCAGTCGACGAATGCGGTAATAGCGCAACCTGCGTACAAGTGATCACGGTTCGTGACGTCACGGCACCAAGCATCAGCTGTCCAATCAACCGCACGGTGAACTGTCAGGATGACAAGTCAACAGAATCGCTCGGTTTTGCTACAGCAACAGATAACTGCTCGACAACAGCAATAACAATTACAAATACAGACTCACAAGTCAACGGTAACTGTGCAAACAACTACA
>JBGAUL010000027.1:0-54135 GCA_044228685.1 Chlorobiota bacterium
GTGCGTAACAGATATCTCGCGCCACGTCAGAACCGCTACCGCCAAGAAGCGTTGAGTAGGCCACATTGCCATTGACGTCCAGTTTGGTTAGTGCACACTCAAAGCCTCCGGCTGCCACTCGTTGAAATCCGTTATTGGTAAGAGTGTACGCAGTACCGCTCGGCATCGTTGCTAATACAAAAGCCTCGTCTCGCGTATTGATGCAAATATTCGCTCCCTTCGAAGCGTTCTCTGACTGTTGTTGAACTGGAGCAGCGCTGCCGAGTATGCGAGAGTAGATGAGACGTGATCCATCGGAACTGAGCTTGAGTGCAAAGACACTGACTTGACCATTGGCAACAAAGGCACGATCCGCCATATTGCTAACAGGGAAGTTCTTGGAGAATGTATAGCCACTCACAAAAACCTCTCCTGCGGTATTGACGCTGATTGATCCGCCAGCTTCATTATCGGTGCCACCAATGTACGTAGCCCATATCAGCTTAGTCATGGTTGGATCCATCTTGAAGACCATGATGTCAAACTGACCCCCACAATTCGGCTGCACAACTCCCGGAGTGGTAGGTATGCTGGTACACAAGCCAGTCCCATAAACATATCCTTGAGCGTCAACAGCTACATGTAATAAATAGCTATCGTTCCTTGCAGTTCCAAAAAAGGTTCCCTTACTAAAACTCATATCCTCAAACGCGTTCGGTTGAGCGTTCAGATGAAGAAAGGGGATGAACAGAATGACGGGCAGGCAATGGCGCAGAACGATTGGGAACAGCTTCATATAGTGAATCAAGTGCAGGGTTTTCACTAATACCCTTCCTTGAGACCAAGGCGATTGCCACTCTATCGCCTGACGCTTCATGCGTGAATGAATATTTAGCAATTATCGAGCCATCAATCGGAAAAGTGTCAAGATATTCTGACAATTTTTTCGGTGGCTTTTGCACAGGCTGGGTTTACAGAGGCGGGTTGAAGCTGATGGACTTAAGGGTAGAGATTTTGTGTGGGATTACTCTTGTCGAAAGTTGGATAGAACGAGAGTTAGCGTAGGCGCTGCAACTTCACTTGTAGTGTTCTAATAAAGACTCCAAGCACGTTTGACCTACGGCATGGAGCGTCTTTTCGCTGATATTTCGCATATCGTCAGCTTGTGTGTGCCAATAGTGTTTGCGTTCTAGTGCTGATTGGTGATTCATTAGCTCTTGGTCACAGATAAGAATCGATGGGATGTCGCTTGCAATGAGCGGCATGTGATCGTCCAGAGAAGGACTCGTGATTTCTTTGTGAAAGTGAGATGGAAATCTGGTTTGCGCGGTTGACCACAAGAGATCATGTTCTTTCTGACAACTCGCATATGCCGAAGCGTCAACGCGAAACGCCGCATCATGATCAGCAACCATGTCAAAAACCAGGGCAAGAGAGGGTTTTACTCTAAAAGGGAAGTTCTCACAGAAATATCGTGAACCGTAACACCAGCTGTTTATGTCGCTCTTCGTTCCTAAATCTTCGGCATCAAAGAGATACAGGTCTACGCCGAGGTTTGGTGCACTAGCTTGCAGACTACGAGCCAGCTCAATGACCACGGCAACACCGCTGGCACCGTCATTAGCGCCTGGAATAGCTTTGGAGTAATTTTCGAAGTTGCGGTCTTCGTCGGAGAAAGGACGTGAATCCCAGTGTGCACAAAGCGCAATGCGAGGATTACACTCCGGATGAATTTGTGCAATGATATTGCTGAAATCCCACCGTCTTCCATAGAGTTCTTTTGAGAAGTTCTGGGTGCTGCACACAGCATCGAGCGTTTGTAGTTCGCGTAGCAGCATGTCTTTGCATTCGAGATGAGCATCGGTATTAGCCATACGAGGACCGCAGGCAACTTGCCGCTTTACCAGATCGTAAGCTCGTTTCGCATTGAATTCAGCATTCGTTAGTGCATGGACTGGCGTATTTTGCATAGAGTTGTTAGACGCTGATTGCGATGGCAGCCAAAAATAGAATAGTATCTGAGGAATTGCATTGTCGAATACGTCTATTGATCATAGCGAAAAACTGCGCGCCATCAAGCTCATTGTGATGGATGTCGATGGAACCATGACCGATGGATCCATGAATTTTGGTCCGGACGGGGAAGTCATGAAGCGATTTTCGGTTCGCGACGGCATGGGTATCACATTAGCCCGTCGAGCTGGACTCTTATGTGCCATTATGACCAGCGAGGTCAGTGCCATTGTCACAAAACGAGCAGAAAAACTGGGGATTGAACACGTAATTCTGGGTTCGCGCTCAAAAAAGACAGATTTGAAGCAATTAGCCGATAAAATCGGTATAGTTCTTGACGAGATAGTCTTTGTAGGCGACGACGTCAATGACGCTCTGGCGATGCAATCTGCCGGCTTCAGTGCTTGTCCACAGGACGCAACGTCGTACATTAAAAGCATTGCGTCGTACGTCTGTGAACATAAAGGCGGTTACGGATGTGTTCGTGAGGTTATAGAGATGGTGCTACAAGCCCAATCGAAGCCGACGACGCTCCCTGAACATTGGTAATCAATACATCATTTTATAAGGAACAATCATGTCAGATCGTGAATCCAATTACGGAAGTGCTTTTCTTACCGGTGCAATTATCGGTGGAGCAATTGGAGCCTTAGCAGCTCTGGTTTTAGCGCCGAAGAGTGGTCGTGAACTTCGTCGCGATATCGCAGATCGCTCAACAGAGTTGTATGATAAAGCGCAAGAGTTTTTTCAACGTGACGAATTGGGCAACGAACTGCCACCGGTTGCGATGAATGAAGGTCGTGCGCGTGCAGAACGCATTATCCAAACAGCCCGTGACCACGCTGAAACTTTGTTGTCAAACGCTGAACAAGTTTTGCGTGATGCTCGCCTGAAGGCTGTGAATGCAAAGGAGAATGTTCAAGACAATATCAATCGCGTTCGTGACGCTGCTCGTGCTAGCGTTGACGTGTTCAAAATGGAAATGGATTCTGATCAGCATACAGGTAATTAAGTATGGAAACCGCACTTATCATAGCCGGAATCGTGGCCTTGGTGGCCTTTGTCGGAGTCTGTATTGTAGCCATCTCAACGCTTCGTCGCGTAAGCGACATCATGCTAGACGTGAGTGCTGCAGTTGACGAGACAAAGCGACTATCAGCAGAGCTGAATCGTAATCTGCCTCAGACATTTGCAACCTTGAATGCTACATCGTCACAACTGACGACAACTCTGAAAAACGTAGATGTTCAACTTGAAAGTCTGGGCGAAGGAATCGGTCAGTTCAAACAAATCGGCTCCAGAATCAATGGTCTCGAAGCTAAACTTCAAGACAAAGTTGAGGGTCCGCTGATGCAAGCTGCTTCCGTCGTTGCCGGCATCTCAAAGGCAATCTCAACCTTTGCTAATGGTGTCAGTAAGCGCTAAGCAAACTGAATATCCGAGACTTAAAACCGAAAGCAATCGACAAAAGAAAAGCCCGTTGAGTAATCTCTCAACGGGCTTTTTAATTTTCTAATGGATGTCTGGCTTGCGAAGATCTCTTAGATGCGAGCTGTACGAACCTGAAGGCGCTTTGCCAATTCAAACGTACCGAACATGACAAGACCGTAGCTCAAATCCGCCAACAACGAGTTGCGGAAAAATGGAATCGCCATGGTATAACATTGAACCAAGCCGCTCAATGAATAAGGGTACATACCGTCGAAAGCCCAAACTGCCAAATTCGACAGAAGGAAAAACAGTGCAGATCCTCCAACAATCGACAATGTGATAGTGACAAAGGATTCACGTTTTGATACGAGTCGGCTGACAAAAACCATCAAACAGAAAGCAACATACACGACGAGTTGTGTGCTGTGGAATGCATAACCCCAGTCTGAGTGACGTAAAGCCAAAAGCACATCACCAATCATCATCGCCGCCAAAGGCAAGAGATAAGCTAGCAAGTTCGAGCGCAGACGAAAAGCTCCAAAAACTGCCAGCGCAGCTATGGGAACGAAATTGGGAACGAATTCAAAAACACGCGCACAGGCAGCGCTCACAATAATTAGCATGAGTATCAAGCTAGTTGAGCGTGATTCATTCATTGGGAATATTCCTTGATGTGTATAGAACTAAGTTGGCAAAAATAAGCGTTCGAAGAATTGTAAAGGTAGATAGAGTTCTCAACATAGACGTTAAACATGAAAAAGCCTCTGTAACGCCAAATAGGGAGCATTCTACAATATCTAACTTTACATAATTATGATTGTATTGATAATGGTAGACTTATAAGGAAGCTGGTACCGGCTCCTGGTTCTGAGTGTTTGACTATGATTTTGCCTTGATGGTATTCTTCCACGATGCGTTGTGATAGACTTAAACCAAGACCCCAGCCACGAGCTTTTGTTGTATATCCAGGCATGAATATCTGTTTGCGTACTGAGTTTGACATGCCTTTGCCGTTGTCTTGAACTTCGAGCAAAGCCAGTGATTTTCGCTCATCGAGACTCAAACGAACTTCTATAAGACCGTTCTTGGATTCAATCGCCTCAATTGCATTCTTAAATAGGTTTTCAAGCACCCATGAAAAGAGTTCGCGGTTGAGTTGACAAATAGCCTTTGACTCATATTGTCGCGTTATGCGAACGTGTCTGGCTAACTGCGGTAAGCGTCGTTCAAAGTACGTACTGACGTCCTCAACGACTTCGTTAACATTCAGAGCTTCAAGCTTAGGCTTTGATCCGATCAGTGAAAAGCGATTAGCGATGATCTTTAGTCGCTCAACGTCGTTCGACATTTCCTCAAGGGTCTCAGCGCGTTTTTGCTCCGATTCTTCAAAGCGTAAAATTTCAATCCAAGCCAATAAACTCGATAATGGCGTTCCTAATTGATGAGCCGCCTCCTTAGCCATGCCAACCCAGATATTGGACTCCTCAGTACGCCTTAAATGCGAAAACGACAGGTATCCTATGCCTATAAAGACTGCACCTATCAGGATCTCGATGTACGGTAAGTAGCGAAGTCGCGTTACGAGTACAGAGTTCGTGTAAAAAACCTTATTGATGACTTTCCCATCGGTGTCTTTGATTTCCAAGCCCTTATATGTGGACTTCATAGTCTGTATGTAGTCCTGCACATAAGCCTTCTTTCTGGCCGGCACCCAGGTACTGTCCAGCTCCAGATTCAAGGAAAACTGATCGTATGGCTCAACAGCCTCGTCTTTGTCGTCTGTCAGTATGACCGGAAAGTTGATTGCCGGCGTCACTGAGTCGCGCAGAAAGAAGAAATCCAGACTTGATCGTCCTGGTCCAGGCTGTGTAAATGATTGAATTATATCAGCATAGAGCTTTACAAGCTTTTGTTCTCGTACAACGAGCTGTCCGACGATATTGTGCGTGTAGATAAGGATCGAGCTAACAATCAGCAATCCTCCAATAGTCAGTAAGACCTTGATTTGCCACTTGGTTAGCGATCGTTTCCACCACTTTGCTCGTAGTGTTGACGCGGCACCTTTTCTATATGTATCGCCATTATTGCTTAACAATGAAGACCATGCGCTATTTGTTTAACAAAGTATCTAAGTGTTTTACTATCAAGTTGTTAAGATTATCGTCGAAAGAAACGGCTTCTTGATTGCCGGTACTCATGTCCTTGATAATAATGCTGTTAGACTTGATTTCATTCTCGCCGAGAATCAACACAAGTCTGGCGCCAAATTTATCTGCGTCTTTCATCTGTGCTTTGAAGGAGCGACGCTGTACGTCGACCCGACAATCGATATTGCTCTTTCGTAAGCTGTGACTCAGCGCAATTGCCTGCGCATTGAACTGCGGATCATACACGAGGCAAACGCTTAGTGAGGAGACGCTATCTGCTTCAGATTTGGATAGTAAGATGAGGCGTTCGATGCCGATACCGAAGCCAACTCCGGGTATCTGTGGACCCGACAACTGCTCGAACAGGTTGTTATAACGACCTCCGCCACCGATAGCATCTTGAGCTCCCAGTTGGGTTGTTTTGAATTCAAACACAGTATCAGTGTAATAGTCCAATCCCCTTACCAAACTTCGATTTACCGTGAACGGTATTGAGCAAGCACTTAACATCGAGCTCAATTCACTGAAATGGTTTTGAGATTCCTGGTCCAGGTATTCTTCAAGACTTGGAGCATTAACTAACAGTGACTTGTCTGACTCGTCCTTGGAATCTAAAATTCTCAGAGGATTTATCTCTAATCTCCTTCTTGAGTCTTCGCTGAGTTTATCGCGATGAGCGGAGAAATACGAAACAAGAGCCTCGCGGAAGCGGGATCTCGAGTCTGAGGAACCAAGGCTATTGATTTCAAGACTGAAGGTGCTGACACCACAAGCTTTGATTATGTCGTAAGCCATTGCGATTACTTCGGCGTCGGCTTCTGGTTTTGCAGAACCAATACACTCAGCTCCGAACTGATGAAACTGACGTTGGCGGCCGAGTTGAGGACGCTCATAGCGAAAGCAGGGTCCGTTGTACCACAGACGCAAGGTCGGAAAAGCTCGTATCAGATTGTACTGCAGAACTGCCCGAGCAACACTTGCGGTGAGTTCCGGACGTAGGCATAGCATGTCGCCGGATCGATCGGGAAAGCTGTACATCTCTTTGGAAACAACGTCACTTCCCTCTCCGGCACTGCGACTAAACAGTTCGCTGGATTCGAGTACCGGGGTGCGAATCTCTTCGTAGTTATAGAGTCTTGTTGTGTTACGAACGACGTCCTCGAGACGTTGCCAGGCGCGAACCTCGCTCGGTAAAATGTCTTTCGTACCTTTTATGTTCTGAATCATGATGATATGCAATGTAAAAATCTCTGCCGCTAAACGGCGAGTATACGAGAAAGGATGTGCACGAGAAAACGATTAATGCTGGTCAGCACGTTCTAGGAGCGCGAAAACGTCTTCTGGACGCTCGGCGGAAAGGGCTGCTGCTCGGAACGAATCTGAAGAAACGACCCGTGAGATCTTACTGAGAAGCTTGAGGTGCGTACTGACTTGATCTTCTTTTCCAACCAAAATGACGACGATCTGAACAGGTTCCCCGTCCAATGATTCGTACTCAATAGGATTGGCTAGTGTCACCAAAGCTGCAGAAGTCTTACGAACGGCGTTTGACTTTCCGTGAGGAAGTGCAATGCCGTGTCCGATGCCGGTTGACATCAGTCGCTCACGTTCAAAGATGATGCGACGAACTTCATGCAAATCTTCAATATCTCCGTTTCGCTTGAGGATATTGGGCATGTACTCCAACAACTCATCCTTCGATTGAATAGCCACCTTGAGCTCAATTCGAGAGGGTGTTATGATGTCGGAAATGTTCATCTGCTTCAGAGTGGTTGGGTAGAATACAAAAATACGTTATGCCGGGTCCCTACCAAGCAGAAGCTTGTTAATAATCCGCTACATCAGACCAAGCCTTCAATCCATATCGCGCCAAGACTGAACTAACTGCATGTATTGATCGGATGTATCCTTTGCTGTTTCGGGATCGTCTGCTTCTGCAATAACAGTGAACTCGCCACGCTCTTTGTCCGGCAGAATCAAGATTGAGGTATCACCTGAGAATATCTTTACACCATCGATCAATTCGCGCTGCATATGCTCGCTGTGTTCCATGGCGCATCGCATGACTTTGCCCTTTTGTTCCCACGGACACGGAACAGAGACCTTCATCTGATGTCGCTTGGGTAAGCGCTGATCAAGGTCGGCAAGTACATGTCCGGTCTGCGCAAGCATCTCGAGGACTTTTGCAATGGAAAACAATCCGTCGGAGGCGAACATGTAATCGGTAAAGATGAAACCGCCTCGTGTACCGCCCACAAATCGTACGTCTGGATCGCGAGTTGCATCCATCATCGCTGAGTGCGAGTTCTTGATGCGGATCACACGTGTGTTGTATTCGGCAGCAACGAGATCGACTTCTTTAGTTGCTTCGACCGGTACTGCTATGGTGAGTCCCGGACCATGCGTTTCCAAGAACAACTTCGTCACGATTGTGATCAATCGCATCGACGAGAACCAATATCCACGCTCGTCAATCAATGCAATACGTTCAGCACCTGGATCAATTTTGAATCCAACTTGGTAGCCCAATGACCGCATCACGGTCGAGACTTCATCTTGATTGACAGGGTCGTAGGTATTGATTGCTGCACGAGCCGCGTCAACATAGGAGTTCATTGCAAGCACGTTGCATTGCAGACGACCGAGGATGTTTGGAAAGACTGAGCTTGCAGCGCCAAAACTATAGTCGACGAGCAACTTGTAATTCATGCGCGCTATTGCATCGACATCCAATTTTTCAATGTAGGCGTTGATGTAGTTTTCAATCTGACGTTCAGGAAAGCTGAGTGAGCCAACAGCCTCTTGTGGTGCGCGCTTGATGTCTTCACCAAAGAAAAAGCGCTCAATTTTCTTTGTAGCGTCGAGAGTAATGTCACGTCCGTCGCTGGCAAAGAGAATGATATCCGTCTTATTTGCCGTGCGCACTGATTTGCGAACATGGAAGCCGGATTGAAATGCTCCATTGCGCGCGTACTGTCGGGCTTGTGGAATCGGTGTCGTTTGTAAGTCGACAACATGAACGCCAACTGACATGAGGCCTGTTACGATTGCACGCTTCATCATACGCGAGGTAGGATCAGTGTCGCGTGAGGCAACAACCGTCGCACCAATTCCCAGTGCGTTTCCAATAGACGCACCAAGACGTGCGCCGAACTCAGGGTTCATTTCAATGTTTGATACACCGCTTATACGCGCATCGGCGAACAACTCACGCAGCCACTTTTCCTCTTGTACAAGAGAATGTGACAAACGTGCGTAAGGCTCAACCGTCTTCGCGTTCCAGAGTTTGATATTGGAGCGAAGTTCCGCGTGCTCTCCGATAGTGCATTTCTCAGCGACGAACACATTCTCCTCTATGGTCACGTCGTCGTTGATGACGGTGTCGTTGCAGATGACATCATTCGATAAATCACAGCGGTCGCCGATGGTGACATTGTTCCACAAGACTGATGATGACACATTAGAGCCGTTGCCGATTTGCACGTTGTCGCCGACAATCGTGTTTACGATTGATGCGTACTCACCAATGCGGACGTTTTTGCCGAGAGCAACGAATCCTTCGAACTTGGCGGTGGATGCAATCTGACAATTCTCGTCTTGACGAATTCCGTCGCGCTCTGAGCCGGCGAATTGAACTTGTACTCGGCTCTGCAGAACGTCTTGCGTTGCATTCTGGTATTCGTTGAGATTGCCGATGTCGCGCCAATAACCGTCAGCAACATATCCATACAACGGCAACTTCTTCTGCAGCATCAATGGAAACAAATCCTTGCTGAAGTCAAATTCCTTTTGATATGGAATAAGGTCCAGCGCCTCTGGTTCGAAGATGTAGATGCCGGTATTGATCGTGTCGCTAAACACTTCACCCCAAGACGGCTTTTCCATAAAACGAGTAATGCGACCATCCTCTGATCGCAACACAATTCCATATGCCAAGGGATTCTGAACATGCGTAAGAAGAATGGTTGCCATTGCTCCCTTTTCTTGGTGGTAGGCAATAGCTTTTGACAGGTCGAAGTCTGTAAGAACGTCTCCGCTAATAATAATAAAGCGTTGACGTAGATGCTCAGCTGCGTTGCGCACTGCGCCTGCAGTACCATAATCTGCGGCAGCGAGAACGTAGTCCATGTTGATTCCAAAGCGCTTACCATCTCGAAAATGAGATGTGATAACGTCCGGTTGGAAGTACAAGACTGAGAGCACATCTGTAATCGAGTGCTTTTTCAGCAGATTTACAATGTGTTCCATGAGTGGAGCGTTGGCCATGGGAACCATGGGCTTGGGAACACTGACGGTGAGCGGACGGAGTCGAGTACCGAATCCCCCTGCCATAATGACTGCTTTTGTCCACATAACGGTAGTCTTTAAGTGCTCAATAGGCTCTTTGGCTCAATTTAGTTGAAGGAGCGGATTTGTCGTCATTTTTCTGCAGAATTGTAAAAAAAGTGCAATCGAGAACTCAAACAAAACGCTAGGATGCCTGTTTAGACTAAGACCTAGGCTTCTTTCATAACTTTAACATTTTAGAGTCTTTCATTTCTCAGTTGTTTCCGTAGCCTTATCTTTGTCATTAGTTGACGACTGCTATGTACCATCATCAGAAAGGGGAAGAATATGTCTATTACGGCTATTCTCAAAACCAGTGGTCTCTGTATGGGAATTGCGTTGGCACTGGGGGCAACCAGTTGTACAAAAATGATTCAGCCGGAGCAGCTCACCGAGCTCCGTACGCTTCGCGCCCGGGAAGTCCAACTCAATAAATCTATTACCGACAGAGAAAGCCAAAAGGCGAAACTCCAGAAGGAGCTTGCTGCACGTCAGCAAGAGACTAAACAGTGCAACGACCGTCGCACATTTGTTTTGTCGAAGCTGAATAGTTTCCCGAACTCCCTCGGCGAACCGTTGCCGGAGGCACCGCCGCCGCCGCCAGAACCGGAAAAGAAAGTTAAAGGAAAGAAGAAATAACCTGTATCATAACAAAGGAATGACAATGAAAGCACTTCTCATTTCAATGCTTACAGGTATAGCTCTTCTATCACTTGTAAGCTGTGGATCAAGTACGGTATTGCCGGCACCTGAATCCAAACTGGACAGTCTGTTGACCTTTGACGAAGCAAACCTTCGTCTTGCAGACTGGAGAACAAAAGTTGGTAATCTTAATAACCGTGATTCGTTGCTCGGTGCAGACATTAAGATGCTCGAAGACAAACTCGAAGCAGAAAAGAATGCTCTGAAGAAATGTAACGACGACATCTACGCTCTGGTTCACGCAAACGAAGCAAAGGTCAATGAGCACAAAGAAGCTCTTGGTGGCCTCGAAGGTAAGATTCGTGAATTGCGTGGCTTGAACGATGACGACTTCGAAGCTCGTAAGCTTGAAGTTTATGATTTAGCAAAGAAGTGGAACACCATGCGCATGATGGAAGTGTCTGTACTTCCTGAATTTTTCGATCGTATGGTTACAGCCCGTGCTGATATAAGTAATCTCATGGGACGTAAAGTAGTCAAGAAGACCAAGAGCTACACAGTTCGTTCTTGGGAACAATACAAAGACTGCTTGTGGAATATCGCTGGTCAGTCCGACATCTACGGTGACCCATTCCAATGGGTTAAACTGTGGCAAGGCAACTCGAATATCATTCGCAATCCTGATATCATCCGTCAAGGAATGGAACTCACCGTTCCACCTCCAGGTCCAAAGACCACCGATGAGCAAAAGGCTGAGCGTATGTATTGGAGAAAGAAAAAAGCAGCTCAAGCTGCGAACCTGAAGCTTCCTGAAAGCTCCGCTACACCGGCGGCAGCTGCTCCGGCTCCCACACCTGCTCCAGCTCCTGCAAAGAAGATGGACGAAAAGGGTGAGAAAAAAGGAAACTGATGCGCGGATGATCGCCAACAGAACGAAACCCCGCGAGCAATCCTCGTGGGGTTTTTATTTACTATGTATTTCACAGAGAGTTCTAGGCGCGGAACTCGTCTGTACTTCAAAAACAGCATAGGTATTGAATGGACTTAAACGAACGTAAAATCAAAATTGGTGATGCCGATCCCCTGCTTCTGTTCGGATCGAATGATTCGCTGTTGCAGTTTATCGAGAGTCGGTTTGATGCATCTATTAGCTTTCGAAACAACATTCTCACCATTCGCGGTGAGCAAGATGAAGTAAAGCAACTTGAGTCGGTATTCGAGGAGATGCTGTACATCCTGAAGAAGAAGGGTGAGCTCAGCATGACAAGTGTTGCTGAGGTCGTCAATCTGATTCAGAATCCTCCGCTTCCCTCTTCACCCGTCAGCACAGAGAAAGAGACGACCGGATCTAAAGAGAATGTCATTCTGTGGGGACGTAAGGAACCAATTAAAGCAAAGACGCCTCGTCAGATTCAGTACCTCGAGAAGATGATGACGAATGATCTGGTCTTTGCTATTGGTCCGGCCGGTACCGGTAAGACATACATGGCTGTCGCAATGGCACTTGCAGCACTGCGCAACAATGAAGTCAATAAAATTGTTCTCTCGCGACCGGCAGTGGAAGCAGGAGAATCACTGGGCTATCTACCCGGAGATTTGTTTGATAAAGTGCATCCTTATTTGCGTCCCCTCCTTGATGCCGTTGCAGATATGCTAAGTCCGGAGAAACTGCGTAGTCTCAATGAGAAGAACATGATTGAGATCATTCCCCTCGCGTACATGAGAGGACGCACACTTAACAATGCCTTCATCATCCTCGATGAAGCACAGAATACAACTGCGACGCAGATGAAGATGTTTCTGACGCGTATGGGCTTTGGTTCAAAAGCTATCGTGACAGGTGACATAACGCAAATCGACTTGAGCAACAAGCTTCCATCCGGACTTATAGAAGCGCAGAAGATATTGACTGATGTTCCGGGTATTGGCTTTGTGTATTTTGACAAGACCGATGTGATCCGACATCGTCTCGTTGCAAACATCATTGATGCATACGAGAAGGACGCAATGAAGGCGAGCGAACAAAACGGCAATACTTCTTCTTCACGGAACTAATTGTTCCTAAAGTCATTCAAGAGTGATTGAATTATTCCACATAGGGTTTCTGAGTGTCAGCTTGACCGACGTCATCGACGTTGCCCTTGCTTCGCTCATTCTCTACTGGGTGTACCGCGCCTTGCGGGCCACTGTGGCAATTCAAATCTTGATTGGTCTGCTTTTTCTCATTGCGATCTCATTCATCGTTAACTCGGTAAACATGAAAGCGCTGAGTTGGATTGTCAATGCTATTACCGGCATATGGCTTCTTGCCTTTATCGTGCTCTTTCAACCGGAGCTTCGAAGAATCCTGACAGCACTCACTCGAACGCGATTGTTTCGCTTGTTTGTTCGTGTGAATATGAATCAGACAATTGATGAAGTTATCGATGCAGTACGTGAGTTTAGCGAGAAGCATATTGGTGCTCTCATTGTTTTCTCGCGCATGCAGAATATTCGCATTACAATTGAGACCGGTATTCCACTTCAGGCAGTTGTCTCGACGGAATTGCTGGCAGCGATATTCAATACGCGTTCACCTTTGCATGATGGTGCAGTTATTCTTGATGGACAGATCGTTGTTGCAGCGCGGTGCATTTTGCCACTCAGCAACACCAAGAAACGAGGTCAACGCAACTTGGGTACGCGCCACAGAGCAGCTCTCGGTTTGAGCGAACATGCAGATGTTCTGGTTCTAGTTGTGTCTGAAGAAACAGGTTCTATATCTCTGGCATTTGAGGGTGAATTGACGATGGATATTCCGATAGGAAGATTGCGCGATGAATTGACGCGCATTTTGTCGGATCGTACGACGGTGAAGGACGCATTGGAAGAGTTTCAACAGGATGAAAAAATATAGAGACGCATGGAGAAATTACCGCTGGATACAACCCGTCAAGAACTTTTGGATATACTGCGCAACCGCGGTATTCATGATAGCGCCGTACTCAAAGCTTTTGCAACGGTAGATCGTGAACGCTTCGTACCACAGGCTTTTGCACGCAAGGCATACAATGATATTGCTCTGCCGATTGGTCTTAACCAAACGATATCTCAGCCCTTTACTGTTGCTTTCATGACCCAGGAGTTGCACATCAAACCAGGTCTGCATGTGCTGGAAGTCGGCACGGGTAGCGGTTATCAAGCCGCCATCCTCAGTGCCATGGGCGCAAAAGTCGTCAGCTTGGAACGTCAACTAGGCTTATATGAAAAAGCAGTTGTGTTGCTCAATCAAGTCGCTCCTGATGTTGAGTGTATCTACGGCGACGGTTCTATTGGTTATGTGAAGAAAGCTCCCTACGATCGCATCATCGTCACGGCTGGTGCACCTAAAGTGCCAACGCAATTGGTCAAGCAATTGAAGATTGGTGGACGATTGATTTGTCCGGTTGGCGATATGGCTGAACAAAACATGACTATTGTTGACCGTATATCAGAGACCCAGTTCAAGCAGCAAAATCCTCAACCTAACTTTTCGTTTGTCCCGCTCATCGGCGAAGGCGGATGGGAGGTCAAAGGGAGTTCTGCGTCCTCATGAATTCAGTCATTGTCCTCTTCGGACCAACAGCTTCCGGTAAGTCTTCCCTAGCACTACGCCTAGCTGAATACGCTGACATCGAAATTGTCTCAGCCGATTCACGACAGATCTATCGCTTCCTCGACATCGGTACAGCAAAGCCCACAAAGCACGAGCAGCAGCTAGTCAAACACCACTGTCTGGATATTGTCGACCCGGATGAGCGCTACAGCGCCGGACAATTCCGCCGTGACGCTGAGAAGGCAATTCATGACGTGATTGGTCGCAACAAAATCCCGGTCGTTGTTGGTGGCTCCGGCTTGTACGTGCAGGCGTTGTTAGGCGGAGTTTTTGAGTCTGATGACGCAGTTACTAATGACGAAAGGAATGCAGTACGCAACTCACTTCGAACTGAACTCGAACGCGTTGGACGAGACGCAATGTTTGAAGAGTTAGAGAGAGTCGACGCTGAAAGTGCCGAGAAGATTGTCGATAAAAATCCCGTTCGAATCCTTCGCGCATTGGAGTATTTCCGTTTGACCGGCCGTCGCTGGTCCGCAGACCGTGCGTCAGAACTTCGTCCTCCCCCATTTGATTACCGAGTTTTTGTACTTGATCGTGACGTTGATGAGCTTCGTGACCGCATTGCAACACGTACGCAAGAGATGTGGGATGCGGGTTTACTCGATGAGACGAGATCGTTGTTAGATCGCGGTTATAATGAAAATGTGCAAGGACTCCGCACGGTTGGCTACAAAGAGTGCTTGGCCTTGTTGCGAAAGGAAATTGAAGAGAAGAATGTTGTGGAATTGATCACAATCGCAACACGACAATACGCAAAGCGACAGCGAACCTGGGCTAGACATCAATTGGCAGGTGCTCAATCGCTTAATGCAGCTGATCCTTCAATTGTCCATCAGCTTCAAGACAGTATATTGAAACTTCAATCTGAATGAGGAAGACGTGAATATTCTGGTAACAAATGATGACGGCATTGATTCCCCGGGAATTTTTGCTCTTGTGCAAGCTCTTAAGGAGATCGGAACAGTTCAAGTTGTGGCTCCTGATCGTCAACAGAGTGCGGTTGGTCACGCACTGACGGTGAGCACACCACTGCGCATGACACCTTTTCACCGAGATAATGTCTTCTTCGGAACCGCAGTGGACGGCACACCCGCCGACTGCGTCAAACTCGCTCTCAGTAGAATTATTACTGAACCGGTAGATCTGGTTGTATCCGGTATCAACTTTGGATACAACACTGCCATCAACGTTTTGTACTCAGGAACTGTGTCTGCCGCAACTGAGGGTATGTTGCTCGGTATACCATCGATGGCGGTTTCATTAGGCTCGTTTAATTGGGAGACGGATTGTCGCGTCGCTGCGCAAACTGCCGCCTATCTTGCCTCGCGCTATCACGAACTAAACGTTCCGTCCGGTACCATCCTCAACGTCAATATTCCGGCGATCCCGGAATCACAGATCAAGGGTCTCAAGGTTACCCAACAGGGTCATGGTGAATGGATTGACAAATACGAGAAGCGTTTTGATCCTATGGGACGAGAGTATTACTGGATCAAAGGCGAGTATCGCAATATTGATGGCAACTCACTAAGCGATGATGTTGCTGTGGAAGAAGGATTTATTGCGGTTACGCCAATTGCCTTCAAATTGACTGACTACGCCACGCTGGAACTTCTGCAGCAGCGTCTCTAAGAACCATGTCTTGACTTAAGACAGTTTGCGAAACAGTGCTCTGTTGACAACAAGGTATTGGACAAAGGTAAAGACTGAGAATGCAGCCAATGCTGCAAGCAACCAGCTGATGATGCTAGAATCAAGCACCATTCTTCCCCACTGCGTAACAACTTCACTTTCCGGTGTGCGAGACAGCGAGATCAGCAGCAGTACACACACCACATAAATCATCTGAAGTGCCGTCTTCCACTTTGCTGATCGTGAGGTTTGCAGTGGCACTCCTTTGTTCTCCGCATAGACACGAATTGTCGTAGTCGCAGCATCGCGCAGGATGATGATCATGACCAGCCACAAAGGAACGATACTCAAGAACACAAAGGCAAAAAAAGCAGAGAGTACGAGAATCTTGTCAGCGAGTGGATCAAGGAAATTTCCGAGTTCAGTGACTTCGCCCAAACGACGTGCAACGTATCCATCAAAAAAATCTGTAAGCGCAGCTATACCAAACAGCACTACCGCCAAGCGAGTGTGAAATGGATTTCCGGTGATGATAAAATAGAAGAAGGCCGGAGCTATAAAGACCCGAAGCGACGTGAAGATATTTGCCCAAGTCAACATCGACCTAGCGCAGTGAATGTGCTGTTGAGATAATCGAGCAGAAGCTCTCCGCCTTGAGCGATGCTCCGCCGATTAGTGCGCCATCTATGTCAGGCTGTGACAAGAGCTCCTTGGCATTATCTGCAGTAACGCTACCACCGTACAGAATTCGCAAAGACTCTGCGTTTGTCCAGCGCGACAAGTGCTTTCTAATAAAGGCATGAGCTTCTTCCGCTTCGGTTGAAGACGCGGCAACGCCGGTTCCGATAGCCCAAACAGGTTCGTAGGCGATGATGATTCGCTCGAGTTGTGATGCGTCAATCAAACTGTAAACAGCATCAAGCTGTTGTTGCAGTATTGCCCATGTCTGTCCTGTTTGACGTTGCTCAAGTGTTTCTCCAATACAGAGTATTGGAGTTAAAGGTGATTTCAAAACTGATTCAACTTTCAAAGCAACCAGATCATTTGTTTCGTGATAATACTGACGACGTTCACTGTGTCCAACCAGAACCTGATTGCAACCACACGACAGCAACATATCCGTAGACACTTCACCGGTAAATGCACCGTAGGGATGCTGACTACAAGTCTGAGCACCAACCTGAATGCCCGTAGAAGCACACGCTTCTACGACAGTAGGAATGAATACAAAGGGCGGAAAGAGTGCAACGTCTATGCTCTTGTCAGGATCAAGTGCAGGCAGATTCGTCGCAATTGCAGACGCCAGGCTCTTCGCTGTCTGAAGCGATGTGTTCATCTTCCAATTACCGGCTATGAGCAGTCTTCTCATTGTTGTTTTACTCCGCTTACTTTAAAGATTCTGTAGTTCGACATTGCCTCGTCCGACTCAAATCCAATTCCACCCTCAATCAGCTCACCCGGTTTGGTAATGCGGACATATTCGCTCGAATACAACTTTCTTCTCGCGTTGTCCCAAGTCATTGTTTTAGTCTCGACCTTTGTTTGTGTACGCTTCGCATCCACAATTACGTTTCCGGTAGCGATCATGTTGTTTGATCGGTTGTCGACTTGAACCATATCACAACTCAGTGTGGCATTGAGCTCACCATTGGCGTTGTAGAACTTGACGACAACAGCCGTGTCTAAAACTGTCTCTTGACGGGCAGCAAAAACACGCGCACGGTGCGCGCTGACTACCGCCTTCGTCATGGTGGAGTCCATAAATGTGATTTCAGTACCGCTTAGGTAGTTCGACACACTCATGTCCAACTGAGACACATCGACCGTCGGTTGCTTGGTCGTCCCGTCCGAGCATGATGCCAACACAATCAGTACAGATAAAACCAGAACTGATCGAAGAGCTCTCATTGATTCGATGTGACGCCGTATCATAATGAGTGACGACGAACGAATTGGTCTAGCTCGTGCATTTCACGAATAAAATCTGCTGCCTTCACAAGTGCGAGTTGAGTGGCAGCGTCACTCTTTGCTGATGGCGGATCTGGATGTGTTTCGAAAAACAATCCATCTATCCCAACAGCAATTGCAGCACGAGTGAGTGCGGGAATGTACTCCGGAGAACCACCTGAAGTCGCGCCAAGAGCTGGTCGCTGCACAGAATGAGTCGCATCGTAGACAACCGGACAGTTCGTCGCGCGCATGTGAACCAGTGATCGCATATCAACTACCAAGTCGTGGTATCCGAAGCTGCTTCCGCGTTCACAAACCCAAGCATTGTCGTTGCCACAAGCCTTGATCTTTGCCACAGCCTTCGGCATATCGTCCGGAGCAGCAAACTGACCTTTCTTGATATTTACCGGCTTGCCCGTTCGAGCAGCGGCGTGGAGGAGCTCAGTTTGACGGAACAAGAATGCCGGAATCTGAAAGGCATCGACGTAACGGTTTGCTAGCTCCACTTCTTGAGTCTCGTGCACATCCGTGATAACCGGACAATTGAATCGCTCACGAACGGATGCCAGAGCTTCCAAAGCTGCGATGTCACCAATTCCCTGAAAAGAGTCCTCGCTGCTGCGATTAGCCTTACGATATGAAGCCTTAAAAATGAAGGGAAGTCCCACAGAGCCGCATACTTCAACAAGTACAGCAGCGATCTCATGCAACATCTCCTTCGACTCGACTACGCAGGGTCCTGCAATAATGCCGAGTTTGTCGTTTTGTTGTCGTATTCTAAGCATGCTACGAAGTTACGATATTTGTTTAGCCCATTGAGATACCGGAATGAAGCTCGACGTCGTTTTTCAACCATCAGCATTGGCTGCCGTTCACAACAAAGAGAATAGCATTGCTATCGTCATCGACGTCTTGCGCGCCTCTGCGACCATGTGTGCCCTTCTTGAAGCCGGTTGTCGAGAGCTTGTGCTACTCAGTGAGCCACAGGAAGCGATTCAGATGAAGCATGAGCTTTACCATGATTCCGCAGACGTCATCCTTGTCGGTGAACGACAAGGCATCGCACCTGCAGGATTTGATTTTGGGAACTCTCCATGCCACATCAGAGTTCAGAATCTTAAGCATAAAATCGCCTTATACACGACATCAAACGGGACCCGAATGTTGCAATTGACGTCGTCATGTCGCGCGCAACTCGTAGGCTCGTTTGTCAACATAAGTGCGGTGATGCACAAAGTGCAGTCATTGATAAGTAACACCGGTGCTGACACCATTCTCCTGTGCTGTTCCGGTAACGACGGAGCCTTCTCATTCGAGGATTCTTTTTTTGCGGGTGCCTTTCTCTCGCGCTATATTGCAAATGGCTACGGCCACAGTCTTACCGATGCGGCAAAAGCAGCAATCCGCATCGCTAATTCTTACATGATTGATTCCCGAAACATTGTGAAATCGGCACGCCACGCACGTTTATTAGACGAGATGGGCTTTGCTGAAGATGTTCATTGGTGCGTGCAAAGCGATACCGTGAGCTGTGTTCCCGTGTGTAAGGACGGTCGTGTAACAATAAACTTCTGATTCGTCGAGTCACTTCGGAGACCACGTATGTCATCTCAGATCGATGATGTGATTATTACGCGCGCGGTATCTAATCGCAAGCGTTCAACACCGCCATCGCCACGTAATCGTGCGCCCAAAAACGAGGCAGCGCCGCCCGCGTCCGACAACCGTCGACGTGTCGTAATAACCGCCCTACTTCTCGGCGTGTTCGCAGTTCTACTCCTGTTTGCATTGCTCTCATACACGTCACGTGACTCAGCCAATGCCGAGTTGTCGCTTCGTGAGATTGCCGGCGCACTCAAGGGTGATAAAGAGATCAGCGACAAAATCGACACAACCCATAACTGGCTTGGACTACTAGGAGCTGTTGTCGCGAACTTTATGTTCAATCAGACGTTTGGACTGACGGCCCTTGCTATTCCTTTGATGCTCCTCTGGTGGACTAAAGAACTATTTACACAGTATGCTGTTTCACGTCGCACGCTGGAGCGTAGCGGTCTTGTTCTCGTATCCTGCATTCTTGCCGCCGGATTCTTCGGAACAATTCGAGAAATCTCATGGATGCCGGAACTGTCGCGAGAATGGAGCGGTGCCGCCGGTACTTTCCTCGCAGTGACACTCACACGATTTACCGGGAGTATTGGATCATTTTTCATTACCCTGGTTAGTCTCTTCCTGTGTGTTGCTTTTACAATCGACCTGGATCTTGTTACAACATTTCACAAGGCGCGCCTACTCTGGGCTCGTGTCCTTGATATAGCACAAAACCTCATTCAACGGGTTCGTAACTACGATCGTGATGGCAAACTGAGTCAACAAACAGAAGAAGAAACTGAGGAACAACCGACTCAAGCAAGTACTCCGGCTCCTGCACGAAAGTCGAGATCAAACGGTGAGAAGAACGGAGAACCGGCTCGCATCATTCGCAGAAATATGGCAGTGGACAAGAGTTTGCAAGACTCGCTGTTCGAAGCAGAGCCTACCATTATTCGTCCTGATCTTTCAGCAAAAGAAAAGGAAAAGAATTCTAATACTGAGTCAGGCTCATCGAAGTACTCATTGCCACTGGCTTTGACGCAGTCCTCGATTCCTCTGCACAACAACGAAGAAGCGGACAGTCTACAAGGCTCCGGAACAAAGCGCAGTCCATTGAACACTGTCAATATCGACTTGGTGAAGAACGCAAAGTCGATGGATATCGAAACCACACCGCCGTCAGAACTTGTGTCGGTGAATCAGGGCCCGCCGGCTACCACTCCCCCACTGCACCTTCAAGTTGAAGAAGTGCATTTTGATGATGAAGTAGCAGACTTAGAGCGTCCTGACATTTACGACGAAGAAATCAACTACATACCACCGGGCATGCAGTTGCTCGACGAGTATCCGGATGAACACGTTGCGGACGATGAAGAGTTGAAGATGAATGCACGTATTCTCCAAGAGAAACTCGAGACATTCAAGATCAAAATCGAAGACGTTACAGTTACTCCTGGTCCGGTAATTACTCAATACGAATTCGTTCCTGCTGCCGGCGTCAAGATCTCACAGATCGAGAGTCTTTCAGACGATATTGCGCTCGCTCTCAAGGCTCGCGGTATTCGAATTATAGCTCCGGTGCCTGGTCGTGGAACTGTTGGCGTCGAGATTCCAAATCATAAACCGTCAATTGTACACTTCTCGAGTATTATCAAGTCAAAGGCCTTCAACGACAACGACAAGCAGTTGCCGATTGCATTGGGCAAGACGATTATCGGCGAAACCTTCTGTACTGATCTTACCAAACTTCCTCACTTGCTGATCGCAGGTTCAACAGGTTCCGGTAAGTCAGTTGGTATCAACGCCATTTTGATGTCGTTGATTTACAAGATGCATCCTCGTGAGTTGAAGTTTGTGATTTTGGATCCAAAGAAGGTTGAAATGACCTTGTATGCGGGACTCAAGAACCACTTCCTTGCAGCTTCGCCGGATATCGAAGAATCGATTGTAACGACGCCGCAGAACTCAGTACTCATGCTCAAGTCGTTAGTTCTCGAGATGGAGCAACGCTATGAATTGTTAGCTAGTGTTGGGCAGCGCAAAATCACCGAATTCAATCGTAAGGTTGTAGAAGGCAAATTGAAAGAGCGCAATGGTAAGGTGTTACGTCCGCTGCCGTATATCGTCGTCATCGTTGACGAGTTAGCAGACTTGATGATCACGGCTCGTAACGACGTAGAAGAACCAATCATCCGTCTAGCTCAATTGGCTCGCGCGGTTGGTATTCACTTGGTTGTGGCTACGCAGCGTCCGAGCGTTGACGTTATCACGGGTTTGATCAAAGCGAATTTTCCAGCTCGAATTGCCTATCAAGTTGCGTCTAAGGTTGACTCGAGAACAATCCTCGATACCTCAGGTGCTGAGCAATTATTGGGTAATGGTGACATGCTCTTTACGCATGGCGGAGTGAAGCCAATGCGTCTTCAGAACTCCTTCGTATCAACTGAAGAAGTTGAAGCAATTACTGCCTTCATCGAAAAGCAAGGTGGCTATTCATCGCCATACATGCTGCCTTCAGTTCTTAGTACAGAAGGTGCAAACAAGGTCATTAATGGTGACTTCGATCCCCTCTTCCGCGACGCCGCAGCCTGTATCATTGCCATGCAACAAGGTTCAGTATCATTGCTTCAACGACGCTTAAAGATCGGTTATTCAAGAGCCGCTCGTATAATGGATGAGCTTGAATCAGCAGGAGTCGTCGGACCATTCGATGGCTCAAAAGCTAGAGCTGTTCTTATGGACAGCGAAGCTGAGCTTGAACACGTACTCTAAACTCGTCTAGAAACGCATCAATCGACGGAACATTATCCCGGAAAAAACAAACGCGCTTTATAGCGCGTTTTCTTTTTGTAGTTGGGCTTTGAAATAGTGCAGTGTTCGTTCGAGTCCGACTGCACGGGAGATGGTTGGATTCCAACCGAGAATCTCCTTCGCACGACGAATATCAGGCTGACGAACCTTAGGATCGTCTTGTGGCAAGGGATTGAACACAATCTGACTGGTAGTATTCGTCAGTGCCTTGATCTCTTCTGCAAGCTGATGCATAGACACTTCATCAGGGTTTCCAATGTTAACTGGATCTGATTCATTGGAGAGAAGCAAGCGAATGATGCCCTCAACCAAATCGCTCACGTAACACACTGAACGTGTCTGCGAACCATCACCAAACACCGTCATGTCTTCTCCACGTAGAGCCTGCGTCATAAATGCGGGAATAGCTCGTCCGTCGTTCAATCGCATACGCTCGCCGTATGTGTTGAAGATGCGGATGATTCTGGTCTCAACACCATGATAGCGATGATAAGCCATGGTCATAGCTTCTGCAAATCGCTTCGCTTCATCATATACACCGCGAAGACCAACAGGGTTAACGTTACCCCAATACTCTTCTGGCTGTGGGTGAATCAACGGATCACCGTACACTTCGCTTGTGCTTGCAAGCAGGAAGCGTGCGTTCTTCGCCTTGGCAAGACCAAGTGCTTTGTGAGTTCCCAGAGATCCAACTTTTAGGGTCTGAATTGGAAACTTCAAGTAGTCGATTGGCGAAGCCGGTGAGGCGAAGTGAAGGATGTAGTCGATGCTACCATCTACAAAAATGTAGTTGGTAACGTCGTGATGCACAAATCGAAACAGAGGATTGCCTAGCAAGTGAGCGATGTTCTCTGTTGAACCTGTGATCAGGTTGTCCATACAAACGACTTCATGTCCATCTGCGATAAAGCGATCACAGAGATGAGATCCAAGAAAGCCGGCTCCACCGGTAATAAGAACACGTGCCATGGTAGAGTTTCTAATTAGTTCCAGAATAGAATGCTGAGTTGCATGAGCAATAACACAAATGCACTCAAGGCCAATATCCAACTAAAGATCACCGGAAACCAAGAGGTGCTTTTCGAGCGATGAAAAAGCACATCGAAATGGTGATCCAGTTTTGCTGCTTTCAAATGTTCGAACTCGACTTCGTCGCAGCTCTTGTGCCATTCACGAGCGCAGCTCATAATGGCAAGTGCACGATTCTTGTCGCGCTTTAATTGATAACCCCACAAGGTCAGAAGTAACAAGTAGATCTGGTATTGATGGTGCTTGAACACATGCATGTCTTCTACTTGATGGAAAGGAAAGACATAGGCCAGAATCCAGAGCAAGCCGGCGCATGTGAAGAGACCTCGCAGCATTACATGGTACACGCGCATTTGCGAACCAAGGTAAGCTTCTACCGAGCTATGAAAGGGTGCAACTTGACTCATTTGAGTGGAGCCTTAAAAAACAAACCCCCGTCAATGACGAGGGTTCAGAATTTTTCAACAAGAACGACTATTCTGCTGCCGGTGCGCTTGCTTCCGGTGCAGCCTCAGCTGCAGGAGCTTCTTCAGCCGGAGCTGCAGCCGCTTCCGCTGCCTTCAGTTCCTTTTGTTTGCGCTTGTACTTCTCACGCTGATAACGCTTGATAGCGTGTTCGCGGTGTGCTGCGATAGCTGCTTCAATTTCTTCCGTCGACTTGCCTTTACCCATCATGTTGCGACGGAGCAATACGCCGTCGAAGCTGAGGATTGAGCGAACGCGGTCGGTTGGTTGAGCACCAACGCTTAACCAGTACATAGCGCGATCGTGATTGATGTTGGCTGTTGACGGAGTCGTCATTGGATCGAATGTGCCAACTTGTTCGATAAATGCACCGTCGCGACGGTTGCGGCTGTCGATAGCCACAATGTCATAAAAAGGTTTGCGAATGCGTCCTTTGCGACGAAGTCTGAGCTTGACCATAATGTGTAACCTGTATATGTGATTAATACGTGGATGATTGAGATTTCGCAACTCAAGTGCAGACACACTTGCTTTTCAGTTGCGTCGGTTGAACCGACACTCTAATCACGACTGACTGACAAATTTTTACTTAACTTCTTCCGAACATTCCCGGCATCTGGAATCCGCCCGGAAGTTTCGGCATTTTCATTTTTCCATTGGACATCTGCTTCATCATCTTCTGCATGTCTTCGAACTGCTTGATGAGACGATTGACGTCCTGAATACTTGATCCACTTCCCTTCGCAATGCGCAATCGACGAGATCCATTGAGGATCTTGGGATTCTGACGCTCTTGCTTGGTCATGGAAAAAATGATTGACTCAATCTTATTAAAAGCATTGTCGTCAATCTCAACATTTCTAATTGCCTTGTCCATACCCGGAATCATGCCTAACAGATCACGGATCGAACCCATCTTGCGAATCACATTGAGTTGCTCAAGGAAATCCTCAAAAGTGAATTCGTTCTTGCGGATCTTCTGTTCCAGCTTCTCAGCTTCAGCTTCGTCGAATTGAGCTTGGGCCTTTTCTACGAGCGACACCACGTCACCCATACCAAGAATACGTGAAGCAATACGATCCGGATAGAACTGCTCGAGTGTATCGAGCTTTTCACCGGAGCTGACGTACTTGATCGGCTTGCCGACGACTTGACGAATGGACAATGCCGCACCACCACGAGTATCGCCGTCCATCTTCGTAAGAACCACACCGCTCAATTCTAATCTGTCATGGAAAGCTTTTGCGGTATTGACAGCGTCTTGACCGGTCATCGCGTCACACACAAACAACACTTCATGCGGTTTGACTTGTTCGCGTATCGAGGCTACTTCGTTCATCATCGCCTCGTCAATGGTCAAACGACCAGCGGTATCGATGATAACATAGTCACGTGCAAACTTGCGAGCATATACCAACGACTCCTTTGCAATGTTGAGCGGGTCAGCGCCCTCCATGCTGAAGACCGGAATATTGATGCTCTCACCAAGTGTCTTCAACTGATCGATAGCCGCAGGACGATACACGTCGCAAGCAACGAGCAAAGGCTGACGTCCTTTACGCTTCAAGCTTGAAGCAAGCTTGGCTGAAAAGGTCGTTTTACCGGATCCCTGCAAACCCGCAACCAGAATAATCGTTGGAGCATGTGATGCCTGAACGATATCAGATTTCTGCGTACCCATGATCGAAACCAGTTCGTCATGGATGATTTTGACTATCAGCTGCTCTGGGGAAACGCGGACCTTGACTTCTTGTCCAATTGCTTTTTCGCGAACCTGGTCAATAAAGTCTTTAACGACATTGACATTAACGTCCGCCTCCAAAAGCGCTTTACGCACTTCCTTCAACGCTTCTTCGGTATTCTCCTCGCTAAGCTTGGAAAGACCTTTAAAGCGCCGAACCGCATCTTCTAATCGTTGTTGGAGACTTTCGAACATAGGTGCTTGATAAAAACAGTCGAGCCACAAAAATAGGCTAAAATGATGAACTAACCAAGGTTGAAGAGCAAGACGAGGGATCCGCTTATTCTTTGGTAGATTCGCAGCATCATCACGAGGAAGATCAGAAATGACAATTGGAATCTGTGGTAGCGGAACAATGGGACGAGGCATTGCCCTTTCCTGCCTTCAATCCGGTCACTCCGTTTCGTTATATGACGTAAACGCCTCACTACTCGAGCAGGCCACTCAATTCATCAAAAAACAGCTCGATGGAGCAGTTTCTAAGGGAAAAATGACCTCAGAGGCTGCTGCGGATGCTCTGAATCGTTATGCTCAGGTATCGAATCTGGATGCTTTGCAGGGCTCGGAGATGGTTATCGAGGCTATACTCGAAGACAAAGACGTTAAAGTTGCCCTTTTCGGCCAGCTGGAGAAACTTTTGGCAGAAGACGCTATTCTGGCCACAAATACAAGTTCGATTTCAATTTCGTCCATAGCGCGCGAGCTTTCCAAAGCCGAGCGGTTTATCGGTCTGCACTTTTTCAATCCTGCGCATATCATGAAGTTGGTTGAGATTATTCCCGGACCAAAGACCAATGAGCAGAGCATCAAGAAGTCGCAGAGTTTTGTGAAGTCGCTTTCCAAAACCGGTGCTATTGCCAAAGATGTCCCGGGCTTCATCGTCAACAGAGTCGCACGCCACTACTACAATGAGGCTCAACGCATTGTCACCGAAGGTGGAGCACAGTTGGAACAAGTCGATCGAATCATGAAATCTGCAGGATTCAAAATGGGTCCGTTTGAATTGATGGATCTCATTGGCGTCGACGTCAATCTCGAAGTAACCAAGAGCATGTACCGTCAGTACTTTTTTGAACCGCGATTTCAACCATCAACGATGCAGCAGCACTATGTTGATGCGGGTTTGCATGGCAAGAAGACAGGACGTGGATTCTATGACTATAGCGAGAAGGCGTGATCCCCTTCCGACTCATCCGCTTGATCAGTTCCCGCTTTCGAAGCTCGATTAAGGGAAATGGATTCTTGTCGTTTTCTAAAGCGGTTGCCTTTATCAGCGTCATGCTTGGCAGCATGGCTTTGGTGATTGCCTTATCGGTTCTTGGTGGTTTCGATCAAAGTCTGCACAACATTGCCGCTACCTTCACTTCGCACATTCAAGTGCACAGTTCACTGAGCGGACGTTTTCATCACGCCGATGAGATAGCACGACGCGTTCAAAACGTCTCCTCGGAAATTCAATACGTCGTTCCTGTTCTTCAATCCGAAGCGCTTATCATGCGTCGAGGCAATACTGAAGGCATTATTCTCAAAAGTGAGTATCCATCTGCCAAGCGCACATTGGTGCCTCAACTTCGACGCTTAAAGAGTGGTTCCTGGCCGGCGGAAGAAAGTGGTCGACGAGATATACTCTTGGGAGCAAACTTGGCTCGACGTCTTGATTGCACAACGGGAGACACCGTCTTCGTCAGTTTCGCTCCTGGTGGATTTGTGGATGCAAATTCTGTTGTAACCCTACGATTCAACGTGAGCGGGATCTATGAGAGTGGCATGACTCAGTATGATGACCAAATGGTCTATACCACCTACACAACACTCAATGACATCGTGAGCCCTGAGTCACCATCAGCCTCGCACTTAGAACTCTGGCTCCACGATGCTGCGCATGCCGATAAAGTTGCTCGAGCAATCGAACAGAGTTTTGGTTTCCGTCTTAGTGCGACCTCAATGGAGGAGATTCATCGCGGCATGTTTGCCTGGATTGAAATGCAGAAACAGCCGGTACCAATTGTGTTGGGATTGATAAGCATAGTGGCTGTCTTTAATCTTCTGACGACTCTTTTGATTTCCATCGTTGAGAAATCTTCTTCCTATGCTGTGCTACTCACGCTCGGGCTGCAAACTCGAGACTTGTTAATCAGCGTGGTTTGGCAGGGATTGATGATCGGTGCGTCCGGAGCTGTTGCAGGCTGTGCGATAGCGCTTGGACTCAGTCTGCTTCAACAACAGTTTGGAATCTTGCATTTAGACGGGAGCATTTACTTTGTCGACAAGGTGCCGGTTTCCATTGTTCCCTGGCACTACGTGGTTGTCTTGGTGGTATCAATTAGCCTATCAATTCTAGCGACGCTGATTCCGGGCGTAATTGCCAGTCGCATCCCCGCCATTACTGCCTTGCGATTCAAATAACTTATCCTCAGTGTAGTATCCAAGCGAATTGCGTGACACGACAAAGCGTATTTTTGTCATCATCGTCCACACTCACGCAACTCATATGATTGAACAGATCCGTAAAAGTCTTGGTGACAAAGCTGAATTTCTTCTCGGTCATCAGTGCTCAACAATTTCAAAAGATCTTTTGACATTACCCGGAGCCGACACCGTTGAACGCGTGTTTGGTCCGAGTGATCGTTCGAATCGTGTTCTCAGAAATTTGCAGTGGATCCTAGACAGTGGACGTCTGGCAGGAAGCGGCTATGTTTCAATCTTGCCGGTGGACCAAGGCATTGAACACTCAGCCGGTGCAAGCTTTGCAAAGAACCCTTTGTATTTCGATCCTCAGAATATCGTAGAGCTTGCAATCGAAGGCGGATGCAACGCTGTGGCTTCAACCTTTGGAGTTCTTGGTTTGTGCTCACGTCGCTATGCTCACAAGATTCCTTTCGTTGTAAAGATCAATCACAACGAATTACTCACCTATCCTAACAAGTTCGACCAAGTCTTGTTTGGCACAGTGAAGCAGTGTTATGATATGGGTGCTGCAGCGGTTGGAGCGACGATCTATTTTGGATCGCCTGAAAGCACACGTCAGATAACCGAGATCGCTGAAGCTTTTGCACTTGCGCACGAGCTTGGTATGGCGACAATCTTGTGGTGCTATCTGCGTAATCCTGCGTTTAAGTCGGATAAAGATTATCACGTTTCTGCAGATCTGAGCGGTCAAGCTAATCACTTAGGCGCTACCATTCAAGCAGACATCGTCAAGCAAAAACTACCGGAGAACAATGGCGGTTATAGCGCTTTGAACATGGGATCTTCATCCTATGGAAAGCTCGATAAACTCATGTACAGCTCACTCAGCTCTGACCACCCAATTGACTTGTGTCGTTATCAAGTTGCGAATGGATACATGGGCAAAATTGGTCTCATCAACAGTGGTGGCGCGTCGGGCAGCAATGATTTTGAAGAAGCCACAGCTACAGCTGTCATCAACAAACGCGCAGGTGGTATGGGACTGATCTCAGGTCGAAAAGCCTTTCAGCGACCGATGGTTGAAGGAGTAAAACTTTTGAATACAATTCAGGATGTGTACTTGTGTCCTGACGTGACAATCGCATAAGCCATGTCCGTTCTTTCACGGCTATCTCCCTACATAAAACGATATAGAAAGCTCATCGTTAGCGGTCTTGTGTTCGTGACGATCTCGAACATGTGTTCAGCCTATTATCCGCGTCTCATTGGTGCGACGGTTGATCTCATGCGACTTGGTCATTTCAACTCCCAAGACGTCATGCTGAACATAGGAACTATTCTCCTGCTTACTTCAGGAAGTGGCTTTTTTATGTACTTGACTCGAAAGACGATCATCGTTGCTTCGAGAAAAGTTGAGTACGATCTTCGCCGTGACTTTCAGCTCGCGATTGAAAAGCAAGACGCGGTCTATTTCTCGCGCACACCAACCGGTTCATTGATGGCTCATGCAACCAATGATATTGCCGCTGTTCGTGAGTTCATGGGTCCGGCGATTATGTACTCAGCCAACACGGCAACTACATTCGTCTTCGCTCTCGTGCTGATGCTGCGTCTCGATCCAAGCATAACAGCCATTGCCTTAATCCCACTTCCCTTTATTGCGCTGAGCACATTCGTTCTTGGACGAAAGATCCACTTCTCGTTTAAGAACGTGCAACAACAATTCGAGCGTCTTACAACACAGTCGCAAGAAGTGTTTTCCGGTATTCGCATTGTTCGAGCATTTGTTCGGGAACAAGTTGAACGGAGTATATTTCTTCGCGAGGCAAACGCCTATCTCCGATCAAACCTACGTTTGGCCCGCCTGCAATCGACGATGATGCCGGCAATGATGTTGCTCGTTGGATGCTCACAGATTCTCGTGTTGAGCTACGGTGGTTTGCGCGTCATTGAAGGAAACGCTACTATCGGTACTCTCACCCAATTCTTCATCTATCTCAATCAATTGATTTGGCCGGTTGCTGCGATTGGTTGGGTGACGAATATCGTGCAACGAGCTTCTGCTTCTTCAGAGCGACTTTCGGCGATTATGGATCGAGTGCCGGATATTCACAATGACAAGGGACTTGAGCTCCCAGCCGCTCGCCTTGATATCGCGTTTGAGAACGTCAGTTTCCGTTATCGCACAAGCACACGTGATGTGCTGAGTGATATCAGCTTACAAGTACCATTTGGCAGTCGATTGGGAATCGTAGGTTCTGTGGGCTCCGGTAAGAGCTCACTAATCAAACTCATTCCTCGACTTTTCGATCGAAGCTCTGGTGTTATTAGCATTGCCGGACAGCCGCTGGACTCCATTAAGCCAAGTGCCTTGCGTTCTTCGATGGGAATAGTACTGCAGGAAGCATTCTTGTTTTCGATGAGCATTGCGGACAATATTCGCCTTGCCCATCCGCAGGCGAGTGATGAAGAAGTATTGGCTGTTTCTCGCTTGGCTCAGCTTCATGATGAGGTGATGTCTTTTCCCAAGGGTTATCAAACGGTTATTGGAGAACGTGGAATTAGTATCTCCGGTGGACAGAAGCAGCGTCTGGCCATTGCACGCGCACTTCTGGGCAAACCTTCAATTCTCATCCTCGACGACGCGTTGAGTGCTGTAGACACAGCTACCGAACAACGATTGCTTGAAGGTTTGCGACAAAGCACACATCAACAAACGGTCATAAGCGTGGCTCACCGCATTTCAACGGTGATGCATTGTGATACGATCATTGTACTCGAGAATGGTCGAATCATCGAGCAAGGGACTCATGCTCAATTAGTGGAAAAACGCGGCGTTTATGCCGATATGTATCAACGGCAGCTTCTGGAAGAGGAGTTGCAAATCAGTCTTGACGAACAACCATCTGTATGAAATACGCTCAATCGGTCTTAGAATTAATTGGCAATACGCCATTACTGCGTCTTAACGTCATAAATGCCGGTCTCAAACCGACCATGCTCCTGAAGATGGAGAGTCAGAATCCCGGAGGCTCGGTAAAAGACCGCATTGGTATTTCCATGATCGATGCCGCGGAGAAAGCCGGAAGAATCAAGCCAGGTGACTTGATCATTGAACCTACGAGCGGCAATACCGGAATCGGTTTAGCCTTGGCAGCTCGCCTTAAGGGCTATCGCTGTCTGTTTGTCATGACCGATAAAGCATCACAAGAGCGCGTGCGTTATCTCAAGGCGCTCGGTGCGGATGTGCTCATAGTTTCATCGGCTGCCAAGCCAAGCTCGCCTGAGTATTACTTCAATACTGCGATGCGTTTGGCAGATCAAATTCCGAATGCAGTGATGCTGAATCAGTATGATAATCCGGCGAATCCGGATGCACACATTCGCACGACCGGACCGGAGATATGGGAACAAACTGATGGAAAGATCACACACTTGATTGCAGGAATCGGAACCGGTGGTACGATCACCGGCTTAGCACGTTTCCTCAAGTCAAAGAATCCTGCCATCAGAGTCATTGCAGCTGATCCGGTTGGATCGAGTATTAAATCATTCAAAGACTTTGGTCGCTTAGTTGAGTCTCTTCCCTATTTGATCGAAGGCGTTGGTCAAGAACGTATTCCAGGCAACCTTGATTTAGATCTCATTGATGAGATCATCAACGTCAGCGATCGCGACGCATTCAGCACAGCCCGCAAGCTAGCTCGTCTTGAAGGCGTGTTCTGTGGCGGTTCATCAGGCATGAACGTCTTTGCTGCACTCCAAACAGCGCAGCATCTTGGTGAAAATGATGTGGTTGTTACTATCATCGCAGATACCGGCGAGCGCTATCTCACCAAGCATCACTCTGATGAGTGGTTGGCAGAGAAGCAATTGCTGGAAGATGATAAGACGACCATTGCATTGATCATGAATCGTAAGCGTAGCGAATCGCGACTTCCGATGTTGATCGCTGCAAAACCAAGTGACACAGTTGAAGCAGTGCTTGCAATGATGAGTGAGTTTGAAGTATCACAGATTCCTGTGATTGACGAAGAGAATCTTGTTGGCAATGTGCGCGAGAACAGATTGATGGCGAGTGTAATTGAACATCGCTCGCACATGAACGATGAAGTCTCTACAAAGATGGAGAACCCTCCCCCCGTTCTAGACATTCACGCTGATTTGGAAACAGCAACTAACCTCTTGAAAGAGAACACATATATCGTGATCGAAGAATACGGTCGTAAAACCGGAGTTCTATCCCGTCACGACATCCTCAGATATGCATAAAAAAAGGAGCAACGCATGTTGCTCCTTTTGCATTTTGTTTGTACACTCAAGTACAAACGGGTGGTCAAAATAACACTTATTCCCAATCAATCAAAAGGGAAAATCTCATGGTATTTGCCAGCGGGTGATTTTCTTCGATTGTGTTAATAAAGCTGAAATCCAGCGAAAAGATGTCGTATTTGACACCTGCTCCAAATGTCCAAAATTTGCGATTTCCGACGCTTGCAGGCTCTGTAAAGTAGCCGGCACGGAAGGCGACAACGTGTTCGTACCAGTATTCTCCGCCAAAAGACAGGTCTTGTCCGCCGACATTCCAAGCAGTCACCAGTGAACGAGGCAGAGCGTCCGATCCATTCGAATTACGCTTTACCAAGAGTTTACCCATGTCAGCTGCAAAGGTTAAGTCGTTGAATTCATCTCGGATAACGTTAACTGCAACGCCAAGACGGAGCATGGTTGGAAGAGGGTCTGATTCGTTACGATAGGTCATTTTCGGACCAACGTTTTGCAGATTAAAGCCAAGATTGAGCATTTCAGAAAGGTCGAATCCGCCGCCCAGATCCAATTTTGATGGTTTCCAGAGCAAACCAAAGTCAAAACCACCGCTTACACCAACACCGGCTGCTGATTGACCAGCCTGAGCAGGTGCCAGATTTGAACGGATATAGCGAAGCTGTACGCCGGCGCCGAGATCGTCACCGATAAGCGTTCCGTAGGACAATCCCACTGCAAACTCATCTGATCTAAAGGTTCCGTGTACACCACCGTTTTCATCTGTGCGTTGGAACTGACCAAGGTTCATGAGAATTGCATTCACAGCGATAGTACCATCGAGATCCTTGACATAACGACCATAGGTTCCATAGCTATAAAACAAGTCCGCGTTGAACTGTGGCAGCCATTTTGAATAGGTAAACGAGACTTGCTGTTTCTGTTGGAAAGCAAGTCCACCGGTATTCCAGTAGATAGCGTTGATATTGTCGGCAAGAGCGGTACCGCACTCACCCATTCCGCTTGCGCGTGCATCCGGTGCAATCAGCAAGAACGGCACTGAAGAGCCGCCAGCTTGAGCCTGCATTGCAACTGAAGACATCGTAACGATGAATCCGGCAACAAGTGCGGTCAGTGTGCGTGGTGTGAACATTGAAAACTCCATAATGTGATGAATTAATTTTAGTTAGCTATGTATGAGATCAAGGCTGTTTTGACGCAAATACTTCCATCAGGCGAATGTAATTGCAGTACAAGTAAGTACGAACCTTGAGCGACTTTATTACCATTGTCATCGGTTGCGTCCCAGATAAACGACCCTGCCTGCAGTGAGGCAATGTTGTCTCGGAGTGAACGAACTTTCTGACCACTTTCGTTGCAAATCGCAGCATCAAGTACGAATGAGTAACCTTGATTGTGCGTAAAAATGATGTGAACCGCGTCTGCAAAGGGGTTAGGATAAATGCCTATGCGACCCGACTCAATCGTACTATCATTAGCTCCGACATAGAAGAATGTTCGAGCCAATGAATAGTTGTTCAATACATCCCAAACGCGTGAACGCACCGTGTGATATCCGGGTGTTAATCCGAATAACTGCTTGGTTGCTGTACCCTTATGGGCATCGTCAAGCGAACTGGAATAGTTATCGCTGAGATCGATTGACTCTATATTATCGTCAATCCAAGCCTCAATCTTGTGTCCAATTCCGATTCCTGTGCTATTTATACCTGTTTTGTCGCGTAAGTCAATAATTAGCAGAGGGTTACTACGCACAATGTCGCCTGCCTGGAAGCTACGAGCATCCATAAATATCTGTTGCTCAGGTCCCAGAGAGTCACCACCAGCACTGGCATCAATACCTCCAACCAAGAAGTCAATGTCGTTTCCTTTAGCGTAGCGTTTGTCAGTAGACTGACCATAGGCGAACATGCGACCGTTAGTATTCGTAAACGCTATGTCCTTTGGAACTACAAACTCTGCGCTGAACATACCTGAGTTGATTGGATAAGTTCCTCTATGCAATGCGCCACCGAACTTCTGAACTCTGAATGTTGAAGAGTCTTTGATAGCCATACCTGATGGATCTTGAAAGCGACGAATGATGTCGGTATCAAAGAGTGACACTGTTGCTGATCCATTGAAGTCGCTAACAATCTTGCGTGTCGTGTAATCTCGTACGGAACCTGAGAGACGAACCTTTGAAAGAGCATTGATGGTTTGCAAAGAGTCGGCAGACTTGCCGTTCAAGCTATCGAATTGAATGACCATGTCGGGAATCAACAAGCGAAGCGTGGGATCTCCGAGCAAAAAGTACTTCTGATCATTCTCCGAACTGAGAATCTGCTTCGTAGCCATAGCAACGTCACCGATTCTGCGATAGTGTCCATCACTACCACGAGTAAACATCTGATGGAAAATCTCGCGTCCGATAACGGCATTAAGCGATGAGAACGAGACGCGCGAAGACGAAAAAGTACCGATTGCTGAGCCGCGACGAGATAGCAACATCATTTCTGCGCCACCTTGACTGTCGGTCATATCACAGCGACCGAAATCACATGTTGCTGCGACGAGGAAATAGAGTTTATCAATGTTGACGAAATCAGGAATCGTCACGTCGCGATTCAGAATGGTTTCGTGAGCCCACACCTTCGGATTGCCGTGACCAATCCAATTCAAGAACAGCGTGCCGTGATTGTTCACCATGGATAGAAGATCCTCGGTGACGCGAGGTTTGAGACGACCCTTTGGAATGTTCTCTGCCGGATATTCTGACAGATATATCTTCCGCTGAATCATATCAAGCGGCACGCAAGTGGAATCAAGAGTTAGTGTTTCAGATTGGTCAACGTGAAGTGTGCCATCTGACTCATTGCCTGATTTCGGTCCGTCATCAGCCACAAATGTTGTCGTTGTGCGCCATAGGTCATCATCAGATTGATTCTCATAATGATCTATCTTCTTCACCATCCACTCACCTGTTTCCGGGGAGTCTACCGGTATACGACCGATGGCAAGATCGATGAGATTGTCATTTCCAACGACACGAACGAAGTAATCGTCGGTCGTGTAATTGCTTGTATAAACTCCAGACACATTGCGTTCAAAACTCGCATCAACATCATCGGTCTGATAGTTTGTAATGTAGTTCGGACGTTGAGTTGTAATCAATTTATAGTCATAGTGACCGTGGCCCCACAACAAGACATACCGTGGCTTTACGCTCCAACGTCGAAGGGCATCGGCAATGAAATCACGAATCGCTGTTGGATCAGCTATACCTGAACCGAACTCATTGACGATGCTCTCATAACTGACGACAGCAACTTTGAGTTCTGAATGACTCATGCGGTATGTTTGAAATGACTTCGCTGAGTTGATGAAGACGTTTGGTGAGATCACAATAACGTCAGCTTTCAAATCAGAATTGCGTAAGTCGCTCCACTCTATTTTTTCGAGTTCAGGCGACTTGAGTGAACTTGAGACGAAGTAGCGATGTCCGCTGGTTGAGTCAAGGTCTACGATAAAACTAAAGATGCCACCGGTTGTCGAACCGTTCTGCAGCACTTTAGGATTGCGGAGGTCACTACAATCAAATCCATATATGCGATTCGACGAGAATCCATTGATGGTGTATTGTGTAATACCACGCATGTTCAAATCTGAGTAGAGCGTCACTTGATTGTCTACCGCGGTCATTTGAGCCGGGTAATGCACTTCAAAGAAGTCTACAAATCCATTACCGCCACCCGGTACATTAGGATTGATATATTCAAACTGCAGCACGCTGTTGGAATTGGAACTCAGATTCTTCGCTTCAAAGCTTGCTAAGGATTTGCAGCTGATAAACTCTTCGTAGCCGGCGCTGAAGACTCCTCGCAGTGGAATTGATGTCAAGACCTGACCGTTCTCTTTTACATTAACCAGAGCTCTCAGCTGTGTGTCCATTGCTTCGCGGTGAGCGACGTCAATGACATAACTGACGGTTCCGGTGTTGACTAATCCGGGAAGCTTTGTTGTAAACGTTCTAGGTACCACGCCGTCGATTTGTTGTCCAAACCAGCGACGACCGGAACCGGATAAGTAAGCGTTTACGATCTCTTCTTCGTTGAATACTCGTGCGGTGAATTGATTCGGACGATTGACGATTTCACCTGATGGAGGCGTAAGGGCTTTCATGCGCAAGCCTGCAGTTCCGCCCCAGGTCAACAGATATCCGTTCTTTTCAGCGTAGTGGTTGATGTAGTGTTCGTAGCGCTTGCTTGTGCCGTTGTAACTAAATCCACGACATGCAGCAGCGTAGAACACAATCTCGTTCAAGCTTCCATCGCCATTGGTTACTACTTCAATAGGCTGCTCGGCAAGTTGGTTGCGTGGAGCTTCAGTCGGAGTTTCGGGAAGCTCTTCACCACCCAAGCCTAGAATCTTGATTGAAGCAACTTTATCACTCGTGATAGTATAACCTAATGCAGCTAGTTGCTGAGCACTTATACGGTACAATCCCTCGTCTGAAATAGTAATCTTGACCCATTGTCCGTCGCTGATTTTGTCGCTTTGCAGTGAATTAGACTTCGAACTCGTCGTCAGCACTTGAGCTAAGGGCATGCTCACTGCCGGCCAATACTGCAACACATTGTCGTTGAGCGTTGTGATAGCAGATTGAATATGAGTTGGACCTGAAAGAGCTGGGGAATTAAAATCAAAGTGAAAATCACTTTCGACAATAAGTACAGGCGTTGTCGATGATGCTTCCCAATAACAAAGAGGAATTGAAAGACGGCCAATGTGACGGTCGGTTGAGATTCCTAAGTACTCTACTTGGCTTAAGTCTTCATTAATACTCGTTGGTAGTGCGGTCATTGAAGAAGATTCAAGCTCAATACCATAGAACTTCATGCTTGACTCGCTCGATACCGGGGTCGTGAGAGACTTCGTAGTACGCAACTTGTGATGAAAAGTCCAGCCTTGTGCAGATGGTAGAGTCACGAGCTCTTGAACATAAAGCACTGTGCGACCAAGTGCCGTGCGACGAGCATGCAACACACCGTTTAGATGTGGGAACAATAGGGCTTTTCCATCAACCCACACGGAATCGAGTTTGTTGGACGCGTAATGATATCTGAGATCTAAGGAAGTACTAGTGGAGTTGGTGATACTGAGGTCCGCTGTGGCGGAGGTAGCAGACTCGACACAAGTCAAGCACACTACAAGAATGCAGATAACTTTCGGAAGTATTGACAGTGCATGTTTCATCGCCGTACTCTCCATACATCACACTACGATCAGGTGACAGCACACCTTGTGCAGTCACTACCTTAGCTTATGTGTGTGTTTCTAGAGTAAAAATTGGCGATACGCTGTCCTGATATGAGCTTAGTAACGAACCAAATATAGTTTAAGTGTTTCCCATCGACAAGGAATTTTTTGCTTTCGGAACGAATTGCGTGGAACTACCGAAACTGCGCAAAAACAACTTGAAAAACTACGGAAGTCGGCAAATGGAGTAGATTTGCACCACAACCATCTGCTCAAACTATGACGGATAATGCAGCACTATACGTTTACATTTGCAGCTCCTTTTTGGTGCTGCATACTCTGCTGCTGTTTCCGGTAATAATCAAAGTATTAGCTTGGATTAAAACCTCGTTAGCAAGAACACCTGTTAGACGCAATTCAATTCACGACGACGATTTGCCGTCAATTAGCATCCTCATTGCCGCGTATAATGAGGAAAAGAATATCAGAAATCGCGTTTTAGACATTGAAAAGCAAGACTATCCGAAGTCAAAACTGCGGGTTTTTATTGGCTCAGATGGCTCGACAGATTCGACGTTGTCTCTGCTCAATGACTTATGCAAAGAACGTGATTGGCTTGAGGCGGTGGAGTTCAAAGAAAATATGGGTAAGTCGTTTACTATAAATTCTTTAGTAGAATTAGCTGAAACCGAATTGCTCGTTTTTTCGGACGCTGATGTTGAGTTTGGAAATGGAGCACTTCGAGAAATTGTAGCACCCTTTATTGACTCAGAAGTTGGAGCAGTTGCCGGGCGTAGGATGGTGGCAAGCAACACGGACTCGTCAGCAAATTCTCAAGAAGAATCGAGCTATCTCAGTTTTGACAATCAAATTCGCAAAGCGGAAGGTGCATTTGGATGTGTGATTGGTGCTCATGGCTGCTTCTTTGCCATGAGAAAATCACTGTTTCAAGCTTTGGACCCAGAAAAAGGCTACACTGACGACTTCTATTATTCGATGTTGCCGTTGGAAGCGGGTTTTAAAGTCGTGCATGCAGATAATGCCAAAGTCTTTGTTCCTGCTTCAAAAAGCTACCAAGAGGACTTTCAGCGCAAGGTTCGATATTCTGCCACAGCTTTTGCAACTCTAGGACGATTCTGGATGCTGCTGTTCTTCAAGAAACCGATCTTGAGTTACTGCTTATGGTCGCACCGTGTTTTTAAGTGGTTCTTGCCTCTAGAGCTGAGCATGCTTTTCATCTCAAACGCCTTTCTAGTGCATCAATCTCCTATCTTCCTGCTCACATTCTCATTCATGCTCCTCATGCTCCTGTGGGCTGCCCTCGGTGCAATCGTAGTGCGTCAAAGGAAGTACGGGGGAATTATCAGCTTTTCGTATTATTTTGTTGTGTCCAACGTAGCACTGTTTTGGGGCTTCATTCGTTTCTTAGCCGGAAAGAATTCCACGCAGTGGAAACCTATTCGTTAGGTAGACAAGCGAAGAATCGCGAAGCAACACACTGACTATTTCTGTTATGAAAAAAGCGCTGTCAATACTATTCTTAGTAGCTCTCTCAAGTATAAGCCTGTGGGCATTGGATGCGAAGCCGGCGCCGGCAAAGTGGTCACTTGTGTCAAGCACTCTTTCGATGAATGCAGGTGACACTCTCATCTTGAATGTCAAAGTGGTTCTGGAGGAAGGATGGCACACTTACGGTCTGAAAGACTACGTCAACGCAGACGGTGTTGGACCAAGCAAGACAGAGTTTGCAATTGACGACAAGAATTTTCGAATCATTGGTTCGAAGATAAAATCGACAAAGCCCCTTAGTGTTTATGATTCTGCGTTTGAAGTTCAAGTTGAGAAGTTCAAGCACAATGCGGAATTCAAGATTCCAATCACTACAGCTCGCAGTTTGAAGGAAGGAAAATACTCGACAAACTTAGTAGTGATGTTCCAGACATGTACGGCGAAGAACTGTCTGCCGCCTGGTGATATCAAACTGCCAATTACAATTAGTGTCAAAGCTTCAAAGGGTGGATCAAAATCAGAGCTTCAAGTAGAGCCTGATTCAAAACCACCGACGGGTACAGTCTCTACTGAGCCACCCAGCGGTGCAAGCACAACTCAGGCGACCCAACCAAACCAAGGTGCACAGATTCAGTCGGCAAATGCTGCTTCTAACGACAATGCAAATGCGACGAGTGCTGCAATGCCTGCTTCAAAAGAAGACTCAATGAGTCAGGAAGCACCGAAGAGCTTTTTGGCACTTATTCTGTTTGCAATGGCAAGCGGAGCAGGCTCTTGGCTAATGCCATGTGTGTATCCCATGATTCCAATTACGGTTTCCTTTTTTACCAAACGTTCAGAGAAAGAAAAGTCACATCCAATTGTTGATGCTCTAGTTTACAGCGGTGGCATCATGAGCACCTATGTCATATTTGGAGCATTGATTGCAATCTTGGCTGGCGCAACGGCGGCACGAGATTTTGCCTCGCTGCCATGGGTCAATTTTAGTCTCGCACTTCTCTTCCTCATCATCGCCGGCAACCTTTTTGGCATGTACGAGATTGCCTTGCCGGCGTCGCTGGTAAATAGTCTGAATCGCAAGTCAAACCAGAGCAAAGGCTACTCGTCTTCGTTTATCATGGGGATGGTGTTCTCGCTAACAGCCTTTACCTGTACAGTTCCTTTTGTTGGCTTTGTGGGTGACCTGTCGCGCAATGGCGAATGGTTTCGTCCTTTGATCAGCATGACCTTCTTTGGAGCCGTGTTTGCGCTGCCGTTTTTCTTATTGGCACTCTTCCCTGCTGCATTGACCAAGCTCCCGCGCTCCGGCGCTTGGATGAACAACATCAAGGTTGTGTTTGGATTTGTTGAAATCGCCTTTGCAATAAGCTACTTCGCGCGCTCCGATAGTCTTTCAGGCTGGAATATTTTTTCGCGTGAAGTAGTGCTTTCAATTTGGGCAGGCTGCGGTTTGCTTATCACCCTGTACGTGCTGGGTGTGTTTAGGATGAAATTGGACAGTCATGTGGACCACATTGGTGGAGTTCGCGCCGTGCTCGCAACAGCTTTTGCGGCACTGACCTTCTTCATTTTTGACGGTATCAAAAGCGATAGTGTTGGACCTCTAGAACCCTTCGTGTATGTTGAATCCTTCCACAAAGGAAGCGGCACGCGTGATGCGGTTAGCACGGTTGCAAATAGAACGACAAGCGATGCCGGTGGAAAGTCTACGAGCTATAATGGCGAGTGGCTTGAGGACCTGAATCACGGACTTAAAGTCGCGCAGGAATTGAAGCGACCGGTATTCGTCGATTTTACCGGCAAGAGCTGCACCAACTGTCGCTGGATGGAAAAGAACATGTTTACCAAACCCGAAGTTCAATCCTTGATGAGCAAAATGGTGCTTGTTCGTGCGTTCACCGATCGTAGAAGTGTTCCTCAGGACAAAGTTTATCAGCAGCTTGAAGAAACACGCTTTAAATCGACTTTGCTGCCCTTGTATGTGCTCCTGACACCAGACGACAAGTACATCGCCTCCAGCACATATACGCCTGAATTGCAGGAGTTTCTGCAGTTTTTAGGCAAGGCAAGCGTTAACCAGACTTCTTCAGTCGAGACCGCTGCCGCGAATTAAACTTTTTTCAGTTGTACAGCTTACAAGACTCAATTATTGATGAGACAGGTCGATAATCTCGGGGTACTAAGGGAACAGCCTTAGCCTCTCATGGACGACTCTCCGGCTCAGCTCATCAATCATTGGAGAGGTCTTCGTGCCTGTATCAATCCGCAGTCTTTTCCTCAGCCTAACATTGTGTGCGCTTCTTGCGTGCTCAGAACTGCCCGACCATGTTGTTAGTCCACAGTTCGAGACCGGCTTTAGTCTTCCTCTACTCGACACAGCGGTTGTTCTATCGCAATTCATAGGCAACAACGGCTCTCTCGTAGCCAATTCTTCCTCAGGCAATTACTCCTTTGAACGAAGTGTCGATCTTCCAACTCTTCATCCCGGAGATTCGCTTCGTGTTCAATCCGTAGCCGTCAACTATTCGTCATCATTGAACAGCACATCAATGCTGATCAACGCGCTTTCAAACTTTCCTGATATCAAATTGGGAATGGAACAGCTTGATGCGACAGAGCATAGCGCGCGTGACGTTGCAGTTCCTTCATTCGATCGAGAGATCGCTGTTGACTTGAAAATGCCCGAGGGAATCGACGCTGCTATTTGTCAATCAGGCTCACTCATTGTAAAGTTGAAGAATGAACTGCCGGTTGATCTTGAACTTGGTCAATGTGCAGGTAGTAGTGCAGTCGGCGTGGTGCTGAAAACACCCGGACAAGTATCCAAGCTCTGTTCAATAGATGCTTCGACTCGGCACATCGGTGCAAGAGGTCGTCGTAGCTCCTCGGTTCAAATGAGTATTCCACTTAACGGCACTACGCTAAACTCGCAAACCACCCTCGGTCTACGATTTCTCTCGCAAGGAACAAATGGAAAACCTGTGCACATCAACCTGAGCGATGGCTTGGCTTTGAGTTTCGAGCGCGATAATATCCAGTTGCAGAGTGCATTGGGTCGCTTGCCGAATCAAGGAATAGATATTGAATTTGACGCTCAGCTACCCGCAAATACACACATCAGTGCCGGAGTGATTGAAGAGTTCGCGTCACAATTGGTTATTCGTAATGACTTCCCTATGGCCGGTACTGCGCGTCTCGAATTTCCACAAATGATAAGTCAGACAACGGGCAAAGCGTTTTCATACAGCTTCGGTTTGCAGGCGCAATCATCTCAGACCATCAGTCTGGGAAACAACGGCACACGCTATGAATTGAAACCTGATGCAAAGGATGGCAGTCATGGAAATGTCATTAGCAGTCTTCACGGACGTTGTCATATTGACAATCAAGTTCTGACTGTCTCGCGTGAGTTCTCCGCCAACCAAGTGTTTTCCATCAATGGTGTTGTCTCCCCGATTCGCTTCTCAAGTGTCAGCGGACTCGCTTCTGAGATGCAAAACATGCATTTCAGCTTGAGTCAGAACTTCAACGATCCCGGAGTGGCTGGAGTGCAGATCAACTCCCTGAGTCTTCGTGAGGTTCGTTTGCAATGTCAGATAGACAACAAGAGCAAGCTCCAAGGCTTTGTCAGTGGAGTTCTTCGTTTGTACAATGATGCCGGCGATCTACTTCTCCGTCAAGACATGGAACAACGAGCAATCAACGCATCGTCAGTGAGTACTCTGAACTACGTTTGGAACTCGCTCTCCTTAGCGTCTTTACCAACAAAACTCCAGATCGATGCCGATGTAAAAGCAGCTGATGGCAGCTCGCTTGAAATACATGAAGGCAACACAATTAGCGGAACGGCAAAACTGAGTATTCCCCTTTCCCTGTCATTAAAAGGTGGAAGCTATGTGTACCATTCAGCGACAGATTGGACGAAGCAGCTGCCAGCCGACAAGAACCGCATTCAACAATTGTCGTTGCGAATAGAAGCTTTGAACAAGATCCCGGCCGGAATGAACGTCTCGTTGAAATTCTACGACGAACATTCCAACCTCATTCTTAGTCTTCCAAATTCAAAGAGCATACGCGTTGATGCATCAAGTGCATTACAACAGAAGTCATTTAACGAACTGTCTCTGAGCAAAAGTGATCTTGATGCAGTTCTTGCCTCACAACGATATGACGTCATTGTAAGCTTCGACACACCATCCGATCAGTACGTGCAATTCACGAGTGCTGATCAGCTCAAACTGAAAATGAATCTTCACTGTGACGCACTTCTACCATGAGCAAGAAAATCGCAACGCAACTTTTGATGATTGCCGTGCTGAGCGTAGCTCTGGTCTGTTGTGCAAGCGCGCAGCCTATGGCTTCGTCAGTTGTTCCTGGTGAGATGGATGCACGTTCGTTGTTGCATAGCGCCACAACGCTTCAACAAGCAACTCCTCGTGATGACTCTCCGCTTTGTATTCAGCTTGCATCGTTTTCTGTTGATGCGGGAACGAATGCTCTAAACTTGCACGAGTTCAATTATTACTTTGGAGGACAAGTTGCCAGCAACGGAGACGTTGAAGGTCGTGCACTCTCAAACTCGGAACGTGATCAGTTACTGAGTTCTTTGGCATCCTCACACGTTGCGGCAGACCTCCGCGCATATGGACCTGCTTTCATCTATGCCCTATCAAGCACTTCATCTCTGTGTTTCAAAACTCTTATCACTGCACAAGCACAGCTCATTCTTCCCAAACAGTTTGGCGAAGTTCTGAATGGATCTTTAGGACAGAGTTCGATTGCACTAAATGACCAAGAATTTCAGGCAATGAGCTATTCATCACAGAGTATCAGTTATCAGCAACGATTGTGGAGCGATGAGACAAAGGAAACAGTACAGCGAGTCGATTTCAATGTCGGACTTAGTATCATACAAGGTATTGCATTCTCACGTTTAGTGCAGGGTAGCTCGATGCAATTGAATCCCTACGTACCGGAGGGATGGGATAGCACAACTAATTTGGCTGTCGCTTATGATTTGCGCTACATTCAGTCTACTGCAGGCGTTGCATCGGGACTGCGTCGAGATCCCCTTAGCACGCTGTTCTCATCACGCAATCAAGGTTATGGAGCAGATTTCGGTATTGCGTACACTGAAGAGCAGTCGCGCAGCGCGTGGTCTGTTTCTGCTAGCCTCCGCAGTGTTGGTTTTATCAATTGGTCGAATGTTGAGCTCACAACAGCGCAAGGCAACGACACACTTCGTTCTCTGACGCAATTGAGTAACGACATGCTGCAAACGCGTAGCAGCTCTCAAGCAGGCTCGAACTACATTACAGGATTGCCTACCAGCTTAAAAGTGTCAGGGGCTTATGCTTGGTCAGATGCTCTTGGAGTACAGGAAGGACTACTAGCTTCATTTACATACATCCAGGGTCTTAATAGCATTGGCGCTAACACCCTGCGTCCCTTCGTCAGCATCGATGTTGAGACCGCACAGCATGGAATTCGTCCAGCTTGCTTGCTAGGCTTACAAGCCGGAGGTCAACTTGGATTTGATGCACGCTTAGCCTGCTCGTGGCTTATTGCTAGTACTATTGAGTTGAGCGCTTACACCAACAGCGTGTCATCCTTTATTGCACCGTCGAAAGCAAAAGGAATCGCGTGTGGCTCTTCTTTCAGAATCTTCATCTAAGATTCAATTCTAGAATGGTGATTCGGGTAAAGAGCGCTGCGGAGCATGTGACTCACCGTCATCAAATCGAGCGTATGCAAGATTCTCAAAGCGCGCATAGTCTTTGATGTAAGCAGTGCGAATGGTATCGATCGGACCATTTCGTTGCTTAGCGATAATCAACTCAGCTGTTCCTTCTGTCGGTGTGCCGTCCTCGTACTGCATGATTTCGTATACTTCAGGACGAGTAACAAACATCACCACGTCAGCATCCTGCTCAATAGATCCCGACTCCCGCAAGTCAGAGAGCATTGGTCGCTTATCAGATCTCGACTCCACCGTACGATTCAACTGTGCAAGAGCAACAACCGGAATATCTAACTCTTTAGCAATCTGCTTGAGTGTTCTTGAGATGATAGAGATTTCGCGTTCACGACTTTCAGCTTTGGGAGCATGCATGAGCTGCAAGTAGTCAACGAAGATGAGCTTAACATTGTGTTCGGCTTTCAAGCGTCGACACTTTGCGCGAAGCTCCATAAGACTGAGCGAGGGACTATCATCGATGAACATCTTGGTTCGCTCCAATCGTCCGATAGCCGCGACAATTTTCTGCATGTGTTCAGGATTCAATCGACCCGTTCTAATGTAGTGCGCATTGATACGTGTCTCGGCACTCAACAAACGCATAACAAGCTGAACGGAGGCCATTTCAATGGAGAAGAAAGCAACAGGAACGTTGTATTCCATCGAGGCATTGCGCGCAATACTGAGGGCCAGCGCTGTCTTACCCATTGACGGACGAGCAGCGATGATGATAAGGTCAGACTTCTGGAATCCACCCAGGATTTCATCAAGCTTTACAAAGCCTGTAGGAACTCCGCTCACACCATTCTCGACTCCACGATCGGCAAGTTTCGCGATAACGTTAAAGGTATCGCGAGCAAGCTTGTTCATTCCTGAGTAGGTCTTTCTCAAACGCTTCTCTGCGATCTCAAAAATGTCGTGCTCTGCGCGATCGATTTCCTCTAGAGCATCAGTTGAATCATCGTAGCAATCTTCGATGATGCGACCTGCCGCATGAATGAGACGACGCTTTAGATAATGCTCTTGTACAATTCTAGAGTGGTGTTCAACTGCATTTGAGGTTGGAGTCTGCGCGTTGATCTCAGTTAAGTAATATGTTCCGCCAGTGTACTCCAGCAATCCCTTTCGCCGAAGCTCTTGCGACAAGGTGATGATGTCGACAGGCGTGCCATTTTCGAAAAGATCACAAATCGTTTCATAGATCTTCTTGTGAGAATCACTGTAGAAACAATCAGCATCCAGAATTTCAACCGCTTTGGCTATTGCTCCTCGATCAACCATCATAGATCCCAGAACATTCACCTCAGCATCGTGCGAATGTGGCGGAACTTTTCCTTTCACACTTTCGGGTTGAAATATCTGTTGTCGAGCCGAACCGCCACGCTCTTTGAAAGTAGTTTCTGCCATAATGATCTGTAGTGCTCGATTGCTGAATAGCTTGGACTGCAAGTTAGCTGCGAAGCGTGGTGCAGGCGTTGGAAAGTATCGACAAATTATTCACAGGCTTTGCGAAATCTTCTTGGAATTAATACTGATCCGAGTATATTCGTGAGAGCGAGCATATAGATAGAGCGGGGCAACGATCCCCTATACATAGCGCACTTTTCTACATTATTGTAACCTAATATGATTTTTTCTCGCGCATCTGAATACGCGATACAGGCGATGCTGTATTTGGCAAAACGGGAGTCACTGGAGGGAAAGAAGCTTATCCAAACACGCGAAATCGCTGAAGCTCATAACATTCCCTATCACTTTCTTGCAAAGATTGTCCAGGACTTAGCGAAGGCAGATCTGATTGTCTCTTTGAAGGGACCAAGTGGTGGTATCGGTCTTGCACACGAAGCTCAGGAAATTTCCGTGCTTGAAGTTGTTCGCTCGGTAGACAACATTCAATATGTCACCGATTGCGTCGTGGGATATGAAAAGTGTAGTTCTGAATCACCATGTCCCATGCACTATGAATGGGAAAAGATCCGGAATATCATTTTCAATTTGATCCGTGAGAAAAACCTTCGTGATTTGATTGCGAATACGGAGTTTACAAACGGACGATTGTTAGTCTCCAACGTGGTGAATGGATCGTCAGTAGCATCTGCTACCCCACTTCCTATTCGTAAGAACAGCAAGAAATAGGATCTGCTGCGTTTCGGTCTAAAGCTAATCTTTCTGAATAGCGACGGAGTTGCTTTCTTGAATACGCTGCTCGGGGATCAAGAGCGAAGCTTAGTCAATCTCAATTCGTTGTGTGAGATCTGCGTTGTAGATGGGATATACTCTATCTTATCCATGATGCGGCGCATCAAGTGCACACCTAACCCACCTTTTTTAAAGCGCTTGAAGTACTCCGGCATATCGGGTGATTGTACTTGCATTGGATCAAAGGGACGCGATTGATCAATGATCGAGATAATCATTCCTTGAGGAGTTGATTCAGCGCGAACGGTGATAGTCGATGAAGGGACGGGATTCTGAGCATGACGAATCAAATTTGAACACGCTTCATCAACTGCCAGAGCGATTTGACTTACTTCAGAAGGCGGGAATCCAAATTCCTGAGCACAAGTCTCAACAAATTGTCGAGCACGAACAAGCGACGAGAGCTCGCTCGCTATCGTTATTTCTCGACTCAATGATGAGGTGGATTCTGCCATAGATATCTAGATCAAATCGAAAAACGTTGCAGTGCTTCGTCTTGCTTTTCAAAAATTTCAAATAGCATTGGGAAGCCCAGAAGGTCAAAGACGGTAAACACTCTCGCTTGCATTGCCGCCAGCTTAATGTCGCCGCCGTCAGCGCGTACTTGCTCGATAAAGACCATAAACACACCTAGACCGGCACTACTGATGTATTCGAGTTCTGAAAAGTCGACGATGATTTTCACAACTCCGCCGTTAATGATTTCACCAAGCGCAGTTTCGAATTGCGAAGCTGTGTGCGCATCAAGGTAGCCATGTAGATACACTACCGCTATTTCGCCGGAGCGTTCACTTCGAATTGAAAATTCAGTCATCGTTCAATGTCCTCTAGAATCGTTTTATTATGCAGAGGCTCTTCGAGTTCTGGCGTTGATGAAGCAACCACACGACGAACGACGATTAATGTCATGTCATCGTGTTGCATCGAGTGATTGGAAAAGCTATTGACGTCGCGAATAATCGATTGAGCAACTGTTTCGGCCGTTCGTAAACGTCCAACACGTGTTACTGCATTCTCAAGTCGTTCCAAGCCATATTCGTCGCCTTCTGAATTCCTCGCTTCGTTGATTCCGTCGGTAAACAGAATGAGAGCAGAATCTTCTTTCAATTGAAAGGATTCGCTCCGAATGCACCGATTGAAAAACTCAGGTCGCGCAAGACCGATTCCTAAACCCTTTGGTTTAACAATGCTCGAGCTTTCCCCGGAACACAGAATGGCAGGCGTATGACCGGCACGCACGATCGTCACTGATCCATCATCAGCCAAATGAGCAGCCGTTAGTGTAATATACATTTGCCGCTCCATTGTCCCAAAAAGCGTAGCATTGATATTCTCGACCAACTCCTCAGCCGAAGAAGCATGTCGTGCAAGCGCCAGAGAAACACCTTTCAGCTTTGCCATGTAAAAGGCTGCGCTAATACCCTTTCCGCTTACATCAGCGATTAAAACACATGGCACACCGGTCTTGAGCTCAAAGAAGTCATAGTAGTCGCCACCGACCTCCAAAGCAGGATGTGAAGTCGCAAAGACCTCATAGCCTGGAAGTTTTGGATTAGACTGCGGGAGAAGCTTCTTCTGAATCTCACGACCTACCATGAGCTCTCTGTGATAGCGTTCTTTCTCAAGTGAATCTTCCACCAATCGAGCGTTTTCAATAGCGACGCTAGCTGATGAAGCAAACGCGCCTATGGCTTGCAAATCGTCTGACTCGAAAGAGAATGGTTGTGAGTGAACTACTACCACCGCTCCAACCAATTCGCGTCCGTTGCGCAATGGTGCGACAAGCATTGATTGCGCAAAGGACTCGACAGATCGAGACAAGAAACCAAAAGTTGGGTGTTCAGCGATATACTCAACATTGACGGGAGCCTGTAAGGTTTTAGCAAATTCAACGAGAACGTTGCTGTCGTTCAGCGCATCAATCTGTCTCGGAGTAACGCGCTCAGTCGCAACAATCGTATAAGCATTATCTTCATCGCAGCTAAAACACCAAGCCGCAGTTGCTCGAGTAGCTTGAGCCGCCAAACTAGTGACCGTATCGTAGAGTTTATTAAGATCGGTACTTTCCGCCGCAATTCTGTTCAGGTACGCAACGGAACTGAACTCAAAGGTGCGTCGCTCTACCATACTACTATTCGGCAAAGAGAACAGGATAGTCCAGAATACCCGTTCACAGAATATGCCGAGAAAGACAGCCGCATAACTCATCACTACAGGGAAGCCGTATGCCGAATGATGCAAGGACACGCAAAGACTCGTCTCATCGGAGAAGGAGCTCACGGCTACAGTGATTGAAATGATGACTCCAAGAAAAACCAGCAGTAAGAGTCGTCTCTTTTCGCGTGCCGCCAACAACAAAACCCAGGTCCGTCGCTTTACAGCCAGGTACATGATGACCGACAACACCACTGCCAACAGAAAAACGATGACACGAAGATCTCGCTCATGACTAACAGAAGAAATGAACGAAGTCAGAAAAGCAACCAGCGTTCCAATGAGAATAACCCGTGTGTACTTCTGAGTTTGCGATGTGCGTTGAAGGTTGAGGGCTCGGTAGAGAAACACGACCGTATACAGTGTCGTGAATACACGCAGACAAATGAAGATATTCTCAAAAATGATACTTGCGAGAGAATCAGGATTTTCACCGCCGCCAAAGGGCAATACACTCGCAAAAAGGAGAATGAGTAGTCTGCTGAAATCACTAAAAAAATCTTGACGATTGCGGTAGGAATGGGTGTTCGCATATGACCAAATCACCATGCCTGAGCAAAGAATCAACGACGCTCCATAGACACTGTGCAGAGTCGATACGGCTGCATTCTCAGCTGTGTTGGATGCAAGAGCGATGATATCCGTGACGATACGAGCAATCGCGACGATAACGCCAAGCGAGAGCCAGAGAACAATACGGAAAGATGAAGATGATTCGTGTTCTTTCATCGAAGATCAATATAGGGACTCACTTACGTCTGGTCAACAGGAATGTTGCGTCTAACGTTTCTTAAGTAGTCGCTCTATACGATAAGCGTTAAAAACGGTTCCGCTATTCAGTGATTTGGATTGTGCCCTGCTCTGCTCACAGCTCTTCTCGTAGGCATCAAAGCCAGGTGAACCTGGAAGAATAACCTTTTTGGAGATTACACCTTCCACTATAACCCGCTCTCCCATCCAGTTGTTTGGGGCTGCAATGTCGTTGTCGCCAAGTTCAATTCGCAGGACATTGACATCATCTTCTACAACCACCCAACAACCGTCGTCAGGACAAATACTACGTATGATCCCCTGTACACGCGTTGGTCGCTCATAACTCAAGTTGAGTACCGCTTCACTCACGCTATGAGCAGAATCCTGTACAACAGATGCTTTTCCGAAGCTTGTCTTTTCGCGGTTGCACGATGAAAGAAGAAGCGAGACCGCAACAATGCAGATGAGCAGTGATGCAAGCTTTGTGATCTTGATGGTTTTAACTTCGGCTGCTTCTGACGAATGCGAGTTCATGAGCTATGTCTACTGTGTAATAAAAAACCCCAACATCGAGGATGTTAGGGTTTGCACTTGAGAGCCAACAGACGGACTTGAACCGACGACCTGCTCATTACGAATGAGCTGCTCTACCAACTGAGCTATGTTGGCTTGTGCTTTCAAGAGCAACAAAAATACGTGTGAGACCCTATTCTGCAAACTTCAGGCCATAAACTCGTTGAGCTTTGGCGCTGATATACTCGAGAAAATCAGCTTCAGACAGGGACTTACCGGAAATGTCTTGAATAAGTTCTGACGGCAGCTTGGTTTTACCGTAAACGTGGATGTTGTCACGCAGCCACTGTAGTATACGCGTAAAGTGACCACGACGAATATCATCACTGAGTTCCGGTAAGTCACGCAACATCGCTTTGCGGAGCATTGCCGCATAGAGTTTGCCAAGTGTGTAGCTCGGGAAATAGCCAAAACCACCAAATGACCAGTGAATATCCTGCAAGCAACCTTGAGCATTGTTCGGTGGCTCGATGCCAAGATATTCCTTCATCTTAGCGTTCCACACCTTCGGCACATCGTTTATAGCCAATCGCCCGTTGATCAACTCATTCTCTATCTCAAAGCGAATGATGATGTGCAAGTTATATGTCAACTCATCAGCTTCAATGCGAATGAGTGATGGTTCGATTGTATTGATTGCTTTGTAGAAATCAAAAGGTGTAACACCCGCCAATTGTGTTGGGAAATAATCTTTCATTAGCGGCAAAGCCCACTGCCAGAATTCTTCACTGCGAGCAATGACATTTTCCCAGAAGAGTGATTGCGACTCGTGAATACCCATAGAAGCACCGTCGGCACCGAGTGTGCGCGCGAGACTTGCCGGCATTCCCTGCTCATACATTCCGTGTCCGCTTTCGTGAATCAAGCCAAAGAGACACGAGCGTATATCGTTTTCAAACACGCGTGTTGTCAGACGAACATCGGTCGGAGCAAATGAAGTACAGAAAGGATGTGCAGATAAATCTACACGTCCAATCGAATAGTCAAAGCCAATAGCCTTTGAGACCATTGTTGCAAACTCAACTTGTTTCTTGGTATCATAACCGGCAAAGAGGAGTTCGTTGTGAACCGTATCACGAACAGGTTCGATCTGTCCAAGGACCTTGATACTTCCCTGTCTAAGGGCCGCAAACACCGGCGTCAATTGTGAAACACTAATACCCGGCTCAAAAAGATCGAGAAGTGCATCATATCTGTTCTCCTTGTAGCCATAGCATTCAGCTGCTTGGGTCTTGAGAGCGATGAGTTGCTCGAGGCTTGGTGCAAAAACCTCAAACGCATTTGTGCTACGGATTTGTGCTACGGGCTTTCTTCCATGCTTCTTGTGCCAAAGCGCATGCTTTAGACGTTTCACGAACGAGTTCGTCAGGAAGTCTGGACGCACGATCACTCTCTTTTACAAAGAGTGCCATGAGGCGCTCAGTTTCATTACCGACACTGTTGGCCTTCTCACGCAGACGCTCAACCAATTCACGAGTCGTGCCTTTGGTTAACTCCTGATGTGCAAGTGTGTCCAAGGTTGCAATCTGCTCTGAACGAGCCAGCGCAGAACCGTCGGGCATGTAGGTTTCTTGGTCCCATCCCAGCACTGCCGATGCAGCACCAAGATCTTTGACCGTATTCATGATGAGTGTTGCCTCTGAGACGAGTGGAGCTTCGATTGCCATAGTGAAGAGTGATTGGTTGTCGCGTCAAATAACGCGGAGTATATCAGTGGTCAGCTTGAAATTCAATGAGCGATGAAAGCCAGGCGTTGCCCAGCTTCTCCAAAACCGAGTTCAATCGAAGACGATCTTTGAGATTGACAAAGTCTACACGATCGAGATCTTGATCTTGATTGAAGCAGCTAAACACCGGTAAAGATTCTTTTCCTGTAACTGGATCAATGTGTTTCTGCAAACATTGAGCGCAGATTTCCTTCATCATACACTGCATCGGCGAGTTGATTGAGCCAATGGCGACGTGTGCACCAAATGCTTGTGCAAATCGCTGGTGTCGAGCGAGTCTCACTGCATTCATCATACCATCGCTACCAATCACAATCAATCTTTGAACTGATGAAAATGGAGTATCAACATCACCGAGACGTCCGGAATTATACGCATCCATTGCCTCAATAATGTTGCCGCGGAAATGCTTGTCTTGGGGACGTCGTGGTTTGATTTCATCTCCCGTATCCGAACACCAAATCACTTGATCAGTTCCACTTTCGATTTCATCCATCTTAAACACATCACTGCCATTTTTATAGCCGGCAAAGTAGAGCACCTTGTTTGATGATGCTTTGAGAGCTTTGGAGATAGAAAACAAAACGGCGTTTCCTAAGCCGCCGCCACAAAGAAGAACTGTTTCCTTTTCCGGGATGTGGGTTGGTGCGCCGGTTGGTCCCATTACAACAACGCGCTGTCCAGGTTGCAGACGAGCCATCAATCGCGAAGAACTGCCGATCTCAAGACAGATCATGGATAGCAAACCTCGTTCAACATCTGTCCATGCGCCGGTCATTGCAAGAGCTTCCATTACCAAAGGCTGACCATTCAATTCCTCCGCTCCTCGCTCGTAATTCTGGAGTCTGTAAAATTCTCCGGGCTGGAACTTGCGGGCTGCATAGGGAGCGTGAACGATCAACTCAACAATGGTAGATGTTAGACGCTGAACTGCAACAACTCGCGGAACAAGCAGCTCGTCGAGATTGTCGAAATCTTGCATGAGTGAATTGAGTCTCTGGTCGGCATCGCCGCGCTTCATCGATCTCAACTCTTGTTCAGATTGATGTATCTCTGCGTCAAACAACTCAGCAACCTTCTCATAGCCATAGCGAGCACTGGCCATAGCTTTGACCACGCTACCCGCATAGAATGGATGGTTATCACCATAAAAGCTTATGGTTTTACCATCGTGATTATACGAAGTAAAAAAGGCAAATTCAGACGAAGTTGTACTGCGAAGTTCTTTGTTCATGGAAAGAAAGACTAGTTCAATCGACCCTACATAATGAGCATTGCGTCGCCATAAGCGAAGAAGCGGTAGTCCTTCTTGATGGCATACTTATAGGCCTTGAAGAGATTGTCCTTTCCTGCGAACGCAGCCGCGATCAACAAGGATGTTGTTGCAGGCGGATGGAAGTTCGTCAGCATGCAAGTGGCAATCTTGAATTCGTAAGGCGGGAAGATGTACTTGTCTGTCCAGCCGTGGTTTGGCTTAACAGTGTGCGAGGTCAATACACTTGATTCCAAAGCGCGCATTACGCTTGCACCACAGGCGAAAACTTTGCGCTTCGACTTTAAGGACTTGTTGATGATCTCTGCATTCTCGCGTGTGATCTCAAATTGTTCTGAGTACATGCGGTGCTTGGTCAAATCCTCGACTTCGATCGTTTCGAAGATTCCTTGGCCAATGTTAAGCGTCACATAAGCAATACGAACACCCTTCTTCTCTAACGCTTTCAGCATCTCTTTGGTAAAGTGCAAGCCGGAAGTTGGAGGAGCAATCGACGCATTCTTTGCAGGATTTGCAAACACGCATTGATAGGCTTCTTTGTCGTCGTCGTTTGGTTCGCGCTTGATGTACTCCGGAATTGGCATTTGACAGATCTTCTCAATTACCTTGTGCTGATCGCCGTCATAGCTAAAACGAAATGTACGTACACGCGAGGTGGTATTGTCGATGATTTCGCAATAGAATTTTCCGTTATCAAAGTAGATCTTGTTGCCAATGCGAACTTTACGTGCCGGTTCGACGATGACGTCCCAGATACGCTCTGGTGCTTTTAGTTCGCGCAACAGCATAACTTCAATCTTCGCATTCGTCTTTTCCTTCTTGC
>JBGAUL010000028.1:0-52146 GCA_044228685.1 Chlorobiota bacterium
ATCAAACAGGAGAACTTGGAGTTGTATCTAAAAGTGATTCGAGAGAGTGGAGCAAAGTTGTTGCGAGCGTACCCTTCATCCTTGTACCTCTTTACTCTTTTGCTCAAGGAAGACGGTGTTCAATTGCCACAGATTAAAACTCTTGTGACTGCGTCTGAGACTCTTTTACCTCAGTACCGGAAGACTATCCAAGAGTACTGGCAGATACCGGTACTTGATTGGTATGGTCAAAATGAGCGCACTGTTACGATTCAACAATGCGAGTTTGGGACATATCACAACAACGATGAGTACGGAATAGTTGAGTTCGACTCCGACTCGCAGATAATAGCCACGTCATTAATCAATAACGTGATGCCTTTTATTCGCTACGCGACAGGAGACTATGCCGCTATCAATGAAACGCCGGGTAGAAAGTGTCAATGCGGTAGAAGTTTATCATCGCCGGTAACACGAATTGATGGAAGATCGGATGATTTGCTAGCAAAACCAGACGGGACCTTGTTGCCGACCATCAACATTTACACGGCCATGGAGAAGTTTGAGTCTGTTCGACAGTTCTCCCTGTTACAGACGGCGGACAAATCAATTCATATGAAAATCGTAATGAATGAGTCACAAGATTCGGAGTATTTTGAGAACATTCGGGTTGCGATCCAACAACGGGTGGGTCAGTTGCCAATTGACATTGAGCTGGTAGGCGACCTAGAAAGAGATCTGAAAACAGAGAAGTTTAGAGCAATTCGTTCTGAAGTTCCTCAGAACAAAGTTTGACGAGCGTTAGTGAAGAGAGTTTTACGAAGAAGATTAGCGAGCTAGAAATTGAGATGAAGATATTGACTTTTAATGCAGCTCTTTTGGAGATCCGTCTCGTAGGTCGGACCTTCTTTAGACCGATTGAACATATTGAAAGAAGACTAAGACGAATGCCGGAGTTTTTACTCGATTGTGGTGCAGATTTCATCTGCATGCAAGAAGTCTACAGAAAGAAGCACAAGGAGCAACTTGCTGAAGGTCTGAAATCTGTGTATCCATATGTTACACATGATCCACGTAACTATCTGGTAGGTTACGATAGTGGTTTGATGATATTTTCCAAAGTACCGTTCAAATCTGAGCACACTAGACGATTTACAAATCAACCAGTAGAAGAGAGCCTTTTTTCTAAGAAAATTGCTTTGGCCGGAATTTTTGAAACAGAGGGTCTTCGAATTGCGATCATCAACTCGCATGCGACGTCGATCGGGTTTAATTTCAAGCAAGACGATAGTAGAATTGAGAGAATACGCAGAAGGCAAATTGAAGATGTTATCCATTTCGCAGCAGAACTTCGCCGAGACCATTCATGTGATGTCGTGTTGGTAACAGGTGATTATAATTGCGGTCCACAGATTAGTCCTGAAAACTATCAAGTGTTTGAGCACTTCGAGTACATCGATCTCTATTCAAAGAAACACGAGGAACTGACTTGGGATCCGGAGACGAACGTCCTAATTCAGGCATCAACAGTTTATAAGAATACTCCTGGCCAGCGTGTTGATTTAATTATGTCGGACAGGTCGATTGAAAAGCATTACCACGGATTTGAAACTCAAATTCTCTACAGAGAGACCATCGTAGACATAGGAAACGGTCAAAAGGTGCCGCTGTCGGATCATTATGGAGTTTTAACCGAGTTGTCGAGAAAAAGATAAGCGATATATTATCGCCTAATATTTGTTACTATCGAGATTGTGAAAATGAAGTATTTCATTGTCCTCGCCTTTCTGCTTTTAAACTCAACTGCTTACTCACAACTCAAGTGGAAGAAACTTGGCGAACTTCAAGAAGGTCGCCACTTCTATGGAGCTGCCTATCTAGGAAATGGAAATGTTCTCGTAGCGGGTGGATTTGTAATATCTCAGAAAGACACTTCTAAATACACACTGACTTCTACGTGTGAACTTCTGGACGTTAGAACCGGAACATCTGACTACAGTACACCAATGTCTGTTAAGAGAGCTGAGTTTCCATTCTTGTACGACAAAGACTCGAATCTAATTGCAGTGAGTGGAGTAACTAATGATGCTTTCACCGAAGGTGGGTTGAATGTCAATACGCCCGTCGTAGAGAGTTACAACAGGTTAACTAATTCATGGAGAGTATTGGGAAATTTGATTGTGCCACGACGACAGCATGCGGCACTATTTCTAAACGATTCGGAGATTCTTGTAGTAGCAGGACGTCAGAGTAATCTCGCGAGCATTGCTTCGAGTGAAATATTCAATATCAAAACGGGTAAAAGTCGTGCAGTAGCCGACTATCCAATTGCACTGAATAACATTCAATTTGGCGTTCTTCCTAACGGTGAGCCATTGTTTTTTGGAGGTCGGACCGGTGGAGCTGGAAGTTCTCGTGTAGCCGACGTTTTCAATTTCAACAGAACCTTTGAAAAGTGGATTAGAGTTGACTCGATTTATACAGGAGTAAATGGCGTAGGAGTGCTACAACTACATAATGGCAATTTTCTCATAAGCGGAGGTGCCACTTCGGAGTCAGCAACTAGTACAAGCCCAGTTAAAAACGTCTGGATGAGAAAGTCAATTGGTTATACCCCAATGCCAAATCTTCTCTTCGGAAGATCCGCACATAGCGTTGCTCAGCTTGATGATGATCGGGTTATCACTGTAGGTGGCTGGAATGCCGTATGGCATGCGTATGCGAATTCGGAAATTCTGAATATGAGTACAAAGACAATCGATACTATATCGAATCTTGACGGTCACGTATTGTTCAAACTCTTAACCTTTCCGACACCGGTCGGTTCAACGACAACCTCATTACCAAACACTCTTGTTTGTATTTCAGGTCAAACGGGTATCAAGTTCGACGCATCTGCGAACGCAATCGGAATTACTCTCACGAAGGTGGTGGAGATTCTGACTGATGTTGGTGTGCAACCATCAGCCTGCAATTTTCTGAATTCACACAAGTATGACTTTTCTTCTGGCTTTGATGCTGTTACGGCACCTCCGCAGTTCAAGGCTGTAGGTTCTGCAACCTTTACCGATCGCTTTGCTAAACTGGTTAGTGCTGAGTCATTCCAAACTGGAGCAATTTGGTTGCGACAAGTTATACCCGTCGGCTGTGGTTTTAGTGCGAACTTCTCATTCAAGTCTGTCAATGGAACCGACAACGGAAAAGAAGACGGTTCTATACCAGGTGCGGACGGTATTGCTTTCGTTGTTCAAAACACGTCGACCGCGTCAAAAGGTGAGAGTGGAGGAGGAATTGGATATGCTGGAATTCCTAACGCTCTGGCAGTAGAATTCGATACCTATAAAAACGACGTAAAGGAGGACATTAATGGTAACCATATCGCTGTGCAGTGTAGTGGAACTAATCCAGTTTCAAGCGTTCACAGAACGCCGGACATGCTAGCCATAAATCGTTCGATACCAACGATGGTTGATGAGAAGAGATATTATGCGCGTATTGAATACAATCTCAAACCAAAGAAATTCAGAGTGTACTTTGGAACGGCTCCTGATCTCCTTGCTCCTGTTATAGACCTTGACTCTATCGATTTGAAGAAACTTCTTTCGTTAGAAAATAGCGAGAATGCATACGTCGGATTTACTTCTTCAACCGGTAATGCCGTTGCACAATACGAGATACTCGATTTTTCTGTTTGCAGTTGTCCTCTATCGACAATTTCTGCGGTAGAACCAGATCAGAGCGACGACCATCTTGGTAATGCATCGGCAGCTGCCATCGCAGTCAGTCCATCCCCTGGTCGTGAATACGTCCACATTAGCATCCCATCTCTGTCTCACTCAAACTCTCTCGTTCGTATCTATGATGTTATGGGTAGACTTGTTGCTACACTTGGCTCAGGCATTTGGTCAGTCAGCTCTACGTCTTTTGAATGGGATTGCTCTACTGCAAGCAGTGGCAGTTATACCGTCACAGTAGATTGCCTGGGAAGTCGTTCTTCAACTCAGGTATTTGTAAGTCACTGAGGCCTGGATGAGTAACGACAACAGAAGCAATCAAGATGAAAAACCTAGACTCGCCATCTTTGATGTTGACGATACTCTCGTATCGGGACAATCATTAGACTTATTCTTCAAGTTTGCTCTAGACCATCGAGCATCATCATCAAGGAAAGCTGTTGCCTTATTTGCAATTGCACTTTCGCGCCTATTTGGCTGGTCCGCGAGCCTTCGCCAACAAATCAAGTATATCGCTCTTTGGGGAATCTCGTCTAGAGAAATTCAAAGCATGTTTAGTGTTTATGTCGCATCTTTTTTGCTCTCACGCACAAATATGCCCCTAGCAGACCGCTTGCAAAGTCACTTAAAAAACGGCGACATAGTAGTACTTGCATCAGCGTCGTTTCAAGGCATTGTTGAACTACTTGCTAAGCACCTACAGGTGGAGTATGTAGTGGCGTCAAAAACGAGAGACATCTTCGGACGCTTTCTGGGATTTCGAGATTACTGCTATGCTAAGAAAAAGTTAGATGCCGTATTGGCGCTGTTTTCAAGCAACCAGGTAGATTGGACCAATTCCTGGATGTATTCCGATCACATTAGCGACCTGCCTTTGTTTGAAAAGGTTGGTCGACGAGTAGTCGTGACCAACACATCACGCAGCTCAAACAAGTTGAGTTGGGTAGCAAATGATTGGGAAGTAATTGAACTACATGGATAGCAGATTGTCATGAATCGAAAAATACTCTTTCTACTCGCTCTTCTTTTGTCTTCCACCGCTCATTCTGCATCAACACCCTCTTCGCGACTCGACTCGCTCTACTCTGCCTATCATGAGTTTGTTCTTCGTGAGTTTCCGGAGTCGGCGACTTTTAACGGGGATCATCGTTACGATGATATGATAACTGATATCTCAGCAGCAGGACGTGCCCGACGTTTGGCCGAGGTTCAGAAAATGTTGTTGCTGGCACAGTCGGTGAGCGATGATGAATTGCAGGCAGCAGATCGTATCAATCGACGATTGTTCATCTTCTCCATGAGTCAATGGATTAGTGGGGAAGCATGGAATGGTTGGACCATGCCCATTAGTCAGCAGGATGGAATTCAGATTGAGATCCCACTGCTGGCATCAGGTACTCGGTTCAAGACCAAAGCGGACAGTCTGAACTATCTGAAACGTTTGCAAAAACAGCCGGAGAACATTCGCATCACCATCGAGAACATGAAAGTTGGGATTTCGACCGGCTTGATGCCACCGACGGTTGTGATGCAACGCGTTGTCGAACAGGTGAAGAGCATTGCAGAATCTCCGATGGAGAGCTTGGAACTGTATTCGGTTCCAATGCACATGACGAAAGACGCTAAGTCGCCATCTGCTCAATCAGAATTTGAGAAACAGCTGCGCAGTGCAATCATCGACATCCAAAAGTCCTTCTCAACGCTAGAGCGTTTTCTCATCGATGAGTATTTGCCGAAGTGTCGCAAGGATGTTGGAATCTGGGCACTGCCGAATGGTGAGCAACGCTATCGTCGCGCGTTGAAAGATCACACATCTCTGGATCTAAGTCCGGACGAAGTTTTCGAAACCGGTATGAAAGAAGTTGCGCGCATCGAAGCAGCTATGCTTGCATTGAAAAACAAGCTTGGCTCGTCGCTTAGTCTGGCGGAGTTCAATGAATCATTGCGACATGACCCACGATTCTATTATCAAAACAAGGACTCACTACTTCACGGCTTTGATGTCATTCTGAAGTCGGCTTTTGCTGCACTTCCCAAGCTATTTGAAAAGCTTCCGGAAGCTCCCTGCGTGACAAAAGAGATGGAGGAGTTTCGAGCTGCTGCAGCACCGCAAGCGTATTATTATTCCGCACCGGACGATCGTTCGCACCCGGCTTACTTCTATGTGAATACTTATGATTTGCCTTCTCGTCCGCGCTACACCATGACGGCACTGACGCTGCACGAAGCGGTTCCCGGACATCACCTTCAAATCGCGTTGGCTCAGGAAATGAAGAGTCTGCCGTGGTTTCGTCGGGAGTTTTCAGTAACCTCGTTTGTAGAAGGCTGGGCGCTTTATGCTGAACGTCTTGGTTACGACATGGGATTGTATACGGACCCCTATCAAGAATATGGAGCTCTTGGATTTGAGATGTGGCGCGCTTGTAGACTGGTCGTCGATGCAGGTATGCACTCCAAAAAGTGGACCCGTCAGCAGGCCATTGATTTCATGATGAAATACACAGTAAATTCGAAGAAAGATATTGAAAGCGAAGTGGATAGATATATCGCCTGGCCGGGTCAGGCTTGTGCCTACAAGATCGGACAAATGAAGATTTTGGCACTCCGCGCTCATGCTGAACAAGAGTTGGGATCACGCTTCAGTCTGCCTGCCTTCCACAACGCGTTGCTCGTCAATGGCGCAATTCCACTTCCTTTGCTCGAACAAGTGATCGAAGATTGGATCCAGTCTAAGAAGCATTGATCCGAGCATCGATTCTCTATCTAAACCTGACATTTAAAACAACACCGCGATTTACACCTTATGAGTTATTCAATAGAACAACGTGACAGTGATCTTCTCAATACCTCAGCGTCCATACGATATCATTGCAGATTCCATCGTGCAGCTCAGCACTTGATTTGTATTGAAATGGAGATTGACACGACGGACAAAGAGTTGAAATTGGTGATGCCCTCTTGGACCCCGGGATCATATAAGATTCGTGAGTTCGTGTCGCATCAAGGTAATCTTGAAGTCTGCGATGCCGCCGACAAACCACTGAGTTCGACTTGGTTGTCCAAGAATATCCTGCACATCAACAACGACAAACAATCACCACTCGTTCGAGTCCGCTACACCTACTATGCAAACGAGCGTACGGTTCGTACGATGCACATCAATCGCTGGCGTGCGTTTGTAATGCCGGTGAATTGTATGATGTATGTTCAGGGACGTCAGGCAGAGATTCATCATGTGTATTTGCATCTCGAAGACACCGATTGGAAAGTTGTTTCAACCGCACTGTCGCCAGTAGATGGGTCGGCTACATATAACACAACACGAGTTGTTGGCGCACTCAACTTCGACATCCTCGCGGACTCGCCAATCGAGATAGGTAATCACCAAACGACCTCGTTTGAAGCATGCGGTGCACAACACGATGTTGCACTGGTTGGTCCGATGGAGTTGAACATTGACTGGCTCTCAGACCAATGCAAAACCATCGTCGAAACTGAAGCCGAGCTCTTCGGCGGAGTTCCGTATGATCGTTATGTGTTTATGGTGCAAGTGGGATCGAATGTATATGGCGGTCTTGAGCACTCGCGCTGCTCAGTGAATTTGATTGATATCACCACTATGACGGAGCCTGGTAAAGCCGGACGTTTACTTGCGCTGCTCTGTCACGAGTATTTTCATACCTGGAACATCAAACGCATTCGTCCACGTGAGTTTGGTCCATTTGATTACGTCAATGAAGTCTACTCGCCAATGCTCTGGCTTGCTGAGGGCTTTACATCATACTACGACGATCTGATGTCGTATCGATGTGGTTTTCTGCAGCACGATGAGTATATCAAGAACTTAGGAGATGAACACCTTGGACGTCTCGATGCCGTGCCAGGACGATTTGCAATGAGCACTCGTGATGCGTCGTTTCTTGCCTGGGTAAAACTCTATGCAGCCTCACCTGACGGAAACAATCGTCACCCTTCGTATTACCTTAAGGGTGGTGTGATTACCATGCTGCTCGAGTTTAGTATTCTCGCCCATACCAAAGGTGAAAGGCGTCTGGACGATGTAATGCGCGAACTATGGCTCATGTACGAAGAACGTCCTCATCTTGGTTTAACCGAAGAGGAAGTCTACGATGCAATTCATCGCGCAACCGGTTTTGATGCGCGAGACATGATGATTAGACTTTTAGACGGAACGGATGAAATCGATTACACCCCGTATTTAGAACCGCTGGGTCTGCAATGGTCAATGGATGATGTGTCCTCCGAAAATGGCGTCAGTGCGGTGTTCAGCGGAATGTCTCTCAAGGATGAAAACGGAAAGGTTGTCGTCAGCGGCGTTCAAGATGCAACACCTGCTCAAAGAGCTGGATTAGCCGTCGATGACGAAATCATCGCTGCGAATTCAATCAGACTGAATTCATCTTCGTCGCTCAGTGATATTCTTCTAAAGAATTGGCCAGATCCTGTTGAGCTACTCTGTAGTTGCGATGCCAAGATCTACACGACGCAACTCAGCGCTGTTCCTCGTCGTGTGCCGAATCTGAGAATCGATCCAAATGCAACTCCGGCACAACGTCGACTGCTCGATCGTTGGCTCGAACGCTAGGGTCTGAACAATACCTAACCAGAATTCAACCGAACACTTGTTTCATGAACTTCATTGTGGTGATGATGTATGGCAAAGACAGACAAACGAGTTGATAGATACATTGATAATGCGGCGGAATTTGCGCAACCTATTCTGCATCATATCAGAGCACTCGTCCATGAGTTTTGTCCTGACGTTGAAGAGACAATCAAATGGAGCTTTCCAAACTTTGAATATCGCGGTTCCTTGCTGTGTAGCATGGCTGCGTTCAAGAAACATTGTGCCTTTAGCTTTTGGAAAGCTTCGCTGATGCAGGATCCTGAGGGATTGTTTACAATTACTCCTGCCCAAGCAATGGGACATTTCGGAAAACTGAGTTCAGTAGATCAAATTCCGTCGAAGAAAGTACTGCGCTCCTATTTCTTGGATGCCATGAAGCTTAACGAGGATGGCGTCACCGTACCTAAGCAGGCAAAGAAATCGACTCCTAAAGATGTGCCCATGCCGAATGACTTTCACGACATGCTGCACAACAATCCCAAAGCGCTCATGAGCTTTGAGGCTTTTTCGCCTTCGCATCGTCGCGAGTATTTACGCTGGATTACAGAAGCAAAACAAGAAGCCACTCGACAGAGAAGAATGAGGCAAGCAATAGAACAGCTTGCTGAAGGAAAAACACGAGATTGGAAGTATCAAACTAAGTAACGCGACGAACGAAGGGCGCAAGCTTACAGTCATAATGCAAGCACCTTCGCTTGGTGAGAAGATCAAGCGAATCTCTATCGATGTAGTCGAATCTTAAATCTCAATTGTGTCAGCAAAAACCAGACGACGTTCAATCTTTGTCATTGTGCGCTTAGCGCTGCTTGCACGAGCGGCGGTATCCGATTCCGGGAATGAATCAGCATAGAACTGTTCGTATTCATGCACCACCAAACGGTACTTCGTTGCGCTTCGGTCTTTGGGTAGTTTGATAACTCCACCCCAATATCCTCCTAGCACACCGGCGTTAACGCGGTCGATAGGTGTTGTGCTGACTTCTGTCCATCCGAAATCGCTTCCCATACTCGGTGTTTGCTCTTCGAGACTTACTTCAATCTCGCTCTCTAACACGCCCACGTTAGACGCACGATACGACACGCCTTCAACGCTTATTCGAACCTCAAGAGGATGAGTCGAGTCAAAGTTCACATTCGTCTTGCGCAACGGCATAATCTGCATGAAATCAGCCTGAGTGACGCGTGAGATAAAGACATCGTCTTTGCCCGCGCGCAATGAGAATGGCTGAACACGACACAAGGCAAGACGTACAAATGGGAAGTACGATTCGCCGTGTGCAAGCATAATGTCAGAGTACCAGAGCTTTCGCTCGCTATCATAAAACACATCGTGCACAGCAATATCAACCAGATACTTCTGTTGATCGTCAGCACTGCCTGAAAGTTCGTCAAGAGTGACTTTTGAAATCATACCTTTTGACATTTCTGATTTCAACAGGTCTTTGGTCTTCGTCAAGAACAGCGCACCCGGTGGAAACAGTTCCGTCGGCGTTGGTTTTGAAAGCCAAATAGGATCGTAACCCCACATCGTCACCATCTTGGCGATAGGCGAGCCCAGAATCTGTTCTGGGTTAGATCCCGCAGTGGTTAAGACTACACCTAATTTCTCATCACTACCACTAGAGAACCATGGTCGATCCATGTACACACGTAAACCGGCCATTCGAGTGCGCGTGATGCTATTAGAACCATTCTCTGTAGCCCAAGCAAACACTGGCATGATGTACTGCAACTTCATTGCTTCAGGACGCTTTGTGCTCAAAGCGTGTTCGTCCCACGTTTTGCCTTTAACTGTGAAGTCATAGCCAGTCTGTGGGAAGTACTCACGGAATCGTGTTGTTGCAATAGGTTCGTAACGTACAAGACGATGCAGAGTGTCTTTGAAGTCGTGGACTAGTTTCACTCGGACTATTTCTGCCGAACGCTTGTCCACCGGCACATCGCCAACCGGCATGCCGCCGCTTTGTGCCTTGCGATCTTTCATGTCAGGATTTGATGCGTCGTAAATCTCTGCATATACATCCTGCGGAGTGTCAAATGTGGTGTCGTCTACTTGTAACTGCCAGGTTGCGTTGAAGTCGACTTTGACGGTGCTCTTTCCATGGACCAAAAAATTGTCATCATTTAGAAGCGCCGTCGTCTGACCAAATGAACGCTGCAGAGATTGCTTATACCATGCCGGATCTTTGAGCGGTTGTTGCACAGCATGGCTAAGCAAGATGTTGCGATACGGTGTCAGCATCCAGTGGGCACCAAACTCCATATAGCGCATTGCGCGTTCTTTTGATGAGCTATCAGGAAGTTCATCCAACCAAGAGTGCAAGGCAAAGTTCGTCTTGAGATCTTTTGGTTCCAGAAGCGAGGAATACATGACGCGCCATACGTCACTCTTTTCAATACGCACGGTCAATGTTTGACTGGATGAATCCCACGTAGGAGCAGGACTCTCTCCACCTTTCAATTCAACCAGTTTGAGGATGATGCTGGCATCGTGTGGATAATGTTCAAGCCACGAAGCAAGGTTGTTTGCATACGGAAACTCGATCATAACAATGCCCTTTGGGAAAAGGTCATCGACATCGTCTTTCTCAACGCTAGCGCCATTTGCACGGTGCAGAATGATCTTTGCGTGCTTCACGATGCTACCGCCCGAAGAAACAAGTCTGGTACCGGGCAGGCCACGCAACACAATTCCTTTAGCTAGAGGATCAGGTAGATAGGGAAGTTTGAAGCTTCCAATGACGATGGTATCGCCTGTTCCGGGATCAGCACTAAAGCACGTGTAGCCTCCATCACTTACTGCCGTAGTGAATTGGTAATCTTTCTGCGTGATGAGTGAGTACAAGCCAGACCAGTCACCGGTATCGAAGTACTTCTTGTCAAACACGCCATGTGTTTCAGCAAAGGTATAATCCACCTTCGGCGCTGTCAAGTACCGAGCTGTATCTGCTTTGAATGGTGGATGCGCTGCCGCGTAGTCAGCTGTACTGATATCGCGATTTGATCGGATAACGAGCTGTTCAACAGTTTCCGCATGTGAAAGCGGAACCGTGTTGCCCGAACCGTCTTTTGAAGTTAATGCATCGCGAAGAAGAACTACCGGCGCTTTGATTACGTCGTGGCGCAGGTACTTCACGGCAGCACTTTCAGTGTTCGGTGCCTTTGACACAGGAGGTGCGGTTGTTAAATCCCAGCTGTTGCCTGCAAGGTCAACGGTACGTGCACGAAGTTTGTAGGCATGACCATAGCGCAAGCGCGGTAGAGTCTTTGCAGTCGGAAGAAAGCTGGCTTTGATCTGCGTTCCGTCAGGTGACACAGGAGAGGTGTTCGGGTCTTGAAGATCCGGACTTCCGTCTGCTTTCATTTCGTCTTTTGTCAGCGTCTTTGCCGGACGAGAAGTCACGAGAGACCAGCCGCTCCACTCAAATAGCATTTCACCGGTATAGAGATCGTCGCTAGAACCATCTGAGGACTGCGAAGCGCTTGGACTAACAAAACCTTCGTCACTTACAGTTTGGTCTAGCGCTGCATTATTGAGGAAGTGGAAGCTTCCATCTCGTTTCATCAATGAGCGCCATTCCGGTGTGTCGCTTGTCGTATCGATATAATCAGCACGCCAACCTCGCGTAATGTCTTCGGCATACAACACATTCGTAGCATCCACAGCATTGGCAGCCGCAATGTTGTTCGCAGCAATGAAATTCTGCTTTGTCTTGAGCTTGTCAACTGTGTTTTGTCCTCGCTTGAGCTGAGTGACGATGGAATAGGCCAAACCATGACGAGAGAGTCCAATGCCATTGTTGCGCAGTGCGGGTAGCGCGTCGCTACTGTCGTTATCCGGACTTTCCGGATGCATTTCGTTGAGATCCCAACCTTCGGGTAAGTACAGCGGACTAAAACGCGCCTGATATCGCTGAATATTATTGACTGTGTGCAGCATCTTCAAACCAGATCCACCCGGTTCGAGTGTTACTACGTCGAAGTAATCACTGCTTCCTACTGTGAGCATGCCATACGAGACTTCAGGATGCGCCGGATTCTTTGGAGCAGCGCAGAACATGTCGGCACTTAAACTATATGCTGTACGAGGGAAGAAGTTCGTCTTTGGCACGCCTGCTTCCGCATCTTGCGACCACGTAGGGATAACGTAGCAATGACAGGGTGAAGCCGCAGATCCTTTAGGAACTGATGCCACCGGAACTTCGACATCAATAACTAGTCCGAGCTTGCGAAGAATCCAAGGATAGCGCGTCAGACTGTTGATGATGTTGTGAAAATCGAACTTCGGTGTGACGTGATTTGCGAATGCATAGGGATTCACGTCTCCCTGATGCATCAAATCGCTGGCATATGTTTTCACACTACCGCTACCCATCTTTCGATCCGCACTATACTTTTCTGTTGAGTCTGCGCCGCTTCTCTTGTTAGCACCAACATAGTAGAAGGGTGATCCACTCTTTTGTTGACTACGTAACCAACTTGTGGCAAGGTAGTTCTCGTTGACTTTGTTTCTCGGCTTGTAAAACAACGACATCTGCAGAAAGTCTGTTGTCTTGTCCGGCTCTGAAGGCGGTACTGACTGGAACTCAGCAAGTTGATTATACAGCTTGCGTAAAGACGACGATGCTGAGCTGCAGAGCTGTGTAGACGGATCCTGCGCCAGATAGAGGTAATCTTGTTTTACTCTGTCTTTAAACTGTTGCAGTGCCTTCTCTGCGTTATTGCCACCTTTCTTCTTGATAGCATCGCGCGGTATGAAAGCTGAAAGCAATTGGTCCAGCGATGCGTAGTACTCGCGTCGTCTGCTCTCGTTGAATGGCTTGCGACGATAGGCACGATCATCCGGTTGTTGTTGGGTTGATTTGGTGAGTCCTTGATTGAAAGAGCTGAAGTCCGTCGATGTTTTCGGCTTCTGTCGAACCGGAATCTCATAAAAGCAAAGGTCTTTGAAACGATCGTTCAGTCTCTTAGCACTCGGTTTCTGTGTGGGACTATCCAGTGCAACAGCCGCGTACACATCTTTGACATGACCAATGATGTTTCGAATAGGATATGAGCGAAAGATGCGGTCGGGATAATCACGATGCTCAAAAGGCTTAACCCAAGTAGCCGGACTAAAAATCGCCTTCCAAACATTGCTGTCTACAGTGCTTTGAATTTGCGCATCGAGTATGGTATCCGGAGCTGCTGAGCTGGGATCTTTGAATCCAATCTTGAAGGTCGCAGTTGCCATCTTCTTTGTCCATTCTACCCAATCACTGAAGAGCGAGAGTGTAGGCATTGCAGCATCACTAAACAATTGAGGCGCGATGAATACGCTCAGACGCAGTTTGTCGCCGTTGATGCCATTCGGTAAGCTTGTCCAGACAATCGTTTGCTTTTTCATAGGTTTCCTTTTCTAAGCGAATGCACTCACATACAACTCGAAGTACTTTTTGCTTGAGCCCGGATACAATGCATCCGGAACCATTTGTGAGATGGTTGGGTCACCGGCTGATCCCTTGAAATACTTCTCAACAGTGATATCAACCGAGCCACTGAAAATGAAGAGGTGAATTTCAATCGTCAGTGTTGCCGTACCGTAGAGTTTTCCGGTACTGATGTAGGTGATTGTCATTTCCAAGGTGATGCTTGCACTTATCAATCCCAAGACATCAACCTCGCCGTGGATTTTGACGTAACCTTTGAGCGTCACGACGTCGCTCTCAATACTGAAGTAGATACCGGCGAATATGCTGACGCTGCCACTGGCCACACCAAAATCAAGGGCCAACTCAGCGCCGATTTCTATCGCCGCTTCAATCTTCTCAATTCCATTGAGCGAGAGAGTCAAGCCGAAGTATCCACCACCACCCAACATCATATAGGTGACGTGGAAAGGAGAGTCGGCTTTGCAGAATTCGAACTTGAACAACATTGAATCACCAAGAAATGGTAATTGCAATGCAGCTCCAAGACTGATGTTGGTGATGGCGAACACACCGACAGAAATCGTTGGGATTGCCAAATCAAAACTGATCTTGATTCCGGTTGTATCGACGTCGATGCTCGGTGGATCGATAAAACCATCCAGCGGGATGAACTTTTGAAGTTCGTTTACGAAGGAGAGCGGACCTCGCCACTGCATCGATCCTATGTTGCAGAAGATGTCCGCCTTTTTGCCAACTTCAGCACTGAATCCCATCTTTTCAATCGGCAAGGAGACTAAGTCCATGACCGTTGGGATGAGGTTGATACTGAAGTTCTGCAGATAACCTTCAACCTTAGCGGTGGGATCGCCAATTGTCAAAGTGTGATCCTTGTTGCTCAGCGGGATCATTGCGTAGGCACTCAATGCAAAGGTGTCGTCCGGATTCTGCGGAACAAAGAAGCCGTACTCATCGGCCTGCATGCGCGGCTTCCAATCGAAACCAATACGAATGCCGTTCTTCATGTTCTCAAGAACCTTTGCAACTTCTTCGATTGCTGAAAGTGCATCGGGAGGGATGATCCCTAGAGGACCAATGTTCGTGTCAATCCAATTGAGGAATTCCGGCAGTGTAGTTGTTAGAGCGGTAAAGATATCGCCCGTTCCACTAGCGCTTGAAATTGCTGTTGAGAGATCGTCCAGGTGCGACTTCAATCCGTCCAACAGATCTTTCATCTCCTGGAGCTTTGCCATCACGGATGAAGCTGATGATGACGCATCGGCATACGCTGAGTCGTAAGAATCTTTCAGCTTTGCATAGACATCGTTTTGCAGCTTAGTCAGTAGTGCTGACGGATCGGTGCCAAGGTTCGGAATAACCTTCGACAACAACTGTGGCAACAGTGTCGTTCGTGGATCACTTCCGGTAATCAATTGAATGATATCGAATAGCGATATCACACCAAAGATTTTCGCATCGAGTGCACCGAGGAAGTCCTTGGGATCGAAGGTAAATGAGGAGTCTGCGAACTTGTCAATTGCACCACTGATATTGCCCGCTGCGCCGCTGATTGGTCCGATGGCACGTGACAAACCACTCAGTGCTTGGTTTGGTGAGACAAAGCCACCAGACTTATCACTGGAGCCGCCACCTGAACCTCCGAACGACAATGGAAGTTGGGTAGCGAACTTGAGAAAAGCTTCACCGGCGTTCTTAGCTGAATCAAATCCTTCTTCAAGGAACTTGTCAACGAAGGATACAACCGGCTGTACCGATTGTCCGGTCATATTCTCAATGTCTTGGTGTCTGATTTTTGCCGACGCCAACTTCGGAAAGAACCAGGTTACGTCTTTGGGAAGCGTTGCCGGATTACCTGCATTGAGTGTAATGGAGTTTGTCTCAAGTGTCGTGTCACCGGTGTCTTTGCTCGGTCCATAGGCAATGCGTGCAGCATTAAAGGCAACTGTCTTTCGCGTTGACGAATCGCTTAGCGAGTTGTAATAGCTGATGATCTTTTCCGCCTGTGCGGGATTAGTATTGCTAAGCGAACCCAACACAAATGCCATTGGAATCACAAAGTCTACTTGATTGCCATCCCAGTCTGTTGCCGTGCAGTGGAACAAGAAATCCTGACTTCCAACACGAATGTAGAACTCGTCAGGATAGCCGTAAGAACTTGCAACACCGGGAATACCTCCGCTTACATTTGGATCGTCGAGGTTCGGCGTGACGACCGTTTTGATGTGCACTTTTTTGAAGGGAATTTCCCGTCCTTGATGATCGAACAACGTGTTGGTATCATCAAGCACCATGTCGGGCTGACGCACAATCACAAACATGCGCTGACGCATGTAAGCACCATAAGTACCCCGTTGATTTGGCTTGCCGAATTTTCGTTCAGTGATTTTGACAAGCGTGCATTTATGTCCGAAGGGGAAGAGGTAGCCACGGTACATGACGCGTACGTAGTGTTCGCGACCCATAGTTCCGCGATGTATCCAGTCAACGACGTCGATGTTAGACGGAACCGGATCCCAAGCACCGTGTACATCAATCCAAGCGCCGATAGAAGACAGGAACAACTTATCTGAATCAATTGCCTTTGGATCGTAGTCCATTGGCTTTCCGGTTTTAGGATTCGTTGTCTTGGTATAATAATCAGAAGAGTTCACCACAATAGCCCAGCGATCGGCACTGGTTAGTGAGGTGTGACTCCAGGTCGGGAATGTACCGCTTGGTTTGGTTTGGTCGTCAGTGAAATCGTACGACCAAACCGCACGCAATTTTGGCTTCTTGCCAAGCTGATAGTTGCCGTCGCGTTCATTGACAACGTAGCTTCCATCAGACTTCTTCGTACGGAACCACAAGCGCGTATGCCACAACTCTGTGAAATCAACATTCTCTGATTTCTCAACTCCTCCTGAGTCGGTTGTCTTCAAGGTCAGGCTGCGTGTTCTTTCCTTCGTACTATGCGCCCAGCCACCATCATTGAGAGGTGATAGGAACAAACGATAGGGAAGTTCCAAGGCCGTTTCCGTATCCTCCGGCTTGCGAATCTTCGGCTTCATCAGGAAGAAGCCGCCATTGTATTTGGTTGAAATGGTTGAGTAGTTGAAGTTGACAGCGAAGGACGGTGCGGATGAGCCAGCTTTGCGCGAAGAGTTTTTAGATGCTTTTACTTTGGTGGTTCCGTACTTCGGACTGAACTCTATTCCGCTGGAACGAACTTTAGACAGGCCTTCAGCCGTCATGCCTTCCTCAAGTGCTGTCATTGACACCGACGCACCAGCTCCTGAAATTTCATTGATGAATGATCCCGGTTTAAACTTCACCCCTTGCTTTGCCAGGTAGCTAAGTAAGCCTGGATACAACTTGAATGACGATGAAGCATCGGAGTCCTGACGTTGCGCAACGGGAACCAAACTCGGTGTCCACTGCGTCCAGTTCAACAGTGCTTCCAAACTCAGATTAATCGTCTGGTTCTTCGGAACGGTAAAGGCGAGTCTGCTCTTACCGGAGATTCGAGATTTAATCGGCGGTTGTGGCAATGCCTCATTGCCATCTCCGCTCACACTTGATTCCGTTTTCGTTACCGGATTGTAGACAATACCGGTCTTGACGCTGTCGGATGGCTTCGTCTCGTAGAAAGCTTGTTCTATGATATTCTGCGGAGGGAACTCTACGACAATCGTACCGGACTTTGTAGAATCGCTTGGGACAAGTTGTGCGCCCGATCCCGAAGAGCGAATGCTGAAGTTGTCGTAATAGAAAGTCAGCACCAGAAGATCGCGAGGTCGGATAATAGACAGAGAAGGTAACTCAAGATCTATTTTGATGTTGATGAGATCCTTACCAACTTTTGCGATCTGGTATCCACGTTTGGTTGACTTAAAGGTCTCAATAACATCTTCATCAACAAGCGAGGCTTTCATTTTAAATGCATCGCCAACACCTTCCATCGCTTCAAAGCGCTGCTCGGCTGCCCGGATGGAAGCGATAGCGCCTTCTCCCTGGAAGCAGAGGAGCTCATCGTGTTCAAGTTGCGACGGTCTCGCTACGGCATCTCCCAAATGAGGCTGGACGCGCAGGATTGAAGGCTGACAAAGCACACGTGATATCGAAGAGTTCTGAGTGTGGAGTTCGAAAGGTGGTGTGTTAAGCTTGTTGCCGACTTGAACACTGTAGCCCGGTTGATGAAGCCAAACCGGTTGAGATGAAAACTCCGCTATGAGACTTGATGTAGGATTCGCCGAACTCAGCACGCAAGCCAGTTTCGGTTTTGCAATTGCCAAATGGGCAGCTGCGGTGGTTGCGGTGTTTGCGTTTGGTTGAACAATTGCCACAGCCTCTTCAGAACGAGTATCGAATAGTGCTACAACATCGACCTGTTTTGAACGACGTTCCGCACAATCAATGACCAATCGGTCGAACACATTGCTATCGTGCTCGAGCGACCAGTACGCAGAATCGTGCTGCTGCATCGCAACGTTCCACGTATTTGTGCTTCGCTCGACGACGATTCGGGTGCGACGAAGAGAAGCTTTGTTGACGAAGCTCTCGTCAAGACCAGGAAATACACGAAGAACATCCGCACTCAATTCATAAGGATTGAACTGACAAAGATCCTTCGACTCAAGTACAAGCTCGTGCTTGTTGGCAACAAGAGTGATGCGCGTCTTTGCTTTGATATCAAGTTGAGCAGACGTGCCTGGAACGACGTTTGAAAAGTCAAGTGTTGCACTTGTGCTAAGCGAGTCTTGTCCGAGAAGCCACTGTTCGAAGTTGCAGCTGCTTTCTTTCGAAGCAAGCGCGGACCAAAGCTCTATCCGAGAGCCGCTAATACCAGGTTTGATTGTGGCTTTGAAATCGGCAGGAAGAGTTGTGCCGGCATAGAGAGCATCACTGAGACTGATTGTTAGCGCGTTGCTTGCACGAACAACACTGAGGCGGGCATTGCCACTAAAGCTTCGTGCATCGAGGCTCCAGCGCACTTGACCTGCATACGTGATTCGGAAAGAGTGTGAGTCGGATTCGCATGTGAAATCGTCACGAAGAGTTGTCGCTGTTGCACGAAGGAGAGGACTTGATGCAAGCAAGCCTGCGCCTCCCATTTGCAAGAGAGAGCGTCGACTAAGACGTATTTCTTCTGCAGAGTCTAGTGATTCAGTCACAGTCTTTGACGTTGGCTTTGCTGCCAACGCGCGAACTGCTTTGAGGTGCACTCGTGTTTCTCCCATCACTCAACTCCTCATATGTCTGGTGAACGTTTGAAGCTGACTATCATCAGCTACCCTCTCCCGCGGTGGTCACAACCCAACATAAAACTTTTTTGAGACCTGAAGAATAAAAAATCTAAATTTGAGAAGTGAGCGAATTCGCTGAGGAATTGCTAAACATTCGGGAGTCACCATGAGACACGATCGTCTTTCCCTGTTCCGTGTAGTCCTGCTCATATGTGTGCTTGCATTCACACCAATTCTCAGCGCACAAAATGTGAGCGTCACGCTCCTTCCTCCGCCGCCAAATCAAATGCACATTTCTGATTTGTGGCACATCTTGCTGTACAACCTCGACAATCAAAGCTACAAGGTCTATCTTCACGGCACTGGATATTTGGGAACAGACAAGAGCGGAAGACTCATTGCTGACGCACAAACTCGTGTCTTTGATTTACCACCTTCGCGCACTCCGCTGCGAATCACAGGTAGCTTTGTACAACCCGTCAAAGTCAACAAATCGGATCCGCACTACGAGTCAATTGTAAAGAATACCGGTACGGTCCCGAGTGGAGAGTATTTCATTTGCGTCAGTGTAGTTGATGCTTCGAGCTCAGCTGTTTTTTCGGAGGCATGTTTAGTGCAGAATGTCGAACAGCTCAGTCCTCCTGTCCTCGTGCAGCCCACTGATGAATCAACAGTGCTCGATTCTCTGCCGAGTTTTTCGTGGTTGCCTCCATCTCCGGTTCCGGCTACAATGCAGCTTCGATACAAGCTGAAAATTGTTGAAGTACTCGGTACTCAAAGCGCACAACAAGCAATGTTGGCAAATCCGCCGTTGTTTGAGAGGTCCGACATTATTCCGCCTCTATTTACCTATCCCTTTACGGCTCGGCCGATGAAGACCGGATCGAAGTATGCATGGAGCGTGACGGCTTTGACCGGCATTGACAAGACTCCTCTCGGCGAAAGCGAGATTTGGTGGTTCCGATATCAAGATTCCGTTGCTCTGCGTAAGCGCGTCGATTCCATACCCAACCCTATCACTGGTGGATTGATTGTTGCCGGTGATCAGTTTAGTGCGGGGATCTTTCAAGTCAAGAAAGAACAGCGCTTGGTGATCTCGAATTTGAAGAATTCTATTAATGCCAGTGGATTGAGTAAGTATCAATTCACCAGTGGCTCTGACTTTTCCGGCAGAGTGGTTAATAACAATCTCAATGCTAATGAGATTGGTCTGACTGCTTCTGCTAACGGATCTAGCGCGGGCATGCTATCAAAGAATAATACCTTCGTCGCAGACAACACGACACTGAAGCAGATCAAGGATGGTATCAATGCGGTTGCGGCGAAACCGTCGATTGAGAACATGCTCTGGACTTGGGGACGAAATCTCGAAGGACAAGTAGGTTTCATGGCTGCAGGATGGTACAGTGACGTGCCTGTTCCATATGACATTCGAACTATAGAGCAAATGGCCTGCGGGGCGAATCACATTTTGATGCTGTTGAAAGACGGCACCCTGTGGGCATGGGGCGATAATCAGTTTGGTCAGCTCGCTAATTCCAGTCTTCGCGAATCTAATGTGGCACTTCCTGTCGCTGTTCCTGGAAGCGCTAAAATCATTGCAATTGCGGCCGGCATGGGTACTTCGTTCGCTCTTCGTGGTGACGGATCAATCTATGCCTGGGGTTTCAATGCACACGGCGAATTGGGCATCTACGACGATACGCTACATGAGCAAGTCACACCAAGGCTTGTGGATGCGTCGACTGTCAAGTTTAGATCAATAGCTGCTCACGGTGGCCATGTTCTGGCAGTGGCAACCGACGGCTCAGTCTACAGCTGGGGATCAAACTACTACGGTGAAGTTGGCGTTGGAGCTCGCTACCGTAATGTGAATTATCCAACCGAAGTACTTAATGCCTCAGTTGTCAAGGACAATTCGAAGGGTAAAGAGACGATTAGCACTCCTACTACTGCGATGATGATGGCTACTCCAACTGTTGGATTCAAGACCATATCGGTCGGCGAGCATTTTTCCTTCGCATCGAACGCAAAAGGCAACGAAGTCTATGCTTGGGGAAGAAACGCGAGCGGACAATTACTTTTAGGAACGACCAAAGACACTGTGTCGCCAACACAAACGACACTCAGCTCAGTAGATAGCATTTCTGCCGGCGGAGCCCACACGATGGTTTGGCTCAGAGACGGAAGTTTGAAAGCCGGGGGCAACAACATTGCAGGACAACTCGGGGATCCGGATTTAGGTATTCGCAGCGAGGCAAAGACAGTTGACGCAATTGGCCAGGTTATTGCTCTTTGCACGGGTGCCGGTCATACGATGGTTATTCGTAAGAGTGGAGGATTGTGGACTTGGGGCTTAAATAACGCAGGACAACTTGCAGTTACGCCCATCCACGACGTCATTTTCTCAAACAAACCAGCAGTAGCGCCGGCGCGAATAGTGTCTCTTGAGCAATAGGAAGTTCCTTCATGCATCAACGCATTTTAGTGCTGGTTGTCGTGCTGGTAGCGGTCACGACGACAATGTCAGCGCAGCTGCAGGACGCAGCATCGGCAGCAGGATACAATCCGCAGTCAGCCTTCTTCTCCTTTGGCGGCAGGTTACAGCTCTTTGGCGAGTATGCCAATCAAAGTGGCAGTTTTACGGATCGTCAACCGCGATATGCATACGGCGAGTTTACGCCAACCTTTTCCGTGTTCGGCGTCCCATTTAGTGCTTCCTTTTTATACTCAACCGACGATCAGAATTTTAGGCAGCGTATCAACAGCGCAAATCTGTCAATCAATCCAGCAGTCTTGCAGAATTACATTTTAGCACGTGCTCAAGAGAAGGCTGAGAAATACACAGCTGAGCAACTAGGCTCAGTTGATCAGGCGCGTGACAGTTTGGAGAAGTATCGAGCAGAATTAGAGAAAGCCAATCCCGAGCGTTTGAAAGAACTCGAACAGATGGTGCGTATGGATGAGATTCGACGCATGAATCCTCGTGATCTTGCTGGACGAAAAGACCTGCTGGAGCAAGCGGGATTACTTTCCAGTTATGAGAAGGCGATGATGTATTTGCCTCGTGTTGGGGTTGGAACGAATTATCCTAACTATTCGGAGTTGACGCTCAATGGTATTGCTATCAATGGTGTAGATGTGGAGTGGAATCCGGGTCGATTCTACATGGCATTCACGACCGGTCATGTTTTAAATCCAATTCCGCAGTTTCATCCATACGATCCACTAAAGATCATCGACACGGCGGTGACAACAGCGCCGGTCTATAGTCGCAATATGACATCAGTGCGACTTGGTGTCGGATCTCGTTCTGAATCCTACTTCATTCTAACAGGCATGAAGTTTAAAGATGATCCCGGATCTGTCAAGCTGCAGAATGATACAGTATCGGTAGCCTCATCGCCACAAGAAAACATAGTTCTTGCTGCAGAAGGCAATGCGAGTATGTGGGATGGTCGTCTGTCGTTTAACTCAGAGTTCGCCATCTCTCTTTTCACAAGTGACGTGACAAGTTCTGAAGTAGATCTTGGCTCAGATAGCACATCAACAATCTTGAAGTTTTTTAACTCTCAAGTTGACGTGAAGGTTACTTCCTTTTGGGATTGGGCAGTTCTTGGCGGAATGAAACTCAACATACCTGAGAGCTCAACAAGATTCAGCGCAGTTGCGCGACGCATTGGAACGGGGTATAGATCACTTGGATTATTAAATCAACGAACTGATTACATGCGATACGATGTGCGCATTGATCAAGCTTTGTTTAATCGAGTGCTTTCGTTGGGCTTGTTTGCACGTCATGACCAAGACAATCTGATTGCATGGAAGCGGGCAACGACAGATATCAATGCCTACGGTATGAGCGTTGGTATCAATCCACGAGGTCTGCCTTATCTACGCATCATGTACTCGCCCTATTATCAGCGAAATGATGCCGGTGTTGACACTTTTAAAGTTGACAACACGACAACGCTTTTATCGGGAACCTTAGGTTATGCATACCGAGCTTTTGATCTTAGTCACTCGACAAACCTCAGCTACACATCGAACGCCATTCGCACATTTCAACAGAGAACAGACTTCGATATCGAATCAATATATCTTGGACACAGCACCAGCTTTACATTTCCACTGACGGTTTCGGTGGCAGTTGGTCGAGTCTCGCAATCGAGCAGTAGTGCGTTATTGGGTCTTCCAACTCTTCGCGTCTTCAACGCAGAGCTGAGTGCTAGTTACACCGCCTGGGATGTCTGGAATTTCAACGGTGGAGTGTCGTTGGCAGACGAAGATTCAAATGGAACACGCAGTGGTTACTTCTTGGCTTTGAATGTGCCCTTGGGTGGCTTCGCAACGTTTGATATACGCGCAGAGAAGAACGTGTTCAAGACTACAACCCAAGTAGGACTCGAACAATACTTACGTCCATACGATGAAACCGTGATCCGTGCTACCATTTCCAAGTACTGGTAGACAGCTCCCATAACTACACGATCTCATAGTCAAAGATTATAATCCCTCATTATCGTTGTTTGGCGAAACAGACGACTTAGCCCCTGTGTTTCTTCTTCAGTTCAGTAACGAGCTAACGAGCATCTACGAGTGAAAATGATCTTTGTTCTACCCGGTTGTAACTTTTTTTAGCACAAGGTGTCTGGGAGAATGAGCGCAATGAACTCTGTGTCTCGGGTCAATGAATCTCTTTGTTTTACGATGTGAACACCTCCTGCGAAAGCGGCAAATGTCATTTGGAACACACCATAGCGACAACGACGACGAGGTAATCAGGGCAGCTGAGGCATTTCGTCAGAATGATACCGACGCTTTTCGCTGGTTACACAAGCGATTCAGCAAGGGGATTTACCGTTTCTGTCTTCGAATGATTCAAGACGAAGATTTGGCCAAGGACGCTTATCAAGAGACCTTTATCCGTGTTTTTGAGCACAGGATGGAGTTTCGGGGAGAGAACTTCCCGGCATGGCTATACACAATTGCTCGCCGAGTGTGTTTGAATGTTATTCGTGCACGACGTCACGATACAGTGTTTGACGAGGTCGAGCACTCAGAGCAGCAGACCCAGGACGACGACGTTTATCTCCGCTATCACATTCAAAAAGCCATCAACTCACTTAATCCGCAGTTCAAAGAAGCCTTGATTCTCCGAGAGTACGAGGGTTTGAGTTACGAGCAAATCGCAGAAGTACTCGGAATCGAGCTGTCGTTGGCAAAGGTCAGAGTTCACCGCGCAAGACTTATAGTGCGTAAATATTTGATGCCTGTTATGCAGGAACGTTATGAATCTGAATGAGTATTTCTCGAAATACATCGACGGTGAGTTAAGTGCAGCCGAAGATGCCGAAATGCGCTTACATCTCTCCGAAGATGCCGGTGCTCGAGAAGCATTTGAGCATGCAGCACTTATCAGCGTTGCAATGCACCAAGACGCTGAAGAGACGGAATTACCTGATGATCTCTTTGAGTTTACCGATTCGCTTGTTGTAGCGAAAATGGAAACTTTTGCCAAGCAAAACGCGCCGCGTCGCAATTACCGAGCACTAGTAGCTCTTCCGTTGGCTCTGATGTTAACGGCGTTGATTTCAGATGGTCCATTTGAATTCACCGGAATAGGGAATTCTGCAAAGATTGGACGAGCTCAAATCACCCAGAATAGCGAATTGGCGAAGAATAAACCGAGTGTAGCAGCAGCGTCTAATACGTCTCGGCACCAAAGCTATGCCTCGAATTTGCAAGAATTAGATGGCTTTAATTCACAGAGCCAAAATTTCGTTGAACCAAACAATTCCGACAATCAACAGGTTATTGTAGGCTCTCAGGGGCTAGCTAATGTGCAGTTCTTTGCTCCGGTTCAAGCTGGCTCAAGTAGCCTTAAAACAAATCAGGGTGCAGAATCCTCATCGGCTTTACAAAAGAATACTCAAGTACCTGCAATTGCTTGGCTTGCAAATAGTGGAGCTGATTCCAAGACTAGTTTGCCTCCTGACGTTCAAATCTCTTCCTTTGCCGGAAGTATTGTGCAGTCTTCGGCTAAAGTGGGATCCGGACAACATTATTCGACCAGTTTAGCGTACCGGGTCACGGATCGTGATCATTTCGGTATTGAAGTTGGAAGTTTCTCTCTGGTAAGCACGAGTGATCAGTTGGTTGGCGCTAATACGACTGTAAGTCCCAATGATGGTTCAGGCTTACACAAGGGCACTGTTCTCGATGCAGATCGTCGAGTAGATGCCGGCGGAAGCATCATTCCATCGCGTTTTGCATCTATTCCCGTAGAGCAAACCCGTTCGGTGGTATGGGGTGCTGCCTTTTTTGAGCATGCAATTATTCGTGAACAAGACTTAAGTCTTAAGGCTAGAGTTGGTGTTGGAACTAGTTATGACGGACCGATTGTATTAGCTCGCGCCTTTTCAGCATACCGCGTTGCCGGACCGTTATCGGTGACACTTGGTACAGAGGGCAGGATGTACTTTTCCGACGACAAAAACGGTATCTCATCCGAGGCAAAACTTCAGACCATGATGTCGATAGTTTACGGCATTCAGCTGAAATTTTAACAACTATCAAATCCTATGAATGGACCCTATTTTGACGCCATTTGTGGGAAATTTTCTTAACAACTCTGTTAGTAATCCATGTTATATTGCTCTTCGCATTAGCAGATTTTAACATCCGAACATGTTTCTCACTAACAGGTCACACTTATGAAGTTTTTTACCCGATTTTCGGCGACCATGTGTTCGCTTTTCGCACTAAGCCTGGTGTCTTTGACAGCAGGAAATGGCGAACCGACCCGTCGGTATTTCCCTAGCGACAATGCCAACGTGCATCCAAACTTGAAGAACCTCCCGGTTGAATACCGTGATCTTCGTTCGCCTCGCATTCAATCGGCAGCTTCGTATCGCGTTGTTGATTCCTTGTTCAATGCCTATTCGTTTTATGGTTCTGAGCAGCAACCATGCGTGTGGGATCCTCAGACCAAGATTTTTGCTGTTATCAAGCGTGGTGCATTGCCCCCGATTGCAGCTAATGCAAGCAATCCGGATAACTCAAATAGTCTGCGTTTGTTGACATCGTTAGATCTTGGCAAGACATGGAAAACACCATTTTCGTTGTACTCAGGAGATGCAGCAAAGGGAGGTTTACCACGTTATCCTTGTGTTGATATTGCTATTCAAGAAGGTGCTACTAATGCTGATGATGCAGTCTTCTGTTTCTTTGCGCCTTTGACAAAGACTACAAGTGGTTCATCGACAAAGCAACGTTCATGGGACGGCACCACGATTGGTTATCAAGCTAATGATCTTAGCTCAACCAGTGCCTTCAATGACATGAATAACGAACTCGATATCAATAACCAAAAGTTTTGGTGGGGAACAGACTGCACACCAATCTCGTTTCGAAATAAGAACGACGACCAATTGATCGCACTTTTTGGTGTCGACATGATTCCATCCGACTCAGCAAACACAAGCCCGGCTTTGGTAAACACTGAAGCACAATGGCGTAAAGATTTTTACTCTGCAGACAAGCCGGTACTGTCAGTACCTGCAGCTTGGGCTAGTAACAAATTCTTGAGCGTAAACTTTGCCTCAAGCGTTACCCGCACTCACGTTGGAACACGTCGCGACGCAACTGGAAACTTCTACAATGCAGCCTTTGGTTTCTTTGTAGCGGCAGAAGACTCAACAAACCGCACCTTTGGTGTTAGCAAGTCGACAGATCACGGTACAAGCTGGGGTGAGTTTAATATTATGCCGTATTCGGTTGTTAGAGCTTATGCACAATCAATTAACTGTGATCCGGATTCAGTGTTCTTCGACTGGCACCGTAGTTCAACGAATGCTGCAGCAGCCATTCGTCTTACCAACTATTCCTTTGTTGTATATGGTACAGACAAATGGAGCTGCGTGACCCAATTGTACGTAACATCGACACAGCCGGTTGGCTCACACTTGGTTGAATGTAATTACGATAACGGCCAATGGAGCATCCGCAAGATTGCTGACGTTTCGTTGTTCGAGAATGCAGACTTCTGGCGTCAATTTGATGATGATGGAAAGTTCGGCGCTAGCCAAACAGGAAACGAACTTCAGACTGCAGTAACGGCTGATGGTTCAGTTCTTATGTGCAAGTTCTTGGAAGCAAAAGTGCTGAAGTTCAAAGACGAAAACAATGTCGACGATTCATTGCTCACAACAGACGTTGCTGTATGTATTCGCGACATAGCACAATCAAAGTGGTCACTTGCGAAGAACGTTACACAAAGTGATATCGTTGACCGTACGACATGGATCCCAACGACTTTGCCGAATAGCTTAACGGATATTCCGTTGATCACAATTCAAACCGCTGATAAAGGTTCGACACCTCGCGAGCAATTGTTTGATACTCAGATGAAGATGGCTACGAGTACAGAAGCCAGCTATGATCAATACAAGCAGTATGTCACTGTTACGAATTTCACGGTTGATGCACTTCCACTTTGGAATGGTTTGACACAGGTAAAAGTTTCTGATGATGTCGATCAGACGAGTCTGATTGTTAGTCCAAATCCTGCTCAAGACCGCATCACACTTTCGTTCAGTGCAGAAGCCGGTAGTTCTGTTATCACAGTGCTCAATACACTTGGACAAACAGTAAGCGTAGAGCGTTTTGAAGTTGGTTCTTCAGCACAGCAATTCTACACGATTCCAACAGCATCATTGTTGAGCGGATCGTATGTAGTTGTGGTTACCACACCAACGAAAACTTACAGCCAAAAACTCGAGATTGTTCACTAATGCAAGTTTCGAACTAAAGTAAATAATAGGGGAGCTGGATACCGGAGAACATGTGTCTTTAGGAATATGCCAGTGCCGTATCCAGTACAGTTAGAAATTGAATAATAATCAACACTCTATCATAATCGGAGTAAGTATGAAGCAACGGATGTTATATCTGGTACTAGGCCTGTGGTTTGTCTCCATGCAAGTTTTTGCTGGAACAAATGGAGGTGTAACTGGTACCGTTAAGGATGCTGATGGCAAACGCCTTCAGGGTGCCACTGTGAGGGTTATTGGTACAACCAAAGGTAAAATCACCGGTAAGGATGGAACGTTTGATATCCAGAATATTCCCGCCGGTAATTATGAAATCAAGATTACGTTTACAGGTCTCGATAGTTACGAAAAGAAAGTGACCATCAGTGCTGACCAAACGACGAATCTCGGAACAATTACTTTGCGCTCTAAGGTCGTTCAGACAAAGGAAATCACAGTGAGTGCTGACCGTCTGAATAATGCTGAAGCAAAGGGTATCTCCGATAAAGTTAATAGCGAAACCATGCAGGGAACTGCCGGTAAAGAGTCTGCACAGCAAGTTGCTTTGACGACAACAGGTGTACTTTCAACAGGTGGTGGTATCAGTATCCGTGGTGGACGCCGTGAAGACACAAAGTTTTTGATCGATGATCAAGACGTGAGTGATCCGATCTCCGGTGGTGCAGGCGCCGCTGCAAGTGCAACAGGCGATATCAAGTATGCTCCAACGCCTTCTAAGGCAGCAACCGCTGAAGTTGCAGTTATCCGCGGTAATGCTAGTGCCGAATACGGTGGAACAACAGCTGGTGTTGTCAATCAAGCTGTTAAGACGGGCCGTACTGACCGTTATGAAGGATTCCTCGGATGGAGAACTGACGTACCAAGCTTGTGGGGTTCTGCAAAGAATGGACTCAAAGCGAAAGGTACGTTGGAAAACACCATTGACTTCGGTCTTGGTGGACCAGTCCCTGGTCTCGAAGGAACAACCTTTTTTATCTCCGCTAAATACTACGCCGACCAATATCGCACGGTAAACACCACAAACTTCCTTGGTAGTGGTATCGATGCAAAGGATATCGTTGGCAACTCACTTGCACAAATTCCTGACGCTAACTCACAAGTTCGTAACATCACAGGTCGTATTCCGATCAAGTTGACGAGCGACATGCGTCTTCAAATTGGTGGTTCTTGGGGTTTGACAACATTGTCAACCGGTGACTGGGGTTGGTTGTATGCAAAGACACCGGCTATGGTCTTCCAAAAGAACGCTCAGACAAATTTGAACGACACGATCATGTTGTCAACAGTTCCGATTTCTGATGCCCACCAGAACGTTCTCAACAACTCGATTTATTCCTACTATTTGCGTTTGAATCAAGAGTTGTCAGGAACAAGTTTCTATGAAGCAACAATTTCGTTAAACAACAACTCAACAGAAACATCACGTCGCCAGTTGACCCTAGGTAAAGGTTCTTTGGTGAAGAACGGTGTCGTTCTCGATCCGAGTGCCGTAACAACATCACTTGACAAACCAACATTCTTCGGTGGATACAAAGTTGTAGCACCGGCTGATGATTATATCCTTTCGGATTTGGGTGACAAACTCATTGCAAAGCCAAAAGGTGGTCAGGGCGACAAAGTACTTGATAATTACCGTGCTTTGAACGGTATTGTCTATCTCGATAACGATCCCAAAAGACCATTCACCGCATTTGTACCAAGCAATCTTACCGGATACATCGAAGATCAAGCTGATGCTTCAAGCACAAACAATCCTTATGGTTTGACCGGTATCTTTAGCAACGCAGGTGGTGAAGGTGTTGAATTTAGAAGTGCAAGCTTCATGCAGTTCAAGGGTAACTACCAGAACATTCAAATGTTCAACGATGTCAAGCACGTTTTCCAAGCTGGTGTTGACGTCCGTAGCTACACAATTCGCCGTTATCAAAATCAATTGCCATGGTCATCAAATCCATTTTACGATGTGTATGACGATCGCTTTGGTGGTGATATTTACAGCTTGTATGCTGAAGAGCGAGCTGCCGGTAGCGAACCAAAGAAGTCAATGATCGGTTCAGTTTATTTGACGGACCAGATTCAATACAAGGGTATCAACTTCACACCGGGTATTCGTATTGACGGTTTTGATCCAAAGACCGCATACGCGCTTGATCCGACGAACATTACAAGTACCAAGAAGGATGCAACATTCAAATGGCAAATAAGCCCACGTTTGTTTGTTTCTTATCCAATATCTGATCGCAGCTTCTTTACCATTGCCTATGGTATCTATACACAAGTTCCGATCTTCTCTTCCTTGTATGACAACATCACATCGGTAATTCGTCGTGGTAATGTTATCATTTCAAATCCTGACCTTCAACCTGAACGTACCAATCAATACAATGTGTCATACAGCACGCAGCTCTCTGACAACTTCGTGTTTGATGTCGCGGCTTATTACAAGGATATCTACTCATTGACAGGTTTGACCTTCGTTCCTGACAATCGCACGCCATATTCTCTGGTAAGCAATGGTGAGTACGGAAACGTTCGTGGTGCTGAATTCTCATTCCGCCGTACACTCGCCAACAACTTTGAATTCACATTGAACTACACGCTGCAATACGCAGTTGGTACTTCTTCAAGCGTTGGTACTAACTACGGTATCATCTTAGCATCAGCAGATCCATTTACCGGTCAAAAGATTTTCCCTCTGACAGAATCTCCACTCGATTACGATCGTCGTCACCGTATCAACTTCAACGGTGGCTTCAAGTTCGGTAACGGTGAAGGACCAACAATTGCGGGAATGAAAGTGTTGCAAAACTCACTTATCAATCTTACCGGTGTATTCCAAACCGGTCAACCGTACACCTTGTTGGATCTCAAGGGTAATCAAGCTGGTGATTACAATGCTGAACGCTATCCATCATTGTGGGACTTCGATTTGCGTTTGTCACGTCGCATCATGATGAGCGACATTATCTCATCACTCGGTTCAACAGAAATCGAATTGTATGTCGACGTCATCAATCTCTTCAACCGTGTTGAGCCAATTCTTGTGTACACTCGTACAAAAGATCCGGACAATGACGGTGTGTCATTGTATCGTCAACAAGGTGAGTTCCCGTCAGGACCATGGTATAAATCACCGGATGCAAACAATCCTGCATCTATCAGTGTAACGCAATACGATCGTCTTGGAAACCGCCTCTACAACACAAACTCAGATATCAACAAAGACGGTGTTGTTACACAGTATGAGCAGTACCAAATGTACTTGCAGTATGTAAACGATGCCATGAAACGCAAGACCAATTATCAGTATCCTCGTCAGGTGTACTTCGGTGTCAACATCCGCTTTTAATCAAGAGAAACAACGAAATGAAATTATCAGGAGTAACAGCTATGATGAAGCAACGAATGATGTTGGTAAGTGTCTTGACGATACTGCTGGCATTCGGAGTTAATCTTTCGGCGAAAGATATCGACCGAACAAAGCTCAAAGGGCGCAACACTATTCAGCGAAACTTTGCGCAAAACGATTTGCAGGCTAACACGGTTAGCAAGATTCAGTTCTATACAACCAATTATGGAATTTTTGGTTTGAACGTTTCCGCCAACGTTGGTGGTGGCTTCTGGCCTAGAAATTCCGGGAACCAATACGTCTTTGGAGGCGGTGTTTGGTTTGGTGCAATCAAAGCACGTTTGGTAACCGATTCGACCGGTAAGGTTGATACAGTTTATCGCAAGATGTCTGAGATTTCCTACAACCCTAACTCGGGTTCGTCATGGATGTCGCCAGGACGCATCGAGGACGGAGACAACGTTCTCGAAACCGCTGATGCGATTGCGAAGTATCGTACCTACATCTCTACAGACTTCCTCGTCGACGGAAGACCACGTAATACTGCAGATGGTCCGAACTGGGCGATCTGGGATTCACATCCTGTAACAGACACCCTTTCTTTTAATGCTGTTGACAAGACAAAGGCTCGTTACTTCGGTGCGTATATCAATGATATCAACGCTCGTAACAGTGCAGCGATGCCAAAGCTTGATGATGGAAAGAATAAGGGACCGGTATTCGTTTCGAACGAAGACTTCTTCTCGACATATAAGGACACAGATCTTCGTCAATTTGAAGACGGTGCAGACGTTGCAAAGAGCCGCGGTTATCCGTTGCACTTGCAATTTGAACAAACAGTGTACACATGGGGTTACGGTGAGTACGCAAACTTCTTGTTTATCGCATACAACATCATCAATCGCTCATCTGATAGTCTTCAAAAATGTTGGATGGCTCCGGCTTATGACTTTGACATAGGTCCAAATGGTGGAGCTGCAATCGCAAGCAATGACCGCGTGAATTACTATTCACAAGACACGACATTGAATCTTGCTTTCCAATGGACCGAGACAAATAACTCATCGGAAAAAGGTAAGGGATTCGGTTATATCGGCATGGACTTCCTTGAAAGCCCGGCTGTTGATCCGGTTACTCACTACATTCGTCACGACAAAGGTTATTATCAAGGCAGTGAGCAGTTAGGTCTTCAAACCTTCCGTAACTGGGTTATCACAAACGACCCGACAAGTGATTTGGCTCGCTACGACTTCATGGCAGCCGGTATTCGCGAAGGTGATGCTGCGGCAGGTGACAAGCGATTCCTTATGGCGACGGGTCCTTTCAACATGGCTCCTGGTGACACAGCACGCGTAGTAATCGGTATGATCTTCGCACCTCCTGGTAAGGGATTGGAAGCAACCGGTGATTCAGCTGACTTGATCGAGTTGATTCGTCGTGACAAGTTCGCTCAAGCCGTTTATGATAACGCCTTCGCGACACCAAAGCCACCCGATGTTGGACCAATCACATGGAAACCACTGAATAATGGTGTTGTTATCCAATGGGATAAGACTGCTGAAGAATCAGTAGACAAGCAAGAAAAGGGTATGGACTTCCTTGGCTATCGTTTGTATCGCGCTCGCGTTAACAATCTCGATACCTTTGATGTTAATCAATCATCAGCAAGTGCCAACTATTCACTCGGGAAAGGTCCATTCGGTTGGAAGCAAATCGCTCAATGGGAAGTTCCAAAACCATTTGCACAAAGCACTTTAAAGGCTGATTCAACGGTTCAGTTTTCTCCAACTTTCCCGAAGATCGTGTTCGTTACAAAGACCGGATACAATACCTTGTATCCAGGCTTCTTGAGCTCTTCGGACGTCTCAACAAATAGTGTTTTCTTAGTTAGAAGAATTCCTAATACCGCATCTGAACCATGGGATAGCTTCTGGACACCAATTATTCCTACAGCTGCCTATACAAATCCAATCTTGTACGATTCATTGACGCTTGGTGTAATCCGCGTACGTCCTACAGGAACAATCCCAACATATAATCCAACGGATTCCAATTCCGTGAACAGTGCGGCAATAGTCTTGTTCAAGCAAGTTATCGATGCAAAGGCTCAATTGAGCTGGATGCGCGATGATGTTGAGAACACAGCATTGTTCCGTTCACTTGTTGATACATGGGTTGATAGCGCTACCAATCACCGTACCTATGTTGACTATGGTGACGATAATAAAGACGGTGTTGTTAATAACGATCAAGACCTTACAAAGACAGAAAAGTTGATCAACAATGTTGATTACTACTACCGTCTATTGGCATATGATGAAGGTGATTACTTCCAACGTACTCCGGTGAAGCTAAACTCAGGAGTTGAAAAGGTCAACTTGCAACAAGCCTTCCCGCTCAGCGCCGGTGCATCAAAGGATGCTGCTTTGAGCTCAGTGTCATATGATCAAAACGAGCTCGGAGGTCTTAATAACTTCCGCGTAGTTGTAGGAGATCAACAGCGCTTTAACCAGTTGTTTGGTGGTCATCAAATCCAATTGCAATTCTTCAGAAATACAATTGCCCTCAACGGTGCCTATGCAGCTGCTGACTCGGCATATGATGGAACCAATTTGAATTTGATTGAAGGTATCTACTCACATCGTTTGGTAGTAACTGACTTGACAACAAAGGCTTTGTTGGCTAACTACTTTGTGTACTATGAGCCGCAAGATTGTAATCTCACCGGTGTGTTTAGCGAAGCATCTGTCGTTCAAATGGCTCCACGTATTCGCCTTTACAAAGACAGCGTTGCAATGGATAGCTCAAGCTTTGCAAATCCATTCAATAGAAACATCGTTACTCGCTATGGTACTTTCGCAACCGACCGCGTTTGTAATGCTCCAAATCGATTTGTCGATGGCGCACTTGGATTAGCGTTTGATTATACCATTCAACAGTTTGGTGGTTATCTCCGTGTAGATGGTATCAAGAAGTTGTCCGGCAATGCAGATGTTCAGATGTCTGATCATCGTTCAAATGCTTCGCCGAACGACCTCCTGAAACGCACTCGCGTTAACGCAACGAAGGGCATGTATGAAACCTATAACAATGGTCCAGGACGCTACGAAGTTGAGTTCTTGCCAGGTAAGACAGAAACAATCACATCACGTCGTTTGCGCCGTTGGATTGATTCTTCACAAACACCTCCAACGCCAAAGGTTGATACGGTAAACGTGACCTTTACGGATGTTCCGTACTTAACCATGAAGGTTAAGAACGTGTATTCCTTCAAGCGTTTTGATCCGATTACACGTGACAGTGTCGACGTACAGTACACAAGTGAGCTTCCACACTCAGTTCAATCTTTGCCGGCAGTTATTCCTCCGGAGACAGCAAATGCTCAACCAACGACGCAAGAATATCCGGCACCTGAATTGGTTCCGATTGGATCGTACAACCTTTCAGCTAATGGTTGGGTGAATGGTCGCTATGATGCTTCAAACATGGCTGACAAAGAATCCAGCAGTATAGGTAAGGTTAACTCACGTCGTTATCAAGCTCTTGAACTGAATTCCGGTCGTCCGGTTGGTACACAAGGTCGTTACTACTTGTCAACCATTCAAGGTGGCGAGACGCTTGACTTCTGTCACTTCTTCTTGATTGACGGAGCTGAATACATGCTCGACTTCTCTGCCAAGGGTGGTCGTACCGGTAATCTTAACGGTAGAAGCTACGATCGCGTTTATGCTGATTCAGCTCAGACAATTCCGCTTATTCCGGTTAAGGACTTTGCGGCTGGTGACAAGATTCAGCTTTCAACATTTGGTGGCGCTTTTGGTATGCCGAAAGACGGTGCTAAGGTTGTGTTGAATGTTTCAGCATCCGAGATCGCAACAGTTGACGGAAAGCAAGCATTGTCAGATGACGACATGGCTAAGATCATGGTAGTACCAAATCCATATGTGATCTCTGACATCGGACAAAAGTCAACCTATGATGCGAAGATCTACTTCACACACTTACCAAAAGAGTGCACGATCAAGGTCTACACGATCAACGGTGACTTGATCAGAACCATCTCTCACGTAGATATCGACGGTAGCAATCGTCAAGGTATGGATGTGTGGGATCTTCTGAGCACAAACAAACAACGTGCTGCTAGCCAAGGATTGTTCGCAGTTATCGAAGCACCAAATGGCGCTAAAACAATCAAGAAGTTTGCAGTCGTTGTTGGTGGTTCGCGTCTTGTGAAATAATGAGAGTCATCTTCTCGAATAACAAAGAAATTAATTGAGGCATATATGAATTTTACATCCAAAACACTTGCGACTCTCATGCTTGGATGCGGACTCTTGGCTTTAACGCCTTCAGCACCGCTACAAGCTCAATCAAGTCGTGACAACGCTCAGGGCGTTTCTGCTGGTCAATTCCGAAAGGTTGGAGCTGCCGGTGGTGAATTCCTACGTATCGCAGTTGGCGCTCGCGCCAACGGTATGGCTGGAGCCTTCGCCGGTGTATCGAATGATATTACGGCACTGTATTTCAACTCGGCAGGTATCGTTGATATCCAAGGATACGCAGCTAATGTGTCATACAGCCAATGGTTTGGTGGCTATTCTCACCAGTACCTTGCAGGTGTGATTCCTGTTGCAGATAAGTATCGCGCCGGATTGTCGATTACATCGTTTACAAGTGGTGATATTCCATTGACAACTGTAGAAGACGAGAATCGTCTTGGCAACTCGTATTCCATCTCAGATTTCGCACTGAGCGGGTCATTTGCCGGCTTCCTTACCGAGCAGTTTTCATTCGGAGTTAGTCTCAAGTACGTTCAAAACGGCATCTCATCTTTGTCAGCAAGTGGCGTATTTGTTGACGTCGGTACCATGTATCGTTTCGGCGGCTACCGCGTTGGTTTCTCGATTTCTAACCTTGGTTCGACCATGCAGTTCAGCGGTCAGAACTTGAATATCAAGGCTGATATGGTAAGAGAACTCCAGTATCAAAAACTCGATGCATCCTTGTTGAGCAGTCCATTCAACGTACCACTTTCATTCAAGGCCGGTATTGCATGTGAAGCACTTTCTGAGTGGTTTGGCATGTATGAAAGCCGTCCGGATTTAGGAATGAGTCAAGCTCGCGATCACCGTTTGGTTGTTGCTGCTGATTTCGAGACGCTGTCAGACGTTCCTGAACAAGCTGCTATTGGCGTTGAGTACATGTGGAACGACCTGTTGGCACTTCGCGCAGGCTACCGCGTTGGCACAGATCAATTCAAGCTGTCAGGTGGTATCGGAATTCACTACATCGGTGGTGGATTTGACGGATCGCTTGACTACGCAATGCAGCCAACGAGTGATCTTGGTTTGGTTTATCGCATCAGCCTGGCACTGAAGGCCAACTAAGCGATTACCGTTGCACTTGTTTACATTCATTCAGTGCCGAACGAGCATGCTCGTGTCGGCACTTTGTTTTTTGGCCTCATGAAAGCTCTGCTGTATTCTGTCATTCTCGTCTGCGTAACATTCACAGCTTATGCTGGTGGTGCTCCTGTAAAGCTGGATATCACGCAGTTTCGCTTTGATTCAAGCCGGACTACGCTACATCTCTGCTATGCTTTTGCAGATACCGCATTGGCATATCATCGAGAAGGGAAGTCGCTTGGCGGTGGCTTGAAATTCAAACTCAGTCTGAGCTCTAATATTTCAAGTGTAGTTCACGAAGAGTGGTCTGTAGAGCACAAACTGTCAATGTCACGTGACTCAAATGGACGAGAACTGGCAGCATGCAAAGACGTCGTTTGTAGTCCCGGACAGTACACGCTGAAGATTGTTTGGACCGATTTCAATCGTCCACAACGTCGCGATAGCTTGACGCAGAGCATTGTTGTTCGCAGTCTTTCGACTTCAAAAACCCTCTGCAGCGATTTGATGCTTTCGACATTGATTGCAAATGCAGATGCACCGACGAGTAACGGTCTTTACAAGAGAAATGGTTTTGCTTTCGTACCAAATCCAACATCTGAGTACCGAGGCTCAGAGCCGGTTGTGCGCAGTTACTTTGAGTTGTACAATCTGAAGAGCTTGAATACTGACAGCATCGTCGTGCTCTATTCCGTCCTCGACGGAGCACAGAGACCAGTGTTTGATTCTCGTTTTGAGAGAAAGGTCGTAGCGAATTCTCAAACAGAAGTATTCGAACAATCTTTGGAAGTGTTGCCAAGCGGCGTGTATAGTCTCAATGTAATAGTCCACAAACCTGGTGCAACCGAACTCGACAGTATCAGACTGCGAAAGAAGTTCTATTTACTCAATCCCAATATTCCTGCGGAGCTCAGTGATTTGCGCGCTGAGGACGATCTCTTTTTGGCATCGGAATTTGCAGCCATGCCTGAGTCGAGAATCAATGAGGAGTATGAGAAGGCAAAGGCAGTTGGACCTGAGTCCGCACTCTTGAGTTTTAACCAATTGACGACATTGCTTGCTAAACAGAAATTCCTCTTTCGTTATTGGCTCATGCAAGATCCAGATCCTACCACAATCGAGAATGAACGTTACGAGAAATTCAAGAAAGCTGTTGACTATGCGATCAAGAATTATAAGAATGCGTTTCATCCGCGTGGATGGGATTGCGATCAAGGACGCATTCTCATGAAGTATGGCTTCCCAACAAACATTGCTCGTGAGTACTTTAATTGGGATGGGGCTCGTCCGCACGAAACATGGTCATACGATGAGATTCAAGGTGGAGTCATTTTTGTATTCGTCGACGCTAAAGGTTCCGGTGCTTTTCGACTGGTTCATTCGACGGCGATTAATGAGCATCGTGACGATGACTGGTACAAGCGCTACGCTCTAGATCACGAAAACCGATAGAAGAAACGAGACCGGCTTGTGACTGACTACCTCCTCTACATTGCCATTCGTCTCTTGTCATGGCTTAGCTCGGTCTGCAATCCACACTGGCGTGCAACACTCGCGTCGATAATGTCACGCGTTGGAATTGCGCTCGTCCCGGATCGATTCAAGGTGACATGCGACAACCTCAAAGCATCTTTAGCTCACCTTTCAGCATCAGATTGTGAACTCATTGCTAGACAGTCATATCAGAACTTTGCATCATGCTACCTAGAGTTATTGGCAAATGAAAGATTGACGAAGAAGGCCAAAGAAGTACAGTTTAGGTTTGAAAATCTCGACATCGTTGAGACGGCGATCAAAGAAGGACACGGTGTTGTTTTGATATCTGCACACTTTGGTAATTGGGAGCTTGCTGTAAGAAGCATGGCTGCACATCTCAAGTGTCCAATCTTGCTCGTTGCCAAGAAACAACGTAATGTAAGAGTCGACGCACTCATCAACGAAGCACGCGAGTCGGCGTACACGCGCGTTGTCGATATGAACCAGGCAGCGCGCGATATCGTAAGCAGTCTTCGAGCCGGGACGATCGTTGGTATGCTTATCGATCAAGCAGCGGATCCTCATCGAGATGTCTTTGTTGATTTTCTCGGACGGCCTGCTGTGACATTCGAAGCACCCGCATCCTTAGCACTGCGCTATGGTTCACCGGTCGTTGCAGCCTTTGCCTTTCGCGAAGCTGATGGTTGTTATGTAGTACGTTGCGAGAGAATTAAAACTGACGATTGCGCGCAAGACAAACAAGGTATGAAAACAGTAATACAACGCTGTTCGCAGGCCTTAGAGCGAGTTATTCTGCAACGACCGGAACTCTGGTCGTGGCAACACAAGCGCTGGAAGTACAATCCCAAAGACTATCAACACTAAGACAATGAACATTACACTTAACAATCGAAGAGCACTGGTTTGTGGTGCAAGTGCAGGAATTGGAAAAGCTATTGCAGAGAGCTTTGCCAAAGCAGGCGCACAGGTAATACTCCTTGCACGCGGCAACGAGGCATTAGAGAAAGTGCTCAATGGATTGGAAGGAAGTGGACATAGTGTTGTTAGCTGCGACATTCAAGATCTGGATCAGCTGTCAAAGGTCTTGACAGAACTCAACGAGACGGATGGTGCTTTTGACATTGTCGTCAATAACTCAGGAGGACCGCCGGCCGGAAAACTTAGCGAGGCTATGGCAGAGGACTTTGAGAAAGCAATGACTCGTCTTCTCCTGAGTTCACATACCATCGTTAAACACTGTTTGCCGGCAATGAAGACAAATGGTTTCGGACGAATCATCAACATTATCTCTACGTCAGTTCGTCAGCCCATTGATAACCTTGGCGTATCCAATACTATTCGTGCTGCAACAGCATCCTGGGCAAAAACACTGTCTCGTGAAGTAGCTCCGTTTGGAATAACGGTCAACAACATCCTGCCCGGCGCGACAGCGACTGATCGCTTGGAGGATATCATTCAACGAACTATGCAACGCACATCAAAATCGCGGGCAGACGTTGAAGCTGAACTGTTAGCTGAGATACCGGCCGGACGCTTTGCTAAGCCCGAAGAGATCGCATCTGCAGCAACCTTCTTGGCTTCAGATCAAGCTGCATATGTCTCTGGAATCAACTTATCTGTGGATGGGGGAAGGACGAGGTCCTTTCTGTAGTGTGCCCGGGGCGGGACTCGAACCCGCACGAGGTTGCCCTCTCAGGATTTTAAGTCCTGTGCGTCTGCCATTTCGCCACCCGGGCTTCAGATTTCAATTGATTACAAAGATACAAGAGAGATTTCGTGTAAGAAATTGTCTCGTGTGAATTAGTGTTCTGTCAGAAGTTGACGTAGCTGACCAAAATCTCCATTCGACAAGAGCAGTACAACGTCGTTATCTGCTATGTGCACATCCAAATACTCACGCACGAGTCGTCCCCAATCTTTTTGACTCGAAGCTTCCGCAGGAACTGCATATGCCTGCTTTCCCATGGCGCGCAAGTCGTTGGCCAGTTGTTCTGTGTTTAGTCGTTCGGCGTCTGAAAAACGTTCAGGACGAAACACGCAGCCGAGCACGACCACATCAGCCTCTTCAAATGCAGCAGCAAATTCTCCTTGGAAAATACTTCGTGCTGTTGTGTTAGAGCGAGGCTCGAAGCACGCAATCACGCGACGTCCGGGATACTTTTGTCGAGTAGCTCCAATTGTCACACGAATAGCTGTTGGATGGTGACCAAAGTCATCAATCACAGTAGCTCCACGGTATGTACTGAGTTCTTCCAAGCGACGTTTTGGCGGAATGAATCCGTCAAAGGCTGATTGAATTTCATCAAGCGACATGCCGTTTTGATGCGCGATGGCAATGCAAGCAAGTGCGTTGCGAACTCCGTGTTCGCCAAGTATGCGAACGGTAAAGCGATGAAAAATGAAGCCGTTCTTTAAAACCGTAAAGTGCGTTGCGTCAGATGCGTAATGGATATCGACTGCCCGCCAGTAGGCTTGTGATGAAAAGCCGAAAGTTTGAACCGGAGCAAAGGACTGACTAAGGATGCCGGCAACATTGAGATCGTCAGCGTTTGCAACAACCAAACCGTTCTGCGGCACCAGTCTTATCAAGAGCCGAAACGATCGGAGAATGTCATCGAGAGAGTTGAAGATATCTGCATGGTCGAACTCGATATTGTTGATGACTAGCTGATCAGGTCTGTAGGATAAGAACTTACTTCGTTTATCAAAGAATGCCGTATCATATTCATCGCCTTCGCTCACGAAATAAGCCGGCTCCTGCGATGTGCTCACGGCCTTGCATCCGGTGCCGAAATTACCGGTGACTGCTCCGATGAAGAAACCTGTGTTGCGATTGGCAGAGCTGAGAGCATAGGCTATCAGGGATGAGGTTGTGGTCTTGCCGTGTGTTCCACTGACAACAACCGAGGTGTGCTTCGCAATGAATATTGATCGTACGATCTCCGGCATTGATTGCAAGCTCAGACGATTGTTCAAGGCATACTCGAGTTCCACGTTGCCTCTACTGATGGCGTTACCAACAACAACAATGTCCGGTGCGAAACTCTTGATCGTTGCTTCATCGTAGCCATCACCATACACAATCCTTCGTGAATCCAATTGTTCTTTCATTGGCGAGTAAACGCCGGAGTCAGCACCGCCGACGGTGTATCCTAGTTCTTGACAAGCGCATGCGAGTGCTCCCATGGCAGAACCACCAATACCTAAAAAATAGAGACGCGGAAGAGGAGTGCTGTTCATGTTACCAGGAGATTTGACAAGAGACACCGGTTGTACCGTCAGCAAACACGCAAGGGTAAATGGATGTCTGAATTGATGAGCTGCTTTTAGGACTATTATTCGACGCTGTCACAGCCTTTGCAAAGCCGTAGCCGATGGCAATCGACAAAGGGTAGTCGCTTACCCAGTGTATGCCCTGACCGACCATGCTATAGCCCAACCAAGCGATCGCCGGATATCCGATGTACGGTAGCCATGTTGCCTCAGGATAGTTATCCATGACCACTGTCAAGGTCGCGAGTGCTGTGCACACGTGACCCGAAGGATAAGCATCGTAGTGAGGAATGTGCTTCATGTACTCAATTTGATTGGGAAAGAACTTCCAGCGACCGGTTGGAGTGGTTGCTGTAAAGGGACTTTCTCGGCCAGTAGAGTGCTTAAGAACTTGAATGACGGTACCAGCCGCGAGAATTACCTCAGTTACTTGACTAGCCGTCCTCAAGGCTCTGTAGTCCTTTCCTAGCCATCCATACAAGCCAAAGCCAAGAGCAATACCAAACTGGAATTTTCCATCGCCGATATCTACGCCGCGATCTTCTGCAAATGCAAGAGTTTTGGAGTTGAGGTAGGCGTTGTGGGGTCCGTCGTATAGCTCACGGTCATAGATTATCGTAGCCGTCGTACTCAAAGCAATTCCTGCGAAAATTGGAATGTTTTCGACACGGAATGCGTCTTTGGCAAAGCGAACCCAGTCGCGCGGTAGATTGGTGATACAATCGGTATAGCCTAGCGCGGAGTCTATGACTGAGGGCTTGACGTCTTGGGCAGACGTCAAACTCAGCTGTACCAAGAATAAAAGCGGAATGAGACGAAGGAGCCAAAAGCGCATAGTAGGGCAATGCAATGAGAATCTGAAGCAGCAAAATAGCACTTACGCAAAACACACAGGTCTAAAGCCACCAAAAGCGTATTTTTGTCGTCTATGTTTGACGTCATCGTCGCTTTATGACCCTGACGCCCACAATATCCAGCTTATGAAACACATTAGAAATTTCTGCATCATTGCGCACATTGACCACGGCAAGTCGACCTTGGCGGATCGTCTGCTTGAAAAGACAGGTCGTGTCACTGCACGCGAGATGACAAACAATCAAATCTTAGACGACAATCCACTCGAGCAAGAGCGCGGCATTACCATCAAGCTGCATGCTATACAGATGGATTACAAGGCTCGTAATGGTGAGACCTATACGCTTAATCTCATCGACACACCGGGTCACGTTGACTTTTCCTACGAAGTATCTCGCTCCCTCGCAGCCTGCGAAGGTGCACTGCTTGTCGTAGACGCCACTCAGGGCGTTGAAGCGCAAACCATTTCTAACTTGTTTCTTGCTATTGACGCTGGACTAGAAATCATACCGGTGATCAACAAGATCGATTTGCCGAGCGCAGTTACAACAATCGATGGTGTGAAGAAGCAGGTTATGGATCTCATCGGTTGTGAAGAAGAGGACATGATCCTTGCTTCAGCAAAGACCGGTATTGGTATTGAAGATATTCTCGAGCGCGTCGTTGAGAAGATTCGTCCTCCTAAAGGCGATCCCGAAGCACCGCTACGCGCATTGATCTACGACTCACTCTACGATCCTTATCGTGGCGTTATTGTCAACGTCCGTGTGTTTGAAGGTACGCTTCGTGAAAAGGACGTGGTGCGATTCATGGCAACCAATCAGAGCTACGAAGTTGATGAGCTCGGTGTGTTGTTTATGAAAGAGCACCGAACAGGAATTCTTAAAGCAGGCGATGTAGGCTATTTCACTGCAGGTATTCGTCGTGTTGCAGATACAAAAGTCGGCGACACTGTAACGATGCGTGATCGACCATGTCCAGAGGCTATCTCCGGTTTCCGCGAAGTAAAGCCTATGGTCTTTAGCGGTATTTATCCTGCTGATTCCGATGACTTCGAAGATTTGCGCGAAGCACTTGAGAAGTTGACGCTCAACGACTCAGCTATCTCATACGAGCCTGAGAGTTCAACCGCATTGGGCTTTGGTTTCCGTTGTGGTTTTCTTGGTCTCTTGCACATGGAAATTGTACAAGAGCGCTTGGAACGCGAGTTCAATCAAACCATTGTCAATACAGTTCCTAACGTACGCTATCTGGTACAGAAAACCGATGGTGAGGAAATGTGGGTAGATAATCCAGCGCAAATGCCACCTCCGGGTAATATCAAGTCGTTGTTGGAACCATTTATCAAAGCTCAGATTATTACACCTACCGAACACGTTGGTACGATCATGAAGCTATGTATGGAGCGACGTGGCGTGATACTTGGGCAGCATTATCTGACGGAAACGCGCGTGGACCTAACCTTTGAGTTGCCACTTGCTGAAGTTGTGTTTGACTTCTATGATAAACTCAAGTCCTTGTCACGTGGTTATGCGTCGCTTGATTACGAATACAGCGAATACAAAGAAGGGGATTTGGTCAAGTTGGACATCCTGCTCAACGGAGATCCGGTCGATGCATTGTCATGTATTGTACACCGACAAAAAGCCTATGAATGGGGAAGAAAGCTCTGTTCGAAACTAAAGACCTTGATTCCACGACAAATGTTCGAGATCGCAATACAAGCGGCAATTGGCGCAAAGATTATCGCACGTGATTCCATCTCTGCTGCGCGCAAGAATGTGTTAGCGAAATGTTATGGTGGTGACATTTCTCGTAAAAGAAAGTTATTGGAGAAACAGAAAGAAGGTAAGAAGCGTATGAAGCAGATTGGTCGAGTTGAGGTGCCACAGGAAGCTTTCCTTGCGGTGCTGAGCTTAGGTGACGATTAACCGGGTAATTCTCTCAACCATTTGTCGCGAGTAGAGTCGCATTCTTAACCAAACTGTAATTGACGAATATTATCATGAAAGAAGCACTAAGTCCGTTCAAACGTTATTGGCAGTCACGACAGAGAAAACGCCTAGCTGAACAAGAAGCGTATGAAAGAATGAACGGCGCGCAAAAGTTGTGGTCATGGGTAAAGACCATCGTCAATGCCATCGTGGTTGTAACCATTATCAATGGTCTGGCTCTTGCCTCAATGTTTGTTCCCACACCCTCGATGGAAACGACGGTATTAGCTGGTGAAAACCTCTTTGTGAACAAGTTTATCTTTGGTCCGTCGACACCTCAGATTATCCCAATTGTCAATATCCCGCTGCCATTCTACAAGCTTCCACCATTGCGCGACCCGAAAGTTGGCGACATTATCGTTTTCATTTTTCCGGGATTTCGAGATCAGGTTGTAGCTGATGAGTTTCAGTATTATCTGAAGCGTTGTGTTGGTGTGTCAGGCGACACAGTTCAAGTCATCAATGATTCAGTTTATGTAAACGGACGTCTCTTTCCCTTACCAGCGCATGCTCAACATTACGATCCTTATGGCCGTAGTGCGGATTTACGAGCTCGCGCTGACAGTTTGGAAACCTTCCCGATCGGAAAGAACTACACACGATCGAATTATGGTCCGATTAGAATTCCAAAGGAAGGCGATAAAATCACGCTCAACCGAAAGAACATTTTTGAGTGGGCAACCTTTATTCAGCGCGAGGGACATAAGGTTTCCATCAATGGTGAAGATATCCGAGTAGATGGAGTTCCGACGCCGGTCTACACAGTGGAACGCGACTATGTCTTTGGCATGGGAGACAACCGTTGGAATAGTCTAGATAGCAGATTCTGGGGTTTTATACCAAAGAATTCTGTTGTAGGCACTCCGATGATCGTGTATTGGTCAATGGAAAACACAGAGCCAATTCCCGCATCGAGTAGCCGTTTTGGTGAGCAGGAAAAAGAGATGCCCTTGCTCAAGCGCTTTGCGCATATCAGATGGTCACGTTTGGGTACGATCATCAACAAATAAGTTGAGATCGGTTTGTCATGATCTTATGCGGAATACCCGGTGCTAGACCAAAGTCCTCATCATGAGAATGCCCCAGAAACGCTGAGTTCGTTGTCATCGATTCTCAACCTCTTTACAGCGAAGAGATTGCTCATCATATTCGGTGCTATTCTTAGCATTGCGTTTTTCTCTAAGACATTTCTGCTTGATTTCTGTTATGTCCCGACAGTGTCCATGACACCGACGCTTGAACCGGGTGATAGAGTTATACTCATCCGTTCAACACCTTACCTGTCGCTTCACTCGCTCAGATTTAGCATTGGTGAATCCGGAATTCTTCACCAACCTGATTTCTCAATCGGTGATGTGATTGTACTGACAAGCAAGTCTGCAGATAGTCCTGCGTCATCTTCTCGAATGCTTGTCAAACGAATTGCTGCACGAGCTCGCGATACGGTTTTCGCAACTGCCGATTATGTTAGCCTTGGCTCCACAGCCCTCGACAGTGCTCGAAGTTTCGCTGTGCAATACAATATGGATTATTCCGCTTACGATTCAGCGCCGCTTCAGTCACTAGATAATCTCAATGGTCTGTTGTCTTTTAGTGGTCCCTTACAAGTTCCCTACAAAGGAATGAAGCTTGATCTCGGCGCCAGTACCATCAAGCGTTGGGTCTATTTGTTGGAGAAGGAAGGTCATCGTGTCAACTTCTCTAATGGCATCGTGTATCTTGACGGCAATGCTGCGCCTACATACACAGTTCAGCACGATTACTACTACGTCGTCGGTGATAACATCAAGAACTCCCTTGACTCACGCTATTGGGGTTTCGTTCCTGACGACGAAATCCTTGGTAAGCCAGTTTTGATTTATTGGTCAAGTGATCCTCAGGCAAGTTCATTTTCACTTCGCTGGTCGCGAATGTTTACACTAGTTCACTAAACAATGACTTCACTCTACGTCCATATTCCGTTCTGCGAACACAAGTGCAGTTATTGTGATTTCTACTCCATCGTGCAGCGCGATACGACAGATGCTTTTATCGAAGCACTGTGTAATGAGATTCGAATGCGTGGTGCGTTACTCAAAGACAAGAAGCCAATCGAAACTGTCTTCTTTGGCGGGGGAACGCCGTCCTTGTTGAGCTCTGAACAGATGAAGAAGATTGTGGAAGTTCTTCGCACGGAGTTTAGTTATGCTGATAACTGCGAGTGGACGATGGAAGCCAATCCCGGCACGGTGACTGAAGAGAGTCTAAAGGATTTTAGATCGCTGGGCTTCAACCGTCTGAGCTTTGGTGTGCAATCGTTCAATGAACCTGAGTTGAAGTTTCTGGAACGCATTCATTCGGTGGAGCAGGTTTACAAGGGTGTCGAATTTGCGCGAAAGGCAGGATTCGAGAACATCAATGTGGATCTCATGTTTGGTGTTCCTGGGCAGACCTTAGACAGTGTCAAGCATAGCATCGACTGCGCACTTTCATTGAACACGGAGCATATCTCTGCGTACAGTTTGATTTATGAAGAGGGAACTCCACTTTACAATCAACTCACGCGCCAAGAGTTCGAGCCCTTGGATGAAGACCTCGATGCAACGATGTATGAATACGTTATGCATCGTTTGGCATTTGCTGGATTCATGCAGTATGAAGTGTCCAATTATGCATTGCCGGGTCGAGAATGCAAACACAATCTTGCATATTGGCAATCGCGCGAGTATCTAGCGTTCGGACCTTCTGCACACGGCTACGTTAACTCAACACGCTATTGGAACTTCCGAAGCTTGCATCGCTATCTTGAACTACTTGGTAACAACACATTGCCGACTTTGAATCAAGAGCTTCTCACTGCAGACGACATCATGTTCGAGAACATATTTCTTGGACTTCGTTCTAACGGTGTATTGCTTCGCGATTTCAACGCTCGTTATGCAGTGGATCTTGTTCAGCACATCAAACACAATCATCCCTGGATGTTTGATGAAGGCTTGGTAATTGCCGATGAACGACTACATCTCAGTTCTGAAGGATATTTGAATTGTGATAGCATTACACTCGACCTCATTTCTTCTGTAGAAGTAGCAGTGCAGAGGGATTGGCGAATGGTTGGTCCGGCGGAAGAGCCAAATTTTGTTGAGTTCTCAGTACCCAAACTGTAACTGTCTTCACACCAAGTGAAACATTCTGTGTTTGACCTCGTTTGCAACGATGTACTTACAACGAAAGGATCACAAAATGAAACAACGACTTTTCCGCAGCATCCGCAACAAGAAGATTGCCGGAGTTTGTGCTGGATTGGCAGAATACTTTGACGTCGATCCGGCTTTGATTCGCGTGGCTTTTGTGTTTGGAACCTTGCTCCATGGAATGGGCATACTAGCCTACATCATTCTTTGGATTGCGGTTCCGGAAAATCCACGCGAGTTTTATACGCAGCCTTATCAAAGTGGACCGGATACTTCAAACTCATTTGAGTACGTCGAGCCTGTACACATGAGTGGATCAAAACGCGGAACGATCTTCGCTGGTATTGGACTCATTGTCATTGGCGTGTTTTTCCTCCTCGATAATTTGTTCCCTTGGTTTGATTTTGAGAATTACTCACCGCTGCTGTTAATTGCCGGTGGTATAATGATTCTTAGTTACGGCTTTATGTCTAAACAAACACCGATTGTTCAAGCTTCAGGACATGCACCTAGCGCGACTGTACACAATGATGACGACCACGACAATGCTGCCGGAGGACTCTCATGAAAAAAGGACCATTGTTTTGGGGTAGTTTTCTTGTCAGTCTAGGCTCGTCAATCTTACTCTTTCGAAACGGACTTGTGCATCTTCCGTGGAATTTCTTCGAAGACTATTGGTCAGTCTTTCTCATTCTCTGGGGTATTGCGCTATTGTTCCGTGGTACGTCGTTTCGTTGGGTTAGCGTTATTGGAACAGGACTCATACTCGGTTTTGGTCTCGCAGCGGTTGGCACCGAAACCTGGTCAGAAAGTAGCGACGGTCATCACTGGCGTATCCATTGGCATGATAGCGATCTAGGTTCCTCAAACGAAGTTGACGACGAATGCGAATCAGACTCTGATTCTACAAAGAGCGTTGCCAAGCAACAACCACCGAGTTCCGATAGCACTCAACAAAAAGTCAACAACGACAGCGTACATACTCGCACACCGATCTATTGATCTTGTTTGCACTAGCCTAGTCTTTAGTTGACTCTATACTATATTCGTAAGCGATGAATCCTCATCGCTTTTTTTTGTTGTACCCATTGGAATAAAAGATTGGAATCAACTGCTGTGTCGCTTCAAGGTATTTCACTCCTTGATCTCTGTGATCAATACGGAACTCCACTATACGTGTATGACGCCGAAACAATTAGACGTCAATACGATGCTTTGCATCATGCGTTCTCGGGTCTTAAGCTTAAAGTAAAGTTCGCATGCAAGGCACTCACGAACATTTCAATCATGAGACTCTTGCGCTCATGGGGAAGTGGAGTTGACTGCGTTTCAATTGAAGAAGTTCGCATTGCAATGGTTGCAGGCTTCGCTCCTGCAGATATATGCTACACACCGAATTGCGTTTCATTTGCTGAAATAGAAGAAGCAGTAGAACTCGGCGTGATGCTGAACATTGATGATCTTTCAGTTCTTGAAAAGTTCGGACATCGCTACGGCAACACAGTTCCGTGCTGTCTTCGCTTCAACCCGCACATTCTTGCCGGCGGAAATCCTCACATTCAAACCGGTCATATTGACTCGAAGTTTGGTATTTCTATATATCAGTTACGTCACTTGCTCCGCATTGTCGAGAATCACAAACTCCGCGTCATTGGGGTCCACATGCACACCGGATCGGATATCCTCGATCCCGGAACATTTATCAGAGGAGCAGAAATTCTATTCGACACCGCGCGTCACTTTAACGATCTGCAGTTCATTGATTTCGGTAGCGGCTTTAAAGTGCCGTACAAGGAAGGTGATATTGCAACAAACATCGATGAGTTTGGTCAGCAAATGACGCAGGCATTCTCTGACTTCTGTCGCGAGTATGGAAGAGAATTAGAGATTTGGTTTGAACCGGGTAAGTTCCTAGTTAGTGAGTCGGGAAAGCTGCTAGTGAAGACGAATGTTGTTAAGCAAACTGTGAGTACACTTTTCGCCGGCGTAAACTCCGGACAAAATCACCTCATTCGTCCAATGTTCTACGATGCCTATCACCGCATCACAAACATTTCCAATCCCGAAGGAACTCCGCGCATTTATTCTGTCGTGGGATACATCTGCGAGACCGACACTTTCGGATGGGACAGAAAGATCAACGAGATACATGAGAACGATGTTCTCTGCATTCACAATGCAGGAGCATACGGATACTCGATGAGTTCCAATTACAACAGTCGCTTGCGACCGGCAGAAGTACTCATCCATGAAGGACGAGCCACTCTTATTCGGCGAAGAGAAACGCTTGACGATATTCTCAGAACGCAGATCGAACTGAGTTAAGACAGAATCAGTCACACACGTTCGCTACTTGTCTTCGCCTTTTTCTTGTGCCGTTTCGAGAATCCGAATTTGGTCGCGTAATTCTGCTGCGCGTTCGAAGTCGAGTTCTCGCGCTGCCTTCTTCATTTCATCAAAGAGCTGCTGAATCATCTCGCTGCGTTGCTCCTTGTTCATGTATTTGATGATAGGCTCAGCAGCTATAGCAAGACGAGAGTGATCAGCTTCAAGCTTCATCGTGTCTCGCTGTTGCTTAACATCGGCAACGGTGGTAGCGCTGAGAATTTCTTCCAGTGATTTGTAGACAGTTGTTGGATTGATTCCGTGCTCAACGTTATATGCCGTTTGCAACTCACGACGTCTGATCGTTTCATCAATGAGTGCCTGCATTGAACGAGTAACTCGATCAGCGTATAAGATTACCAAACCTTCTGAGTTTCTCGCAGTACGACCGGCAATCTGTAGAAGGGAACGTTCACTGCGAAGGAATCCTTCTTTGTCGGCATCGAGGATGGCGACTAGTGAAACCTCCGGCATGTCAAGACCTTCGCGAAGCAGGTTTACACCGACGAGTACATCATAGGTTCCAACACGTAAATCGCGGATAATCTCGACACGCTCCAGAGCATCAACTTCAGAGTGGATGTAGGCTACTTTGATCTTGAGATTTTGAAGATAATCCGCTAAGTCTTCAGCCATTCTCTTCGTCAATGTTGTAACCAAGACACGCTGCTTTTTCTCAACGCGAATACGAATCTCTGCAAGCAGATCGTCGATTTGATGCTTGACCGGACGCACATTGATAACAGGATCCAACAATCCGGTCGGTCGAATGATCTGTTCAACAACGACGCCTGCGCATTGCTCAAGTTCGTAGTCGCCGGGGGTAGCACTTACGTAGAGGGCTTGGTTGATGTGACCTTCGAATTCATCGAACTGCAAAGGACGGTTTTCGAGGGCTGATGGAAGACGGAAGCCGTGTTCGACCAGGGTCGTTTTTCGCTTTCTGTCGCCGGCATACATAGCGCGGACCTGAGGCAAGGTAACGTGACTCTCGTCGATTACCAGCAAGAAGTCTTCAGGGAAATAGTCGATCAAGCAAACCGGTTTGTCGCCCGGCTTTCTATTCGATAAGTGCATCGAGTAGTTCTCAATACCTGAACAGTACCCAACCTCTTTCATCATGGCCAGATCGTAGAGTGTTCGTTGTTCAAGACGCTGCGCCTCCAGACCTTTGCCTATTTCGCGCAACTCTTTTAAGCGATTATAGAGTTCGTCGGAGATACTCCCGATGGCTCGAGAAAGGTTTGCTTGCGAGGTAACAAACTGACGAGCGGGGTAGAGGGTGTATGATTCCAGTTTTTCAATAGTCTTACCGTCGATGCGATTGATAAGCGACAGCTTGTCGATGACATCTCCGAAAAGCTCAATGCGCAGTGCGACATCTTCCTCATAGGCCGGTATGACGTCTACAATGTCACCACGGACGCGAAAACCTGCTCGGCCTAGCTCGACATCATTTCTGACAAAGAACATGTCATTGAGCTTGTAAATGAGCTTCTTGCGATCGATCTTATCACCCTCACGAAGAGCAAAGATCATCGACGCAAAGTCCTCTTTGGATCCAATACCATAAATGCAGCTTACAGATGCGATAACGATGACATCGCGTCGTCCTTCAATCAACGCTGACGTGGCTCTTAGGCGGAGTCTTTCGATCTCATCGTTGATACTGAAATCCTTTTCGATGTAAGTATCAGTCGTAGGCAAATAGGCTTCCGGCTGGTAATAATCGTAGTAACTAATAAAAAACTCGACTGCATTGTTTGGGAAGAAGGTTCGGAATTCTGCGTAAAGCTGGGCAGCAAGGGTCTTGTTGGGGGATATAACGAGCGTGGGACGCTGTACTTTCTCCACGACATTTGACACGGTAAAGGTCTTGCCGGACCCCGTAACACCCAATAAAGTCTGATACTTGTCGCCACGTGCCAAACCTTGCACCAACTCCTCAATTGCCTTCGGCTGATCACCGGAAGGTTTGTAACTCGACTGTAGTGTAAATTCTTTCATTTTCAGGGTTTGTGGAAATTCTTCTTGACCTTGGGGCAACCGATCACGTAGTTTTGTAGGCTGTCGTATAAAGAGTGTAAATATAACAACTTAAGTTGTTGAAACAGAAGCTCCTTTGCGTACAGTCATGTGTTGTTGAACCATTGTCCCAAGCCTAATGAAACTCACCGAAATAAAATTCTCCATTCCCAAAAACTCCATCGCAAAGTTTCCGGCTGAGCCACGAGACTCTGCGAAAATGATGGTATTGGATCGTAAAACGGGAGAAATTAAGGACAAGAAGTTCAAAAACATCGTTGATCTCTTCGAAAAAGGGGATTGTTTAGTGCTTAACAACACCCGTGTTTTTCCTGCCAAACTGAA
>JBGAUL010000048.1:0-7069 GCA_044228685.1 Chlorobiota bacterium
CGCGTGTTAGTGGATTCCAAGTAGAAGTTGAGCGACGAGAATAGTAATCAGTACAACATCATACAAGAAACATCATGGCTTTACAACGCTTAAAGGCATCAGAGAGAGACATCAAACATTACCATGAATTTCTTCCCAAAGATCTTCGTCCGATTGAGGGCGAGCGCTACATGCTAAGCATGAACGATGAGCCGACATGCATTGCGGACGTGACGACTTTTGACGGAGGTTGTTGGGCAACGGTTCGTGTGGTTCAAGCGGCCAACGAACGGTACCAAAACATGTATCGTGAGAACATGGAGTTTGATATCAAGGTTGCGCATTATGGCTTTCAGCATATTCCGGGAGAAGGCACGAGCGAAGCAGAAGCGCAGGACAGGTCGAACGAGACTACCTTATCGAATTCTGATCCCAGTTAGTCGATTCTTCACACCCGTCGAAGTGGCTGTGCATCGTATTTTTGACGAACCCGGTTTCAGCATACCGGGCTAGTATTAGCTGATTGTGATTGATGAATGAGTACATCTTTTTCAAGTCACTTGCAGCGCATGTTTCTCTCCTTTGTCAGAACAATCCATGATCGACATTAGAAGTGACACAGTAACCACTCCAACAGCCGGCATGCGCAAGGCTATGGCTTCGGCTGAGGTAGGTGACGATGTGTTTAGTGAAGACCCAACAATTAATAAGCTACAAGAGACCGTTGCTGAGTTGTTTGGCAAAGAGGACTCACTCTTCGTGCCGAGCGGATGCATGGGCAATCAAATCTGTCTTGCACTGCATGCCGGAACGGGCGACGAGGTCATAGTTGAATCCGAATCACACATCTTTCATTACGAAACGACCGCGCCGTCAATTATTGCCAGAGTACAACTGCATTGCGTGCCATCGCCGTCTGGTGAGATGGGAATTGAGCAGATCAAATCAGCTATTCGTCCTGACGCTTACTATTTCCCTCGAACCCGATTGGTATGCGTGGAGAATTCGCACAATCGTTATGGAGGAACCGTCTCGACGCCAGCCTATTTCTCCAAACTGAAATCGCTGTGCAAGAAGAACGGATTAGCACTGCATTGTGATGGCGCTCGCATTTGGAATGCGGTTGTTGCGACGGGTGCAGATCTACGTGACTTCGCGCGACACTGCGATACGATGTCGGTGTGTTTAAGTAAAGGACTTGGCGCACCAATCGGATCGATGATCGTCGGTAGCAAAGAACACTGTCGTGAAGCGCGTCGTTGGAGAAAAATCCTTGGCGGAGGAATGCGACAAGCTGGGGTTCTAGCAGCTGCAGGATTGTATGCACTCGAGCATCATCGCGAGGGCATTGCGGACGATCATCGCAACGCTGCTTTGTTTGCAGAGATGCTGAACAACAGCGGCACGATCATCGTTGATAATTATCCAACGCAAAGCAATATCGTCGTCTTTCGTCCGCGCGCCACAATGGCACCGGCAGAACTCATTCGTCGCTGTCAGCTCAGTGGTCTTCGAATCTCGACCGGACGTGAAGGCGGATGGATGCGTGCAGTATTTCACCATCAGGTCTCGCGCAAGCAAACAAAGTCAGCTGCCGAGATCCTGCTTCGCTGTTCATTATAACTCAACACAATCACCATTGCTCAACATTAACTACTATGGCACACTCTTCTAGCGGATCAGAAACTCAGCATACACTAGCCATGACGCTTGATGCTGAATTGCCGAAGTTTCGTCATCGTTTACGCACACGCGTTCGCTCCTACGACGTCAATGGTCAGGGTATTGTCCACAACGCCGTCTACTTCTACTGGCTTGAAGCAGCCAGAGTGGAATACTTCCGAGCCATTGGACTGCCACTCGATCGTGAGACTTTTGTGACGAAGCATCGTTTTGTCGTCGCTCACCAAGAAATTGATTTCATGGCAGTTGCGGAATTCGATGATGAGTATGAAATCTTCACCCGTGTTTCTTATGTGAAGAACTCGTCGTTTGGATTTGAACAGATTATTCGATTGGTGGACGGACGCTATGTGGTAAAAGCTTCCTCCATCCTCGTTCAGCTCAACCCTGCTACGAACCAGCCGGAGCATCTGCGCGACGCCTATCGCAGTCTCTTAAAAGATTACGAACAGCATAACGTGCAATTCGTCCGCTAACACATGAACGCAACGACCATCAACCTGGAGTCGCTTCTCGACCTCAGTGCACGTCTTATCGACTCAAACGACGCAGAGCACATCCTCAATGCGGCGTTGTTGTCGTTAATGGGTAAGCTGCGCGTAACCAAAGCGGCAGCTCTCGTACCCCAAGACGATGGTCTACGTGCAACGGTGATCAAGGGTCGTGTTCAACGCAATCTCTTCAAGACCGTCAACGAAACAAGTCTGTTTGATTGCACCGAAGCCCATGAGGATTTATGGGAAGAGGGAATGCGATTGTGCATTCCGGTGTTTAGCAAGGGCAGACTTTGGGGACTCTTGGCGCTGGGGGCAAGCTTTGGAACGATTGAACTCGGTGCGACGGAACGACACTACGCTTCTTTGGTTGGACTGATTGCAGCAAACGCTCTTCAGGCTGCCGAGCACGTGACGACCATGATCAAAGAGAAGTCTTTGGTTGAAAGTCGCAATCAACTTCTCGAATCCATGTTTGAAATGAGTATGGATTTGGGGTCAATGTTCACCCGCGACCAGATTCTCCAGATCTTTTCCTTCCGTCTCATGGGACAAGTGATGGTGAGTCGCTTTGCATTGATACTCTATCAACCCGATTGCAAAGCAGAGGTTGAGCTGAATCGATTTGCAGTCGACTTTGCGCCAGAGCAACTGGAAGCGCTTCGACACATTGAAAGTATTTGCTCGATTCACGAGTTGGAGTCAGAACAAAACCTCCGTGCACAGCTCAGCACAATTGGCGTTGAAGTTCTGGTGCCGCTCATGGTAAAGAACGAATCGCGTGGCATGCTCATCATTGGTCGTAAGATGATTGGCAGCTTCAGTGAATTCGAATATCGTTTTATCGAAGCCCTTGGATCTACCTTGGCGACAGCACTGGAGAACGCCAGATTGTTCGAAGAAGAGGTTGAGAAGAAACGCTACGAGAGCGAACTCACGGTTGCACGCCAGATTCAGCACAAGTTGTTTCCTGACTCATTGCCACAAGTTCCGGGTGCGCAGTTGGCAGCTCGCAATATCTCATCGCAACAAGTTGGTGGAGACTATTTCGATGCAATCCGCATTGCTGATGAACGAGTCTTGTTGGCAATAGCGGACGTAAGCGGAAAGGGAATGCCGGCATCAATTCTGATGGCCAATGTGCAAGCAGCGCTGCGCATACTTGCGCCTTTGGTGTCTGACATACGCGACATTGTCATCAGGCTAAATGATGTGTTGTACGAGAACACTGCACACGATCGCTTTGTGACTTTCTTTGGGACGCATTTCGATGCGACTTCGAAGTGTTTGCAATACACCAATGCCGGACACAATCCACCGATGTTGTTTAGAGCCGATGGTAGTGTTGAAGAGTTATCGGACGGCGGATTGATACTGGGTGTCATGCCAAGCATGTATCCCTACAACCGCGGCGAAGTACAACTCAACTCCGGTGATGTACTCGTCCTTTTTACCGACGGCGTCAACGAAGCAATGGATGCTGAGCAGCGTGAATACAGCGACGAGCGTATTCGACAGTGCGTATTGGCGCATCGAACAGAATCCGCGCAGCACATTCTCGAGCACTTGTTACATGACGTGCAATTGCACGTTGGTGACGCAGCGCAGTCGGATGATATCACCGTACTTATTCTGAAAATCGACTAGCATGATAGCAAGACTCCAGGGAAAGATTGTAGAGAAGGGACCGACAGAACTTATTGTTGACTGTCATGGGGTTGGTTATGCCGTCCTCGTTCCCGTACACCTTTCACAGGCCGCTGTTCTTGGTAGCGAGATGATTCTTCATACCTACCTAGCAGTACGCGAAGATGCTCTTCAACTTTTTGGATTTCGTTCGCATGACGAACGGACGGTCTTTTTACAGCTCATTTCGATTTCCGGGATAGGTGGCAAGACGGCCTTGACCATTCTCTCAGCAGCTGAGATCAAGGAACTGCGTAATGCTGTGGTACGCAAAGACAGTAGCTTCTTGCAACGACTTCCGGGTATTGGAAAGAAGACAGCAGAGCGCATTATTCTCGAGTTGCAGGATAAGATGTTGAGTGGTGCAGAGATTCAATCGAGCGAAGACGTCGCCAGTATTGGTTCGGTGCAGAACGACACCATCGCAGCAATGCTTGCACTTGGATACAATCGTCAGGCAGCAGAGAAGAGCGTTCGGGCGGTACTTCGCGAACGTTCAATGGAAGAGTGGTCAGTTGATTCACTGTTACGGGCGGCATTACAGAGCATTCAGTAGGAGCGACGATGTTATTGATCATACCGGCAATGGAGCTAAGTCAGGGGCACTGCACGCGGGAAACCCAGTGCAGCGACGGCATGCAGCGCTATTACAAGCACCTCTCGAGTAATCCATCGGAGTTAGCAAGACTGTGGCGCACGGAGAATGCAAAGACGATTCACATTACAGATCGCGATGCGCTGCGTGGTGACGATAACAAAGACAATTGCACTGCCATTTATGAAATTGTAAGTTCTGTTGACATTCCTGTGCAGCTGTACTCACACTTTCCAACGGTGGAATCCTGTGAGCAGTGGCTAGAGAATGGCGTCTTCCGTTTAGTACTCTCGACGCTCATCCTCGACGATCCTGAAGGCGTACGCCGACTCATCAATGAATACACTAGTAGTCGTATCGTGCTTGGATTGCGAGCAGACCAAGGCATGATTCGATTCAATGGAGAATATCCTGCATTGCGTGACACCACATTCGCACGCATGGCATACAACCTCGGTATCACTCGCATGATTTACAGCGACCAAGCGTGGGAAGGAACCTATGATGGTCCTGATGCAGAAACTCTCAAGCGAATAGCAGGAGAGAGTGGTATGCGCGTTACCGCATCCGGTGGTATTGACTCACCGGAAGAACTATGGATGGTGCAAAGTTTGTCTGAATACAACATTGACTCTGTTGTAATTGGCAGAGCCCTCTACGAAAATCGTTTCCCTTGCCAGGCCATCTGGCGATTTATCGAAGAAGAAACTCTTTAACGAACGCTGTCTGTCTCTTTTGAAGCTTGACGCTTTTTTTTTGTTGAAGCTAACGCACTATCGTCGACAGTGCGAGATGCAAAGTGAACGGATTGTAAAGCATTACAGCTCTTGAGAAGCGCATCACTGCTAGCGTTGCGCTCAGGAAATGCACTTCAGTTTAAGCAAGTCAAGTTGCAATTAGAGATGCTGATATCCAACGTGCACCCGATGTTGAAGGCAAGAGTTTGAGATGCATCCCTCCAATTATTTTTCAACATTCTCATCTTTTATTCGAATTATGAAAAAAATATCTTGACTTCGTTCACCCCACTACATAATTTCGCAGCGCGTTTGCAGTGGAGCAGCAACCAATGCAAATGACTCAATCCTCATCTCTTCAGTTCTTTTTCAATCAGTAGTTAGTTCGCAGTAGTCGTTCGTTGGTGGTATTCTTGTTCTTTAACATGTGGATGAAGGTATGTCCGATGGGATCGAAAGCAACGATGCTGACCATCGCCAGACAAACGATCGCGGTGTAGGGCAATTCATTGTCTACGCACTTATAGTGCTTGCCGTTATTGGAGCTGGCGTTCGGTGGAGATCACAACAGGAGGTTCGTGGTGTACGTATTAGTGGGATTCTTTACATCAAGGAGTCTGAAGTACGTTCATTACTGGACTCGAGCATTGTCCCGTCGAAAATGGCAGATGTGCATTTGAATGACATTCGACTCAAGGTAATGAGTCTCCCGTACGTGCGCAATGCGACCGTGCAGAGAGTTTCAGAGAACGAAATCGAAATCAGAATTCAAGAGCGACATCCCAAGGCATTGGTTGTTCGATCGCAAGGAGACTTGCAGTATATCGACGAGGATGCAGTCCTTCTTCCATACCGTCTGGTTCCTTCCGGCAATGATGTGCCGATTATCAGGGGAGTAGACAACAACGGTACATTTGACACAACGGCTTTGCGTAATGCTTGTTCAATCATCGCGGAGATGAGTCTCCCGGAGAATGGACAGGTGATTAACGATATTTCTGAATTGAAATATGACAGTGAAACGAAGAGCTACAGCTTTGAAAGTTCAGCGGAAGCCTCGAAAGTCCTCTTTGGTTCTTTCGAAAACAGTCGCGAAAAAGTCAGTAATCTGTGTTCGTACTTCGCCTTCGCCAATAAGCAAAACGATCCGAGAGCAGCATCTTTGATCGATCTACGATGGGCACAGCGAGTATTTGTAACGCGAAAGAGTTAGGCAGACGAGATTCAGACCAGCAGCATGGAATGAATTGAGTGAGGAGAGGAAGCCTGATTCAATGGTACGTGGAGACAGAGAATGTGTAGTGAATTGTGATTCGAGGGAAGCGACACAATTCAAACCGTGAGGAAGCGGTGACAGCTACGCATAAATTAATTACCCGTTTACGGGGGGAAACAATGATTGCATCTCGCACCAGTAGTGGTGAGCGTAGCAGCGGCATGGACGACGCAGCTCGACGCGACATCATCGTCGGACTAGACATCGGCACAACAAAACTCTGTGTTATTGTTGCTTCGCCTGATCACGAACAACAAACCGTTAATATCCTTGGCGTAGGAATGGCCGAGAGCAGCGGTTTAAGTCGTGGTGTCGTAGTGAACATCGAGAAGACTGTTCGCTCCATTGAACTCGCTGTTGAACGCGCTGAAATGTCTTCAGGTGTGAAGATCACCGATGTCATCGTCGGTATTGCAGGCGATCACATCGAATCCTTCCAGACGAAAAACATCATTGCAATCTCCAACACCAGCTCTGAAATTACTCGCGCAGACGTTCGCCGTTTGGTTGAAGATGCGCGCAATATTGCTATCCCAAGTGATCGTCGCATTCTGCACATTTTCCCGCAGGACTTCGTTATCGACGGTCAAGACGGTGTAACCGATCCGGTTGGTATGAG
>JBGAUL010000002.1:0-272436 GCA_044228685.1 Chlorobiota bacterium
CACGCGTCAATTAGATTTCTCACGAGAGATCAATCACACGCAGACTGGATGAAGCGCAGTGACAGTCATCCCTTTTCACGCTTTTTCTTGTTTCACATACTCCATGCTTTTACTCAATGACTCTGCCTGCATTCATCATTACCATCATAGCAATCTTCGTTGGCTTGGCTTTAACGAATAACACCTTGCCACAACGTAGTCCGGCAAAACGCACACTCAACATCATTGTGGTCTGCGTTGCGGGTTTTTGGATTCTCGGAGTACTGGGAATAATCGACACAACTCTTGTTGCTCGTCTTCGCTAAAGCACCATCGTTCTGCTACGCACAATCACCCGTTCGTATTGCGCCTGGGGCAGTACGCATTCAATCCAGGTCTGCACTATGGTTCACCAACCTGACGTACTGCAGAACTCACCTTACAGCATAAGAAAGACACACATGAAAAACTCATTTATTCATCAACTACAGATTTCGTTGTTGACGGTGTTGGTATGTAGCTCAACACTACTAGCGCAAACAACGACAACCACAACAACAACCTCAGGCGAACCGGCGCAGACAGCAAGCGCAGGCTCCACAGTCGGCGGTATCAATGGTGCAGGCGGCATGGCAGAAATCGGTTTTCGATACATGCCAACCTTTACCTCCTTTGACATTACTCCGACAAACAACAGCACTATTACTACCAGCTTCACGGTTGGTCATGGATTTGGTGCATTTCTGGCATACTACATGTCCGACAATACAGCCATCCAAGGTGAATTGATTTACAGCTCCCTTTCTCAGAAGTACGTTGACAACAGCGTCGAGAACACAATTAGTCTTAGCTATATCAACATCCCTCTGCTCTTTTCCTTCAACAGTTCGAAATCTGCACCTCTCAATTTCAATGCTGTTATCGGACCTCAGATCGGCATAAACGTTGGCTCAAGCGTGAAGTCTAGCGGTAATGGCAACGGCACTTCAACAGTAACCGGCGTTCTGGCTGTTAAAGCCGGCGACATCGGATTTGCCTACGGCGTCGGTATGGATTTTGGAACTGCACCTTGGCGCTTCGGACTTGGATTTCGCGGCGTGTATGGATTGCTGGATATCAGTGACAAGAGCAACTCGACCACTACGGATCAATACTACATCCTTGACCGCAGTCATGTAAAAACCTACGCAGGCTATATCAGCGTTTCGTATTTGATGTAATAGTGAACACAAGCAATTGACATTGATCTGTTGCTGAGTCATGAACGCAGCGACAAAGTTCTCAACCCAACAATCATAGGACAAGCAATGAATGCGAGTGATGAAAAAGCTTCGGAAGAAGATCAAGAACTCAAACTACACGATGTCACTTTAAACTATCAAGATCGTGGAAGCGGAGACATACCGATCATCTTTATTCACGGTTTTCCGGTTGACAAATCACAGTGGGAACCACAGTTGTCCATCCTGCAGAAATACACTCGCGTTATTGCATACGACGTCCGAGGATTCGGTAAGTCGGGCAGCACCGATGAGCCGCTAAGCATAGACCTCCTTGCGGATGACCTCATCCAAGTAATGAACGCCTTAAATGTTCCATCTGCAATCATCTGCGGCTTATCAATGGGCGGCTATATCGCGCTCAACGCGGTTAACCGCTTTCGCTCACGTATCTGTGCTTTGATTTTGTGTGATACGAATTGCGATGCAGATACTGATGATATCAAAGAAGCACGACTCGAAGCAATTCGGCGAATTGAAATTCATGGTATCGAGACCTACTGCGAATCATTTCTGCGCAAAGCTTTTAGTCTAGAAGCTATAAGCGACAACAAGCGATCGATTCAAGCAATGCGTCGGGTCATCATGGCAACACCGGCAACTTCAATCATTAACACGCTCCGTGCACTGATGGATAGGGCCGATACTTCGCCGACGTTAGGAAGTATACGGGTTCCAACTTTGATACTGTGTGGTCAAGAGGACACCATCTCAGGTCCGAAGAAAAGCGAATCGCTATTCGCCGGAATAAAAGGATCAACAATGTATGTCTTCGATGGTGTAGGACACTTCCCGAACCTCGAATTACCACACGCTTTCAATAGTCAGCTAAGCTCTTTTCATAATCACGTCAAACAACACAGAGACTCGCCGGAAGAAGTCTATGACAAAGAATTCCAGCATCATGATCTGATAAAATTCTCATGAACAAGTACTGTAAATGTCTAGCTATGTGTACTGCAATGAACACTTTCCAGTGTCCGGCGCCTCACGACAAACAACAACAACATCCAAACACAAAGTATATCATTTGTCTCATCAACTTTCCAGCAGACCTCGCATGGCACAGTACCCTGTCCGTATTACGTCGATCAAAAATCTTACGCACGATGTTATCAGCTTTGTAACCGAGAGACCAAAGAATTACAATTTTCTTCCGGGTCAGGCCACAAAAGTGAGTTTAAAACTAGAAGGTTGGGACACTCAACTAAAGCCCTTTACTATCTGCTCACTTCCCAGTGACACGCATTTGGAATTCTGCATAAAGATTTATGAGCAACACGAGGGTCTCACAAAGCAATTGCGCCGCTTAAAGGTCGGTGATGAACTCATAATCCATGATGTCTTCGGTACGCTGTTATACAAAGGTGAAGGTACATTTATTGCCGGCGGTGCAGGTGTGACGCCCTTCATAGCAATCCTGAGAGACCTAGAGCAGCGTCATGCTCTTGGTCACAATAGACTTCTCTTTGCCAATAAAACAGTCACCGATGTTATCGCACACGACGAGCTTCAAACAATGCTGGGAAGAAATCTCGTCAACATTTTTTCAAGTGACAAAAACGCAGTAGGATCACATGGCGTGATCAACCGCACTTTCCTCACAACTTTCGTAAGCGATTTCGATCAACCCTTCTATGTCTGCGGTCCGAAAGACATGATCAGTGACGTCAGCAAACTCCTGCTGTCCCTCGGTGTTCAACAAAGGCAAATCGTGCATGAACATTTTTGAGCTCGGCATTCAGCGTTGTTCAAGTGGACAAGTGACCTTCTCACATATACAATCAAGTGACACGTTTATACCACTACCATGAAAACTACCACCCCCAACATCTTCGAACACTTTGCAAAGTCAGGTTTTACAATTGTCGCTTTTGACGACTCCAAGGATGCAGTAAATGCGCAATCGGCTCTCTTGGCCGACACGCACGCAACTGACGATGTACCAATCTTCACAGCTGCCGAAGTCGTGGCAGAAATCACGGAACGCCAAAACAATCAATCCATTGGCGAGATGCTTGGCTATGGCTTTGACTCTGAGTCCTTGGAACAACTGCGAGGCTTCGCTCTTCAAGGCTGCACCTTTATTACTGCTTCAACATCAACGGAAGCAGAAGAAAAGCGACTGCTTGAGACCATCGCGCAATTCAACGCACGTATCGTTCGGAAGTACGGCACCTTTATGATAACTGATCTGAAGTCTAAAGTGGATCAACCCACAGGACACGACGAATAGCGTACGCGTAAGCGCAGCTCCTTCACTGCCTCCGCAGCACACTACTGTTTCTACACTCAATGTTCTTTGCCATGGACCAACAATAGCAGTATCTCTTGCGGTTGAGCAAATCCTGAATGATTTCTCGATCCTGGCTAGTCCGGACTCAGAAAACAACGCTTCATCTGCTTGCAACCCGACCTGCTTGCCGATGAATTTGTGTGTAGTGTAGGCACTAGGTTCCAGACTGCCCCACGTCACCACAGCACACAACTCTGACAGCTCAACCCCTACGGGCGTTGCAATTCTTGAAGCAGCGTATAACTCACTACACACTATCATCACAAGGGAGCATCGTGAACGTCAGTCCACAGAGTTTTAGAGAGTTGCTATTGAAAATGAAGGCTGATCTCATTGGGCTCAATGAAGACAGCATGTATGCAACTGAAGAGCCTCTGCGTTCCGAGCTTCTCAACTCAGAACAAATGGAGCGTCACACCAAACGCTTCGCTGATGCTCACGTGCTGAGTCTTAAACACGGTCATGATAAACTCCTCGCCCGCCTAGCAAAAAACGAACAGATCCTGCTCAAAGTCCATGAGCTCCTCATTCAAGCCGTAACTCAACGTCATGTTACCACTCCGGCCGGCGAATGGCTGATGGACAATTTCTACCTCATTGAAGATCAAATTCGCTTCACAAAGAAGCACTTGCCTCGTGTCTACAGCGAGAAGCTCACACAACTTTCAAGCGGTGCTTCGAAAGGTCTGCCTCGTGTGTACGACATCGCACTTGAAATCATTTCACACAGTGATGGTCGCATCGACATTGGCACTCTCAGCGCCGTCGTCAAAGCCTACCAAACCGTTAAGCCTATTAGTCTCGGTGAACTGTGGGCCGTCCCCATTATGCTCCGCCTTGCGCTGATCGAAAATCTACGTCGCGTCTGCACACACATAGCAACCGATCGCATCAATCGTAATCTCGCAGATTACTGGGCGAAACGCATGATTACGGCCGCGGACTCCGAACCTAAAAGTTTGATTCTGGTTGTTGCCGATATGGCTCGCTCCAATCCTCCGCTCGAACGTGCTTTTGTTGCTGAGCTCAGCCGACAGTTACGCGGCAAAGGACACACCCTCGCGCAAGCCCTGAGCTGGATTGAAGACCGACTCAGTGAACTTGGTCAAAGCAGCAATGAACTCGTTCAATCAGAAAATCAAAAGCAAGCTGCACACCAGGTTTCAGTGAGTAACAGTATTGGAAGTCTGCGACTCGTGAGCAGTATGGATTGGCGTGATTTCGTCGAAGACAACAGCTCTGTAGAAGCAATCCTTCGCACTGACCCCAGTTACTGTCTCATGGATTTCTCGACGCGCGATCAATACCGTCACGTCGTCGAGCACATCGCCAAGTACTCATCTCGCAGCGAAGATCAAGTGGCGCAGATCGCGAGTGATCTTGCGACCGAACAACGCACTACGACGCCATCGAATCTACGCGAAGCTCATGTTGGTTACTATCTGCTTGGTAAAGGTCGCAGCGCAACAGAACTTCAGTCAGGCATGAAGCCACTCGTCCGCGAACGAGTGCGACGCTTCTTTGCACGCTATCCTCTCAGCACCTACAGCAGCTCAGTTCTCTTCTTTACACTAACACTAAGCACTGCTCTCAGCTATAGCGCATTCATGCAAGGCAACGATGGATGGACGCTGGCTCTGACGCTGCTTCTATCACTTCTCTGCTCTAGTCAGCTTGCTCTCACCGTCGTCAATTTCCTTGCTTCACTCGTTGTGCAGCCACAGCTCCTTGCACGTATGGACTACACCAGTGGTCTGCCGAACGAGGCCAGAACTTTGGTCGTGATCCCTGCAATGCTGAACTCCATGGAAGATATTGATGCAATGCTTGAAGTTCTGGAAGTGCGCTTCTTAGCCAACAACGACAAGAACATATTATTCGGACTTATCACCGATTTCCTTGACGCTGAGACCGAGCATTGCGATGATGACGAGATGCTCGTGCAACACTTACGCGAAGGCGTAGAGGATTTGAATAGTAAATACGACAACTACGATCACAACCTCTTCTTCCTCTTCCATCGTCCTCGTCGCTACAACGCGCATGACAAACTCTGGATGGGCTTCGAGCGAAAGCGCGGAAAGCTGGAAGAACTCAACGGACTTCTACGCGGCAATTCTGTCGGGAGCTTTAGTCTGGTGGTTGGAGATCTTGCACTGGCGCAAACAGTAGCCTACATCATCACCCTCGACATCGACACGCAGCTCCCGCGCGATGCCGCGCGCAAAATGGTTGGCTCTATTAATCACCCGCTGAATCGTCCTGTCTACGATGCCACCAAACAACGCGTCGTTGAAGGCTACGGCATCCTCCAACCTCGCGTCTCAACAACTCTCCCAGAAAACGAAAGTACACGCTACGCGCGATTGAATGGCAATGATCCGGGCATCGATCCCTATACACGTGCTACATCAGACGTGTATCAAGATCTGTTCGAAGAAGGCTCCTTCATTGGCAAAGGTATCTACGACGTGGACATGTTCGCCTTGGCGTTGAAGAACAAGTTCCCGGTAAACACAATCCTGAGTCATGATTTACTGGAAGGTTGCTATGCACGCTCGGGATTACTGAGCGATGTTCAAGTCTTTGAGAAATATCCTGAACGTTATCTGAACGATGCACGTCGACGTCATCGTTGGGTACGCGGCGATTGGCAGATAGCGGTATGGTGCTTGCCCTTTGTTCCTGATATCAATCGTCGATGGCACCGCAATACACTCTCAGCATTATCTCGTTGGAAAATCATCGACAACCTTCGTCGAAGTGTGAGTCCGGCAGCATTTAGTCTGCTGCTCATTCTCGGATGGACGCTGCTACATAATGCATTGTTCTGGACACTAGTCGTGACCGCGATCTTCATCATTCCCGATGTTGTAAGCTCACTCTGGACGGCAATTCGCAAACCACATGACATCAATCTTGTGGCTCACATTCAGATGTCGCTTCGCTCGGGAATCAACACCGCGGCTACAACCTCGCTGCGCATGATTTGTCTGCCCTATGAGGCATGGACTAATCTCGATGCCATTGTACGAACACTCTGGCGCTTGGTGATTTCTCACAAATCTTTGCTGCAATGGACGCCTTCGGTTAACATCGAGAGAGCAAAGCGAGACAGCTTGTTACAGGCTGTCGCGCAGATGTGGATCGAGCCATTCATCGCTCTTTGTCTCGCAGTGTGGTTTGTCATCCACTCGCCGGAAGTCCTCACGACTTCTGCACTCATACTCCTCTGTTGGATATGCTCTCCTCTGCTGTGTTGGTTTATTAGTCAGCCTTTGCATTTCCGTGCATCAAGACTGAGTCGCGCAGAGGTCGGTTTCCTGCGACAACAAGCTCGCAAGACTTGGCTGTACTTCGAAGACTTCGTCACTGCTTCTGAAAACTGGCTTCCTCCGGACAACGTACAAGAACACCCCCTGCGAGTAGTTGCTCACCGCACCTCTCCGACTAACATGGGCTTGGCGCTGCTGGCGACGGTATCCGCTGCGGAGTTTGGATATATCTCCGCGCGACAATTAATAGAGCGCTGTACTGCCACACTCGGCACGATGTCACGATTGGATCGCTACCAAGGTCACTTCTACAACTGGTACGATACACAGTCTCTTCGCGTCTTGTGGCCACGATACATTTCAACCGTTGATAGCGGCAACCTCGCTGCACACTTGATCACACTGCGTCAGGCATTGCTAAAGCTTCCCGACACACCTATCGCGAGTCTTGATGTCTTCGAAGGACTTCATGACACACTTAGTATTCTGGCAGAATCTGTCTCAGCAAAAGACATTGCGTCTCTTCGCTCAATCGTTCACCACATTGATACTCTTCGCACCACTCCGCTTGTCAATCTCAGCGACTACTACCAGCGTCTTCACAGCCTCGAATCACACAGCACTTCTATACTCAATGCCCTAGTCTATGATTCAGACAGCATGGTCGAGCGCTGGGCAAATCTTGTCAGCGCAACCATAGCTGAAGCGCAGCAGGAACTACGAGACTTAGTACCCGGAGCAACGCACGATTCAATGGATGATCAAGAAACAAGCGCTGGCTTGTTTAAGGGCATTCCGACTTTACGAGACATAGCTGAAGTAATCGAGCAGACGGTGCTAAGTGCGGCACATCACAGCGAGACAGATTCTCATCAGCACACAGCAAACAGTGTACGCAATCTCACACTTTGCTCACCGCAACTCGCCATCGAGAGAATCTCTCAGCTCGATACATTGGCAGCGCAGTGCACTGAGATGTCAGAGTTGGAGTTTGATTTTCTGTACAACAGAACGAAGCACTTGTTGACGGTTGGTTATAACGTCGATGAACATCGCTGCGACAACAGCTTCTACGACTTACTGGCCTCTGAAGCTCGTCTCGCAACCTTTGTCGGCATTGCGCAGGGACGGCTGCCGCAGGAGAGTTGGTTTGCTTTGGGTCGTTTGTTGACTAACGCCGGCGGCAGACCAATACTGCTCTCGTGGGGCGGCTCTATGTTCGAGTACCTCATGCCATTTCTGGTTATGCCGTCCTATGAAAACACTTTACTCGATCAAACACGCCTGGCAGTGGTCGAACAACAAATCGACTACGCAAAGCAACGTGGTGTTGTATGGGGAATGTCTGAGTCCGGTTACAACATGGTCGATTCATCGCTCAATTATCAATACCAAACTTTTGGAGTACCGAAGCTGGGTATAAAGCGAGGACTCGAGAAAGACATCGTCGTTGCTCCTTATGCTTCCGCTCTTGCACTCATGGTCTTGCCTGAAAAAGCCTGTGAAAACATGCAGCACATGGTCGTAGATGGATATGAGAGTCACTATGGTTTGTATGAAGCAATTGACTTCACCCCGTCACGAGTACCGCGCGGACAATTCAACGTTATAGTGCAATCGTACATGAGTCATCATTTGGGAATGACATTGTTGTCAATCCTCTTTGTGCTCCGTAATCGTCCGATGCAGCGTCTCTTTGAAGCAGATCCACGATTTCAAGCAACATTACTGCTGCTTCAAGAGCGCATTCCAAAAGTTACTTCGTTCTTTGCGCACACTTCAAACACGGCTGTGTTGTCACCATCAGTTACGGAAGCCGACATTCGTGTTCTCAATAGTCCGAACACTCCTATTCCTGAAGTTCAGCTCTTATCAAACGGCAACTACCACGTTATGCTTAGCAATAGCGGCAGTGGCTACAGTCGATGGCGCGATATCGCCGTTACGCGTTGGCGCGAAGATGCACTCGACGATCACTACGGCAACTTCTGTTATGTGCGTGATTTGGACACCGGTGAATATTGGTCATCGACCTATCAACCTACGCTTCAGAAGGGTCGTCAGTTTGAAGCGGCTTTTAGTCAAGGTAGAGCCGACTTCCGTGTAGTGCATTCTCATCTCGACATCCGAACTGAGATCGTTGTATCGCCTGAGGACGATATCGAAATGCGTCGCGTTCACCTCAGCAATCGTTCGTCTAAACATCGTTCAATCGACATCACGAGTTGCACCGAAGTTGTGATTGCTCCGCAGGCTAACGACGTCATTCATCCTGCCTTCAGCAATCTCTTTGTACAAACTGAAATTGACCAAACAAAGAGCGCCATCATTGCCACGCGTCGCGCTCGATACCCAAATGAGAAACAGCCATGGATGTTTCACATCATGAACATTCACGACAAAGATGTTCAGGAAGTTTCCTTTGAAACTGATCGCATGAAATTTATTGGTCGAGGAAACTCAACAGCGCATCCTGATGCTATGAAGTTGAGTGGCTCTCTGTCAGGGACGGAAGGTTCGGTGCTTGATCCAATTGTTTCGATTCGCAAGCGCTTGACCTTAGCGCCTGACGAGACGATCGTCATAGACATGGTTATTGGCATCGCCGAAAGCGCTGAGCTCTGTCGTAACCTCATCGATAAGTACCAAGACATGCACCACAAGGATCGTGTGTTTGAATTGGCGTGGACGCATAATCAGGTCGTGCTACGTCAAATCAACGCGAGCGAAGGTGATGCGCAGTTGTATTGTCGTCTTGCTAATAGCATAATCTTCATGAATCCGAGTTTGCGAGCAGATCCGTCGCTACTGATCAAGAACCGACGAGGTCAAGCCGGACTCTGGCCCTACGCCATCAGCGGTGACCTTCCAATCGTGCTGCTCATGATTGAAGACCAAGCTGACATAGCGCTTGTGCAGCAGCTGATACAAGCGCATGCTTATTGGCGACTCAAAGGACTCATCGTTGATCTGGTGATTTGGAATGATAGTCACAGCGGCTATCGTCAAGACCTACAAAACCAAATCGTCGGTCTCATCTCCGCGCAGAACAACGAGCAATCCGGCGCCATCTTCGTACGAGCCTCAGAACAAATCACCGCAGAAGACCGCATCCTCTTTCAAACAGTAGCACGCGCTATTATCTCAACATCAGGCGGCACGCTTGCAGATCACGTCAATCGTAAGACTGCACCGAAAGTTCTTATTCCATTTCTAGCGCCGACACAACCGCTTCTTGCCGGTATCTCATCCTTGAAAGTGCCCAATGACATCCAGTTCTATAACGGTATTGGTGGCTTCAATGCAAACGGTAAAGAGTATGTGATTGAAACACACAAGTCATCCATGACTCCGGCGCCATGGTCAAACGTAATTGCCAATGCAAATTTTGGCTCTGTGATTTCCGAGTGCGGTCAAGCATACACCTGGAGCGAGAACGCACACGAGATGCGACTAACGCCGTGGAACAACGATCCCGTGTGTGACAGCGGCTCAGAAGCTATCTACATTCGCGATGAGCAGAGCGGTCACTTCTGGTCGGCCACTACTCTGCCCACGCATAGCCGCTCACCTTACATCACTCGTCACGGTTTTGGCTATTCTTCGTTCGAACACGAAGAAGCAGGTATACACTCCGAACTCTTAGTCTTTGTGGATTTAGAGGAGAACATCAAGTGCAGCATACTCAAGCTCACAAACAAATCAGAGCGACCGCGACGCCTGAGCGTCACCGGTTACGTTGAATTGGTTCTGGGTGATCTTCGTTCAAAGACCTACCGCTCGGTCATCACCGAAATCGATAGACTTACAGGATCTCTCTTTGCACGAAATCCGTACAACTCAGAGTTCGCACATCGCGTTGCCTTCTTTGATGCGGAGGGTGGAACGAAATCGTACACAGCAGATCGCACGGAGTTTGTTGGACGGAATTCCTCATTGAGCAATCCATCTGCGCTTTCGCGTTCAAAGCTCTCCGATCGCGTCGGTGCAGGACTCGATCCTTGCGCAGCAATACAGATCAGTTTTGAACTGTCTGAGAATCAGCATCATGAAGTTGCCTTTCGACTAGGACAAGGTCTTAACACCGGCGACGCACAGCGCATTGTAAATCGTTTCCGTGGCATGGACGCAATGACGAGTAGTCTATCTCGCGTTCACGACTACTGGGAGCACAGCAACCTCGCACTCCAAATCAGCACACCGGATGCGGCTCTCAATATCATGACGAATGGATGGCTGCGCTATCAGACAGTGTCGAGTCGGTTGTTCGCACGCAGCGGATACTACCAATCCGGAGGAGCATTTGGTTTTCGCGATCAACTGCAAGACGTACTCTCCATCATGGATGCCGATGCTCCGATGGCGCGTAAGCAAATCGTGTTGAGTGCTTCGCGACAATACCGTGAAGGCGATGTCCAACACTGGTGGCACGCACCTCTCGAACGAGGCGTTCGGACCAGATGTTCAGATGACTACTTGTGGCTGCCATATGTGTGTGCACGATACTTGACAACAACCGAAGACGCTTCGATACTAGATGAAGACATACACTTCCTCGAAGGAAGACTGCTTTCAAACAACGAGCAATCCTACTATGATGTAGCGACGCGTTCTACGATATCGCGTTCGATGTATCAGCATTGTGTGTTATCGATTCGACATGCATTACGATTCGGCACCCATGGTCTGGCACTGATTGGCAGTGGTGACTGGAACGACGGTATGGACAATGTTGGTCCGGAGGGATTAGGAGAAAGTGTGTGGCTGTCTTTCTTCCTCTACGACATCCTCATCAAGTTCATCCCAATCGCGCTGGCGAAGAACGACAAGGAGTTTGCTGCCTTGTGTGAGAAACAAGCAAGTACGCTTCAACAGAACATAGAAGCGCATGCTTGGGACGGCAAGTGGTACCGTCGAGCCTACTTCGACGACGGCACTGCGCTTGGTTCGGCGCAAAATCAAGACTGTAAGATTGACTCCATCGCGCAGAGTTGGTCACTACTCTCCGGCGCTGCCACCACAGAACGTAGCCTCATGGCACTGAGCTCCGCCGTTCGCAATCTTGTTCAACCGGATGCACAATTGATTCAACTTCTTCAGCCGCCCTTTGACGGAACATTGCCTCATCCCGGTTACATCGCCGGCTACGTCCCCGGTGTGCGGGAGAATGGCGGTCAGTACACGCACGCAGCAGTCTGGCTTATCATGGCACTTGCACAGAGTGGCAAGTCACAGCAAGCTTGGCAAATGCTCAGCATGATTAATCCAATCAATCACGCACGACACGAACATCAGATCGATCGGTACAAAGTTGAGCCTTATGTCGTAAGTGCGGATGTCTACGCATGCGAGCCGCATGTTGGACGTGGTGGATGGACTTGGTACACGGGAGCAGCAGGATGGATGAATCAACTCATTAGCGAGTCGTTGTTGGGACTACATCGTGAAGGCAATCAACTCAAACTTCAGCCGCACTTGTTTGCAGCGTGGTCGGGTATAGAGTTGAGTTATCGATACTTGAGTAGCTACTATGACATTAGCATCACGACCGTTGCAGAGGCTGATGCAATTGGTTTGACCATAGATAACGTCGAGCTTGTCGATAAGACTGACATGTGTGTTCCGCTCGTCGACGACGGTAGGCGACACAAGGTCGCACTACGACTGCATTCCCCCACATAGCACCTACATAGCAAAATTCAACTGTACACCATCGATGTGTGAATACACATACACTTCTTTGAAGTTATGTAACACGTGGACGGATGAAAAGAGCGAACTTTGTGATGTGAAATGAGTTCAAGTAATCCGTCGCTTTTCATCGGTGCAGCATTACAAGCAACTGCCCTCATCTTCGAGCCAAATGAAGATTAATCGAACTCACTAGAGATTACGCACATTCCAAGGTAGACCCCACGGGTCGCAAAGGACGTCACCTGAAGCATTCATCTTCGCTTCCTACTGGCATACAATCTACAGACGCTATCGTGCACCGTGCATCAATCACGGCACCGTCGATGCACGAAATCGAATAAACGAAACCAAGTATTAAAGACCAAGTCACGTGACACCAACGTAGGTCAAGTGCGCGCTGCGCCCAACTGATAACAAGCTTCGGCTTCTCTGTCCACAGTGCACCGCGCACACTAATTAACTATCACCCATCGCTCAAGGAGACTGCAATGAGAAGGTCATTCTACACACATACTACATGCTTCATGCTCAGCATGCTTATCGCACTGATTTGTGGACTATCCGCTTCGGCCCAAGTATCTGATTTTCGTATTGCATCATGGCGCTGGGGCGCACAAGCCGCAGTGCAACACAATACTGTCGGCATGGGCTGGCAACAACTGCACGGAACAGACGCCAATTTTCACTCAGCGCCTGGCAGCATTGACTACGTCGACGGCACCGGAACTAACCTCTACGCCGGCATATTTGGTGAGTATCTGTCAAGTAGCTGGTGGGGCATTCAGTTTCGCATTTCATATGATAATCGCAACACATTTATCACAGACAATACGCGCAATCCTATGCCAAGCTTTGATTCTAAGATGAGTTACATCACCTTTGAACCTTTGTTTAGAATGGATCAGCATGCGATACCGAATCTCAGCATGTACGTCGGACCTTTAGTGGCCCTAAACACGCAAGCAAGCTACATCTACAATGCTAACCCAGATGGAACCGTAGTCACCGAACTCGCCGCTGTCAATGAAGCTGAGACTAATGTGGCAAATCTCAACAGCCTTACATACGGTGTCGAGGGAGGCTTCGGCTACGATATCACCCTCGCCAGCACTAATAATACAGCTGTACTTATCACGCCGTTTGTTGATTGTTCTTGGCTTATCGCACAAAAAAAGACCGTAAATGAACCTTCGCAAAACGCAATAGCGGATGTATGGTCAACCGTTTCATACCGTTTTGGTTTGCGCTTATCAATGGAGTATTCCATGCTCGAGAAATCACTCGTCAGCAACGGTGTAATTACTCCGATGTCTCGCACGGTTCCACCGGAATTCAAACGCGTAGTCGTTGTGTTGCCTGCAATGCAGAGTGTTGTGACGAAAAACGTCCAAGGTTACTTCCCAATTCATCCCTATGTATTCTTTGAAAAAGGAAGCACAGAGATTCCTTCGCGATACTCACAGCTCTCGCGCGCTGCAGCAACCAATTTCAAAGAATCTGATTTGCAGAACTTTATGAAGGGCGATATGACGGTGCAGGAAACGAACGTGGGACAGCTCATGACTTCCTATTACAACGTCATGAACCTTTATGCTGATCGTATGCGTCAGAATCCCGATGTACAGCTTACGCTGAGAGGATCAGATCCGGATCGCGTCAATGGCGAAGCTTATGCAACAAAGGTCAAGAATTATCTCGTCAACAACTTCGGTATCGATGCTAATCGCATCACAATTGTCGTTGAAGATCCAATAAAGCCATCAGGAACAAGCTATAGCGATCCTGCTTTTGCAAACTTGTTAGATGATGAAAATCGACGCGTGGTCTTTGTCTTTACTGACAATCCAAACATGCTCAACTCTATCAAGTACACGATTCGTGATGAATCATCAATTGACAATGACATGATGTTCTCAGTAAGCAATTCAGTTCCTTATGATAGTTGGGATGTGACGATTACAGGCGAAGGACGTTCAATGTACTTCGGACCGTACTCCTACTCCAACGAACGAATCAACCCGGCACAAATCATGCGTTTCTTGGACAGTGGCACCTACAACGCTAAGGTTTCGATACATGAAAAGACCGGACATCTGACGGAAGAGAATATTCCCTTCACTCTAACCAAGGAACGTCAGGTCCGCAATGCATCACGTTACCTGATGCTCTTCGACTACGACAAGTCGGACGCTATCTCTCGCTACGAAAACAGAATCAACACTGAAATCGCTCCTGAACTTGTTCCCGGCAACCGCGTCATTGTTCACGGTCATACGGACATCATCGGTAACAGCGCTGCCAACCTCCAACTCTCACAAGATCGAGCTGATCAAGCCAAAGGCATCATTGATGCCCAACTTGCCCGCGACAACAAAAAAGTCAGCGTGCAAGCAATCGGCGTCGGTCAACAAGAAGTTCAATACACTTTCGACAACCAACATCCCGAAGGCAGAATGTACAATCGCAATGTCTTCGTAGAAGTTATCCAGTAAGCACGGTCAATTGCAGTGCGAGTTCGACAGGAGAACTGTGTAGAGTTCGTCTAAGAGTTCACACTCAAATCATCCACCATGGTTAATTCCTTGGTGGATGTTTTTGTAGTGCACCATGTGTGGAGCAATTGAATGAGACACTGCATGACATCCACGCCAACGATTCAACGACTTGCGTAAACCGGGAGTCTAGCTAACTCAACCCACACGTGCGCAAACTCTCCCTCCGCGCTTTGGTTCTCAGCTCGCTTGCTATTTTGCTAGCATCAATCAAATCAGTACTAGCTGTCCGTTGAGTGCTGATACAACAAGCTTTTCTCAGTTGGCCAATGCATCCTAACACGTCTCTACACATTCTATTCGTCGCAATCATCAGCTTTCTCGCATCGTGGTCTTCATCGTTGTATTCTCAAAGCACCGGAAGAGCGAGTCACGAGATGGCCGCTACAATAGTGGATGCTGACTCCGCGGCGCTCGACCGCGTGCCAAATCTTGACATGGAAATGCTCCAAGAATCACTACGCTATCCACTCGAAGCAGCTCGACATAGCATTGAGGGTCAGGTGATGGTTAAAGCACTGGTCAATGCCAAGGGAAAGGTCACACAGTGTCGCATCGTTCAATCAGTATTTCCATCTCTCGATTCAGAGGCGATACGAGCAGTTACACAAGCCAAGTTTACACCGGCGGTCCTCGATCAAGTTCCTATTGCTTGTTGGGTGAGCGTACCGGTGCGCTTTATTGCTACGCATCATGTGCGTGATGTGGGAGTTGAGTATGACACGCTGCAGCTTGTAAAGAATCTCAACCAAGCATCTCCGAAAGGCACCTGGGGTAAGCTGAAAGTTGTGGTCAAGGTCTCAGAGATTGGCATGATCAGCACCGGTTTTATCGCAGCTTCAAAAAAGCTGTCGAGCTCTTTGAATGACAAACTCAGCAAAGCCTTTCAAGAAACGCAGTTCTTTCCGGAGCGTAAAGATGGTATCGCGATTGATGCAGAGATTACAATCGACTTGAGTCTACTCAGCGACCCGAATCGAAAGAAGTAGAATAGACTGCGAGCCGGTTTTCCTGCAACGCTACTTTGATCATCTGTCAAGAAACTCCAACCACATTGCAAATGCCAACACATGAATAATCAAGTACAACATCGCAGCTTATCAGTAGTGCGCCTAATGCAGAGTGCAAGCCGTTTTGTTTGCATTGTATGTCTGCTGGTGGGCTTGGGATCTACGCTGCATGCAGCTGACAGCACCGCAGGACTTCACTACGTGGTACGTCCGGCTAAAGCAAGCAGTGCGCATCCGCCCTTGTTGATTCTGCTGCATGGGGTTGGATCAAACGAGCAGGATCTCTTTAGTCTTGCGGACAAACTACCCGCGCAATATCTCGTCGTTTCAGTGCAGGCTCCTTATTCGATGGGTACAAATCAGTACGCATGGTACCACGTTGATTTCAGTTCAGGCACTCCGGTCTATGATTTTGCAGAGGAAGAAAAGAGTCGCAAGATGCTCATCAAGTTTATCAGTCAAATCGTCAAGCAGTTTGGTGCTGATGAGCAGAGAGTTTTTCTCATGGGATTTAGTCAGGGTGCGGCGATGAGTTATGGATTGGCTCTCACGCGACCGGATCTCATCGCCGGTGTTGCCATTATGAGCGGACGCCTACTCGAAGAATTCAAGAAGCTCACGGCTCCAAAGGAACTTTGTAGACGGGTCAAATACTTCGTTTCTCACGGCACCAGTGACAATCGCATCGGCATTCAATCAGCCAAGGATGCGGTCGCTTATGTTCAATCCTTGGGAATTCAACCCACCTTCAAACAATACAACGCCACGCACGAAATCAGCGCACAGATGCTTGCGGATCTTATAGCGTGGTTGCAATAATCAGCTTCGCAACTAGCTGACATTTAATTGAGCTAATAATCGCTGACTAAGCTGTGGGATAGACGACCTTGTACTTCACTTGCACCAATCCACTTGCGTAGTGCTTGAAGTCGAGAGTCTTGAGTTCAAGAGCTTGCGTACCCTTGGAGAAGAGCGCTGTGCCGCCACCGAGAATTGTAGGGATAAAGGAAATCGTGCACTCGTCAATGCGACGCAGAGCCAGGAGCTGAGCAATGACCTGTGCGCCACCGTCGCAGAGAATATTGATTCCGGCTTGTGCATCAAGATGCTCAACGAGTTTTTCAATACCGCTCGTCCAGAACTGCGTAGTGCCTATTGCTTCTGATGCGTTGTGCGTGATGACGTAGGTCGGCTTATCCGGATGAGGCGAGGCATGTAATTGATTCCAAACCCAATCAAAGGTTGCGCGACCCATTACTACAACGTCAATCGATTTCATGAACTCAGCATAGCCGTAGTCTTCGCCCGGCTGTTGGACGAGATCGAGAAAATCCATTTCGCCTTGCGGTCCGGCGATGTATCCATCCAGACTACAAGCAATGTAAAGTTTGATTGAGTTCATGTACGGTATTCAATTCAACGACGCAGACCAGAGTATCTATGCGCGGATCGTGTATCCAAGCTTGCTCAGCACTTCTTTGACTTTTTCGCGATGGTCACCTTGAAGATCAATGAGATTGTCGCCCACAGTGCCTCCGCTGCCACAAGACTTCTTCAGTGTTTGCGCCAGCGTTGTTAGCTCCTCAGGCGTCGATTGAAATCCACTGATACGCGTGACGGTTTTTCCGCGTCGAGCCTTTGTGTCAAGTTCCACGCGCAACTTCACAGTCTTCCCGTCATATCCGGTTTTTTGCTCCTTGCTCGGCTGCGCTTCCGGCGATGCTAATTGTGCAAGAGCTGCGAGATCTGATAGTTTCATTTAAGTGTAATGCGTTTAAAGATGAGGAATCAGCGAGCTTTACTTTCGTTGTCCGGCGATCCATGTCCGAGCACTCAACACAGACTCCTCAGTGCTGGTGGTTGCAACATCCGGCACAAGCGCTGCACTATAATTCTGAGCTTGCAGATTTTGAATCATTCCACACGACAAACTCACAAGCGAGCCATCACTCAACTTGAAAGCACTACTGCGCATTGCAGGCGATTTTGTTCTCTGACCAAAGCAACGAGCACTTGCTCGCGTCTTCAATGCCACAATCCCGGCAAGAGCAGCTTGTTGGGTTGATGAAGATTGCAATACTGCAAGCGCACGTGTTGAATCCAGCAGATGATAGGCACTCGATTTCATGCGAAATGCATTTTCATTGCTCCAACCGCATGATGCGTCAGTGCAGGTGTATTCGAGTTTGGTGCTGTCGTTGATTGCTGACTTAAACACAATGCCTTTTGCCATCAACGGACTGAGTTCTGCCATGAGCAAATTCAGGTTGTTTCCCTGACACGCACGCAGATCAATTATCCATCCACGAATACTCGGTCTATCAAAGAGCTTGAATAAGCGATGCGTGGAATCAACAACGCGCTGCATTTCCGCGTCGCTGACTAGTGGGAGCGTACTTATGCGAAGCATGAGAATGCTGTCGGCGAAGAGTTCCGGTTTTACAAAGGCAGATGTGCCTGACTCAGTGCGAGACGTCGGACTCTTAGAAGCAGCACTACTTGATCCTAATTCTGAGGAGCTTGTAAAGCTGCAGTGTTCGTCTAGACAATAGCAGATGTAGCGCTTGAGCACAGTGTTGATGGTTGCTTTGTCGCTGTGTCCGCCACAGAGTACCAATGCTTGATCACGGAGTTGCGACACCTTGACGGTATCACGTCCGATCCAATTCTTGCTAACAATTGTGAAGAACTCATCCAAGTATTTCTGCGTCACTGGCGGACAAGCAGTGTTCGGCAAACTCAGTTCTTTGACTTCAACATCGTCAATCCAAACATCGCCGACGCCATTCATTTCAATGCACAATGACAAACGAAAGCAGGCAGTATCGAGATAGAACTCACCATCCATCGAACGCCAGGCGGAACTGCTGTTGATTTCCGCGAGAGTTCCTCCGCAGAGTTGTTGTCCGCTTTTGGAATAACAACGCGCTGATAAAGCCACGAGTCCTTTTAAACCATCCGCGCGCAACCAGCAATGCATCAGATATCGACGAAGCTTTGGACTGCGCAGAGGCAGATCGTTGTAAACCAGACACGAACCACTTTCACCGGCACCGCGCAAGTAGAGTGAGCTCAATCCCTGATGATGCACGGTGTCCAATCGACATACAATGCCGCTCCTCTCGCATGACCAGCCGACTGCACCGCTGCTGCTGCTTGCATCGCTGAGTTCAAATCCGGAATTGGGAATACGCATCTGTGCCTGAGCTGATTGCATCAGCGCAAAGCAGAGAAAGAGGAACAGGAGTTTTCGCATGGAGCAAATTACGTCGGGAATGATCCTCAGACCATTCCCGACATAATCACTTAAAGAGCTTTTAACATATTCATGCGCTCAATCTTCTGCTGAAGATCTGCACTCGCATGAGTCAGGAATTCCGATGCCACATCGGGATGTTGCTTGCGAATCAGATTAAATCGATTTTCTTGATAGAGGAAGTCAGCCAGCGGCATTGATGGATCTTTAGAATCCACGATAAATCTCTTGCCCTTTTCGTTCAGAGGATTGTAACGGAAGAGTTGCCAATAACCAGACTTGACGGCGTGATCTTGTTGATCGAGACCACACGACATATCGTAGCCGTGAGCAATGCAGTGCGAATAGGCAATGATCAACGACGGACCAGGGAATGCTTCGGCTTCCATAATAGTCTTGACGGTATGCGTATCGTTTGCACCAAATGCAATCTGCGCTACATACACTCCGCCGTGTGCAATTGCCTGCCAAGCCAAATCCTTCTTGGTTGTGGTCTTGCCATTGATACTAAACTTAGCGCTCGCACCAAGTGGTGAAGCCTTTGATTTCTGGCCGCCGGTGTTAGAGTAGACTTCTGTGTCGAGGACGAGGATATTGACTTTCTCTCCTGTGGACAAGACATGATCGAGTCCGCTGAAACCAATATCATAAGCCCAACCATCGCCGCCAATAATCCAAATCGACTTTGATTCGAGAAACTCTGCGACGCCTAAGAGTCGTTGCGCTTCGCGACTAGTCATGGTGCGCAGCACGCGCTTGAGTTCGTGCACGCTTTGTCTCTGACGACGAATTGCCGCGTCATCAGAAGCGTGATCACTGAGAATTCGATCTGCTAAATCCGCTCCCACTTCATCACGCAACTCTCGAAGCAAAGACTCAGCCATGTCGCGCTTTTTGTCGGTAGCGAGTTTGATACCGAGACCGAACTCGGCATTGTCTTCGAAGAGTGAATTCGCCCATGCCGGACCGTGTCCCTCGGCATTGGTCGACCACGGCGTTGTCGGAAGATTACCACCAAAGATCGACGAGCATCCGGTTGCATTGGCAACGATCATACGATCACCAAAGAGTTGGGTAAGCAGTTTGATATATGGCGTTTCACCGCAACCACTGCACGCACCTGAGAATTCAAAGAGTGGTTCGAGGAATTGAGAGCCTTTGACGCTTTGGTGATTGACGCGTGAACGATCGATGTCAGGTAGCGAGAGGAAGTACTCCCAGTTCTCGCGTTCAGCATCGATCAATCCCATCTTATCAATCATGTTGATTGCTTTATGTCCGGTCTCGGTTTTGCTTTCAATCGGACAAACCTCAACGCACAAGCGACATCCCGTACAATCTTCGACTGATACCTGCAGCGTGTACACTTCTGCATCGCGTTGGAATTCCTTACCTACCGGAGTATGATGCTTGAAGCTCTGTGGTGCTTCGTTCAACAACTCTTTGTCGTAGACCTTGCAACGAATTGCAGCATGCGGACATACTAGGAAGCACTTACCGCATTGTGAGCACAGCGCTTCATCCCACACCGGCACTTCATCAGCGATATTTCGTTTCTCCCACTTCGTGGTTGCCGATGGGAATGTTCCATCAATTGGGAATGCACTGACCGGCAGTTCATCTCCTTCACCGGCAATGATTTTTCCGAGCACGTGCTGAACGAAATCAGGCGCGTCACCGTGAATTGCTGCTTCGCTTTGCTTGGTGCCAATGTCGAAGTGCGAATAATCGACTTCGTGCAGATTCGCAAGCGTCTTATCGACGGCGACAAAGTTCTTCTTCACGACCGCTTCACCCTTGCGACCATAAGTTTCTGCAATCGCGTCCTTGATGCGTTGAATGGCTTCGTCGCGAGGAAGAATACCCGAGATGGCAAAGAAGCAGGTCTGAAGAATGGTATTAATACGACTTCCCATCTCCGTCTCGCGCGCAACAGCCGATGCATTGATCACCCACAGATGCAGTTTCTTGTGCCAGATCTCTTCTTGGATCTTGCGAGGCAATTCGTTCCATACGCGTTCAACCGCAAAAGGAGAATTCAGCAGGAACACTGCGCCTTCCTCAGCATCGCGCAGCACATCATATTTCTCGAGATAGTGGAAATGATGACAAGCAACAAAGTTTGCTGAGTTGATGAGATAGGTTGATTGAATTGGAGCCTTACCGAAACGCAAGTGCGAGACGGTCAAAGAACCCGACTTCTTGGAATCATAGACAAAGTAACCCTGCACGTAATTGTCAGTGGTGTCGCCGATGATCTTGATAGAATTCTTATTGGCACTTACCGTTCCGTCAGCACCCAATCCAAAGAACAAACCGCGGAAGAGATGCTGCTTTTCGAGCGAGAATGATTTGTCATAGCTCAGACTCTGGTGTGTAACGTCATCATCAATACCAATGCTAAAGTGACGCCGCGGTTTCTCAGCAGTCAGTTCGCGGAAAATGCTCATCACCATTGCGGGATTGAATTCCTTTGATGCCAGACCGTAACGTCCGCCAATGATCTTTGGCAGCACGCGACCGTTCCACTCATCACCTTCCAACAAAGCATTCACCACATCTTGATATAATGGTTCGCCAATCGCGCCGGCGTCTTTGCAGCGATCAAGCACTGCGATGGAATGTACGCTCTTGGGTAGTGCAGCAAGAAAATGCTTTGTAGGGAAAGGACGATAGAGATGAATGCAAACGACACCAATTCGTTCGCCGCGCTCGAGCAGGTAGTCGACGGTTTCGAGAACAGCGCCGGTTGCAGAACCCATAATGATAATCACGCGTTCGGCTTCGGGATGACCGTGATACTGCACAAGTTCATAGTGACGACCATTGAGCTTTTCAAATTCAGCCATGCAATCTTCAACGATGCCGGGAACGGCTTCGTAGTAGAGATTGGCAGCTTCACGACTTTGAAAAAACACATCCGGATTCTGCGCTGTGCCGCGGATGAACGGATGTTCTGGATTCAACGCGCGTTTGCGGTGAGCGGCAACGTCTTCGTCACGGATCATGGCAGCGATTGCATCATCACTGATGACATCCACCATATTCAATTCATGTGATGTACGAAATCCATCAAAGATGTTCAAGAATGGAATGCGCGAACGGAAGGTCGCTGCGGTGGCAATCATTGCCATGTCCATTGCTTCCTGCGGACTATTACCAAACAACATTGCGAAGCCTGTTGAACGAACCGCCATCACATCACTGTGATCACCAAAAATGCTCAGCGCATGCGTTGCAATTGTGCGCGCCGCGATGTGAAACACAGTTGGTGTTAGTTCACCGGCAATCTTGTACATGTTCGGGATCATGAGCAACAATCCCTGCGACGAAGTAAAGGTGGATGACAGTGCGCCACCGGCAAGTGCGCCGTGAATTGCGCCTGCAGCACCGGCTTCACTCTGCATTTCAATGACGCGCGGTACTTGACCATAGATATTGCGAATTCCTTCGCCCGACCACTCGTCGCAATGCTCGCCCATCGCCGACGAAGGCGTAATGGGATAAATCGCACACACTTCCGAGGTCTTGTATGCTATCCACGAAGCCGCCTCATTGCCATCCATAATGGCCACGTTCTTTGTTGTTTGCTCGTTAGCGGTTTCAGAAACCGCTTGCAGGATGGTTTCCATCGAAACTCCTATGAATGATTGATTGCCGTTTGTCTTGTGAGTCGTTGCCAATATACAAGAATTTTCTCAAATAAGACAAATTTGTCCTTTATTAAAATGAGACAACGCTATCTCTCTGTCTCCATGCTTAAAAAGGAGTGAACAGACAGCTTGGCTAGCAGCCAGAAAGTGGGTTGTTGATCTGTTCTGTGTAGAGCCCGTTCCTAGTGAGATTTGTCGGTCAGAGACATTTTTTCTAGCTTTTTAAGAAGATTTACGGCTTTCTTAGCCGTGGCCGGACGTCTATTGTTGCTATGAGTTTTAAGAAATCGTAGAATGGATTTGCGTGCGGAGGGTTTGCTTGCAAAGGTTGGTAACGATTCAATCACTTTACCAATGACGATGTTTCTGCATTCGGATGTTTCGAAGTGCTTTTGATCGAGGGACAAGAGAATGGGTAGAAGTTGTGATTGCAGAGATGGCTTGCTTCGCGCAAAACTCTCCAGCGCGACAATAATGTGGTTTGTTGTGATGAGAGTTGGATTCTCCAGCAGGCCGAGCAATTCTTGAAGACAGCGCTCGGATTGCTTTGCTGAAAGTTCGGGAGCGCAGCTGGCGATGAGGTCAATCCCTGTCCATTGAATGATCGCATTGTCGCTTTGCACCAGACTCAAGATCTCTTTCCATTGCGGAGCGAATTCATAAGGACGTTCTTGTGCAGCGAGCAGAAGGTTTTTGGCGACTTGAAATTTCTCTCGTCCGCCGGCTTGCAGTAGCTGCAGATCATGGTGGCTGATCATGGCAGTTCCTGAGAGGTGAATTGTAGTGAAGTTGAGTTGAGATTGTGTGCTGAGTCTGCAAACTCAGAGCACAGTGTCACATTCAACGCAGTACAAAACTACGGAGCATGTGTGTAGAATTGTTCTGTTGATTATGCAACGCAGTTGATGGCGCGGGGTACGTCCAACGTGACCCGAGTTCCCTGTTCCGGTTGCGAGTCGAAGTGCAGTTTGCAATTATAGATATCGGCAATTTTTTGAACGATAGCCAGACCCAGTCCCATGCCTTGTTGTTCATGCACTGCTCGTTCAAACTGCGCGTAAGCCTGTATGCTTTCGATCTGTTCAGGAGTCATGCCGCGTCCGCGGTCGTTGACTTCCAAATGATAGTAACGAGAGCTCGGATATGCACGGAGCGTAACTGTGCTGCCGAGCGGAGAATATTTCAATGCATTATCAACAAGTTCTTCGATGAGCTTTTGAAAATGCTGCTCAGCCATTGCAATTTCACAGTCCTTGATATCCAACAGCAAATCATTGTGTCTACCGGCAGCTTCACATCGATAACTGGCGATGTTCTCGATCATCAGTTTAATCTGTCCGGTTGACTGAGCGAGCAGAGCACTGAGCTCAGCTTGATTTGTGGCGGTAATTGCAAGACGCGAGTAGTAGAGGTAATTCTCGAACAAACGATTGAGACGACGTCCGGCATCTTGGATATCATGCAGCATCTCACTTGCTTCTTGCACATCAATCTCTGAGAAGTGATTCAGCATGTAACCGGTAAAACCAAGAATGGTATTGATCGGAGTGCGTACTTCGTGAGGAATTGACATGTTGATGTTTGTCTTCAGATCCTCCATACGATCCTGCAACTGCTTGGTTGTTTCGACCAGCTTGATGGTTCGCGAAGCTATTTGCTGACGTAGGATATCATCCAGTCGACGATTCGTTTCCAGAAACATCGAGTTCTCAAGCATGTGAGAGAACATCTGGGTGAAGTAGCCATATTTCTTCTGCATCATTGGCGACAGAAGCTGGGAGTCGGTTGATGATGACACGAGCAACAAACCCAGTACACCGCGTGCACCAAGCATGGGAACAAGCATGAAGGATTGTTCGTCGCCATCTTCGAGTCGAGATGAAATAAGATGTCCTTCACTGAGTGCTGTACCTACGGCACCATTACAAAGCAGTCCGGCAAATTTCTGCTGAGCCTCGTTTTGCAATTCCTTTGGACGCGTAGCGCTGTGATCGAACTCGAAGGTGTCATCGTTCATCATGAACAATGAAGCAAAGTGCGAGTAGGGCAAGCCGGCGAAGACGTTCAAGCCTTCGTTGATGATATGCGCAACGTGAGTATTGCGCGCGCATGCCTTGGTGTAGTCTTCTACTGCTTGGTAGAAACTCTGCTGCATCAATTCGCTATGATCTGTTGTCGTTTGCGACATGCGTGATTGGCTGATTATTCGTTCGACAACATGATAGACACCGACTGCTCGTAGTCAGTCATGATTTCCGGCAACAGATTAATGAAAGTGTTGGGTAGCAGATTCATGTGCTTCCAGATTTCCTCATTGGGTTGAGGAACGACCGCATCGCCCGGATTGCCAAGTTCCAGCATGCGCGAGATGATGTCGGCAAGGTGAACACACGCGACTTCCATATCAAACTCATCATCGACCAGACCAATCTCGTGATAGCGAATAGCACGACAAATCGATTCAGGAAGCAACCACTTGCGTGCGATGAGTTCTCCGATTTCGGTGTGATTGACACCGAGTATCTGACGCTCGGTTTCGATCAGCGAACTGTTTTGTTCATTCACGATTCTCGAAATGTTCGAGTAATCCATGTAGGCATTTTCTAAGAAGAACATCTTGCCGATGTCATGCAGCAAACCATTGGTATAGTAGCTATCTACATTGGCAACACGCATCGTCTTGCCGAGCAAGCGTGCAATAACGCCAACAGCCAAGGAGTGCTTCCACAAGTCGATGATGTTGAAGGCGTGAAACGCGCGGTTCTTATTGAACATGTTGATGACAGAAATTGCCATCACCAAATTCTTGACTTCGGTATAACCAAGATGAAAGATTGCTTCGCTGATTGATTGGACTCGACCCGGTAGACCGTACACGCTGGAGTTAACTGCTCGAAGAAGTTTGGCTGCGCAGGCTGGGTCCGACGAGATAGCTGCTGCTAAGTCATGAACTGTCGTTCGAGGATTAGACACCAACTCCAACATCGTCGAATAGATCGATGGCAGAGTCGGGAAATCATCAATTTTTTCGACCACTTCGTCAAGTGATATCATCAGCTATTCCTCGATTTCATTGCCAACACTTGAGCATGACGAGCAATGCCCATGTGTATCAGATCTTGTTCGTTGGGATTACGTGCTATCCAATGCAGTCGCTGACGGAGTCGTTCTTCCGCAAGCTTGTAGACTTGATCAGTGATAATCAGCTCTTGTGAGTCGCCCTCAGTTCGAATCGAAACCGTTCGAACATTCCAGGTTTTGAGCACTCGAACATGCCTGGCATTCAAGGTCGTGCCAGAAGGAATAAGGGTTTGTCCGAAGTTGTTGATGACCGGCTCAGACAAAACCTGTCCTACCTCAACCTTGTCCGTTGTTAGCAATACTGCCATGGTGTTTCCGTTCACGTTGATGCCTGGCTCATGCTCAGGCACTCTCATTTATCGGACTATAAGCTCTATTCGTTAATCCAAAACACGAGAATTTTGAGCTTTTTGGGGCTTGTCCAGGCTAAAATTGACCTGAATTCGAGTGATTCCCAGGCTGGACTTGAAGTTGGGCAGGCTAATCTCTACGCGGATCAATCAAAGGACTACGAGTTGGAAACACTTGAGAGTAGCCAAAGGATCCGAAGAAGCGCAAAGCAGCTAAGGAGAAATCCCTCAAGACTGACTCGAGGGACTCCTTAACATCATGCATTTGTCCAGACCATAAGTGCTCAGAGCGTCACTGCACTATAACCAGCCGACTCGTGCACTCAGTCTGAGAGATGACTTGAAGACTATAAACTGCAGACGGAAGCGAACTAAGATCCAGACTAATCTGCGATTGATTATCGCAAGGAGATTCCACGACAAGCGATCCATCGAGTCGAAGCAGTCTGACAATGCTGTGCCGCATTGAGTTAGGAAGATTGACATGCAACACATCGCGAGCCGGTAGCGGCGATACTTCGAGTGTTTCGAGTGGCGAGTTATTCTCATCTGCGTCCATGAGTTGATCTAAACTGCGCCACCATAGACCGTGAGTAAGAGTTCCAGCATAGCAACGCTGGTCGTCGTGTGTCAGCGCTCGCAATTGCATGCGAGGTAGATTAGAGCTTGCATTGAAGAGATAACCGTCAAAAGACAAGGCAGAGTAGATTGTGTACAAAGCTCCACTGGCGAGCAGGACTTTCTTATTGACTACATCTACTGCTTCAAGCGAGGCATCGCTATCGATTCTTTTCGACCAAGAAACTCCCTGATTAGTAGTCCATGATACGGTGCTCCCGTGTGCTACAACGATGTACGAATCATCGACATAGAGACACGATGCCAGATATGGAATTTTAGGATAGTCGCCTATATGTCGAGTTGTTTTAAATGCGTCGGCAGTGATGAGGAGGTAATCAGTTGTGAGAACATAGATAGTTCCTTTGTAATACCGCATTGCAGTAATCTTCTCAGCATCATTCAAGCGTGAAACTTCCTTCATTGTTTTCCCGCCGTCAGTACTCATGTTAATCTTCTGTTGAACGACAAACCACACTGTGTCGCCGTGCATACATGCTATTCCAGAAACGCTACCGACGCGAGTCCATGTGGAAGCAGAATCTTGTGAACGGTACAAGCCGGTTGTAGTACTCGCATAACTTGTAGGTCCTTCATGCACAAGTGATGTAACGCGTCCACAATAGGGCGGCATTTGACTACGCATCAAATGCTCCGCGCGGTCATCGCTATACCACACACCATCGTAGCATCCAACAACGACACGGTCGCCTATTTGGTCGATGCAAAGGATTGTCTGCGCACGCATATCTGTATTTGAGCGCGACCATTGCATTGTTGCCCTTGAGCTTCGCAAAACACCACGTCCGCCAGTTCCAATGAGAATGGATGTAGGTGTTGCCACCATACAAGTCGCGTCCGGTATACTGTCACCAATGTTTGCATTAATCCAACGTCTGCCGGCGTTTGGCGAGACATATACTCCGGATCTCAGTGTCGCTGCAACAAGGCTGTCACGTGCGGCGCAGATCAAATTGAAAGTCAGGCCGAGATTTGTACTATCCATAACCTGTGTCCATTGGCTTTGGGGAGAGTCAAGGCGATAGAGAACGTTTCCAAGAACGATAGCAAATAGAGTATCGTCGATACTTAGCAATACACGGGCTTCGAGCTTCTTGCCGCCCACGCCAAGTGACTTCCAACTTTGACCTAGATCAGTTGAGTAATAAACGCCGGAATCGCTAGTACCGGCGACGAAGTTTCCTCTCCATGTACACAGTGATTCATAATAGGGTCCTGTTTGCGTGGCACTGTACAGAGCGAACCACGTCAGTCCATCGTTCGGTGAAATCAATAGTCCCTGTGCGTCAAATGCACAGATGTACTTGCCAATAGAACTAAAGCCTGCGATTGGTCCATAGTCATCTTGATAAACAAGTTGCCACGTCTTGGCTCCGTCCGTCGATCGGTGCAATCCAGCCGTTGTTGAAGCATAGAAAGCATCACCTGAACCAAAAACCTGATACACATCCGGTGATTGTAGTCCTGCAGAAGCATCCGTCCACGTCTTTCCGTCATCCGTAGAACGACTTGCCCCACCATTATTGATGTTACCAACTAATACAATTCCATTGTGTTCCGTTATACAGCTAATCTGACCTCCCTCTAGTCCTTTGCTTTCGTACCATTGTGCAGTGAGTGTTGTCACTCCGATACAGCCAAGTACACAGATGACAAGAATCAAGCTGACAAAGCTGCGCGGATGGGTTGATTGACAGTATGAATACTGTGCGCGATTGTGATGACCTTCAAACGGATTGATCATACCGGTACCGTGAATTGCAAGAGAAACAATAGTGAGTGCTTAGCACAGTTTCACTATGAATCATTACGAATGTGCTCGTTGCGACGCTAAGCAGAGCACCGACAGAGACAGGCATAAAATTACAAAAGACGAAGTGCTTTAGACATGTCGCGGTACGTTGATTGATGAAGACTCGATTCGGGACGAGCACCCATTTCAATCATAAGATCAAGGCAGTAGTCTGGAAGAGTCAACAGAGGTCGTAGTCCCAAGCCAAAGTGCACTGCGCTCAGGTTGCATGAAAACGGAGGCTAGTATATGGATTGTCTTCGCCAACACACTCTTTACCATGATGGACTCGTACAATTCGCCAGACACGTTATGGTGTAAATTTGACGAGACTATGTCAGCACTAATAAACGTCGCACTGACTTGTACACCGTGAATTCCTGTTGCCCACCTCTTGCCTACCTCAACTCGACCATACGAACATGCTTGCTTATGCTGTTGGTGCTCTTTACCGGTATCAGTCAACTCAGCTCGCAGGTATCGACTTCGCGACAATTCGATCGACTACTGAAGAAGTACAATGCCGACACCTTGCACATGGGATCGCATGTTGTTGAGCAGATTCGACATCAGGAAGTGTTTCATTGCGGCTTGGACGGACAGATATGTGCGCGCTTTGAGTTCCACACTTGGCGAATCGATGGTCATGCTGTGTTAGAATCTTCTATACTTGTCAGTACTGATCCTCGCTCGCGGATCATGGAACTCAGTGAGACTTCGTCTGAGATAGTGCTTCTGTCGGACAGTTCGTTGGCATTTTGGTGTCAGAATTATGAGTCACCGTTTTCGTACGCATCCAATGGCGGTTGTTCGACGGAGCAGTTATTGTTGATACGATGTTCAATCACCACAACGACAAAGAAAATTCGCTTCGACACCTTGTGGTCTTGTCACTCCAGCGATTGTCCTGACTGCTATTTAAAAGTGCATGGCGTCGACATCTACTATGACAATGAAAGCACACACGAGGCGGAATATGACTTGTTTGGCAAACGACCTGACGGGCTGATTGTCGAATCAACGGCGCACGACACAATCCTCTGCACCTTCTACAATCTTATCCCCCACTTTCGACATTCCGGCGAGATCTCGCATGCGGATCGTCGTATCTTGAATCGGGCTTTGCGATTTGTGCTGCGTTATGACAGCAAGCGTGCTCTGCGCTTCAAGCGTGTCTCCGACATGCGTCTAAACCCCAAAACAGAACCAATGCCTCTCCGACCAAAAGCACTTGATCTCAGATCTCAACTCCACAAATGATTAACTACTAAGAGCCTGTATTCAATAAAAGAAATATCTTGTGCTGTCAATTCAATCAGTGCTTGATCTATTCAGTTCATTTGTATTCACGACCATCCGCCGATGAACTCAGTCACTGAAGACGCCGGTCTTCGCACTTCCGCTTTCAACATAGCCGTCATCGCCAGTGGCTTGGGCTTTTTCATTGATGCCTTTGATCTCTTTCTATTTAACGTCTATCGCATTCCGAGTTTGAAAGAACTGGGATTGAGTGGCACAGATCTAACGCACACCGGTGAGTTCTTACTGTCGATGCAGATGGTGGGTATGATGATTGGCGGGATTTTGAGTGGTGTTCTTGGCGACAAGCGCGGACGCGTCTCGGTGCTTTTTGCATCGATCAGCATTTACTCTTTGGCAAACATTGCCAATGCTTTTATCACTGACGTCAACAGCTATGCAATCATTCGCTGCATCGCCGGTATTGGTTTAGCCGGTGAGTTAGGCGCGGGTATTTCGTTGGTGAGTGAATCAATGACAATTGAACACCGTGGATACGGAACGATTCTGGTTGCAAGTCTGGGTGCCGCCGGTGCTGTCACGGCTGGTTTGATTTCCGATTTCATCCCGTGGCGTACAGCCTTCATGGGCGCGGGTTTGATTGGATTGCTTCTGCTCTTCTTGCGCATGAAGAGCATGGAGTCCGGCATGTTCAAACACAGCAAGCAGCTCTCAACAATTCGACATGGTTCACCGCTCTTGCTCTTCAATTCGTTTCCGCGTCTGATGAAGTATGTGGCATGTATTATCATGGGTGTTCCGATCTGGTACAGCGTTGGATTGCTCATTACTTTGATTCCCGAAATGACGGCGCTGCATCCAGGTTCAGTTACGAAACTCTCGAGCTGTTTTATACTCTTTCAAACAGGGATTTGTCTTGGTGAGATTGGAAATGGACTGCTGAGTCAAAAGTTTAAAACCCGCAAGCGCGTCATTGTTGCTTCCATGCTGCTCGCAGTGCTGGCTACTGCAACGCACTTCATGTTGATTGATTGGGGATATAATCTCGTCCTCAGCTCTTTCTTCATGGGTTTGGGCTGCGGCTACTTGTCAGTTTTTGTGACCTCGACAGCTGAACATTTTGGAACGAATGTGCGGGTGTTAGTGAGCGCAACTGTGACGAATTTTATGCGCGGAGCAGTGACCATCCTTATCTGGTTGCATGGTGCACTTGAGAGTCTTCTGCACATCAACATCATTCAGTCATTGCTGATAACCGGCGTGGTGGTGTGGGTACTTGCACTGAGCGCTGCACTGTGGTTGCCGGATACTTATGGTCGCGACTTGGATTTTGTTGAACTTTAAACAGATCCCCTCGGACATTCCGCGGTCCTGATCCGTCTGCCCCATAAGTGTTGTCAATGCGTTAATGCACTTTTCGTGCTGACGGTGCTGGCGTATGTTTGCCTCTCAGTTTTACTCTTAGATACTTGCGCTTCTTCATGCTTACACCGCATCGTCACATACCGCATCGCCTGATCCTTACACTTGTTCTGCTCTCAATGTCGATGCAAGCCGGACCCGGAAAACACTTCTGTGTACCTGGCAAGGCACTATTTGCGCTTGGTGATGATCGACGCACTGTACGTATGGCGCCGCCGAAAATCGTACGTGTACTCAATCTTGGTCCTGGGGTCAATACTCCGGGCAACGAGTTGAGTCCGATTCTCAGCGAGGACGAAACGCAGCTCTTCTTTAGTTCTGATCGTAAAGGCAGCAAGAAGTCCGATTCGGGCATACCAAGTTTTGACCTCTATCAATGCAGGATATACAAAGCTGACGACGACGCTCCTTATCATCCCGAATCATTGAAGGCTGAAGACGACACACAAATAAATAGCTCTGCTGATGAAACGATGGGTACGTGGTGTCAACGTTCGCATCAGATTTATTTCAACTCCAACAACCGCGCTGATGGCTTTGGCGATGCAGATATTTATACTGCAGACATTGATAACAGTTGGAAGTGGACCCAGATTCGCAATGTGGGACAGGTCGTCAATAGTCAGTACTCGGAAAAAGACGTGACGGTATGTCGTAATTCCTCACGCATGTATTTCAGTTCAAACAGACCAAGTACAACGGCAGCCGGCGACTTCAATATTTGGGCTAGCGATTTCGATTATCAGCATCAGATATGGAAAGAGGCGGAAGAACTGACGACTGTCAATACTGTTGGCTCAGAAGTCAGTCCGTGGATTGCAAACGACAACCGCACTCTCTTCTACGCCTCACAAAATCCCACGAGTGGATTTGATATGTTCTTAACTCACTGTGCTGAGAACGGCGAATGGTCACAACCTGTTAGCATGGGTCCGGCCATAAATTCCAACGCCAACGAGTTGTACCCAACCTACAGTCTCATTTCGAACATGCTCTTTTTTAGTTCCAACCGCACTGATTATCCTGAGGCACAGGGCGGCTACGATTTATACGTAGCATTTACGCCATTGCAAGAGTGTAGTCTAGATTCTAACCTTCGTGACACCGAATTACTCTTTCGCGACACAACAACACTCGTCGGACGCGTCTCTATTGATTTTGATATTCGCAATGAAATACGAACGGTATTACAAATCCCTTCTGCCGAACGTGTTAAGTTTCAAATAATGTCGCTTACCGGTGAAGTTGAACAGACTATTCTTGACCAAGACATGGAGCGCAGCGGACAGTATATTTATCGTCCTCGTATAAACGAACTCCCCCGCGGTTTACACTTCTTTTATTTAAGCGTCGGTAAACGCACTGCAATTCGACGCTTTGCGGTTTGTGATTAAGTAAACATACACTCTACGAATTATTAGCTATTGTATCATTTTATTTGATACTTCTGAAATAACTACGCACTATGTTTGCCCATTCGTATGTGGGGATTCAAACGATGTGTACACGCCTATTTACTACCACACTTTATGTGTTGATTGTGACGAGCTCTTTTCTTTCTGCTCAGAGTGAAACTCAACAACGTCACCTATATGTGCCCGGCCGGCCACTGATCTGGCTTTCAGATGATAAAACGTCCTTACGTGTTGCTGCGCCGAGCGAGATACGCATATGCAATCTTGGCAAAGACATAAATAGTGGAGCGGACGACTTCTCGCCTGTGTTCAGTGACGATGAAACGCGTTTGTATTTCTGCTCTAATCGCATGGGCTCGACATCGGGTGTTGGCGTGGGTCGCCCCAGCTATGACGTCTACACCTGCTCTCTCTTCCGTCCACAAGAAAAGTCAGAATCCGGAGCGCACAATGCAGATCCTTCCGGACGTCTGGGAATCAACACTCCGAACTCGGAATTTTTAAATTCAATCTGCTTGAAGACACGTCGAGTGTACTTCACATTCTGCAACAGAGCGACAGGATATGGAGAGTGCGACATTTATGAGGCAGAAATGAAGCCTGACGGAAGTTGGTCGGCACCGCTAAATGTAGGACCAAATGTCAACAGCAGTCGTTGGGAATCGCAAGCTTCAGTGACGCGCGACGGAACGCGCATGTATTTCACCATGAGCAATGGTTCAGCATATAAAGATTCAAACGGCGATATACTGTACTGTGACACGGATTATATGGGAGGCTGGAAACCGGCGCAAATACTGACGCCGGCGAACACAGACAGAAATGAGTTCGGACCGTATATCTGCAATGACAATCGCACACTCATCTATTCTTCGAATCACGCCGAGAAAACAATTGGAGAGCATGATTTATATGCGATATATCGAATCGATGACTCGACCTGGACTAAAGCCTTGCACCTTGGTCCGACGATCAATACTCGCACCGATGATAGATTCGCCTCATTTAGCCAAGTCACAAATACCTTATACTACTGCTCTGCTCGCAGGGACAACGACGAGGCAATGGGAGGCGATGACATGTACGCGGCTTTTGTCCCAAGCGCATCTATTCCTCTCGACTCATCAGTCAACAAGACCGCACTTGTCGCCGAAGATTCAACCAAGCATCCCCAAAAAGTAAGTCTTGATGTTGAGAATGGAAGCAATCCCCGCGTAACTGTTCACTTACCCGAGTACGACAAAGTAGAGTTAAGTGCTTACAGTATCGTCGGAGAACTGAAGTTGAGATTGTGGGATGTGCCCTACGCATCTGCCGGTGACCACACGTTGAACTGCGCACTTTCAGAGCTTCCGAACGGATTCTATTTCTTCTGCCTGCGAACCTCAAATCGCATGGTTATACGCCGATTTGTGATCGGACGATGATTCTGTTAAACGTCGAGTGTTGTGACGTCTTGGTTGACTATTTTGACCGACGCTTTATCTGAAAGTTTGGTTGCCTGCCCCACCAAATCAGAGTAATCGCTCGTAAACCGACAGAATAGTGCGCGCCCTGCAGACAAGGATAGAACGCACAGGGGTAGCACGGGGAACACACCTATGAACATTACAAGAAGACTGTGCATTTGCATAGTTGTATGCTTAAGCTCCGGTATCATTCATGCACAGCAGAACTACGGTCTGTTTATCGCAGAGTATTTCAACATGCACTCTGCCGATTTCAGAGCATTTCCTGGAGTGCCGTCGTGCTGTCCGAAGTACGATAAAGGCAGCGGATCCGCACCGGCCTTCGGTCTATCAGCAGGCTTTGGTCTTGCGCAAAACCTCTCGCTCTCAACACGTCTAGGCTATTACTCCGAAAGTGGCACGCTGCGTCATAGCGAGGCCATCGTCCTTGCCAACAACGTCAATGGTGTCTTTGAACACTCTGTTGAAGCAAATCTGGCTTCAGTAGACATTGATCTGCTCTTGTCATATGCATTGACAAGTGATCTCAACATCAATCTCGGGCCTCGACTCGGTCTCAGCATCCAGCACACTTTTTCGCAGAAGGAACTAATCACAGATCCTTCGACCGGAGTATTCGAAACCGGCCTTCGCTCCCGCAACGTCGTCGACAACCAAGCAATCCCAAGCGCCAATTCAATGCACATGGGTTTGTATGGCTCTCTGAGTTATAATCTCAAACTCAACAGCAAAGGTAGTCTGGCCCTACGTCCCGAAGCCGGCTACATGCTTCCACTCAGCGGAGTTGTGAGTGGAATGGATTGGAAGGTGAGTCAGTTTGGTATCAGTGCACACCTCATCTGGACCCCGCAACACATCACGCGCACGATACGCGAACAAATGCGCGAGCGCATTGACACATTGCGCAAAGACACTTCCATCTTCGTGCAGAATGTTCGCATAGGTCGTGAACGACGTGAGAGTGGCGAAGAACAAACAGACACCGAGATTATCAAAACAACTACCATTGTTCGTACAGATACACTGTTTGTGTACAACCAATCTGTGAGTCCGGTGCCAAATCTATCGTTGACAGTTAGGAAGGTTTATGACCGTGACACGAGCTTTGAAAAAGAAGGTCTAGTCGTTGAAGAATTTTCATCGCTGCCACTTACGCCACTCTTGAGTTATATATTCTTTGAAGAAAACAGCAGCGACATTCCGGCGCGTTATGTGAGTCTGTCAAGTTCAACAACAAAACAATTCAGCGAAGCGGGCCTGCATATCAACGATCGATTAGAATGCTACTATCAAGTGCTCAACATTATCGCTTCGAGAATGACAGCCCGTCCGAACAGCACCTTGACTTTAACCGGGTGCAATGCTGATGTTGGAGTTGAAAAGGCAAATCAAGCTTTGTCCAAGAGACGTGCACAAAGCGTTCGCGATTACTTACACAATGTTTGGAACATAAGCGAATCCCGCATCAAGATTGAGGCGCGCAATCTGCCGCAACACGCGGCAAATAGTCAGACGACTGACGGTGCGCAAGAAAATCGTCGCGTCGAACTCAGCTTCTCCGATCCCTCGATTGGCGCTCCTCTGAATGCCGTAGACACTATTCGTCGCGTTCATCCTCCGCTCCTTCGTGTCTTTCCAAAAACTAGCGGAGCTGCGGTTGACAATTGGTCCTTTAAGCTGGAACATGCTGGTGTGACCTTGCAATCGCTGCGAGGACGAGGACAAGTACCGGACTCAGTTGAAGTTCAGCTCAATCTCTTTTCATCCAAGCTTCGTTCAGGTCAAAACCTTGAGTTGAGCTTCGCGATCGCAGATTCACTCGGTAGAGAAGACAACATGAAGTTTCTGATTGCTGTTCGTGTTCTTACGGTTCAACAGAAGCGTGCTGAACACCGTGCGGACAAAGAGATCTCACGTTTCTCGCTCTTCATGTTCGACGTTCGATCAGCTGAAATCAATCCGGCTAATCGTCCGATTGTTGACCTCATCCGCCGTCAAATACAACCTGAATCTATCGTTCGCATTTATGGTTTCGCCGACCGTTCAGGCGATGAGCATACAAATCAGCAGTTAGCTCTCGAGCGCGCGCAGAGTATTGCGCGAGCCTTGGGCGATGCCGCTGCCGGTGCGGAAGTACGGGGTCAGCTTGACCTAAGCAGCTACGATCAGAATCTACCCGAAGGCAGACTCTATGCTCGTAATGTTGAAGTAGTTGTTGAAAGTCCGATTCGCTAAAAATCGACAGTGCTTTTTGATAGGTGATGTGCAACAATGCACTACTATACACCTCTTTGGAATAAAGACATATGAACATGAAATCTCTACGCCGTGTCGTAACGCTGGCTGCATTGACCGTACTCATCGTGCTACCTCTCAATGCTCAACATCGATCGCTTTCCGATAAGCGAAGCCATCGTGTGCAAGCAAGCGCATCGACGAAGTCATCACCTCAGATCAAAAGCACTCTGCAATCGAAACGATCGCCGATGTCCGGATACATTGAGAATCGCGGTCAGATCATGGATCAGAACTTCAAGGTCAATCCTGAAGTACTCTTCCTTGTGAGCTCGCCAGGACTGAACATTCAGCTTAAAGAGAATTCGGTGAGTTATGACACCTACTGGGATGACATGAGTGATGTTCCGCCGAGTCCGCCGCTGTTGTATGGACGTGATACAGCATCAACGCATCCCGGACATAATCATTACATGCATCGTATCGACCTTCGATTCGTTGGGGCGCAGTCGCATCCTCAGATAACAACATCAGGCAAAAGCGAGGACGAGCTGAACTTCTACAACAGCGCTACACCACTGGAGGGAGCTCGTCATGTTCATCGATATGAGCGCGTTCGATACAACAATCTCTACAACAACATCGATCTTGAGTTTTTCTTGGATGAGCGGGGTCGTCCGGAATATCAATTCATCGTCCATCCGGGCGGCAATCCCGACGACATTCGCATTGGATACAACGGCGCACTGAGTACGCAATTGCGAGGTGGACGTATCAAAATCCAACTCGCCAATGGTTACATGACCGAGCATATCCCCGCAAGCTTTGATGCTCTCACGTCAAAGAAAGTTCGAGTACGCTATGCCATGAGTGCCACGAATGAGTTCGTGTTTCGCTGCGGCAAGTATGACACCTCGCATGATCTTGTTATTGATCCAATGCCCTATCGCATTTGGGGAACATACTTTGGCGGAGACACGGCAGAGACTGAGGTCAATGTTTGTGTCGACAATTCAAGCAATGCATACATCACCGGCTACACCAATAGTTCCACCAAGATTGCTTCAACCGGCGCGTATCAACAGTTCATTGCCAACTTCACAACATCTGATATCTATATCGCCAAGTTTAATCCAAACGGCGGAAGAGTGTGGAGCACCTACTATGGTGGTACCGGATATGATGATGCAGCGGACATCTGCTTTGATGGCTCCGACAACATCTTAGTCGTTGGTCATGCAGAAAGTGCTGGAATGTCAACACCGGGCGCGCATCAAACATCACCAACCGGAGGACTCCTGGCAAAGTTCTCGTCAGATGGATTCCGTGTGTGGGCAACCTATTATGGCTTATCGGGAGATTGGTTAACGGCGGTAGCTGTGGACGGCAATGGCAATATTCTGGTTGGTGGACGCTCACTGTCCGGCACAAGCACTCTGCACTTCACAGCAGGTGCATATCAGACCGTCAATAACTCAGCCTACGACTGTATCATAGCAAAATTCAACTCGGGTGGTCAGCGCATGTGGGGTTCGTATTACGGTGGAACAGGCGCAGAGTATTTAAGTGACATCGTGGCTGACCAATCAAACAACGTTGTGTTCTGCGGCTACACTACATCGACGAATTTTATTAGCAGTCCGGGCTCTCATCAACCTGCGTATGGAAGCTTGAATTCTGCTGAAGATGGAATGCTCGTCAAACTGAGTGCTGATGGCTCAACGCGTCTCTGGGGAACCTATTACGGCGGAACATTGAAAGACATGGCAATGAATGTTGCTGTAGATCAATCAAACAACATTTACATGTGCGGTCAAACGCAGAGCACCGCAGCCATTGGAACGAGCGGCGCATATAAACAGAATTTCATAGGCGGCATCTATGATTGCTTCCTTGCAAAGTTCTCATCAGCCGGTGTTCGTCAGTGGGGAACCTACTTTGGTGGATCGCAGGGCGACATTTGCTTTAACGGATTGTGTATCGACTCGAAGAATAATGCGCTAGTGTATGCAACAACCGGATCGAGCGATTTCATTGCAACTGCCGATGCGTATCAGGCTGCACCTGCCGGTAATGACGAAGCATTTCTGATGAAGTTTAGTCCAACCGGAAGTCGCCTTTGGGGTACATACTACGGCGGCGCGATTGATGAATTGGCGTACGGCATCGCCGCTGATGGACTCTCAGGAGTCACGATTGCAGGAACTACCCATTCTCGTTCAGGAATTGCCACAAGCGGTTCCTATCAACCCAACTTTAATGGCAACGCCTGGCCTGATGCATATGTGGTTCACTTCTGGGATTGCGTCCCACCAACCCCGACTCTGGAATCGGCCGGAAATCCGACCCTGTGTCTTGGAGATGTGGAACGCTACACCGTTACACCAACTGTGCCTACAAACACCATTAGTTGGATAACGCCAACTCTTGGCTCTTTTGTCGGACCAACCAATGGAAACAGCTTGCTTATTCGTTGGACGTCCTTGGGTCGCGATACGGTGAGAGTGAAGGAAACAGATCCGACAACTGGTTGCTATACCATCACTGACTTTAAAGTTCAAATCTTCAAAGGTCCAACGGCTAGCTCCACAGCTTCAGTCTCGATCTGCAAAGGTGCGAGTGTTAATCTGGATGCGGCGGTGAAGGATGGAACCGGACCTTTCGTCTACACCTGGACACCGACCGATAGTCTCAGTTCATCAAGCATCCTCAATCCGGTCGCACATCCATCTGCAACGACTACCTACACTCTGCAAGTATCCGATTCACACGGCTGTCAGAGCACTACTGCCGTTATAGTGAATGTATTTGATCGTCCTGTTGCGAATGCCGGCAAAACGCAAAGTGTTTGTCCCGGACAATCCGTCACGCTCGGTTCTCCTGCTCAGCGCAATTGCACCTATCAGTGGTCGCCCTATGCTCCGCTGAACAACTCAACCGCTGCTCAACCTCGTGCGACGATTACCACACCAACGACTTTCCAGTGTGTCGTCACAAACGACAGCACGCACTGCAGCGATACAGCTACAGTACTCGTTCGACTCAAGAGCGTCTCGGTTGCCACAACGCCGGATCAACCGGACTTCGGCACACTAGGCGCTTGCGAAGGAAGTCGCGATACAGTTATCACTATCAACAACACAGGCAGCGATTCTATCACAGTCATTAGTCAAAACTCGACCAGCCCCGCTTTTAGTTTTAGTGACGCCTTGCCTCTTGGAATTGGTGCAGGACAAAGTCGAAGCGTTCATATCCGCTTCTCACCTACGACTCAAGGTCAGGCCACAGGAACAATTCACTTACTCGTCTTACCCTGCAGCACCGACATCGCCATTAATCTTCGCGGTTCGAAATCTGATCTGGCTTTGAGCGCAAGTCGCAGCGTCGTTGATTATGGCACTTCACTCATGTGCAGTGGCGCTGTCCAACGTGATAGCGTTGTTCGTCTCAAGAACAATGGCAGCTCTGACATGACCTTGCAAGCACCTATCATTACAGCACCATTCAGCATTGTAAGTCCTCAATTTCCTCAAGTCATTAAACCAGGCGCTTCACTGGATATCACAGTTCGCTATCAACCAAGCACAACAGGAAACTATTCAACGAGCATGCGAGTTCCATTCTCGTGGTCGGGTTGTAAGGACACAGTGCTCACCTCTCTCTTTGCTCGCGACATTCAACCGTCAATGACGCTAAATACACAGAACATGACTTTCCGAGAATTGCTTGGTTGTGATGCACCGCGTGATAGTGTGATTGAGATTACGAACACGTCCGAGCTAGACATGACACTCGACTCCGCATCGATGTCTAACAAAGATTTCACAGTGCGTTCGACTCTCCCGATTACTATTGCCGCTCATCAAAGTGTACAGATTCAAGTGCAATTCAATCCCGCGGGCAACGGTACTTCGAACGGAACGCTTACACTGCTTGCTCGTCCCTGCGATGTACGCGCAACGGTTCAACTGAGTGGCTCAAAGCAAGGTGTTAGTCTAAGTGCACCGGACACCGTCGATCTTGGAACGCTTGCACTGTGTTCAGGCGGAGATCTTCGCTCAACATTTCGTTTGACTAATACAAGTAGCGGTGCTTTGGGATTGCGCCTGAATGCACAAACAATCACCGACGACTTCAGCACCGACATTGTGATTGGTGATTCCATCGCCAGCGGAGCATCGCGCGATTACAGCATTCGATTCTCTCCTATTCAGCATACTACGGATGGCGTCGTTGTTGGAGAGCTGCGTCTAACAATGGAACCATGCGCATTAACGAAGATTGTGAACTTCAAAGCGCGATTGACTTCAATGAAGCTAAGCGCAGATACGTTGTTGGACTTCGGCAGCATTGCCTCCGGTCAAGTTGTACAAAAGCAACTCAACATCATCAACACCGGTAGTGCAGATGTCATCATCGACCAAGTGCCGGATGCTCAGAGTCCGTTTAAACGCGAGTCCACAACACACACACTACCTGACACACTCAAAAGCGGTGATACGCTTGGTGTCATTTACTCATTTACCGCACCATCGGATTTTGGAGTCTCGGTGCTTGAGATTCCACTCAGCATCACTAAACCATGTGCGGCAAGCCAGTCTGTAATGTTGAAGGGCAACACAAGTACACGTCCTGATACCCTGCTTAGCACCATAGCAGTACAATCAATTGAAGGAACTCTGGGCGACATGCGCAATGTTGTTGTGCGAGTGCGTCGTGAGCAAAGCAGTGGAACGCAGTCACGTCCGACAGATTTCAAGCTCACTCTGGAATACAATCCCAACATTCTGTTTCTGCTTAATGATCAGCAGAAGTGCCAGATCACAGCAGACAATCGCTGTGAATTGCAATTCAGCGGTCAGCGAAGCGTGAGTGATACTCTACTTGTGCTTCCTGCACGCATCACGCTTGGCAACACTGACTTCGATGCCATCAAACTCACAGCCTTTAGTTGGACTAATGCAACAGTTGCAAACAAGATAGAGCTTGAAGATGGCAGCATTCATGTGCTTAATGGCTGTGAGCAAGGCGGTATTCGCTTTTACCGCCCAACTAGCACAGCGACGAGTCTGGGTGCACGGCCAAATCCGGTATCATCAGTATTGTCAATAGAGATTGGGCTAGCAGAGCCAAGCAATGCAAGCCTTGATCTTGTCGATGTTTCCGGTCAAAGTCAAATGAACATTTTAACTAATACAGCTCTGCAAGCCGGTCGTCACATTATCAGTCAAGACGTGTCCGCACTGAGCAACGGAAGCTATTTCCTGCGCTTGCGAACCGCGAATTACACCTTGGTTTCTCGCGTAGATGTTCTGCATTAGTCTTGGATCAAAGCCAACTTACTAGGAATAATTGCATAGATATCATTGCGGCGCACCGAGGAACGGTAGTAGAGTTAATGCAATTGTCGCTGCAGAGTTGAGGCGCTGATACACAATGATGTGAGCGCAGCCTCGTTCGTATCGCATTGTCCAGAGCGTGCGGAAGTGCAGTGTCACTTCGTGCTTGCTATACACAACTAGGCTTCGCAAGATCCGGCGCTTCGAAGTCATGGCGAAACGAGCTGACTACGTTCAGTCGATCGAAGCCTAACACAAGGCAGAGGAGAATTAACTATGTACACAAGACTCTCACTCAAGCTCATCGTATACGCACTGATTCTGACTACATCAGTACTTCTGATTGCCAACCGACACAGACAAGCATCGTCAGCTCAAGCGACAAAGCACAAGCAAGCCGGACCTATCAAAGCAGTTATACACGGCTCTTCGGCCTTCAGCGCTTTCATTGAAAATCGCGGTCAGATAATGGATCAGAATTACAGGCCGAACTCAGATGTCTTGTTCTTGGCTAGTACACCGGGTATGAACATTCAGCTCAAAGCGAATTCGCTGAGCTATGACAGTTATTGGGATGATCAACCGCAGCGCAAGGATACTCCACATAAGAAACCTGGATCTGACCTTAGTTCATCACAATCAAGTACAACTCGTCACTACCATCGCGTCGACATTGAATTCGTTGGAGCAAATGCTTCGCCGCGCATCAGCACGATTGGCGCGAGCCGTGATTACATGAATTTCTACAATGTAATCACTCCCGAAAGTGGCGTGCATAATGTGCGGACTTTCGAGCGAGTGATCTATTCAAACTTGTACGAGGGCATCGATCTCGAATTTTACTTCGACGCGAAGGGTCGAGCGGAGTATCAATTCATAATACACCCAGGAGCTTCACCTGATGTTATTCGCATTGAATATCACGGCGCTTTGTCAACTGATCTGACGCGAGGTCGCATTAGGATCAACTTGAACAACAGTGTGATTTCTGAACATATTCCGAAAAGCTTTGATGCGCAAAGTGCAAAGTCGGTCAATGTACGATACAAGAAACTCGATCAGAATCAATTCGGCTTTCGCTACTCAGCCTACAACACTACACACGACTTGATCATTGATCCGGTACCGACACGATTTTGGGGAAGCTACTTTGGAGGTCCCGATGTGGAGTCAGCCGGTGGAATGTGCGTCGACTCTTCGACGAATTTCTATCTCGGAGGAACGACCTCCAGTGCAACTAACATTGCGACAAGTGGAGCGTACCAGGCTACAATTGGCTCTCTCACAGCGTCCGACATCTTCATCGCTAAGTTTTCTGCCATCGGAATTCGCCAATGGTGCACCTACTATGGTGGTACCGGAAATGATGTGTTGAAGAGAATTGCATTTGATAGATCGAATGGCATTCTTATTTGTGGTCGCTCGGAAAGCTTGAGCGGCATGACTACAACCGGCGCACATCAATCAACAGGACCCGGCGCCTTGCTCGCAAAATTCTCAACATCGGGAAATCGTGTTTGGTCAACCTATTACGGCAACTCCGGCGACTGGCTTGAAACGGTCTGCAGCGATGTGAACTCAAATGTGATTGCAGCAGGCTGGACGAGAACGCCAACAACGACGCTCATCGCGACAGGTGGAACATATCAGACGATAAACAATTCAATAGCAGACAGCGTAGAGTCTTTTGTTATCAAGTTTAACTCGACCGGACAACGGCAATGGGGCACCTATTACGGAGGACCCAATTCCGACATTATCACTGACATATGTACTGATCAAGCAAATCGCATACTCTTCAGTGGCTACACTAATTCACGTACTAGCATCAGTTCAGCGGGTTCGCATCAGCCAAACTTTGGAAGCCAGAATTTCGAGTGGGATGGAATGTTGGTCAAGCTGAGCGCCGACGGACGTTCGCGAGTATGGGGCACTTACTATGGCGACTTTTATCCTGACCAAGCATTCGGTGTATGCGTTGATGCGACAGACAACATTTATCTGGCCGGTGTAACAGGCAGCTTCTTCTCAATTGGCACAACAGGTACACAAAACGAATTCTACATGGGAGGAGCAAGCGACGCGTTTCTCGCAAAGTTCAATTCCTCGGGTGTGAGACAATGGGGCACCTATGTCGGCGGCTTTCAAATTGAACTGTGTAATGGCGGATGTGTGAGCGTGGATTCCAAAAACAATCCCGTCATTGCCGGTAGCTCCTCTTCACCCGACAGTATTGCTTCTCGTGGCGCATTTCAAGAAGTCTTGGGCGGCGGATCTGATCTCTTCATCATGAAGTACAATCCCAGTGGCAGAAAACTATGGGGAACTTTCGTCGGTGGGAACAACATAGAAACTCCAGCAAACCTATGTACTCACGGGATTAGTGGAATTGCCATTGCAGGAACAACGACCTCAACTACTGGCATTGCTTCGGTCGGAGCCTACCAAAGCACTCGACAAGGAACACAAGATGCATTCATTGAGAGCTTCGGCGATTGTAAACCACCAACACCATTGTTAGAATCAAACGGTAATCCTTCTGTTTGCCTTGGAGATGTCGAGCGCTACACACTCAACCCAACAGGTTCCAACCTTGTTACATTCTTAAGTCCAACGCTCGGTTCTTTTGTAGGCCCGAGCAATGGTAGTAGTCTGTTGATTCAATGGACTGCCACCGGACGCGACACGGTGAGAGCAATTGAGACGGACCCGACAACCGGTTGCTACGCCATCGCTGAGTACAAGATTGGCGTGTTTAAAGGTCCCACAGCCACAAGCAAGACAAGCCTTTCAATCTGTAAAGGTTCAAGTGTCAATCTTGACGCGGTTGTGAAGGATGGCACTGCGCCCTTTATCTATACATGGACGCCAAGTGATAGTCTTAATTCAACAAGTGTGCTCAATCCACTTGCCCACCCAAGTACAACAACGACATACAATCTCTTAGTCTCTGATGCACATGGTTGTCAGAGCACTACATCGATCGAAGTTCGTGTCCTCGATCGTCCTGTTGCCAATGCCGGCAAAACACAAAGTGTATGTCCCGGACAATCTGTCACACTTGGATCACCGGCTCAACCTAACTGCACCTATCAATGGACGCCCTTCGGGCCGCTGAACAACGCAACACTCGCCCAGCCTCGAGCAACAATCACGACTCCAACAACTTTTCAATGCATCGTCACCAACGACAGCACGCACTGCAGCGATACGGCAACAGTGCTTGTTCGATTGAAGAGTGTATCACTAAGCACAGCACCGGATCAGCCGGACTTCGGCACACTTGGTTCCTGCGAGGGAAGTCGCGACACTGTAATCACCATCAACAACACAGGCAGTGATTCGATCACAGTTATCAGTCAGAATTCTACAAGTCCTGCATTCAGTTTTAGTGATGCATTGCCTTTAGGCATAGGCGCGGGTCAGAGTCGAAGCGTTCATCTTCGTTTCTCTCCTACTGCCCAAGGTCAGGCTAGCGGGACAATTCACCTACTCGTCTTGCCGTGCAGCACAGATGTCGCCATCAATCTTCGCGGCTCAAAGTCGGATCTAGCGCTCAGCGCCAATCGCAGCGTCGTGGACTTTGGTTCTTCTGTTTTCTGTAGCGGAGCTGTGCAACGTGACAGTATCATCGTGCTCAAGAACAGCGGCAGCGCTGACATGACGTTGCAAGCACCAATTATATCTGCACCTTTCAGCATTGTTAGTCCGCAGTTTACTCAAGTGGTAAAGCCGGGCGCAACATTGAACGTCACTGTTCGCTATCAGCCAAGCTCAGCCGGTAATTACTCGACGAGTATGAGAATTCCATTTTCGTGGTCGGGTTGTCAAGACACTATTGTGACCTCCCTTTTCGCTCGTGATATTCAACCCTCAATCTCGCTCAACACTCAAAGCATGACCTTCCGAGAGTTGCTCGGTTGTGATGCACCGCGTGATAGTGTGATTGAGATCACCAATACATCAGATGTTGAATTGACATTGGATTCAGCATTGGTATCAAGCAAGGATTTCATTGTGCGTTCAACACTGCCAATGATTATTCCCGCTCATCAGAGCGTGCAATTATCGATTCAATTCAATCCGGCCGGAAATGGCGTCGCGAATGCAACGCTTTCCTTACTCACGCGACCCTGCGATGTTCGGGCAAGCGTGCAGCTGAGTGGATCGAAGCAAGGCGTCAGTCTCAGTGCGCCTGACACGGTGGATCTTGGTACTCTTCCCCTCTGCTCTGCCGGTGAGCTCAAGTCAACATTCCGTCTGGCTAATACAAGCAGTGGCGGCTTAGGACTGCGACTCGATGCACAGACAATCACCGACGATTTCAGCACTGACATCGTCATTGGCGATTCCATTGCAAGTGGTGCTTCGCGAGATTACACAGTACACTTTTCGCCGAAGCAGCACAACACACAGGGAATCGTTGTGGGTCAATTGAGTCTTCGAATGCAGCCCTGCGACTTGACCAAGCTTGTGAACTTCAAGGCGCGATTGACTTCAATGCAGCTCAGCATAGACAGCGTTCTCGACTTCGGCAATGCTGCTGCCGGGCAAGTCATCAAGAAGCAACTCAACATCATCAACACCGGCAGCGCTGATATCATCATCGACCAAGTGCCGGATGCACAAGCGCCATTCAATCGTGAATCCACAACACGTGCACTCCCCGATACGCTCAAGAGTGGTGATACGCTCGGTGTTGTTTACTCCTTTACCGCACCTGCAGACTTTGGTCTTTCGACATTTGAACTCCCGCTTGCAATCAACAAGCCCTGCGCATTCACTCAAACAGTTCAGCTCAAAGCAAACACAAGCACACGTCCGGACACACTCACAAGCACCATTGCCGTGGAATCCATTGAAGGCGCACCAGGCGATGTGCGCCAGCTCCTTGTGCGATTGCGTCGTGAGCAAAGCAGCGGAACCGCCTCACGTCCAACTGACTTCAAGCTCACACTCAACTACAATCCAAACATTCTGTATCTGCTCAATGATCAACAGAAGTGTCAAAGCACGTCAGACAATCGCTGCGAATTGCAACTGCGCGGTCAGCGAGGAAGCGGCGACACCTTGATCATTGTGCCAGCCCGCATCACTCTCGGCAACACAGACTTCGACGCTATCAAACTCAAAGCCTTTAGTTGGACTAATGCAACAGTTGCAAACAAGGTTGAGTTGGAAGATGGCAGCATTCATGTGCTCAATACATGCGAGCAAGGCGGAATACGATTTTATATCCCAACGCAGACAGCGACGAGTCTTGGTGCACGACCCAATCCGGTTTCGTCTATACTGTCAATTGAGATAGGCCTGGCAGAACCGAGCAATGCAACGCTCGAGCTTGTGGATGTGAACGGACAATCGCAGATGAGTATTCTTACAAACACAGCGCTGCAGGCTGGACGACATCTGCTCAATCAAGACCTCTCGGCCATTCCAAGCGGCACCTATTTGCTTCGACTGAGAACGTTGAATTACAGTTTGACGACGCGGATTGTGGTGCTGCGGTAGTGGAGCGAGAATTCCTATTAGTTCTCAATTACCTGAGATAACAAACTCAGCTCAAGAATTTATTTACTTGAAGTAGAATCCAAATCAATAGTGCTACCGATAGAAGCAAGGTGGATCTACGCAGCATCGTGTACTTAAGAGTTAAAATGCCGGAGATAGAGTAGGCACTTGAGAGAAGTTCGATGACGGCGTCTCTATTCGTCAGATTGATGAATGCATCGGTGAACTCACTCATCGTTTGCGACCTGATGTCTTTGAAGAAGAACAAAGACAGCTGAGGAAACTCCACACCTTTAGGCGCACGAACGCGAGGTTGAAGTGCTTGAATTGCTGCCCAGGTTGCCAGACAAACACAGCTTAGCAAGCATACCTTCAGGACAATGTCGAAGATGACTGAAAGGGTTAGTGCTGACTGACCCAAGGTCATGATTGACTGCTGATTCTGCAACGAAAGCGCTGCAACAAGAAATGCATTCAGACCGAAAATCACTTGAACCTTTCGGTCTGCCAATTGTACTTGCGTCTCCAGACTAACAAACAACTGACGAGCTAACTCGACTTTGGTGTGGGTAATGGGTTCATGCAGCAGCTCTTTCTCTGCATGCTCTTTAATGTGGTCGTGCATAGGGTTGCAAAAATGCAACGCTGATTTTGTCTTAGTATGCTCCGGCGTGCGTGTTAGCAAATCATAATAACCCACACCAAAGCTCATTCAATGTTTGCTTGCAAAAACTTGGGACATAGCTTTTGCAAGTATTCACCTCATGGAGCTTGGTGTGGTTTTGACGACGCAGACAGTGCTTTTGTTTGATCACTTTGTCAGTTGTCGCTACGATCTTCTGCTATCAATGGTTTGTTTGAGATTTCGATGAGCGAACCAATCGAATCCCAAGCCAGTCGAACATCGCTGTGTTGCAGACTCTTTTCGAGTCGCTTCATCGGCTCAGCATAGGGCTCAGGTGTCTGACGAAATGTCATACAATGAATAGGCGCCAGCGTCTGTGCCCGCATTGCCTCGACCATCCGAAGACTCTCTTCCGGTGTGCAGTGGTTGTCTGAGCAACCTGCGTACGCACCAATCGGCATAAAGGCCGTCGCGATCGAAACGTTACGCAATTCGCGGAACGATTCGGTGTAGGCAGTGTCACCACCAAACACAACATTGGTTGAACCACAAGAAATCAGGTATGCATTGTAGCTTCTACCAAAATCTCTGGCTCCCTCTCGTCTATCTGCTTCCCATGGGTAGCGCCAACCATTGTGCAAGACTTCTGTTGCGGTGATTCTGATTGGTCCGAAGGATGTTGAATCCCACCAATCCAGTTCACGACAATGCTTCCACGCCAGATCATCGACAATGTCCTTGGTGTTCTTTGCGCAGATACATCGGATCTGATCCGGATACTTTGCGCACAGAGCTTCTAAACTTGGTAGATCAGTGTGATCCATGTGAGCATGGGACAGCAAGACGTAGTCAGGACGAGGGACATCTTCTAATCGAAGTGACGGCTCACTTAGACGACGAATACCGACGGTTTGTCCAAGGAACTGAACGCCAACATCCCCGCTGAATACCGGATCGCACAGAATAATCGTTCCGTACGCGTTGATAAGAATAGTGGAATGACCTATCCAGCGTGCGCTGAATGCGTTGTCGGAACCTATAAGCGTCGCGCGCCGTCTGTCTGTGGATATGCTCTCTGTTCCAGCAAACAGATTGACGAACGGAATTGAATGAACCCCAAATGCTGCCGCCGCGCACAACGAGCTGCGCATAAAACTCCGACGATTCATAGTACCTCATGAAAAATTTCACATACCCCCCGGTGCACGGGATACTTTCAACGTCGTGCGCAAAAATCCGGCTGCACTGTTGACAGAAGGTAACGGGCATATGAAGCTTGAGCTCATGTTCATTACCATGCTTCAACATGCTTGCAAGAGGCTTGGGATAAAATTGATGTGCTGCGACACTTAGCGAGCACGTCGACGAAAGGCGTAGACTATCTGTGCGAGGTATGACTGAGGAAATTTTCGCGAGCGCAGACCATAGCTCTTGGGTTTCTGATCAGTCGGCAGAAACGCTGTCCCGAAGATCCAATCCCAAATCGCAAGCTTGGTTGAGAAGTTTGTATGATGCGATTCTTTGCCGGCACTATGATGCCAACGGTGCATTTCCGGACCATTGATAACTCTCTGCAGCGACCCACTTCGAACGTCGATGTTCGAATGAATATACATTCCCCACACTGAATCAATGGTTGTTTTAATAACGAACACTTCGGCCGAAGCTCCTAGAAGTGCGATGGGAAGAAACTCTATGCTTTGGTTGATGAGAATCTCAAGTGGGTGTGAGCGGGAGCCTGACAACCAGTCAACTTCCGTCGCAGAGTGATGCGCTTCATGAATGCGCCACAGCCACTTGTTATGATGCTGCCAACGATGGAACCAATAGATGTAAAGATCGTGCGTGACGAGAAAGAAGAGGCACTGCACGACAAGTGGAAAGCGGGCAAAGAAGTGGCCGGTGGTCCAGGGCGAGAGCGGACCGCAAATCTCAATAAACCACGCAATGAGGAGTCCAAGGACATAGGACTGGATCAGCGTGTATGCAACACCATCTGTCCACCACCCTTCACGAAAGAGTCGTTGTCCGGGAGTGTAGGGAAAACGATGCTCGAGGATTATAATGAGGAGTGCTGCACAAAGGATTGTCACAGCACTCCACAGACTCTGTTCTTGCATTAATTCTCAGCCGCGACAAAATTCGAACTCATGTCACGATCAGCGTTTTCGATCGAAGCCATTGCTCTGCGAAGTTTCTTTCGCGCTCCGAGTTCACTTTCATAGACGCGCTTTACGCCGTCACCCATTGCCTTCTCGATGTCGCGAATGTTCGATACAAGTCGCATTAATCCGCCGATCTCTACCGATGCCGCTTGATCGCTACCCCACATGGATCGGTCAAGGGTGATGTGTCGTTCGACGAAGCAAGCACCAAGTGTTACTGCTGACCAAGTCGGACTCAGGCCGACTTCATGTCCGCTGTATCCAATCGGCACATCGGAAAATCTCTCTTGCAGAGTATTGATCATTCTCAGATTCAATTCTTCAGGACGACAAGGATAGGAACTGGTGCTGTGCGCTATGAGCAAAGACTCATGACCGAGGGTCACAACCGCTGTCTCGATCTCGTCCATAGTACTCATCCCGGTTGAAATGATCAGCGGCTTACCGGTAGCCCGCATAGTTTTCAGCAAGTTCAAATCGGTGAGTGATGCGGATGCTGCCTTGTAACAGGGCGGATCGAATTGCTCTATGAAGTCAACCGATGGCTCATCCCAACATGAAGCAAACCACATGATGTTGCGTGATCGACAATAGCGATCCAATTCATCGTATTCGGAGAATCCGAACTCTGTGCGATGACGATACTCGATGTAGCTCATGCGACCCCAAGGCGTATCGCGCTCTACAAACCATTGATCGCGAGGAACACACAACTCAGGCGTGCGCTTTTGAAACTTCACAGCGTCACAACCGGCGAGCACAGCGCCGTCGATCATACGCTTGGCAATTTCAACAGAGCCATTGTGGTTGATGCCGATTTCTGCAATGACGAAAACACTTTTGTGCGGACCAACCTCGCGGTCTGCAATGCGCACCGATGGCACATTCGTTTGCTCAACGTTCATAGAATTTAAATATGGGAGTGAGTGAAATCTGAAGCAGAAAAACGCTTTGAAGTATTCTGCCTAAACCGTCTCGAGAATGATCTCTAAATGCAGGTCCAACCACCGTCTACTATCAGCGTGCTTCCTGTCATATATTTCGAGGCTTCAGAAGCCAAGAAAACAATCGCTCCATCGTAATCTTCCCGATTAGCCATGCGACCAAGAGGCACACGCTTCTCATAGGCCTCAACGAAATAGTCTTCTTGTCCATTGAGTACACCACCCGGCGCCAGGGCATTGACACGAATATTTTCATGTGCCCAATAGGCAGCCAGATAGCGGGTGAATCCAATAACTGCAGCTTTGGATGTAGGATAGGCAGGCGATTTGAAGAAGCGCTGGGTTTGTCCGTCGTGGTAGAGAGATTGATCCGGGCCAACAATGCCGTAGGTAGAAGCAATGTTGATGATAGAACCGCCGCGACCAACCATTGCCTGACCGAAAATCTGCGAACAAAGAAAAACTCCGGTTACATTGACTTGCAGAACACGGGTCCAGAGATTCAAGGGAAAATCTTCAAAAGGCGACAACTCAGTCGACGCCGCACTGTCTTCAACAGCGTCGTTGATAGCAGCGTTGTTGATGAGGATATCAATATGACCGAATCTCTCGAGCACAGTCTTTCGTGCATCGAGCAACGAAGCCACATCACATACATCCATGCGCAGTGCGAGAGAAGGATTGGGAAGTTCTTCACACACATCTTGGCATCGGGAAATGTCAATGTCTGCTACCACTACCGTTGCTCCTGCAAGCGATAGTGCTTTGCAGAATGACGAGCCTAACAATCCACTAGCTCCTGTTACGAGCGCAACCTTGTTGTGAAGATCCGAGTGTCTATGCATTGGCGATGGATTTTAATGAAGCAATTTTCTGTGCATGTTTCCTGCATGCAAAATGCCATCGCACTGTTGCCTGTTCGTTACGAGGGTGTTAGCTCTTAATGCGCGAGTGTTGTGAAAAACTAATTTGATTACACTGCACTTCCGCAGTTCAACTACTGCATACAACACACTACGATTTGAACGCGCTTGTTCGCGCATTGCACTCTTAAACGAATCGCGGCTTTGTATTAAAGTGCGTTGTCTTACGAAAGACCGGTTCGAGCAAAGCGCCGTGGAGTTTGGATTGAACTTCAGACTTGGCTACCAGAGGACGTAGCGCGGTGAGAACACTGTGGTATGCGGCTAGAGTGTAATCAATATCCTCAAGACCATGTGAGTAGCTGATAACATGGCTACCCGTCCAAAGTATTCCGCAACGCAACAGCTCTTGTTGAATGTATGTCTTGATAAGCAGCGCGTCCGGATGATTGATCTGTAGCAGTGTACGACATGGGAATCCAATACAGCGCAGATAGGGAATATCGAGTTGATCAATGATTGCCTGCAAACCGTCTTTGAGTAATCGTCCCTGTGCATCCAATGCCTGCGCTACGTTATGCTCTCGCATGAAGGATATCGTTGCTTTGGCTGCAGCAAGCGACAAGGTCTCACCGCCAAATGTGTTGAAGAAAAAGACGTCACGATCAAGCAGTCGCATATACTCTTGCTTACCCGTAAGCACCGACAGCGGCATTCCATTGGCTATGGCTTTGGAGAAACAGGCAAGATCTGCTCGAACACCGAAGTACTCTTGGGCTCCGCCAAGTGCGAGACGAAAGCCCGTCCACATTTCATCAAATATCAACAAGCATCCATGCTCTGTACACAAGTCACGGAGTCTGTGAAGAAAGTTCTCGTGTGGTTCAATGAAGGTTGTCGGTTCAAGAATAACAGCTGCAACATCGTTACCGATCGCCGCCTCCAATGAGGGAATATCATTGTAGCCAAAGGTGAATGTTTGATCCATTGCGCTCGCAGGTATGCCTGCATTACGATCGGTTGTGGCGATGTACCAATCGTGCCATCCATGATAGCCGCAACAGAGAACAGTGCTTCTGCCGGTTGCGGCGCGCGCAACGCGTATTGCAGCAGAGGTTACATCTGCTCCGCCTTTGGAGAAGCGACACATTTCTGCGTTAGGCACAACGTCGTGGAGCAGCTCAGCGACTTCAGATTCCAGTGGATGTGGCAGTGAGAAGACAATGCCCTGATTCAACTGCTCGCGTATTGCGTCATCGACCTGTGGATGATTGTAGCCGAGCGAGACCGGGCCCACACCCATGCTGTAATCGAGGTATTCATTTCCATCAACATCCCACACGTGCGAGCCTTTGCCGCGTTGAATGTATATGGGAGATACACCAAAGCTGTTCTGACTTACTCCCTTTGCAAGTGTTTGTGTTACTGCCGGGATGAGCTTTTTTGCACGCTCATAAAGCTCGAGTGAGCGAGTAATGGTTGGTAAAGACTGCTCTAATCTGAGAGAGTTTGCCATTGTATCTTTTTCGGTTGGTTGTCGAGATAATCTTCGATGCGAAGTGCAATTGCTTGACCGTTGAGACCTTCGTGTTGCAAGAGATCGTTCATGAGTGCCGGACGAAACCAGCGTTCCTTGAATGAAATCGGAAACACGTTAGCCTGCGCTTGATGCTTTACCAAGAGCTCACAGAGAATCGAATACAAGCCGCCGGTTTGAAAGTGGTCTTCAAGACACACCACGACTTCTGCTCGTTGCGCCGCAATGAGCAAGGTCTCTTCATCAATAGGCTTCAAGGTTCGAAGATTCACAATACTGGTGCTAATACCTCGCGCTGTAAGTTGTTCTGCGGCAATGAAAGCTTGTCGAACCAGCGCGCCGTAGCATAGAATCGTCACATCTCCTTGCTCTCCGAACTGCTCTGCTTCACCGATGCGGAATGTGTGAGAGTGCTTCACGACTCGCTGGGCAGCGGTTGCGCGGATGTAGAAGGGACGTGGATCTTCGAGGATCTGAGGGAGTCCGATGAGGAAGTCTTCTTCATCTGCCGGACAAAACACTCCCATCGATGGGATGGTACGCATGAGCGAGACGTCTTCTAGCGCTTGGTGGGTCGGACCATTTGCCTCACTCAACACTCCTGCAACTCCGCCAACTAATTTCACAGGCAACGATGCAATACCAACATCGGTACGGATAAATTCAAAGGCACGCATGGTCAAGAACGCTGCAAGAGCGTGCACAATCGGCACACGACCTCGCAACGCCAAACCGGCTGCAACGCCGATCATTGTTTGCTCGCAAATTCCCACATCCAGAAATCGTTGTGGCATGCGCGCCGGCAGGTTGCGAATTGCCGCGCGATTTTCAGCAGTGAGCACCATAATGCGCTCGTCTTGCTGCATCAATTCTTCAAGTTTTTGCTCGTAGTTCATGCTTGTCTCCTAGCGTACGATTTGAACTTCACTACGTATATCAGCCTGAGCTACTCCATGCAATTCGTAAATCAACTCCTCAACCTCGTCAGCCGAGAAGGTGCAGAACCAGCGATCCGCCTTCTCAGCAATGCTAGGTAGACCATGACCGCGCTGCGTATCAGCGATAACGACTTTTGGTTTCGGTGAGTTCATGACGAGAGAATTCATCGTCTTGTCGAGTTCATTGAAGTCGTGTCCATCACAACGATGCACTTCCCAACCAAAGGCTTGAAATTTCTGCTCCAAAGGTTCTAGCGGATTGAGTTCTTCTGTGCGAATATTGGCTTGAAACCAGTTTCGATCGACGATGGCTATGAGATTTGAAAGACCCTGCGATGCGGCCACCAGACATGCTTCCCACACGCTTCCTTCGTTGAGTTCTCCGTCACCGAGTATCACCACTACTCTGTTCTTCTGCTTGCGCATTTTACAGTCGATAGCGATGCCCATTCCAACGGACAAGAGATGTCCTAACGATCCACTGTGAAACTCAACACCCGGCACAGCACGGTTGGGATGCCAGTAGATGTGATCATTTGAGTGAAGGTGATTTCTAAGTCTTGCTTTGTCAATGTATCCCAGCTCTGCAAACACGCCGTAGAGTGCGGGCACATCATGACCTTTGGAGAGTAAAAGAAAATCACGATCCGGATGATGGATGGTTTCAGGCGAGATTCTCAGAAAGTGAGAATACAAGTAGACCATGATATCAGCACATGACAGTGACGCGCCGATAAAACATCCACCTTCAAGCGTCATGCGAATGATGTGCTCGCGAGTACGCAAAGCAACTCTCTTCAATTCTTGAAGCTCAGCGTCGTTGAAACTCATAGCGCTCCTCACCAATTAGTATGTGCGTTTGATGTTCGGTAATAGTCTTGAGGTCTTTGAGATTATGTCTATACCAATTGACTCCCGCATACACAGAGTTGAGTTGCGCGATATGCGGCTTGGCGTCAAGTAGATTCAAGATGTCGTGAATTCCGAAGTCGGGCTTTTTGGGATAGAGCTCACTGTAGATGCTAACGATGAAGTGATAGTCGGCATCATAGTCAAGAGTCCATCGATGCGACATCGAGTAATCCATGCCACTCTCCCAACAAACCGAGCCACAGAAAAACTGCTGCGGATTGTCCCATATGTACGGCGTTGTATGTTCTCGCTCATAGCTCTTCCGCGCATTGTGCCAGGCTTGTTCGAGTATCGGCATTGGAATGACTTCCACGTCGTTACCGTCGGGATAAGAGGCCGGATGCAGATTTGATACGTAATCGTATTTGTGCGCATTCTCGCGGTAGTAGTTCACGACGCGATCGACAATGGCAGGATCAATCAGCGGACAATCACTTGGGATCTTTACAATGACATCGGCGTTACGGGCGAGTCCGCATTGATAGTGTCTATCAAGACAATCAAGCTCACTGCCTCGGAAAACATCTATTCCGTCGAGAACGCATTGTGTGACGATGGCATCATCAATGTTGTCAGTGCTGGTTGCCACGACGATTCCATCCACTGACTCACATCGGCGCAAGCGTTCGATTTGACGTAACAAGACACTGGTACCGAGCAAAGGCAATAGCACTTTACCCGGTAAACGCGTTGAGGCTACTCGAGCCTGGACAACGATGATGATCTTCATGGAGTATGGAGAGTAGAATGTGGCAACGAATTCGCGTCGTTGCGGGAAATAGTCTTTATGCGATTCATAACGGACGGAACGCCCGATTGCTGCGATAACTCTCGCACACGAGACACCTTCGTGTGTTGACGTGAGGATGATGAGGACTTAGCCAGTAAGTTCCTGCAGACTGTTGCAATGTTGTGGGCCGATGTGCCACCATTTTGAATGGGCATCAATAGACGAAGTTCTTGCAGATCGAAATCTGAGTGTACTTCTTTGTTGAGTGCCAGACCGGTATAGGCAAGGGTTGAGAATCTAGTGATGAGCACTGCACTGTTGGCAACCATCTCGTGTGCATTGCCTTGAATGAAGACCGGAGAGTGTGGCGCAAGTTTCTCTATCTCTCGCTGAGCGCGTTCGTGATTTTCGTTGGGATGTAACTTGAAGAGAAGCTCTCTGCCATCTGCAATTTCTAGGGCGCGACGAATGAACTTGTTTCTGTTTTCAATCTTGAATGTTTCCCGTGAGTCTGAGGTCGCGCACAACACATAATCCTGATGAGGGAAATCATTGATTCTGTACCTCTCACAATTATCGAAGTTGGGAATGCCTGTGACGTGCAAGGTCGAAGGATCAACACCCTTCTTTATGAAGTGATTGCGATAGCCCTTCGATGCAACACAAAAGGCGTCGTACATGTGACTCAAACCGGTTGCGGAAGTGCTGGCGAGGTAGCGCGGAATTTTTAGCCAACGTACTAAATGATAGATCATGTTTTCCGGATCAGTCATGCCCTCTTGTACCAGAACAACTGTGCTACGTCGTATGTTCTTAGGGATGATAAGATCTTGACAGGTTACAACCAAGTCGTAGTTGTGAAGACGTCCCTCGTAATCCAATCTCAACTCATGCGAAGTCAAATACTCCTCTGTAGCCCGACGAAAGTGACCGCCTAAGATCGTCCAGTCAAGCGTGCCCATCTTCGCAAGCATCCTGAGCATCCCATCACTGTAATAGGGAGTGAAATACTGCTCCGTCCCGTCTAACTGTTCAGCAATGCTATGCATCATCGTTGTCTGATTCAACGATCCGCAGATAAACAAGACTTTTGGCTTCGCCATTGAGTACACCCTACACTATTTGATCCATTTAAGGCACAATCCGCATTCGACACTGTGTAATCCAGATGTTAGTCTATTAGCCATCTGTGATCGATGCGTGATGTCTTTGTCCCGTCATGCAAATTCCGCGTAGGGCTTTACCTCAGTGTTACAAGCACGTTATGAAATTCCGCTAAAAACAGTGTTTGCTTGGTGAAATCGACGCAGTTTGAGCGAGCAGACCTTTGATTTCCGCTATACAATTCCAGATTTAGAATGTCGTGACATCCTGCTCTTTAACACTTCAGGTCTTGCTATAATTGGCGCTAGCTGGCATTTTGCATGATACTCTCTTCGCTATCTCGCCTCCTGCAGCGAAATTTATGAAAAAATATCATTTCATAAGTAACTACAATACAACCACTTAACACTTAGAGACACTTTTATCCCAAAAAAGAATTTGACAAAAAGGTCTGATTCTCTATTTTTGAATAAAAGATACGATTAGCCGAATTAGAATTACTGTAAAGGCTGCGTTATGTTCTCGCGATCATGTACCTATGGAATTCAGGCAGGACTTTATTTAGCTAGAGAAGGTGCGACAGATCGCTTTGTCCCGGCACACAGAATAGCGCGAGATCTCAATGTCCCCTTTCATTTTCTAAAGAAGATTCTTCAGCGACTAAGCGATGAAGGAATTACGCGCTCGGTGCGGAGCACCAATGGTGGTGTGGCACTGGCTCGCAACCCCGATGAAATCTCAATCTGGGATATCGTTGATGCACTGGACGGTGTAGATAAGTTCGATTCAGAGTGCATCCTTAAGCTCCCCCATTGTGATAAAGAAAGACCGTGCGCTTTGCATCAGGCATGGTTACAAGAAAAGACACGACTTCAACACATGTTAAAATCGACGAGCCTGAGTGATGGCGCCGGTTCAGTGCCCTTCATGATGGATCGCGCGAGCCAATTCGTCGGTCAGCACGAGCTTGCTCACTAATTACGCCGAGTAAGCGATACAGTACTCTCTTATCCCAAATCTGGAGTTTTTATGAAAAATCCTGTCGGTCTTCCCCGCATCGGTGTACTGATGCTATTTATCAGCCTTGTGTTTTTGGGCGCTTGCAGCAAGAACAATTCAGCGGACAACAAAGCCGGAGCAGATGCACCGGCACCGGGACAAGTGCTCAAGGACAAACCGCAGTATTTCAAGGTCAAGCACGTTGAGGTGGAAGCAACACCGAATGCCACATTGGCAGATAAAGGACAGAAGATATTTGAGACGACCTGTACGAGTTGTCATAAGTATGATCAACGCTATGTAGGACCAGGTCTAGGCGGCGTTACGCATCGTCGTCCACTGGAATATGTCATGAACATGATTCTCGACACCGACGTCATGGTCGAGAACGACGACACCGTGCGATGTCTGCTCCAAACCTACATGCTCAAAATGCCCAACATGAATGTAGACGAGAACGATGCCCGCAGTGTACTTGAACACCTTCGTCGCGTTGGACTTGAATACGACGCGAACAACGCAAAGACAGCGGCGAAATAATCTGAATTCAAGAATGGTGCAGCCGACTGCACCACACGAGTACGTTGAATAATACTACACCATATCACCAACATTTGAGGAGTGTTCTATGAAGCGAATACTATTTGCAGCCCTTGGTCTGGGAGTAATCCTGACACTGGCTTTGACCTTTAACGGTTGTCCATCATCAGGTAAGGCGGCGGTTACAGATGGCGACGCAGCATCACGCGTGTTTGTACCACCTGGCAAGCACGACGAAATCTATCTCTTTACATCGGGCGGTTTCAGTGGTCAAGTTGGCGTCTACGGTATCCCAAGCGGACGCTTATTCCGCACCATTCCTGTGTTCTCGCAAGACGCAGAAAAAGGTTGGGGTTATTCCGAAGAGACAAAGCCGATGTTGATGACATCACACGGATTTATTCCTTGGGACGACCAGCATCACCTCCAACTCAGTCGCACCGATGGTAACAACGATGGTCGCTGGCTCTTTGCGAACGCAAACAACACACCACGTATTGCACGCATCGACCTCAAGACTTTCCGCACCAATGAGATCATTGAATTGCCGAATACCGGTGGTAATCACGGTTCGCCTTACACGACTCAAGGAACAGAGTATGTGGTATCGGCATCTCGTTTTTCAATTCCTGCAGGTGATAATGCCGATGTGCCGATCTCATCCTACAAGCAAAACTTCCGTGGTCGCGCATCTTTCGTAAAAGTTGACCCTCAATCAGGTCACATGAGCCTCAACTTCCAAATCAATCTTCCTCCATTTGATTATGATTTGGCAAGTGGCGGCAAGGACAAGTCGCATGGTTGGGTATTCTGGACCTGCTACAATTCTGAGCAAGCCAACTCATTGCTTGAAGTCAATGCAAGTCAAAACGACAAAGACTTCATCTGCGCTGTGAATTGGAAGAAAGCAGAAGAATACATGGCTCAAGGAAAAGCACATAAGGTCAATTGCGAATACGCACACAACACCTACAGCGACGAAACACACTCGGCTACATCAGTTATGGAATCAGGTGCCATGCAGCTTGATCCTAAGGATTGTCCGGGCATGTGCTATCTCATCCCAACACCGAAGTCACCACACGGCTGCGACGTAGACCCAACAGGCGAATTCATCTGCGCCGGCGGTAAACTCGCAACAGTGATTCCGGTGTACTCCTTTACCAAGATTCAAAAGGCTATCGAGGACAAGGCATTTGATGGTGAGGTTGAAGGAATTCCGATTATTAAGTATGACGCAGCTTTGGCAGGTGAAGTGAAGAAGCCGGGTCTGGGACCTCTGCACACAGAGTTTGACGGAAAGGGTTTTGCCTATACATCACACTTTGTTTCATCAGAAGTTGTGAAGTGGTCGCTCAAAGACTTCAGCGTCGTGGATCGTCAGCCAACATTCTACTCCATTGGTCACTTAAGCGTCGTTGGTGGTGACAACAAGACACCATACGGCAAGTATTTGGTTGCAATGAATAAGATCACCAAAGATCGTTATCTGCCAACCGGACCTGAGCTCTGTCAATCAGCACAGTTGTTTGATATCAGTGGCGACAAGATGAAACTCTTGCTCGACTTCCCAACCGTAGGCGAACCGCACTACGCTCAAATGTGTCCGGCAACTTTGATTGAGAAGAATTCTCTCAAGTCATTCAAGCTCACAGCTAACAAACACCCTTATGCTTCGATCGGTGAAAAAGACGCTCGTGTCGAACGCAAAGGAAATGAGATTCATGTGTATGGCACAGCAATCCGCTCGCACTTTAAGCCCGACAATATCGAAGGCGTGAAGGTTGGCGACGTTGTGTACTTCCACGTTACAAACCTCGAACAAGACTGGGATGTTCCACACGGATTTGCAATCAAAGGAGCTGACAACGCCGAGCTCTTGATTATGCCTGGTGAAACCCAAACATTGAAATGGGTTCCGAAGAAAGCCGGAGTGGTTCCGTTCTATTGTACAGACTTCTGTTCTGCATTGCACCAAGAAATGCAAGGATATGTCCGGGTGTCTCCCGCCGGATCATCCACTGCACTTTCGAGTGGTTCTGAAGCAAAGCCATAGTTAGGTGCTCGCGAGGAGAGGATGGCCGGTGAATCCATCCTCTCCTCTTTGCGGAACGAGTATTCACCCATTGACAGTTTAGATTTTTCGGACAATTACGAGGCAACCGGTCATTATTATGAAATCAATTCACAGACTCCTGCTCGCTCTTGCATCTCTACTCCTCATCGTCATGTACGTGACGCCGCTCTGGATTATCGAGCTCGAAGCACCACAGTATCCTGAAGGCTTAGGATTAGAAATTCATTTGTCAACAATCGTGGGTCAGAAAGAGCAGGACCTCGAGAGCATCAACAACCTCAACCACTACATCGGCATGAAACGCATTGAGCCGGACAGCATTCAAGAGCTCACGATGATGCCATGGATCGTTGCCGCAATGATCGGTCTTGGACTGATCTCGGCTCTAGTCGGCAAACGTTGGATGGCTCTCAGTTGGTCGGTGCTCTTCATTATCGTAGCCGCAATTGGTATGGCAGACTTCTATAACTGGGAGTACGACTACGGGCACAATCTCAATCCGCATGCTGCTATCAGCATTCCCGGCATGAGTTACCAGCCACCTCTCATTGGAGGAAAACAACTGCTGAATTTTCACGCTTTGTCCTTGCCGGGTATCGGTGGCTATGCAATGGGTATATCTATTGCGCTTGGCTTGCTGACCTGGTTCTTGTCGCGAGATTCAAAATCAAAGTCAACAGTGAACTCTCCTCTCTCTTCTCCACCACCAACAGCGACAGTGTCATCCGTTTTCAGCATCATATTTCTTCCGCTATTGCTTGTGTTGTCCTCGTGCTCCGACAAACCTGAGGCAATCAGTTTCGGCACTGAGGAATGTGCGCATTGTAAAATGACAATCAGCGACAAGCGCTTCGGAGCTGAGTTGGTGACGAAGAAAGGCAAGAACTACAAATTTGACAGTATTGAATGTCTGTGTGGCTTTCTGTTGGAAAAGACTGTTGACGAAAACGATATCGCTACAGAATGGGTGATAGACTATGCACAGCCCGGACAATTCATCCCGGCTCGCAAAGCATGGTATCTCCGTTCAGAGAAAGTGCAGAGTCCGATGGGATTAAATCTCAGCGCTTACTCGACTAAAGAATCCTACGAGTCTTCGCAAGCTGCAAATGGCGGAGATCTCTTCTATTTCGACAGTGTCCGTCTGCTCGTTGCTAAGTCATGGTAAAAACAGTTCACCATATCGCAGCTTCTGTTCAATCACGCTTCTGTGTTTTGACGCTTCTAGCATTTGTGTTGTTCTTCGCAGCAGCCCAAGTACAAGGCAGACAAATCGAAGTGTATCCAAGCTCAGCACGACCAATACATGCGGCTTTGGAGCAAGCGACGAATGGTGATTCGATTCATATACATGATGGACTCTACAGCGAAGGACAAATTCATATTCAAAAATCCGTGTGTCTGTGGGGTTCACATCAAAGCGTTATTGATGGTGGCGACAGTGTTGAGATTATCGTTATCTCCACTAATGATGTCACCATACACGGACTCACAATTCAAAACACAGGAAACAGTTATGTGCACGAGCGAGCTGCAATTCGTTTGGAGTTCGCTCAGCACTGCTGTATTGAAAACAACAATATTCTACTGGCCAGCTACGGAGTGTATTCAGGTAAATGTCAATCCAACATTATCCGCAACAATCTCATTCGTTCCAACGCGCTGAGTGAAAGCGCCTCGGGAAATGGAATTCATTGCTGGTATTGTCAGGACTACGTGATTGAGAACAATCACGTCGAGCAACATCGCGACGGCATCTACTTGGAGTTTACAACCGGCACGCAGGTGAGAAACAACGAGAGCAATGGCAACATGCGCTATGGATTGCACTTCATGTTCTCGCATCACAACGGTTACTACTACAATCACTTCCATCACAACGGATCCGGAGTAGCGGTCATGTACACGAACAACGTTGAAATGATCGGCAACGTCTTCGAGAACAATCTCGGCGACGCTAGCTATGGTCTGTTGTTGAAGGAAATCACCGGCGGCACAATTCGCAATAACATCTTCCGCAGCAACACTGCCGGCATCTATGCAGAGAGCGGTGGAAGTTTGTTGATCGAGCACAACTCATTCGAGTCGAATGGTTGGGCTCTGCGATTGATGGCGAATTCAACTGACAATCACATCGACAGCAACAACTTTCTCTCGAACAGTTTTGATGTCGCGACGAATAATTACTCAGTATACAGTTCTTTTAATGGGAACTATTGGGATAAGTATAGTGGCTATGACATTGACAAGAATGGCGTTGGCGACGTTCCCTTTCGTCCGGTGCGCCTCTTCTCCACCATCGTCGAGCAAAACGCTCCTGCCATGGTGCTGCTTCACAGCTTCTTTGTATCGCTCCTGGATTTGGCTGAGAGCATTTTTCCAACAGTGACGCCATCCGGCATGCAAGATGTAGCACCGGTGATGCATCCTTTTCTTTTGCACTCATGATCAACATCAACACCATTTCCAAGAGCTATGGTCGCCTTCCGGTTTTGCGTGAGGTCAGTATGAACTTCGCGCCCGGACGCTGCACGGCTCTGCTTGGACCAAATGGTTCAGGCAAGACGACGCTTATCAAAAGCATTCTGGGTTTGGTGCGTGCAGATAGCGGCGATGTGCTGGTGAACGCGATTAACGTCAGTAGCAATTGGTCCTATCGTTCACTCATCGGATACATGCCGCAAATCGCACGCTACCCTGACAACCTCAGCGTGCAAGAGCTCTTGGACATGATTGCCCAAGTCCGTCAAGAAGAAGCCCTACGCATGCAAGAGTTGATCGATGTTTTCGAGCTCCGCGCGCATCTGGACAAATCCATGAAATCGCTTTCCGGCGGTACGCGCCAGAAAGTAAGTGCGGTGGCTGCACTTATGTTTGATGTGCCGGTGCTGATTCTAGATGAACCAACCGCCGGACTCGATCCGCTCATGGCTCGACGTCTCAAGGATGTAATTCAGGTAGAGAAGAGCAAGGGCAGAACGATTATTCTGACAACGCACATTCTTGCGGAGATCGAAGAGTTAGCGGACGACATCGCCTTTCTGCTCGAAGGACAGCTGCTCTTCCACGGAACGCGCGAAGAGTTGTTATCTGTAACCGGTCAAACACAATTCGAACGTGCTGTCGCTGCACTACAGGAATTACCATCGCTTCGGAGGGCAGCATGAACGAGTCACTTGCATTGAGTCAGAATCTGTCAATGAGCACACAACACAGCATGAAGAAAAAGTCTGACACACTCGACACGCTGCTCAAAGTTGAACTGCGCAATACAATCCGCAGCAAATGGATCATCGTGTACTTCGCATTCTTTATGGTGCTGAGTGAAGGACTGTTTCGATTCACCGGTTTAACCGACAAAGTCTTCGTCACGCTCATGAGCGTCATGATCGTCGTTACTCCCCTCATCAGCATCATGTTCAGCGTCATGCAGGTCTACAACTCTCGCGAGTTCACCGAAATGCTGCTGTCACAACCTGTGCCGCGCGGCACCGTCTTTTTCTCCTCCTTCTTGTCGACCGTGCTCCCGCTCATGCTCTGCTTCTGCGGAGGCGCAGGCATACCACTATTCCTGCACTCTCTGGGTGATCCATCCATGGTAAAGCGCAGTGCGCTGCTCTTGCTCAACGGCGGACTTCTGACCTGTTCCTTCAGCGCTATTGCCTTTGCTATCAGCACGAAAATCGAAGAGCGCTCCAAGGGATTTGGTGCAGCGTTGATGGTTTGGTTTTTCAGCTCGGTGGTGTATGACGGACTCTTTCTCTTTCTGCTCTACGCCTTCAGCGATTATCCAACAGAACGCTTTGCACTCATCATGAGCTTTATCAATCCCATTGATCTCTCACGCATCACTCTCTCGCTCTTGCTTGATCAATCAGCATTGATGGGATACACCGGCGCTATCTACAAGAATTTCTTTGGAAGCTGGGAAGGTATGGCTATTGCGATGGGAGTGCTGACACTGTGGGCGGTTGTACCGGTTCTGATTGCACGTCGCACTTTTCTTCGTAAAGATTTTTAATACACCGACACCATCCGGAGTTCAATCATGCATCGTTTATTGTCAATCGCCTTCATTACTGTTTTCGGCATTCTCAGTTCTGTGCTGTTCAGCTCATGCTCGCACACCACTGAACCATCGATGCAGATCGCAAAAGTCAAAGTTGCCGAACGTGTTGATGGTGACACGCGCATTGAGGTTTATGCTGATGCTCCATTGAGTGCAGGCTACAACAAGATTTATGTACGGGCATTTTGTTTGTGTGACGGCTCTATTCTGCGCGACGCTCACGTGGAGATCATGGCAGAGATGAACATGTCCGGTGGTACGCACAATGCTCCAAACGAAGATCCGCTCTCTACCACACCGAATGCCGAAGGATTATTTGAAGGCGCGGTGGTTTGTACGATGGCCGAGATTGAGCATCAAGATTGGACATTGCACATTGGATTGCACAATCACAAGACCGACACAGAGCATGAGTTTATGATTCCGGTGAGCGTACAGAGTTCAACGAATCTCTGTTCCTTTCGAGGCACTGACGGTAACGAATACTACTGTGTGCTCTATGTGCCGAATGGCTGTCATAGCGGCATGAACGACTGCAGAGTTTATGTCTATCGTCGTAGTTCTGAAACAGAGGTACTGGCGACCGACGAATTGAGTTTGCAAATGAGTCCCACAATGCTCAGCATGGGACACGGTTCGGGCGGCAATGTTCAGCCTACAGCTTCAGGCAATGGTCGTTATGATTGTCGCGCAAACCTCAGTATGTCCGGAACGTGGAAGCTCCACTTCACCCTTAGTTCTCACAATCAGCTACTTGGTTCAGTAGACTTTCTGCTCAGCATTTGAAAGCTCACTGAATTCGGTAGCACTCCAATGTCTCAAACAGCACCCACATCCACCACCTTCCACGCACTTCTGGAACGTCCGGTCGAAGCATATCGTTATCTCTTTGCCATCGGCGCCGTGTATTCAGTTGTGGGTACGGTGATGTGGATCATGTTTGCGCTGCAAATGATTTCCTATCCAGGGACCTTGCATCCGATGGTGATGAGCGGCGGCTTTCTGTTGAGCTTTGCCTATGGTTTTCTATGGACGGCACTTCCGCGCTTTACGCAATCGGCTGTTCCAAGCTTTCGAGAACTCAGTCCACTGCTCGCCGCACAAATCATCGGCCTCGGCAGCGCTGCATGCGGTGAAGAAGTTCTCAGTCTGCTTTGCTTTTTAGTCGCCAACCTCCTCACGGTTCGCTTCGCGATAACTCGCTTCCGCACACGCAAGAACAATCCGCCGGATTCATTCTTCTTCGTCGGCATTGCTTTGATCCTTGGCGGCCTAAGCATCGCAACCTTAATCGTATCGCGCTTCATTGAACTTCCGATGCCGCTCGTGATAGCGGCGAGAGTGTTCTTCTTGCGCGACATGATTTTCTTCATGGTTTTAGGAGTTGGCTTCCGACTTATTCCTGCAATACTCGGTGTGGCAGCACCGCAGAAGCTGGAAGTGGTGCAAGCAAATCCGTCTCTCACGACTAAGCTGAGTCGCACTCTTAACTCACACGCGTGGAATGCACTGATCCTCATTCTCTTCGCCTTCTCACTCATCGCAGAAAGCTTTGGTGAAATTCGTGTAGCAGCAGCTTGTACTTTCTTGGCTTGTGTGCTTGCCATTCTCCGCGGATTTCAATGGCGTTCGATGCCGACGTGGTCAAATCGTCTGGCGTGGTTTGTGTGGATGTCGGTTGCCTTCATGAACGCCGGACCAGCCGCTGTGCTTGTGTTTCCGATCTATGCTGTGCACTTGTGGCATCTCAGTTTCATTGGCGGACTTGGTTTAATGACGCTGATGGTGGCAACGCGAGTTGCTGTGTCGCATAGCGGAGAGTACAAGCCCTACGTCGAAGAGCGACGTCGCTTTGTTCCTTGGATTGGAATCATCATCCTCATCACCGCTCTCACCAGAGCCTCAATCGCATGGACGCCGCAGCAAGCAACAACGCACTACGTGTATGCGGCTTGCTTCTGGCTGATATCAATCGGCATATGGTTCGTGTACTTTTTGCGCTACACTATTCCGGCAGAGCGACGAGTTATAGCCGCTCTTCAACAAACTGTCGTTGCACTCTAAGAATTGACACAATGATCATCACCAATCTCTAACACTTCTTTCCTTCATAATTCATCACGGGGTACTCTATGAAATCACTACTTGTAAGTCTCGCTATCAGTGGCACATTATTCTGCGTGTCATGTTCCAAGGAAGCACCAAAGACGGAAACTGAGGGATTGTCCGGAGGCGCAGGACAAGCGGCCGTTGAGGACACATCTTCAGCCAAGGATATCGTCAAGGTTGCCGTCGGATCCAAAGATCACAGCACACTCGTCGCTGCAGTCAAAGCTGCCGATCTTGTAAACTCTCTCTCCAACGCCGGTCCTTTCACCGTCTTCGCTCCTGTAAACGCAGCCTTTGATAAACTCCCCAAGGGAACAGTTGAGGATTTGCTCAAACCTGAGAACAAAGGAAAACTTGAAGACATTCTGCAGCACCACGTTGCTGTGGCAGTCTATGAAGCAGATGCACTTCGAGATGGACAAGTCATGAACATGGTTGACGGCAACATCGTCACCTTCCATCGCAAAGACGGCGCACTGTTTATCGACGATGCCAAGGTTGTAGCATCAGTTCGCGCTTCCAACGGCATCATCCACGTCATCGATGCTGTTGTCTTGCCAAAGAAATAACGATTGAGTCTCGCTTCACTGCGATTTCCGAGGGATATGCTGTTGCATATCCCTCTTTGTTTTTTCTGCAGATCTGTCCTAGTTTGGATAGCGAATTACTCCAATAGTCTCGCTCAATCAGCTCATACTACTCACTCACTTTTTCATACAATGGCAGAAGCAGATCAAGCATTACCGGCAATTGGCAGTTTGTGGAACTACGCGAAGCCTCAGCTGAGTCGCGAACGCTTTATGGAGGTCGTTGCAACACACGACCTAAGCCAGCATCCCGACTACGCCTTACAAATCCAAACTCAAATTGCAAGAACGCATAGTCTGGAAGGCACCTTCGACCTCGCGCACGATATTCTTGACAAAGTGCAAGCGGAGCTCAAAGACGAGTTCGCCATTGCTCGTGTTAGATATCTACTTGAGCGTGGACGCTGCTTCAATTCGGCTGGACGTCCGGCCGAGGCACTCCCTCTCTTCGAAGAGGCAGCAAGCGTGGCAGAGTCAGCACAAGATTGGCGTCTAGCCATCGATGCCGTGCACATGGTAGCAATAGCCGCACCCACCCAAGCCGAGAAAATCGCTCAGAACATTCGTGGTTTGGAGATGGTGAAGGCACATCCCGAGCAAGAAGGGTGGTTGTGGGCTTTGTATAACAATCTTGGCGAAGAATACATGGTGGCCGGCGAATATGAAAAGGCGCACGAGACTTTTCAGAAGCTCTTGGCATTTCAAATCGAAAACCAAGGCAATGCAGATATGTACACTTTGAAGGATGATGCCAAGGCGCTGCGACTCATGGGACGTCCGGCGCAATCCAACGATCAAATGCAAACGGTGCTGCAGCACCTGCTCAACGAACACCAAGATGACGGCTGGATACGCGAAGAAATCGCCGAGGCTCTTCTTGCCATGGGTCGCGCACAGGAAGCACATCCGCACTTCGTTCGCGCTCATGAGATGCTGTCTAACGATCCTTATTGTCAGAAACACGCAAAGGCAAAGCTGGAGCGTCTGGCTCAGATGGCAGCGCAGAAGCCTGAATAGACAAAACACAGACTCATGATCCACAGCCCTCGAGAATATTTTCTTGTGGGCTGTTTTTTTTGAAATCTCCTGTCCAATTCCTCCACCCCCATTCGTTATTCGGGAAAGTTTCCATTCACACTTATTCAGGAGTTACAATGACAGGCAAAGAGAACACACTCAATTGGTTCGAGATTTCGGTCTCTGACATCAAGCGCGCTTCGGCTTTCTACGAGAAAGTATTTGGTATCGAGCTGCAGCAAGCTGAGATGATGGGTATGAAAATGGCGTTTTTCCCATCAGAAGACATGAACGGCAAGGTAAGTGGTGGCTTGGTTGAGGGTCCGATGCACAAGCCAAGTGCCGACGGCGCTAAGATCTATTTCAACGGCAATCCTGATCTCGCTGAGCCACTCGCGCGCGTGGAAGCTGCCGGTGGTAAGGTGACAATGCCCAAAACAAAAATCAGTGATGAGATTGGCTTCATGGGCTTTTTCATAGATTCGGAAGGCAATGGAGTGGCAATGCACTCCAATAAATAGGAGAAACAATGGAAGAATTCTTGTTGATATTTCGACGCGATGCCGTCACTCGCGACCAGCAGCTCTCACCCGAACAGATGCAGAATATGATGCGTCCTTGGCAAGATTGGATGGGAAGTCTAGCGGCTCAGAACAAGCTCGTCGATTCGGGAAATCGATTGGATACTGAGGGACGAGTGGTGCGACCGGGACGTTTGGTAACAAACGGACCCTACGTCGAAATCAAAGAAGCCATTGGCGGATACATCGTTATTCGCGCAGCGTCGCTGGACGAGGCGGCCGAGCTCTCCAAGGACTGTCCCATCCTTGCAGTCAACGGCAGCGTTGAGATTCGAGCGCTCATTCCTATGGAATATTCCTAAGCAAACACAAGGGCTCTTGTTTACAGGAGCCCTCTTGTTTTATGAATGACGCCGAACTCATACCACACCTTTTTCGTAGCGAGTACCGCAAGATCGTTGCCGTCCTCACTCGTCTCTTTGGTCTTCAGCATATTGAAATGGCTGAAGACATCGTCAGCGACACCTTCCTCATCGCCGCCGAAACCTGGGGTCTGAAAGGTCTTCCACCAAATCCCACAGCCTGGCTCTACACCGTCGCAAAAAACAAAGTTCGCGACGCACTGCGACGTCAACTGCACTTCAACTCACTACAACACGAACTACAACCCGAAACTCTGCACCACGAAATGCCGGAGCTGGATTTGTCTGCTCGCAACATCAACGATAGTCAGTTGCAAATGATGTTTGCGATCTGTCATCCAGCCATCTCCACGGAATCTCAAATCAGTCTGGCGCTCAACATCCTCTGCGGCTTTGGCACTGACGAAATCGCCGAAGCTTTTCTGAGTTCGCGCGATGTGGTGTACAAGCGTCTGACGCGCGCCAAACAACGTCTTCGCGACGAACAGATCACGCTCGAACTACCCTCTGCCGAGGAACTAAACACGCGTATGGAAGCAGTGGTCACGACTTTGTATCTGCTGTTCTCGGAAGGATATTATTCATCCTCTCCATCAGCAAGCGACAGCACCTTGCGCAAAGACTTGTGTTTGGAAGCCATGCGACTGAATCTCATGCTGGTCGAGAATCCGCTCACCGACACACCGCAAGCCAACGCTCTACTCTCACTCATGTGCTTTCATTCCTCGCGATTTGAAGCGCGCATGAATTCGGCTGGCGAAGTTGTGTTATACGAGGACCAAGATCCACGTTTGTGGAATGATGAATTGATTCGCAAAGGTGAGTATTATCTGGAGCGTGCATCCTCAGGACAACAACTCTCCAAATTTCACATCGAAGCCGCTATTGCCTACTGGCACACACGCAAGCAATTGCACGAAGACAAATGGGAGAATATTCTGCAACTCTACAATCGTCTGTTACAGCTTGAATACTCTCCTATCGCAGCACTAAATCGTACCTACGCACTGTCCAAAGCCCGCGGCACTGCAGAGGCAATTCAAGAAGCAGAAAAACTCCAGCTCCTCGACAATCACTTCTACCACAGTCTCCTGGCGAGTCTGTATCTACACGTCGAACCGGAACGTGCAATCGAACACTATCAACACGCCTTGCGCTTAGCGCGCACTCCGGCTGATAAAGCACTGATGCAACTCAAGCTCCAGCAACTCCAAGCCATTCTTGGGACCAGGAACTGAGTAGATTTGTTGGATGAACGACGTCAAGCCTTCCACTACACAGCACGATCCCGAACACGATATCATTATCATCTTCGATGATGTTTGCGTGCTCTGCAGTGCCGCCGTGCAGTGGATTATGCGGCGCGATGCGCGAAGTTATTGTCGCTTTGCCTCGCTAAGCGGTGAACTGCGCGCGCGTCTGCTCCGGCACACAGGTCAAGCAACATTGCCGGATTCTATTCTCGTCATTGCGGATGCGAAACTGTTAGTCGAATCCTCTGCTGCTATCCGCATAGCACAAGAGCTGCGGTCTCCGTGGAATCTTCTTCGAGCTGTGCGCTTCCTACCTCGATTTCTTCGCGACTTTGTCTATCGTCGCATTGCGGCTTCTCGCTACTCACTCTTCGGCAAACGAGATCAATGCTATATGCCCAGACCCGAGGACGCTTGGCGTTGGGTGAGTGAAAACGAAATCGAGGTCGCCATAACCAGTATGACGACCTCGATCGAGGACTGACCAACACTCTATTTTTATCAGTGCATAATCACCAATTGCACTCTACGAACTTCAGTTCCGCACATCAGTTGTAGTGTATATACACCTGCTGAGAGTTCTGATGTCGGGAGATTCAGATGCTGAGTTCCTGCGTTGATTTCACCATATGAGTGACGCAGTACTTCTGAGCCACTATTGTCATACAGACGCAATTCAACTTTAGAAGCCACATCAAGTGAGAAGCTTAGTTCTGCGCGATCGATGGCAGGTTGAGGAACGATGCGAATCTGCGTTTGCTCGTCGAGAGCTACATCGTTGATTTCCTCACCACGACCTTGGATAGCAAAGCTGTAGTCGGCATGTTGAGTATCGCTGCTACGAACAACCACGCGTGCTGTGCGCAGACCAGCTGCAACCGGGGCGAAGCGAATACTGAGATCCTCGCGACCTCCCATGGCAATGATGTATGGGAACACAGGTTGTGGGCCCAACAAGAAGTCGCCTGCTTGCGGTCCTTCGATACTCACACCTGCAATACTCAAACTATCATTTCCTGTATTTGTAATCGAGAAATCGAGCACCTTGTGCACACCTAATCTCAAAGTGCCGAAGTCGGTGTTGTCGGAAGGTGATGGTTGAAGATCACCACTTGCAATCGTCTGACCATTACCCGAAACAACAAGTACCGGCTTGACGATGATTGCCGATCCACTTAGCACGAAGCTGTATGTCGGATAATCGATTGCGTCGCTTTGAATTTGAAGAGTTGCAGATGAAGCACCCGGGGCCTTTGGATTAAAGCTAACCGAGAACGGTACCGAAGTGTGCGGCTTGATAGTTTGTGGCAATCTCAGCGTTGACTCGATGCTGAAACTACCATCGTTGTTTAATAGACTCAGTGCTGTCAGCGACAAATCGCTTGCACCACTATTAAAGACCATAAAGCTGTGTGTTACTTGCTTGCCCACACCAATCGTACCGAAGTCGGTGTTGTTGGTGCTGATAGCGCGCTGTGAACCGCTCTCAATAACAAAGTTGTTACCCTTGGCTACGATTGTTCTGTAGTACGCGTTGCCTTTGATTGCAAAGCTGTAGCTGCTTTCATCGTAGTCATTGCTCAAGATGGTCATAGTTGCTGAACGTGTTCCAACATCTGTTGGATTGAATCGGATCACAACTTGACGATAGCCATTGCCATTGATCTTCATTGGGAAGGTCTGTGTTCCATCGACGATAAAGTCGGTTGGATTTGCACCGGCAAATGTGATGTTGTTGATCACCAAGTCGGCACCACCGGTGTTGTAAATAGTGTAGGTGCGTGTTGACGACTTGGTCAATGCAACTGTACCGAAGTCGGTGTTATTGAGTGGTGTTGGATTGTTGTCGTTGCGAACGATCTCGAGATTGTTGGCTTTGACGCTTATCTCAGCACTTGAAGCGAAGGTGCTTGGGTTGTACATGAGCAACAGCTGACCACCTTCAACAGCCGAACCAGGAATTGCATAGTGAGCCTGATCTGAAGTGAGGAAGTAGCCTGGGCCTAGAATGCTCTGCATGTCGATTACACCGGAAGATTCTTCGTCCAACGTTAGGAAGCGCGAACCACCAAGTTCAAATCGTGTCGAATCATGCTGAGCCAAGAGCGTCAGTGTGGAGGTCGCAAGAGTGTACTGCCAGATCTTACCGTTGTGTACGTTGTTGCCAACATCTTCTTGCAATAACAAATGACCGTACTTATCAATGGTCATGTTATCCAACATGCGGATACCTTCGGTACCATTGAGAATCACACTAATGGTACCACCAAGTTCAGGTTGCTTCGGATCGGTGAAACGCAAGCGCCACACACGGCTCGGACCCGTGAAGCTGTTGGTTGTGTTGAAGTAGAAGTCAGATGGACTTGAAGGATCCCATGATCCGTCTTCAGGACGAAGGAAGGTTGTTACAGCCTTCTGATTGCTAAGAGCATTGAGCGCAGTTCCACTCGAATCCCTAACGACGCCGAGATCGACGAGACTAAACGCCGTATTCGCTGTAGGAAAGGTCGCGCTGACTTCAGTGCTCATTCCGGAGACAGCAACGCCATAGAGACGGCCGTTGCTAAGGCCGGCTTTGTCAATTTCTGTACCGCTGTTTGTTTTAGTACCGACATAGAAATACACCTGACCCGGTGTCGAATCATCTAAACCGGCAACAACCGTTTTGTCACTTTGGACAGGTGAAGCTAGCAGGTTTTCACAACTGTACTTGCCTAACCAAGGCAGTTCATAGGACGTACCAGCGTTAGTACCGCTTGCAATGTGTGCGAACATACGACCATTGTCACCGGACTCTTCACCGTTCATGAACAAACGTTCTTGAGTACCAAGACCACTTGCTGCGTTGTAGAAAGCCGAGACCGGTGGCAAATCGGCAGAGCAAAAACGAACAAAAGTTGCAAGTGATGAAGGATTCGAAGAATTGTAAGTAACGTAAGTACTGCCGTTCCACAATTTCACATTACGAATCAGGTCAGCGCCACTAACGATACTCAAGTCGCTGTTGTTGATGACCCACTTTGAGACAAAAGCGCTATTGCTTCCGTGCGCTCGCACTACGCCGGCATTCGCTCCGATTTCATGATTCACGAGCAATGTGAATGTACCGTTTCCATTGTCAAAGGCACCTAAACCATCTGGCAAGCCGGACATTGCATATCCATTGCGAGCGACATCACCGACGGACAGGAGAGATGTAAAACGAACACCTGGCGCGACTGGTGTTAAGTATGGCGACTGAGATGAACTCGGTCCGGCACCCATCGCAGCATTGTACGTATCCGGATTGAACATCGTCAACAATTGACCGCCTTCATACGCATCACCCGGGATGCTATAGTGAGCTTGGTCAACCATCAAGAAATACCCGGGTCCTAAGATTGACTGCGCATCAATAACGCCGGAAGCTTCCTCATCTTGTGTCAAGTAGTTTGGTGCACCTGTAATGAAGCGCAGTGTGTCGTGTTGACCAAGTAGCTTGAGTGAGTCTGTTGCAATTGTGTATTGCCAAACTTTTCCGATGTGAGCATTGTTACCCACGTCTTCCTGAAGAATAATATGGCCGTAGTTGTCTATAGTCATGTTGTCGAGCATTTTGACTCCTTCTGTTCCGTCAAGAACTGCGGTGATTGTTCCGCCTGCTTCCGGACTTTCAGGATTCAAAAAGCGAAGGCGCCACAAACGGCTGGGGCTCGTAAAGGAGTTGGTCGTAACGAAGTACATATCGCGAGGGTTCGCTGGATCCCATGCACCATCTTCAGGACGAAGAAAATTCGTGACGCCTTTCGCATTGCTCAATGCATTGAGTGCTGTACCGCTTGAATCGCGGACATTGCCGAGATCAACAAGACGGAAGTTTGTGTTTGCTGCAGGAATACCTGTACTTGATTCATTAGCCAATCCGTCAACGGCAACGCCATAAAGACGTCCGTTGGTTAGACCCGCTTTATCGATTTCCAAACCTTCTGTTGTTTTTGAACCGATGTAGAAGTATACTTGACCAGGAGTTGTGTCATCCATCGCAGCAACAACAGTCTTGTCACTTGACATCGGACGTGCTACCACATTTTCACAACTGAACTTGCCCAACCATGGCAACTCATAACTCACACCTGCGAAAGATCCCGTCACGATATGTGCGAAGAGTCGTCCGTTATCACCTGCTTCTTCTCCGTTGAAGAAGATTCGCTCTGTTGTTCCTCGACCACTTGCTGTGTTGAACAGTGCATTGGCTGCAGGTAAATCAGCTGAACAGAAGCGATTGAAGCTCGTCAGAGTTGAGGCGTTGAATGCGTTATATGTGGTAAAGCCCTTTCCATTCCACATGTTTACAGTGCGAATCAAATCTCCACCACTGATAACACGCATGTCGCTCTTGTTGATACGCCATTTGGAAACAAAGGCGCCATTGCTTCCATGGGCACGATTGATGCCACTGCCTGATGGAATCTCATGATTCATAAGCAGCGTGAAAGTTCCATCATTGTTATCGAATGCACCTAATCCGTCGGGAATACCGACCATTTTGTAGCCATTCACGACGTCCGGTGTGCTAAGAATAGAGCCGAACTTAACACCACTTGCAATCGGAGTTAAATATGGCGACTGCGATGAATTGGGACCGGCTCCTAAGGCACCGTTGTACGAATCGGGATTCGTCATGAGCAACAACTGTCCGCCTTCGTACACTTCTCCGGCGATTGGATAGTGAGCTTGATCCACGAGTAGAAACTTACCCGGGCCTAAAATGCTCTGAACGTCGATGATTCCTGAAGATTCCTCGTCTTGTGTCAAGTATTGCGAACCTCCAAGGATGAATCGCGTGGTATCATGCTGAGCAATGAGTTTCAAGGAGTCAGTTGCAATGGTGTACTGCCATACTTTTCCGTTATGTGAATTGTTGCCAACGTCTTCTTGAAGAAGGATGTGACCACTGTTGTCAATGCACATGTTGTCAAGCATTCGCACGCCTTCTGTGCCATCAATAACTGCGGTAATTGTTCCACCTAATTCCGGTTGCTGAATGTTTGAAAAACGAAGACGATATACGCGACTCGGCGCACTAAAGCTATTTGTTGTGTTGAAGTAGAAATCAGCTGGATTCTGAGGATCCCATGCTCCATCTTCCGGACGCAGAAATGTCGTTACACCTTTTGCGTTGCTTAGGGTGTTTAGTCCGGTACCACTCGAGTCACGAACATTGCCGAGATCAATGAGACTGAAGACAGTATTTGCAGCCGGAGGAGTGCTTGTGTTTTCAGCCGCCAAACCGCTAACTGCTACACCGTAGAGCTTTCCGTTTGACAGTCCTGCTTTATCAATCTCGTTTCCTACCGACACTTTTGTGCCGATGTAGAAATAAACCTGACCCGGAGTACTATCATCCAAACCAACGACTACCGTTTTGTCGCCCTGAACAGGTCTTGCCAGCAGATTCTCGCAGCTGAATTTTCCGAGCGACGGGAGTTCATATGAAGTACCGGCATTGATACCTGTCGCTATATGCGCAAAGAGTCGACCATTGTCACCTGCTTCTTCGCCATTCATAAACAATCTCTCTTGAGTTCCAAGACCGGTCAATGGATTATAGAATGCATTAACCGGAGGCAAGTCAGCTGAACAAAAGCGATTGAAACTAGCAGCTGCGGATGGTGATGATGCGGTGACTTTTGTATAGGTGCCAGCAGACCAGAGATAGACACTGCGGATGAGATCTTGTCCACTAACGACACTCATATCCGTCTTGTTAATGATCAATTTCGAGACGAATGCACCATTGCTTCCGTGAGCACGTGCAACACCTAGTCCAGAGCCGATCTCGTGATTCATGAGAACAGTAAACGTTCCGTCATTGTTATCAAACGCTCCCAATCCATCCGGTATACCAACCATTCGATAGCCATTTGAGGCGGTATCAGTAGCGCTCATCAATGAAGTGAATTTCACGCCATTAGCGACAGGACTCAGGTACGGCGTGCGCGTACTCGACAATCCCGTCACAAGCGAAAACCCATACTCGAAGCGATGATACTGATTCGCAGCACCGCTTGAGTAAATCTTGATCAAGGATGCATCGTTTGCTTGGATGTTATACTCAATCACACCGCTGCCAGCCTGCGCCGGAATACGGAAGGTGTAGGTCGTACCACTTATCGTTGGTTGAAGCGGCGTTTGCGCAACGCCATTCACGAAGTAATTCAATTGAGCAGCTGTAACTGCGATGTTGTCTTTGATTGTCGCAACAACAGTGAAAGGACCAATATCATTCGTGTTTGCGCGCGGTGTATGATCAATGCTTGGATTGATGTTGATGTCATAGCTAGCACGAACAGTAGTTGGATTATTCGGCGTCGCATTCTGATAGGCAGCTGCTGTCATGACTGCATCTCGTCCGAGCGAAGTAACATTCACCCGATTCGACGAATACACTTTCACATGCACATAACCGAAATATGCATTCGGTGGATTTTGAAAGAGTGCTTCAACGAGTGAGCCACCATTACCGGCAATTACTTGCCATGTTTTACCTGCATGAGGCTGGATGCTGTCTGCACAGTGAACGTGCGCTGAGAAGAAGGCATCAACTTGTTGTGCTTCAAACATCGACCACAGACTATCGCGCTGCGCGGGAATTGTTTCCAAGCCATCTGCCGTCGTTTTGAAGTGTCCTGTGTAGGCTGGCTTGTGTCCTACTGCAAACACGTGACGTACTCCGGCTGCACGTGCTGCCGCCACATCCGCGCTCGCCCACTTGTATGAAGCAATGTTGTCACGGCCAACAGGATCGGTATTCAAGATCACAAAGTGATCGTTCTTGTAATCAAATGAATAACTCAGCTTTGATTGATCTGTTGTGAGGGAATCGGTGCCTGGCAACAAGCCTGTGATGCGTGGACCATTATTGCCTTGCAGATAATCGTACATCACACGTTGGAAGGTGCGTTCAGCAGCAACAAATGACTTCTTACCTGCCGCTTTGTTCTGCGTTTCGTGATTACCCGGAATAGCGACAAGTGTGATTGGCAACTTTGAGATTGGATGCGCTTTGTAGAGACCCAACCATGCTGTGAGTTGGTTTGCCAACTTGACGGTGTCTGCTTCGTATCCCAAGACCATATCGCCTGCGAAGAAGAGATAGCGTGGAAGTGGATTCATTGCAGCTACTTCGCTGAATACACGATTGAGTTGATACACGTTAGCAGTTGAAGGATTGCCAACACTGTCGACGTCTTCAACGCGATTGCAACCCAACACGACGAAAGAGTAGTCAAGACCTGGAACTACATTCGCGACCGGAGTTGCCGGTGGCGGTGTGTAGCCAACGAGTTTCTTGGATCCTTGAAGACCAAAAGTTACAAGGTGACATGGGAGATTTGTAGCGGTCGCAATGCCATTTGCCGGAAGCGACACTACACCGTAATCGTTGTCGTTGCAAATCGCAATTGTACTGTCGTTCAAAATCGTCAAACCTTCTGCTTTATCATAGGCTGATGGCCAACCGGACGCAAGCAAATCCATAAACAAGGTTTTGCGAACCGGTACAATACCGTTGTTTGCTAGACCGGTTGAGTCAACCAAACCTTCAAGTGTGACAGTTCCATACAAACCTGAATGCACTGCAGTTGCGCCATTGATATTGACGAGGTACATGCGCTTGATGTCGGTAGTACCGCGAGCTGCAGCCTCAAGAATGAGCATGGTGCTGTCGTTGATTGCCGCTGCATCACCCAACTTCCAGTCGCGAAGTCTGATTGAATTCGAACCCGATCCAATAACCCCATCATTCAGATATGCAAGCATGCGCATTGCATTGGTTGAAGGATCAATTTCAAGAATGCGGTGTATGCGTGAAGCTTCGCCAACTGATTGAGTTGGGAAGAGAATTGGACTCTGAATAAAGGCGTAGATTTTTCCATTAGGCGTCATGCAGATGCCTTCAAATCCACGGTTGTTTTTGCGGTATCCGAAGACGGTATCGATGGCGACATCTTCAGGCTGTGCGCCTGCAACGTTTGCATAGGGTGTGTAGCGTTTGAGAACGTAGCCATTCGGATTGATCTTCCAGATGCTTGCTCCGCCTTCTTCGCAAACCCAGAAGTTTCCATCGCGATCAACGAGGAGTCCCTCGGAGTCAATACCCCAGGCATCCTTCGACACGAGCTTGGATGCGAAGTTGGCGCAGTTCATGACGGTGTCGAATGAAGCGTTTTCTGTTGGCAGTGTTCCTAAGCCGGTTGGAAGAAGTAATCCGGTTGCCGGCGTTCCACCCGGACGACGAATAGGAATAGTCTGGAGAATTTGCACGGAGTCACCATTAACTCTGATGCGATGAATCTTTGGTCCGTAGTTCGGAAAAGCATAGAGCTTGTCGTATTGCATCGGACATGCTGCAGGATTCGCGCTTCCGCAATCGATATTGGGACCGCGATCCGAAACCGTCCAATACTCTTTACCATTCGTTCCCGGAATCACCGTCAATCCCGAGAAGCCACCTTCGCGGACCGGGATGCCTTGATAGCTTCCAATCGGAGCCGACTTGTAGTTAGTGTAATCTTTGAGCTTGACGATCTGTGCAGGCAGCACAGTGGTCATGACGAGGATGGATAACACGATCCATATTCCGCATCGGCGACAGTTCTTCATAAAGGAAGCAAATAAGTGATACATGAGTTTTGCGTTCTAAGCCAAATCGGGTCGTTAAACGATGCACGAAAGACCCGTTCGTTGGTGTCTTCAAAACTATTGGCCGAGTATTGCGCTACTGTGAGGCGTGCATTACCGAAGTGTAAGCGCAGTGTTACGCGAGATGTTCAGTTGGTGTGATTCAGGAACTTTATCTCATTGATTCAAAACGACTATAGCCTTGTTCAGTCGTTTCGTCGTTCTCGTGCTTGGATTATTATCCCTTCGTAACTTGCAGTGCTCCGTTAGAGGTGCTCCGGGACAATTGAATGAATCCCGGCGCTGAGATGATACTCTTGGAACCTGATCCAGATAATGCTGGCGAAGGAAAACGGTATGCGGTCTATTCCGCTTCTCTCCAAACCCTCGGAGCTTCTTGTATCACTTTTCAAGATGCTCTATGCTTACAGTCCTTTCTTCTCTGTCCAAACTCCGTCTCCTTGTCGTCTTCATGGCGCTCGGCCTTGTTGTCTGCACGAGTTCCACTCATGCTCAAAAGACAGCGCAAAAAGACACTGCCAACTACCGCACGCAAGAGGTGGTGGTTAATGCAACCCGTGCTGATGCGATCACCTCACCGGTGACCTTCAACGAGATCAATCGCAGCGCAATTCTACAGAAGCACACGGTTGGTGACTTGCCTCAGCTACTTTCCGATCTGCCATCGTCGGTGTTCTACTCGGAAAACGCCAATGGAATTGGTTACTCCTATCTCACCATGCGCGGCTTCGACCAACGTCGCATCGCCGTTCTTGTAAATGGTATTCCGCAGAATGATCCCGAGGATCACAATGTGTATTGGATTGACTTTCCTGATTTGGTGGCATCGGCAGACAACATCCAAGTGCAGCGCGGTGCCGGCTTGGTGAATTATGGCGCGGCTGCTATTGGTGGTTCTATCAACATCAATACGGTGAATATCATGCAGCGAAAGTTCGCGCGTGTGACGAGTGGAATTGGACTGCAGGAGCATGCGGCTCCCGGTCTCAACGCCGCACTCGACGAACGTTCAACTCTGGCGACATCCAAGGCGTCGTTTGAGTATTGCTCGGGTCTAACTGATGATCACTTTGCTTTTTATACTCGCATCTCACAAATACAATCACGTGGCTATCGCGACAACTCATGGGCAGAGCTGAATTCCTTTTTCGTGAGTGCAGGTCGTTTTGATGATAATGTTAGCGTACAAGTCAATGTATTCGGCGGACCCATCAGCGATGGTCTTGCCTACACCGGCTTGCCAAAGTCCTACATAAGCGATCCGGCTCTGCGTCGATTGAATTTCAATTATTGGGAATACAACGCTACGGGCGACACCGTCGGCTATGCCGCACCACGTCGTCAATCCGAGCAAGAACAATTCTCTCAACCTCACGTCGAAGTCTTAGGCAGTGTTGCATTGAGTTCTTCAATCACGCTCTCGTCAACACTCTTTCTGTACACCGGACGAGGCTACTTCGACTACGATGGATCGTGGGCTGATGCGCGAACTCTTCGCTTGACATCGCGCTATGGTGGTTCAGACTCTATCTCGTCACCGGGTAATAGTCTCATTCGTGCCTGGGTATCCAATCGTCAACTCGGATGGATTCCGAATCTGAGAATTCGTCATACAGATGGTGAACTGCTCGTCGGTGCCGAGATTCGCTCGCACCGCTCCGAGCACTGGGGCAACATTGCCTACGCAGAACAGCTGCCAAGCGGATTTGATCCTGACTTCCGCATTTATTCCTACAATGGTGAACGCGACATCAATTCTGTGTTTGCTCGCGAACAGTACCGCATCAGTGATCGTCTCACAGCCAGCGTGGATTGTCAGTATGTTCATACGACCTATGGCGTCAGCAACGAACGACAAGGCTTGGTCGCAACGAGCTATCTCAGCAACTCCGGTGCAAGCGTGGGCAACGGCGGACAAATCTTTTCACTTGCCTACAACTTCTTCAATCCTCGTCTTGGATTGATGTGGCAAGCAAGCGATAAACATAGCTTCTACTTCTCTGCTGCTCAGACTTCGCGTGAGCCTCGCATGGCGAACCTCTATAGCATCGACGGACTCGATACCAACGCGATTCCATTTTTTGCTCGCGACAGTGCGAGCGGTCGTTTCGACTTCTCCAAGCCACTCGTCAAACCCGAGTCCATGCTCGATCTCGAACTCGGATGGAAAGCGCAACTCACTGATCTGCAGCTTGCAGTTACTTTCTATTACATGGACTTCAAGGACGAACTCGTGAAGAATGGTCGTCGCGATATCTTCGGTAATCCTATCACCGGAAACGCCCCACGTACGCGTCATATGGGTCTCGAAGCCCAAGCTTCCTGGCTTGCATGGCAGGCTTCAAATTCCTCACTCAGCTTCAGCGCTAATGCAACGCTGAGTCGCAATCGCATTATTGAATATTCTTACGCGGCTTCCACAAGCACATTTGACTTGGCGAATAATCCCGTCTCCGGTTTTCCGGATGTGATGGCGAATCTTCAGACCATGTTCAAGATCGACAATGCGAGTATCAACCTGACAGTGAAGAGCATTGGCACAATGTACTCGGACAATTTTGGCACTCGCCTAAAAGAGTACAGAGCATTGTCGCCTGGTGATATCAGCTACAACGACAACGTGATCGATCCCGTCGTTGTACTCAATGCATCGCTCCAATATGAGTTCCACAACATCTTCTCGCTCAACACGCTTCGTCTTCGCGTCAGCTGCAACAACCTCACAAACAAACTCTATGCTGCCGGAGCCAACGGAGCTGAATTCTATCCAGCGGCCGAACGCAATTGGTTTTTTGGACTTGATATTGAACCCTAAAGGGCATTAAAGGGTTATTGTGTTGAGCTTAAGTATTGTTGTCAATACGCCGAGCATATTGACTGTTCAATTGTGTACACAGCAGAGTGAATACTGTACACACAATGTCGATAAAGATTCTGAGATTGCTCAGTCTGCAGAGACCGCTTTTCGCGTCAATCAACTCTGATCAACGCGTACTGCTAAGCTGCTATTCGCAAAGAACTTAGTCTATCACAAAACATTCATTCAATGAAGGCATTTATACTCTGTTTGTTGGCTGTGATTCTGATGGTGCCGATGAAGGCAGATCAGACGACGGCCATGAATTTTATACGCAAGGATTGCACAGGTCAGGAGCACAATCTCTTTGCCGAGTTGGACTCAGGCAACGTCGTGATCCTCGAGTATTTCATGACCTGCAGCTCGTGTCTCAATGCAGCTCGTAAAATCCAACCGGTGATCAATTCACTCGAAAAGCAGATTCCGGGTAAGATCCGTTTTTACATGCTGGCCTACACCAATGGTTATAGTTGTGAAACGGCATCGAACTTCATCAACACCAATTCACTGCAAGCAGTTCCCTTTGATTCGGGTGCTAGTCAGGTTGCATACTACGGCGGTTTTGGCATGCCGACGGTAGTCGTCGTTGGCGGAAAAGATCACAAAGTGCTGTTTACCGATATCGGCTTTTCATCGGGTGATGAGCAGGCAATCGGCGATGCAATCAAGACCTTATACAATTTGTCGGATGTGAGTGATGAGAATGCGACGAACTTCAGCGTAAGTCCGCAGCCCGCCACCGATCGCATTCGATTTCATTGGAATGAAGAATTGAGTCAGGATGCTGAATGCACACTGGCAAACATGCAAGGACAAATCGTTCGACACAGTGCAGACTTCGAATGGAATTATGCTGCCAACCAAGCTGAGCTTCCGCTTCAGGGTTTGGAGAATGGCGTGTATGTACTCATACTCAATAACCATGGTCGTCGACAGCGTTGCACTGTGCTCGTTTCTCACTAGGAGTTTTTATGAAGTGCCTTTCCTTTTTCAGACAGTGTGCATGTGTATGCTCACTGTTTTTTTTGCTCGGTGCAATCGACAGCTCTGCGCAATACAATGAGCTGCTTATTCCTCCTGCACTTGCCGGACCTCACTTTGATTTAGAAGTTCAAACGGGTACACGTGAGTTTATGTCGGGTATCCAAACTCCAACCTACGGAGTCAACGGCGCGTTCTTGGGTCCGACGCTGATGATGAATCGCGGCGACAGCGTCTGGCTTCGTGTCGTAAATCATCTCGGCACTTCGACAACCATGCACTGGCACGGACTGCACCTACCGGCAGTGTGCGATGGCGGTCCGATGCAACTCATTAAAAACAACGATTCCTGGACGCCATCTTTCATCGTCAAAAACGCTGCAGCTACCTACTGGTATCATCCACACGGCGAAGGCAAAACTGAGCTGCAGGTTTCCAAAGGCATTGCAGGTATGATTATCGTGCGTGATTCACTCGAACAGGCACTTGCTTTACCACGCGAGTACGGCATCGATGACATACCGGTGGTCATTCAAACCAAAGCTTTCGATGAGTTGGGACAAATCGCAATTGCGTCGGATATGGATACCATGCTCTTGGTGAATGGAACGCAGCGACCGGTCTTGCACGCACCTGCGCAAGTTCTTCGTCTGCGCCTGCTCAACGGCTCGTCGATGCGATCATACTACTTGGGTTTTTCTGACAACCGTTCGTTTTCTGTTATTGGCAACGACGACGGCTTGCTTCCTCTTCCTGTTTCCCGCACACGCATTCTCATTGCACCCGGTGAACGTGTTGAGTTGTTGGTGAATTGTAGCAATCAACAGAACACAAGTTTCAGTTTGCGCAACTACGGAACTCAAATGACTAATGGCATCTATGGTTCACCACAGGTAGGCATGGGCATGAGTTCACTTCCGGATTATGATAAGAATGCGCTCAACGGTCATGACTTTGACGTGTTGAGAATCGAGGTGCAGGAGAAAACTACTAATGGACTCAGCACAATTCCCACGACACTCGTAGCTGACAACCGACCAAGCCTCGGCGAAGTTGATGTTCAAAGAACACTTGAGTTTAGTCCGGAGACGATGTCGATGCAGAAGATGGTTGAAGGACCATTCGTCATCAACGGAAGTCATTTCAATATGGACACGATCAATCAAGTGTGTCGTCTTGGCGACGTCGAGATCTGGACATTAATCAATTCAACTCTGGTTGCACATCCTTTTCACATTCACAATCAACACGTGTATGTTTTAGATAAAACATCAGGCATTGTTGACTCGGCTGAGGCTGGTCCTAAGGACGTTGTGCTTGTCATGCCCCAACAGCGACTTCGCTTCATCACACGCTTCGAAGATTACACCAATGCATCAGTGCCTTACATGTATCACTGTCATATGCTGCACCACGAAGATGACGGCATGATGGGATCATTCGCAGTAGTTGAACCAACAGTCGGTGTCGATGATGAGATGCTAGTGAATCCGAGCTCAGACGCATTGCAGGTCTACCCAATGCCTGTCAACACAGACATCCATTGTCACATTCCAAACGCGCTGATTCAATCACTGCAGAGTGTGAGCATCGTTGATCTTCATGGCAACACAAACTCAACCATTAGTCGTGATGATCTAGCATTCGACGCATCAAGAAGCTCTGTCGTCATTCATTGCGCTAGCCAGTTGAGTGATGGCTTGTATTGTTTGCTTCTTCGCGCTCATGATTCAACAGTTCAGAGTACAGTATTTATAGTATCTCACCAATTCAACCGATGAAAAATTTCAACCTCGTTACACTCTTCGTTGCCTTAGTTCTATGCTCAACCCTACACGCACAGAACGACGTGACCTGGTCCAATCCGGTCGATGTGGCAGCGGCATCATCGGGTAATCTTCATCCGCGAGTTGTGCTGGATGCGCAGGGCAATCCTGTAGTCATGTTTGGACATCAAGGGACGAACCGTATTCTGGTTTCGCGCTGGAACGGAACGGCATTCGCTTCTCCGATACTTGCTAATAGCGTCATGACTCCGGCATTTTACGAATCATGGGCCGGACCTGACATTGCCGCGCGTGGCGATACGATGTACATCGTCTACAAGCAAACGCCGGAAGAGAAGAATCACGTGTATTGTGTGCGATCGGTTGATGGTGGACGGAGCTTTTCAAATCCCGTTCCAGTTGAGAACATCGCCGACAGTCTGTCGCGATTCCCTGCTGTAGGAATTGACGCCAACGGACAACCCATCGTTGCCTTCATGAAGTTCAATTCGGATTATACTCGCTCACGTTGGGCGGTATGTCGTTCAACCGACTTTGGTATGAGCTGGAAACCTGACGTCTTGGCGAGCGGCTTTTCCGGTGGGACCGTGTGCGATTGCTGTCCGGGCACAGTTCGTTGCAGTGCCACAGGCGACATCGCCATGCTCTATCGCGACAACTTGAACAACTTGAGAGATACCTGGGTTGGTATCTCACACAACGGTGGACAGAATTTCAGCAAGGGTCTCTCTGTCGATCAGCAAGGTTGGATGATTAATGCTTGTCCGGCAACCGGTCCTAGCGGAACGATCATCGGCGACTCTCTCTACTCGGTATTTACAAGCGCGGCTAGCGGCCCCGACTACGTCTATCACAACGTCAATTGTATCAGCACAGAACAATCTTCGAAATCAACGAAGATCATTACAACCTCGAGCTCAATCACTTCGCAGAATTATCCGCGCGTTTCTTCATTCGGCAATACTCTCGCAGAAGTCTGGGTTCAAGGTACAGCGTCAAACTCATCAATCATGATGTGCTTTAGTCCTGATGTACACGCAGGTCGATCTTCATCTCCAATAACCGTCGCCAACTCCGGCATAACAGCAATGGTAAACGCTGATGTGTGCGTTGGCAATGGCAAGGTCTATGTGGTTTATCAGGACAACGGCACCGGTACTGTACGCATGCGGCGCGGAGTCTTTAGCGTCAGCGATGTCGAAACAAACGACAACCCATCACCCGCGATCATCATGCAGTCACTTTCGTCGTCATCGCAATTACGCTTTCGTCTGCGTGAGGTCGCAAGCGACACCTATACATGCACGGTATTGAACACTCTTGGACAAGTCATACTGCGGCAGAGCTTAGAAGCAAATGCACTTGAACAAACGCTCGATTGCAGTCGCTTAAGTCGCGGTACATACTTTATGGAAATTCCTGCGAAGAATGGTATACAAAGAATTGCTTTCTCGCTCTGCGATTAAATCACACGACTAAGACGGGAATCTTTAAGGCGTGGCGTACAGGAGAGATAGTAGCGCCGAAGATGAGATCTTTGATGCCGCGGTGACCATGACTTCCCATCACAATTGCATCAACAGAGAGTTCGTTGACGATACGGATAATCTCGCGTGGTGCGCTACCGTAGCCAAGTTCAGCATGACAGCGAATCTGTAACTCACGTAAACGTGATTCGAGCTGCATGATATACTCTTCATCATGTCGCGTCTCTGCATCAAAGGTTTGATTGCCAAAGACTGATCCAACTGCTCCTTCAACAACGTGCACAAGAATGAGCTCAGCTTGGTGTGCGCGACAAAGGGCAATAGCATGACGTAGCACAGCGCTGTCTCGGTCGTCGTGGGCAATAGCGGCTGCGACACGACTATAACGCGTCCCGGTGCTAATAGAGGCCGCATCACCGAGATCGGCAAGTACGCTCTCCCACGAGGGTGTTATACGACCACGTCTACTGCGACGAAGGAATGGCTGAATACTGACATACACCAGCAAGGCTAGTAAAGCCAAAGCCACCGGATATACAATCATCATAACTACCGTTGGTTCCGCAGAGCTTGCAATCCAGTCTTGAATAGTCGTCGCTGCCAAACGAAGATTCAGCACAACGATGATCACCGCCGTGATCCACGCCAGAATCTGCACCCATACTTTGTTGCGCAAAGCACCCATGATGCTGTGATCGCTGGTGAAGTGAATCAAAGGAATAACCGCGAACGGCAACTGCATACTGAGCAGAACTTGCGAGAGCAGGAGCAACGAATAGGTGCCGTTGTCACCTGCTGTTGAGAGGACAATGACCGCCGGAACGATGGCGATGAGACGAGTGACGAGACGACGCAAGAAGGGTCGCATCTTAAAATTCAAAAAGCCTTCCATGACGATTTGTCCGGCGAGCGTACCGGTCAAGGTCGAAGACTGTCCTGCAGCCAACAATGCCAGCGCAAATGCCACAGCCGCAAACTTGTTGCCGAGCATGGGTTGCAAGAGCTCGTGGGCTTGTTGTAGTTGCGTGACAACGACGTTGTTCTTGAAGAAGACAGATGCCGCCAGAATCAGAATTGCAGCATTGACAAAGAAGGCAGCATTGAGAGCGATCGAAGTATCGAGCAAATTGAAACGCGCTGCGCTGCGCTTGCCTTCTGTGTCTGAAGCAAAGGACCGAGTTTGAACAAGAGCGGAGTGCAGATAGAGATTGTGCGGCATTACCGTCGCGCCGATGATTCCGATTGCGACGTACAGAGCTTCAGGAGGCAGAGTCGGGACAAAACCATTAAAGATCAGAGGGACCGAAGGCGCGGCCAAAAAGAGTTCGTAGACAAAGCAGAGTCCGACGGTGAAGACTAACGACAGAATAAAGGCTTCAAACTTTCGAACACCTAGATTTTGAATTCCGAGCAGGATAACCGAGTCGACTGCGGTAATGAGGATACCGACCAACATCGGGATATGAAAGAGCAGATTCAGACCAATGGCTGTACCCAAGACTTCGGCCAGGTCGCAAGCGGCGATAGCGATTTCACAAAGGAACCATAGTGCGAGAGCAACAGGACGCGGGTAGTTGTCACGACAAGCCTGCGCCAGATCCCGTCCGCTGGCAATACCCAGTCGCGCCGACAAAGTCTGCAACAGAACCGCCATCAAATTCGACATCAGCAGAACCCAAATCAGCGCGTAGCCAAATCGAGAACCGCCTTCGATGTCCGTTGCCCAGTTGCCAGGATCCATATAACCGACGCTGACGAGATAAGCCGGTCCGAAAAAAGCGAGGATACGCTTCCAGCGCTTGTCGTGGTGTTCGACAGCGACACTCCCGTGAACTTCCGGAAGCGAAACTGATTGATGATAGAGCCGCTTTGCCATATGGTTATCGCATCCCCAACTCAAAAATAGCTCAAGACTCATAGCCAAGTCGAGCGAATTCTAATTGAACCCCTTTGCAGACGAAAAAAGGTCTTCTCTCTTGTGCGAAGACTCAGACGCAAAGCGTGTAGGAGCTTGACTTACAGGTCAATTCTTAATGATGTAGGAATTAATCCTAGGCAAGTGGCTAAATGCCCTGAGTCTCGATAATAAGCCATGTATCGTGCAATTATGGCTCAAGATCTGCTATGTGATGACCGATAAGTCCACAATGACGTGTACCGCATCGAGCGGAATACAGCTACAGAGCGCGATACACGTTGTTTATTCACATACGAAATCCACATGGACGTGGTACTCATGATTGTTGGAGGAATTATGAAATCTTTAAGGACATCTCTGCAACGCACTGCCTTTCGTAGTGTGTTTGTTGTGTTTCTGCTCCTTGCTTTGATGATTGATGCACATGCTCAGGTGATGAAAGCCACCTTGCAGCAACGTCGTCGCGGTGATCAAATCGAGGTGGAAATCTGGATGAAAGCACTCAGTGCGACCACACCGAAGTTTGGTGAATCGTCGCTGGTGATTCAATACAACCCACAACAGTTGTCGCCCGCGGCAACACAGTCCCCGTCCACAACCGACACCGTCGTTTTCGACGTCGACGTCGCGAATCCAATCCAAACCATTAGTTCGCCGTTCAACGGAACCAATGGCTATCAGACTTTGGCAACACAGTCTTATGGCGTTGGCTACTTCTCGTTGGAAGTGCGTAAAGTGTTTGGGTCGATTGCCGGTCTTGTACCGGACAGCAACGGACGCGGAAGCTTCGTTGGAAAATTAACCTTCGACATTGTAACCACGGGTCTGACCGATACCTCCATGACTCAGGTCGCGTGGAGTCCGAGCACGGGCATCGGACAAGTCGTCATTTTCGACTTTGCAGATAACGACATCAAATCAAGTGTTACTCTCAGCGATCCTCCGAACTTCAGCATCATCGGTATTACAGTTCTTAATCCCAACGGTCCTTCAGAAGTTGTCGATCGTGATAAAACCTACGCATCAGTAACCGGCGGATATCCTATTTACTTTGAACGCAGTGCCCTCACTTCACCAGGCGGCTATGCAACTGCAAATGTTGCTTATGCTTTCGACTATTCTCTCAACGGCGGTTCTTCGTTCTCAGAATTTGGTCGTGCATCAGAAGACGGCACAACAGTCCTTAATGAAATTGACGCAACAGCAATTACCAACTCAGCAGGTGCAGCATTGGCTGCCAATGGTCGTGAAATCGTTCGCACCATTTGGTCAAACAATCTCACCTTCCCCAGTCGTTCTGAAGCAGCTCGTATTCGCATTGCACAATTGGCAAGTAGTGGCGCGATTAGCGTTCGTACACGTCAGGCACGAGTTGATGTAAGCGACACGGACTTCGTCCTTGGTCGTCTCTTCTTCGTGCAACTCAATGGAAGCAATCAATACCTCAGAACAGCAGGATCGTTTTCCAATTCAACACAACTCACCGTCGCAGCGTGGGTCAATCTCAATGAGATTAAGCCAACCGGCTCTGAAGTTGGCGTTGTCTGTACAAGCGCCGGACCAGCCTCAGGCGTAGAAGGCGCATGGATGTTGTATTTGAAAGACGGCAAGTATCCGGCTTTCCGCGCTCGAGAAATTCTCGGTCGTGGTACCGGCGGATACATCGCAAATGTCGTCTCACCGGAACCGGTCACCTCCATCAGCGATGCATCGCCTCTCAGCAGTGCCCACGGCGACAATTGGGTACACTTGGCTGCAACGGTTGCGAACAATCGCGTGCGACTTTATGTGAATGGCGAATTGGTAGATCAAATCGTCAATGACAACGCAACGAACATTCGCATGCAGACAACGACCTTGCCGATTTGGGTTGGGGTGAATCCTAATCTTAGTCTGGACTCCACACGCTACTTGCATGGCGGAGTGAAAGGTGTGCAAGTATGGCGAACAGAATTGACGCAAACACAGATCAGAACTCGCGTTGCCGGTATCGTCACACCGAACAACGTCGGCACAGTTCCAACCGATCCGACATTCATCAATCGTGGTCTTGAGATTTACAATACGCTCGAAGGTGTTCGCACCGACTACGCTGACAACACAACCTATCAAGCAGGAAATCAGAGTTTGCAATTCTATGTCAATGGTGTGGCATCAAATCCAATGACGAGATTTCGTCCGGATCGCGCGCACATCCGTTTGACCGCACCAACCGGCTGCGACGGTGTCTGCAACCTCGCCAACAAAAACTTCAACGTTCGTTGGGTCGGTTATGGTTTGGGTGATATCACCGCAACCGGTGCAGACTTAGATATTGAATTCAGTTTAGACGGCGGAACATCATGGACCTATGCTCGCACAAGCGGCGGTATCACCGGTGCCTTTGACCTTGGTCCGGGAGCATCTGCTGCCGTAGACATCGAAGCAGGTGAAGCAGTCTGGACACCGTACAACAACGAAGGAACAGCGACAAACAGTGGCGCAGCTCAAAGCTTGCGCGACATGTCAGGCAACTTCGCTAAGTCATGCGTGCTGCGAATTCGCGGTCATGCGGTTAGCCAACAAGAAGTCACTTTCGCATCCAACTCATTCGCAGTCGCTCCTGCTTTCGCAGTAGAAAAGCAAGCCGCGACGCGCATTATGATTCCTAACGGAACGGCGATGAATCTCGTTGGACAGATCTCGATGGTTGAAGCGTGGATACGTCCTTATCGTTTCCCAACATCAACCGAAGGTTCATTCCCTATCGTATCAAAGTATGACAGTGCAACGCACAATCCTCACTTTTCATTGAGTTTGTTGTCGACAGGACAACTCGAGTTGCGCATCACCGATTCGCACGGTACGGTTCGTCGCGCAGTTAGCGATGCCGCGGGCGGATCTCTTGTGACACGTCCTCTCAGCATGGCTTTGGACAGTGCATGGACACACGTTGCGGCATGGATTAATCTCGGTAATGGTGTGGGCGCATCGGAAGTTCGATTCTACATCGATGGTATTCCGCAGCGCGCTGACAGCATTACATCTCAACTTCGTGATTCACTGTCAGTCAATACTCTCAACACATTCCAGACCTACATTGGCTACGAACCAATTAGTGATTCATCCGGAAAGAGCTTTATCGGAGCAATCCGCGATATCCGTTTTTGGAATGGCGCACCGGGTGGAGCAACAACCACCGGTTCTGAGCCAACTGCTCTTACGAGTCACATCCAAGGCGCTGCCTGCGTTCGTGGTTCAACTCTCAGCGGCGTATCAGCAACAAACTTGCAAGTGGCCTTTGACCTCAATGGTGGGGCAATCAACTACAACGGTTATCAAAATGCATTGGTATCGGAAGTTGGAAGTGTTCGTGCATTCGTGCTCGGCACTCCGATCTGTTACTCTGCAACACCACCATATCTCAAGGTTGTTGAGCCGGCATTCAACCAACGCGTTCGCAATTCAACAAGCAACGTGTTTGTGCGCTGGGTTGGATTTGATTTCGACGGAAGTCCAAGTGGATTCACCGGTGGTGTAAACGGCGGTGCATCTCCATCAGTTGAATATTCAATTCGCGGTGGTGGTGGTATCGTTGTGCAGCCATATCAGTACGTCGGCAGCTTGTACTGGGATCCATCTCAGGTCAATTCTCTGACGCTGCCGTCACAACTCAACTTCACCGGAACAACTCTCTCGAATGTTCGCTATGGATGTCAGTTGGATATGTCCCTGCTTGATCCGGATTTGGACAACGACGGGACATACACCGATCAAGGAACAATCAGCGCAACATTGACCAACGCACGTCTGCGCGTGTGGAACACCTACACAATCAATGGTTCTTCAACGACAATCAATGCTGAAGGTCCACTCTTTACCATTACTCCACCGAGTAACCTTACACTTCGTGTTTTGCTTGAGGCAATGCAAGAAGGTATGGATGGCGTAGGTTCTGCATGGCACAACATCGGAAGCACCTATAATGGTGGTGGATTGCGTATTAAACTCTATCGCGATAACTCGGGTAGTCCAGGACCACTCGTCACAACTGCAGAATCTGAATTCCAATACGATCCAAACGCCTTTAGTGCGAGTGCGATTACGAATCGCGGAACGAATGTTGGTAACGGACCGAAGTTTGCGACTGTGCCATTTGTCTTCACCGACTTACCGGACGGAAGCTACTGGGTTGTGGTTGAGAATCTCAATCACCTCCCGATCATGTCACGTACGCCGATCACATTCCAGTATGCAGGCGATGACGTCAACACGACGCTTATCGAATCCGGTTGGGACTTCAGCACCTGGAACGGTACTGATGACGACGCGTCGTACTCAGCATTTGGTAGCAGAAAGAGTACAACATCAGATAAACTTTATTCGACAACCGGTCTCGTGTACAACGAAGGTCGCGACGGAATCACCAGCGTTCCTTTGAACTACATCGCATCCATGGTTGCCGGCGATTGTCAGCAAGACGGTCAAGTCAACGCTGCAGACCGCGTGCGAGTACGTCTCGACGCCGGTACAGCAATGACTCGTTCAGACCTCACGGGCGATCAAATCGTCAGTGCAATCGATCGCGACATCGTCGACCGTAACTTCGGCAAGGTCAGCTCTATCGCATCAGTCGCCTTCCCCGGCATTACATCCGGTTCAACAGGCGGTGAGCAGATGAAAGCACCTTTGCAGCAAGATCCGTTAAACGTTATCAGTGATCTCGATCCAACGCTTAGTGCTCTTCTCAACGAAGCAGCTCAGAATGCGATCGAGCACCACAATGCTTTACCGCTAAAGAAGCTCAACACTATTCAGGGATCAAAGTACTCGTACACTGTCTCTGTAAAACCGGAACGCAATCAGAATTACATCGATCTACCTGTGTACATTCAAAACACGGGAGCAGCTTTCAATCTTGGCAATGCAACCTTTGCATTCCAGTACAATCCAAAGCGTGTGAAGTATGTAGGACTGCTGGGTACCGACAAGGTTCCTTACTCCAACAACACAGCAAAGGGATACAACATCATGTACAGTGCACCAAAAGACAATGCCGATCGCGCATTGGCTGACGTCCGCACTATTGAAGTTGACTACGATGCATTCTCACGCAAGGGCGGCTTACCGGTTCCGACCACAAGTCAATATCTCGGAACGCTGCGTTTCCAAATCATCAACACTTCTTCTAGCGTGAACTTCACGTGGTACAAGGGAACGAGTGTTATTGGATCACAAAGCGAGGGCTTGACCCAATACGGAAACTTCAGTACAGTTGGCGGCTTGGTAATGTATAATGCTAGTATCACGGCACCTACGGTATCAGAGAAGATTGCAACAAATCGCAAGTACGCAGTAACCTGGACGACCAACGGTGACGCCTCGGTGTATGTAGAAAGCAGCACTGATAACGGCACAACGTGGACACGTCAAAGTCAGACTGCAGTTGATGTAAAGACTCTGCAATACGTCATCACAACACCGACCCAACCTTCAACCGATTGCTTTGTGCGTTTGGTTGATGCAGAGACCGGCATTGAGCTTTCACGTTCAAAGAAATTCCGATTAGTAAACATCAGCTCTACCATCACACGTCCTTCAACAGCAGATGCGATCTATGCCGGTGGAACAACTGACATCATTCGTTGGCAAAGCGAAGGTCTTGTATCAGTTCGTTTTGAATTCTCATCAAACGGCGTGGATGGATGGACAACGGTAAGTCCGGTACGTAATGCAAGCGACGGCTCTTCAAGCTGGAAAGTCCCGGCTGTCAATACAAAGAGTGCAGTTGTTCGTTTGATCGACGAAGAAACCGGACTTGAGATTAGTCGCTCATCCGCGTTCAAGGTCCTTGCAGGTTCATTAACCTTGCTCAACCCTGCTTCGAACGATGTATTCAAGCCAAAACAATCCGTAAATGTTCGTTGGAGAATTGTCAACGATGCCAAGAGTTTTGATTTGCAGTTATCACTCAATGGTGGAACAACCTGGACTCCGGTCGACAATGGCGTGAACGCTGTCAAGACCAGTTATGCTTGGACAGTGCCGAGTGCAAACACGACAAAGGCAATATTGCGCGCTATTTATCCTGGTGAGCCGGAGTTGGAGTATAGTCGCTCTTCTCTCTTCAGCATCTCCGGTCCTGTCGATGTTCCGGAAGATCTCTACCCATCACAGGTCAGCTTACAATCGGTATTACCGAACCCGGCAAGCAGCAAAGTTCGCGTGCACGTAGTGGTTCCGGCTGATGCTCCGCTGAGTTTGACTCTCAGTTCAATACTGGGTGAAACGGTCGCTATACCGCTGCAAGAAAGCACGATAGCAGCCGGTGAGCATGACATCGACTTCTCTGTTGCGTCGCTACCAAATGGTCGCTACACTTTACAGTTACGCAGCGGCGCCGTCGTACAAACGCAAACCATACTCATCGTTCGCTAAAGCTCCAACCGAGCCTCGCTTACGATACGAAGACACGGTCGGCCTCCTCCAATCCGACCGTTGAACAGACACCGTTCTGATCTCAGAACGGTGTTTTTTATTTGTATGCCTCAAATTCGAGTATCAGAGCCACATTTTTCTTCAGATTGGTCTTGGTTACTCTGGCCACTCCCGTTAATTTTGTGACCCGTCGGCTGCGCGCAGTCGACAAACATGGCGGACGTAGCTCAGTTGGTAGAGCCCCGGATTGTGGTTCCGGTTGTCGCGGGTTCAAGCCCCGTCGTTCGCCCTCAAAAGGACAGCACCCGCTGTCCTTTTTTTGTGGTGTTCGGGCTGTGAGTGTATCACTCGTATTCCGTTTTGCCATTGCGGCTTGAAGTGAAGTTTAGCGCAGCTATGCTACGACGAAATCAATCGCATATGGCTAAGTCTTAGATCGTAACTACGTACGGAAAAGCTTTTACGGCACATCGCTCGTGAATGAGCGGGCATTGTTAGTCGTGTCCACACTTTCTTCGCGTGTGGAGAGCTTTGCTTCTTCAGGAATGGACGCGTCCTACATGACACAACATGTCGACTTTAAAAGTTTAATTATTTAAATTGACACTACAGTCTAATGCGAGCCTGGCTACGCTCTGCTGATGTACTTAACTGCGAAGATTTTTGAATTGGGGAATTCTATTTACCAACTATTAAATATTTCATGCGATACCTACTAGCTTTTGCGGTACTCGTTTTAATGACGGTTTGTGCACGTGCAGAAGAGAGCGTGACGGTGATGTTGAAGAACGACTCGTCGTACACGGGAATTTTGGTTGTGAAGTCTGCCAGCGAAGTCGTGCTGCGCCTGGAAGATGGCTCGATTAAATCGATTCGGCGAACGGCAATTCGGGATATTATTAGTCATGGCGAGGTTCAAGCGACAACACCGAGTGCTTCTTCTGACAGCAGCAAGACAACAGACGCGACAAAGGGTCCGGCCAAAACAACGAATTATGAAATACGGCAGCGCAAGAACAAAGAAGATGATCCTCGGAGCTTCTGGTGTGTTGGCGCTACACTGATAACACCGGCCAGTTTTAATATTCGAGCCGGATTCAACGAAGATCGAATGGCCTACCATATTTCGGGCCTGTACTTTGGTTCATCAGGAGGCGTGCAGCTCAATGCTATGTATGCCTTTAGCAAGTCAGACAACACTGAGAATTACATTGGGCTAGCACTAGGCACGATGACAATTCACTTTGGTAAACCCATTGGCGGTTTTCTTGCAGGTGACTATAAGTGGACTTACGTCGGACCGGTATATGTCTTGCATACCGGCGGCTTTCTTCTTGAAGGTGGACTCAGCATTGGTAGCGGTGATTTTACGAATCCGCAGCTTCTTTTGCAAATAGGCTACGTACCTAAGTTCTGGTAAGAGCTTGTAGCCCCATGCTAAGCTACAAGCGTCAATGGCAGATTGTCGAGTTACTCTGCTCAACAAACCGTGAACAAAAGTGATTGATGATACATCAAACTGATTGCTTCGCTGTTTCCGACTCGCTCTAAACTGCTCGTCACGTGGATTTATACACACAGGCTGGCTCGAGATTATCATGAGATTTCTCATTGCTTTTGCAATCTTTTTACTGATGACTGCGTGCTCGCGGGCTGATGAGATTGCGACTGTTGTGTTGAAGAACGACTCGTCATACACAGGCAAAGTAGTAGTAAATCTTGCGACAGAAATCGCGCTGAGGTTACCCGACGGCACATTAAAGTCCTTTCGTCGAACAGTGATTCGCGAGATAATTATTCATCAAGATGTATCGAATGCCAGTATCGTAAGAGCGGACAGTAGCGCCAATGCAGATACTAGTCGTGTAAATCAACCAATCACTACATACAGCTATCTGAAACCCGATAGTGTAAATGCTGATCCACCCGACTTCTTTTGCCTCGGTACGACCTTGTTTACTCCTGTGGGCTTCAACCTTCGAGGTGGAGTAAACTCAAAGTCTTTCGCAGTTCATGTATCAGGCATGGATTATGGTTCGACTGAAGGCATACAAGTTGACATCTTGTTTCTCAAGACTAGGCGTAACAACACAGAGTCATACATGGGAATGACCATTGGAGGGCTAAACATTCATTTGGACAAAGACCTAGGCAAGCTGCCTGCCGGAGATTACTATTGGAATTTCGTCGGAATAGTATTTGTCGTGCATACAGGAGACTTTCTCTTTGAAACCGGTCTCAACGTGGGAGATGGTCGATTCGAAAACCCCAGTTATATGTTGCAGGTAGGTTACGTTCCCAAGATCTGGTAGCAGACATACAATCAATCAATTGTACCAGATCTAACTAGCACTTCTCGATGTGATAAGCTACTACAAAGAGTCTCAACAATTTCCTTAGCTCAAATTTTCCAACTCATCTCTTTCCGCTTTCTTCAACGACGCACGCACCAGATCGTAGCTGTGTCGCACGAGTTCCCATACAAGTGCTTCAGGCACTTCGTCGTTGCATTCAACGGTGTTCCAGTGTTTCTTGTTTTGGTGGTAGCCGGGACGAATTCCGGCGAATTCTTCGCGGAGTTTGGTGGCGCGATCAGGATCGCATTTGAGATTCACCGACAGTGGATCGGCGTCGATATCGCACAGCGCGAACATCTTGGACGCAACTTTAAAGACCATTGTCGTTTCGTCGAAGGGAAAGTCGGCGTAGCTGCCTGGGAGTGCGAGACAGTAATCTCGCATTTGACTGAAGTCTATCATTGCACCGTGTAGCGTACTCGGCGATGCACGAGATTGTCCTTCACATCCCGCTGCAAGAAATCCAACCAATAGGTACCGGCTGAATCAAAGGGAATGACAACGTGTGTATGCAGCGTGTCATAACCCATCAGGCAGGTCGTACTTGTGGAGAGCTTCTTTATCGATGCACTGACATAGACATATCGAACCTTTGCCACGGTGTCAGAATCACGTCCAAAGCCTGCATAATCCAACTGCCAACAACCTCGTTGCGGCGTTTCGACACCGAAGGCAAGATTGAGCTTGTGGTCAGTGTTGGAGATGACGCTATCGGGCATAATGTTGGACGATGGCTGATAGGTGTACTCGGGTTCTGTTGTGGTGCTACATGAGGACAGAGAACTGCTCGCCAAGAGCACTAATGACAATGCACCAAGAAATGGAACGAGAAGCGGAAGAAGTAGTCGGGTTTTCATCGGCGCAATATGCGAAACTCAGTTCTACGATTGATAGCGCGGTTCTCGTCGTTATCATTTGCAACCAAAGGATACAACATTCCCTTTCCAACCGGCTTGAGTCGCTTCGCTTCAATACCATGCTGCACGAGCGCATTCACCACCGCTTGAGCACGTGCTTCGGATAGACGTTGATTGAAATCCTCGCCACCGATGTTGTCGGTGTGACCCTGCACTTCAAGCCATACTTTTTCATAGCGCTGCAATTGATCCACAAGCTCTTCTATAATTGACTCTGCATCAGGTTTTAGCGTGGCCTGGTTATAATCAAATGGAATGCGCTTGTAGATAGGATTGTCGGGATCGCGGAATGGATTGATATCGCTCTCATCATACTCACCACGCGCAATCAATGTGTCACTCTGAGGCAACTGCAGCGTGAGAGCCACATGGTGAAGTCCGGCAAACTTGGGTGGTTCGTAGCTGACGAGATAGTAGTTACGCAGCGAACGATAGATCTCCATGAACACATTGATCAGATCCTTTTTGGTGTAGACCTGATAGTACTTACCGCCGGTGTTTTGAGAAATGTATGAGAGGATGTCGTCGTGTGTGTAACCGAAACCTACAGTAAAGATGTGCACGTTCCGTTCCTGTGCTTCGCGGAAAATATCGCGTGCTTTGCTTTGCGAAAAGTTATCATCGCCATCGCTGAAAGCCACAAGAATTCGTGGCATCGTTGAGGGCAAGGAATCAAACATCTTGATGCTATTGACGAGTCCGTCGTAGAAAGCCGAGTACGAACCAAAACCGCGATCTCGGGTCTGTCTGAATTTCGATACAAGCAGCTGCTTATCCGAAGCAAATGGGACCTTCAAATCAAAATCACGATTGAAGCTTGTGATAGCGATTTGATCAACGCTTTGCTTGAGTGAGATGAACAATTCTGTTCCATCATACAGAGCATCCATTACTGACTTCATGGAGCCGCTGTAATCGAGCATGAGATTGATGGCGTAGGGAATGGAATCTTGATCGCCGTATTCGCGCACAGTAAACGAAGAGATCTGCGTCGTCTTTTGTCCTAACTTTTCACTCAACGCTTTCCAATATTCCTGATTGGCATGGACAGGTGGAGCGAGATTGGTAATGAAGTTTCCGGTGGTGTCGAAGACCCGAGCATAGAGCTTGATTTGACGTGGGTATTCGTTGGCGTCAATCTTCCAAATATCATAAACCAGCTTTTCGCCGGCTTTCAATTGATCTGAGTTCTTTGTGCCGGTAAGGTAGAAGGTCTTCTTAGCGCCTGACTTCTCCAAGTCCATGGCAGCCATTTCTTCATCTGCAGTTTTTTTTGCGCTACGACAAGAATTGAGCGCTGAGAGCAGAACAACGATTCCGAGGCAAAGCAGGACTGAGCGTTTCATGCACGAAGTGAAAAAGTGAGGTACAAAGAGACGATCAATGCGACGCTGTTAATAATGGAAGAACCGTGTTCGTTTTGTAATCTGGTTTTGCTGATGACGCAGAGTCGAGTTGATTCGTGTAGTCGGTAGAGCTGTACAAACTAGACCATTTCGCTCATGACAATGCGCACTAACCCAACACTTTGGGCACTTTGAAAAAGCCTTCGTTACGCTTCGGTGCGTTTGACAAGGCTACTTCTCGACTCAAACACTCATGCGGAGTATCTTCACGAAACACGTTCGTGCTATCCGAGATGTGCGTCAGAGGTTCGACGCCACTCAGATCTAATTTTTCGATTTCGCCGATGTACTGCAGAATGTCGGAAAACTGCTTGACAAAAGCATCTATCTCATCGGCTCGGAACTGGAGCTTAGCCAGTTCCGCAATACGCTCTACTGTTTCTCGTGTGATCTGCTCTTTCATGATGCACCTAATCGTGTCTGCAATTTATCAAATTTGACGCGGCTGACGTGGGACGACGCAGCGCAAACTCCTCGGAAAGAGGGACTGAAATTCAACACATTGTTCTACAAATAGCAAAGGGTTGAGTCTGTATACAGAACATCAACCCTTTGCTTTTGTGCCGCGGCAGGAAAGGCGGCGCGGGATTAACGTACGCGAACGTTAATAGCGTTCACACCCTTTTTACCCGGTTGTGTATCGTATGTAACCTTATCGTTCTCACGAACGCGGTCCTGAAGACCGGACTGATGCACAAAAATTTCCTCGCCATTTTCATCGGCGACGATGAATCCGTATCCTTTGGACTCATTAAAGAACTTAACTACTCCTGTCTGCATAAACACTCTATAATGGTGAATAAAACTGAACTGAACGACTGATTTAGACTAAGCACAAACGTCCGTGTCACCCAAGAGATGTCCCCTGGTTCATGCATGCATGACTGTGATGGAGTGTGGGTTTGCCCTGGAACGCACACCGCAAAAAACCCAGTTAGAAGGTGCCGCGATTACTCAAAAAGTGCAATCCGGCGACTGGCAGAAAATGACCACTCGTTAAACGACGATCCCCGCGTCTTCTTTTTTTCCAAAGTCCAACAAGGTTGGTGAAGAACGACCGGTCTTTTCCTGGATTGTCATCAAAGCCTTCAGCAGAGCTTCCGGACGTGGAGGACAACCTGAGATATAAACATCGACAGGAATAAACTGATCAATTCCCTGCACCACAGAATAACTGCGAAACATACCGCCACTCGATGCACAAACCCCCATGGAGATTACCCATTTCGGATCCGGCATCTGATCATAGATCTTTCGCACAATCCATGACATCTTATAAGTAACAGTTCCAGCCACGATCAGAAGATCTGATTGACGAGGCGTGAAACCCATTTTCTCTGAACCAAAACGGGCAGCATCAAAGCGTGGACTTGCAAATGCCATCATTTCAATTCCACAACATGAAATTCCTAGCGGCATTGGCCACATAGAATTTTTCTGCGCCCAACCTACCAACCAGTCAACACTGGTTGTAAGGAATCCATCGCGAGCTAGTTGATCATTCAATCCCATTTCAATGCTCCCTTCTTCACGATATAGATATAGCCCGCAAACAACAAGAACATAAACAATACCATCGCCAAGTACCCAACTGTGCCGAGTGCCTTGAATTGCACCGCCCAGGGATACATGAAAACAACTTCAATGTCAAAGAGAATAAACAACATAGCTACCATGTAGAACTTGACAGAGAATCGCTCACGCGCACTCTTCACAGGTTCAATACCTGATTCATAGGTGGAGTTCTTTTCTTTGTTCGGACGACGAGGTCCGATGTACTCCGCCACAACAATGTTGATCACACCAAAGCCGATGCCGACGAGCATCATGATGGCAACTGGTATGTAATTCTCGATCATAGTAATACGATGCGATTGTGTTCAGATGATCGTTGCAAGTTAAGGAGGGCTGGCTCAACGGGCAAGAGCTTTGATTTTTTGGTGCATTTGATCTCATTTATCACCAAAACCGGTGGCAAAACGCCCTTTCTGCGCAAAAAGAAGCGTTTTACGAAGCGGCTATCTCTGTGGAAAACGCTCGTGCGTTCTGACGTGGACTTAGTCCAAGAAGGCGAATCACCTCTTCCGCTGCTCCCCACGACAAGCTAAAGCCGGCTCCACTGTGACCATAATTATGGATCAACCAAGGAAACTGCTCGTCGCGTTCGAGTCGTATTGTTGGTCGCGCCGGACGTAATCCAACCGACGCCGACAACACTCTCGCATCATGCAACGTCGGTGCTAATACCTGAGCTTTGTCTAACAACTCTTTCGATGTTTGATCATCAACTTGTTGATTCCAATCGTGCTCCGTTGCTGTGCCGCCTATGAGAACATCATGAGTGCGTGGAACGATGTAGCTGACACTCAATGGACCATCTTCGTCAATCAAACATCGCGTCTTGTCAAGTCCCTCCGATGCAACACGCAATACTTGTCCACGAATCGGATACACCGTTTCATCTCCTACCAACTCTCGCGAACCAAGTCCTGTACAGTTGATCACGTGGCCTTGGTAAAAGATAAATTCTTCCAACGACTCCACTCGTCGCTCTTCATAGCGTCCACCGGCCGCAAGAAAGTTCTTCATCAGCCATGGCATATACAGCTTCGTGTCGATCACAAATGATGGCGTCTCAAAACCATCGCCATAACCCGCCGGAATCTCATCCACCGCCAAGCGTCTCATCTGCGGAACTGCATCGGCATACCACGGTAACTCAGCGCTTGAACCATAGTATTCGTAAATCATCGTGGGAACAACACCACTCTGCGCATCACTCTTGATTTGTTGGAATGTACGGTAGGTCTCGGCTGCCCAACGCCGCAAACGCTCATCGGGATTTACCTTGTAGGGATGCCACATCGCCGGTGCAACGTCTGATGTCGTTGACGGAGTTGACTCACGCGCAATGATGCGAACAGCATAGCCATACTGCTGAAGTCGAAGCGCAGTGCTGAGACCAATGACCCCGGCACCAAGAACGATGAACTCGTCCGCGGGTGAAGCTGAATGAATGTGTTGATCGTGTTCTGACATTCCTGAATGCAATCCAGTGTTTTCGTAATGTGCTATGCGGCGCTCAAGTACTGTTTGTGAGAAGAGCAAGACTCTTATTCCACCGGACTCGGCGTCGTCTCCTGCGTCAAGGCAGCTCCTGCCACTGTGCAATACACCGTCATAATAATGGTTTTGATCGTGTCCGGTAACCACAGCGGAATATTCTGCTGATACATCAGCGACATCCACAACAGGCTACTCAAATCCCACGGGAGTTCAACAACCACATACATGACGATCATAGCCGACACAAAGTCATCACGTTCAATTGCTATGCCAAGCACACGATGCCAGAACATGGGAATCAACATTGCCCCTATTCCACTACCCAGCATACTCAGCAAAACCGCTGCCGGATGAAGGCTTAGAGGAATTCCAAGGGTTTGAAGAAGATGAATAAGGGCAGGATCGACGCCAATTCGCAGAATCGACAGAGCGATGCTCAGCATTAACAGATCATAAGGCAGATCGCTCGATTGATGTCGGAGGATGTGTCCGCAGCTGCGCGGACGCCGCAACAAGGCGGATATCAGCGAAAAACTCGACCATAGTCCTGCCAGCGAGCAACGTCGAAGCGCTTGCCAGAGTTCTGGAAAGAAGGAAGTGAGGGTATGGCGCTTTATGGACATAGATTCACCGCAAATCTATACTGCCTGCGCGTATTTTAGTGACGGACTCTGAAATAGACGTCGCAGAGACCGAGCTTTAGCAAGATTGTGAAGGAGATGCTATGAGTACTGAATCGAGTATTAAAAAGGCACAACCGGTTCGCGCAGTGACAACTCTGCGCTTGGTTGAGATGAAGCGCGACGGACAAAAGATCGTCTGCTTAACAGCATACGACGCTCTGGTTGCAAATATCCTCGATGAGGCCGGCGTTGACGTTTTACTCGTTGGTGATTCTCTCGGAAACGTCGTGCAGGGTCATGAGACAACCATCCCTGTTACTCTCGAAGACATCATCTATCACACCCGCGCCGTAAAGCGTGGAGCTCAGCGGGCATTGATCGTCTCGGACATGCCATTCATGAGTTTTCAAGTCCACGCCGACGAAGCTTTCCGCAATGCCGGTCGTCTAATGAAAGAAGCAGGTTCAGGTGCCGTGAAGCTTGAAGGCGGTCGTCGTGTGGTTGATGCCGTCGCTCGCATGACCGAAGCAGGCATCCCTGTTATGGGTCATCTTGGTCTTACTCCTCAAAGCATCAATCAGTTCGGCTCCTACCGTCCACGCGGTCGCGATGAAGATGAGGCGCGTCAAATCATTGACGACGCAAAGTCGCTTGAGGAAGCCGGCGCATTTGCAATTGTGTTGGAGAAAATTCCTGCTGCACTGGCAGCAACTATTACAGCATCGCTTACGATTCCGACGATTGGTATTGGTGCTGGACCACACTGCGACGGACAGATTCTCGTCTACACAGACATGTTAGGAATGACTCTGGATTTCAATCCGCGCTTTGTTCGTCGTTACGCGAATCTGCACGACACCATGCTCAAAGCAGTGTCTGAATATCGAGAAGACGTACGCAACCAACGCTTCCCAAGCGACAATGAAAGTTATTGATGATCGCACGTATGAAGTTGTATACACAGACACAACGACAGTCTCAGCCACATGAGCGACCAGCTTTTGCCTGGCGTAGTCTTGGAATGATTGTTCTCAGTCTTGGAACGATGATCTGGTCGTCATGCAACCTGACAAACACCATCACCCGACCACAAGATGTAATCTTCCCGACCTCAAAGGTTTCGTATTCAGGACAAGTTGAACCCTTCTTACGCTTGGGTTGCGCATTTGAAGGATGTCATTCGCAGACGTCGGTTATACCTCTGGATTCGTACTTCAGTCTTTATCACACACCTGGACTAGTCATTGCCGGCAAACCCGAGAGCAGCACGCTTACACAAGTCATCAGCGGAAAATTGAGTCATAATTATTCCCTGACGTCAATTGTGACTGAGAACCATCGCAGCGGCATGTCAACATGGGTTCGCGAAGGTGCGTTGAATAATTAGACTTACTCCGTTTCGTATTTCTTATCGTGCAACGACAATTGGATACGTTCTGACACTTCCATCACCGAACAAGCGAAGTGTGTACACTCCATCACTTAATCTTCCCGGCACAAACTTCAGCGAGTAGCGTCCGGCGTGCAGTGACTGATCAAGCAAGACCTCGACTACTTCACCAATTGAATTCACCAGTTCCAATCGCGTTGGAGATTCAAACGCAAGACTAATATCAATAGTTGAGCCAGCAGCACCGACCGGATGCGGATAGGTAGACAGAACTTGAGTTTGAGTTGTTGAAATTGACACCATACGTATATCACGAGCACAGACTTCGTAGGCATTGATTGAACCGGCGATGGGCTGGATATCAGGGCATCGATTTAGACGAAGCATCGCTTCATCGTAAAATGCTTGTACTTGATCGAGTCCAACATTAATGCGTGCATTCATCTGACTCAAAGTTGATGGTGCTACAAGCAACTGGAATCTGAGATGGAACAACTCCTCACCTGTACCACCCATAAGCGCACTTGTTCCGCTCAGTCGAATTGCGATCTCTGCGTGTGTCTCATCTATAAAGGTATAATCTCCTTGTGCCGTCCATCCTGCTGCTGCGCCTGCTGCATTCACGAATACATTAACAGCATTTGTTCCTGATTGCCTTTCAACTGCGATGAGTGAGGGATTGAAACTCATGCGCATGCTCAGAGCTTGCACCCGTGCAGCATCCAAGGCCGTTGTGAGACGAATACCATAATCGAAATACTGCTGCGTTTCGTGAATAGCCTCGCCATTGATTACGGCTGCTTGCAGGGAGCTCAGCGGACGACTGACGAGAGTCGTGATGTGCAAGGTGTCGTAAATAACCTGTCCCCGACTTTGCGCCTTTACGATCAAATCAACACTCTCGCTTTGCGCAGTAAGCGGTGCAAGGTACTCGATCTCAATCTTGGCACTTTGTCCTTTTTCAATTGTCGCACTTGGCTGCGATACAATGCGGAAGGAGTTCAGTTGACCATTTTCGAAATGAAGCTCCAGCGGAACTTCCAAGCTGATCGAGTCCTTGCTGGTATTGGTCAACGTAGTGCTCAAGATCTGCGTTTCACCGGCACATGGACTGAAGTGCAGCGGTGAAAGACTCATCGAGGGAACACTTCCGCTAGCGCTTCCGCTCCAATTTGAAACAGCCTCAACTTCTGCATCGGACACAGTGTGCAGTGCCGCTTTTACTGAGGCTACAATTGTCGATGGTTTAAACATCCCGTTTGTCACGAGCGATTGAGCTCCGGGTGCTAAGACCAGAGGCAGATTCATACTTGGTTTGTCGTAGCCGAAACCGAGCGTACTATACGCGCCGCTAATGTCGATGTCTTGCTGACCCGATGCGGATGAATCGACAATATCACTGATATGCAACGTGTCAAAGAACTCCCAACGAGGTGTAGTTGTTGTATCGAGATTTCGCACAAAGAACGGAAGAGCTCTTGGACCCGTCTCGCTCAACAAATTGTAATTACCGAAAGCCAAGTCCACTGTTTCGCTATGCGGAATCACACCAATACCACGTGCGACAAACACGGCAGTATCCGGTGAGTCATTGACGAAGTTGATCAAGACTGAATCGTACGAGCAGGTCTGCGGTGTGTACGCAATCGAGCGACGATACTCTGATCCGGCGGAGATGAGAATATTATTAAATGCACTCAAATCAAGAGCTGAGCCCGTAGCGGTGGTAAATGCTGAGGGGTTATTCGATAGCGTGATAATCTCAGCACGAGAAATCTTTACGTCAGAGTTGCCACTGTTGCGAAGGATGATCTCCGTTGTCTGGGCTTGACGATCGCTGGTGTAGGGTCCGCGCTTGATTCTACGGCGACCATAATCAACCGCATTCACATGCAAGCCGGCACCAACAGCAACACCTTTGAGAACACAGATACTGTCGACTGTAGTTGCATCGCTGGAGAAGACGATCTGCGCTGTGTAGGACTTAATCGTTGTGGGCTTGAACACGACGTTAAAGGACTTCGTATTTGGCGCTGTGCTTTTATCCTGCAAAGCGAGTGGATGTGCGGCGTCAATGCCTGCATTCGTCAAATCACTGATATCAAACACAGATTCATCTGGCTGTACTCCGCTGTGTGCGCTTACAATCAATCGTACAGTGCCTGTACTTGCAACGGTAAATGGAATCGGCGCTGAGGCGGTATTGACGAGTTGTGTTCCAAAGTCGATGTCGCTCACCGCAATGACGGGTTTCGCGCTTTGCACGGAGAGGAGTCGTTTAATCTTGAAGAAGCAATCAGTTCCAACACCGATAGAGTCTTTAACCAAAGCATCGCCATTGCAAATGCAACGAACTTGAATTTGTTGATGTGCTCCGGGATCGAGGTCGAAAGGCAGAGCAGGACCAACTATTGCAAACACTCCATTCTGACTCGTCTGCATCATCGAGCTTCTCAGCACCAGTTTGGTAATATGCTGCGCTCGGTTTGTGTTGTTGATGAGGTCGATTGATTTAATCAATGTGTCGCCCTTCTTCATTACGGCAAAATTCAAGTCCGAACTCATGCTCAGCTTTGTCGCAAAGTATCGGATGGTAATGGCAGTGTCATTTCCGGCGCGATCGGTAAAAATCACGCGTGCTATGGCATCTTGCTCCGGATCATCTACCGTAAGAGACCATGATGTTTGTCGCGTCTCGCCCGGTACAAATGGTTGATAGGTCAGTGTGTAATTGGAAGAAGAATCAGGATCAAGAAAGATTGTTGAGAGATTGGAGCGAATCGCATCGTCGTTCGGCATGTCGTTCACGGTAGCTTTCGTCACGACGCCGACAGATCCATCACATTCTATTTTGTAAGTCACAACCGGCGGTATGGAATCGCAACCCATTGGAGACACCAGCGCGCCTGTTGCCGGATGACCATAGGAATCATAGGCACTACCGCCGTAGAGATAACAGCCAAAGGGCGTTCCGCAGCGGATAGCGTAGACTGATCCTGCACCGAGTATACATTCTTTGAATGCGTAGCGACGTCCGTTCACTTTGCCTTTGTAGATATCACGACTTGCTATTCCGGGTCCGAAAGTCAAGCTCAGTTGTCGCCAGACAAGCTTTCCATTGACCTGCGTTGCGAACTCTAAGTCTTTTGGCATCGTTCCCGTTAGCGTATCCAACTGAAACACTATGCCCATGTAATTGGTCTCGAAACCGGCGCCACCTTTCAAGCCTGGTGTGCAGAACACGGAGTATCGTTGGAATTGCTCGACAGGTACAACCACCATTTGAAAAGGATCGGTAATGACGTTGTCGTCTTCTTGACCGGGATTAAACACCATCACATCAATCGGACAATCCGCATCGAGCTGCACAACATTGTTTGCGTCAAGATCAACGCGCTGATAAATCCAGCCGGTGCCTTCTTGTCCGCCTGAAGTTTGGATTAATCTCCAAAACGAGGAATTATAGTCAACATGCGTATTGGCTTTGGCTGCTTGCACTTTCATGTAGTAGCCGAATTTTCGATTGGAGTAACGCGGGATGAGGTAGTGGCGTCCCCAGAGACTCGTTGGCATTTCCATCTCAGAGATAAAATCACACCATCGAATCGGAGTTGGTACGTTGGCGCATTGATTGCCTGACAACACACCAACAGGTTTTGAAGACACAATTCTGGAGCCGCTGAAGTCTCCTTCCTTCGAGTCTTTACTATTCGAAATAACCCAGACGTCGCCGGGATTGAGAGTAAACGAGGTTGTTTTTCCCGGACGCAAGCCTCCCACCGACACAGTTGGATCCGGTCCGCCACAGGTAAAGCTCACCTGCGTTCCCGGATACACACCAACTACAGCAACTTCGCTTGGCAAAGAAAAGCCGCTGTACATCTTTGACATGTCAGCCATCGACGAGACGATGTATTCCTTACCAAGACACTGTACAGGTACTCCCAAGAAGGAATCGCTCGTATAGGAAAATCTCGTTACACCATAAACGACTACCGGCGCACCTGCTGTGATGTGGATGCCCGCTAATCGATACACCTGCTCAACCGGTGCTTCATCTTGAGGCAATTTGGAGTATGCCTGACCTGAACCCGGATCCAAGACAAAGGCAATGATGTCGTTTGGGGATGAATACTGTTCTTGCACATAGCCGCGACCTTCAATCTCAACACGAACTCGTGTGCGCGAGGTGGCAGCCACATAAATCATTAAACGGTTTTCAGCACCGCCTTGGACGTAGCATGGCAAAAAGGTCAGATAGAACTCAGTACCTGCATTCCCGGGTCGTTGCAGTGCACCGAAGAGTTTCTCGGATATATCACGCGGACACTGCGTGCAATCAACTGCGTGAAGATTCGCCGGGCTCAAGAGCATGAGCAAGGTCAGCGTAAGAGAGAGCAAAAAGATGCGTGGCGCATTCATGGATCATCGCCTTGTATGGTACAAGTGAGCTCGGCTTTTTTCCAATTCCCCTTTCGCGCTCGATTCCAATCCTCGTTCCTGCCGATTGTTGGGCAATTCTACACTTTTCTCCTCTGACAAACAAGCCTGTGAACGACAATTCATAGAGGCGCAACTTCAGCAAATGCGTGTCCCACAATTGACTTGAGTGATCTCAGCTCTGAGCAAGATCATTCGGCAGGAAAAGTGTCGCTATCATTGCCAGTGCAATAACAATCAGAACCACCAAACCCATCAAACTGGGAACAAACAGACTCAGTAAAGCAAGAACGACGGCAACGAGTGTTTTAAGCAGATTCCAGCGAAACGGCGAGCTAATGCTCACTCCACGCTGAGCCATGAAGGTGTCGACGTGACTTATGGCAAAGGCAATGGAACCTCCGCATGCCAGCGAAAAAGCAAAGCGAAGAATGAGCGGCAATTCGTTCACGCACATCATCATTGCCAGCGTCGCGCAGAGCACTGCTTGCCAAGTTCGGGAGTGAAAGTAGTGCAGGAAGCGATTATTGAGTTGTGCTGACAACATTTCCGCAAATGCATAGGTCGCGATAAGGGGCATCAGCACTTCCGTGCTCAACGGTAGACTGAAGAGAGGTTGGATGAGCGTAAGACGGATGGCAGCCAGCAAAGCAAGCAGACCCAATCCTTGTCGCAAAGCGCAAATTGCTGCGAATGCGCAAGCGGGAAGAATTGAAAAGAGAAGCTCAGTGCTCAGCATGAAAAGGTGCTTGACGAGAGAAGAATAATGCGGCGCTAACATACAGTGCACAACATTCTTACAGACTCTTTTGCTTTTGTATTGTCTCGAAGTGTTTTTTGTGCTATGTTGACTTTCCATCGTTCGTGCGCACACCCGATTCCACATCGCTTTTCTGTTCGCACTCCTGTTTGTCAATTGTCAGAGGTATTTCATGATCGTTTTTGGTACGGATGGCTGGCGTGGCATCATCGCCCGCGACTTCACTTTCGAGAACCTCAGTCTCGTTTCAATGGCAGTCGCTAACTATGTGCACAAGGTTGAGAAAAACAATCCCACTGTTGTCATTGGATATGATACACGTTTCATGTCCGGCGCTTTTGCCGAAGAAACCGCTCGTATCCTTGCTTGCAGAGGAATTATCGTTCACATCACCAATGCTGTTTCATCCACTCCGATGGTGTCGTTTCATACACGCCAGCGTAGTGCGACATTGGGCATTGTTATTACTGCGTCGCATAATCCTGCGCAGTACAATGGATTCAAGCTCAAAGGACCTTACGGCGGTCCGGCAACACCGGAGATCATCGCCGAGGTTGAGAAGGAACTTCGCATTGTAGAAGCAAAGCGACCGGAGCTGAAGCTGAAGAGTTTCGACGAGTACGTAACGAAGCAGCGCATCATCAAACCTTTTGATGCACGTGACGCGTACTTCCGTCATATCCGCAAGAAAATCGACAGCGAAGCCATAAACAAATCCGGTCTTCGCATTCTCTTCGATCCCATGCACGGTGCCGGCATCGGTCTCATGCAGCCTCTTTTGAAAAACGTCAAGGACATTCACTCTGAATTCAATCCGTCTTTCGGTGAAGTCGATCATCCGGAACCAATCGCGGAGTGTCTGGAACCATCGATGCGTAAGATGAAGGGTGGCAAGTTCGATATCTGTATTGCAACCGATGGCGACGCCGATCGTGTTGGCGCACTCGACAATCGCGGCAACTTTGTTGACTCACATCGCATCTTCATGTTACTGCTGAAGTATCTCTATGAAGACAAGCGCAAGCGTGGTGCAGTGGTTAAAACAGTATCGCTGACCTCGATGGTTAATGCCTACTGCGCAAAGCACAACATAGAACTCTACGAAACTCCGGTTGGCTTCAAGTACACCGCGAAGCTGATGAATGAAATCAATGTGATTATTGGTGGCGAGGAGTCAGGCGGACTCGGCACATCACTTCACATCCCTGAGCGTGATGGTTTGTTTAACGGATTGCTCCTCATGGAAATGATGGCAAAGCGTGGCAAAACATTGGCGCAGTTGGTGAAAGAACTTGATGAAGAATTCGGACCACACCGTTACCGTCGTCGCGACGTGCACGTCACCGAACAACAAAAGAAGTCAATTCTCGCAGCGTGCGCAAAACAACCAAAGAAGCTTGGCAAGTACGTGGTTACCTCGATCGAAACCAAAGACGGCACCAAGTTCTTCATCGAAGGTGGAGCTTGGTTGCTCATCCGTGCTTCCGGCACAGAACCACTCATCCGCTTCTATTCCGAAGCTTCTTCACTCAACATCGTCAATGAACTCCTCGACGCAGGATTGCACTTGAAGTGATGTCTGATTCTACTGTTGAATTTTCATGTCCGCTCGGTCGCATGCGCCTCCGAGCGGACGATTCTTCCCTCCTCGAACTCAGCTTCCTCGATCACAAGCCACACGATCAATCTCTTCAACAACATCGCGATACTGCGCCGTCAAGCAACGAAGCAGAACACGAGCGTTTGAGCATTCCTCAGAACAGCTCAAGTATTGCGCGACAGTGTTTGCAGGAGTTGGATGAGTATTTCTTCGAAGGACGCCAAGTCTTTACGATCTCGCTCAATCCTCAAGGAACGGAGTTTCAACGTCGTGTGTGGCAACTCTTGTTGGAGATTCAGTACGGCACAAGCATCAGCTACCGCGACTGCGCCATGCGCTTTGGTGACGAGAAGTGTATTCGCGCTTTGGCAACGGCAAATGCACGCAATCCAATCGCTATCATCATTCCATGTCACAGAGTGATCAGCAGCGACGGAAGCTTACGCGGATATGCCGGCGGTTTATGGCGTAAGGAATGGTTGTTGCGACACGAAGGCTCGCGACTGTTCTAGGGAATAAGCAAAGCAACAAGCGCATTATCAAGCGCGTCACTTCGACTCTACTATCCAATCTGAAAACAGCGCATACTAATGCTGCTGTTTTGAATGCCCTCAAAAATCATGTGGATCTCATCCTTCGCGTCGGCGCAGGCTAAGGTGTAGAGCATTGGTAGATAGTGTTCGTTGCTGGGAACAGCGAGTTGAGCGGAGCTGCCGAGTTTTTCGTAATTGACCAGTGAGCTAAAGTCGCGTTGGTTGATTTTCTTCTTGACGATCTCATCAAACTCCACGGCCCAATCGAAGGCTTTGGCTTTGTGTTCGTCGAAATTGATACGACGTAGATTATGCACAATGTTACCGCTCCCGATGATGAGCACACCGCGAGAACGAAGGTATTGGAGTTCGGCTCCGAGACGGTAGTGGTAGTCCGGACCCTGCGTTGCATCCAAGCTCAACTGAAAAACAGGAATGTCCGCTTTAGGATAAATGTGCTTTAGTATCGTCCATGCACCATGATCCAATCCCATCGACGGATCCTCCTGCACATGTCGTTCCTTCAAGTGCGCACTTAGCTCACGTGCAATCTCAGGCGCTCCGGGAGCAGGATACTTGATGCGATACATTTCGTCTGGAAAGCCGCCGAAGTCGTAAATGGTTTCAGGACTTGTACTCACAGACACCGCGGTGCCACGCGTTTCCCAATGAGCAGAGACGACGAGGATGGCGTTGGGTCTCGCTAAGCGCGACGACAAGCTCTTAAGATGACGCGTGAAATCATTGTCCCACAACACGTTCATCGGATTTCCATGACCAACAAAGAGCACCGGCATGCGCTCACTCTTCGACAAGTCGCGAGTACGCGCATTTAGTTCTGCCACCGACAGTAAGGAAGTCGTCATGAGGCCCAATCCCATCGTTTGTAAAAATTCCGCTCTGGTCATTCTCTCCTCGCAAAGCCGTGAATGTCATTAAAAGCACTCGCCTGATGTGCTTCCGCACTGCTCAAACTCAGACTCAAAATAGAGGATTTCTTGCTGATTTCTCAGCTCATCAGTGTCGAGAGGCTATTCTGAGAAATAGAATTTGAAGCAACAAAAGCGCCAGTTAAAGACGTCTCGCGAAGTCTATTCTTGTGACAATGAACACTGAAGAATTGATCGAAAATTTGGAATCGACATTTCAAAACACTATAATTGCATCGGTACTCGTGCACAACAAAAATCAAATGAAGTCTTTATTCTCAACATACATGCAAGTCGCAAACGCTGGAAAACACAGCGTGGTGCCGGTGTGTGTGCTTCAGCCGAAACACGATTGTATGACCAATCTTTTTGTGTGGAATACAATTCGTCCATCTGCGGTGGTGAGAGAATGAAGAGCTTGAATTAGCAAACAAAGACCTTCAGCAAACCCCGCAGAGACACAATCTGCGGGGTTTTTTTTTGAGTGGAATTGAGAGATGATAATGCGAGTAAATAGGAGTGAGTGGCGGTCGGACGGGATTTGACAAAGTGCTAAACAGTAATTACGAGGACAGCATGCGACGTTTAGAGTCGAACATCAACAAGCTTTATGCATTCCAGGCACTGCGTGGTTTTATGATCATGATGCCGGTGATCGTGCTGTTCTTTCGCTCCGTGGGTTTGGACATGCAAGACATCATGTACACGCAGGCAGCCTTTTCCATCGTGATTGTGTTGTTTGAAATTCCGTCGGGATACTTCTCAGATGTTTGGGGACGTCGCAATACACTCATTGCGGGCTCAGTCCTGACCACGATTGGATTTGGATTATACCCTTTTGCCAATGGTCTGACCCTCATCCTCATCGCCGAAATCATTCTTGGTATAGGTATGAGTTTCATCTCCGGTACCGACTCAGCGTTGATGTTCGATACCCTGGCAGAGCTGGAGCACACAGAGCGTTCAGTACAATCCGAAGGACGTCAGATCTCCTTCGGCAACTTCTCGGAAAGTCTGGCCGGCATTGTCGGTGGCTTGCTCGCGGGCATAAGCCTGCGTGTTCCGCTCTACGCACAAGTCGCCGTCATTGCACTTAGCATTCCACTCACCATGAGTTTGGTTGAACCGAAACGTCATCGATTCCACAACTCTTCAGGTTCGATTCAGGGAATACTCGAGATCTCTCGTGGCGCACTCCTGCACAACAAGCGTCTGCGCTGGATGCTGTTGTTTTCGGGAGTAATTGGATCTGCAACACTGACAATGGTTTGGTTCATCCAGCCCTACATGTTGAGTTGCGGTTTGCCGGTTGAGTACTTCGGTTTTGCATGGACGGCACTGAACCTGAGTGTTGGCTATTTCTCGGTCAGTGCTCACCGCATCGAAAAGCGATTCAGCGAGCGCACGGTTGTTGTCATGATGCTTGGCGCAGCCGTCCTGGGTTACATCCTCTGCGGTATGGTAGCGGTGTGGTGGTCGATTCCATTTCTGATTCTGTTTTACTTCGTCAGAGGAATCAACAACCCAATATTCAACACCTACATCAACCGTCAAGTCAGTGGCGAGCGACGTGCTACTGTGCTCTCAATCCGACAACTCGTCACACGTGGCTTGTTCTGCATCACGGGTCCGATCAGCGGCTGGATCTACGATCACGCATCGCAATCCACCGCGTTTTTCGCTTGCGCTGGATTGTTTTTGGGACTGGGACTGCTGCTTTTGCTTTTCGCCACAAACGAGGACGAAGCCTCGAGTCCAATCGCCGACACTCTATCAGCAACGGAACTCAGCGGAGTTCCGGAAGTATAATACTCTCACACAAGCGTTTGCCGTCATCACGATTCCTATCCCGACATGGTTGTCCCGCGTGATGACGGCTGAACGTTTAATTAAAGAATCCCATCCTTCATCACATCCTCGCGCTTCATAAATTGCGCCGGACATGAAGACAACACTCTATTTCATTCAAGGTAGTTCATCGATGATTGTAGCTCGACTGGGCCTGGTGCTCTGCATTGCGCTCGCATTGGCAAGTTGTGCTTCGCCGATCACGCGAACCGTCGACGAAAGCTTTACGCGAACAACTGCTGACAGCATTGCAAAGGTCACCACGCGTAATGAGCCGAACAATCAATCGGGTGGCGTCATTTTCCCGAGCTCAAAAACGGTCGAGACTACGCGCACCTTGATTCAGACTGATTCGATCATCCAACACGACTACCCTGCGTTTATTCGCTTTGGTTTGTTTGAGAGTGTTGGGATGATTGGTTCGGCTGCTAGTGGCAAAGGACTTGGTTCCGGCATGTTTGGTCTGTTCTATAGTCCGGAAGATCTTCTCTCATCCGTCTCCAATCCCAAAAGCTCTAGCGTGTTTGGTGGCGCCATCTATCGTTTTGGATTCGCTGAATATCGTTTGCGCTGGTTTAGGGATACGCCAGGTTGGACCCTTGGTCTGACCGCATACGAACAGATCTATCCCGATGCAATACCCGAAAACAGCCTGGTGAGTTTTGGTACGCTAACGCTGCGTCGCCGTTGGTTTCTGCGCGAGGAAATTCCCTATCTCTCTGTGTCCGGCGCCTTAAGTCTTGGTCTCTACCCCTCCCAATACGCACACCTCTACGCATCTCTAGATGCCGGCTCAATCGGCGGCTTCAATCTGCATGCGTACTTAGGTTTGGTTGAGGGTGTGAATGCAGCCAACACGCGCATCAACAACACCAAAACGGCAGTCACGGTCACGGCACCGTACTTTGGTCTTGGCGTATCCTTAATGGACTTCCTCAATCGCGTTCCTGAGCTCAGTGTTGAATGGGACAATCACGAGCACTCGGCGTGGAATGTTGGTGTTGCACACCTGACTTTACTACGCACCGGACAAGACAGCTCCTTCTTTGGCAGTGCGTTTCCAATTCAAGGTCTTCAACTCCTGCTCTTACCAACATCGATTGCATTGCCGGTACTGCATCATCGACTGTATGTGGGAACGGAACTTGCCGACTTGGTAATTGCCGGTGGTCAGCGTCAGAGAATTGGTTTTAAATCTGTCACAATGGTTTCCATGGGACTCGGCATTCTGCCCATACGCATTGGCTATTGGCAACCGGTGATGAAGGACGAATTGTCATTTGAACCCTTCGTGGAATACTCTTACCTGCCGAGTTCAATGTTCCAGATCGGCGCTCGACTCAATCTCTACGCTACGCGCAATTTGAATTTGTCTTTCAACCTTGGATACATCACGAGCGACGGATTTGACACCTCCAGTGATTTCTTTAAGGAGAATCTCGGTAACGGTCTGGGTGCCTTTAGCACTTTCTACGCAGGCATCTCTGTTGGATTCATGGATCGAATTTTTGGCGAAGAGGAATTGCGCTATAATCGTCCGGAGGCTGGACGTCCATGACCTTGATTTACGCCATCCTCGCGTTTGTCATTGGACCGGCAGTCGCCGATTACGCGCGCACTTACAGTCCGGACCACTTCGTCGTCAACGATCGCACACGTCTTCCCAACGCTGTCTGGAACGCATCCTATCCTACACCAATTGAGCAACTCAACGATGAGAGTTTCAGTATGGATAGTTCTGCAACGGCGGTTATCTCCTGCGTTGGATGCACTCAATACATCTTTGAATTCACTCCACAGTTTGTTGGCGAAGGAGAATTCAATGTTGAGTTTCGAACCACCGACATTCTGTATCGCAAACGTGCCAAAGCCGGCATCGTTTTGCGCTTTGTCAATAACACGATGGAAGTCTGGGAAGGACAGCGCATGCTACACCGCGCCGACGGAGTTGAAATCGGCGAAGGAAATCGCGAGCGAATCGTTATTGAAAATTTCGCACACGACTACTCAATCACTTTCGGCTGTCGATCGCTCTACCGCGGCACAACTCAGTTACACGCCGCCGATGCAATCGTCATGCAATCATCGCCAACACGGAAAGCGATGATCTACAACATCGTGCGCAACAGTGCATTTGATGATTTGAACTGGGGACATTAAGGCAGATCTGTTCTTCAGCTTCACGACAATTCTCGCACGCTTCAGCCTTACAATTCACATCCGAACTCAGCTCCTGAGTTCTCAGACCATCTTCATTGCCATTCCCAGAACGCGGGATACTTCGCGTCCATTCACTGCATAGTTGCAGCTTGAGCTTTTATGAAATGTAGGCGCCACCGGACGTCGACTCAACTGATCATCGATTGCACGTTCCAAGACCGGAACGATGAGCTTGACCTGAGAATAGGGGGCGTGATAAGTGGGTGCGAGTTCTTTGGCGGTCGAGACGATTGTTCCCTCCGGCGCACACACGAGCAAAGGCTTACGCGCACCGAGGTAATCACCGACAACGGCTGATGCCGCGGGCGAATCTTGAGCAGCGAGACAGCACAGCAAATCTGAATTCACGAGCACGCTGAGTGCACGTGGGCGATCGAGAAATGCGTGAGTGCGCACAATGTCTTGCAACTTCCATTTCTTGATGAGATGACGATGCTTCTCGCGCATCGGACCAATAAACTGCACCACTACTCTTCCGCGCAGTTCGGGTCGCTTTGCAAGCAACAACTTCAATGCTTTGAGCAAAGGCTGTGGCGAATCAACTCCGTGAAAATCTTGGTATGCTGTAATGAAGCAACCTTCGTGAGGTTCCGCACTCAGCTGTTCAAATTCTCCGGAATCGTAACCATGAGGAACGATGAGAATTTCCTCGTGAGTCAGATAGCGAAAGCGACGCAACAAATCTTCTTTCATTCGTCGCGTGGTCGTAAAGATCATAGCAGCCTTACGCAACACCGACTCCTCCATAGCCTCCGAACGATTGCGGTGCATGGGGGTCGGCAAGCTGTGCAGCGGATTGCCCAACCAGCGATCGCCATAATCGACTGCAAAAGGAATTGCGTGTTGCTCAGCAATATCTTGGACTAGGGTAAAATCGCTGAAAGGCGGAGCGGCCGCATAGAGCATGTTGACTGATGTGGAGGCTAAAACTTCTTCGATACAACGTAGTGCTTCTTTGCGCCAAGCGACGTAGATATCCGGTTGCAATGACCACTGACGAAGCCAGCGTCGCATTGCACTCAGAAATGGTGGCGGCGTTTTTATACTCCCATCAACTTGAACTTCAACTCGCGTAAGTGTCTTGGTACGAACAATTTCCACGCCTTGCGCCTCCAATTGCGCAGCCCAAACTTCGTCGCGCGGCACAGTTCCGTCAGGCGCACAACAGACCGTGATAACCCGCCATCCGCTGTTTGCCAGGGTTGTTGCTATAGCTGCGGTACGTGCGGCACTATGCACGGATCGCGGCGGAAAATCGTAGGATACAATAAGAATTGTCCTGCTGTGCTCTGCACTGCTCATGCTGACTTAAGCCTCTTCACTGCTGCGTGGATTGAAAGGTCTTGCAAATTACGTGATGCAAATCTCATCATGTCTATGAGAGATTTTTTGTGGAAAAAATAGAGGCATAAGAGCTGAATTCAGGTTGAAAATGGTGTCTTAACGACCTGTTTTCGCACTGAGACGAAGTGTTGTAGATTGAAGCGAGGGAGCACCGGCATGAATATTATTCTTCTTTGCATTGGAAAAACACAGACTGATTACCTGCAACGCGGCATAGCCGAGTACGTGCAGCGTCTGAGCAATTACACCTCTTTTAGCATTCATGAATGTGCGGCTGTGAAGAACGCCAAGTCGATGTCGAAGGAGGAGTTGATGCGCCGCGAGGCAAAGGTCTTTCTGGACTTCATTCAACCTAACGACCGCGTCTTTGTTCTTGACGAACGAGGCACACAGCCAAGCTCAAGAGCATTCTCACAGCTCATTCAAACAGAGCTCAATGCCGGACGCAAGCGATGCGTGTTTGTGGTTGGTGGTCCTTTCGGTTGCGCCGAAGAACTCATGCAGCGCGCCGATAAACGCATCTCGCTCAGCTCCATGACCTTGACCCACGACATGGTGCGCCTGCTCTTCGTTGAGCAACTCTATCGCGCCTTCAGCATCCTTAATGGCGAGAAGTATCATCATGATTGATGATGAGTAGGTGAAAAAACAGCGGCGACAATATTTTGACAATTCAATGACTAGGGGCTGACAGGCGCCGATCGCCGTGGGGAGAGTTTTGTACTGTGATTCTGCATCAATCACAATGCAATCACAGACATCATTTGTTTAACTCTCTTCCTACTCATTATGAAAAGCTTGCTCCTTTGTCTTGTCTTTTGCGTGCTCGCGCTATCAATGCGTGCCGACACGCTGACAATCATTCACTTGAATGATACTCACTCAAACCTCGCTCCCGGCGGTCCGCGCACTGCAGACCTCAAAGGCTCTATCGGCGGCATTGCTCGCGCAGCCACCGCAATTGGAATGATCAAAGCCACAAACCCGAATGTGCTAACGCTTCACGCCGGCGACATCTACATCGGCGATGTGTTCTTTCAACGCTACTATGGCGTAGCTGAATTACAACTCATGTCGGCTCTCGGCTTTGACGCTATGACGGTTGGTAATCACGAGTTCGATCTCACACCCTACACTCTTCTCACCGCCCTTGACACTGCTTTTGCAACTGCCAAATCATTTCCACTCTTGAGTGCAAACGCAATTCTCAGCAATGATTCTATCGCCGGTCTCCGCAAGTACATCAAACCATACTCAATTCATACAGTGAACGGTATCAAGGTTGGAGTGTTTGGATTGACAACGCCGGCAACGAATATTCTCTCTATGCCTGCACCGGTGATAATTGACACCAACATCGTATCAATCGCAACAGAAATGGTTGATAGTCTGCGTCAACAAAAATGCTCGGTCATTATCTGCCTATCACACCTTGGCGTTATGCTTGATCAAGCAATTGCGCAGTATGTCGACGGAATTGATCTCATCGTTGGTGGACATGATCACTACGTCTTTGACAAGGCGATACAAGTCGCTAACCTCAGCTCCGGTCATAAAGTGCCGATCGTTCAAGCAGGGAGCTTCTATCATGACATCGGCGTCGTCAAACTCGACGTCTCGAAGAGCGGCGTGAGTCTGATTTCAAACACCGTTCAAGAACTCAACAGCAGCATTCCGGAAGAAGAAAGCGTAAAAGCACTAGTCGATGCAATGGTTGCTGATATTGAGAATACTTATGGTCAACTCTACACCAAGAAAATCGCCGACGCCGACGATGATTTCGAAGAAGTTGCTGAGCAGCCGATGTCGAATGGCATACAGGACACACCGATCGGCAATTTGGTGAGTGATGCTTTTCGTGCTGTGTTTAAGACACAAGTAGCGTTTGAGCCCGGAGGTTCGACAGCGCAGAAGTTTTACAAAGGACCACTTGTTGCTGCTGATGCATTTCGCGTGACGAGTTATGGATTCAACATGATTGACGGTCTCGGCTACCGCATGGCAACCTGTACACTTAGTGGTGCAGAAATCATGGCGGGATTGGAATTCGGTTGTGCCGGTATTGAAGAGAACGACGAGTATCTCCTGCAATGCTCCGGTATGCAGTACGTGTACAATCCCAATTCGGCTCCAATGCAGCGCATCAAAAGTGTGAAGATTGGAAATGATGATTTGCAACTCGACAAAGACTATTCGGTTGCAATCAATGAATTCGTCGTGGCATTCTTGTCATTTCTTGAGATCACTCCGCGCGACGTACAAATACACAACGACTCAACTGAGTTCCGTGTATTTGCTGCCTATGTTCAGGCTAACAATAGCATCAAGCCGCAAAGTGAAGGTCGAGTACGTGCTGATGGAACAACAGATGTGAGCTCGCTCAATGCAACAACTGACAACTCCTTGATGGTTGCGCCGAACCCTAGTTCGCAGTTGGCTAATATCAATCTCCAGCTAAATCAAGCCGAGCATGTACGCGTCGTTGTTTATGATTCACAATTACGTGAAGTCAAAACACTGTTTGATGATGAAGCACAGGCAGGTGATCTTCGACTAAGTCTGGATACAACCCAACTCGCAAACGGAGCATACTTCGTGAAGTGCTCAGGACCGTCCAAGGCCAAAGTCACAGCTTTCGTCGTTCGTCATTAACATCCAAAATTCCAATAGCAATCCGAATGTGTGGATTCGGGTTAGGCGCACGCCGTGTGATGAAAATCAGCGGCGTGTTTGCTGTTTGTGGCCGACTCTAAAAAACAATTGCTCAGCTTGCTTGAAGTCCTGAAATTGGACAACGCCTTCCCCACTTTTTGAGGTCCACATGTTGAAGCACGCATTACGCTATTTGCTCTGTTGTCTTTTCGTCGTTGCAACGTTGAACGCTCAGGATAAGTCAACTTATAGGTGGTATTTCGGGAACAAGCAGGGATTGAATTTCAATACGAGTCCGCCGACGCTTTTGAACGACGGACAATCCGTGCACATCGAGGGAACGTCGGTTGTGTGTGATGCTCAGACTGGCGACCTGCTGTTCTACACTGATGGCAACACCATCTGGGATCGCAACCAAACGCAGATGGCGACGGGATTAAATCCGTCATATTTTTCGAGCACGCAGTCGGCGCTGATTGTGCGACAGCCGGGTTCGACGAGATTTTATCACTTGTTTACGACAATCAATCAGGGCGGAGGTCCGGGACGCCACTTCGTCATCGACATGACGCTCAATGGCGGTCTGGGCGGCGTAGCGTCCAGCAACAACGCGCTCACACCTCTCAACGTAACAGAAAAACTAACTGCAACGCGAGCCTGCAACGGAGTTGATTATTGGATCATCTTTCGTCGCAACGGTGCAGGTCAGAACGGCTTTTACTCCTACAGACTCACTCCTGCCGGACTAAACACAACTCCCGTCAATTCAGTTGTTGGCATTGACATCGTTGGCGTTGCTCCAAACATTGGTGAAATGAAAATCTCTCCCAATGGTCGCTTCCTTGCCAGTGCAAACCACTCAGCCGATTGCGAGCTCTTTGATTTCAATAATGCGACCGGTGTGGTATCGAATGCACGAACACTGACTTTGAACACACTGCATTACAACTACGGCTTGACATTTTCCGCAAGCAGTCGTTTTCTCTATGTCAATTCCGGTTGGTCGGGTCCGCGCGATTCCGTCGTTCGTTTTGATCTCACTGCCGGTTCAATCCAAGGATCTCTACAAGTCATCGGTCGAGGCGCATCAGCGCTTGGTTTCATGGAGCTTGCACCGGATGGTAAAATCTATATAGCCCGATACAACACCAAGTATTTGGCAACGGTATCTAATCCGGACGATCCATCGCCGGTGTTTGTTGATAGTGCCTTTGCGTTGCCCGCAAACACCTTCTGGGGACTACCGAACTTTCCGCAGGATTTGTTCATTCCCAATTATGCCGGTAACGACACCTTGGTTTGTCCCAATCAACCGGTGCGCATTGGTACGAGTCCGGTGGCTGGATTGAGTTATCAATGGACGCCGCCCGGAGGACTAGACAATCCCAACGTCGCGCAGCCAACGGCGACAGTTTCGACGACAACGAGCTACACCCTTACTGTCACGGATGCCAATGCATGTCAGATCGTTCGCAGCATGACGGTGAATACTCGTCCGCGACCAACAATCGTCATGAGTTCCACTGCTCCCAACAACGCAATTTGTCCGGACGCAAGTACGACAATCACTGCCGCACTTGCCGGCGCGCAATCATTTAGCTGGCAACCGGGAAATCTCTCGGGTGCGACGCAAACGGTGAGTCCGAGCGCATCACAGACCTATATCGTCACCATTGTAGATGCAAACGGTTGTACATGGACAGATAGTATTCGCATCACGATTCGTAATCGTCCCGCACTAACTATCAGCTCCAATCCACCGGCAGGCTCTAATGGCGTTGTTTCGATTTGCAAAGGAAGTTCGGCGACATTGACAGGAGTTTCACCCGGCGTCGCCAGTTATACATGGAACACCGGTGAGACCACGCCAAGCATCATCGTTCGCATCGAGGGAATTTATCAGGTCATCGTCAAGGATGCGAATGGATGCACCAAAGACACCTCAATCACCGTTCGAGTTTTACCCTTGCCACCGGCAAATGCAGGTAATGACACAAGTGTGTGCGTGAATTCTGCTCTGCAACTACAAGCATCCGGTGGTATCAACTATGCTTGGACAGCTCTGACAAATGCGCCAGCCTTATCCGCGAGCAACATTAGCAATCCGCTTTTTACGAGTCCTACTACTGGAAGCTTTTCATATTCGATAATGGTAACAGATACTAATGGCTGCGTCAATTACGATACCATTGCAGTCACCGTCAATCCTCTTCCGCTTGTACAAATCACTCCGACAACCAGCGACACATCCATTTGTCCATGCGCGCAACTCGTACTCACAGCCACAAACGCTATTGCGTATCAGTGGTTTAAAAACGCTCAGCCTATCAGTGGTCAGAACGGACAATTCTTCACCGCCTCAGACACCGGCGCTTACACAGTTCGTATCACTGATCAGCACGGTTGCTCCAACACTTCCTCTGCACTCAATCTGAGCTTCATCCCGGTGCAAGCCGTTGTGAGAGCGAAGGTCTTGGATTCAGCAGCGGCAGGTGAAGATGTGAAGCTAGGTCTGAGTGGACAGGGTACGAACTTCGGTGTCTGCCGCGTTGACTCCGCAACCGTCTACATGTCCATGAACATGGCACCAATGGCACCGGCTTCCAGTGAGCTTTTTGGAAGTCAGGGTATCGATGGTCGCCGACAACTCGCCATACGCATCAGCGGCGCATCCGGGACTTTTGCGCGTGAGTTGCGATACATCGGCACGCTTGGTTCAACTGACACGACCATCGTGCGCATTGACTCAGTGAGTTGGGACAAGTGTAGGATCCCAACAACAACAATTCCCGACACCTTCCATCTTGCCGGGATTTGTACAGCGCGAGGCGTCAAGCGTCTATTCAACTCAATGAATGTTCTCTATCTCAGCGTACAACCGAATCCCGTGCATAGCGTCGCGACCTTGCATGTCAATGCCAATGCCGCAGTTGATGTCTGCACAGTTCGCTTGATGGATATTCTTGGACGAGAGGTGAGACGAGTCTATGAGGGAGCGATACGGGAGGGTGATCAGGACATAGGCATTCCAATTGACGAGCTGCTCGACGGACACTATGTACTCGTCGTCAGTGCGCTCGATGGTGTAAGCACATTATCGATGGAGGTACGCAAATGAGAACAACACTGATTATACTTCTGGTTGCACTCTGCTGCATGCAGACACTCACTGCACAACTCAATCGAGCGGCTTATGGCATCTTCGGACATTATGTCTACGCCATGCACACAGCCGACTTTCAAGCTCTACCAAACAAGCCTTGCTGCTCACCCATTTTTCAAGATGGAAGTGGATCAAATGCAGAGTTTGGTCTGTTGTGGCAAGCCCCGCTGGCCTCGCAATGGACCTTAAGTGCACGTCTGGCCTACATTGGATACGGCGGATTACTTAGTACCGATGAAGCTACGACATTCAACATCGATGGTTCGGCAGTGCCGGGAATTATTCGTCATCAGATTGACGCGTCATTGTCGGCTATTGACTTCGAACCGATGATCGGATTTCGCATCACTGATCGTTTGACCTTGAATGGTGGTCTCATGCTGGGCGGAGTGATCAACGCCAGCTACACTCAAACTGAGAAAATTGCTAGTCCAAGCTCAACTGCTATTCGCACTAATCAACTCACCGTTCCCGAGCTCGTTGGCAGCGGGGATATTCCCAATGCCTCATCGCTCGTGGCAGCCTTGAGTTTTGGTCTCAGCTTTGATATACCGATTGGACATGGAAGTCGGTGGTTTATCACGCCTGAAGCTTTCTACTCGCTTGCCTTGACCAATGTTGAGAAGAACGATCCATGGAAAGTAAACATGATACGCGCCGGACTGGCACTCAAGTACTCTCCGTCGGATTTCGAGTTACCGCCTCCACCGCCTAATCAACGCGCACGACTTGTCGCTGCTGTGAAAGCTTATGGCATGATGTCGCCAACCGCAAGTGAGGAGCCAATCGTCAAACTCAAAGTCGAAGAGTTCCTCACGCGTCAACACAAGCCACTCCTTCCTTACGTTTTCTTCGGGGCAGGGTCGGCAGAATTTCCTCTGCAGTACCATCAAATGAGTGAAGCGCAGACTGCTGCTTTCGATCCTGAAAAGTTCAGTGATTCGACACTCTTGGGAGTTTATTACGACATGCTAAATATCGTCGGCAAGAGAATGCGCGAGCATCCGACGGCGACATTGACTTTGAGCGGCTGTAATTCCAATGAGAGCAGTGAAAAGAACAATCTTGCTCTCTCACAGAAGCGCGCCGAAACTGTCAAGAACTACCTCGTCAACACCTGGGGCATTGCCGCTTCGCGCATCGAGCTCAAGTCGCGCAATCTTCCGGCGAACCCATCAAACATCAACAAAGAAGAAGGCATTGCGGAGAATCGTCGTGTCGAGCTTGCATCCAACGATCCATTTATCATTGCGCCTCTCGTTACTCGAGATACAACTCGCATTTCAACTCCCCCGATTGTTCGCTTCCGTTCTGAGGTTGATGCTCAAGCCGGTGTTGGAGCCTATTCTATTTCAGCCACCCAAGACAATCGTCTCATACAATCCCTTAACGGAAAAGGCGATGTGCCGGAGCATCTGGATTGGAATCTCGAAGACAATTCAACAACAATGCCGCGCAAGGAGACGCCGCTTAATTATGTGTTGCGTGTGACGGATCGTGAAGGACAAGAGTTCACAACCCAAGCTCAACAGATTCCGGTAGAGCAAATCACAATTGAGAAAAAGCGTCGTGAACGCATGGGCGACAAAGAGATTGATCGCTACACCTTGATGTCATTCGGATTCAGTCAAGCCGAAGTCGAAGCCGACAACCAACGCTACATCGAAAGCATTCGCAAAGAGCTGAGTCCTGATGCAAGCGTGCGCATTGTTGGTTCAACCGACACCATGGGCGACGAAGACTTCAACCTCAACCTCTCCCAACAACGCGCGAAGTCCGTTGCAAACGTCCTCAAAGCACCTCACGCCGAGGTCCGCGGCGTCGGCGAAGTTTCCATGTTCGACAACTCCCTACCCGAAGGCCGTTTCTACAATCGCACTGTGCGGTTGACGATTGAAACTCCGGTGCAACGGTAGATTTTTATTCTTAAACAGCAAAGGCGTCACAGTGTGTGGCGCCTTTGTTGTTTGTACTTGAATTGATATGTTCTCAACGATCTGAGATTGCGATTAGGCCTTGACTGATTGTACGCATCTCGTTACTACACAAACATCGGATGGTCCAACTCACTGCAGTAGCGAATGAACTAGGTCGCGTTTCTTCTCTTGTATTCCTTTATTGCCACTGCCAACGTTGCCCCTCTATTCTCCAACAACCATTCTCGAAATGGTCGATCAAACACAATCTCAGTTCCGACATGCTCACGGAAAAATCGACGGACGTTTTGGGTGGTCTTGAAGTCATGAGTCATGACGGTGTTGAGCTCGAGCTTGACACTGTGCCAGTCAATGTTATGCTGATCATGTGTCATACATCTTGAGAGTTCATTATTGTCGTTCGAGTACTCGTGGCTTCCCCACACTAAGACAAAGGACTTTGACTATATGCCTTATCCTCAAACATGAATCCTCAATTCAACAATCCCAACTTCTGCAAGTATTGCATTGGAACTTGACCGCCACGTTTGCGACACTCTTGCGCATCAGCGCGAGCAAGTTCCATGTTGCCGAGGGCGTTGTAGGAATACGACCGGTTGAGGTAGAACATTGGGTTTGGACTACGTGCGATACACTCTGTGAAGGGCTTGATGGCAAGGTCATGACGTCCCTTCATCTGATAACAAACGCCGATGGAATTTCTATTCTCCACATCGTTAGGAAAGTACGAGACGTACTTTTCAAAATCCGCAATGGCTTCATCGAAGCGTTTGAGATCGAAGAGTGTGACAGCGCGATTACTGTAAGCCGACTTCTGATCAGGCTTGAGTGCGAGTGCGCGATTGAAATCTTTCAGCGCGAGTTCAGATTTTCCGGCGCGCGCCAGAAGCGCACCGCGGTTATCGAGAGCTGAGGGAAAATCAGGACGCAACTCAAGGGCCTGATTATAATCCAACAATGCCAAACTATCCATGCCTTTATCGAAGTAGATATTGGCACGATTGCAATAGGCTTCAGGATCGACCTTGTTCAAGTGCATTGCTTCGTTGTAATATGCCAGCGCTTTATCGAGCTTACCCTCTTTGCGCAGAAGTGTTGCACGATTGACGTAGGCTCGTTCAGATGGCACGTTGGCAATAGCATTATCCCACAGCGTAGCACTACTCTTCCAGGTTGCTGCTTGATTGAAACTCATTGCGGTCATGATCAAACCAATAACGGATAGAACCGCAATCGATGATTTTTCGTTCTTTGGAAAGACCACGGTGAGTCCCCAACCAATGAGCACAAACAATCCTATATAAGGCATGTAGGTATAGCGCTCGGCGATGATCGCACTACCAATGACTTTGAACTGCAACACGAGCAGCAGGTTTGCCAGATAGAACATGAAGCCCCAGGTAATGATGGGAGCGGTCTTGCGGGCCATGAATGCAATCACTGCTGTGACGATAAAGAAGATCGGCGACAGGAAGTAGATGATTGGCAATTGCTCGTTAACTGCCGGCAATGGATAGAATGCGCTGAGGTTTATAGGTAGAATCATCTTCCACACATAGATCATATAACCGTAGAAGCCAAAGAAGAAGCGATTAATGAGTTCAAAGTTTCCTGCTTTATCTGTAGCACCAACTGTGCTTTGGGCATAGATGGTGAGATAGGTTAGCAGCGCTGAAAAGATCGCATAGGGAATCTTCTCAAGAATCAAATTCACTGAGAATTTTCGTGAGCGGAAATAGTCGAGAGTAAAGAGTGCTGCAGGGAATATGATTGCAGCAGGTTTGGATGCAAGAGAGAGTAAGAACCAACCGATACTGGCGGCATAGGATGATTTCTTGTCAGTGTCGATGTAGCGCAAATAGGACAGCATCCCCAGCAAGAAAAAGAAGGTATAGAGAACGTCTTTTCGCTCTGTAATCCACGCCACCGACTCCACGTGCATGGGATGCACGCCGAACAGCAGAGCGGCGGCAAAGGACATGACGGTGTTTTTCTTCGTGAGATTCCAGATGAACCAGAAGACTAGGATTGTGTTTGCGAGGTGGAAGAGGATGTTGACGACGTGGTATGAGGTGGTGTTCGGACCCGAGATAGCGTAGTTCACGGCCAAGCTCAGCATGGTCAAGGGATGGTAGTTACCCTGCACCGGCACCGTCACGATCTGCTTGAAATTCGACAAGGAACGAATGATCTCATTGTCGCTGGCGTAGTCGCCATCGTCCCAATTCACAAACTCACCGTTCAACGACGGTATATAGGCAATTGCCGTCAGCACCAGACAAATACCCAAGAGAATCATGATGAAATTCTTGTCGGTCTTCGTCGTTTTCTTGGACTTCTGACGCTCAGAACCCGCGTTTTTATCGATTTCTGATGCGTTAGCATTGCGCTGCTTCTTGTTCTTGCTCATAATGCCTAAGGGCGTGTCAGTGGGTCAATCGTCATAATATAGAACAAAGCACCGCACAAATCAATAGGTAGGTCTGCGGAGATTGGTGGGGCACGAGGAGCGTCGACTCCCTCATGGAGCTTGAATTCACATTACATTTTGTAATCGAAGAGGCTTCACCCACTGCTCTGCGAGCGAAGTGATTGTAGCAAATCAACAATCATAGTGTTTCAGCGAAGTCAGCTGAAGAAACATATCCGCACCATGCTCAGCGCGAGCAACAAACAATCCACGCCCTACAATCCCAAACTCTGCAAGTAGGCCGGTGCAAGACTCGCTCCGCGTTTCTTTGCTTCCAACGCGTCGGCGCGAGCGAGATCGAGTTTGCCGATAGCATAGTAGGAACTGGATCGATTGACTAAGTAGATCGTACTATTACTGCGCGCAATGCATTCGCTAAACCAGGGAATAGCCTGGTCGTCGCGACCCATTTTATGCAATGATATACCGATTGTATTTCTGTTGATCGGATCGTTGGGAAAATGCGAAAGATAAATCTTGGCATCACTTATCGCCTCATCGTAGCGCTGCGTGTTATAGTAAACCAGGGCGCGATTGCTGTATGCAGAATACTGTTCGGGTTTGATTTCGAGTGCACGGTTGAAATCGCGCAGCGCGTCATCGTAACGCTTCATGCGGATGTAGAGACTGCCGCGGTTGTCGAGAGCGATGGCAAAGTTGGGCTTGATCTCGAGCGCTCTGTTGTAGTCGAGCAAAGCCAAACTGTCATGACCTTGATCTGCCAGAACATTTGCTCGATTGCAGAACTGCTCATGATCAGAACTATTGAGTTGAATCGCTTCGTTGTAATACTTCAGCGCTTCATCCAATTTACGTTCCTCACGCAAGAGGTTGGCGCGATTGTGATAGGCGCGTGCCGAGGGCTGATGCGCAATTGCGTTGTCCCAGAGTGATGCACTGTTCTTCCACGTTCCGGCTTGATTGTATGAAACAACACTAAACACAATTCCCAAACAGCTCACAACACTAAGAGCGACTTGCTGATTTTTTGCAAAGATTTGTTGCACGGCCCATCCGACGATGACGAAGAGTCCGATGTATGGAACATATGTATATCGCTCCGCAACAATCGCACTACCAACCACTTTGAATTGCAGAATAAGAATCAAATTCACAAAGAAGAATCCCAAACCCCAAGCAATGATCGGCGTCTTTTTGTAGGTGAAGAATGCGGCGGCGGCTATGGCAACAAAAAACAACGGCGACAGCATATAACTCAAGTCCAGTGGCTGATTGTTGAGCGGCATTGGATAAAAAGCAGCGAGATCAATCGGTACTAGCATCTTCCAAGTGTAAGTCATGAAGCTGTAGAAGCCGAAGAAGAAGCGTTGCGACAATGGGAAGATATCTGTGTTGTCAGTTGCACCGGCAGAACTCTGCGCACCGAGCGTGAGGAAGGCTATGATAGCAGAGAGGACTATGAAGGGAATCTTCTCCGTGACAGTGCTCATACTCAGCTTGCGACCTCTGAAGAAATCGATGGTGAAGAGCGCGAGCGGAAAGACGATGGCTGCAGGTTTAGATGCCAAGGACAAGACTAAACATCCCACACTCGCGAAGAGCGCGCTGCGCTTGTTAGAGTCGAGGTAGCGTATGTAGGCAATCAAACCAAGAAGGAAAAAGAAAGCATAGAGTACGTCTTTACGTTCCGTCACCCAAGCAACAGATTCAACGTGCATTGGGTGCACGCCGAAGAGAAGCGCTGCGGTGTAGGATATGACGAGGTTTTCGCGAGTGAGCTTCCACACAAACCAGAATACGAGAATGGTATTGAGGACGTGAATTAATGTGTTCAGGATGTGGTAAGAGCCCGTCTCAAGACCGGAGATAGAATAATTAATCGCAAGACTAATCATCGTGAGCGGATGATAATTACCCTGTACCGGAGTAGTGATCATCTTGCCAATGTTCGAAAGCGAACGAATCATTTGATTGCCGGCAACATAGACGCCGTCGTCCCAATTCATCAGCGCTCCATCCATCGTCGGAAGGTAGATGATAAATGTCAAGACGCAGCATATTGCAAGGAGAATGATGATCGGCATCTTGTTGACAGACGACTTCTTATTTCTTGATTTCGAACCGCCTGACGTCTTCTCAGATTCAGTCTTCGCCTCTTTACTCTTCTTGTTCTTGCTCATGATGCAGGTCGATGGGTCTTTGAGTTTATCCGCATAATATAGAACAATGTCCGACAGGAATCAATAGGTAGCACTTCTGAGAAAGCAAGCTGAAAAGGAGTTTCTACATGACGAAGGCAGCAGCAATCCAAGACTGTAAAAGCGTCATTTAGCAGTAAAAAGTGTCGCTTTTTGGCGCTTCCGAAAAGACCACTTCCGATCAGTGCGCGATTTCCTCATCCCAACAGTTCTTTGACAAAAGCTTTACAGGGCTCTGACCCCGAGCCCTGAGTAGAACTCGAATTTGCATCCGGTTCAAGGACAGAGACAAACAAGAGTAAATCATCCGACCTTGACCTAAAATTTAAAGGTGCGACACCGCATAGCACGAAAGTCCACTATGAAGGATACGACGATGAAATACTTCACAACTTCTCGCCTACAACGCGCCACCTGCGCTTGCTTGATCCTCTCAATGTTTTGGTTGGCGAGCTGTACTAGTCTTATTGAGTCACGCAGTGATATTACTCGTGCTCAAATCACAGCATCCCGCCCTAGCTGCGATTCGATCGAGGTCATACTTAAGGATGGTCAACGACGCTGTTTTGCATGGCAGTCATATTTCAGAAACGACAGTCTGATCTCAGGAATGTGTCTGCAATACGACTCCACCGGTTACCAAACAAACCTCGAAGCTACTTCAGATAGCATTCCACTCGCTGCAGTTCGTCAGATAAACTGCATGGCTTTGCACCGCGAACCATCAATTCCAAAAACAGTTGCACTAAGCACAACGATTGCCCTCAGCTTGCTCGCCTTAGCAGCTCTTAGCTCAGGATCAACACCCAACACTTCATCGTGGTTTGGGGGTGGTTTCGGTTTCAGATTGCCCTAGACAACTTGTGTACGTGGAATCCTGGGCGAAAAGAATATCGACTGCAGCTCATACTCGATTTGTAACAAGAAACCTGAAAACGACAAGATTAAGACTTCACCATTTTATCATCCTCTTTCGAGGACAACAACTATGAAAAATCAATCAACACGTTCCATGATGAAAATTTTGGCACTGATTCTTTGTATCCTGTGTCCATTCGTGCAAAGCTGCACAACAGTTATTGGTGTTAGAGGCGACATCCCTCGACAGTCAATCTCACAGGCACAAACAGATTGCGATAGCATTGAAATCGTGCTCAACGACGGACAACGACGCTGCTTTGCGCGTGGGTCTCTCGTCCGAACTGACTCAACGGTCTCGGGTCTGTGTATGCATTACGATTCCAGTGGCAGCAGAATGTCTAGCACTGCAGAATACGACCGAGTTCCTGTATCAAACATCAAACAAGTGCACTGCGTGAAGCTCGAAACTGTACCTGCTCCGGGAAACACTCTGGCGCTGGCTCTGCTCACCTGTATTGTTGGCCTTTTAGTCGCAGGGGCAGCAGTCGGTTCACTTGACTTTGGTGGTAGTTGGGGTCCATCGGGGCATATGAGCATTCACTAAGCCCCTGTATTCTCAGTTCTAGCTTTGCAGTTCCCGTTCCAAAAACTCGCTCATGCGAAGCACGGGAGTTTCATGACGAACGGCTCGACCACCTTCTATTGCCTTACGCAGTAGCTTCCAATGATATTGCTCAAGGGCGATGCGACTCTTGGTGAAATGTCTGCGACAGAATTTTATGCAAGCCTCTAGCTTGTCTTCCGCCAGCCGCAGGTCTTTCTGTTGAATTAAGCATAGAATTTCAAGTACACGCAGCACCACGTCGTACTCATTGTACGCCCGACTATACTCCTGCTCATAAAAGTGGTTCTTGTGCTTCGCAAACTCCTTGTAGTCGCGACGTAGATAGGCGCCAAGACAATTCACGTAACTTCCCTTGTAAGCAAAAGCTTTGTCTTGGTTGAGCTGATTGAACTCAAGCGCATGCTTCTCAAAGGCTGTTCGATTATTATTCATGAAATAGTAGGAACAAAAGCTCAGGAGCAATTGGGAGTTATAGAGTGGACCATGACGTCGTACTTGTTTATCCAACTCCCTCATCAATGGTTCAGCATCTTTGGTCGTGCAGAAGTCTGCATAAAATCCCATCGTATTCAACCATGCCACATCACGAGCATAGGGAATCATGCGATCACCAAAGTGCTCGATCTTTTTATGAATGTGCTCGATCGTCTGTTCAGCCTTTCCAACAGAAATATGATAAGCCGTATAGATCACAAAAAGCGAGTGCAGAATATTGAAGAGAGGAATTGGGTGATCTAATTTTTGGGCTTTGCTAAGCATGGCGTTAAGCTGCTTGATCAGAGCCGGTAACTGACGTTCAGTGACCTCGCCGTTTTCAAGTCGCGCCATAATGACGATGATCTCACGGTCAACTAACACGAACTCATGCAATCGCGCGATGTTTGCAGTGGCTTTGTTCTTCAACTTCTCAAGCCACTCGACATCGCATCGCGCGTAAGCCACGATCATTTCCATGTTATAGAATTCCTGCAGCACATTCCACCAGCCTTGTTGTTCAAACTCCTGTTCGAGTTTGATGCGGAGTTTGGAGGCATCGACTTCTAGTCCGCGACGGTACAGAAGGTTCGGTAGCAGGATATCATCATAAGGATTTTTGAGCTGCTGTTTTATCACATCGTAAATCTCAGTTCGAGCCAGACTCAGATTCTTGAATACAGTATTGGCGCTTAAATCGAAGCGCTTCTGCAGAGTCTCTTGGCTGATCGTTGGTTCGTCGATGAGGGCTTGAATAAACGACGATAGCTGCGAGGGTCGAGCGCTGATGCGTCGTTGGAGTTCCGTGCGTTCTTCTTCAGTCAGTGCTTCGATCAAGGACTCTATCATGGATGCGCAGTGAGTTGGTAGCGAGTGACAGGCGTAGCCACTTCAATATAGATAAAACTTCGAGCTCATCCGAGCTCAGCCATGATCCAATGGCATGTCGTAGTTTTGTCTTGATTTCACCACAGTTGTAAAGGCGCCAGATGTCCGAGCTCCTAAAGGCTTTTCACCTCCTCAATGGCGATGTTCTCGATGCTCAACTGCGTCGATTGATACCGGATATTCAGACGATTATTTGTCGCGAGTGCTTAGTCGACGGTCCCGTCATGGCCCAAGCATCCAAAGAACTGTGGCCTCTTCGTGCTGAGTTCATGCACGATGCTTATGGCGTCGATCCTCAAGTCTATACCGATCGCAGCGCCGTCGAGTTCGAGAAAGTCCTTCGTCTTCCCGAAGCCAGCGAAGTATGGCTCTGGTTCGAGAACGATGCCTTTTGTCAAGTGAACTACTGGTTCTGCTTGCATTTACTTCAGCAGCGTCCGGATCTTCAACTCTTCCGCGTCTTTGCCGATGTCTCCGGCGGACCCTGGAGTACATTCAACATTGAAAGTCTTGCAGACATTGAACGACTCGCTGCCGCCCGCAGTTCGATCAGCCGTGATGATCGCACCAATGGCGACATGCTGTGGAAGGATTATCAGCAAAACAACTTCCCGCACATGCGCGAGCTGTCGCAGTTTCTGAGTCCGGTGTTTAGACAATGCTCCACTATCGTCGATGCACTCGCCGTCCGCGCCGGTGACCCTGCCTTCCCTCATCATCCTCTGCGCATACTCGAAAACATCCTTCGTGATGAATCCGATGACATGAATCGCATCATGCAACTTTTCTCACAACGCGCTCCCCATCTGGGCTACGGAGATCTGCAAGTAAAACGCTTAATGCGTGAGCTGGAGAATTAGGAACAGAGTGCTGGATCCTGCCTCCGATTTCTGCACTAATTTTAGTTGGTAATATGACGAGCTCACATTTGATTAATCGTCGGTGTCGAGAATGACGGATCACATCTAAAACACACTCATGCGACTACTCATAGGCTTCGGTCTCATACTCTTTTGCCTTTGCACAAAGCTCGACGCACAAGTCGCCTACAATGACGAGATCGAAGCCGAGATCAAGCGTGTTGAATCGAACATCTGCGGTCCAATTCTCATCAACGATGAGCAGCCAAGTAGTATTCGAGAGCGCATGGCTTTTTACAAGGTGAAGGGATTAAGCATCGCCGTCGTCAAGGACTTCAAAGTTGTTTGGGCTCGAGGTTATGGCTGGGCCGATGAAGCAGAGAAACGTCCGGTTAGTCTGTACACGCTCTTCGAACCGGGTTCTATCTCTAAGACACTTAACTCACTCGGCATTCTCAAGCTTGCGCAGGAGAAGCGTGTTGATTTGAATACTGATATCAACGCCTATCTGCGTTCGTGGAAGTTCCCATATGACTCATTGTCGAATGGGAAGAAGATCACGTTGGCTCATATATTAAGTCACAATGCAGGTCTGACGGTTCACGGTTTCCCCGGACATGATATCAAGGGTCCGATCCCAACAGTATTCCAAGTACTCGACGGCACTCCTCCATCCTTCACACCGGCAGTTCGCAGCATGTACGAACCCGGAATGCAATTTGAATATTCTGGAGGTGGAACGACTATTTCGCAAGTCTTGTTGTGCGACGTGACGAAGCAAGCTTACGATAAGTGGATGTACGACAACGTACTCAGGCCTATCGGGATGATTCACAGTAGCTACGCGCAGCCTCCGACCAAGGAAATGCAGTCGCTTTGTGCTTCAGCGTACACGCGCGACGGCGCGCCTATCGAAGGCAAGTTTCACGTCTATCCGGAACAAGCTGCTGCGGGATTGTGGATGACGCCAAGCGATCTCTGTCAATACATCATCGATATGCAACTGGCTTATAAAGGTAAAAAAGCATCGGCAGTCTTGAGTCCGGAAATGGTCAAGCTTCACTTGACCGCTTACAACAACGGTCCTACCGCCATGGGCACCTTCATCCAAGACCATGATGGAGCCTTGTACTTCGAACACGGGGCCGGCAACGATGGATTCTGCGGAGATTTTATTGCGAGCCTTGAAGATGGATACGGGGTCGCGATCTTTATGAATTCTGACAATCCCAAATTGTTATCTGAAGTCATTAACAGTGTTGCCAAAGAATACAATTGGAAGAACTTCTACCGTGAGCCTCACAGAAAAAAAGCAGTGACCGTGCCGGATTCAATTCTGCGCGAGTACGAAGGAGTCTATCTCTACGATCGCAACTGGGCCGGCGTTGGACGTCATGACAATGAATACCAGTTTTACGCCAACGGCATGTTTGCGAAGATGTACTTCACATCGCCTACCTGTTTCTTCAATACGGAGTTTCAAGCTGTAAAGGAATTCGTGAGAGATGACCGTGGCGAAATAGTGGGTTATACCCGCACTGTCGATGGCAAAGCTTTTGCTCCTTCAACGCGCATCACTAATCCCGATACCTTGCATGCAGCCGACAACATCTTCCAAGAAATCGGCTGGTTCTACTTTGAGGCGAAGAAGTATAAGGAGTCGCTGGCCTATCTCAAGCGCGGTGCTGAACTTTATCCAAAGAACTTGGACCTAGTTATGAACCTGGCGCACGTGTTTCTCTTCAGCGGAGATAAAAGTTCCGCCATGAAAATCTATAAAGCTCACCGTAACGAAGAAGAGAGTCCGGGCTACAGCTGGGAGAAGATGCTCGAGTCATACATCAAATACTTCAAAGAGCACGACTTTGATGTCTCGGTGTTTGATGAAGTGAGAAGGGAATTGGGCTTGGATAAACATTAGTCCAATATCCTGATTGAGACTCGCGATAGAGCCCAGGCAACCAAGCCTAATCGTCACCCAACAACCCACCCCCAAAAAAAATCTTGCAACACAACCTCCCCGACCTCGTATATTGCATTTAGATAGTTGTCTAAATACCTAAATAACGAAATACGACACTGACGGACAAACAGGTGAATCAGGTTTTCAATGCACTCAACGATCCGACGAGGCGGGCAATTCTGGACTTACTGCAGAAGGGAGATATGACTGCCGGCGAGATTGCGGACGAATTCAATATTTCCAAACCAAGCATTTCTCATCACTTGGATTTACTTAAGCGAGCCAAGCTGGTGAGTTCGGTGAAGGAGGGACAGTTCATTCGCTACTCTCTCAGTACAACTGAACTGGATGAGTTAGTGAAGTGGATTTACAAGCTCCGCAAGGGAAAGTAACGCTAAGCAATGTCGTATTTCATCAAACAGGTACAAGCAACTCACACAACTTTTTCAACTTTCAAAAACATGGAAACTCTTAATCGCAAGAAAGAACTGATTATTTGGATCATTCTTCTCATCCCCTTTGCGGCTGCGGCATTTATGTGGCCATCAATGCCGGATCAGGTCGCTACACATTTCGATTTCAACGGTCATCCGGATGACTATTCGAACAAAGCTTTTGCCCTGCTTATCCTGCCGGGTGTCAACATCTTTCTGTATGTGCTGATGTACTTCATACCGAAGATTGATCCGCGCAAGAACAACTTTGATCAGTTTGGATCATCCTATCAAAACATACGTTTGATGACGCATGTGTTTATGGTGTGCATGTTCTTCTTCATCAATCAAACAGCGATGAATGGAGGCAGCATGAACCTGCGTCCTTTTGGTGCCGGACTCTTCCTCTTCTTCGCCTTCTTGGGCAATTACATGCGCACGGTGAAGTCAAATTTCTTCGTGGGCATTCGCACTCCATGGACGCTGTCGAATGATGAAGTGTGGCGCACGACGCATCAGATGGGTGGACGACTCTGGTTCTATACCGGACTCGTCATGGCTGGACTATGCTTCATCATTCCCGAAATGGTCATTCCTTTCGCCATGATCATCGTTCTCCTAGTCATCACAATCTGGCCGGTCGTCTTTTCCTATCGCGAATATCATCGCTTAAGCAAGGAAGCGAAACTCAGCAATCCATCGTAGTTTTGAGAGCGACTTCTAAGCGCACTGAATTCTTTCATGTATTGAAACACAACCATGAACATTCGTGAGAAAGCGGCTCTCTTTATACTATGCGAACAATCGGCTCAGCCATTTCGTGATATTGACAAACGCGATGTCCGCGACGAATATCCTTACATGTTGAAGGAATTAGTTCAGGATGGATACCTCGATGCCATCTATGAAACTGATGCCGAAGGAACTAAGACGCTGAAGGGATATCAGCTGAGTGATCGAGGTAAGATGAAGAAACGACTTTTGATGGAGAAATGGGAAGAAGAACAGTAGAGACGCCGAGGGTCTTCCAAGACGCTTGATCAACAAGAAAATGAGCACAATAAAAAAACCGCATCGATGAACTCAATGCGGTTTTTTTGTGTGTGGTGATACACGACCGAGTTAGTTGAGATGCAAAAACTGCTTCTTTGCGAGAAGTTGTTCGACGCTCTCAACATGGTCGGGATGGGTGATAATGCAATCGACCGGACATTCCGATATGCATTGCGGTTCTTCGTGGAAGCCGTTGCATTCGGTGCATTTTTCCGGGACGATATAGTAGAACTCGTTACTCAGCGCTTCGTGCTCAGCGGTCGCATCGATGGCGTCTCCCCATGGAGCCGTGCTGCTTCCTTCCAAACTCGTTTTATCCGCATAACGCCATTGCGCGCCACCTTCATAGATGGCGTTGTTAGGACACGTAGGTTCGCACGCGCCGCAATTGATGCAGTCTTCGTTTATGAGTAGTGCCATGGTGACTTTCCTTTCTCAATAATTGAATGGTGAATTGTGTTGTGTCTTTTTCACGTCTCTCAATCGAGCTCTCATCAGCAGTTGTGGCTTAAACACTCAACTGCGCTTGATGCTCGCTCTTCCAATACCAACCGTTATCGCGTTCGTCTTCTTGACTCCAGTACGCGGGCAACAAAACGCGACCATCCAGTGTGCGCAGTCGTCGGGTGTAGAGCATAACCGATAACACGAAGCTTCGATCGGTCACACCAACTTTGAAAGTTTCCGGAACTGCCGGAGCCGGCTCAACAGGCGCAGCTCCTTCTGTCTCGGTGGCGACTTTCTTCGGTGCTGGCGGAACGTTTTTCTGTATTTCAACTGTGTAGCTATTGTGCTCAAGTACACGGCGCAAGAACTCGGCACGTTCAGCTGACGCATCTTTCTCGAGCAAGGCGCAACGCGTGCCGTTCAAAGCTTCAATCGTGTGTTTTCCGCTGATCGTCATGTTAGATTCCTTTACTCAGCGAGTACATAGTGTCGAAAATCATCGAAGCAAATCCTATAACGATGATGCCTCCAACGCAAAGCACCAAGGCCATCCTCGTAAATGGACTGCTTTTGAAATGCTCGATGGGTTTGTCATTAGCGTTGATAAACATCGCCTTCACAACGAGCAAGTAGTAGTAGAGTGAAATCGTCGCATTCAGCGTCGCAACGATCAGCAACCACACCATCCCCTTCTGCGCCACAGCCATGAAGAGGAAGAGCTTACCAAAGAAACCGGCTGCAGGTGGAATGCCTGCGAGTGAGAACAGAGCCAGCATCATCGTCAAACTCAACATTGGATTCGTCGTGTAGAGTCCGTTGTAGTCATCAATTGTCTCTTTACCCGTCTTTGCCGAAATCACCGCAACAACTCCGAAAGCAGCGAGATTGGAGAAGATGTAGACCAGCACGAAGTATAGCACTGAGGTCATGCCGAGCTGTGTTGCGGATAACACGCCAAGCATCAAGAATCCTGCTTGCGCGATTGATGAGAAGGCCAGAAAACGCTTGAGGTTTTGTTGACGAATTGCAAAGAGATTACCAATGGTCATGCTTAGCACTGCAAGCACTACCAGCAATTCCGTCCACATTGACACCATTGTTTGAAATACACTAAACAGCGTGATCAAGAAAATGAAGACAGCTGCGCCCTTAGAGACAACCGATAGATAGGAGCTGATATTGATTGGCGCGCCTTCGTACACATCAGCCGTCCAGAGATGAAATGGCACGAGTGATATTTTAAATGCCAATCCGGCCATGAAGAAGATGAAGGCCAGTGCTTGCAATCCTCCGCCAACCATTTTCGTTGAGCATTCTGAAAAGAGTAATGAGCCGCAGCTGCCGTAGATGAGAGAAATGCCGAAGAGCATGACGCCTGAGGACAATGCGGCGAGGAGAATGAGTTTGATGCCTGCTTCAGCTGACTGTACCTTGCCCTTTTCAAAAGCAACCAGAGCTGCAATGGGAATGGTGGCCAGTTCGAGTCCGAGCATGAGCATCAGGAAGTGTCCTGCTGAGACCATAAAGCTCATCCCCATCAAAGTCGACAACAACAGAATCGTAAACTCAGTGCTCTTTGCATAATTCTCTTCTTGACCCAGCCAATCGGCTGATTGTAGGATCACAATCAATGTTCCGATGTTCAGAATATTCTTCATCATCGCAATCAGCGCTGATGATTGAAACATGCCGCCAAAAGCATGAGCGTTTTCTTGGGGAAGGAAGCCGACGATGCAGACGGCTGTCATGAGTATGGCCGAGACCACGCTGATACGCTTGCGCGATGAACTGGAACGGAAGAGATCCAGGCAAAGCAATACTACAATGACCAGAGTCAGGAGTATCTCGTTTCGCAGGAGGGCTAAATCGTGCAGTGTCATAGGTCTCCTACTGAAGTTTTTGTAACACAAGTGAAACACTTCCGCCAATCATATCAGACAACCACAACGGCGCTAAACCCATTGCCATTATGGCGAGCATAAGCGTCACAACGCTGAGCTTCTCTTGCCAACGTGCATCCGGAAGTTCGCGGAAATGTTCGTCGCCTACCGGACCAAGCAGCATCTGCGCCACAGCGCGAAGAATGTAGACTGCGGTTGCAACAATGGAAGCGACGGCAAGGATGGTTGCTGTTCGATGAAATACATCGCCGTGTTGAAAGGCTCCGACGAAGATGCTCATCTCGGCAGCAAAGCCGCTGAGACCCGGCAAGCCAAGCGAGGCCATACCGCAGAGCACATAGGCCATTGACAGGAATGGCATGATCTTCATCAATCCACCCATCTTGTCAATCATGCGCGTGTGTGTCCGACCGTAGATCATGCCGATCAATCCGAAGAACAGAGCACACATAAGACCGTGAGATACCATTTGCAAAACCGCACCCGTCATTGCGGATTTGTTGAACATCAGCAAACCGAAGAGCACGAGTCCGCAGTGACTCACCGATGAATAAGCATTGATATACTTCAAGTCTTTTTGAACAATCGCGCCCATCGCACCATACATCACGCTGATAGCAGTGAGGATGATGAAGATCCACGATAGTTGTTGTGCGGCTTCGGGAAGCAGTGAGATGGCAATCTTGTAGCAGCCGTAACCGCCAAGCTTCATGAGAACTCCGGCGTGGAGCATGGAAACGGCGGTTGGAGCGGACGCGTGACCATCCGGTGACCAGGTATGAAATGGAAAGAGAGCACCAAGTACTCCAAATCCCAAGAAGGTCAGAGGGAAATACAAGAGTTGGTCTTGCAGCGGCAAATGCATGGCCGAGATTTCCGTCAGACTAAAGGTCAGTGTTCCACTTTGCGCCGATGCACTGGTGGCTATTCCCAACAATCCCGCCAAGAGCAATGCTGAGCCTCCCATGAGCATGAGCGTCAACTTCATAGCCGAGTATTCCTTCGGTCCGCTTCCCCAAATGCCAATCAACAAATACATCGGTATCACCGCGATCTCGTAGAACAAGAACATGGTGAAGAGGTCGAGTGAAATGAAGAAACCGTAAACGCCGCTAGACAGAAGGATGAGCGAAATGAAGAACTCTTTGGCTCGATAGGTCACTTCCCAAGAAGCAAAAATTCCTGCAAAGACGACGATGCTAGTGAGGAGAATGAGGGCAACCGAGACGCCGTCGACGCCGACTGCGTAGTAAATGTGTAGACTTGAGAACCAGAGCCAGCGTTGCTGGAACAAGATATCCGGACATCCCGCTTGCTGACGTTGCAGCAAAAAGCTCACGACCAAGACAACTGATAAAATCAACTGCAGGCTCATGCCAATAGCTGAGATGCGACGTACCTGGTGAGGATGATCGACGAAGAGCAGCGCCATCACCGTCAACACAGGTATCAGAACGAAGAGTGAAAGAATGTCCATAGTCAGTTACTGTTAATTCGTTTTCTCAATCGCAACACTCAATTCCTACACATGCGCCGACAATGCAGCCGCAACGAGTAAGAGTGCTGCTGCAACAAAGACAAATGCATACCATTGAAGTTGTCCTGACTGCAACGAACGAGTACGCCACGACACTTGATTTGTCAGCCACGCAATACCGTTCATTGCCGCATCAACCACATGGCGATCAAACCATGCAATAGGTGCTGCAACGCCTTTGAAGATGAGACTCTTGGTAACGAAGAGATAAATCTCGTCGATATAAAACTTGTTCAATGCCGAGCGATAGAAGAGTCCGATGCTGCTTGCAATGCGTGCCGGAACATCACTTGCTCGACGGTACAACATCGTCGCAACGCCAATTCCCACCACTGCCACCGCAATACTTGCACCTGCAATTGGCCACTCCGTATGCGTTGCGAAGCGATGTCCGTCGCTGCTTACGAATTGTCCAAAAGGAATCCACCCCACAGTACACGATGCCACCGCCAACAGCATAAGCGGCAAACTCATGACCAACGGTGCTTCGTGCGGATGATGATGATCGTTGGAATACTCGCGATTCCAAAAAATGGAATAGTAGAGTCGGAACATGTAGAAGGCCGTCAATCCAGCAACCACATACTGCACCGCAAAAACCAATGGATTGTGTTCCCAGGCAGCAGCCAATATCTCGTCCTTTGAGAAGAAGCCCGCAAACGGCGGTATACCTGCAATAGCCAAGCATGCAATGAGAAATGTGAGATGCGTGATGGGCAGGGCCTTGCGAAGTCCGCCCATGTCTTTCATTTCATTGGAATGCACCGCATGAATCACCGCGCCGGCTCCAAGAAAGAGCAGTGCTTTGAACATGGCGTGTGTAAAGAGGTGGAACATGGAAGCCATGTATCCAAGACCGTGCTCTGAGCCGAAACCGCTGACGCCGAGCGCGACCATCATGTAGCCGATCTGCGACATCGTCGAGTAGGCCAACACGCGCTTGATATCGGTCTGTGTGCAGGCAATCACCGCAGCAAACAAAGAAGTAAATGCGCCAACCCATGCAATGATGGACAATGCATCGGGTGCTACTTGTGCGTAGACCGGGAAGAGTCGTGCGACCAAATACACACCGGCAACAACCATAGTAGCGGCGTGAATGAGAGCCGAAACCGGCGTCGGACCTTCCATTGCATCCGGCAACCACACGTGCAGTGGAAACATTGCCGACTTCCCTGCTCCACCCATGAAGATGAGTAAAGCAGCAAGACTAATCAGCGGAAAGCCGAGAAAGGTGATGGATGCGTTTTGGTGAAAGACGGCAGATGATGGATCGCAAAGCGATACAAAATCAAAGGTTCCTGAAATCGATGAGAGCAGAAGTATGCCGAGTAGGAAGCCAAGGTCAGCAAAGCGCGTGACGATGAAAGCCTTCTTTGCAGCAGCCACAGCACTTGGTTTTTCGTAGTAGAATCCGATGAGCGAGTAGGATGAAACACCGACAAGCTCCCAGAACATGTACATCTGAAAGAGGTTTGTGGCTACGACCAATCCTAACATTGAAAAACTGAACAAGGATAGAAAGGCGTAGAAGCGAGCAAAGCCGGGATCATCGCTCATGTAGCCCAGCGAGTAGATTTGCACCATGAGGGAGACGCCTGTCACGACAATGAGCATCATCACCGAGATCGGATCGAGCAGTATTCCCAAATCCACGTGCAGCAGATCACCAAAGTTGAGCCACAGCATGTGAAACGGAATCTGGATATGGAAACTATCGCTGTTGGATGCAGCCGTGAAGTAGTTGAAGGCTATCATCAACGAAAAGATGAAGCTCATGAACATGCCGCTTGTGCCAAGCAAGCCAGAGAGACGCTTAGGAAGACGCGATCCTAGGAGTCCTGTGACGATGAACACGCCAAAAGGAATCAGAACAACAGCAAGACTAAGTGATGCATCCATAATTGTCAGTCATTAAGAGAAGTGCTCGCGTCAATTCACGCAAAGACTCCACATCATTAATACTTCATCGTATTCGCTTCTTCCACGTTCACGTTCCTCATGTGCTTATACAGCGCAATGATGATGGCAATAGCAACCGCCGCTTCGGCCGCGGCAACACCGATGATAAAGAGCGAGAAAAACAATCCGTGCATGTGATCCGGAAAGAGGTAGTAATTGAAGGCTGCGAAATTCAGAGCAACAGCGTTCAGCACTAACTCAACCGACATGAGGATGGCGAATAGATTCTTTCGTGAAACGAAACCGTAGACACCGATGAAAAACATCAGGGTGCTTACGATAATGATGTGCGATAGTGGTATATCACTAAACATGATTGTCCTCCCCATCTCTACGCGCAATAATGATTGCCGCAACCATCGCCGCGAGCAGAAGAATACTGATGACTTCAAAAGGCAAAGCATAACCGTTATCGCCGGTTGATACGAGCGAAGTACCAATGGCATGCATGCCGCTTTCTGCAGGTGTCTGACGAGGTTGGAATTGATAATTCACGAGTGTGAGCAAAGTCATGGCTGCACCAAATCCCGCAAGCGCTAAGGCACCGGCGCGCTTCCAGAGCGCAGCGTTCTGCATCTTTTCTCCGACGCTGCTGGTGAGCATCACGGAGAAGATGATGAGGACGATAATGCCACCGGCATAGAGTGTGAGCTGGACGGCGGCCAGGAAAGTGTAATCCATAAGGAAGTACACTCCGGCGGTTGCAATCAATACGCTGAGGAGGAATACCGCCGAGCGCAGAAGTCGCGCACTAGTGACGGTGAGCAAAGCTCCAATCAGGATGACGGCAGAGAAGATGTAAAACAGTATTGCTTTCATATTAGTCAGTCGCCTTTTCTTCAACTCCCGACATGATACTTGAACCCGGTCTATTCAAAATCTTGATGAGCTGTGTGCGGTCGGTAACAGCATGCTCGAAAGTCTGATCCATCACAATCGCATCTGTCGGACATGCCCGTATGCACAGATTGCAAAAAGTGCACATCGCCAGATTGTACACGAAGGTGTCAATGATCTTCTGCTTTTTGTTGTTCTCGAGTAGGATGTGATCGCTGATGATGCGAATGGTTCCATTCGGACAAGCCAGTTCACACGCAGAACATCCCGTGCATCGATGCTGGTTGTTCTGATCGTGTATCATCACAACCTCACCGCGAAAACGCTCGAACATTTTGAGACTCAAGCGATTCTCAGGGTATTGTTGCGTGACGATTTCGCTGGGATGCGTGACGTAGTGTCCGGTGACCTTCATCCCACGTACGAGCGACTTCACGCCATCGATGACATCGCGGACATATTCTGTGATTTCGTTCATAGCTTCAGATACTCGATACTGTCACATTAATACTCAACTCACTCTCAGCACACACTCAACTCACTCTCAACTCACTTTACAAGTGCCAACCCGTCACACTGATCAATGCCGTCAGCACAAGATTCACAATGCTGATTGGCATCAAATACTTCCATTCAAGGGTCAACAATTGGTCAATGCGCAGACGCGGAAAGGTCCAGCGAAACCACATCATCAAAAACATGATGAATCCGACCTTTGCTCCAAACCAAACAAAGGATGGTATGTAGTCCATGACGGAATTCACTGCCTGCAATCCACCAACATGCAGCGGCATCCAACCACCCAAGAACACCGTGGCTGCAACGGCCGCGATGATGAACATGTTGATGTACTCTGCTAGAAAGAAGAAGGAGAACTTGATGCCTGAATACTCAGTGTGGAAGCCAGCGGTGAGTTCGGATTCGGCTTCGGCGATGTCAAAAGGACCGCGATTTGTCTCGGCAGTGCCTGCAATCACATAAACCACAAATGCAATGAATGCCGGAATGTGTCCTTTGAAAATCCACCATCCATCTTGCTGCGAGGAGATAATCGTCGATAGTTGCAACGAACCGCATAGTGCCACGATACACAGCAATGACAAACCAATAGAAATCTCATAACTCAAAACTTGCGCGCCACTGCGAATTGCTCCGATGAGCGAGTACTTGTTGTTGCTGGCCCAACCGGCAAGAAGAATGCTGACCACGCCAATGCTCGATACAGCGGTCACATAAAGAATACCAATATCCAAATCCATCGCTTGCAAGCCGCGAGCAAATGGAATGACGGAGATCGCCATGAAGCTGGCGATGATGATGACAAAGGGTGCGAGGTTGAAGATGAACTTGTCGGCGTCGGTTGTCGCAAGAGGTTCTTTGAACAAGAGCTTGATGAAGTCGGCGAAGGTTTGAGCCAGCCCCCAGGGTCCGACGCGCATCGGTCCAAGACGTTGCTGGAAGAGTGCGCAGATTTTTCGTTCAGCATAGACCATGACCAGACCCATCACTGCAAAGAAGGTCAGGAAGCACACGGCAACTAAACTCAGTTCAATCACCCTCGTCCACAGAGTTGTGTAATGCTCTGTTAGATAATGATGAAAGCTCGAAAGCGGTACACTGAAATCGTCCATTGTTATGATCTCGTTGTCATGAACTCTTCTTAGCGATCGATATCCGGTAGAACCAAATCGAAGGTGGACATGATGGCCACCAGGTCGGCAATCTTGCAGCCGCGCACTGTTGCGTTGAGAGCTGAGAGATTGGAGAAACCCGGCGAGCGGAACTTGAGTCTGTACGGACTCTTCTTTCCATCACTCACGATGTACACTCCCAACTCTCCTCGTGCCGTCTCAACACGCTGATAAAACTCACCTGCCGGCAGTTTGATCACAGCCTTGGTCTTGACAGCAAATGGTCCTTCCGGAATATTGTCTATCAACTGCTCGATGATCGAAAGCGATTCCCACATCTCCATTATTCGTGCACGATAACGCGCGTAGGAATCACCTTCGTTCAAAACAATTTCTTTGAACTCAACCTTGTTGTACGCGCCATAGGGTAAGCGTTTGCGTACGTCGCAGGCAAAGCCGGATGCACGGGCGGTCGGACCTGTTACGCCATAGCTGATGGCGTCCTCACGACTCAGTATGCCCACTCCTTCAGTACGCTCGCGAAAGATCACATTGCCTGACAAGAGTTCGTCGTATTCTGGAAGTTTGGTGCGGAAGTACTCAACGAACTTTTTGGTGCGATAGACGAAGTTCGGATGGATGTCGAACATCAATCCACCCGGAACATTGTAATTCATCGTCAAGCGTGCACCGCAAGTTTCTTCGAAGATGTCGGTGATCATTTCGCGATCGCGAAAGCCGTAGAGAAAGGTTGTGATGGCACCTAAGTCCATTCCCATAACTCCCCACCACAATTGGTGCGAAGAGAGTCTGGTTAGTTCATCGATAATGGTGCGAATCACCGTCACGCGTTCCGGAATCTCCAGACCGAGCGCGCTTTCAACGGCCAGACACACAGCTTCGTTGTTGATGTGACACGAGAGGTAGTCCATGCGATCGGTCAAGTGCACGATCTGCCTGTACGAGTCACTCTCGCACATCTTTTCAATGGAGCGATGGATATAACCAATGTGTGGTTCGAGATTCTTAATGATCTCGCCATCGAGCGTCAACACCAAACGCAACACACCGTGTGTTGAGGGATGCTGAGGTCCCATGTTGATGTAGTAATCTTGGGTCTTAATACCCTCGTCTGTGATCGTCATATCAACCTAATGTCACAATGTTGAGATCATCACGATAGTCTTTGCGCATTGGATAACCTTCCCAATCATCATCCAGCAGAATGCGTCGCAAATCAGGATGATGCAGAAAACGAATACCGAAAAGATCAAATGCTTCGCGCTCGTGGAACTCGGCTGTACGCCAGAGATGGCTCACAGTCTCGACTTCCGGCTGCTGGCGATTACTGATCTTTGCTTTGAGTACGAGTTCGTGTCCATGACGAGTGGAATTCAAGTGATAGACCACCGTCATATAAGTCGTCCAATCAACTGCGCTCAAACAGAAGAGATAATCGAAAGCCAAATCCGAGTTCTCACGCAAAGCAGTTGCAACGGACAAGAGTTGCTCAGCATTCACCGTCATGCTCAAAAACTGCTTCGTGTCTTCAAAGACCGCATCAGCACACACTTCGATTAGGCCTTCTTTCAATTGATCATTGAGCATAACCGCCTCCATTAATCGACACTTCTTTTCCCATGCGAGCCATGCGCTGCGTATGAGTCATTCCTTCTTTGATTTTTTCTTGGAGGAGCATCAGACCGTTGAGCAGAGCTTCAGGACGTGGCGGACAGCCGGGAACGTAGACATCGACGGGGATGATGTGGTCAGCACCTTTCACAACCGAGTAGGAGTTGTAGAAGAAAGGACCGCCGGAAATCGAACACGCACCCATCGCAATCACATACTTCGGATCAGCCATCTGATCATAGAGTCGTTTGAGCACCGGTGCCATCTTGTTCACGATAGTTCCGGCGATGATGATGAGGTCAGCTTGACGAGGCGTAGCACGCGCTACTTCCGTTCCGAATCGTGACCAGTCGTGACGTGATGCACCGGTAGCCATCATTTCAATTGCGCAGCAACTTGTTCCAAAGACCAATGGCCAGAGAGAGTTTGCACGTGCCCAGTTGAGAACGCTGTCGAGTTGTGCGACGACGATATTGGATCCCGGAGCTACTTCCTGCAGAATCGGTAAATCGAGCTTGTTCGTTGTTGACTGCATATGCGTTATTCCTGACATCGATAATTGCGTTCAAGAGATGAGCTTCTATTGCCAGCGCAAAGCGCCTTTCTTCCAAGCGTAAATCAATCCAAGACCAAGAATGAAGAGAAAGACAAGGATTTCGATGAATGCCGTCATCCCACTCTCCTTCAGCACCGTTGCCCAAGGAAAGAGAAACACGACTTCCACTTCGAAGACCAAGAAGATGATGGCAAAGAGGTAGTAGCCGACCTTAAACTGGAATTGCGAAGAACCGATGGTGGGGATACCGCACTCGTAACTCTGTTCCTTCTGACTGTTGCGGGAACTCGGCGACAAAAGGTGAGAAACCACCATACCGCCCGCACCCATGATCACCCCGCTGAGGAAAAACACGATGAGTTCTTCTGGTCTCATTTCGCACTCCTAATCGTACAAGCTGTTGATTCATACCGACTTTGGGTCGGTTGGAGCTGGTGGAACGGTCGCGTTGCCAACTCACGGGGACGAAGATACGATATTTAATACTATTTTATCTTTAATTCTTTTTACCCTATTTTAGTCCTGGGTTCGGATGGCTGAGAGATCAACCCGACCGAACCATTTATCCACGTACTCACAGTTTGGATCTGGCTTATGGAAACACTTGAAACGCACGATGTGGTAAAAAAGCAAACCCGGCTTATCCACAGCGACTGCGTTGTAGTTCGATTTTCCGGTGACTCGGGCGACGGTATGCAGCTCACCGGTATGCAGTTCACGGACGCGGTAGCATTGTATGGAAACGATCTCTGTACCTTCCCTGACTATCCGGCAGAAATACGCGCTCCACAGGGCACGCTAGCCGGCGTATCGGGTTTTCAATTGCAGTTCGGCAGTACTGAAATCAGTACACCGGGCGACAACTACGATGTGCTTGTCGCTATGAATGCGGCTGCGCTAAAGGTCGAGCTGAAGCGATTGAAGAAAGGCGGTATTATCATTACCAATACAGCCGGCTTCGACAAGAAGAATCTTCGATTGGCCGAGTATCCTGAGGGAGTGAATCCTCTTGAGGACGGATCGCTGGATAACTACACGGTTATCTCCGTGGACATCACCAAGCACACACGCGACACCTTAGCCGGCAGTGGTCTTGGCACCAAAGAAGTCGAACGTTCCAAGAACATGTTCGTGTTGGGATTGATCTACTGGATGTTTGATCGTGACATCCGTCACACCGTCGATTTCATCAACGAGAAATTCGGCAAGAAGCCGGATGTAGCACAAGCAAACGTAAGCGCACTGCGCGCCGGATGGAACTTTGGTGATCATACCGAGATTTTCACCAATCGCTTTGCTGTCGCTCCTGCCAAACTGCAGCCGGGAAGTTATCGCAACATCAGTGGCAATCACGCTGCGGCAATTGGATTGGTTGCGGCGGCTGAAAAAGCAGGACTGACCTTGTTCTTGGGATCTTATCCAATTACACCGGCTTCAGATATTCTGCATGAATTATCACGCTACAAAGCAAATGAAGTGCGCACCTTCCAAGCTGAGGATGAGATTGCGGGAATTTGTTCGGCAATCGGCGCGTCCTATGCAGGTAAGCTGGCAGTGACGACCACGTCGGGTCCGGGTATGTCGCTCAAGACCGAAGCTCTAGGTCTGGCATTGATGTTGGAGATTCCACTCGTCGTTGTCAATGTGCAACGCGGCGGTCCTTCCACCGGCTTGCCAACAAAGACCGAGCAATCGGATCTCATGCAGGCAATGTATGGTCGTCATGGCGAAGCGCCTCTTCCAATCATTGCAGCCGCATCTCCATCAGATTGCTTCAGTACCATTTACGAAGCGTGCAAGCTCTCGTTGGAGCACATGACGCCTGTAATTTGTCTTTCCGACGGATACATCGCCAACGGATCAGAGCCTTGGCGTTATCCCACAGCCGACGATCTGCCGCCAATCAACGTGCATTTCATGAAGCATGCGGATTTGAATGGCGAGCCCTTTTTGCCGTACAAGCGCAACGACGAACTGGTGCGACCATGGGTAATTCCGGGAACGCCGGAGCTTGAGCATCGCATTGGTGGACTTGAGAAGAAGAATGAGACGGGTAGCGTGTCGCATGATCCGCTCAATCACGAAGTCATGGTTCGCATTCGTCAGGCAAAGGTTGAGAAGATCGCAGATTCAATTCCGCTGTTGAAGGTTGATAGCGGACGCGACAGCGGCAAGCTTTTGATTTTGAGTTGGGGTTCGCCTTATGGTGCAATCAAGACAGCGATGCGCGACTTGTTGAACGAAGGCTTTGACGTTGCTCACGCTCACTTACGTCACCTCAATCCATTCCCCAAGAATCTCGGTGACGTGCTTTCCAAGTACGAGAAAGTATTGATTCCTGAAATCAATAACGGTCAGCTCATCCACCTCATTCGCGATCGCTATTTGATTCCGGCGGTCGGACTGCACAAGATTCAAGGATTGCCTTTTGCTACAGATGATATCAAGAACAAAGTCTACGAATTATTAGGACTATAACCATGGACACAACTGTATTTCCCCTGCCGCAATTAAGCAGCAAAGATTTCGCTTCCGATCAGGAGGTTAAATGGTGTCCGGGTTGCGGAGACTATTCCATCCTCAAACAAGTTCAAACGATTTTTCCTGAGCTTCCGGTGCGCAAGGAAGACTATGTCTTCATTTCGGGTATTGGGTGTTCCTCGCGTTTCACTTACTATATGGACACCTACGGCGTGCACAGTATTCACGGTCGCGCATGTGCCATCGCAAGTGGCGTGAAGAGTGCCAATCCTGATCTCAGCGTGTGGATTGCAACCGGCGACGGTGATGCTCTGGCCATTGGAGGCAATCACTTCATCCATCTGATGCGTCGTAATCTTGATGTGAATATGCTAATGTTTAACAATCAGATTTACAGTCTGACGAAGGGACAATACTCTCCCACATCAGAGCACGGAAAGGTCACGAAGAGTTCACCATTTGGAACCATCGAAGATCCATTCAATCCTGCAGAACTTGCTCTTGGTGCACATGCCAGCTTCGTAGCACGAACAATGGATCGCGATACAAAGCATCTTCAAGCAATGATTCGTCGTGCATACGAGCACAAAGGAACATCATTCGTCGAGGTCTATCAGAATTGTCCGGTCTTTAACGATGGCACCTTTGAAATCTTCACCGACAAAGGAACCAAGAAAGAAGAGACGATTTATGTGGAGCACGGCAAGCCGCTGATGTTTGGTCAGGAAAACGAGAAAGGTATTCGCTTCGACGGACTCATTCCGCGCATCGTAAGCATGAGTGACGGCACCGTCAGTGCAGATGATCTCTGGATACACGACGAAGGTGACAAAACCAAAGCAAACATCCTCGCTCGTTTTCTCGATGATCCGCACACCGCCGATCACTTCCCACGCGCCTTTGGTGTGTTCTATGTTGATGAGCGTCCGACCTACGACGAAGAAATGAAAAAGCAACTCCAATACGTAGCCGAGAAGAAAGGTCGTCCATCACTCGACAAAATCCTCTCCGGCGACAAGACCTGGGAAATTGTCTGAGTATCTCGTCCCGACTAAATCCCTATTTGGTCGTGTAAATTTTCTCAGTCATGACCATGGATGGTCCAATAAAGAGTCCCGTTATGCGGGACTCTTTTTGTTTGTGGGAGGATAGCACAGAACATCATTGAGCTACTTTAGTCACAACAGTAGTTTGCACTTTGCCCTCACATTCCAGCTGCAATACATATTGTCCTGTTGCCAAGCAGCTAAGATCCAGCTCACAAGTATTACCGTCATTCACCACATTGAGTAATTCCTCCTTAAGCACAACGCCAACTATGCTTGATACTCTTGCATGAACGGGAGCGCGAAGTGCGTACGGGTTGTGAATACTAATACGATTCGTGCATGGATTTGGCGACACTTTCAGCAACGGCAAGTTCACTTCGGAAGAAACCTCGGTTGTAGTGAATGCTAGTCTTTCAGCGTACATCTTTGCATCACTATTAATTCCATCGGAACCGTAGTTACCAAAAAGCACTAGATCTTGGTTACCAATTAAGGTAGCGCCATAGCATCCATCGGCGAGGTCCGAACCAAAGCTCCGGGTCCAGATGACGTCGCCATTCTTTGAAATACATGCTGCAAATCCATCGTAACTGTTTTCGTCGTTCTTGATTGGCATTCCTTTGCTATCACGTTTACCTTGAACAGCACACATGACAATGTTCCCGTCTGGTAGCACTGTTGCCGATTGTGGGATGAGATACAAATCAGGGAGAACCGCTTTTTGGAAGAGTAACTCTCCGCTCTGTGTGAATTTGCTGAATTGAAGTGTGAACGTGGTTTTGACATTGACTGAACCAAGCACGATGAAGAACGAATCAAGGAACATCAAAAGTTGATGTTGTCCATACGCAGAAGAAGAAACGAATCGACGTTCAGAGCTATCAACTGTTGAACGGATCAGGATATACGGCTGAAAAAACGTATAGTCATTGCTCTTAAAGGAGTTGGCACTTAGGCTGTAGTGATCACCGTCAAGCGCACTATATGTCGGCGTTAAGCTAAAGGCATTTTCTCCTCGAATTAATTCAGAACTCACGACCTGTCCTATGTTGAAGTTCACAACGAAGTGACTTAGATAACCTGGAGCGCTAACACTTGCGCCTCCGAAACACTCGACGCTTTGATTGTCTGACGACGATACCACATTGATCTTAGAAGCAAAACCCTTGTTGACATTGACAACTTGAGTATCCAGAATTTCTCCCCTACTTGTAATCGTCGAGCGATACAACTGATAAGGACCGGATACTCCGGGGTTTAGGTAACCCGTACTACCATATACATAGACCGTGTCGTCGCTGATCTCGCAAACTGACGATATGGTGTGCATTTTCTCTGTGTACTCTGATTCAGCAAACCCTGCTGTCCACAGCTCGTGTCCCTCACGGTCTATCTTTACAACAAAGCCACATCGATCATTGCCACCGATCAAAAACAAGCCTCCACTTTTCGACGGCAAAACCTTTTGGACGAGTACATTGGCTCCTTGAGTTCGCTCTACAGCAAATGTTTTAGTCCATTGCACAGATGTGTCTCCGCCGAAGAGAGAACTGGCTCGAATGGAAAAGCACAAGATGTACAGCAGAAGCGCGTGTGATAATCTCATGGATGGGTCATTAGAGTGAACATAGCCTGCTCTTTTTTAGGGGGTGTAGAGATTGCGCTGCGAAAGCCAACCTTCGCCGACCGATTTCAATTTATACAATTGGAGCACTAGATAGTATGCTGTGTTTAACACAAGTTGAATTGCAAAATGTAATGCGAGGAACAAGCCCCTTCCAATTCGTTAAAATCAGCGATAATAAACGTACTAACAGTGTTTTCTCTTCGACACAAGAAAGAACAATGTCCTTAGCTGTGCAATTGATCCGCACAGACTTCACTGGATGGGTAGAGTAACGACAGTTGTTGGTTGATTTGGTTAACTAACAACAATCTACTTGTTGTCTGTTGCTTTCAATTGTCCTCTCCCCCATTCCCCTTGCGTACAAATAATTCCCTCCTATATTATGCTCGCCCTCGGTCAGCAGTCAGGCAACCGTACTTCTACCACGCTCACTGGCCGACTGACAATTTTGAAAGAGCTATGGTGAAGCTCAGACAATCCTTCACCATAAAAGAGCCGTCAATAATGACGCGACTTTGTTCGGCGGAAGAGGAGGCCGGAGTCAGTGTCCACAATTGATTCGACTGCCTCCTATTGTTAGAGATCAGAAATACCAATTATCCCCGGAGCTTGCGATGTTTCGCTGCATTTGTCTTTTTGTGTTGTTGACCTTTGCTACTTGTGTGTCTGCTCAAGACTTTAATCTTTCTATCAGCCCGACATCAGTCACTGCAACTCAAGGCGACACCGCAACCTGTGTGATGAGTGTTAGTCCGCTGGGCTCTTTTTCATCGAGTATTTTCTTTACTGCCAGCTCGCCTCTTGAGGTTGTCTTCTCATCGAAGGCGGTGAATGCTCCTTATAATTCCATCGGATTCTATATCGTGACCGGAGCGGCTGACACCGGTTACTATAATGTCAACATCATAGCAGCTACAAAGAGTTATCGTGACACCGTAGTGATACATGTCCATGTTACTCGTAAGGTCAATTGGGCCAAACTGTCTAAGCCATATCATGACCCAAGCTCTGTCGTCGCAATGCTGGACACAGCAGGAAAGTTCGTGTTGCTCGATAGAAGTAGCGGCACTTCATTAAAGACCTATACGGTATCCAATGGAGCTTTTGTGCGACACACAACCGATCTGCCAACGAGTCAACTGTCGATCATCGATGCGTGCTATACTTCTAATGGCAAACTCTGGTTCGGCACGCATGAAGGTGTACTGAGTTATGACGGATCAAATTTCTCCATGTTCAACCAAAGCAATTCAACCTTGCAGGGAAGTGATTGTTGGCGAATCACAAAAGATCGCAACGGAAACTTGGTCTTGATCGTGAAAAACCCAAGCACGGATGACTGGTATCTGTATAACAATGCCGGCGGCACGTGGAATCAGCTCTACACATCGAACTTGACAACAAACGCTCCTCTTTTCGGAACTGTTGATTATCTCAATCAGCTTTGGGCTTATGATGGCATCAAGTACAGCATATTCAGAATCAATTCCGGTGCGCGCTATGAGGACTCAGGGTGTGAGATAACGCAGGTCAGAGCTATGTGCATTACGAGAGACAGCGCAATCTGGATGGCAAATGATGATGGAGCAACAGCTTTGAAACTCTTGCGAAGCAAGAATGGAAGCTGTCAGTCGTTCCAATTGCCAAACACTGTGAAGTATGAATCAATTCGTTGCATAGCAGCAGCAACGAATAGTAATGATGTTTGGGTTGGAACAACATCTGCCTTGTATAGATTTAGCTCGGGCTCTTGGTCGCGATTCACCAAAGACAATTCGCTGCTCTCAGACAACCAAATAGTCAATGTTATAGCTGATACTTATGACAACGTGTGGATTCTTCAGTCTGATGGCGTGGTCGTCACGAACATAAGCGGTCTTGTCAGCGTGCCACTCGTTTCAAACACATCCGACGTTGAGGTCTCTACCGACGACTCGAAATCGCAGATGAGTGTTGATCAGAACGGCATACGCTTCGTCGCACAAGCTAATAACGTAGAACTCTACGACTATCTCGGCAACTTCGTCAGCACACAGGAAACACAGCCGGGCACCATTCAAAACCTTTTGCTGAACCATCTGCAGAGTGGCGTGTATTGTCTTCGAAATGGAAACAAGGCTTTGACCTTTGTCTACACAAGGTAGCATCGACTTAATTGTACGTGTACGAGGACTCTTGATGTCATGACAAGAGTCCTCTTTTTGTATCGCGCTCATCATAGTCCTAGAGCAGTCTCGCACGAGATCGAAAAAGCTCCGAAAGACCTTGTAAGTATTGCCTACAACACTAAACACAACTACAGCAGTCCTGCTTCTCGAAACGCACTAACTCAAAAGCATATCAGACTTAACGGCTTTCATGCTTCAACTTGTTTACTCGGAGCCTACACAATACTCATTGGCATTTACATCATCGTACTCCTTAAATCAGCGCTTCCTTCTTAAGTCTTTGATGAGTAGATTTCGCCAGTACATGAATTGAAAAGAGCGCGACGTCTCATTCTGAGATTGCATGTAGCAAAACCGACATCAACATCCATGCGTATCACACTTATCATTCTCTTGCTTGCTATGTCACTCGATCTTCACTCAAGCGCTGCCTCATCCTTACCGGAGCAATTACTTCTGCTAGTCGGTAGATGGCATATGGAACGAAACGGCGCACAGATCTTTGAGGAGTGGCAACAAAAGAGCGCGACGCGTTTGGAGGGTCGGTCGTGGATGGTGAAGGATGCAAAGGAAATCGAGCTCGAGCAACTGGTCATTGAAGCTGAAGCTGATGGTGTTTATTACAAGCCAACAGTCCATGATCAGAACAATGGCGAGCAAGTGCGATTCAAATTGGAGGCCAGTGATCAGTCAACTTTTGTTTTTAGCAATGCTGATCATGATTTCCCACAACACATCTCCTACAGTCTGGTGTCGCAGGATTCGGTTGTTGCGTTGGTCTATGGCAAAGTCAAAGGACAAGAGAAGAGCATTCGTTTTGCTTATAGCCGACAGCGATAGGTAGCTCACAACGCATAGTGTTGCATCTCACTAAAACACAACATCGTACTCAGCATACTCACTAAGAGTGGTCGAATGAACTCCTCGTACACAATACGCTCAGCGCAACACGATGACATCGATGGCATTGCGCTGGTGCATGTGCGGAGTTGGCAGACGACTTATGAGGGAATTGTCAATCAAGATTTTTTGAATAGTCTGGATATACAGCAACGCGCCGACAGTTGGCGTCGCTTTCTTTCCAAGACGCCCCATTACTGTCAAGTTGCCTGCGCGCCCTCAATCGTCGGTTTCGCCAAGTGCGGCAGTGCTCGCGATGAGCTAGGATATACAGCTGAACTCGCGGCTTTGTATTTGCTTAAGGAATATCAAGGTCTGGGCATCGGACGAGCCCTGTTACGCGCAAGTGCGCGAGAGCTATTGGAAGCCGATATGGACTCCATGTACGTCTGGGTTCTTCGCGATAACCCGGCACGTCAATTCTACGAAGCAATGGGATCAGAGTTTATAGCAGACAAAGAAATTGAGATTGGTGGCTCATTGCTCGTTGAACTAGCCTATGGATGGAAAGATCTTCGCGCGCTTGTGTGAGTGGAGTGAGTTTTATCAAAAACATCATCAATGGAATTCGATAGGAATAACAAAGGGAGCACGAGGCTCCCTTTGACGTAGTATGAGTGATGGATCTGTGATTAGATCTTGGAGAATTTCGAATAGCTGAAGAGGAGTCTAGTTGGTGCCGTTGGTGAGTTGAAGTGTTTGTCTCGGTGAGCACGAGATTTACTGCATGATTCTTTGTGAGGTGGCGTGAGTGTGGTCTATTGAAGGAGCTTCGTCGTTTGTAACGCGTGTGTGTGGGAGCCTGGCGGATCGTGCGGTATCTGTCGTTCGTGTGGGCGGGAGCCTGGCGGCTCCCCTACGGGGGACCGGGGTTGGTGTTTGGTGACGGTTTGCCGCAGTTGGTGGATTGGATTTTAGGGTTGCGACATGAGTTCGTCGGAGATGCCTTTGTTGATTTTGTAGTTCGAGAATTTTACGTTGATGCTTCCGTTGGACGGAGTGTTTGAATTATTCGTGTCCGCGGATTTGCGATTGATATCGGTGGCGACGCCTTTAGGGAGTTTGAATTTTTTGATATCGACATTGAACACGAGTTCGTCGGGAAGGGCGAAGTCGCGTTGAGATTGATAGTGGTAGTCGATGCTGAGTGTACCTGCGCTGCGAGTGGTAATGCTGGCTTTGATAATGAGATCGCTGCCTTTTTCTATCCAGAGTTTTGAGACGAGTACATCCATGGTGTCGGATTTTGGGAGCAGGGTGATGATGGTGCAATCGTGACCGTCAATTTTATCAGTGCCTGCTGCAACTGCCATGAACTGACTGCGGTTTTGCATGAGACGGTTGAGATCGGAGAATCCTTGTTTGGGAAGAATGGCGATGCCGGTTGATTTTAATCTGACCTTTCCGTTCTTGTAGAGAATTGATCCTTGCATCGGTTGGATGTTGATCATGGGAATGTGCGGACTAATCTGCACATCAGCTTGGTAGTCTTTGACGCGATTGATTTTCGTCATGACGCGATTCATGATCTGATCAGCATCTTCAGCATGCAGCGTCGTGAGACTTATTGAAGACAACACAACAAAGAGTGCGATGAAAATTCTCATGCGGTTATATCCTTAGTACGAAAACGATAGAGTGCGATGCCGAAGAGCAGCAGGTTATGACTAACAAGAATAGTGATCGATCGCGTGATCTCGTCCCATGGCACCGGTTGCTCGAACATACTGCGCCACGAAGCCATATGAGTGGTAAAGAGAAATGGTCGGATGTTGTCGAAGACGCGCACATCCAATGTGCCAATGATGGTGAAGAGGATAATGATTGCCATAGTCGCGACGATTGGTCCGATGGAGTTATCGCTAAAGCAGGACAAACAAATCGACAACGACGACACCGTCAGCAGTGCCAAGAAGGCAATCGTAAATGCTCCTCCATAGCGCCACAGAATATCTCCGCTTTGCAGTATCACCAGTCCGTCGCTATTCAACACAATCAAATCTCCAACGCCAAACATGAATCGCGCAACGATGAGTGCCAGTACGCCAAGCCAAAGTGTAATCAATGCAGTATAGGCAGCGCCTGCGATAAACTTGGAGAGCAATACTGTTGTGCGAGAGATGGGTCGCGTGAGGAGTAAACGAATAGTTCCACCGGCCGCCTCACCTGATACCAAATCGCCTGTTACCAATGCTACCAACAGCGGAATGTGGATGATCAGCGTTTGCAGAATGATAAAGGCTACGAGGTTTCCGTTGAGGATCGCGCCTTCGAAGCTCAGGGTTTGTTCGAAGGATGCGGTGACGAAGGAGATAAAGGAATGACCATCTGCTTTCAAGGCAAACAAGACAACTGAGACGAGAACGGTGATGGCTGCCAGACCTAAGTAGGATCTAGGTTTGGCTGCAATCTTGACAATCTCATTTATGACTCCGGCTTTAAGCATGATAGTTAGGATTGCACGAGTGAAATGAAGTAGTCCTCTAAACTCCGACGCGTCTCCAGCGAATACACTGCAATCCCCTGCGCTACCAACATGGCATTCAGTTCTGGCACATGCTTTTTCGAAATGCGCATCTGAAGTATGGTGTCGGAAATCAATTCGAGATCTGAACCATAGGCTTGTGCTTTCAAGAGTTCAAGTGCTTTGTGCACATCGCTCACTTCAATGCGTGCGACGATGTCTTGGGCATTGAGTAGCTCTTCCACCGAACCCTGCACAATGGATTTACCGCGGTTGATTATAACCATGCGGTTGGCAATGAGTTCGATTTCGGAGAGTTGGTGCGAGGAGATGAGAACTGTCTTGTTGTGCTCGTGTTTGAGCGAGAGAATCAGGTTTCGGATATCAATAATTCCTTGGGGATCCAATCCGTTGGTTGGTTCATCGAGTATAATCAACTCAGGATCATGCAGCAGAGCTTGGGCAATGCCCAGACGCTGCTTCATGCCTTGCGAGAAACTCTTGAATTTGTCCTTGTTACGTCCGCTGAGACCCACGATATCCAACATGCGCAGTATCTCGGCAGTCGAAGCGTTCTTTCCCGAAATACGCGAGAAGATTCGAAGATTCTGCTCAGCACTCAAGTACTTGTAGAAATCTGCTTTTTCAATGATGCTGCCGACGCGTGCCATGATTTGTGAACGCTGGTGGGCGGCGTCAAGACCAAAGATCTTGATCGATCCGCTATCGGGTTTAATCAACGACAAAATGCAGCGAATCGTGGTACTCTTTCCTGCCCCGTTTGGTCCGAGAAAACCAAAAACATCGCCCTTCTCGATATGAAACGACACATCGTCAACAGCCCGAAAAGAGCCAAAATTCTTCGTCAAATGCTGGACTTCGAGGATACTATCGGACATGGAGTTTCATGGAGTTGGGACTGAGTTGGGTTTCGACGAATTGCGACACTAGCGAACCATGCGCATGACGAGTGAAGTGAATTTTCATTGGCAAGGGAGCTGCCGCCTGCTTTGAGAAGAACGAAGTTGACGAGTCAATGTACTCAGCATTCACTATAGCAAATGGCGAGGGTAAGAGGAAACTGAGGTCATTATACACAGACAAACGCTGCATAAGTCTAATATCCTACAATTGCTGAGCGACCGTTAAAAGTGAGTCCCAAAATGTTGTTCGTCGGAAGTTCTCTGCAAACGAAACTCAATACGCAACAACTCGTCGAATGAGTGATTTGCTCTGGCTCATCACGACTCAATCCACGATACATATTGAGCTGATAACTCGTCGACTGTCCCTGGAGCATAATGCAATGAAGTAAGCGCCCCGAGAGAGTTGAGATATGTCTATACTGTTGTCTGACGAGGAGGAGAGTTCATGGCTCAAAACAATCCGACCAAGCAAGTCAACAACTTGAAGAGTCGATTGCGCTGCACCGCTTTCCAAACAGAAGTGCAGTTCACCATGCGCTGGTTGCGGATATAATTTCCACCTTCTATGTTCATTGGTGGTCTCATCCACCTCACTCATCACACTATCACACAATCCCCTGCTCGTAACCATCGGTGCCAGAAAGGTAGCAAGGTTGTTTTCGCGGGTGATGCTGTTGTCGTATGCATGACATGGATTAGAGCTTTGATCCAAGCAACTTCCCGGACCCAGCACAAAGTTGTAGGGAAAATTCGTTGCCGTGAATTCGTCGTGTATGGTGTAGTTGTATCCACGGGTCTTGTTCCATGTACTAATCGCCCGACTGCCATAGACCTTTGGCGTTTGCGCGATGCCGTAACAACCGTAGCCGTTGGTCATGCACCACGACAATCCCTCGTAAACTCGTCCACTATCAATCGGCACAACCAAATCACAAGGTTGATGAAAGGAGTAGATGGCAGTGTTGCGCTGACGGGTACTTTGAAGACGAAGCAAATCAGCGATCATACCACCGTAGTTGTTGCCTACTGCTTTGATGACAGGTAGTTGAACATCTCGTTCAATATCACCGTCGATGTCTCCTAAGTCGGGTCTTGCAATTGGAGGCTGAAAACTTCTTCCGCTATTGTACACGCACTGCGCAGCACTCGATGCAGGCGCAGCGAGATCACCAAGCTTATAGGTCTGGATCGGTCGCTCTGCACTGCTATCGAGAAAAGCTGCACCAAGTGCAATGAAGGCGCCGGCACTTTCGCCGGCCACAAAGACGTTTGCCGTGTCGATGCCAAATTCATTGGCGTGATGCACAAGATATCGAAGCGCTCCCTTGGCGTCTTGCACTCCGCGATACCATGCCCGATACCACTCAGCAGTATCGGCTGCGAAAACACAGGAGTAGTTTGGATAATTGCATGACCATGCTTTGGAGTCGGAGATGAAGCCAAGACGATAATCAAGCGAGACCGTTACATAGCCACGTCGAGCGAATTGTTGACACAAGTTCACGATGCTCGCATCTTCCTTGTTACCGGCTACAAAAGCACCACCGTGAATCCACAGGAGCAATGGAGCTGCTTGAGGCTTTGCTCCCGAGCTGCAGCGAGGTCGCCATAGATCCATACGCAATTGCTTCTGCTCGCCATTAAAGTCAAGCGCCTTGCCATACTCTATGTTCCGTATCGTGTCGTAGGAGTATGTCTTGTCGAGCCAAGATTGAGCTTGACTCCTTGCACTGAACATCGTCAATGCAATCACTAGCAATGCGAATCGAAGAATCATGAAGCATCCTGCAGTTTCTACGAATCTAGCATTCACGGCGCATCATTGACTTCTGCTTCAAAAGAAATAATCGTATGCAGCAAAGCATGCCGAGCTCTGATTGCTGATGCAAGAATGCGATAGCCTGACAGGACTTGAGACTGCTGGATTCTGAGACGAACAGTAATTCACTACGATAGCATGATGAGCGCTGCACAGTCCGCGTTCTTCATCAGGCGTGATTGATGCAGTAGTTGGTGTTATTACACCAGCTTCGTCAAGGTATCCTTGGTTAGGTATTCACCGATATGCACGATGTTTGAGTCAGGATCGAGCAAGGTGAAGAACTTCATGAAGCCGGGTGCTTCGATGATATCGTCGGCGAGAGATAATCCTTTTGCCAGAACTTCATCGCGTGTTTCAACGACGTCATCTGTTGCCAGGATGATACTCACTCCTGCATAGTTCTCAGCATTGGCAAAGCGCTCAGCGCCACCGAACACCGAAATGCGAAGTGCACCGGCTTTGATGGCAAAGAAGTGTTCTTCGTTTTCTAAGAGTTCTAATTCGAGAGTATCGCAATAGAATGCTCGTGATGCACTGACGTCTGCTGTACGGATGACTATGTGTTTGCAGCTGAGATTCATGGTGGTGTATTAAATAAATGTGATACTTAACTGACGATTGACGATGTGTTCTTCGTGTTCTGGACAACTTGTTACTTATCCAAACTAAACAGATACTTTCCGCCACCCTGCTTGAGTGTGAACTGCTTGTTTGCCGGATCAAAAATCATTTCAATTCCGGCTGCTTCAAAGACAAATACATTGGGTTTGGTTGCAGTGAGAGGGAAAGCGGATTGTCCGGTGGCTTGTGCCATGAGTTGACTTCCTTCCTTTGTCACGCTAATCTTCAAGGGCATCATTGTGCTGGAATAGTTACCCAGATACTTATCCAAGTCTGTTGCATTCAATTGCAGCGTCGCGAATTCAGGAATTGTGTAAGGATAGTGGAAGGCAATTGACAGTGCACCAATCATAATATTGTTAAAGCCGTAGGAGACGCCGTTGGAGCAATAGGCAACGGCGAGAGAGTCTTCTTTGAAATAGATAACAATCGACGAAAAGCCGTCTATACCTCCTGTGTGTCCCATGCCCCATCGATCATTCATCGGCATGCGGAACATTCCAAGACCGGCATTGTCCTTGAACGTCGACATCTTCGCCAAACTCGCTTGCGATACAATTCGTCCGTCGAACAAAGCTTCAATAAACTTCGTCAGTTCCGTCGGTGTAGAGATAATCGCTCCTGCGCCACCCGGTACGCTCATATCGGTTACATCGCTTTGTTCCCAGCCATTTGCAGTGCGACGATAGGAATCGCTTTCGTTTGCAGCACGTTCGGTGGAGCTTCCGATGCGTGTGTTCACAAGTCCGATGCGTTGACACACTCTCTGCTGTAAGGCATCTGAGTAGCTGTGTCCGGTGACTTTCTCTACGATATATCCCAGCAACACATAGTTCGAATTTGAATACTCCATCTTCTCACCTGGTGCGAAGTCGGATGGATTCGATGCAATGACGCGCAGCATTTCTTCATGAGACTTAGCGCTGCCTTTCCAGGTCATGTAGTTCGAGTCGTTGGTGAAATTGTGAATCCCACTACGATGACCCAGCAGCTGCTCAATTGTAATGCGATCTGCATTAGGCACTTGAGTGTAATACTCACTCAAGTGTGTTTCAAGGCTGAGCTTTTTCTCTTCAATCAATTGAAAAATCATTGCCGCCGTAAACATCTTCGTGATCGATCCGATGCGATACTTGGTTGCGGCTGTAGCCGGAGTGTTTGCGCTGTTTGATTGTCTCTCGGCGCCGATAGATCGGGTGTACAAGACCTTCCCATTCTTCGAAACACAAATACTGCCCATCGCTTTGTCTTTGCGTTGAAGCTGGTCGAAGAGACTATCGAGCTTTGGGGTATCGAAGGACTGTGCTGCCAGAGGAATGAACACTCCGACCACTGCGAGACAACAAACAAGCGCAATGAGTCGCTTTGAAGAATGGAAAAACATACTCGTAATACGATAGAGTTAAACGATAAGAACCAAGCTACGACATTGACCTTTGCTTGTTGCAAACAACTGCAATTTTTCTTGGATGATTAAGAGATCAGGGTCTTAAACAAAGCAGTCACTTCTTGAGGAAGTGACTGCTCTTAAGCTATGATTTTTCAGTCCGTGTTTGATTTGAAACAAGGCTTATTGATTCACATGGCAATACTGCAATTCACAATGACTTAGAGCGCAACGTCATTGACGCACGAATCCATCTATGCGAATAAGGCGATGCAGATTTAGCCTCCTTGAACTACAATACTCAGCATGTTGCGATCCGCTTTGAACTCTATAGCAAATGCCTTTTGCAATTGATGTTGATGCATGTAGAGTTGTGCCTCTTTGGCAGAGGATAAGGCTTGAGTGCCGCCTATGACAATGATTCCCGTCTCGATGATAATAGACTTCACATGCGCCCCGGAAGCTCGGGCATCTGAAACGAAAAACTGTGCGTTACTAGAGCCGGAACCTGAAGCCCGTGGCGATGGCGGAATCGACGGAATTTGTTTGAGCTCGCTATTGAGCACGATCTTTTTTTGATCTGCTGTGTGAACCACGACATAGTAGGGACCGTGAGGAATGTTTGGGATAGTGACTGTGCCGTGAGCATCTGTTCTGCCGGTCCATACAACTTTGCCGCCATCATCAATGATTTCAAAACCACACTCCGGCGGCGGACCATGCGGTTCGTCTTGCTTGGGTCCGATAGACACTTGCTTGTGTCCCAAGGCTTCCACTTGTTGTTTATTGATCTTCGTGGCCGGACCCTGCGCATAGCTAAGACTTAAAGCACAACACAAGGCAACGAGGTACTGAAAAAAGCGTTTCATACAGTAGTTATTAAGTGAGTAAAATCTTCACTCAAAACTCCGCTTCCTACCACTCGGCTTTGTCAGGCATTTGTCAAAGAGCTGTCGAACTTGTGTTGTGTCTTACCAAAAGCATTTTGACACAGAGCATAAGAACGCACCTTCACTACTCATGTTCAACACACAGTACTTAGGCTTGATTAGTCATTCGTTCCATGGTCAGCACGATTGCTGTCTATCCGCTTACAACCACGCGTTGTAACAGTGTGATATCACCTGATTCTAGGACAACGAAATACACACCGGCATCGACGTCCTTTGTTGTGAGAGTGCTTTCATAATCTCCGCCACTCATGTCGGCATCTTTGATCACTTTGACGAGTCTCCAGTCCTCGGAACGAAGACAGATGCGGATGTGATATGCCGCGTTTTGTTCCCAATGAATAACTCCCGACTGGAAAATTGGATTTGGGTATATGTAGAAATTACCGATTGCAGTCGGTTGATAAGTCCGTACACCGCCTACGAGAACCACTGCATTTGGATCCTCAGATCCACAAGAATTCAAGACTGTAGCTAAAAACAAGCAGGTGATGAGTGCACACGAAAAGGAACGTAGTCCTGCGCAAACAGCTCTCTTTTGATCAGAAGAATTGACAAATTGATTCATTAGAAAGTCCAATAAGTAGCAAGACAAAATTGACCCGAGGTATGAAAAGATTGCTTGTAGAATGAATACTGAATGCGCACAAAGGCATATTCAGCAGCAGCTCCGTAACTGAATACAGACACAGCATTCGTGTTCAGAGAAGCTAGATACCCGCATCGAAGACTGAGTATATTCAGCAGCTGCAGGTCGATACCTACACGGATATTTTCAAGCGCTTTTGCATTGACGGGTTGACTCTCGAGGTCTACGCTCGCGTGCGCATTGAACCGTCGAGTCTTAATTGCTGTGTATAAAGCACCGGCACGTATGAGTAGCGGCTGAGAGTATGAGAAGCTACTAAAGTTGAGCTTGGGACCAAGGTTGCGGATGCTGATTCCAACGCAAAGTCCTTGATCTAGATCTTTTCCATCACTAGACGTATCCTGGCTTTTTGAATTCGATCGCAGAAGCGTGGCTTGTGGCAACAATCCCCGCATCATCCAGCCAATACTTGCGCTGAGGTTTGATGCGTCCAAAGCGTTACTATTTCCGGTGGCCGGAAACAACGAGTTGTCGTAGTAGCCGAGTGACAAACCAACCGACATACCGTCGTCAAGTGTACGAGCTGCGCTCAGGTCAACATAGCTGTCATACAACGTCACCCTTCCAAGTACTTGACCACTTTCCGTCGTTCGCAAATAGTTGCCCTTGTTCGTACCCGTGAAAGCCACACCGATCTGAGTCTTGGCATCAATTCCACAATCGATTGTAGCTACTGATTGATAGTTGTCGCCGAATTCAGGACGATAGTTGTGTCCGGATATAGCAACATCCAACGACGGACACCAAGCCATGCCTGCAACGTTGCCGAATTGATCAAAGCCGGTCCCGCTCAATGCAGCATAACAACCTCCCATGCCGGTTGACTTAGGCGATGGTTGAAGTAAAAGACTGTAGCCCGCAGTACCTTGAGCATACATTCCAGGCGTCCAAGCGAGCACTAGCGCAAACAGCGTCAGTACACTAAGCTTAGCAATCTGACCTGCGTGCAATGATTCCAATATTCGTGCTTTGACCATGAGCGCTCTTGAATATGACTTTACAGAAAGTATGACTCACTACGATTGTTCACGCGGAAATCATGCAAGTCAATTCTTATGCTTGCTATTCCAATCGCGTTGCATTCAGCCATAAATGCAATGTCGTCGATAATATATCTTCACAACATCGTAAATATTTGCGTGACCGACAATGAATGCACTGTGACAATCAGTGTTAAAGCACTTTGGCATTTTGTGACATATAGAATGCGCTATGCTCTACGGCAGTCTTTGCGCTTTACAACACGCGTAGCTTGAAAAGACTCGGTTCGCTACCCGCTTTAGTGAGTAAGCGGTCTCTTCTTGATCATTCCACCGCGAGCATCTTTTACGCTACTCATCACAACAAAGGCTTGATCATCGACTTCTGTAATCTGGGACGTCAAGGCACTTAACTCAAGACGTGTAATAACTGTGTACACGATGTCGACATCGGTTGTTGTGCCGTGAACGCCATAGCCACCCTTGCCTTTATAGACAGTGACGCCGCGACCGAGATTTTCAACGATAGCCAATCGTATCTCTTCGCTTCTAGCTGATATAATGGTTACTCCAATGTACTCCTCAATTCCCTCGATAACGAAGTCAAGAGTCTTTGATGCAGCAACATAGGTGAGGATAGAGTACAGCGCGGTCTCAATCGACAATAAGTACGCAGCTGACAGAAAGATCACAACATTGATAACTGCCATCATGTCACCGACCGTTGCGTGTATTATGCGACTCAAGTACAACGCCAGTATCTCAGTTCCATCCAACACTGCACCGCCTCTGATTGAAAGTCCGATACCCGCGCCCAGAAAAAAGCCACCGAACACAGCCACCAGTAATTTGTCGTGCGTCACTTCTGGAAATGGTACGGTAGCTATCACCAGAGCCAATCCAACGATAGCTCCTCCTGCTCTCAACGCAAACCTCTTTCCGACTACAGAGAATCCAAGAAAGAGAAATGGAATGTTGAGTACAAGAATCAACACATACAAAGGCCATGATGTCAACTCACTCACTAACAGTGAGATACCCGTCACTCCTCCATCAATGAATTTGTTGGGAAGTAGAAATGCCTCGAGTCCAAACGCAGCTGAAAAGATGCCCAAGACGATGAAGAGAATACTGCGAATTGAGTTGATCATGTGCCCTCCCTTTAATGTTAATGAAGCTCTAGCATTGGGCTAGAAAAATGTTTGAGAGTATTCGTTTGCAGCTCTTCCGTACGAGCTCACAGAGATGCAAAGGCTTTCGGAGTATATTTGGACTCACTAATGCCTGAGTCGGCACTATTAGCAACAACAAGGTGTCTGTTGCATTTCTTTACTCAAGCATGACATTACTACAGCCAATCATGGTACAACGATTTACGCTGTTTATTCTTTTAGTAGTGTTGCAAACGGCAACTACAAATGCTCAGACAAGCTTTTTTCACGAGTCCTTCGATGATGAGTCCTACACTCAACGGGGTTGGTATGACAACAACAAGCTCGTCATCAGCTCAAGTGAGCACATAAAGTCCTCAACCGCCAGCGTTGAATTTCATTTCCTCAAAGGTGCACGTACTGCGACGAGTGGTGGAGGTATCAGACACCTGTTCAGTCCTAGTAACGAAGTCTATCTCAGCTACTGGATTAAATACAGTTTGAACTGGACGGGATCGAATAAGCCTTATCATCCACACCAATTTCATTTTGTGACGACAGAGGACGACAAGTATGTCGGTCCTGCATACACGACCCTCACACTCTACATAGAAGAAAACGAAGGACATCCTCTGCTCGCCTTTCAAGATGCACGAAACATCGATACTGCACACATCAAAATTGACTTGTCTCAGACCTCGGAAAAGCGCGCTCTTGCCGGTTGCAATGGCAGCAGCGACGCTTATCCTGCAGGCGACTGCTATCAGTCCGGTGCATACTGGTTTAACGGAAAGCAATGGAAATCGCCATTGACCTGCTTCACTCAAGATCAAGGACCATATTTTCAAAACGATTGGCATCATGTCGAAGCCTACTTCCGTCTGAATTCAATCGAGAACGATCGCGCACAAGCTGACGGAATCGCGCAATATTGGTTCGATGATTCACTTATCATCGATGTGCGCAATACGATGTTTCGTACTGCTCAACATCCGAACATGATGTTCAACCAATTTCTCATGGCACCGTACATCGGTGATGGATCACCGGTAGACCAAACTATGTGGGTGGATGAGCTGAGTGTTGGCGATCGCAGACCCATTTTGAATAGCATCAACGAAGTGAATATCAGCGATGACTTCGAAGGAGATTATATCGTGCTTGACATCTTGGGAAGGACCGTTAAAACAATCACGGGACTCAGCCCTTCATCGACTCAATTTCAGCTACAGGATCTCAGTCCTGGCATCTATTGTTTGTACCGCATAGCTAGCAATACTCGCGTCACTCGGAACTTAATCGTAGTGAGACAATAGGCACACAACAATGAAACGCCTTTGTCATTGAGTCAGATACCTGGCTATCGCTTTATAAGTATCGCTCGTGCCGCCTTCCCTATCCAAGTGTTGTGCAACCTTTCTCCGTCTAAGCACGACTTTCGCCTTTCATTCCTCTTCTATCTGCCGGCAATTACACATTGTCCTAATGTTGGCAATCGAGTCTTTTCATGCGCTTCACGACTTGATGTATTCAAACAACCTGCATGACGCTTAGTTTTGTGCACACATAGGCTGTGAATCGATGCTCGAGAAGATTCGATGTTAAGAGTGGAACAGCTTTACTGAGATCATAGATGAGACTTTTGGCTTGTATAATATTCGCTACCTCGCTGCTGTGTTTGCTTTCAAGCCAAGCGCAGGTCAATGGCAAGGCAGCAACACGCCCGAAGACAGACGTACGAACAACCCTTAGCGATTGCACTAAGGCCATAGAACTCAACCCGAATGATACTGCAGCCTATTTCAAACGCGCGCTAGCGAAAGAGACTTTAGGTGACCGCAAGGGAGCAGTACTGGATTTGGGCAAATGTTTGGAGATTGATCCGAAGCATGCCAAAGCATTGTGCAAGCGGGCGGCGATCAAACATCGTCAAGGTGACCTTCGCGGTGCCTTGCAGGATTACAGTCAAGCGATCCGCGTCAAACCATCATTCTCCGACGCCTACTTCTACCGCGCGGCACTCAAAGCAGAATTGGGTGATGCAAAGGGCGCGATTGCTGATTACAACAAGAGCATCGTCTTGGAGCCAAGTTATGTAGACGCCTATCTCAAACGCGCCGAGGTCAAACTCTCCATCGGCGATGGTTGGTCGGCACTCGATGACTACACCAAAGCAATCAAACTAGATCCTCGCAATGCAGATGCCTACGAAGCGCGCGCACGGGCTCGAGCGATGGCACACGATTATGAAGCAACCATTGCTGATTGCAACAAAGCGCTCTCACTCGATTCAACTTTGATCAGCGTTTACCGCATCCGCGCTACTGCTCGCGCCGGACGCAAGGATTTCCATAGTGCCTTGGCAGATTACAACAAAGCACTCACCCGCGACACCAATGATGTCGAGGCCTATTTCGGTCGCGCATCTGTGCGCAATGAGCTTCGAGATTTTGTCGGAGCTGTGAGCGACTACGACATGGTACTGCAACGCGAGAACACACACGCGCAAGCCTACAACAACCGTGGTCTTTCAAAGATCAGCACAGGTGATACCGAAGGCGGCTGCAAGGATATACAGACTGCAATTCAGCTAGGCTTAGCCTCAGCAAAGGAATACGCCGAACGTTTCTGCAAGTAAGCGACTACTATGAAGCACTTCACCGACGATACAATTGCATGGTTGCTTGAAGGTGATGTCAGTATTCAATTTCAAGTACAACGCGATTTGTTAGCTGTTACGAAGCCAGGCTTGCAGCGACGAATTGCGACTGAAGGTTTCGGTGCGAAGCTTCTCGCGCATCAAAGAGATGACGGACATTGGGGAAATGGTTACTACTCGCCAAAGTGGACTTCGACTCACTACACCCTATTGCTTCTTCGGCATCTCAATATCTCGCCTCGCGTACCTGAGGTACGTCGTGCTCTCGATCTCATCTTTGAACATGAGAAACAATCCGATGGCGGTATTGGTCCCAAAAACAAAGCGAGCATTAGCGACGTCTGTGTAAACGGCATGATGCTGAATACTGCTACATACTTCGGTGTCGCAGAGTCGAAGTTAAAATCTGTTGTTGACTTTCTACTCAGTCAACACATGTCCGATGGTGGTTTTAATTGTCGCTCGAACCACGGCAAACCGGTTCACAGCTCGTTGCACAGTACGCTTTCAGTACTCGAGGGAATTCATGAGTACTGCTTGCATGCATACCGCTATCGTCGTGAGGAGTTGACGATGGCCGCAGAAGCCAGTCGAGAGTTCATCCTCATGCACCGTCTCTATCGCTCAGACAAAAGCGGTAACATCATCAAATCTGCGTTTTTGCAATTCTGCTTCCCGCCACATTGGTACTACGATGTTCTACGAGCAATGGACTATTTTCAAAACGCCAATGTGAAATATGATCAGCGCATGGACGATGCCCTCGACCTCATTCAATCAAAACAAAACGGAGATGGTCGTTGGACACTCGCACGACCTCACGCCGGACAAGTCTATTTTCACATGGAAAAAGTCGGATTGGCAAGTCGGTGGAATACACTTCGTGCTCTGCGTGTTCTGCAACACTATTGCAAATGATGACCTCTTCAGGTCGATTAATGGTTTGATTCGATCTACTTCATTCTAAACTCGCACTTCATCTCGAATCGAATCTTGATCTTCTCAAAGTTTGGTGCCGGAGCTCTATCGAGTGAGATTTCGTCTTGCCTAATTGAATTGGAGAACTTGCCTACACTCCTGGCTAAAGCACTATAATCACTGCCCTCGCCTTCAACTTCACGAATGGACAAAGCGTCTGCCACTTCTTCACCTACGCTGTGGGCTAAGTACTCTGCTTTGGCCTTCGCTGCGATCAGCGCTTGTTTCTTGACTTCCTTGCGCAACTCCGTTATGTCGCTGCGTTGGGTTTTGACGATGCCATAGTTCTCAATAGACTGTTCATTGAGTTTAGCCACCAGCTTGTCAAGTTTCTCGACGCCATGCACCTTGAGTGTGTAGCTGATGGAGTTCATAAACTCGGGCTCTTTCTTTGATCGACGAAAGGGAAAGTAGGACCATCGCTCGTCACCATTATATCCCGAGATGCTGATGCTTGAATCCGAAATGCCGACTGCCGCGCACTGTGCGAGGAATGCAGCTTTGATCGTGTCGAGCTTAACCTTGATCTTTCCAGGTCCCATATATTCTTTCAGAGAAACGCTCAAGAATATCTCGTCCGGCAGGACTTCCATTTCGGAACTCCCGGTGACTTCGATCTTCTTGACAGCATCAGACTTCGACGCTCCGCTACTGCAGGATGAGAGAGCAAGAGACAAACACAGTGCAGCCAAAAAGCACACAGATAAGTACTTCATACAAAACCTCATAATGTTGAAAGGAATGACGACCCAAAGTCTTTACCGCACTCGTAGGAAGGATGATTTTGCGGTGATTGTCGGGACAGTCCAAACATAGTCTTTGGAATATTGTCCCGCGCACATCATAATGTTCTTTAACCACAATTAACGTTCCTAAGCACTACAATTCTTCTGCAAACCAATATCGAAGTGATCGACTCAATGCACTGCTAATCGAGAATTGGTCGCCCTAACTAATCGATTCCAAAATTTGGTTCTCCCTGAACATCATTTCTCAACTATTTCAAAAAAATAGTTGCGCAGCTAGGTGGCTGCATATTAACTTGCAGCCAAATAGCTGCACGTTTATAACGCGTTTATTACGGAGTGTATTAGCGATGGAATCACGGAGAGATGTTTTTCAGGCGATTGCGGATCCGACGCGTCGGGCGATTCTGACTTTGCTGGCGGTGCAGGCATTGACGCCGGGGGCGATTGCGGACAATTTTGATTCATCCCGACAGACCATTTCACGGCATATACAGATTCTCACGGAGTGCGAGTTGTTGCGACAGGAGCAGAGTGGACGGGAAATCTATTACGAACTCAACGCGAAGAAGATGAAAGAAGTCGCAGACTTTATCGAACCATTTCGCGCAATGTGGGACGCACGTTTCAATAAGCTGCAGGCGGTCATGTCGAAGTATAAGAACAAATAAACACTATGGAAGCAAAGACAATAGTTGATGTACTTGATAGACGGCAGGATGTCAGGATTCGTCGCGACTTCGATCTGCCTGTCGATCTACTCTACAAAGCATATGTTATTCCCGAAATCGTAGAAGAATGGATGGGCACCAAAGTTCTCAAGCTCAATCATGAGAACCATGGCAGTTATCAATTCGAAACGACTGATCCCCGTGGCATGAAGCATGGCTTCAGCGGGTGTATTCACGAGTGTGTTGAAAATGAAAAGATCACGCGCACATTTGAAATGGAGAACGCGCCCTATAGTGTGCAGCTCGAGTTCTTGGAATTTGAAGCTATCGATGAGGAGCATAGCACATTACGAATGCACATCGTGTATAAGTCCGTAGAGCATCGTGATCAAATGCTGCAGCTCGGTGTAGCGCGAGGCATGAACATGGCACACAATCGATTGGAAAAGGCTGTTCAATCATTTAGACAACGATCATGAGCAAGAGAAACACAATCATCTACTGGGTATTTACCTTATGGGCTTCACTGGGTATGGTCTCGACCGCAATAGTGCAACTCATGCATGCACCGGCTGAGGTAGAGAACATGCAGCACTTAGGTTATCCCATTTACTTCCTGACACTGTTGGGCACATGGAAATGTCTTGGAGTTATCGCAATTCTTATCCCGCGCTTCCCTCTCCTTAAAGAATGGGCATACGCAGGATTCGTTTTCGCTATGAGCGGCGCAACGATTTCACGTTTAGCTTGCGGTGATGCGATCACGCAGATTTTTCCTTCGCTATTACTCTTGACCCTGGTTGTAATCTCGTGGTACTTTAGACCGGCTGACCGAAGAGTTCAATCACTACGACTACAGGTGCAGTAAATGAACAGCAAAGTTGACTCATACATTCGTCGTTCAGAAAAATGGAGTGCCGAAATGTCACTGCTCCGCGAGATTCTTCTCGACACCGAACTTGGCGAAGAATTGAAGTGGGGTGTGCCTTGTTATACCATAGGCAAATCGAACGTGGTGCTAATGCACGAGTTCAAGGATTACTGCGCTTTGTTGTTTACCCAAGGAGCCTTGCTGAAGGATCCGAAGAAGCTACTCATTCAGCAAACGGAAAACGTACAGGCTGCGCGACACCTGCGCTTTACGAGTGAAGCACAAGTACGCAAGCTGCGTGCTGTGATTAAGTCCTATGTGCTCGAAGCAATAGCGAATCACAAAGCCGGCTTGAAGGTTGCGAAGAAGAAAACCGAGGACTACGCAATACCGGAAGAGTTTCAAATTCGCTTGAAAGAATCAGCTCGCTTAAAGGCGTGCTTCTATGCTCTCACCCCAGGTCGACAGCGCGGGTACTTGTTGTTCTTCGCAGGAGCAAAACAATCCAAGACGCGTGAGTCGAGAATCGATAAGTACATCGATCACATTCTCGAGGGCAAAGGTTTGGATGATTAAGTCGTTTGGACTCGAGGTTTGAACCAGAACAGAATCGCGCCCGTAACGGCAAAGGCGGCAGCACAGATGAGCATGGCGCGGGAATGGGAGTATTTGTCGGCAAGTATGCCGGCTACAGGACCACTGGCAGCAAAGAGAGCGCGTGTGATGAGTTGACGAAGAGAGAGTATCGTCGCACGACGATCACTCGTCACAATCTGATTGATCGCACTGGTAAAGATCGGAGGATTCACGCCTCGCACGAAATAGAAGAGCAGCAGGAACGGCATACTCCACAAGGCTTGAAAGCTACCACACAGCGTGAAGCCTGCGACGATTGCAAACAAGAACAGAAGGTGTATGTGATTGTCCTTGATGTGCTTTGATATCTTGTGCGTGCTGATTGAGAAAAATCCTTCGCAGAGATTGCTAATCGTCCATGCGAAGCCGATCAGAAATGACGGCAGACCACAACTCACCAAATAGGGCTGCACAAACCAAATCATGACAATTGCAGCTGAACCAACCGTGCCTGAAAACAACAGCATCCAGCGCAGCACGGCGTTTTCAACCATTGATTCTTTGAGTATAGTCCACATAGCTTTGAGCGAAGCCGAAGACTGGTGCAGTCTGTGCTTTGCTGGTTCGACAAGTTGAAGTGCAATGGGAATGGTGAAGATGATGCAGAAGAACTGAATCTTGATTGGCAATCCAATGCTTATAAAAGCAACTAAGCCTCCGGCAATACCGGCGATGCTCTTGGAGAAGTTTGCGATGGAGTTTTGACGACCTTCGGATCGCAGACTTCGCTCCGTCTCTCCCAATTCCAACAATGTGTCAAAGAGTATTGCGGAATCTGTTCCGCTGATAAAGGCAAGTCCGACGCCGTAACAACACTCCGCAATGATGATTGGCCAAAAGCTGTAAGCAAAACAATAGAGTGCGGCTGCCAAGGTACTTATTGAAGCGCCGATGATGAGTGTTCGTCGACGTCCCCAGACGTCGGAAATGTAGCCGGATGGAATCTCAAACAACACTGAGGTTATTGAGAATGCCGATTGCGTCAGCATGACCTCCGTCATGCTCAGTCCCAAAGACTGATAGTAAATCACAATAATGGAGTTCATGATCACAAAGCCACGAACTGCCTGGAACACACCAATCCACTTGAGATTGGCGTGCAGTTGTTTCAGTCGGACTGGATCCACGAGGAGTGTAGAAGTTGAGGCGTATAAATTACATAGATAATATTCAATCAATTTCAGCTCATCCGCAAACAATGCCGCTCTTTACAAAGTTTGAGTGTCAGTCGTACCACGTCGATGACTTTTACTACTCGGTCTACTAGCAACGGTATGAGGTAGTTTAAAAGACCCTCTTGTCGCTAAACAATTCACGTGCGATTGTGGGACGTATATTAGTCAAGTTGTTAGGCTTCAGCGAAACAGGTGCATAACGGTTTTACGATCGAACCAGTCGTGAATTACATTTCGACGATATTGATATTTACCTGCTGCCTACATGTCGCACAGAGTCGACTGGGCGCACAGGCATTTGACACTCTTGCTTTACGAACCAGATTGGGTGAGATACAACGCAGAGATCAAATGACGCGTAAAGGCACAGATTCGGTTGCCTTCAGGCAAGCCATTGACAGTCAGAATGTGCAGCAAATCATTTCGATAATTGACAGCTTGGGTTGGCTGAGTATTCAGGCTGTTGGCGTCCAAGCGAATCGCACTCTGTGGCTTGTTCTCCAGCATGCTAATCTCGAAACGCAACTACGTTACTTCCCGCTTCTTAAGAAATCTGTTGAACGCGGTGAGTCAAACGCAATTGAGATGGCATATCTGGAAGATCGTATTCGGATGAGAACCGGTCGCAAGCAGCTTTATGGAACTCAGATAGTCAAGACCGAATCAGGCTCTTCCGAGTTCTATCAAATTGAGGACGAGGAACATGTAAACCACCGACGTCTTGCATTAGGATTGGAACCGATTGAGGAGTATGCAAAGCGCTTCGGCATAATCTACACAATACCGTCTCATAAAAATGAGTAGTACAAAGAACCACTGGGAGAATGTTTACACCACAAAACTTTCTCACGAGTTGAGCTGGACCCAACAGGAGCCAACACTTGCTCTACGATTTGTAGATACGATTCGTTTGACAAGCTCGTCTCGAATAATCGATGTTGGTGGAGGAGATAGTAAACTGGTAGACTATTTGTTGGCTAAGGGATTCAGCGATATTACCGTGTTGGACATCTCTTCACAGGCATTGCTACGAGCTCAAGAACGTCTCGGTGATGCTGCGTCACGGGTTAAGTGGATCGAGTGTGATATAACCGATTTCCAACCAAAGGTGAAATACGACTTTTGGCATGATCGCGCAACGTTCCACTTCTTGACTGAGGCCGATGAAGTAGATCGATACCTTTCGTTGGCACGAACCTGGGTTGAATCGTATTTGCTAATCAGTACATTTTCTGAAAATGGGCCAATGAAATGCAGCTCACTTGGCGTGAAGAGGTACAGCGAAACTGACCTAAGTACCGCACTTGAAAATGGATTTGAGAAAATAGAATGTTCACATGAAAATCACGTGACACCTTTTCGCACAGTACAAAGTTTTCTTTGCTGTAGTTTTAGAAAATCTAAACAAACATCTATCTCTTAGCTCTGCTCAAACATCGTAAACGACCAGATCTTCGGAACTAATTACAATCAGTCACTCATTCTAGTACTCTCGTAAATGACAAACAAACTTCATTACATCGCGTACCTCAAACCATGTCGTCCGGACTTCGCGCAAACACTAAGCGAAAGCGAGTACGATATCATGAGTCGTCATTTTCAATACTGGATCCCCTTCATGGAAAACGGAACCATGATGATCATGGGCTTAGTTGCCGATCCCGTCAGCTACTACGGTATGGGAATCTTAGAAGTGGATTCAGAAGAGCATTTGAAAACTCTACTAGCCGGCGATCCTGCTTCGCAGATTAACACGTGGGAATATGCGCCGATGCATCCTCACACAAGAATGACTTTGCAACGCAGTGCCTGATTTCGTGCGACAAGCAAAGACTCGCGGTGCTATTAGCATCAACGCGAGCATCAACACTCAATCAAATCAGCTACTATACTGGATGAATTGCGCTCATCTTAATGGTGTACCACAAAACGAACACTAAGTTCGGCACCATCAGCTTTGAGTAGGAGGAAGTAGCTGCCCGAGCTGAGATCGACCGTTGAGACTGTGATGTGCTGCAGTCCAAGACTGAGTTGTGAAAGCTGCGTCAGTGCTACGCGTCCATCGCTCGTTAGGATCTGTATTTGAGCCGACGTACTCAGCGCTCGTGAGCACTCAAGCTCAAGCTGAATTCGATCGGATGCCGGATCGGGAAACACTCGCGCTATTCTCAAGCCATGTGCTTCATCAACGACCTGCGTGCTTGTCTGATTACAATCGCGAAGTATCAAACGTTTTGAAAAGACGACTTGACTTGGATCGGCGCGATTGCTAAGACGAATAATCAGACTATCACTTTCTTTGCCTTTGGTTGGCGTCCATGAAAATGACTGTGATGTGGCATCTGTCTCCGGACTAATAAACTGTTTGAGCGGGAAGCTCTGTCCGTTGTTGATTGAATAGCGTATATCAATGTGCCGTACAAAATCACTGACCCAACTCAAGTTCACGGCTTGACCAAAACACAGACTATCTCCCTCATTCGGTTTGTTGAAACTCAAGCTTGGCGTTCCAATGCTGAATTGACCGCTGGTTGCAACGACTTTGCCGTTCAACGCAACGAGGCGAAGACGGGCTGTGGAGGTCTCGATATCCGGCACATTCCATTCAAGCGACAAGGAGTTGGTATCGACTACTACCGGTTTCCAGGGATCAGTTCCCGTAGCAGAGAATTCAACGGAGTTCGCGTTGAGATAGGCTCTGTCCCACTCTACCATCTCGGTAGTCTTTCGTCCAACACGCTCTCCTCCACTCCATCCCTGAAACTTCAATGCGCCTGGTCCGAAGGAAAACACAGCGAAGGAAGTATCACTCACTAAAGGAGCACTTGGATCATAGATGCGAATCATGGCTGTGCGCGACTGCATAGCGCTTGGAGGAATCCACTTGAAGAAACGGTTGGTTGCAGGAATGTTCGAAGCGCTAGCTATAGCCTGAAAGCTGTTACCGCTATCGAGTGAATACTCAAGGCAAATGCTCGTGACTTTGCTGCTTGTCCATTCTATCGAAACACCGGTATCTGCGCGCACGATTTGATCGAGTCCGCCGATAGGTTGAGTGAGCTTTATCAATGCTTTCGTCGGCGATCTCAAACAACCACTTTGCTCAGCACCAATGCGAATTTGCTCGGCAACGCGTGGAAGAAAAGTAAATCTGGGTCCGGGTGTATCGCCAATAATTAAATGACAATAGCTCATGATACTACCCGTACTTGGCTTGGCTTTATCGGTCTCGCACGCATCTCCAACAGGAGGATTTCCATTTTGCGCGACGCAAGTATCAAGTGGCGGATCCCATGCGCATGAGTGCGTGTGCAATGCACTGAAGCTATGTCCAAGTTCATGCGCAGTTACATACGAATCCCACTGATAGCTTTGAGTTGGCAATACACTCGTTGTGTGAATTCCGCAGGTTGCGTATCCATTCCAATCGCAAAGTCCACTGAGAAATGCAATTCCACCAACGCCTGTCTTCCCCGGTACCGTAAACAACACAGCAACGCTGCGATTAATGTTTGTGTGATTGCTCTGCCAATTTGAAGCGAATTCGTGTAGTAGTGCGCCAATATCTCCTTTGGCGTTTTCCGTGTAGACATCCGGATCCTCGTCGGTGTGGATGATCATATCTCCCAGACTAAAGCAGACGTTTGCCTCGCGCTCATAAATCCAACTCACCGTCGAAAACACAGTGAAGATGTACGAGATAATTCGTTGTTCACTCTTCGCCATTCTCTTCCAGAGGAAGCGATCGGTTTCAACGGCAACTTTGGTTTCGAGTAGAGTTGTTGATTGAATTGAATTCGTAGACTTACGATCTGCTGTCGACCACACCAAGCTCTTGCGATGTGCCTCCGGCATATTCTCAAAATCACAGCTGAAAGTCGGCGCCGGTGCACGCGAGTTGTCCATGAGAATGAGAGTATTGGCTTTTGTCGTCGACGGAGCCAGTTGCATCTGCTTCGCGCTTGATCGTTCAAACGACACATACAAATCATCGCCGCTTATCACTAAAAACACCTTCGATCCGGGATCTTCTTGAATTGTTCCTCTGAAACAGCGTGAGGACGGTAGAGCGATGGCAGTGCGACGTCCGCGGACCAGCTTCCACGCATTTGTCTCTGCTCCAAAGACTGAATTCGCTTCTTGTAAAACGAGCGTTCCTTGTTCGCTAAGACTGATCGGAAAGGCATTGATGTTCAAACTCTTCTCCAATCCGAAGAACAGAGTCTTGGCACTCGTGGCTGAGAAATCAAAAGCCTTAGCGGAAGCTGAGTTTGAGGCGAGGCCGGGCACCGGCGACTTGCTTGGTTGAATAAACTGTGATGCTGAAAGATTCTTTGTTTGTGCGAGACTTGCGGAACAGAACAGAATACTCAACAAAAGGACAAGGCCGAATTGCTTCATGAACAGAATTGAAATTGAAAAGTTGCCTACACGACAATATAGGCAAAGCGGGGCTGGGTCGTCGTTGGAGTAGGGAAATCTGACAGAACAACCGGTTGAACTCTAACTGAAGCAAAAGAACAGGGTTCGAAGAGCAGGGCTGTTTGCGTGAGCTTTGTGGTCTGTGTGAAACACTGAACAAAGCTTGCCCTACCTAGTTGCTTTTCATAGTGAAGAGCGTACACCGCCAGATTTGAACCTGAATCTTTCGCATCTGAGTCGAGCGTTTTGGACCATCTGAGTTAGGTGGACACGCGGAAAAACAGAGTACGGAAGACTTGGACTAAGATCCGATCGATTCGAGCACTAGATCTTTATCGATGGACTCCTCCTCGTGTAACGAAAAATTTACCCCAAACACATTTCTGTATTGTTGTATATCTCTTGCAATACATAACTTGCGTCATGTGAGAATGCAGCCTCACTACAGTTAGGACCCTTTGGGGAAAGGTAACTCGCCGACCGGAAGTCGCAACATTTCTTTTTTTTTCTTAGTTCACTTTTTTCAGTTATTCACTTAACGGGGAGATCTCCATGTCTATTACCCAACGTGCCGATAACGGCAGTGGTGCGGGTACACCACACGTAGTACGCGCAACAGTGCGAGTCGCTCGAGCTTTGACGAACGCAACGTCAGTTCTTGCAAGTGCAGTTCTTTGTCTTTTGCTTTTTGTTATTAGCTCGAGTGATACACTCGCATCGCATGGTCGTGGTGGTACTTTGAGTTGGACACAGGGTGGTGGCAACACTATTAACTTCAGCTTTAACACCGCATGGCGCAGAGATTTTCCTTGGGCTGAGGGCTACTCAGCGCCAGGTCCAAATGTCGGTCAAACAGTAACGATTGGTGCTTTCAACTATGGTGATGGAAACGTGGTATCACTCGTCGCAACAGTAAATGCAGTTGACGCAGCGAACAATATTATCTTTACCACTTGGACCTCGTCACACACATATGCAAGTGCCGGCAACGTCACCGCAAGCTTTTCAAGCTGCTGTCGCCTGAGCACTTTGCAGGGTGGAAATGCTGATGCTAACTACAACTTCTAAACACTGGTTAATGTTGGAGGAACAAACAATTCTCCATCAACGAGCGTTCCGACGGAAATTCATGTCCCAATCAACACTAATACATACAACTTCATCATCCCATCTACAGACATTGATGGAAACGTCCGCACATTTCGTTTAGCTACTTCAGCTGAGTCCGGTTTGAGTCAAACAAGTCCTGCCAACTTCACAATTACCAGCTATGGCTTGTGTTCATGGAATACAACCGGATTGAACGCCGATGATCTGTATGCAATGCAGATTATCATTGAAGACCGTGATAACTCGAACAATGTCATTTCTAGAATCCCGGTAGACTTCATCATGGAGTTGTCAGAGAATACCGGTACGGCTCCGTACTTCATCTCCCCAACTCCTTCACCGAGTGATACAACTTTGAACGTTGTTGCAGGTCAGAATATCAGCTTCGATATCAATGCTGTAGATAACGATATCAACGACCAAGTAACACTCGAAGCAGTATCATTGCCAATCGGTTCGACAATGACACCTAGCCTTCCGGTAACGGGTGCTCCAAACTCGAACGCAACTTCAACCTTCTCATGGACACCAACATCGGGTCAAGCTGGTAATACCTACACGATCACATTTGTTGCTGAAGACAATAGTACAAATCAAGTATTCCACACAATCAACATCAACGTCCTCACCTGCCAAGCAGCTCCGACAATCGTTACTAGCTGTCCGGCAAACATCACCGTCTGCGGTGCACAAAACATAACATGGACGCCTCCGACAGCAACAGATAACTGTCAAGTAACAACAACATCCAACATGAGCCCTGGTGACATGTTCGGTGTTGGTACCACAACAGTTACCTACACCTTCACAAACACCGCTAACGGCAGTGTTCAGTGCAGCTTCGACGTTACTGTGTACCCAAATCCATCGGTTTCAATCGTTACAAGCACACTTCCGGACTTCTGTCAAGGTTTTGCAAAGCTGAGCGCATCTGTCTCAAACGCAGGTTCACTCCAAGCTCCATTGAGCTATAGCTGGACCGGTCAGCAAACGAGCAGTGACAATGCTATTACTGCGCTCTCGAACGGCACATATTATTTGACCGTAACGGATGCACACGGCTGCTCAAGCACCACAAGCACAACATTGAATATGGATCCTTCGACTGTTCTTTCAGGATACAACCTTCTGGCAAACACCGAAGTGCACTTGCACAAGAGCACAGTTACCAATGGAGGCGTTGGTGTTCGCAATGCAAATAAGAAGGCTAAGATCCACGATCACTCAACAGTACAAACCTTCGTTAAGGCTCCAACCATTCAAGTCAATGGTGGAAGCAGCGTTGGTACGCAGATCAGCGGTCAGGCTAACGTGACACTTCCTGCATTTGTCACAAACACATTTAACAACAACAACACAACAACAGTAAACCAAAATCAAACAACAAGCTTGACCGGTTCGAACTACGGTAAGATCAAGATCAAGAAGAACGCTGTTGTTACATTCACTCAGTCAACTGTCTACATTCGCTCACTCGAAACAGAAGAGAATGTAACAATCAACTTCAGTGGCGATGCTATTCTTGTTGTTAAGAATAAGGTTGAACTCGAAGACAACAACACCTTCAACTCAGCCGGCAAGCGCGTTATCATGTACGTTGGCGATGAGTTCGAAATCGAAGGCGGTTCAAGCTTTACCGCTAACGTCTTTGCTTGCGAAGAAATCGAAGCAAAGGGTCACCGCGATGGCAGCTGGAGATGGGACGATGACAACTGCGGTGGTGGTACATCAAACGCAGCTCACACAACCATGACCGGTATGTTTATCTCCAAGGAAAAGATCAAGTCAGGTAAGAACGTTGATTGGTACCGCGGAACAGCATGCTCAGTAAGCTCAGGTTTCTCAGCTCGCGAAGCAATGGCATGGAACGAAGACGGTAACCAATTCACAGAAGCTGGCGATTTGGATAACAGCATCACTATCTCGCCAAATCCGGCAGATCGTCAGGCTTCCATCAGCCTCAATGGCTTTGATCACGAAGCTGTTACTATCAGCATCTTCGATAACCTCGGTCGTCGCGTCTACTCACAAGTCGTAGAAGCAAACTCCGCAAACATCGTTGTTGATCTCAGCGCAAACACATTCACAAACGGCATGTTCACGGTTCAAGCAACATCTGCTTCGCACCAAGCATCACGTCGCCTGTATATCGTTCGCTAAGATCATGTCAGTTAGTTGACTTTCGTTTCGAAAGTCTGATTATGAGACCGTCTCTGTGGAAGCAGAGACGGTCTTTTTTTAGGTGACAACTGCGAGTGAGCGATCTAATCAACTATGCATAGCAACAATCACAATGCGCCGGAAATCTTCATAATTTGAGCCATGGCTCTGAAGCGAATGAATATTGTTGAGTATGCGATACGAACCCTGTGCATCGTCCTAAGCACGATCGTGCGGGCTTTGGCCTTTCTTATTCATCGCATTGTGAGTGGCAATCCGGCAATGACCTATACACATGTGCGTTCTTGGAGTCGACGGATTTTAGGCTGGGCAGGAGTTCGATTGGAAACAGTGGGATTAGATACTTTGGATCCCAGTCGCTCCTACATCTTCGTTGCCAACCACGCGTCACTCTTCGACATTCCCGTATTGCAATGTGCCTTGCCTGGCAATGTGAGGATCATGTACAAGAAAGAGCTGCAGAAGGTGCCCTTTATGGGTTGGGCTCTTGCAAGTTCGAGTTTTGTGCCGATCATTCGCGAGAAGGCGCGGGATGCGTTGTCGACGGTGCAGAGGACGATTGATGCGATTCGCTCAGATGACTCGTCGTTGATTGTCTTTGCCGAAGGCACGCGCACATCAGACGGCAAGCTGCAGAAGTTCAAACGAGGTGCGTTTATGCTTGCTGTTCATTCGGCAAAGCCCATTGTGCCGGTTGCTATCAGAGGTTCGTTTGAAGTGTTGCCAAAAACAACTCTGCGCTTTCGTCGCGGTGTCATTCGCGTTTCCTGCAGTGCACCCATCGAAATCGAGTCACGTGAGTATTCACGCGAAGAAGAAATGGCGCTCATGAAACAGGTTCATGAGTCGGTCGAGTATCTTCTGCAACACTGAACCCTTCGTTCAATCCTACCAACAGTCTCGTCGAAGAATGCAATCGCTCATCAAACACGCAATACAGCGCGTTACTTCTTGCGCGCTATAGCTACCAAGCTAACGCCAACTGGAAATGAGAGCATTTTGAGGAATGGTGTTTCGGCTTTGAAGATGAAATCAAAGAGTGTATTGACAATTCCGGGAACCGGATCGACGACCGCATGGATGTCTTCCGGTTTGAGACTGCGCTGAGTCATGCGCTTTAGTGCCGCGAGCGGAAAAAGGAATGAGTTGAAGTATGAGAGCTTGATGAGCTCGAAGCCGGCGTTTTCAAGAAGTTGACGGAAGTTGTCGCGGTTGTAGCGACGATAGTGCATGTGTATCACATCGTGCGCACTCCACATCCACATGTTAGCCGGAACACTTGCTATGAAGTATCCTCCGGGACGAAGCAAATCGTGTACTTGCTTGACGACCGCCTTGTCGTCCTCGATATGCTCGATCACATCCAACATCGTCACTGCATCTACCGTCCATTTGCTCTTCGGAAAATCATCCAAAGTTCCCAAGTGCAAATGCTCAAGACCACGTTTCTTGCAATACTCAATGGCTATCGGAGATGTGTCAGTGCCAATCGCCGTGTATTCTTGGGCAAGTTCAGAGAGAAATCCACCGGTGCCGCAACCGACATCAACAACGGTCGAGCCGCGCTTTAACGAGCAGTAATGATTGATGAGACTATGGATGATGTGAGCTCGTGCGGTAAACCACCAATAGCTGCTCTCAACCTGAAAATTTGAATGATATACTTTCTCTTCCATAAATCAAGATAAGGGATTTTCTGGAGTGTCGACGTTTTTAGCCTGGACAATGAGCCGAAGACGAGATATTTCATCCATAAGCCCCTTGTTTGATTCGCAATTCAGATAAAATTCTCTTCAGTTCTGTTTTGCTTGGTCGATATGTGTCGGTGTACCGTCAGGTACAACTCTGCTACACGACAGTCCGCGCAGCATTGTTCCATTCAGGGATGAATGCGTCTCGAAGGAATGAGTACATAATCACCACTTCTCCTCGTCATGAAAGCGCGTCCCCCGCAGTCGTGGCAACTCAGTTTCCTGCTGATCAGTGCTCTTCAGTATTACTGCGTTGCACAAAGTGAATCATCCGATCCGTCTCCGTCTTTTCACCCCCAAGTCATCCTTAGCAGCTCCTACCAGCGAAGTAGCAGTCCAAGCGTCCACGTCCAATCGCAAAACAACTTCATCGGCAATGCCACCCTTGGTGCCAGCTATAACCTGAGCTCTCAATTCGACCTGTCGGCATCTGCCCTGTGGATGTACGGTAGAGTTATTGGCATGGGCTCCTTTGTAGCTTCAATGCCGAATGGACTCTTTAGCTGGTCCAATGTCAAGCCCTTTCTGGGAACAGTTGCGCTGAGTTATCACTGCATCTGCAGCGACGATAGCTCAGAGCAGATCAGTTGCAGCGTCGGTAAAATCTCAGCTTTGGCCGCCTTTGATCTCAATCCCTACGCCAATGATCCAACAACACAGTTCATGAATCTGGTTGTGCTGAACAACGGCGCTCACGAACTCTGCGCTGAAGCACGAGGTGGAACAACCTTTGGTGCTACAGCACGCTTCACAAGCGGTAGCACGATGGTTTCCGTGCTCTTTGGTGCCATGCCTACCGAAGCCGGTGGTATTGAGTTGAACACTGATATCGCTACCTCGCACTCCGTTTGTGCGCAAGTCTCGACCGCTCTTAGTGAAAGCGCGCACATCAGACTTATGGGCTTTATGAATACAACTACAGCGCTGAGCTTCAGTCAAAATCAGGCAATTCAAGTTCAATCCTCAGATCCCATTTCGAACAAGTTCGGTTTGTGTCTTGATGCAGACCAAAAACTCAATGCGCGATGGGCTCTGTTCGAGAGACTGAGCTGGAACGACGGTCAAAGTGAATCCATGTCGCTCACCGAAACCAACAGATCCTACTGCGTTGGCGCACACCTTGAACGCGGATTGTTGGATATGGAAGGTCAAGATTGCGGTGCAGCCTTTGTTCTCAGCCAGCTTTCCGACGAACATGCAGCCTTCCACCGACTTGGCGGCGAGAGCTTTGTTCTCAGCGACATATCCAAATACGGTGCTGAAGTACTCATGGAAGCTTATTACCGATTTGCCTTAGCGCAACACTTGCAGTTGACTTTTGACGCGCAGTATGTGGTGAATCCCGGCTTTGAAAGAGGTAATCGTCCGCTGCGACCCCTGGCAAGCCGCTTGAGCTTCATCCTCTAGTTCAAAACCGTGTAAATCTTCTCATAAACGCAAAAAGGATTACAATGCTGACAACACTGTCCGATATTTCTAAGCACTATGCGATTCAGTTTTAACACAGGCATTTGCGGATTCGAAAAGAGATCATCAGTGGCTTCTTCATTCGATTAAAGAGTCCGTCAACTTCACATTCACCATCATGAACTTCCTTCGAAAAATAACCGTGAAGCAAAAGCTTCAACTTATCGTCGCAATGGCGTCAGCAGGATTGGCAACAGTGCTCTACATCGCTATTACAGATATCGCAACAATGTCTGAGGAGACGAGTCGCACTTATTCCCTCCTTCAACTCTCAGCTGCACAGTCACATGCAGACATGTTGCACGATGCGCTGTGGGGTCGATTCTATCAGGCACTCAACTCCAAAGGACTAAGCGAAGCAGATCAACAGAAGTTCATGGAAGAAGTGCGCGAGCATGCTGACGATTTCAAGAAATCCGTCGAGACCGTTCGTACTAACGCTACTGCACCGGAACTGCAAGCCTTGGTTGCTTCGCTTAAAGAACCACTAGATAGCTACCTAAGCACTTGCTTAGAAAGTACTCGTATTGCTCTCAAGGATAATGCGCTTGGTGAGACACTCGCAGCTGATATCGATTCGCGATATACCGCTTTAGAAGGACCAATGGAACGTGTGTCGAACAAAATCGATAACTATAGCGCCAATATCAAAGTAGAAGCGTCTGAAATCGCCGTACAAACACGTAACGTGCTTTTGATACTGAGTCTTGTAATCATGGGAATCATCATTGGATCCTCGTATGCAGTTGGACTCACAATTATTTCATCAGTAACACGACTCCGCGGAGCGGCTACTGCAGTCACTCAAGGTGAGTTCTCCGCACGTGTTGAAGTGGTAGGCAGCGACGATCTCGCGAAACTCTCAATTGACTTCAATTCGATGGTTGAGTCCTTGCAATCAGCCATGAAGGAAGCACAAGTCGAGCGCGAGCACGCAACAGAACTCATGAAGCACTCGGAACAACTGACACAAAAGGCTGAAGAATACAGTCAGTATCTCGATAGTTCCGTGAACACCATGATTGAAGCTATGCAACGTCTTGGTGCTGGCGATCTCACAACTACTCTGCCTACTGAGGGTGACGACGCAATCACAAACCTCTACCGCGGCTTCAACACCACCGTCTCAACATTGAATGGTATCGTTGAAAATGTTCGCTCTGCAATCGAAGCGACAGCCAGCGCATCGAGTCAGATTAGTTCGTCGACCGAGCAAATGGCTGCAGGTGCAACGGAGCAATCATCGCAAACAAATGATGCTGTCTGCGCGGTTGAAGAAATGACTAAGATCATCATGGAGAATTCCATGAACGCTCGTCAGACAGCCTCAGCCACAGAACAAGCGAAAGTCTCGGCAGAAACCGGTGGCACTGTCATCCAACAAACTGTGAGCGGTATGGAGCGCATTGCGCACGTTGTGCGTGAATCTGCTACCACCGTCAAAGCACTTGGCGAATCGAGTGCTCACATTGGTGAGATCATTACTGTCATCAACGACATCGCCGACCAAACCAATCTCTTGGCTTTGAATGCTGCTATCGAGGCTGCACGCGCCGGTGAGCAAGGACGCGGCTTCGCGGTCGTTGCCGATGAAGTGCGCAAGCTCGCCGAACGCACCACCAACGCCACCAAAGAGATTTCTGAGATGATTAAAAAGATTCAGGTGGATACTGTTGAAGCGGTGACGTCTATCGACGAAGGAAATCGCGAAGTGGAACACGGTATGAAGCTCGCTGATAAAGCTAGCTCAGCACTCAATGACATTGTCGGTGCTGTTTCTAACGTCTCAACAATGATAGGTCAAATCGCCATCGCAAGCGAAGAACAAAGCAATGCCAGCGAACAGATCAGTCGAAACATCGAAGCAATCAATGCTGTTACATCTGAAACTGCCACCGGAACGCAGCAAATCGCTCGCGCTGCGGAAGACTTGAATAGATTGACAGAGAACCTACATCGCCTCGTCGGACACTTCCGTCTTGTCGATTCAGCGCATGATCACAACCCTAAACATCACGCAATGGCGCCTGATGCAGGCCTCAAGCGCTCGCATAACTCGGCGCTAACGTCTCATGCTCATGTAGGTCGTCATTGAGGACATGAGAATGCCCTAAGACCCTGTTTGCAGACGCATAATTTGCTCAAGTAAGCACATCCTAAGGACAGCCAATTCCGGCTGTCCTTTGTTGTTTTATGCGGTGAAATCAAGGGATGTTTGTAAATGGACAGCGTACAATCAAGCTGAGAATTACTTTCTTTTCATCCAAAAAAGCTCGTTTTTTTGAAAAACTCGGTACACCTAGGCTTTTTTTTACAGGAAGAAAATACTTGCTTAAGTATAAGATAAATAGGTCGAAAATGCCTAATGACAATACACCCCACACACCTTTTGACCGCCTGCCGCGGATAGCTAAAAGGACCGTATTGTCAGTGACCCTTAGAGCTGCCCCGGAGCTCTGTTAGTCCAGATTTGCACTGAGTGAACGTTGACCGTCAGTATTTGATTTCGGATTGATTTTCACTCGATGACAAGGACGCTGCTGTCATAGTTCTCAGAAGAAGCAGCATACACTCAGCGCAAAAACTCTTTGGCGAATAGTACCCGCCAATATGGGTTCGGTTGAGCCGGCAGAATGTTCTACACACCATTCACAGGCCCAGTACTAGCTCGTTGTTGGGCGACAACGATTCTCGTCAGTCTTTGTTCGCATCAATGCCTTTAAGGCATCACGGCTACTTATTTCATCACACTGGAGACCTCAATGTCAAGGTTGTTATCATCCCTTGGAATTCGGTACAAGATTCTTGTGCCCCTTATCATCGTATGCACACTCACAGCGGGTGGAGTCTACTACGCCATTTCTCACATGTACACCACGCAGCGTGAAGAGGCTTATGTCGCAAGTGCCCGTGCACTTCTACTCTCGGCTGAATCAGCACGTGAATATGCTGCCACACAATACAGTCATCAACTGTTCCGCAGCGATATCAAAAAGAAAGAAGACATGCTCTACACTGTTCCGGTCTTTGCTGCAATTCAAGTCGCAAAGCGTAAAGCATCTGAACTGGGCATGGAGTTTAAAGTGCCGAAGATTTTTCCCAGAAACCCTGACAACGAACCCGACCAATTCGAGCTTCGTGTCTTGAAGAACTTAGAGGATGGGACAAAGAGCGAGTATTACGAAACTGATCCCGGCACGGACAAGCTCCGCTATTTCCGCCCGGTAAAGCTCACCGCAGAATGTCTCAATTGTCACGGCAATCCGGCTAACTCACAAGCTCTGTGGGGAAACAACGAAGGATTGGATTTCACCGGTGCTCGAATGGAAAACTGAAAAGAAGGCGAAGTGCATGGTGCTTTCGAAGTCAGTATGCCTCTTGCTCCCATTCGCAGCGCAGCTCGTGAAGGCGCAATGAAGATTGGCTTGATCATTCTTGTCATGGCTCTGTTGATCATAGGTGTAGCACTCGTCGCTGCTACCAATATCACCCGGCCTGTACACAAACTCATGCTCGCCAGCGAGGAGCTTGCACAAGGCAATCTTTCGATTCAGGTTGAAGCAGAGTCCCAGGACGAATTAGGCAAGCTGTCCGAGTCGTTTAACTCAATGGTTGGACGAATCTCAGCTCTGCAACAAGAGTCAATGAATGAAACAATACGTGCGGAAGAAGCCGCACAGCAAGCACGAACACTTGCCAAAGAGAGTGAGCACGCTAGTCAACACCTCCAAGCCAACGTCGATGAAATGCTCGTTGCGATGGACAGGCTGTCGAATGGTGATTTGACCATTCATATGCCGGTTGAGGGGTCTGACAGTATTGCACGACTACGCCAGGGTTTCAATCACACGGTCGACACCCTGCATGATTTGGTGCAAAGTGTTCGCGACTCGATTGATGCAGCAGCCAGTGCATCGAGTGAGATCAGTTCATCTACCGAAGAGATGTCTGCCGGAGCACAAGAACAGGCTCGTCAGACTAGTGACGCAGTGGCTGCGGTTGAAGAGATGACCAAGACGATTATGGAGAACTCATCGAACGCCCGACAAACAAGTGATGCTACCGAACAGTCACGACAATCTGCTCTCACCGGTAGCGACGTCATGAAGCAAACTGTCGATGGTATGAATCGCATCTCCTCAGTTGTCAGCAACTCTGCAACGACAATTCAAGCTCTTGGTGAATCAAGTGCACACATCGGTGCTATCATCACTGTTATCAACGACATCGCCGATCAAACAAATCTCTTGGCCTTGAATGCGGCTATAGAAGCGGCACGTGCAGGAGAGCAAGGACGAGGATTTGCAGTTGTAGCGGACGAGGTGCGCAAGCTCGCTGAGCGCACAACGAGTGCAACGCAGGAAATCTCTGACATGATCAAGAAAATCCAGTCGGACACAGCCGGCGCCGTCAAGTCCATCAGCGAAGGAAACCGTGAAGTAGAAGAAGGCATGAAACTCACCGGCCGCGCACAGTCTGCACTATCTGAAATCGTGAGTGCTGTCAGCAACGTCAGTACCATGATTAGCCAAATCGCAATTGCAAGTGAAGAACAATCAACAGCAAGCGAACAGATTAGTCGAAATATCGAAGCGATGAATGCAGTAACGGCTGAATCAGCTACCGGTTTACGTCAGATCGCACAAGCTTCTGAGGATTTGAATCGCATGACGGAAAGCTTGCACCAACTCATTGGTCACTTCCATCTGCGCGCGCGTGGCTCACGTCAAGCACAACGCGCTGCTTCATACGATCAGGCGACGCAATTGCAACACTCCCCTGCCGGACGAGCGACTCATCGAGTTGGTATGGGAGCATAGTCGAGCGGTTTGAGCACGTAGTATCACCACAATTGAGATGAGATGAAGGACTTATTTAGAACGATTGTACACTGGATACTCTCACAGAGTATTCGCACCAAACTCGGCTTCAGTACCGGTCTTTTCGCCCTGGCGATATGCACACTAACAGTGTTCTTTGTGCAAGTGCGCGAAGAGGCCATTCGTTCCGCAGAAGATGAGACACGTGGCATAGCCATGATTGCCCCACTGAGCGAGGTCCTCACACAAACTGTGCGCGCAACGGCGGGCATAGATACAGCTTCCAGTAGCGCTTTCACCACAGCGCTACTGGACTTATCTCATCTACGCACTCAGGCAGCAGAGTGGAATCTTCAAAGCCAACTCGACAGCGTGATTGCAAATGCCGGTCTGCTTAAAGTTCCCACTACCCGCAGTCACGAACACTTAACACAATCGATAGCAACGCTGAGTCATTTGATTCGCACTGTGGCCGATACAACTGACCTTAGCTATGATCCCGATCCGGTCCGCTTTCATCTCATGGCCCTAGCCTGCGATCACCTCGTTACGGTTGCTGAACATGAGGCATCGCTTATTCAGTGCTTTGATAATTACGTTGACAATGTTGAGGAGCGCGACCATCTCTCTTTGAGCTTGCTCCAGCCTACGACACGGTTGAACGACGCTATTGCAGAGGCTGAAGCGGACATGGAGCAGGTCTCGCACTTTGGTTCACTGAATGCTCAGGATTCCACGTGGACGCAAACATTGCGTCAGCACGTCGAAACCCTCCGCTGTCTCATCGCGCTTCAGGATATTACCTCATTGGATTCAGCCGACAGAAGCGGTTTTGCCGAACAACAGAAACCGTTGATTGCAGCGTCGATTCAATCCAGCGATGCAATTGTTGAGTCATGCCTCACTCGCTTACGCGATTTACTCGAAGCGCACAGCGCTGATTTGTGTCGTCAGCGAATACTAACGCTGTCCATAGCCGGCGTACTCATGATTCTCCCGCTTCTGATAACTCTCGGCATCATGCGCAGTATCGTTCGTGGTATTCGAGAACTAAGAGCCGGTATCAGCAAGGTTCAAGACGGCGATTACACAACACATGTTGACTTAGCGAGTCAAGACGATCTGGGAACGCTTGCTACAGGTTTCAATGCGATGATTGAGTGTATTCGTGAGAGCAATCAGCGCAGTCAAGAGGAACAGGAGTCGGCTCTGCGTCATGCAGAACACGCTCGTCAACTCCAAACACAAAGCGAGCAGTATGGTCGTGAGCTCAGCGATTCCGTCAGCTACTTACGCGAAGCCATGCATCAATTTTCAGAAGGCAATCTCTGTGTTCATGTGGATGTACAGTCGTCGGACGTGATTGGTGAGTTGTTCAAAGACTTCAACGATGCCGTTGATCAGCTGCACCAAGTCGTAGAGAAGGTTCGCGAGTCAATTGATTCTACAGCAAAAGCTTCTTCGCACATTCGTCGCGCCACCGACGAAATGGCTTCGGGTGCGCAGGAGCAGACGCTGCAGACGGTTGATGTGGCTGGCGATTGAGCAAATGACGAAGACGATTATTGAGAACTCTTCCAATGCTCGTCAGACTGCCGACAAAGCCGAGCAAGCTCGCTGCACGGCCGAGCAGGGTTTGTCGGTAGTACATGAGTCAGCCGATGGTATGCGACAAATGTCAGACGTCGTCCATAAGTCCGCAGCTATGGTTGAAACTCTCGGTCACTCCAGTTCCCGTATCAGTGCTATCGTTTCGGTCATCAGCGACATCGCACAACAAACCAATCTCTTAGCGCTCAATGCCGCCATTGAAGCCGCTCGCGCCGGCGAATCAGGTCGTGGTTTCGCCGTCGTCGCAGATGAAGTGAGAAAGCTTGCTGAACGCACGTCCACAGCAACCACAGAAATCTCATCGATGATTTCCGGTATCCAGAATGAAATACAGCGAACAGTCGAAGCTATTGGGGCAGGACGTGAGCAGGTGGACAAGGGACTGGAACTCAGTGATCAGACAGCCGCAGCCTTCAACGCTATCTCAGCTGCGGTGAAAGATGTTGCATCCATGATTAGTGCCATCGCAATCGCTTGCGAAGAACAGTCAAGTGTCAGTGAGAGCATTAGTCGTAGCGTGCAGATGATCAGTTCCGTCAGTAACGAGACAGAGTCCGGTAGCAGAACCGTTGCAATGTCAGCCGACGAACTCTACCAACTCACCGAGAATCTCCAAACGCTTATTGCTCGTTTTCAATTGCAATCAGATCTACAGAAATCCGATCACGACGCTTTGATGACGTCCGATGCTGGAGTCGCACGTCATCGAAGTCAGTCGTTCTCAGATAAAGAACTCGCGCACGAACGTTATCAATCACCACAATATTCAGAAGACTTCGCAAGAGCATCTGAATACAATGCAGGATAAACACATGAACAACGCACTATTACACGGCATGATGGATATAAAGCTTGATCAGACCAGTCAAGTCGTCAGCTTTATGATGGCAGACGAGCTTTACGGTTTAGACATACTTCGAGTGCAGGAAATCAATCGCATGCCTGATATCACTCGAGTACCGAATTCTGCGCCGGCTATTGATGGCGTCATCAATCTCAGAGGCAAGGTGATACCCGTTGTCGACTTGCGCAGCGTCTTCTCACTTCCTCGTCGTGCTCACGATCATCGCACACGCATCATAGTTGTGGAATGCAAAGGACGTGAATACGGCTTCGTAGTTGACGAAGTATTGAAAGTTCTGAGTATTGCTCACAAAGACACCGAGCCGGCGCCGGCGCTCGTTGCCAACTCGAGAAGTGAAGCTATTGACTTTATTGGAAGACTAGAACACCAGCTCATTATGGTACTCGATATCGATGCATTGGTAGAGAACGCCAACCCTGATGAGACGACGGCTACAATAACAGAAAACAATTATCAACTCGCATGAACTATCTCGAATCCATACAAGTATTAATAAACTCAGCGGATGCGGGTGAACGACGAGCAGCGGCATCAATGTTGTCGCAATGTTCGGAATCTGAATCTGTTGCAGCACTCATTCACGCACTCAGTGACACTAGTCGCAGTGTGCGAGTAACCGCAGCTTCCTCACTGGAGCGCTTAGGTAATCCCGAAGTCATACGACAACTCGGCATGGTTCTGCATTCTCGTCTTGTGTGTCAGCGAAACACAGCGGCTGAGATTCTGCAGCAGCTTGGACAACGATCGGTCTGGGTCCTGGAGGAACTCAGTCACGATCCCGACCACGACGTCAGAAAATTCGCCATCGACATACTCGGTTTGATACCCGATAACCGTCTCGATCACGTTATAGTAAACTGTCTCAGCGACTCCGACGCCAACGTTCGCGTTGCCGCTGTTGAAGCTCTTGGAACCATGCATAGCGCCCAATCAGTTAGTTCCTTGGTTGAGACATTTCACCACTATCCCGACACGCAGATTTCGGTACTCGAGGCTTTGGGAAAAATTGGTGGCGAGGAGAGCGAGGAGTTTCTCTACCATTGTTTAGAAACGGCATTGCAGCAGCCGCAGCGCGAAACACTCGGCATTCATACCATGATCGAAGCACTGGCTTTGTGTGGATCGCCACTGAGCTTCGACAGTTTGTGTACGCTGCTTTATGACCGTGACGAAGAAATACAAAAGACAACGCTGTATGCGCTGATCCGCATCGCACAACGACTGGGATTTGATCTGACGGACTTTCGTCCGCAGCTCAGCCAGCTTGTTGCGCTCTTGCAGGGTCGTAACAATGATCAATGTCTGGCTGCAATCACAGTGCTCAGCTCCTTTCCGGAGTCAGAGATTGTGCGTACGCTCCTGTGTGTGGCAGGTTCGGACCAACTGCGCAACCAGGCATTGATCACAGCGCTAGAGCAACGTCCTGATTGCATCAACGAATGTCTGCCGCTGCTCAATTCTGCACTGGCGACTCTGCAGCCGGATCAGCTATATGTCGTGCTCACCGTATTACGCCGACGTTACAGCAAGGATTTCGAGCCCGACGCAATAATGGCGGATCTGGTTTTTGAACGGGTGTTTGTACTACGCAGCGAGTTGCGTAATGAGCTCAGTGTAATCGCCGAGGATTTACTCATGGCACTGGATCCGGTTCGCACGATGGATTCATTTGCTGAAACTCACTAATCGCACGACTTCATGAATACCACGCAGCAGCTATCCATCTCTCGTCCGGGCCTGAGCACAGAAGCTCTGGTCATGTCAGACACGGTGTTCTCGCAGATGCGTGATTTCATTTACACACGAACAGGCATTTACTATCCGGACGTCAAGAAGTATTTACTCGAAGGACGTCTCACGCGACGAGTACGACTCTTGGGACTTCATTCATTTGATGAGTATTTGGCCTTGTTGCAGTCAAGTACTTCAAAAGCCGAGTTGCAGGAGTTCTATGATCACATCACTATCAACGAGACATATTTCTTCCGCAACGAAGGACAGTTTCATTGTTTGGAAAAGGTACTTGTGCCGGCACTGATGGCGCAAGCGCGACGATCCAAGACAAAATCCCTGCGCATTTGGAGTGCAGCGAGTTCATCAGGTGAAGAAGCGTACACCTTGGCGATGATTTATCTCGAGAAGATACGTCCGCTTTATCCGGGCTTGCGATTGGAAGTAGTAGGAACAGACATCAATCGCGAAGTCGTTGAAACCGCCCGAAGTGGCGTGTACACAAACTTCTCGCTTCGAAACATGCCGCCTCACTATAGGGCAAAGTACTTGCATGATGATGGTCCGTGCGTAGTAGTCGACGATTCGCTGCGCGAGTACGTACGCTTTGAGAACATGAATCTGTATGACAGAAATGCAATGCGCAACAAGCGTGACTATGATGTCATCTTCTGTTGCAACGTAATGATCTACTTCGATCAGGCTTCCAAGATCCAGGTCGTTTCAGATCTCTATGACGCACTTGACAAGGTTGGATATCTGTTTATTGGTCACTCTGAATCATTACACGGAATCTCAAAGCTCTTTCGATTGCAGACATGTGGGAACTCTGTGGTGTATTCGAAAGAAGAGTAGGATTGAATGGCTTTGTATCCAGGAAGGATCACTCAATAACATTTCTTTGGAGGTGGTCGATGGAACATAGCACAAGTGAGGGTGTCGTAGATCCTCGAATTGATCAGCGTTTGGCGCCATTGCGATTTCTGGTCGTAGATGATTCTGCAACTATGCGCCGCATCGTGAGCAATTCCATGAAAACTTTTGGTGCTGAGAATTTGGTAGAAGCGGTTGACGGTAATGACGCTTGCGTGAAACTCATGACGCAGCCATTTGACTTTGTCATTACCGATTGGAACATGCCCAATGTTAGCGGCCTTGAATTAACGCAGTGGATCCGCGCACGCGAAGCTTTTCGAGAACTTCCGGTTCTCATGGTTACCACGCGCGATAACAAAGACGATGTGATGCTTGCGTTGAAGGCAAGGGTTAACAACTACATCGTGAAGCCTTTTCTGCCCACAGCCTTGCATGATAAAATCAACCAAGTAATCGCGTCGCTGTCGTCGGATCACCCCTTACATAGTCGTGAGTCAGTAAGTACCGTCGTGTAGTACGTCAGTTAGTACTTCATTTCATAACCATACAACAACAATCATGCTTCCGAACTTCAGCGATTCTCAGAACCTACACTGCGTTCACTCACCTGAGAGTGATGCGGCGATTGGATTTCGTCAGGACACAACACAAGATCGAGAAGCAATGCTCTATGAGTTGGCATCGTCGACTTTGGGTCAAGACATCAGCAACACGCTGAGTAGTCCACACCCACACCCGAAGAACTCAACCTGCCTGAGTTCTTTGAGTATACAGGAGCGCTCGGAAACTATTGTCAACTCGTGCGATGAAATACGGCATCTACTAAAACACTTGTATGAGTCCACTCTTGGAACCGGACAGATCATCAGCGAAGCCGAGCGTGTCTTTGATCTCTGTGCCACTGCACACCTGCGTGCCCAACTTCGCGATGTCACACACCTGCTGCTCAAACATCAACAAGAGCTCATTACCAACTACCACACTTTGTATTCCGACCTCAATAACATATATCAGTCTGCTCGGCTCATTAGCCAAGAAGCAATGAAGAATGGTACCCATCATGATGCACTTACCAGCGCTCAAGAGCAATCGCACATGGAAAAGTACTAGATCAATTGGAAAGCTAAATCAGACTACATGCTCCAATAGCTCTGTATAAGCTCATGTTCCTGAAGGCTTTGAAGATGCACAAAAGACATTTTCGTTCGAATTCACGGCATTTGCTCACTATTGACCCAATATCTGCCAAGTACACTTAAAGATTTAACATGGCGAAACGATAATCCACCACGGTAGTCGCAGAGGTCCGCTATTGCTAGCTCTCCGCAGTCTTCCGGCCTAGTTATGTCTCACTTCCTATCTCAGTACCCGAACTCGCATTCAAACATTCTCTTTTTTTCATACCACTAATCACCACTTCTATGAAAAAACTCCTGCCATTGCTTTGTTTTCTTGCCCTGAGCTTCTCTACAAAGGCTCAACTCAGTTCCGAAGGTCAACAGACGGTTATTAAGTATAATGGTTATATCGATAGTTATTATGCTAGCGACAACGACCGTTTGTCGGACAGAACTCGTTCTTCGCTCAGCGCACTCAATGCTTCAAAAAACAAGTTCGCGTTGAACACGGTTCAGATTAGCGGACAAGTTGACGCGACTGATTATCACGCAAAGCTGACCTTGCATTACGGAGACATTTCACAGGCGGCATGGATCTCAACCGGAAGTGATGCCAACACACCATCAAGTCGTATTCAAGAAGCCTATGCCGGCGTTCGTTTAAGCGATGGATTGTGGTTGGATGGTGGATTCTTTCTAACACACATTGGAGTGGAAACTGCGAGTCCGCGTGATAACTGGCTCTCCACGCTCTCACTCGTCACTCAATTCGAACCCTTCTTCCAATCCGGATTGCGTCTCAATTACGATCCTAATTCTGATCTTCATTTGGGTTTGCATCTTCTCAACGGTTACAACCGATTCAGCGAGAACAACTCAGACAAATCAATCGGTTATACAATTAGTTACATCCTTAGTCCATCAAGCAGTATCGCGTTGAATGGCATCATGGGAAATGAGCAGCCAAGCGGTTCAACGTCGCTCTTCCGCACATTGAACAACATCGTTTTCAATGCCACACTGAGCGAGACATTTCAAACGCGCATTGGTATTGATGTTGCAACACAACGAGCTTCGGCTGATGCAGCTACCGCTTCGATACTAGGAGGAGCGCTTGTGGCTGTTCGCGCAACAATTAGTCCGAAGATAGCCCTAACAGCTCGCGGTGAGTACTATAGCGACCATGCCGGCATCCTCAGCGGAAGCCTTGCATTCAGTGGTATCGGTGCAACTCTCGGTGTCGAATACAAACCTATTAGCAATGCCTATATCCGTTGTGAAGCACGCATGATCGACAACGCTCATCAAGACGCTGCACTGTTCGAAAACACGAGTGGTGCTACGCACGGTCGTGTGGAAGAATTGTTCTCATTCGGACTCAGTTTCTAATAGCAACTACGGTACCATAATCACGAATTCTTAATCATCATTCTATTCATTCAACCCACACACTCAATGAACAGAATCCTACAATCCCTCAGCATCAAAGCGAAGCTTCTAACAATCACTGTTGGTTTCAGCATAGCTATTTGTACTCTGGTGTACTTCTTCGTGACAGTACGTAATGAGTCCATTGAATTTGCCCGAAAAGAACAGCGAGGCGTTGTTCTCAGTCAGTCGCTCAACAGTATCCTCAACGAGGCCTGCAAAGCAAGTACTGATGCGATACACAGCGATAAAGCTGTGCTTGAAAACTCTGTTCGTGAATTGAAAAAATTGGCTGACGAAGCCAATGATTGTGGAGTGAGTGATAAGATTACAGGTGTTTGCAACCAAGCAACTGCACTCGCTCAGAGCTATGATGCTCAGTCTCGTAAGAATGCAGCGAAGCAATTGCGCAGCTCTACCCGTGAGTGCATTGCAACTGTTACCGATAACTCAAACCTTACTCTTGATCCTGATTTAGACTCATACTACATCATGGATTGCGCAAGCGTTCGCATGGCCGACGCTTCGCTCATGAAAGCAACGATTTGTGAGCAGTTGGATGCACTTGCTGCTGAGCCCACCTCGAGCAGTGCGCGTGAAGATCTCGATTTGAGCGTAGCACGTCTCGCCGACATCGTCGGTGTGGCTGAAGCAGACATGCAAACCGCTATTGCTAAGAATCAAGATGGTTCACTACGCAACGCACTCGAGGCAGCGTCTGCGTCGACTATTAGCACTGTTTCAGGATTGAAGTCTATTCGAAAGCTCACAACCCTGGCAGCAGCTGACATCCCGCCGAATGCAAAGCAGTATTACGCAATGATTGACAAAGCCTTCGCATCTAACGCTTCATTTGTACAACTCGCATTCAAACAACTCGATACTTTGTTGGCAGCACGTGCGCATCATTATGTCATTGACCGATGGAGAAACATTGCCATTGCATTCGTGCTCATGCTAGTGCCTCTCGTAATCACCTACATGATCGCCCGCATTGTGTTGAAGTCCGTTGGTTCATTGCAAGAAGCTGTTAGCGCTGTTCAACAAGGGAATCTCAATACTCACATCGAACTCGAGTCGACCGATGAGTTAGGTGACTTGGCAAGCGGATTCAACAACATGTTGGCAACCATTCGCGACGGCAACGAAAAGAGTCAAAAAGAACAAAAGAAATCGGCACAGTTGGCTGAACAAGCTGAAGTACTTCAGCAACAAAGCGAAGAGTATTCAGCTTACCTCAAGGAGTCAATTAGTGCTTTGTTGGGCACCATGCGGAGTTTCTCGGATGGAGACTTAACCGTTGAAGTACACAGCGATAACAACGACATGGTGCAAGAGCTCTTTGAAGGATTCAATACTAGCGTAACTCGCCTGCGTTCAATCGTCGAGCAAGTCCGCGAAGCAGTTGAAGCGACCTCGAGCGCTTCCAGTCAAATCAGCTCTTCCACAGAAGAAATGGCAGCCGGAGCTCAGGAGCAAACAAATCAGACAAATGATGTTGCGACGGCAGTTGAGGAAATGACCAAAACCATCCTCGAAAACTCCATGAACACCCGCGAAACGGCCCAAGCAGCGGAAAAAGCTCGTTTGGCGGCGGAAAGCGGTGGACAAGTCATCAACGAAAGTGTTCAAGGTATGGAGCGTATTGCACGGGTCGTAAATAACTCTGCCAATACCATCCGCACCCTCGGTGCTTCGAGTGCTGAAATCGGCGCAATTATCAATGTAATCAATGACATAGCTGATCAGACCAACCTCTTGGCGCTCAATGCGGCGATTGAGGCGGCGCGGGCCGGTGAGCAAGGACGTGGATTTGCGGTAGTGGCCGATGAGGTCAGAAAACTGGCAGAGCGCACCTCCAAGGCAACGCAGGAAATCTCGGTGATGATCAAGAAGATTCAGTCCGAGACTGATGGTGCCGTGGCAGCCATTGAAGAAGGTACCAAGGAAGTCGAGCAAGGAATTGCACTCAGTCAGCGCGCCGGCGTTTCACTTAATGAAATAGTCGCCGATATTAATACTGTTAGCTCCATGATTTCTCAGATCGCTGTGGCAACCGAGCAACAATCGAGCACCAGCGAACAAATCAGTCGAAATATCGAGGTTATTACAACTGTAACGGCCGAGACTGCGACAGGAATAACGCAAATAGCAAGAGCAGCAGAGCTCCTGAATCAATTGACGGAGAATCTGCAAACGATCGTAGGACAGTTCAGACTGACACAGGAAGAAGCTACACATGCAGCCACCGCAGTTCACCATGCGCGACGATTTGAAGATCGTGCAGCTGACCACGGAGGCCGCACGCATGCTGAGTTTCGACGCAGCATCATTGGTGGCAAGCACTGATAAAGTATGAAGTCCGGTATTCACCACATTTAATGAAGTAGACGCTCATGGAAGCATATACCCAAACCCGAAACGCAGCTGCGCTCAACGACGTCCGACAAGTCGTCAGTTTTAGCGTGAACAACGAAGAATACGGTGTCGACATTCTCAGTGTACAGGAGATCAATCGCACGATGCACGTGACTCGCGTCCCGAATGCACCGTCGCATATCGACGGAGTGATTAATCTCCGCGGTAAAGTCATCCCTGTCATCGACCTCCGCTCGTGTCTTGGCTTTGCCCGCAAGGAGCACGATCAACACACACGCATTATCGTCATCGAAGTACGATCAAAGGTTGTGGGACTTGTTGTGGACCAGGTACAGAAGGTTCTCAGCATTCCAACTAGTGTCATTGAAGACACACCTGCATTGCTCGGTACTTCCCGCTCAGACTCAATTCGCAGTGTTGCAAAGTTTGATGACCGTCTCGTGATCCTTCTCGACCCGGCCCAGTTACTTGAATCAATGCCGGGCGCAGAGTCACTTAGTGTTCACTAGTTCAGTACCATTACATCGTCGAGAAAGGAAGCGGTCATGACGGATATCATCACAATCAGTCCCATATGCGAAGGCGATGCCGACGCTCGTCGAGCCCGTGTAGAAGAGTTGTCACGAGACGATCGTGCAGAATCAGTACAACTCCTCATCCGCGCACTTTTTGACTCAGCTCGTGGTGTCCGCAGTGCAGCCATTGCTGCACTCGGTGCCATGCACAACGAAGCCGTCGCACCGGCTCTTGTTGCCTGCTTGAACGTCAAACAACTTGCGGTCCGCAATGCTGCATCGAATCTCTTGATTGAAAAGCAATCAGCAGCCGTTCCTGCACTGTGCGCGGCTCTCAATCACGAGGATCACGACGTGCGCAAGTTCGTTGTTGATATTCTGGGTCTGATCGAAGACGATTCATCCGTTCCTTCACTTCTGCCACTGCTCAATGACAGCGATGCCAACGTGCGCATCTCGGTCGTTGAAGCTTTGGGTAATCTTCGTTCAGCGAGTGCTTTACACGACATTCTCGCTCTCACTGAGCGTGATGCCGAAAGCACTGTGACGGTGATTGAAGCAATGGGAAAAATTGGCGGCGAACATGCTGAAGCAGCGATATGCTCGATCATTAAAACTCAACAAGAACGCTACGAACCGGATGACTTGATCATCATGACCGCACTTGAAGCCTTGGCTCAATGCGGTAGTTCTGCGTCCTTGCACTGCATAGATACTATAACAACACACAGTTCAACAGAACTCAGCAACGCGGCTACTTATGCCAAGCTGTGCATTCGCGATCGCGATGAAAACTGCGTTGTGGATAGTCCGTCGATTATGCAATTGGTATCAATGCTGCACGCATCAAGCGAAGACGTTATCATCCGCGCGGCGCGAGAAATCGCCTGCATCGGTGATACTGAAGCGCTGGGCACCCTGCTGACTATTAGCGCTCGCACGAGTCGTATCGACGATGAAATAGTTGCCCTCACTAGTCAACGCACAGACTGCATCGAATGCTGCACAAGCGTTCTTGAATCAACCAACATTCCTCTCAGCACTGAGCAGCAAAAAGTTTGCGCTCGTGCCTTGCGTGAGCATGCGCTGATGGTGATGGAGATTGACGCAGAGCGAGGACCGGAGCTGTTTGCGCGACTTGCTGCCATCAGACCGCTTCTCAGTGGTGAAGCAGTATTACTCATTGAAGACGTACTCATGAACATTGACAGCGAACAGGCTATGATGCTCGATGATTCGATGTCGATGGGATGGGAGGAATAATGAATCCTGTCGCAACACCTCGGCTGATGACTCGGCCGGCAACTGCTTCCGGCTTGACGATGGCTGCACCGGCTATCAGCATGTCGGATGCGCTGTATCGTCAACTCCAGGAGTACATCTACCAAAAGACAGGCATTGCTTTTCAAGATGGTAAGAAGTATTTGTTGGAAGGACGTCTTGGCAAGCGCCTACGTCATCTCGGAATGAACTCATTCGAAGAATATCTTCGTCTCTTGCGTAGTCCGGCGGCGGCTTCGGAGATGACCGAGTTCTACAACCACATCACGATCAACGAAACCTATTTCTTCCGTAACGAACCGCAGTTCGAGGTTTTGGAAAAGACCCTGATACCGGCTGTTGTGGCAGCAAAGGCTCAATCATTAAACAAGAAAATTCGCATTTGGAGTGCTGCCAGCTCTTCAGGCGAAGAAGCTTATACACTTGCGATGATCTTTCTTGAGAAGATCAAACCACGCTTTCCGCAATTCGATATTGAGATTGTCGGAACAGATATTAGTCAGGCAGTGCTCGACACAGCGCGACGTGGCGAATACCGTCAGTTCTCTGTTCGCAGCATGCCGGCGAATTACATGCAGAAGTACTTGCATACAGACGGTCAGCGCTACCGTGTACACGACATGCTCCGTCCGCTCGTACGATTCGAGCACCTCAATCTCTACGATCACATGCGCATGCGCAGCATGAGAAACTTCGACATCATTTTTTGCTGCAACGTGCTTATCTATTTCGACAAAGAATCAAAAATCCGCATCGTATCCGATCTCTATGATGCATTGAATCCAGGCGGCTTTTTGTTTATCGGTCATGCCGAGTCGCTCCACGGCATATCAACCGCGTTCCGTTTACAGAGCCATCCTCGAACTGTTGTATACTCGAAGGACTAGACGATGAAGAAAACTATTATGGTGGTCGATGATTCCTCAACAATCCGCAAGCTCGTGTCAACGACACTTCAGCTTTCGGGCTTCGACGTCGTCACGGCATCCGATGGAATGGAAGCATTGGAAAAGCTTCCTGCACAAGAGTGTGATTTGGTTCTCACAGACCTCAACATGCCAAACGTGGACGGACTAGAACTTATTCGTTCGTTGCGTGAAAGCGAGAGCTACCGCGACATGCCGGTGATTGTTCTGTCTTCGCTTGCCGACAACGAGCACAAGGAGGAACTCACGCGACATGGTATCAAGGCTTATATCCAGAAGCCCTTTGACAAGAATAAGATTCTCTATAACATCTCAAAGTATATCAGCTAAAGAACTCAAGGAAACAAGCTTCATGCAAGAATTGGCATCACTTCGGTATTTGATTGTTGACGACTCACCAACCATGCGTCGTATAGTCGTCAATGCTCTCAGTTCATTTGGCGTTTCACAAATCGTGGAAGCGGCGGATGGTAGAGATGCAGCTGAGAAGATTCTCAGTACGCAGCCGGACTTTGTCATTACTGACTGGAACATGCCCAACATGACGGGTTTGGATCTCACGCGATGGATTCGTTCGAATGATGTTACCAAGCATTTGCCGGTGCTGATGGTAACAACTCGCGATAACAAAGATGATGTAATGGAGGCACTGAAAGTAAAAGTGAACAACTACATCGTAAAACCATTTACTCCGCAAAACCTAAAAGACAAAATCAATCTCATTCTTCAAGCGTTGGCGACGGCTTCACAGCAAGCCTGAGTTGACGCAATACTTTATTCACTAACGGAGTCGGCATGGACATTCGAAACCCGCAGATGGATCATCCTCTGTCACCACAGGATGCTCTGCCTTCTCAGAAACCGCACGATGAGCTTCACACACTTATCGCGTCGCTACACCGCTTTTCTACGATGATGAACAACATCACAGTGGCCATGAATCACGGACAACACGAGCTTCCCGAAGCACGTGAACGTCTGAAGAGCGCTTCCACAGCACACGAGGAAGCCACGATGTCCATTATGAACGACGTTGACATTATCACTGCGCTCATCTCAAGTGTCCAGCAATCACTCTTTGAAACCCGTCGGTCACTGGAAGGACTCAACAAATTGGTCCGAGAAGCGCAACGCTCGCACGAATATTCGCTCGACCCCACCATTCGCAATTATGTGGATGTGTTGTACAACGCCGTCAGTGCGCATGAATTGGACTTCGTCCACTGCGTCAACAACGTCTTTAGCACGACCGAGCGTATCACCCAAAGTGCCGTCAATATTTCAATGGCACTGCAAGTCAACGACATCACCTCGCAACAACTCGCCGGTGCAGGACAAATGGTAGAACGTGTTGAACACACGCTCAAACACCTGCTCGATGAGAATGCAAATCCTCGACCGGAACCTGAAGTGACAGCAGAGGCATTTAACACCTACGCCTCATTTGCTCCCACGGAAGACCGGCAGAAGATGATCGACGATCTCTTTCAACAAGTGCAGTTACACGACTAAAACCTTCGTTCCCATGGAAGAACTGAACGAATCATCCGAAGGATACATGGCCTTTCAACCAGATATGGCCGAAATCCTTGACAGCTTTATTGTGGAATCCAAAGAGATCATGGAGACGCTGAGTAGCGATCTCATGGCATTGGAAAGTCGTTCGGAAGACTCCGAACTCCACAATACCATTTTCCGAGCTGTACATACCTTGAAGGGCACCTCCTCCTTCTTGGGCTTTCAACAATTCACTGAGCTCTCGCATCATTTTGAAGATGTGCTCAATGCTCTGCGTCGATCGATTATTCGTGTGACGCCGACACACCTCGACTACATGTTCGTGGTCTATGATTTGTTGAAGGAAATGCTGGATGATATTGAACAGCGTAGCATCCGAGTTCGTAAGCTCGATGAGGTCTTCGCGACACTCAAAATGCTTAGTGACCCGAATTCGGCTGCAAACTGCGTCGTGGACCACGCCCCCGCGGTCCATGACAACCATGATGAACTGGATGTGCCTCCCGTCATCGACGTCGAAAGCGTCGCTGACTCGATCCCGGTCCGTCCACTCAACGAAGCCGAACAACTCGATCGTGAGCGCGCCCTGGCAGAAGCCCGCGCCTCACTCGATGCGTTGCTCGCAACCAAAGCGCAAGCCACTGCGGTTGCTGAAACAGAAATACCAAGTGTCGTCGCAGCAAGTGCGGACACTACAGGCGACGCCATCAACACCGAAGCGCCGCAGTCTCATCATGCGCCTGCTGTTCCCATTTCTGAAAACACAACATCCGCTCGACCGGCAACCAATGCCGATGCGGGATTGGTCAGTACTCAAACGAAATCACCTGAAGCAGCTCAAGTACGTTCAGTTGACTCTACGATTCGCGTTGACGTCCAGAAGCTCGACATGCTCATGAATCTCGTGGGCGAGCTCGTGCTGGGTCGCAATCGATTTAGTCAGCTGGTACAATCGCTTAGTGCAGAATTCAGTTCTCACCCAATGGTGAAAGAACTTCTCGATACCAGCACACACATTGACTTTATCACAACAGAGCTGCAAACAGCAGTGATGAAGACGCGCATGGTTTCGATGGCGAAGATTTACAACAAGCTCCCGCGACTTGTGCGTGACTTGTGCAAGGAAATGAACAAGGAGATCGATTTGGTCTGTTCCGGTGAAGAGACCGAACTCGACAAGACCTTGATTGAGGAACTCAATGATCCATTCATCCACCTGCTGCGCAATGCTGCGGATCATGGTGTTGAGAGTCCGGACGAACGTGAAGCCGCAGGCAAGCCTCGTCGTGGTACAATCACCGTCCGTGCAATACACGCCGGCAATCACATTGCAATTTCCATCAGCGATGACGGCAAAGGCATGGATCCTGAAAAGCTAAAGAGCGTAGCGCTTAGTCGTGGCGTCATTACTGAAGCCGAAGCTGCCAGCATGAGTGATCAAGATGCATTCAAGTTGATATTCATGCCGGGCTTTAGTACGGCAAAGACCATCACCAACGTTTCAGGACGTGGTGTAGGCATGGACGTGGTAAAGACGAACATTTTAAAACTCAAAGGTTCCATCAGCATTGAATCTCATGTTGGTGTTGGAAGCGTGTTCACGATCAAGCTTCCGCTGACTCTGGCAATCATTCAGACACTGCTCGTGCAGGTGAAGTCTGAGATCTACAGCATTCCACTTGAGTCTGTTGTTGAAGTTGTGCGATTGACGCGCAAGGACATTCAGACTATTCAATCAAAAGAGACGACGCTGCTGCGTGGCAATGTGTTGCCGCTGATCAGACTGCAAGACGTGATGCAGCATGATGAAGCGGCTGATCGTGAAGCTGAGGTACTGCACACTGTTGTGGTGCATGCAGGAGATCAGAAAGTTGGACTTGTCGTTGACCAGCTCTTAGGACAACGAGAAATCGTCATCAAGTCTTTGGGTTCTGCATTTGAAAATGTTCGCTGTGTATCCGGTTCAACCATTCTTGGTGACGGACGAGTGATCATGATTATAGACGTTGCTGAAGTCATTCACTACTGCACAGAGAAGTCAGGAGAACTCGTATGAGACCAGTCAATGTGATTGTGGTAGACGACTCTGCATTCATGCGCAAGTCGCTCGAGACGATGATCGAGGGCGATCCGCGACTGCATGTCATTGCCACAGCACGCAATGGTCAAGAAGCTGTTGATTTAGTCAAGAAGCACCGTCCGGACGTGGTGACGATGGACATTGAAATGCCCATCATGGATGGTCTCACGGCTCTGTCTATCATCATGAAGGAGTGTCCAACTCCTGTGATGATGGTCAGTTCACTAACCAGCGAAGGAGCCGACGCAACACTCGACGCCTTGGAGCGTGGTGCGGTTGATTTCATTCCCAAGCAACTCTCCTTTGTATCGCTGGACATTCTCAAGATCAAAGAAATTCTGCGTGAGAAGCTTCTTACGATTGCCGCGGCTCGTCGTCCGGCATTTCGACGTAGTCTACAAAGTAGTCCTGCGGCTCTTAGTCCAAGCCTTGCGCGCACTTCAGCTCCAGCGGTTGCCGGGGCATCGGGTCAGGCTCAACCTTTGACAAAATTGGCGTCGCGCATGCATCGGGTGAACTACTCGGCGGTTGTACTTGGAATTTCAACCGGTGGACCTCAAGCCTTGATGCGCATTATCCCAAAGCTTCCGCAGCAATTGCCTGTTGGTATTGCTGTTGTGCAGCACATGCCGCCACGATTCACTGCATCCTTGGCAGATCGATTAAACAGTCAGTCGGAGATTGCGGTTAAAGAAGCCGAAGACGGTGAGCTCTTTCGTGCGGGCACGGTGTACATCGCACCGGGAGGAATGCAGATGAATTTCCGAAGTGGTGGAGGTGGCACCTACATCAAGATTGTGGAGGGTCCGCCTGAGCTTCTATTCAAACCTTGTGTCGATTTCATGGTCAACTCTGCTGTCGAGCAATTCCGTTCGCCCTTGTTGGGAGTAATCATGACCGGTATGGGCAAAGATGGTCTGGAGGGTATGAGACATCTGCGTAGCAAAGGTGGAAACGTAATGGCGCAGAGCGAAGACAGCTGTGTGGTTTACGGCATGCCGCGAGCCACCATTGAGGCGGGCATGGCTGACTACGTTTTTGACATTGATGACATCCCAACTGCTATTAGTCGTTTGTGCATGCACGACTAATAAACGCTAAAAATTGCCAAAAAACGGCACTCTCAGTGCTATGAAAATTTTTCTAAAGTCTCGCAGACCTCTTCCGATAATCTCTACTGTCGAACTGATATTCCGGTAAAACTATACCGAAGTCATGGATGACAGGAGCATCTTCAAGGATTGAACGATCGATGGAACTACAAGGCATACAACTTCCCTTTGTACCGCTAGGCGGGGTTAACAAACCCGCCACATCTCCTCTGGTCTCGTCAACACCGAGAACTCCCTTTGCTGACATACTGAACAATGAACTGACGAGCGTCAAGTTCTCAGCTCATGCGCAGGCACGTCTGAACAGTCGTGATATCAACCTTAATCAGGAAGATTTGACGCGACTCGAGCAAGCGGTCACGAAGGCGGGAGAGAAGGGTGCCAATGATTCATTGATCATGCTCCGCGATATGGCTTTTATCGTCAGTGTTCGCAACCGCACGGTGATCACCGCGCTCAAGGGCGAGCAGGCACAAAACAATGTGTTTACGAATATCGATTCGGCAGTTGTAGCGTAGTCCGAGTGGTTAAGGACATCGCGCAACGATAGGGTTGGACCTCGTCCGGCTGTTTGTAGCCGCAAACGGCCGGCAGGAGACCCACCAAGAATGAGCAGCATTCCGACTGATTGACGAATGCTCTCGCTAACCACACAGTTCCGTTCAGGTTTCAGCACAGGCGCGTGTAAATGCGTGTCGATGCGGTTATGCTGCGGAGAGAATTGGTAAAACATTCTTCACTTTCATAAGGGTCTCCCCATGGCTTTAATTCGTTCACTCACGACGGGAACGACTTCCCTCAAGGCGCACCAGCAACGTCTGGATGTGATTTCCAACAACATTGCCAACGTTAACACGGTTGGTTACAAAGCAAGCGAAGCAACATTTGTTGATCAACTTTCGCAATCCATGTCTTTGGGTGTTGGTCCTTCAAACATCGCATCGGGCGGTACAGGTGGTGTCAATCCACAACAGATTGGTCTTGGTGTACGCATGGGTGCAGTCAGCACCGACTTCAGTCAGGGCAGTATTCGCACAACGAATCGCTCACTTGACGCTGCCATCACCGGTGACGCTTTCTTCTGTCTGCAATCAAACGGCTCAATGCAGTATTCACGTGCAGGCAATTTCTCACTTGACAAAAACGGCAATCTCGTCGATAGCGTTTCCGGCGCTTTCGTTCAAGGTTACAATGACAAAGTAGATGCAACCGGCAAAGTTGTTAAGGACAGTTCGGGTGCGAACGTTCTTGATCGCAACATTGCCAACATCTTTATTTCTCCGAATGTGAAGTCCAGTCCACGTCAGACCCAATCTGTCGAAATGGCCGGCAACCTCAGCGCATCTCTCAAGAGCGGTGAAACAGCACAGACTTCAATTCCGGTTTATGACAACATTGGTATCAGTCACGTTCTTGAACTGACCTTTACCAAATCAGCAACACCGAATCAATACTCTCTCGCAGGAACTCTCGACGGCAACGCAATCACATTACCTGCAACCGCGTCGAACATCACCTTTAACGCTGATGGTTCAATCAACACACCTTTGAACTTTACTGTCGCTGCATCCAACTTGAACACAGCACTAGGTGGAACAACATCCTTTGATACTACAAAGGACTTGAACATCGTGCTTGCTCAATCAGGAAATCTTCTCAATGGTATCACCCAATTCGCTGGTCAAAGCTCAGTGAACTTGGTAAGCCAAGACGGATATGCAGCCGGTAATCTTTCAAGCTTGAGTATCGATCCAACCGGTCGCATTTTTGGTGGCTTCACCAACAGTCAGACTGAAGTTCTGGGTCAACTCGCGGTCGCAAAATTCACCAACCCAAGCGGTTTGATGAAGACCGGTGATAGTCACTTTACCGTTTCACCGAACAGCGGTTTGCCGAACATTGGAACAGCCAGCGACATTTTCGCTTCTGTTAAAGTGGTAGGCGGCGCGCTTGAAGATTCAAACGTTGACTTGACATCACAATTCACCGATCTGATTTCCACCCAGCGCGCATTTGAAGCCGCTGCCCGGACAATCACGATCAGCGATCAGTTCCTTAGCGAAATCAATCAATTGAAGCGATAATTCGCTTGAACTAGGCTGAGGATTCGTCTGACAGGCCTGAGTGAATGGACTCGCTCGCTGCTCAGCACAATTTCCCGGCATAGTCTACGTCGATAGTATCGCACAACAGAGAGTGTAGTTTTTAACGTGCGGTAGGATTATAGTTGGAGGGATGCGTTGGAGATTCCCGGCTGCGACTAAGCAGCTGCCAACGCATGGAACACAAAAGGTCTGCCACCCACAGCATTGCATCATGGAGGATGTCTGCTTGCGGGTGGCAGATTTTTTTTTGCGCGGTGGTTGGTAATAGGTGAAATGTCGACTGCGCTAGGGTCTGACACTCGCCTATGCCCGTTCTGTCAGATGCTCACGCAGCGGACATCTGACAGCGCTCGAGGCCTAGACACTCAACACCTGGTGACGTCGCGTGTAGTGTCTGATGTCCGCTTCGCTAGCATCTGACACGACGGAGAATTTGAGTGTGACCGCTGACGACATCTGACACTCGCCCACAATCGTTCTGTCAGATGCTCGCGCAGCGGACATCTGACAGCACTCGAGGCCTGGAAACTCAACACCTGGTGACGTCGCGTGGTGTGTCAGATGTTCGCTGCGCTAGCATCTGACACGACGGAGATCAGAGACTAAGCTCGAGCGCCTTTGGCGCATTACGGAATCACATCTGCAGGGCTGATGTGTGTTGCCTTTGTTGCGCTTGTAGAGCTTTGAGTTTTATAATCCCAGTATTCACTGAGACGATAGTTCTTGTTCAACTTAGAGCCACCGATACGTCGGACTTCAATGAACGTTATGGGCCAGAGTGTGTCTTGGTTGTAATCGGGATCAAAAACTCGATTTGAAATCATGCTGCGGACATAGAGTTGTTCAGTTTGTCCGGCTAACACAAGACGTGTGCTGTCTGGCTGTCGAATAAATGAGGAGTCCGGTCCTCTGTAGTGCACCACAACGTTGCTGTCAGTGTCGTTAACGACTTGATAGCTTACATATACCCACTGATCACATGAACTCAGTACCATCGCGACGAGTAGTACTATTGCAAGGCTGAGACTTCGAATTTGGTTCGACCCTATTAGCATGAGCGCTTATCAACGATGACAGTGGTGTTCGATTGGGATGCTGTATGTACTTGAGGCACCGAGGCGCAATGGGAATATAGTGTGCTGTTTTGTGAACACCACACTTTGTGTTTGGATATGGTTCAGCTTGGCGTGTTTTGACAATGCTCGAGGACTGGAAACTCAACACCTGATGACGTCGCGTGTCGTGTCAGATGTCCGCTTCGCTAGCATCTGACAGGACGTTTTGTTTACAGCGCCATCACTCAAGATAAATTTCAGCTCAGCTGTACACTTTCATCCATTCTTTGCGCGATGCGGCTTGTGTGTCGTAAACCGAGCCAGATCATGAGACCCCCGGCGACGCAGAGGACGAGGGCTTGCCAGAGTTGTAGTTCACTATTACCATCTGGTAGATTCATGTGGAAGAGCACGAATGATATCAGATTGTTGAGCAAGTGCACAAGGATTGATGGAATCAGCGACTGTGTGGATTGGGCAATACTGCTTAGAATATATGACAGCAGAAAAAGCTCGATGCTTTGAGTAACGTTGAGGTGAAAGGCTGTAAAAAGAATGGCTGTTGTGAACACTGCGCGGGCTGCAGGATAGGCTTGCTCAAGCGAACGTTGCATGACACCACGGAAGAGAGTTTCTTCGGCGAGCGGTGGGACGATGACGATTGTGAAAAATGAGATTACCATCATCACCGGATCGCTGACTCGAAGATAGTCCGCGACCGCACTTTGATAGTTTTCCTGTAACTCCAGAAAAGATTTATATGCGTCTGCAGGAAGAAGTAACTTTTCCAATGACGGTAGCGCTAGGCCAATAGCCGTCACACCGACAAATGCAAGGAGTATGCTGAGAACTGAAAGCATGCTTGTCTTTGGCCTCGACAAGCGCAGCAAACCTTGCGGTCCCAGCGGTGATGCATAGCATACGATCAAACTCGGCAACAACATGAATAACAATTGTCCCGCCATCTGAAACCCAGCCATTCTCGGATCTTTGGCTTCAATTGATAAAATCTGCGAGAGCGAAAACGCGCCGAGTATGTAGAAGACGTAGATCGCAACTGTTGCACCAAGTCCAAACAAGGCATGAGGAAATGGCTGCTCTTGGTCTGAACCGGAATCCTGTGGTTCAAGCATGCAGGTTCAACAAGTGCTGTTGCATCAGGTTAAATCGCTTTTTCATACACGCGATAGGTCTTGTACTTCTGTGCCTGCATGATCTGCGTCAATGCCTTGTTCATTGCTTCGTTGTTCTCAAGAATCCACGATGCCTCTCCAATGTCACAACCTATGCGGTGTGCAGCATCAGCAGTCTCTGCGTACATGATTGCATCAATACCCTTGTTGCGGTATTCGGGAATTAAACCCAATACAAAAATTCGTACCGACTTGATGCTCTTCTTCTTTGTTAGCAATTGCCAAATACCACCAAGCAATCCACCCTTCTTGTTGTGGATCAAAACTTCGTTGATGTTGGGAAGCGATAAGGCAAAGCCAATCGGACGTCCAGCATGCTCAGCAATCAACACCAAACTTGGTTCTGCTATCTGCTTGAGATCGTTCGCTAAATAATCAAACTCTGCATCGGTGATCTTCACAAAACCCCAGTTGCGCTCCCACGCTTCGTTAAAAATGTTGCGGAGAATTTCGACGTCGCGTTTGAATGCCGCTTTGTTTTTGAAGTCCATGTGACGCACTGTGACGCCGGTACGCTGACGCAGCATGGACACCATGCGCTTCATTTTGTCGGATTGGTAGGTCTTGTTGTGCAGTATATACGCAAAGAGATCCATCACCTTCGCAAGTCCTGTACTCTCAAGCAGCGCGCCGTAATACGGCGGATTGTAGGTCATGAGAATTTGCGGCGGTGAATCAAAGCCGTCTACCAGCAGTCCGCTTTCGTCGTTCATCGAGGGATTCACCGGACCGCGGATATGCGTCATGCCTTTTGATTTGACCCATTGCGCCGCGGCATCGACAAGAGCTTTTGCCACCTCTTTATCATTAACGCATTCAAAAAATCCAAAGAAGCCGACCTTGTCCTGGTGCTCTTTGTTGTGATTGTCATTGATGATGCCGGCGATTCGTCCAACGATCTTACCATCTGCTTCAGCAACAAAGAGTTGAATCTGTGAGTGCTGATAAAATGGGTTCTTCTTGGTATCCAAGAGCTTCTTGCGATCCATGATCATCGGCGCAACGAAGTTGGGATCGTTGTGATAGAAGTTCCATTGGGCGCGAATAAAGGTCATGGCGTCGCGCGTGGTGTCGAGCGGACGAATTGTGCATTTCATGGTGATCCCCGTAAATCAAATATTAGTCTGCGAATATAAGCATTGATGCAGCCTAGAGTCGTGAATCAACTGCTCAATTCATACACGTGCCGAAGCAACCGGCACTACTCCTGACACAAACTCATCACCGACGCTTGCAGCTTCTCTCGAAACTCTTCCATTTTGTCTTCTTTGATCAATTCTTGCGCAGTGCGAAGTATGCGATAAGACGCGTTGTTGGTGATTTCACAGAAGTATAACTTCAATTCAGCGCCGGCTTCGACGCGACGGAGTGTACCGGTGATGTAGTACTTCACTTCAAGACGATATAATGCATCTAACTCCTGACGACTAGGCTCATTGTCGTTCTCAATCACATACATCTTGTACAGCGCGTAAATACTGTCGCGGGTATCAACATCGTAACACACATAGTTCGGTGAGTCTTTCAATGCATCGAATATGTTCACCACAGCATCATAGGCGTTCACCGTGTGGTTTTTGAACATATCCCAAGCGTCCAATGAAGCATCGTCACTAAACACCAATCCGCCCGGAACTACCGTCTCTGCAGGCTTGACCTTGAATGCAGCCGGAGCCTTCTCATACAACGTCGTGTCACCCAGTGCTACGCACAATGCGCGCTGTATTGCCGTCAATACCGCAGGATCACTTACCAAACGATTCTTCTTCTCTGTGCGGAATCGAATCAGGGCATATCCTTGTCCACGAGCTATTGTCTTAAACGAATCTCCCTGAGCAATCTGGACTTCGGCTCGGAGAATATTTTCAAGACGATCGACGCGGAGAAATACACTGCCTTTGGCTCCAACCAAGGGAGCGAGCTTTAAGGCAGTCGTGGTGTGAATCGAGTCACCCGTACGCAGATGCTGGAGCTTGGCAACGGAGTCAACTACCCGTGCATTTATGAGCGAATAACGGCTTGTTAGGTCCAGTGCTAGGGCAAGTCCGGCCTCGAGTTTGCTCTCTTTGAAATTGATCGCCCGACCGCATACCAGCTGACCAATCATAAAGGGAGTTTTGGCAACTGAAGTACCATTCGCCGATGTGATGTCAGCGCCAGACCCCTGAGCACCCTCGCGAAGGGTTGTGCTCGACTCCTTTGTCTTGACCTTTGACTGCGTGTTTTGCTTGTTTTTCTTCGAGTTTTGGGCATTTAGCTCTGCTGCGAGACCGAGCTGTAGACCGCAGAGTAGAAGGACAAACAGGCCAAATGAAGCCATGCCGACTTTTGGACTAAAGCTAGTTCGTATTATGCGGCGTCTGAGGCTCTTTTTTTGTATCATTTTTCTGCTTCAAGTGTTCTTTTTTGGCGTGGAATTCGCTTTGTGTTGAGGCTAAGAAGATACGATTTTTGAGAGACATACGAGGGTTGAGTCAAAGGCTCAATTCAGCGTAGCTCAGACCTGACCATATCACATCCTAACCCGGGAAGATCTATGAAGAGTTTTTTAATCCTTCTCATCGCTTTCACGATACTTCCTTTCAGTCAGCTGCAGGCTCAGTTTCCCGCACCATGTGACGCTGACAAAGCATGCGTCGGCTTGGCATACACCCCAACCGTCAGTAGCGGTAGCGCCCAGAACTACATCGACGTGCAGAAAACAGCCGGTCAGATGCTTGGCACCACTGCTATGAGCGTTGAATTTTGGATCAACGCTACGAAGCAAGCGGGTTCGAGAGTGTATTTGGGTGGACAATGGGGACCTTACACCGTCAACGACGACAACTTCGACGGAAACAACTCCTGGGCCGTGTACATCACCCCCGCCGACGAATTGGTTTTTGAGTTGAATGGAAATGGAAACAATACCGGTTCTACGGATAACACCATTGCTAAAACAAGCGCTTCGTCTTTGTACGGCTCTTGGAAGCATCTGTGTTTTGTTTTCGATGGAACAACACACGAGGCTATCATCTATATCAATGCTCACGAAGTCGCACGCGCATCGAATGCAAGTTCGCCGCTAAACACGCTGCGACGTCCAGCGGATCCGAAATACAATCTGCAGTTGGGCTCCACGAGTGATATCGCGCGCTTCGGCAACTACCGCACCTTCATTGGCCAGATGGACGAAATCCGTATCTGGAGACGCGTCCTCTCGTCTCTCGAGATCTACTGTAACATGGAGCGCTCGCTTGCCGGAAATGAAAATGGATTGACGCTCTACTATCGTTGCAACGACAGAACACCTGACCTCTGCGATGCAACCGGTAATGGCTACGTCGGCAAGATGGCTAACATGGATGCCTGCAAAGCAAGCAACAGAACGATAACACAGAAGATCAGCACTGACCTCAAGTCTATTGTCGATGACGTCAAGTGCGTGACTGACAAATCGTGGCAGATCAATGTCACGGATACCTCCTTTCAATCCTGTTCAAACACCTACACCTTCTCAATCACCGGCAAAGACGCTCGCTTCTTCAAAGTCAATCCAACATCAGCCGTTCTCGCTGCTAACACGCCGGTGGGTGTCACCATCAGCTTCAGCGGCAACGTCACCGGTGCTATCACTGCTCAACTGCAAATCAAATCCGCGAATCGTTGCGCTGCTCAGTTGAATGTTGATATCAACCTTACACGCTCTACTGAGATTCAACTGCAAAAGCGTTCTATGACCTTTGATACGCTGTATGCAAAGTGTCGTTCGACGCCTTACTACGACAGTGCCATCGTCATTTGTAACAATACCGGTCCGACAGGCACAAACACTAATCGCTCTATCACGATTCAAGGTGGATCGATGCTGCGCTATCCTGCGGTGTTCCAAGTCTTGCCGCCGAAAAACAAGAGCTTCCCCTTTACTCTTGCTCCCGGACAATGCGATACCGTGTGGCTTCGATTTAATCCAACCATCGATACAACCTTTGCATATGCCGATACCCTGCACATTCTTTCCAACGACGCATGTAATGGTAGCGGCTTGATTGCCGTCACCGCAGTTATTCAAGAAGTGTTTTCGATTAGGGATGTGAGTGGTAAAACACGACTGACATCGCTCTCGTTCCCGAGTACTTGTCCGGGAGATATCAGCGATTCGCGCGGATGGAATTGGTATAATCTTACAAGAAGAAATTTAATCATCGATAGTATCTACATCCCCAAGACAATTGTGACGGTGGGTATGCCTAAAGTTCCACCTGCCTATACACTCAGACCATCAGCGACTAACGGAGAACTCCAGAAGTACTTCAGGTTTAAGCCGCTGGTGCCCGGACTCGTCAACAACGACCCTATCATTTTCTATGCACACTTGGCGGGATTCAATTGTCAGTTTGTTGATACGCTGAAGTGGCAAGGACGTGGACTCGACAATGATGTGGTGTTCTCAACTCTTGCAGTTGACTTTGGGAATGTGATTGTCGGTAAAGACTCGACCATTAGCGTCACCTTTACTAACAAGAGCACTACCGATGTGATGAACATTTCCTTCTATTTGAAGACGGGAGATGTGTTTCTCTTTACAGGTACGAATTCAGCAACACTCACACCCGGACAACAGAAGACAATCAACATTACCTTCCGTCCAACACAACCGATTCAGTACGCCGATGAGCTCTGTCTCTTTGAACAACGCTGCTATACCACGCAGTGTATCCCGGTTCGTGGTCGAGGTGTGATTGAGAAATTCCGATTTGATCCCATCGTCATGACAATCAAGAACGTCATTGCGTGTCGCGATTCGATCTCCTACGTCGATATCATAAACGAGTCCACTGTCGCACAAACTCTTAGCAAGTTCGCGCTGAATAGCGGTCCGCCGCAGATCAGCAGCGTTGATCAAAACGGAGCTCCCTTCAATCTCGCCGGCTATTCTGTCACCTTACAACCCGGACAAAAGCAGCGCTTCTATTTCCGCTTTAATCCGAACAACTTGACTCAGGACATTGCGATTACGGGATACCTGGAATATTATACTTCGCTAACAGGCGACAAGTGGATGGTGCGGTTATACGGTACATCGATTGTTCCTCGACTCTATATCACACCGCTAACGATTTACGGAACACTTGAGGTTGGTGATACTAGACGAGATTCTGTAACGCTCGAAAACGTTTCTCCGGTGCCGATCTACGTTGACACACTCATCGTCCCAGCCGGCTACAAACTGATTTCCATGAATCGCACTCTACCTCGTGTTCTGCAACCGCGCGATTCCATCACGGCAGTTGTTGATTTTGCGCCAACAGTTAACGGCGTGTACAATAGTCAGATTGTTGCTAAAGGTTCGCAGCCTTGTCCGCTGATCGAGACAGATGGCGACTTGCAAGGCAAGACCGTCATTGTGCAGCTCGATGCGAGCTTGTCGATTCAGAACTTTTCCTACGTGCGTCCCTGCGATTGCATCACGCGCGACATTCCGCTTGTCAACAATTCATTCGTCAACAACATGGTGATTGATTCCATGTGGGTTGACTCAAACAATGTTGCGAACGGAACTCCGAAACTCTTTAGCTGGACTTCGCACTTCTACGAGGTCAATGGGAAGGTGCTTCCCTTTACCATTCCACCACGTTCAACTGATACAGTGCATTTGACTTTCTGTCCTCGTACTCCGGCGGAAAGCAAAAACATCAACTGCGTTGCCCGCTTCAACATCAATGCTCACGGTGCTGGTTGGGGTCCGAACAAATACAACTGCTTCCTCGCCGGCAAGCGCAGTCTCATGTTCAAACCAACCGTTACCGTTGTTAACTGCGGCAACATCGGCGTTGATAACAAGAGCTTACCACAACGCGACACACTTGCTATTCCTGGATTGGTTGATAATCCGGGTCAAGACACAATTCAAATTGACTCCATCACCTATCTCCCCGACGATCGCGTGTTCACGCACGCAGATTCCGCGGGAAATGCGATCAACTTCCCTGTCATCATCAAGCCGGGCGGAAAACCATATCCATTCCGCTTCTACTTCAAACCGCGTGCACCGCGTCAGTACATCGCTCGAGCAGTGTTGCACTATTCGAAGCCGTGTAAAGATGTGGACACCACAATCTTGCTGCGAGGCTTTGGTTTGGCGCCAGCTTATGGTCTGCAGTTAACCTATGACAGCAAACGCAGCGTTACCGATACCTTTAGGATTGTCAGTTGTGATACACTGCACATACCGGTCTATTCATCACGCGCTATTCCTGCGCCGACCGTCGACGTGCAATTCGAGGCGGTCTACGACACTACCAAACTGATGTACATTGGCGGCACCTCAGTCTACAATCCCCCAACTGCTAAAGCATCGTTGCTCGGTGGTACGCAAGTCACTGTGAAGGACTGTCGCAACGCGGATTCTCTCCGTCCATTCTGCGTCATGAATTTTGTGCCGCGCACGAACACGCGCTTTACAACACCGATCAACATTGACTCAATCTTCTTCGATACTCAAGAAGTGTTGAATTTCTATTTGAGTGCCGGTGGTGACAATGGCGTGGTGGTGGTTGATCAAGCAGAGTTGAAGATTCAACGTCCGCTGCTCGACTTTGACAGCGTTCGCGTGTTGGATTGCGTCGTTGATTCCTTCCTCGTTGCCAACACAGGCGATGTTGCTATCACGGTTGATTCAATTCTCGTGCTGCCTCGCGACGTCAAGTATATCTCCTCAACGCCTTCACGAACAACACCATTGAATCCCGGCGAGAGCGCCGTTGTGGTGGTGCAGTATTGTCCGCGCGATTACAGCTCATTCGATTCGCTCGCCTTCGCCTTTGCCTCAATGCCGTGTCGTTTGCATGACTCGCTTCAGCTTAAAGGACGTGGCTTCGTTCCCATCGTCCCAATTCAGTTCAGTACTGACAATGTGAATTACGCTAGTCCGGCTCCGCGAGGTGGAACCTTAGGTGATACCATCACCATTCCTATGTATCTTGATCGAGATTTCAGCACGACCTATCACAACACCACCTACTGGCTGCAAGACATGAACTTCAGCGTTGGTGCGCGATGGAATAAGTACATGCTGAAGTATCTTAGTGCATCGTCTGCATTGGGAAGCAGAGTATCGATTACTCAAGAGCGCTACGACTCTGTGACGGTGCATTTCCAACACGTTGATAGTCTACGCGCAGGCAAACTTGCTGACTTGAAGTTCTTGATACTCGTTCCCGATACCGTACAAGACGATCTCGTCATCGTCCCGGATTCCGTCTACACAACTGATTCTCTTCTCTTCATCAAACTCTTGCCAACCGGCGCAAAGACATTGGTGCAGACCGGTGCGAAGTGCAACACAACAACTTCACGTGTCAATGCAAGCTCCGCACTGCTTTATCAAACGATTCCAAATCCATCAACCAATCGTGTGAGTTTCCGCTTTGATATTCAAGAGTATGTGCCGGCGTTGTTACAGGTCTACAACTCGACCGGTGAACTCGTCGCAACCTTGTTGGATGGCTCAAGGAAACTTGATTCAGGTCAGCACGAAATAGAATGGGACGTCTCGCATCTCCCGCCAGGAGTTTATACCTACACTCTATTTGCCGGTATCTTCAGTGATAAAAAGCAAATGGTTGTAGTGAGGTAGGTGAGAAGTTATCAGAAAGAAAAAAGCGATGTGTACATGGTACGCATCGCTTTTTTCTTTTTAACTGATTCGGGATTCTCTGCGCTATTCTTTGCGCTTATGATTTCTTCAACAAACCTTTACGGAAGCTGACTTGATTTGGCGCCGGATTCTCAAGCACGTCAACGACATTCTTGCGCATTATTGATTTCTCTGTGGGTGCGGCTTTGAGCGTTAGCTCTTGTCCGTTGCGGTGTACAAGCATCGACACTTCCTTATCATTCTTTGGCTGCCAGATAAACATCTGCAACATTTCAACCTTGTTGTCTGGAGTGACCTGAATGTCGTTGATTTTGATGAGCGTATCGCCATCCACAATCTTGAAATCATTCTCACTCTTGACGCTCAGAATTACCGCATCATTCACACGCGGTTTGAAGAAGATGCGTGATGAAGCGAATTGAAATCCCTTCACCATTGCAGAGTCTTTGTACGAGTATCCAACTGAATTGAGTGCTTGTTGGATTGGTGGAGCTTTTTCACCGATAACAAAATCATCGAAGAATGGTCGAAGATCGGGCCCGACAAGATTTACAAACTCATCTACCAAGTCGTCATCTTTGAACGGACGTTCCGGACCATAGCGTGAGCTCAGCGCACGAATCACACCAAGCAAATCCAATCGTCCGCCGGTGAGTTCGCGAATGCGCATATCCAAGCAGAACGCTAATACGGCACCTGTCTCATACACGATTGGATACAGCGCTTGATTTTCATCGGTGAGCACATTACGACTAAAGCGAGTAAATGACATGGTGCGACCGTGCAGCATACCATTACCGTTACGATACTTCTGAATCAGATGATTAAAAAACTCGCGCTCGCTCATGAGCGTGTCTTGTGCGCGTGAGAGCACCGAGAAGTACTCAGTGCATCCTTCATACAACCACAAGTGCTGCGACATTTTCGGCGAGCGAAAATCAAAGTCATGAACTTCTTCGCTATGCAAATTCAACGGCACAAGAATGTGCAAGAACTCGTGTCCGGCAGTGGAACGTATTGACTCCGCAACGCCACTCATACCGCCACCTTCAGGCAAGAAATAGAAACTAGAATAGGAATGTTCAAGCGCGCCGTAGCTAAAGCGGTGCGACATGGAAAACATCTCAGGATCGGCGAAGTAGAGAATGAAGGTGTATCGCGTCACGGGCATCACACCAAAGAACTTGCCGAGTGCGGCAGAGAGTGGCTGAAGTTCGTGAGCGACCATCGCTGCTGTGACTTTCTTGCGCGGCGAATAGATGGCAATGGTCACGTTCATATTGTTCTGCATAAACGACATTGTGTCGGGCACGCAGTACATGATTGGATTGTCAACGAGGTGCGGATAGCTGTGAGCCGATAGAATATCTACCGTATCATTTAATTCCAGACGATCCAATGACGTTGCACCATAAAAACCGCGCGGCTTGCGCACTTGAATTTCATAGGGCAGGTTTTTGAATCCTTCGAAGAAGCCAAAGTAGCCATGCGTATTGATGACGAAGTTAGTGTCTTTTTGAATATTCGTTCCGGTAGGTTGAAAGACCTTAAACGCTTCAGGATCATCCCAGGTGTCGCGCACTCTGTATTCCAATCGCGTTGGTGCTCCGTAGAGAATCACATCACCATCATCACGTCGAACTTTGGTCTCAGTTCCATCCGCAGCGAAAGCATGTGCTTCCATAATGAATCGACCATAATCATCGCGCGAGTAGGTGCCCGGTACCGAGCGTGGAATCACGTAGCGGATTGAATCACCGTCGTGAGCAGGAACTTGAACTGTGACGTTGACCATGTCGTCATGACAACCTGCAAGGTCAATGCTTGCACTGATAAATGCAGGTCGTGCTTGCAAGACCAAAGGCAAACAGAACACAAGGAGCGAAAGGCGCAAAGATTTCATACGCTGAGAAAATCAATAACGGTTACTATTCTGAGAGTTGTAGCGTTGCTCTGACGGCGGATCGTCGAGCAACAATGGACGCGAATATAGGTCAGCAATAGCTTACAGAACTGTTAAGGGGGCGTGAATGCTGGCTTTTTTCGGATGCGGAGAAGCGTGTCAAGTGAATCATGATGCGAGTAGATACGACAATGCCTCAGCAGAACGATGAGGCATTGACACATTCTCTTGCTGCTTTCAAGCTTCGTTATTCTGCGCTTTGCTTCCACGACAATTGATCAGCAACCGAGTCAATAGTCCGCTCCAAATCACGCAAGCCCGGAGGCGGTCCAAAGCGATCCGTTACCTTCTTGGTAGAATCGTTCAGGGTATAACGCAAGGTGTAGGTTGGGATGTCAGTGACGGCATCGTCATACACATCATTCAGACTGAAGAACTTGATTCGATCAAACTCTTTAATCAAATAAGTCAGTGACTCGGTTGAGATCGTTGCAGTGTAGTGTCCAATCTTCTCCACATTTGACTTGCCATCATAAACAGCCGTTCCATCACCGCGAAGAGTGAGTGTATAAGCCGGACATGTGCCGAAGCATGCGGTGCGATCCAGCATGATAACGGGATTCTTCGGACCAAAATTCACGATTGGTTTTGAACTGGCGCATGCGCCGATAAAAACCAAGGAACAAACTGCGAGCACTCGTGTGCAAAGGGTCATAATGGCTGAGCCGTGAAGCTCCTACAAAGTGGTTGTTGTGATATCTGACACAGATGATTCAAAAAGGGTTCACAGCACTAGCCTTCGCGTCACGCACTTTTTATAGTTCCCGTCGCAAGCGTGCAACCGGAATCTTCAATTGCTCGCGGTACTTTGCTACAGTGCGACGCGCGACATTATAGCCTTCCTTCTTCAGCTCTTTAGCCAGCTTATCATCACTCCAAGGTTTGGACTTTGATTCCTTGGAAATGATGTCCTTGATTTTGTCTTTGATAATCGTCGTTGAAACTTCGTCGCCTTCATCATTCGTCAAAGACTCACTGAAGAAGAAGCGGAGTTCGTAGATACCGAATTCGGTTTGTACGTATTTGTTGTTGACGACGCGACACACCGTCGAGATATCCATTGCTGATTCTTCAGCAACGTCTTTGTAGATAAGCGGACGCAATCCTGCTGGACCTTCTTCGAAGAATCCTTTTTGAAGATGCGCGATGGTCGTCATGACTTTCAGCATCGTCGATTTACGTTGCTTGATAGCATTGATCAAAAACTTCGCATCCTCATGCTTCTTGCGCATCCACTCGCGTGTTTCCTTGTTGAACTTGCGGTAGCGAGCTTCTCGTTTCAATTTTTCATAAGCCTTGCTCACACGAAGTTGCGGCATTGTCGCATCGTTCAGAGAGATGAGGAAGTCGCTGTGATCTTCCGTTGGCTCCACAACGAAGTCAGGAATAATTGTCGTTATACCCTGCGTCGATGAACCATAGCCAGGCTTCGGATTCAATCGACGAATTACATCAATTGCCTCGCGCAAATACTCCTCGCTCACTTCGAGCAAATTGGCAATCTGCTGATAGTGCTTCATGGTGAATTGCGTGTACGCTTTGGTGAGAATCTCCCAAGCAAGCTTTTGTCCGGCATTCATTTTGGGCAAAGCACGAAGCTGTGCAATCAAACACTCCTGCACCGTGCGCGAAGCACAACCGGTTGGCTCAAATTCTTGGATTGCATGCAAGACATTTTCAGCTTGCGCCAGAGTGAGTCGCTTGAGAATTGTTGGCGATGAATGCGCGTAGGTGATGGTGTCCGGATCAACCGAAGCTGCAGCTTTGTCGGAAACTTTCTGACCTTGGGCATTGGCACCGAGTGCGGCCATGCGACGTTCGTGATTGCTTTCATCGATGATTGCGTTTGCATCTTCGAGCACTTCCTTCAAATCACGACGCAGGTATCCGTCGTCTTCCAGATTTCCAATAATCTGTTCACCGAGCAATACTTCTTCTTCGTTGAGATCGGCAAAGTGCAATTGCTCGAGAAGATCTTCTTCAAAAGACTTTACGTCTTTGATTTGGAATGGCTCGTAATCGAGATCGTCTTCACCGGGTGACGATTCGGTGTTGGATTTCGGACCATTATCCTGCCAGAGCATATTGTAAAAATCAAAGGCATCCGAGTCGTCGGGAATGTCTTGATCATAGCTCAAATCCTGCTGCTCATTACCACCTTCGTAGCTGGTCATGGCTGGTTCTGTTGGACCTGCAAGACGCGCTGCTTGAGCTGCCTTTTCTTCGGCTTCGCTCATTTCATAGATGTCGGGAATATCGTCGGCAGGTGTGGCCGACTGTTTCACGTGCATGTTGGCTTCGTTGGCGAGCTCGGCTGCTTCGTTAGCAACGATTGGGGCATTGATCTCAATGTCCTCGCTCAGTGAACTTCCATCTTCACCAAGCTCCTCCACCATGGGATTCTGTTCAATCTCCTGCCGAATATGCTGCTCCATTTGCAGGGCAGGCAACTGCAGCAATTTCAGATACTGAATCTGTTGGGGAGTCAGGGTTTGCTGCAAACCCACGTTCAGTTGTAGTCCAAGTTTCATGCTGAGGCTGAAAAGATTGTCTGGTGAATGAAATCCTGCTTCGCGTGAAAGAAGCATCCGCAGCTACATTGGCGCTTTAAGTTTTTGACTCGTTGCGGACGGCATCGAGTGCTTCAACCCATTCCTCGCCAAATTCCCGGATCAAGGCATCGCGTGTAATGTCTGCGATGTGAAGATTCAGGTCTTTGCCGTGAGCTTTTGCCGGCTCGCACTCTTCAAAGCGATCGTAGTAGAGATAGGGTCCGCCGAAGTCTGCAATGCGAATCGGAAACAAATGACACGATATCGGCTTGCGGAACTCGTTTTTACCTTCCATAAACGAACGTTCAAGAGCACAGCGCGCGACGTTTTTCTCAAAAAACACAAAGACGCATTGCTGATTCTCGATGCAGTTCACACTGCGGTCGCCCGGTTCACCCTCAAGCCAGCCATGCTGCTTGATGTAATCCTTGGAGCGATCGTCCAGATACTCCATTGCGGCCGGAGCGGCGGCTGCCAAATGCTTGACCTCATCGTCACGCAATGGCGCTCCACTCCCACCATGCAGCGTACAACATGCTCCCTTACACTTGGCAAGGTCGCACGCGAAATGCTGCGTTAGTATCTGCTCATCGAGGGCAATATCGTTGAGAATGATCACGGATGTGTTGGTTCTTGAATCCTTAGATGACCGTGTCTTGTGGTGCTTGGTGCCAAATTAATGACCGACCACCTGCCCTCAAAGAACTCTATTGAGCTCCTCTCAAACATCGATGGATACACCCCTAAAAACGACGATTGTTGTTTGGATTTAAGCCTTAGACTGTCGGCTGCACGACGCTAAAGCTGTGTGTCTTTTTGCAAAAACACGAACAAGAACCTGTGAATACAAGCAGAATTGAGCCTTTTTGACGAATCAATTCCACCGAACTCACTTTCTTGTGCCGTTTCCTGAACTGCAAAACAGGTCGAATGTTTTCCAACCGTTAGTACATGATAAACACCTACTAACTCCAGTCTACTTCGGGTCATGGATCCCGTCGACGACTGACTGTTTGTTTTTCAATGATTCGGCGCTCCAATATAGGTGTTTCTGAGCCTACTTCAAGTGAGAAATCGAAGGGGATGTGAGCGGCTAATGGGCGCACGATGCCTCCTTTGGTTAAATGCACATTGATTGATCCGCACTCCAATTCTCCATGACCATGCCTATGTCAGCTTTCAAAGCGTGAATGAGCGCGAGCAGCAATTCCATGAACTGTGCTGTCCCATAACTTATGAGCGACCCCGAAAGCGGATCTATCGAGCTTTTTTCACAACACGAGCAAAGAAAACGCTCCTGTGGCCGATAATTAGCGAAAGTGCCCGGTGGCTCGTTTACAGAGCATTGTCGGGTACTATACGAGTATCGTTCAGCCACATTCAAATTGACAAATAGCCTTTGTCATAGGCGTTGAATAACTGCGTTACCATCCGGTGACAGAACGATAGACAGTCGGTAGACTGAACATTGACAGGCATGGGTCGGTGACCGACACATGCTATTGAAAAGGCTTCATGCACAGAGACATTCATCACAGAACAATTGTACGTCCCTCATCGCACAACACAAGCGGTGATGCTTTTGTTCATGCATTAACTCGTAAGCACTTTGGTGCAGAACCGGAGTGGCCTTTGCACGTCCGCGAGTTCCTAAACGACATCACGCGTAGTCTTCGTTCGCCCTTGCATAACAGTCGTTATCCTGTCGAACTCAAAGAAGCTATTCAGCTCGACTCCGAAGAATTCTCGACCATCCGACATCTGCAAAATCTGATCGTTCGACTGCGTCGCAACGAAGACGGTAGCATCGTTTATACTCTTCGTGAAGGTCGTCTTGCCGGTGAGAACACTACCAGTGCAGTGCGCGACAAACCAATCGAAGAATTTCTGGATCAGGAATCTCTGCAGGCAATTCTTCCGCACGTACAACAAGCATTTGCCGGCGAGGCAGTGCAGTTTGAGTATGTGGTGGATGGTCGTACTTACCTTCGTTTCTTCGCACCAATATTCGACGAGCTCTCGCACGAAGTCACTGAAGTTGTGGGATCGCTCACCGACATCAGCGCGCAAAAGGAAACTGAACGTCAGTTACGCAGCAGCGAACATTTATTCCGTAAACTCATCGACAGTATTCCCATCGGAATTCTCAAGCAAGAACTTCACGCCGATGGTTTGGTTCATGATGAAGTTGCCAACACAGAATTTCAGCGCATCTCCGGTTACAGCGTCGACGAACTCTGGGCTATGACCAATGAAACGCGCATGTCGCTCATCCATCCGGCTGAGCGTGATGCGGTGATCCGTCGTTGGACGGAGTGGCAATCAAATCCCAATGACGGCACGCTGAATCTCTGTTATCGCTTTCTGCATCGCTCCGGTGAGTACAGAACATTTCAGAATTACTTGGTGAAGTTTCATTCGGAAGCGGGAAATCTTGTGTGCGTACAGGCGGTGCTGGACGTCACGACTGATGCTGAAAATGAACGTCAGCTACGTCACCTTGCTTCCTATCTCGAACAAAGCGTCACTCCAATCTTCGAAATCACCGAGAGTGGAGAGCTTCGTACAATGAACGGGGCGGCCAAAGAAGAATTCAACGACTTAGTTGCATTGGGAATGCGACATGCTTTGCTAGCAGACTTTCCCTCAATGGCTTCGCGCATGCACCAAAGTGCAGCGCGTGTGTTCAAGCGCGTGGTGTCGGTTGGTTCCGATTACTATGAGCAGCACGTGTACTTCATGCCAGAGGCAAAGGTCTACCGCATCTTCTGTCACAACATCACAACGCTCAAGCGTGCCGAAGAAGAACTGCGTGAATCACTGGAGAAGGAACGCGCACTGAGCTTGTTGCGTTCAACCTTCATTGACACTATCTCGCATGAGTTCCGCACACCATTGACTGGTATCAATACTTCTGCTGAATTGCTGCAGCGTTATGACAAGGTCATGAATCACGACGAACGCGTGATGCACCTTGAAGCCATCCGCAATAGGGTTCAAGAAATTGTTGAATTGGTTGCGCGTTTCACGACCCAATCGTCCATGCGAAACATGCGCGATTCCTTCACTCCTGCTGACATCGACTTGGTGCCGGTGGTGCAGCGAATTCTCGAAGAGACTCGTTCGTTTGCTACCGATCGCAAACAAAAATTGGTATATGAAGTTCCGACTCGCGAGGTCATGATTTCAGGCGATGAGCGCTTGCTCCGTCATGCAATTCGCAATATATTGCTGAACGCCATTCAGTATTCAGCCGAAGGTTCGTCCGTCCAACTGCGCATGTGCGCCGTCAAGGACGCTGTTCAAATCACCGTTATTGACGAAGGCGTTGGTATACCGGAACGCGAATTGGAGTTGCTCTTTACACCGTATTTCCGCGGAACAAATTCGGGTCGATTGCCCGGTAGCGGACTCGGTATCTCCATCGCAAAGGAATTCATAGAGCTTCACAAAGGAAGCGTTGAAATTCAGAGCAGAGTTGGCATAGGTACGACAGTGGTCTTAACGATCCCGATGCTCGACCTCAAGAAGGCACAGGAAGAATCAGCACATTGATGCACGGAAAGCATGAAAAAGATTTTGCTCATCGACGACTCGGACTATATCGTAGAAGGAACCTCTTCTCTTCTGCGCTTTGAAGGCTATGAAGTTCTTACAGCCAACAATGGTTCTGCCGGCGTTGCTCTAGCCAAAGCGCATCATCCCGACCTGGTTATTTGCGATATCTCCATGCCTGAAATGGATGGCTTTGCCGTCCTGCGCGAACTACGCACGGATAAAGCCACAGAATCACTACGTTTCATGTTCCTCACTGCGCGCGCTGACAAAGGCGATATGCGTACGGGAATGGAATTCGGTGCCGACGACTATCTGCTCAAGCCATTCACCGTCGAAGAACTTCTCAGTGCAATCGATGCACAATGGAAGAAGCGTGAGTTGATTCAGCGTGGTTACGAAGAAATCAAGATGAACGTGACCTATGCGCTTCCGCATGAGTTCCGTACAGCACTAAATCAGATCATCGGCTCTGCGAATTTTCTGAAGAATGAATCGAATGCCGATGACCGCGTCTCGACGGCGGAGATGGCTGATGATATCATCAGCAGTGCAAAGCGACTGCTTCATATCACCGAGAATTTTCTGGTCTATGCCCAGCTCGAGTCGATTGCCGGCAATCCCCAGGCTCGCGAAGCGCTGATGAATGAACGCGCCGAAGAAGCTGCTGCGGTAATCTCCGATATCGCGCAATCAAAAGCTCAGCACTACAATCGTCTCAACGATCTCATTCTGAATTGCAGCGCGGAAGGATTAGCTCTCACCATCTCCTACGAGAACCTCAACAAGATTGTTGATGAGCTCATGGACAACGCATTTAAATTCTCGCAAGCTGATACTCGTGTGCAGCTTGATGGCGTTGCTCGCGATGGCTTCTTCCATCTCAGTCTTAGTGATTGCGGACGTGGTATGAGCGCCGCACAACTCGCATCTCTTGGTGCTTACAATCAATTCGATCGCATGGTGCATGAACAACAAGGCGTCGGACTCGGACTCGTCATCGCCAAACGCTTGGTCGAACTGCATCAAGGAAAATTCGCCATCCACTCCGAAGAAGGAATTGGAACTGTGATTACCCTCTCGTTGCCATTGAGTGCTACCGCTTAAGAAATCCGCTGAAAAAGAAGTAGTCGTAAAAGCTAGAATTGATGCGCCTTGCAGGCCATTAACACTGAACCCAACTTGCGTTCAACCCCATCTTCAGTAGTTTTGAACTCCACCCTTTAATCTACAATCCAATGAGTCTGATAGCCGACACGCAAGGTCAACTTCCGTATTGGGCAGTCATTTTTTCCAATCTCCGAACTGAGAACATCGACGAGTACGAGCACACTGCCGATCGTATGATGGAGTTAGCAGCTCAACAACCTGGTTTTCTGGGTGTAGAGTCAGTTCGAAATGGATTGGGAATTACGATTTCCTACTGGAAGGACGAGCAGAGCATTCGCGCATGGCGATTACATGCAGAGCATCGTCAAGCGCAGGATAATGGTCGCAATCGCTGGTACAGCGAATACTGCACACGAGTGTGTAAGGTAGAGCGCGAGGTCCGCTATAATGCTGCGGAGCACAAAGACAACGACGAAGCCTAGAGATTTTCGATGTCGTTTTCCGGTGCTGCGTTGAAAATATCGCCGACGTCTTCGCCGGTGAGCTGACGGTGGCGTACGACTTTCGCTTCCGAGAGGAAGATCACGTTTTCAGCAATGTTTGTTGCACGATCGGCAATACGCTCGATGTTGTGCAAACCAATAATCAACTTTGTTCCGCTCTTGATAAGTGATGGTGTTTCTTCCATCATGCGAACGATTTCAGCGGAGATTTCGACTTCCAATTCATCCACGTTATCGTCCGTTGACAACACGTGATGCGCAAGCTCAGCATCGTTATTGATAAACGAATCCAGACTAGCCTTCACCATCTTGAAAGTGTTTGTAGTAATGCGGTCGAAGCCGGTTTCATCAACGATATGACGAATAGCTTCATCGAAGCAAAGACGTGCAATTACCAATGAAGCGTCGCCTATGCGTTCGAGTTCATTGTTGATTTTGATTGCCGCGAGCAACAGACGCAGGTCGCTTGCAACTGGTTGTTGCAAGGCAAAAAGACGTTGAACCTGACGGTCGATCTTTAGATCAAGTTTGTCAACCTTATCGTCACGCTCAATTACCAGATTCGCCAGTGGTGTATTCGAGGTCAACAGGGCGCGGAAAGCAAACTCCACTTGCTCTTCAACAAGGCTGCCCATGCGGATGAGACGTGTTCTTAGCTTATCAAAATCATCTTCAAAATGTCGATGCATAATCGTCGAATGTGTGTTTGCAATACCTGACCGTCGTGCAATGATACGCTTTAGACGACGGAAATGACGAACGCGATGACGAACTATTATCCGAAACGACCCGTGATATAGTCTTCAGTCTGCTTCTTCGTTGGATTCGTAAAGATCGTTCGTGTGCGAGCCGACTCAATCAATTCTCCCATATACATGAAGGCTGTGTAGTCACTCACTCTTGCAGCTTGCTGCATGTTGTGTGTAACGATAACGATGGTATAGGAACTCTTGAGGGTGTGAATCAACTCTTCAATTTTTGCTGTTGCGATCGGATCCAACGCGCTGGTTGGTTCGTCCATGAGCAGTATCTCCGGTTCTACAGCCATAGCGCGTGCAATGCACAGACGCTGCTGTTGTCCACCCGAAAGCGACATAGCCGGTTCTTTCAAACGATCCTTCACTTCATCCCACAAAGCAGCCTTCTGCAAAGCATCTTCAGCAACTTCTTTGAGCAAAGCACGCTTGCGAACGCCGTTAAAGCGCAGTCCGGCAACCGTGTTTTCAAATATGCTCATGGTTGGAAATGGATTCGGCTTTTGGAAAACCATACCGATGCGACGTCGCACAGCAACCGGATCCATCTTCATTACATCTTCACCGTCGAGCAAGATTTCGCCAACTACTTTAGCGCCGGGGACGATGTCGTGCATGCGATTCAAGGCGCGAAGCAGCGTTGACTTGCCGCAGCCCGAGGGACCAATAATCGCCGTTGCGCGATTATCGTGAAAACTCATGTTGATGTTGCGAATAGCAAAAGTGCCATTGAAGACCACGCCTAATCCACGGACACCAAGACGTTCAACTTTGCTCTCGTGCTCGGGATGCCCCGCTTCGCCGTGAGCTTCCGGTCGTGTCTCCACCGTAAACGCAACCGGGGAATTGTGTTGTTGTTCAGACATGGTCACTCCTTCAATCTTCTATCGTAGGTGGTGATGAATACTCCTGAAACGATCGCCGTTCGATCGTCTCGCCTAATCTTACTGCTGCACACTAAACTTACCGCCGCTGACGACTCGCACTACAACACTAAGCAGAAAAACCAACACAATGAGAACCGTCGCGCCGGCCCACGCTTGAGCATGCCAATCGTCGTAGGGCGAGGTCGCATAGGTGTTAATCTGCACAGGCAATGACGCAATGGGATGATCCAATCCGCTATGCCAGAATCTATTGTTGAGCGCCGTAAATAATAAGGGAGCCGTCTCGCCTGCAGCACGAGCCACAGCAAGCATGACTGCCGTCACAATACCTTTAGCTGCCGCACTGAGAACAATGCGCGTATTCACTATCCATCGCGGTGCGCCAAGCGCCAGACCGGCCTCACGCAAGGTTAGTGGAACAAGCTTCAACAGTTCTTCAGTTGTCTTTGTAATTGTCGGAATCATCAGCACCGCCAAAGCCACAGAACCGGCATAGGCACTAAAGCTGTGCATGCGCTTAACGATTAATGCGTAGGCGAATATACCGATCACGATTGATGGCAAACCGCTCATCACTTCTGTGAGAAATCGTACGACAGAGGCAAGTCTGTTGGTGCCGTATTCTGCCAGGTAAATACCGCTGAGAATTCCAATAGGAACACCGATAAGCGATGACATGCCGAGCATGATCAGCGTTCCCACAATAGCATTGGCCATACCGCCACCTGTCTCGCCAACCGGCTTTGGCAGTTGGGTAAAGAAGTCTAGGTTCAGTGCGCCAATACCTTCGCGAACAGTATAGAAGAGAATGAGTGCGAGGGGCACGAGAGCAACAATCACACAAGCCGCACATATGCCAATCATGATGCGATTGAAAATGTTTCGACGAATGATAGTCGATCTTTTGAAATTCAAACGACGTTGACTCATTGGCGTCCTCCTGCTATTTTTTTACGGGCCACACTCCACACTAAGACTCGCGCCAAGGTGTTTACAACAAAAGTTGTAATGAGCAAGACCAAGCCTATTTCAATCAATGCGCTGGTATAGGTTTCGCTGGTTGCTTCCGTGAATTCATTTGCAATCACCGATGCCATGGTATAACCGGGTTGGAAGACGCTGGCACTGATTTGCGGTGAATTACCAATCACGAGAGTTACCGCCATGGTTTCGCCAAGTGCACGACCAAGACCCAAGATGATGGCGCCTAAAATCCCCCAGCGAGCATTGGCCAAAACGATTTTGATGGATTCCCACTTGGTTGAACCAAGGGCAAGTGCAGCCTCGCGTTGCGACATTGGAATCGCCAACATCACATCACGCGAAATGCTGGTGATGATGGGAAGAATCATGACTACCAAGATGCACGCAGCACTAAACATGCTGGGACCAATAGCCGGTCCGCGTAGAAAGGGAATCGCATCTCCAAACTTCTCAGAAAGCGGCACTGCTACATGCAATTGGAGAAAGGGTACCATTACGAATATGCCCCATACACCATAGACGATGCTTGGGATAGCTGCCAGTGTCTCGACAAGGAAGGAAAGAATGGTGCGCAGTGTTTGTCCTGATACTTCCACCAGAAAAACCGCAATACCAAGACTCAGAGGAAGCGCAAACGCTAGACCGAGAAGCGATGAAGCAAGTGTTCCGTAAATGAATGTTGCCGCACCGTATTGTTCGTTAACCGGATCCCATGTCTTCGATGTAAGAAAGCTCAGACCAAACTTGGCGATGGTCAGCTGAGATGCCGATACCAACTGCCAAATTAGTCCGCCGATAATGGACAAAATCAAGAGCGCCGCAGATGCACACAGAACAAAGAAAATTCCGTCACCGATTTGCGTTTGGGCACGCGATACGATAGAACGGATTTCTGTAGTGCGACCCTGCAGCGACGCTGTCCCTGACATCGCATTGGGTGTTTCCATGTCTGCAATTTACTGAATGTTAAGCCACTGCTTATGATGGATCGAGGTTGTAATCAAATCGTAACGACTTGATGAACTCCATGTGTGTAATCTGCTTAGATGACACCACAAGTTTATATAACTAATGAACTTAGGTCGATTCCATGCTCGTGCTAAGCCTGAAATTTGATAGCCGACAATTTTTTGACATCTCTTTGACCGGGTCCTGAATAGGATGCTTGGCTAGGGACGTAGATTTGTACCGTAGTCATCGAGCCGATACGGCGCGCAAGAATGTTCAACAACTGAAGTGCAAAAAGACTTATGAGTAACATCCTGATTATTGAAGACGATCCGGCCATTCTCATGGGTCTTGAGGATGCCTTGCGCGAGGAATTGTTCCAAGTGAGCGTAGAAACTGATGGTTCGCGCGGTTATGAGGCGGCCCTGAAGGACAAGAGCGATTGCATCATTCTGGATCTCATGCTGCCGTCGATGAACGGACGTGATATCTGTCGTCGTTTACGCAGCGACGGGATTAACACCCCCATCATCATGCTCACCAGCAAAGGCGAAGAGAGTGATAAAGTGCTGGGTCTGGAACTCGGTGCCGACGACTACGTCACAAAACCTTTTAGCGTGCGTGAACTGATTGCACGCATCAAAGCGCAATTGCGTCGGACCTCGAGCGGCACTGAGAATGAGATTCATAGTCTGGACTTTGGTCAGGTGCACATCGATTTCGAGCGACAAGAAGTGCGCGTGGATTCATCCGATGTGAAACTCTCTGCCAAAGAACTCGAAGTCATGAAATACTTCGCACGTCATGAAGGCAAAGTCGTGACTCGAGATATGCTGCTCGACGACGTGTGGGGTTATGAGAACTTCCCCACAACCCGCACCGTCGACAACTACATTCTTATGCTGCGCAAAAAGCTGGAGCAAAATCCATCAGAGCCTCGGCATATTATTACGCTCCATACTCAAGGCTATAAGTTTGTTCGATAATGGAGCTCAAGCAACCTGACACTCACAAGCGAGATGCTACCGTTCGACTCTGCTTAATGAGTTAGTGAACTATCAGAACCAGTTTTTGCAAAGTGGACTTAGGTGTTCCGCACTTTAGGGTGTACAATCCTGATGGGAGATGTGAAACGTTTAGCTCAATGCTGCTTCCATCACACTGAGGTTTATTTACTCCGACTGACTGCACAACGTGTCCCATCAAATCACTCAACTCGATCGTTGTCTCAACTCCGGATTTCTCTAGCTCTACTGTCAAAAAATCCGTGCAAGGATTAGGGTGGACTTGCAGATTGTCGAGTTGCGACTGATCGTTGATACCTGAGGCAGTAACGTGAGCTAGTGCGGCAATCTCTGCTAAGGGTCTTGTTAAAACGAAACCGGCATCTGTTCCCAGAAACGCATTTGATCCCTTTACGATTCCACTGAGTGTGAATTGATAGTATGGATTAGCTTCCAGACCTTGTCCAACATTTACCCAATGCAATCCGTTGTCTGCACTAGCGTAAACGCCATTACTTATGGCAATGACTAAGCTGTCCAGAACAACGACTTGAGCTCCGCTTTTTAGATGTCCGTCATTCGCCCCAACATTTGTCCAGTTCTTAGCATCAGTTGAACGAAGAAGCGTCCCGCCTTCAGTATAGATGTTCGACTCGTTGCCACGGAATGCCGTAATGTAGGTTTGAGCTCCCGTGTTTGCTTGCAGGATCCAGTTTTCCGCGTTGTCAGTGGATTTGTAAATGCCACCATCTTTCGTTGCACAATAGAGAACACTAGCTACTAGACTCACGCCATTCACTTTCTTTGAATCTAAGCCTGAAACTTTGCCTTTCCAGTTTTGACCTTTGTCATCAGAGCGGAGAATCGATCCATCACTTATAACAAAAACAGAATTCGCGGTTACACAAGAAAGAATGACGACACTGCCACTTGGCGTGACATTCTTCCAATTTTTCATGTCAGAAGTGTAGAAGATCCCATCGTGCATAGCCACATATCGGTCAGTACCGTTGCTAACAAAACCATAGGCATCAATATTCGTTGTAGGAATATTTACCGTGTTCCATGTGCTTCCTTCATCGTTGGAAACCAGTAGTCCAGCATTGGTGACTACATATAACTTGTCGCCCTCAACACAAAAACTCCCGTCACTCCCCATCGAATTCGAAGCAAGTTTCCACTGAGATTGAAGTTGACTAATCGAAGTCAGCATGCCGATACAGCAAATGCAGAGAAATACATGTGTAGATATTTTCATAACGAAGAACAGTGTGTGAAACAGAAGCGAATAGCATCATGTGCTTCACAAAAATCTCTGCTGCGGGTGGCGACCCTCTGGAAAAATAAAGGCGGTTTTAGAACGAGGTGGGAATTGACTACTGTAAAGATGAGAGGCTCATCTCAATACTGTACTCATTCACTTTGACTGCGGGAGTAGATACTGACACAATGCCAAGGGCGAGTCTGCAATGGCGCGTGCTCCATGCTCTGACAACTCTTCAATGGATCCATAACCATAGCTCACACCGATGGCCGCCATGCCGTGTCGCGCTGCTCCAAGCAGATCGTGTTTGCGATCGCCAATCATGACGCATGTCTGAGGTGCAAGTGTGTGCGTTTCTAGTATCGCAGCAATGACTTCTGCTTTGTCTGTTCTGCTGTTGTCAAGATTACTCCCAACGATGTCTTTGAAATATCCTGCTAAGGCGAAGTGTTCTATTATTTGTTGAGAATAGACGGTCGGTTTCGATGTTGCTACAAACAACTGCCGATCGGCGGAGCGTAGCTGCATCAACAACTCTTCAATTCCATCATAGACTCGATTTTCGAACAGACCACGTTCGGCGAAATACTCCCGATAGAATGCTACTGCCTTGGTGGCATCATCATGACTAAGCGAATAGCGTAGCGCGAATGAGTCTCGCAATGGCGGACCAACAAACAACTCCAACTCCTCAGGTCTTAACTCTTCAATTCCCATTCGATCAAGGGCATAGAGTATTGAGCGGACAATCCCCTCACGCGGATCCGTCAAAGTCCCGTCTAAGTCAAAAAATATGTTCCTTGCATTCGTCATAACTCTCGAGAAAAATCACCGGATCAGCACTCAGCAAACTACGCTCTTGAATCAATTAAAACTCAGTTTCGCGAACTATGTGGCGCATAGCTGCGTCAATCACGCACGCTTTGCTGATGAAGATGTGCTGCGCGTTGATTGACAAATCCAGAATGACGAAAAAATTGAAACATGGACTTAGCATTGTTAGGCATGGTAGCTATACAATGAATTGACATCCCTGAAGACTAGTATTGATGCGGTGTTCAGGACATTGCAGAAAATTCTGTCCAATAATTTCTGAAAATTCTTGAGTCAAGAAAGTACTGATTTATACAACGCTCGTTAACAAAGATATAACGCAACGCTGCCGCAGACTTCACGTTGATTGCCCTCTGTTGTTGAACCAATCACTGATGAATCATGAACTCTGTGCGACTCTTTGCGCGTACCCTTACGCGAACTTCTTTGCAACGAATCTTTGTTGCTTTAATCTGTACTGTGTTGTCACTGAGCGCTGCTCGAGCGCAAACGCCGTTGGATTTGCCGGATGGTGAACCAATCGTCTCAATATGCACTTACAGTGCTCCGGCTGACATACGAATAACAGCTACAAAGACAACCGTGTATATCGCCACTTTGACGAATAAGGTTTGGTCACACAACGAGAATATTTATACCGCTCCCTTCGGACGTCGCATTGTCGATGCTGCAATGAGAGCGGACGAGGCAACTGCTCTTCGCAGCTACGTTGCTTTGCTCGATGACGGCACTATTGTTCAGTTGTCAATCAACGCACAAACTCTTTCGCTCGACGGAACTCCAACCATTATTACATCGCCGGCTAATCCTCAGACGAATCTTCAGAATGGTCAAGTTCCGGAGTACAAGAAGATTCTCTGGGACAGCGATCTGATTGTGCAGCTCGGAACAGTGCTCTATTCACGAGCTATTGTAGCATCGTCATGGAGACTCGATTCAGTCGGCTTGGGTAAAGCTTTTGTACAGGATGTGCAAAGTGATAATGCAGGCAACATTCTAGCTGCTACCGGACTCGGACTCTTCCGTCGCGCTCGTGGTCAAAGCATGTGGGCACGTCTTAGTGGTTATGAAAATCAAAGCGGTGCAAATCTTGTGTATGTCACACGCAATGCACAGCGCATTTACGTTGCGACTACAACAGCGATCTTTTCTTCGGACAATAACGGTCTGAGTTTCACACCCGACAGTGCCGGACTCCAGCAGGCCGTCATTTTGCGCTTTGCAGAAGATGCAAATGGTGTCGTGTATGCAGTAGGCAATCTCACCGATCGTTCATCACAGCTCTTTCGTCGCGCCGTCGGCGCTAAAGCCTGGAAGCGCTTTGATGCTTCTTTCAACACAGCAACTCAATCGACGCTGCGAGTCTTTGACATTGCGGGCGAACATAGTCTTGAGTGCGCTACTGCCGCAGGATGCTTTAGTTCAACCGATACCGGCGACTCATGGCTCTACAGCACCAGCGGTATTCAGGCAGAAGATGTGTATGCAATGCAGCTCTTTCCCAATAGCGTGAGAGTAGTGAGCACTGCTGTTGCGATCTACAGAAAGCAAGGCAATTGGTCAAAGGTATTTCCAACCACTGGCTTTTCAGGCGCGCGTCCGTTGCTGCGTTCAGGTGGTGCAACACCGACGCTCATCACGCAGCTTGGTGTCAATCAAAACAACCCTGCAGCACAGGCGGATATTTATGTGAGTCACGATCAAGGTCAGACTTGGACGCTCGACACTAATGGACTCAGCGCAGTTCCCGCTGGTTCCGGCTTCGGCGGTTCAGTTTTGGAATGTGACCGGAATGGTAAACAATACGTCATCACCCAAGGCACTCAGGGCGTGCCGCTGCATGTGTACTCGCAGCCGTGGAGCATGGACACCAACGGACTAGAACTTCCCGAAGGTCAAGCCGGAACTCAGTTTGGTATTGGATTGTTCTCAGATATTCACAACACCATGTATTTAAGCGGAGGTGTGTTTACCACATTTCAGTTTATTCTTCAACGCAGCTTCTTCTACCGTCGCAGTGCCGGTTCAACACAGTGGCAAGCAGATACAAATGGATTCAACGGATTGCCGGTCAGTGCTTTAACCAGCAATGAACAGGATGTAGTGGTTGGAACGATCGTCGGCTATAACGGCTCATCGTCGCTGTACAGACGTAACGGAAACGCATGGCAATCCATCCCGGTTCCTGCTTCTGCTGTTTCAGATATTAGTCAATTGTGTTTTGATTCTACGAAGACACTTTGGGCTTCTGTTGGTAGTCTGCTTAACAACAATGGTTTTCAGCGTGGAGTGTATGCAACGACTGACATGGGACAGCACTGGGACTACGCGGGACTTGACGGATACGTGGTTCGTCAGGTAGTTGCAAACAAAGAAGCTGTTTATGCCGTGACCAATCACGGTGTTTTCGAACTCACACGACAACCATATCGTCCTTCAGTGGCGCAATTCAACAAACATCAAATTGATTTCGGTACGGTGCAATTAGGTCAGTCGCGTGACACAACAGTGTTGCTCAGCAATACAGGTAACGATACTCTGCGCATAGCTTTTGTACGCACGAACAGTCAGAACTTCGCTGTAAGTCCTGCAAACTTCAATGTTGCTCCGGGAGCATCACAAGCAGTGACTATTCACTTCGAACCGGTGCAGAGCGGACAACTGAGTGCACGTGCTCAAACTGTGGGAAGCACATTGCCGGACACGATTGCATTGACCGGCAGTGGTCGCGCAGCCGATGCACACATCGTGTTGCTGAGCAAGTTTGTCATCTTTGGTATTGTTGACATTGGTACAACCAAAGACACCGTTGTTCAAATCAGAAATCAAGGAAGCGAAGATCTGATCATCAGTTCTATTCAAAGCAGCAATCCGGTGTTCAGTGCCGATCCGGTTCCACTGACTATCGCCCCGGGTGCTTCTTCAGATTTGAATTTGCATTACAGTCCGAAAACCAAAGACAACGTGAATGGCGTCATCAAGCTCATCGCCAACACCCTTCCCGATTCAATCCGTGTGCTCGGAGTTGGAAACATTGTCTCAGTTGAAGACGAAGACAGCGATAAAGCAAAGTCGCTGGGTTATTCCATTCAACCAAACCCAACAACTCTCGACAAAGCAATGATCCGCTTAGAACTCCGCAACAGTGGCAAACTCAGCATCCGTGTATCTGATGAACGTGGATTGGATCTTGGTCAACGCTTTGAAACAAGCGTCGAAGCAGGCACCTTCGAGCTTCCGCTCAGCACATTAGTCACTGAGCCAACAACCGGCGTCGTGCTTGTTCACGTTCGAAGTGCTCAAGGTGTTGGTACGATCAAGTGTATTCTGCAGTAGAGTATTAGCGGATTGCGATAACTCAATTAAAAAGCAAACGGCTCAGTGTAATCAACTGAGCCGTTGCTGTTTGCATAATAAAGAATGTACTGTTAATCGCGCTGTGAGGATCTGACTGTGCAGTAGTGTTCGAGTCACAAATCACTCACTGCCGAGCGCAGTTAAATGTATTAGCCTTCGGTCTTGCGCCACAAAGCCAGGATAATTCCACTGACTGTATAGCCCAGCGTAAACTGACCTCCATTGATCCAGCTCAAGGCATAGGGATGGTAGGAGAAAAGATTTACGCTCATCAGAGGCATGATGGTAAAGGCGAAGCCGATCGACAGTCCGAGAAGAGCACCGCGCATAGCCGAGGTGACATTCAGGTTGACAAAGAGTCGGGCTAGCATATAAACACCAATCAAAGCGCCAACGAAACCACAGATGTATGCCGATGTGGCTCCGTCTTGATGCGACATGACAAACTCATCTGTCAGGTTGTTCAGACTCATCCAGCTCTGACGGAAAATGAAACCATACCAAATCATCGGAATGATCTGCATGAGAATGGTACAAACAACAATGGCAATCCAATTAATACGAAGCTTCATAGAATCCCCTAATGGTTAGAATGAATGCACTGTTTCATTGCTAAGTTAGCGACGAATCTAAGAGTAAATCAAACAGAAAATCCTTCTAAGACCTTTATGTCCAAATACATACAACAACCTACGCGCATCCAGGCTGCGGGCAATAAACCCAAGGAAATCGAGGAGTTCATTGGCTTCGTGAACAGTGGCAACACCGATCTCAGCATTGCGCGGATGAAGAGTCCGCAGGGCTGGGCAGAACCGGGTCAACGACCTGAATTCGACGAATTTTCCATCGTTTTGCGTGGAACTCTCTGTATTCGAACCAAGGATGGAGTCTTTGAAATCAAAGAATCTCAAGCATTTCACGCTCAAGCCGGCGAGTGGCTGCAGTACAGCACTCCCTACGAGGGTGGAGCAGAGTATATCGCGGTCTGCAAACCCGCCTTTTCCCCCGACTCGGTTAACAGAGATAGTGACTGATTGTGCATATTGCGAAGTGCCAGTACACTTGATTAACACAGGACAACTACATGACGGATATTTTTCAGAAGTGCAGAGAGTTTACACGAGCAGATGAAGTAAAGGCAGCAGGATTATATCCTTACTTCCGACCAATTCAGGAAAACGAGGGACCGGTCGTACAAATCGAAGGACGTAAGATCGTCATGGCAGGATCGAACAATTATCTCGGTCTTACCGCCCATCCTGAAGTAAAAGCAGCGGCCATTCGCGCCATCGAGAAGTACGGAACGGGTTGCAGTGGTTCACGCTATCTGACCGGTACCATTGAGCTTCACATCGAGTTGGAACGTCGCTTAGCTGCGTTTTTAGGCTATGAATCCGTTCTTCTCTTTTCAACCGGATACCAAACCGCATTGGGTGTGATTTCGTCGCTTGTAAGTAAGGGTGATTACGTCATCAGCGACAAGGAAAACCACGCTTGTATTATTAACGGATGTGTGCTCGCCAAGGGCGGCTTTGCCGAGTTTGTGCGCTACAAACACAACGACATCGAAGACCTCGAGAAGGTCTTAAAACGTATCCCGGAAAGCGCTGCAAAGCTCATCGTTACTGACGGTGTGTTTTCGGTCAGTGGCGAACTTGTTCACCTTCCGGAACTTCTTGACGTAGCCGAGAAATACGGCGCGCGTGTGATGGTTGATGATGCACACGCAACAGGTGTTGTGGGTGTTGGTGGACGTGGAACAGCAAGTCGTTATGGCGTTGTTGATCGCACTGACATGACGATGGGTACCTTCTCAAAGACCTTTGCTTCGCTTGGTGGTTTTGTTGCCGGACCCGAACGCGTCATCAACTACGTCAAGCACCACTCTCCTGCTTTGATTTTCTCAGCAAGTCCGACCCCGGCTTCCGTCGCTGCAGCCATCGCTGCACTCGATATTCTCGAAGCACATCCGGAATTGGTTGACCAACTCATCAGCAACGCAGATTACATGCGTCGTGGATTCAAAGAGCTTGGCTTCAATGTGTATGAGAGTCCAACCGGTATCGTTCCCGTCATCGTCGGTGACGCTGAGAAGGCAATGGTCTTCTGGCGCAAACTCTATGATGCCGGCGTTTTCGTCAATGCATTCGTGCCACCGGGCGTTCCTCCGAATATGAGCATGATGCGCACCAGTTATATGGCTAGTCATGAAAAAGAACATCTCGACTATATTCTTGATGTGTTCAAGAACGTCGGTCGAGAATTAGGATTCATCGCCTAAGAATCCGATTTGGCCTTCAGAAAGCCGCAAGACCTACATCCTACTCTGCCCCGGGCTGTACATTTATTATTGTTTTTTAAGGCGTGATCTGAAACAGACTCACGCCTTTCTTTGTCATTCAGCCAGGCATCATCGTTGGCAAACATATAGTCAATCAACTATCAGGATCATTCATGCGCTTTTTGTACTTAGTGCTCTTCATCATTATTGCTTCTCATACTGTAGCTTTTGCAAGTGGCAGCGATGCAATTCTTCAGCCTCAAGCCGTGCCGACCTTAGTTGAGCCCGAAGACAACGCCGAGTTCCATTGTCCGAAGTTGATACGCCTTGTTTGCACTGCACCAAAGGGCACGAATTCTTTTCATATCCAACTCTCGCAAGATTCAACCTTTCGCACTCTGCCCTTGATGTTGGATGATATGATTCTTGGCCTTGATAGTGCAATCGATATTTGTCCGCCTTTTCAAAAAGATCAAAAAGTGTATTGGCGATGCCAGGTGAATGGCGGTACTTGGTCAGAGACACGTCGCTTCATGGTTTACGTGGCCTGCGGTCTGGAACTCGTCTCGCCCCCCGACGACTCCACCCTCTGCGGTCATGCAACGCTTCGTTGGAATCTTCCTCCCAACACCAAATACATGTTCCTCACAGTTCGCACGGAAGCCGGTGAAATAGTGCGCGAAGACGAGGCAGACGGAACCACAATGACGCAGGTTGATATTACTGCAAAAGGCGACTTTGTTTGGCAGGTAATGGTGATGGACAGTAGTGGTCTTGGTAAGCTGAGCTTGTCACGTCACTTCCACATTATCCAGCCGGAAATCCCAACGCAATTAGCGCCTCCTCAAGACAGTGCCTTCTTGGTCAGCAGCACTCTCAACAAAACAATTCGCCTAAGCTGGACGAAATCTCCGTTGGCTGTGTTGTATCGTCTCGACATTCAGTTCCTCGATTCAACTGAGCACCATTACCTCACCGACACCAGTTTTGTGCTGAATGCAAGCGAACGGAAGAACGGCTTTTATCTGTGGAAAGTAATGGCTCTGTGCGCCGATAGCACGGCTTCAACCTTCTCAACGCCACGATCATTCTCGATTACGCATCCCGAAGAAGTATCGGTTAGCGATGCGACATCGTCCGGCTTGATTCTGTATCCAAATCCTGCTATGGATCAACTCACAATTGTACTACCAGATGAATTACGCGGCCTACAAAACGATGCGACGATTTCCATTCACTCACTGCTTGGTGAAACAGTGTGGTCGAGTTCGATGACACAAGTCTCGCAAGCTGCTTTGAATATTAATCTCAAAACCTTAGGACTTAGCAACGGATTGTACACGCTGCACATTCAAGCAGGCTCGCGGCTCATGACCGCGCGTTTCATGCACGCCGCTCGCTAGCGAGAAGCCACACGATCAATAAAATTGAACAAGCATATGCGTCGTCGTTGTAAAGCGTCGGCGCATTATTATTTAACACAGCGTATTCAACTATTCATCATCCGTGATTTGTCTACAGACGCAATATTGCATCCCAATTTTACTGAGGCGTTGATATGAAATTGCTGAGCACTTCGTTCTTTCTCTTCGTGACTTGTCTTGCTGTCTTGCAGGCGCAAAACAACACTCGTTCCGACTATACTGAAGGCACATCGCGCATAGTGCGAGGAATCGTCGAAGAGAAGTTGCGCCTGAGTCCTGAGCACCTTCAACGCATCATGCAACAACGTGATCCGGCTGAGCAGCGTCGTATGCTGCGTGAGGTACTGAAAGCTGAAGCACCATCTCAAAACAACAAAGCATCCCTAACGCAAGGCTCGACTTTTGATCGTCGAGTTAGTATCGGCGGTTCCGAGGAATCAGAATTACACGCTGCTGTAAACCCAACTGATTCGAACAACATTGTATGCTCGGCAATGTCGCAAGCTGAACTTGGTTTAACCTTTCCCATGTACTACACCAAAGACTTCGGCAAGACCTGGCATGCCAGTAACTTTTCACCTGCGCCGAGTGATCTTACTGCGCTTGTGTTAGGCGGTGGCGACCCCATGTTTGCATTCGACGCCAACGGGAAACTGTATTACTCATGGATCGATTTGTACCTAAGCTTAGGAGGCGGATTTTCGAATCCTCCGATGGTCATGTTCTGGGCCAGCTCAACAGATGGTGGCGCGAACTTCGATCGTCTGGATGGCAAAGACTCGATCACATCGGGTTTTCTTAATCTCGCGAATCAAGAAGCAAGCGTCCTTCCTGACAAACAGTGGATGGTGTGCGATCTGTCATCTTCACCCGGTCGCAACAATGTCTACACAAGTCTGCTCCAATACTATCCCAGCGATCAACGCGTTGCAATGCGTGTAAAGAATGCGTCGGATCCGACCTTCAACTCCACCGTCTTACGACCAACTTCAAAAGAATATACTTTCAATCAATTCACGAGCATTGATTGTGATGATGAAGGTGTGCCGCATATGAGTTTTGTCGCGGCGTTGCCACAGGACTCCATGCCCGAAGGTGAGTTCAGAATTTATCATATGAGTTCGCCGGATCACGGAAAGACGGTTGCGAAGGAAGACTTTGTTAGTTCAATTCGCTTTCTCAAATCGAGTTCCGGCGATCCTACACCGATTGAGCCCCCAGCCGGTATGTCGCGCATACAAGCTCTACCACAAATCGCGTGCGACAAGTCTTCGGGTAGCGCGTTTAAAGGCAATGTGTATTTAGTGTGGACGGCAGTAGGTGTGAGCGAGCGACTTAACAACGGCACTGACATTTACTTCAGTCGTTCGACCGATCATGGCAAGACCTGGTCGGCGCCTCGCATCGTCAACAACGACGCTCAAGGCAAAGGCACAACCCAAGCCTATGCATCAATGTGTGTTAATCAGGATGGTCGCATTGCTGTTTGCTGGTACGACTTCTCATCGAATGCCTCGAACACTCAAGGTGTGTACACCATGGCATATTCATTCGATGGTGGACTAAGCTTCCTTCCATCGTTTCCTGTTGCATCTGCCCCAACAGACTTCTCAATATTCGCAAGCGATACAACCAAGGCATTTGGAATGGGCGAATACAACCAAGTGGTTTGTACCCGCGGTTATGCAATCCCGTTCTGGGGCGATGCACGAAACGGTGTTCGACAGATCTACTGCGCTAAAGTTCCCTTTACGGCAAATCAAGAAGTTTCGGTTCCAGAGGAAGTTTCTTCGATCAGTGAAGGATTCCGTCTCAAGCTTCCTCAACCAAACCCAAGCAACACCAACCTACATTTCAGCTATGCTTTAAGCACCGCACGAACGATTAGTCTTGAGTTGGTTGATAGTCGTGGCGCAATCGTCAAATCGCTTGTACACGCATCTCTTTCCAGCGGAGAATACACTGGCGAGTGCAGTGTTACAGAGCTCAGTTCCGGGACCTACTTTCTACGCATGCGCGGAGATAATGCGGTTGTGAACCAAAAAGTGGTTGTACGGCATTAGACACAAGGTTGCATTAGGTCGCTGCCCGGATTGGCTTTATGTATTTGGACCTCAGAATACACGACCTGATTGTCTGTACGAGCGCGCGTTGCATCTTTGAACTCCAAAACGAATTCAATAGTCTTTGAGCTACACTGTTTTTGATATTTCAGGATTGTCCTATGAATAGACTTCTATCTCTCCGATTTTCTCTTCTTCTGCTCTGCAGCCTCGCAGTTTTCGCGAGTGGCGCACTTCAAGCGCAGAACACAACCATTGTTGGAAAGATTCTCGGCTTCAATTCCAAGCCAATGCCTGCGGCGCATATTCACTTGCAGGAGTTGACGGCAACCAACGATAAGACCATTTCGCAGGCTGCCGGCAAAGATGGCAGCTACAGCGTCACGGTGCCGAATGGATGGTATCGTCTGACTTTTAGTGGCGTCAATCACATGGCCGACAACGTACCTCCGGCTATTTATTGCAGCGGTCCGGAGATTCATCTTAATGTCCGTCTTCAGGCAAATGCTATTCCTGTAGCACCTGATTCAGTACAGATTATTACAGAACTTGACCACTACTCGTTTGTCAAAGCGCAGACGATGACAAAGATGCCCGACGGTCGTTATAGCTTTGAGGTCAAGGGCGCAGGTGCCACGCTTGGTTACCAGGTCATCGTGTACACCAAAGGCAATTCCGATGCGCATAGCATCAATGGAACTCAAGCAGATGATTACGAATACGATGGTGGCGGAGACTATCGCTGCAAGGTCAATACGAACAATGGTGCAGTCACAGTTGTTTTCGATCCAAAACAGTTACCTACCGACTCGAAGGAGTCAGACGAACAGTTTGTTGATGCTGCTTCAAAGGCGATGTCTGAAGTTGTCTTCGATCAAATGAGCTTGCAGACTGAGTATTACAATGCTATGACCCATCAGCAAGAAGGTCAAAAGGTTGACTACGATGCTACATCGCATCGCAAGAAATTCGCTAAACTCTTCAAGGCCGAACGCTCTCCCATTCTCAAGCAGTTACTGATGATGTCGTATTTGCGTGTTCAGTCATTGCCCGGTGACAACAGCAAACCGTCTCCAGCTATCGTCGACGAAATCCTCCAAAGCATTGCACCTAGCAGTGGTATGTGGGAGTACTATTCGGATCTCTTGGGTTTTGCCGTGCAATCAAGCTCAAACCCCAACTCCGACTACGAAGATCGCGTGTTGAAGGAAAATCCAAATACAACAGTAAAAGCGCAAATTCTCTGCGATCGTTTGGAAAAGGCGCTTAAGAATAAGGACATGGATAATGCAAAGCGTTTGTATGCGACCTTGACCACAGACTACAAAGACACGTGGCCGGGTCATCGCGCAAAGACTGAGTTAAATCCCGGTAGCACCGTCAAGTTAGGTGCACGTATCCCTGACTTTGCATTCGAAGCCATGGAAGATTCCACCAAGAAATACACAGCAAAAGAATTTCGTGGTAAGTGGGTATTGATTGATAATTGGGCTACATGGTGCGGACCCTGCGTCGGCGAAATGGCATCGCTCCACGCAGCGTGGGATCACTTTAAGTCAAAGAACTTCGTGATTCTCTCCGTCTCGTTTGATCGCACAAAACAAGACGTAGCAAAGTTCCGTGGAGCCAAGTGGTCAATGCCTTGGACACACTGTTTCTCTGCCGGTGTTTGGAAGAACGAAGCAACAAAGATTTTTGAAATCTCCGGAATTCCAAAACCAATTCTTGTCGATCCAACCGGTACCATTGTTGCTATGGACGCGGACTTGCGCGGAGGCGCATTGGAGCAAACTCTGAAGAAGTACTTAGCTGATTAAGTTGCTCAGCATTAGAGTACTCATCATACTCGAGAATAGACTTTTAATCCGAAGTGTACTGTCAACAACAGTGCACTTCTTTTATTTTAAGCGACTTCAAGGCTCTTATATTGAGCTGCAGACTCACCTGCGCTATTTGGGGAAAGGCTATGAAAATTCAATCTCTGTTTATTGGGTTCTTTGTTCTCGTGATGCTCAGCATTAATGTCAGAGCTCACAGCGGAATGTCAGACGTAGAAGGTAAATGGTACCTTATCGTCCAATGGAAACCAATCTCGACGCAAAACATTGTAGCATGCTGGATGTTGTTTGAGGCCAATCACGAGGTTACAATGGGAATCGATTCAACCCAAAGCAAACTCGGCACCTGGTACGTGGATTCGCTCACACAACGCGTCGTTGCTTCGTTTGACAAAACGAGTTATCGCTTGATTGTGAGCGATACAAACATGTCAGGTACCGTTTCGACTGGTTCGAGCAGTGGCTACGTAGAAGCAACTCGTTTTAAAGGACCATATTGGGATTCACTTTTTCACAGCTCGAAGAGAGATACCAACAAGTTTCATATCCGCATGGGTGTCGATTACTACGAGCAAGACGTTAAAGTTGGTAGGATTCATCTTGGCATGGCTTTTAATCCGGGCGGAATTTCTTTCAATACTGAGATGTTGTCCTTGAGTGTGTTGAAGAAAGACGATAAAACATACATTTCCTCAAATGCACTATGGCCTTTGTTTAGTGGTGTAGGTTATTTGATTGGAGCATTGAGTAGCAAAGGCGACGCTGAGGTAGGTGCTGCAACTCCGATGTTAGCACAGATGCTCGGTAACTTCGACGTCAATGTGCCGCTGGGTACTCCACTGTTGTGCGTTGATTTCGGACAGCAAACTGATTTCTATTTCTTTTACGACGTCTCGCGCGTATGCACTGCCAGCTACGGCGGTGTCATGCTCAATCTTTTTCCGGCTCACATACCGTTACAAGCGGTAGCATCCTATCACATTCCTTGGTATAGAGGATATATGACAACGCGGGAGAATTACTTCAGTGCTCGCATCAATCTCGTGTTCTAACACTTTTTATTGTCATTCAGTGATCTGAATTTCAAAAACTCGTGGCCACAATTTTCCTGTAACCAAAAAAGTGTTCTTTGCTGCATCGTAGGCAATGCCGTTCATCTCTGCCGAGCTGTGATGTTCGTACTGGACTTGTTCTGCAAGCGAGCTTAGGTCAAGGTCACCAACCACCGTGGCATCACTGACGCGAATCTTGACGATGCGGTTGGTTGTCCAAACATTGGCGTAGATATAACCATCGACATATTCCAACTCATTGAGGTATTGTAAGGGATAGCCGTTTTGCGAGACGCTTAGTGTCTTTGTGACTTTCAGAGTTTTAGGATCGAGATACTTCAGCAAATTCGTTCCGTCACTCATGATCAGTGAGCTCCCGTCAGTCGTCATTCCCCATCCCTCCGCACTCGGTAAATCAAACTTCCCAAGCTTCTTGAAGCTCTTCGCATCATATATAAATCCAACCTTTGATTGATAGGTTAGCTGATAGGCTTTGCCATTGAGAAAGCAGATTCCCTCACCGAAGTAGATTTTGCGATCGAGTTCTGCTTTGACCTCAATGTGACCATTCGCACGGTTCAGTATGCCAAACAAAGAGCGCGTGAATGGCAGCTGCGAAGTGGCACCGGTACTTTCGTAAATCTTGCCGTCGTGTATCAACAATCCTTCCGTGAAGGAACTTGTATCATGAGGAAACCAGTCAACCGTCTTATACTTCAACACACCCGTCGCAGCCGCAGCAGGTTTTTGCTCAACTTTCAGCAAGGGCTCCGGTGCCTCGCTCTTCTTTGAACATTGCTCCAAGACAAAGACTTGAAGAAGTAGCACCGCTACCAAGACTCCGCGCATGATATATCGTTTGCTCACTGTGAATCTGATATGAGAGAAAGGCCAATTTAGTCAGTGCACACTTTCTAATGCCAAGAGTCTCGTCGACGCACCCATCACATTTCTTCACCACTCAGCACCAAAAAGCCCAAAAACATACGCGTTCTTACACAAAGTAAAATTCTTCTTGCGCAACCGAATAGTTGCATATATATTGCAACCGATTGGTTGCGCAAGGAAAATAGCGATAAGTGCTGAGCGACTAACTCAATCGACTATTTATTGCAGCATCGCTACCAGCATCGGCGGGTATAAACAAGAGTGAGGACACTATGCGCAGAGATGTATTTCAGGCTTTAGCAGACCCTACACGACGTCAGATCGTGCTCTTGATAGCGCAGCAGAGCATGACGCCGAACACCATTGCCGAGGAATTTCACATGAGTCGTCAGGCTGTATCAAAGCACATTCAGGTTTTACGTGAGTGTGGGTTGATTATGGTGGTACAGAAGGGACGCGAGCGTTATTGTGAAATACAGCGACAAAAGCTCAGCGAGGTTGAGGAGTGGCTGAGTCACTTCCGATCGAGCTGGGAATCACGCTTTGACAAATTGGATTCTGTTTTACTATCAATGAAGAAGAAATGAGTGCATATCCTACAACCATTACCGCAGAGCCTGGAAAGCAGGAACTGTTTATCACGCGTGAGTTCAACGCTTCACGCGAAGATGTTTACAGAGCCTTTAGCGAACCGGAGTTCATAGTGCAGTGGCTTGGTCCACGTTCCATGACCACAAAAATTGACTACCTTGACAACCGAAGCGGTGGAAGCTGGCGCTTCTTGCACACAGATCCGCAAGGCAGAACCTACAGCTTCAATGGTGCGATACACGAAGTGGCAGCGCCGCATCGCATGATCCGGACTTTTGAATTTGAGCAGTTACCTGAACGAGGTCACGTCTCGCTGGAGTTTCTTACAATTGAAGAACTTGGTCCTGAACATTCACGCATAAGCATTCAAGCAGTGTTTCGTTCTGTTGCAGATCGCGACGGTATTATTGCATCCGGTATGGAAATGGGAGTGAAGGATGGTCATGAGCGACTCGACGAGCTCTTTGCTTCTTGGAAATAACTCAACATTTATCAACTAACACATACAACTATGCCACAAGAATTTTGGCTCGGTATTCCGGTTAAGAACTTAGAACGCTCGAAGAGCTTCTATACCCATATGGGATTTCACATCTCCGGTGGACCCGGAAACACCCCACAAATGGCGCCATTGAAAATCGGCGACCAGAACGTCGTTGTCATGCTTGCTGAAGAGTCAGTCTTCCAAAGTTGGATCAACCACACCGTATCAGATGCCAACAAGTCCAACGAAGTTCTGCTCTGCTTTGATGCAAAGAGCAAGGAACACGTCGATGAACTAGCTCGTCTGGCAGTCGAAGCCGGCGGACAATGCTCACACGTTCCTTCCGAAATGGATGGTCCGATGTACGGCTGTAACTTCACCGACCTCGACGGTCATCGCTGGAATGCGCTCTACTTCCCCCGCTAGAATGCCGCAAAACAGCTAAAGATCAGCATTTTTCATGCTATCTACTTCAGCCCGAGGCAGGTCCTTATACCTGCCTCGGGTTTTTTATGACTGCACCCAACCAACTCCCTAAGCGCCCAAAGGAAGATTTCTCAATTATGAATAAGATAATAAAGTGTTATTATCTTATTATTCTCGTATATTCACTTGTTCTGGTTTGACATACGGAAGCAGGGACTCGCTCTGAGTGCCTTTGAAAAGATTCTCTTCGAGAGAAGCCGTGATGCAGACCGGATGGCAGCGACAGCGCATGGACGTCCTTAGGACACAGTGGGAATGCGCTGAAGTGACAGTCTGATGCGCAGCATCATAGAACGGTACCAAACTGTCCGAGGTTTTTCCGGACAGGCACAACACGACAGTCAAGTACAACAAATCAAAAGTACGTATGAGAGTACATCAACTTTTGGGAGTGCTCATTGCTATGTGTGGCATATCCCTAACGCTGAGTGCGCAAGGAGGCGAGGCAATCTTCAAAGCCACCTGTTCTCCTTGTCACAGCATTGGTAAGGGCAAGCTTGTCGGACCCGATCTAAAGAATGTGTATGACCGACACAGCGAAGAGTGGCTGATGAAGTGGATCACATCATCGCAAGCCTTGGTAACTGCCGGTGACACATCCGCAGTGCGATTGTTCAAAGAGAACGACAACATGATCATGCCCGATGCCACGATTTCGGCAGATGAGATCAAGGAAGTCATTGCCTATTTCAAAACCCATCCGGGAGAAACCAAGACCATTGCACATGCGAAGACGGGGATGGGTGAGCATGGTCATTTGGTTGCTAATCCCGAGACGCATGCAGACATTCAAGCAAAACAACACACCATGCTTGACGAATTGGGTTTTGGAGGATATCTCTCCGTCATGCTGGGCGGTTTAACTCTGGTAGTTATTGGAGCAGTAATTCTCAAGAAGCGCAGTGATGCTGAGAGCGGCTTGTAACTGCATCGAAATCTCCACTGCAATGAATATGTACAACACGCATTTATCTATATCACGATGAGAATTTTTCCTGAAAACGTTAGCACCTATGGTCAAGGCATTGACCACTTGTTCTGGCTGATCCTCTTCTTTGTAGGAACGGCACTCGTCATTTCATTTTTCATTTTGCTTTATCCTCTCTACAAACGTCATCACTCGCGTGTTGACAAAGCAGAGTACATCACCGGTGAGCAATCATCGCACTTCAAGTGGATTGTCATTCCGCTGCTTTTATTAGCCGGAAGCGACTTCGTGATTCTCTTTGCTGAGCACGATGTATGGGAGGGAATTGAGAATCTGCCGGAGCGTACTGACATGATGTGCACTGTCACCGGACGACAGTGGAACTGGGTTTTCACCTATCCCGGACCGGATGGAAAGATGGGAACGGAAGACGACGTCACCATCGACGAAATGAACTCCAGTCTGCACGTGCCGGTGAACAAGAACATCGTCTTTGAACTCAAAGCCAAAGACGTTCTTCACAGTTTCTTTGTCGTCAATACCCGTCTCAAACAAGACTGCATCCCAGGTCGCACCAACAAGCGTTGGATCAATTTTACCAAAACCGGTACCTACGACATCTCGTGCGCCGAGATCTGCGGCATAGCCCATTCCAAAATGCGAAACTTCATTGTGGTTGAGTCTGAAGAGGAATTCAACAAGTACATCAACGATCTCTATGCTCAGCACGCTGCTCACTAACTCCACACTGAAACTATGACACACTCAAATCATCAACTCAGCTTCGTACAGAAATACATCTTCTCGCAAGATCATAAAGTCATTGGGGCACAATACACACTCACCGGTCTGCTCATGGCCGTCATTGGTGGATTTCTAGCCTATGTATTTCGATATAATCTCGCGTTTCCGGGAGAGAACATTCCGCTTTTCGGACAGCTCGCAGCGAACCAATACAACACCTTCATAACCTGTCACGGTATGATCATGGTGTTTTGGGTTGCGATGCCCATTCTTCTCGCGGGCTTCGGAAACTTCTTGATTCCGGTCATGATTGGCACCGACGACATGGCCTTCCCCAAACTCAACATGCTTTCGTTTTGGTTCTTCTTGGCAAGTGCCATCATCCTCGTCGCATCCTTCTTTGTTCCCGGCGGAGCATTTGGCGGCGCATGGACGATGTACCCGCCACTCTCAGCGAACGCTTATACAAACACACATCCGCACTTCTTTCAAGCTCTGTTCTCCGGAGTTTCACTCATGATTCTCGCCGTCGCTGTGGAATTCACCGCGATGCTTATGGGTGGAATCAATTTTGTTGTGACGACGATCAACAAGAGAGCGCACGGAATGACGGCTTTCCGCATTCCTTTGGTTGTGTGGTTTCTCAATATCGCAACCGTGATTTTTATGTTTTCCGTTGGACCTTTGGTGGCAGGGGCATTCATGCTGTTGTTTGACATCACCATTGGAACCGGTTTTTACGATCCTGCCCGCGGCGGTGATCCCATCCTTTTCCAACACCTCTTTTGGTTCTTTGGTCATCCCGAAGTGTACGTGCTCCTGCTTCCTTCGTTGGGTGTATTAGGTGAGATCATCCCCGTGTTTGCTCGCAAGCCACTCTTTGCCTATCGCAAGGTGATTTATCTGGCCTTGTTCTCAGCAGTCTTGTCAGTTGTTGTGTGGGCTCACCACCAATTCATTGCCGGCATTGATCCTCGCATGGCGACCTTCTTCAGTATCGGAACAATCATCATCTCCATTCCCTTTGCCGGAATCTTTTTGTCGTTCATTGCAACGCTCTGGGGTGGCAAAATCAAGATCAGCCTACCAATGGCTTGGGCGCTGGGTTTTATTGGATTGTTTTTGATTGGCGGTATGACGGGATTGTTTCTTGGATCGAACGCATTTGACATCTATGCACACGATACCTATTTCGTGGTAGCACACTTCCACTACACGCTCTTCCCCGACATCTTCTTCGGCTTCTTTGCAGCCTTCTGTTATTGGTTCCCGAAGTTTAGCGGACGAGAGTTGAACAAGACGATTGGCTACATCCATTTCTGGTTGACCTTTGTGTTCTTCAACATGACGTTCTTCTTGCTGTTTTTCAATGGACTGGGCGGACAGCATCGTCGTATCAACGACTACTCCATGTTCAGTAACATCAACATCGAACCGTATATCACCTTCGAGAAGATTGCTACGACAGGTGCCATTCTGCTGATCTGTACACAGATACTCTTCATCATCAACATTGTGATAAGCCTGCGAGCCGGCAAAAAAGCTGAGCGCAATCCGTGGCGCGCCAATACTCTTGAGTGGCTTGCCGAGTCACCACCGCCTCATGGAAACTTTGCTAGTGTTCCGGAAGTTTTCCGCGGTGCTTATGAGTATAGCGTGCCGGATGCAGAGAGCGACTTCACACCACAATACGCTGAGATGGCTTAAACAATTCAGACACTAACAGAACTCAACACTATGCAACATCAACAATCACTGTCAATGCCTATTGAGCGAGTACCGCAGGGTCGTTTAGCACTCTGGGTTCTGATTGCAGGCGAGCTCATGATTTTCGGCGGACTTATTTGCTGCTATATCCTGTACCGACTTCGCTACCCGGAGTGGGCAGACCAAGCAGCTCATACTTCAACCTTCTTTGGTGCTCTGAACACCGCAGTGCTGCTCACCAGTAGCTTCACTGTTGTGAAAGCTCACGAAGCTGCCAACAAACACGACTTGTCAAAAGTCACCTTGTGGCTGAGCATGTCCATACTCGGCGGCGTGTGGTTCCTCGTCAACAAGAGCATTGAATACTACCACGAAATCAGCGAAGGATTCACCTTTGCAAGTCCGGGACTACATGAGTCAGGAGACAGCATCGGATCGTTGTTTTGGTCGTTTTACTATCTCATGACCGGACTCCACGGAGCGCACGTCATTGCCGGCATGGTCGTCATGTTCTTGGCACTTCTTCAAGCACGCAAGGGCAAGAACCTGCATCGCGTCGAGCTTGCCGGTATGTACTGGCACATGGTCGACTTGATCTGGATCTTCCTCTTTCCCTTGCTGTATATCGCCAAGTAATTCTCTTCACTCGAATATCAATCTGAAACATCACAACCATGGAAACTCACTCAACTACAGGCCTACGTTTTCCGGATCCAGATCACGATTATCATGGTCATCCTAACTACGCAAAAGTTCTCATTACCCTGTTTGTTCTCTTCGGTATCAGTCTGGTCGTGGGATACCTCGTTTCGCCAATCTACGCCGTCATACTCATCTTCGTCACAGCCGCATGGAAAGCCTCGCTCGTCGTGCGCAACTTCATGCACCTTCGCTTTGAACCATTGCTGATTTGGATTGCCGTCGCTGCCGTGTTCTTCTGTTTAATCGCCTTCTTCTTTGGCATCTACCCGGATATCACCGCAAGCAGACTTGATGTTGTTCCACGTTAATTGAATTCAAGCAATGCAACCAACAGCTGAACTAAGCTTTCCTCGCACTCGCTCCTCGATTTCCAGTGGTGTGTTGGGAATGATTTTCTTGCTCACCACTGAGTGTATGCTCTTTGCAGGTTTCATAAGCGCGTACATCGTTAATCGCGCTTCAATACCGGCATGGCAACCTGCTGACCAACCCCGACTCCCGGTTGAAATGACGGCAGTCAATACAATCATCTTAATTCTCAGCGGAATACTCGTGTTGCGTGCACAGCGAAAGACAGATTCGTCGCTTGCGTCAATGCGACGTTACCTTCAACTCGGATTGGTCTTCGGCAGCACGTTCTTAGCTGTGCAAGGCTATGAATGGATGCGACTGCTCGCATTTGGTCTTAACTCAAACACAAGTTTATACGGTGCCTTTTTCTACCTGATCATTGGTGCTCACGCTCTTCACGTCGTTGCAGGCTTGATTGTTCTTGGATGGCTCTTGCGTGTGCTCAAATCTCAACGTAGCGAGACGGACAAGGTATCCGTCGTTGGTGTTGGTAGTCTCTACTGGTACTTCGTCGTAGCCGTATGGCCCATCTTGTATTTCCTCGTATATCTAAGCTGATATGAAATCTCTCGCACGGCTGTTGACGGTATTTGTTGTAGTGTGTTATGGTATTAGCATGACGGCTTGTCCGCTCTGTCAGGGCGGACAAGGTCTGTCTGAAAACACAATCTCCGCATACAAAGGCATAACCCTGCTCCTGGCACTCATGCCGCTTGTTGGAAGCGCATCAATCTTCTACTGGATTCATCGTCGCCAACGCGCTGCCGCACGTCTACAGAAAGAAGAATTGCAGGGCTCGATCTTCTAAAGAAACTCGGCGCAAGCAGCGTCGAACGTTGATGAGATTAGCCCCCACTTTGCTAGCCCAACAACAACGTTCATCACATGAGCGTTTTTTTCAGGTCCTGAGCTTTCTTTAGTTGTTATTTTGAGAGAGCAGCATCTATCTCTGTTTGCACTGATTGCAGCGTCTGAACTGAGTCACTCACTCTGTCTCAGAATACACCGTCCGCGGCGTCCTGCTTCCATAGCACACAGCATTCATCTTTTATTAGCGTCCTCAGATGTCCTTCAAAAAGGGCCTGAGTTTGTCGCAAATGGGTACTTGCCGAGTATTCCTTGATTTGTGCAGCATGAGCTCGTGCTTTGGCACTATATCTGCGGCATTCTCAACTCTGGTTGAGATTTGGAATAGGCGTATTAGGTGATGAGTTGCTGGCACTGTGATACTTAGGCGAAATGGCAATGCGACGTACGAGCGTAGTAAAAAGAACACTACACTGTTTTCTTTCTTCAGTTCGGCTGCTCAGGCTTTGCCTATGCATGACCTTCCTTTTGTCCGCATCGACCCTTCTTGCCGATGATTCATGGATTCGCGCCTCCGGATCTCTCGGTCTTTCCTCAGACTACTACGACCAAAACGGCTTAGATCAATCTCGTCTTCCAAGCTTCGTTCATCGTGCGAGTTTTCGTACGACTATTACCCTGTTCAATCAAATTGACTTGCCTTTTGAAGCCTACGTGACTTCCAACAGCATGGGATATCGTCAGCCCTTCAATCAATTTGGCGTGAATCCTCGCATTGGCTCGTGGCTCACTCTGCATGCAGGATATTTCTCAACCAGGTTCAGCGACTTGACCTTTGGCGATGCACGTATCCTTGGTGGTGGCTTTGATCTGACGCCGGGCAATGTCCGTATCTCAGCTTTCTACGGTTTGACTCGAGAAGCACGAAATCCGGATCCTGTCTATTTCTATACCGGCGAATACGAACGTCGTTGTCTTGGCGTGAAGCTCGGCTATGGTTCCAACGACGGCATCAACTTTGGAATCTCGGTCATGCATGCTCAGGATGAAATCGGATCAATTCGCGCCGATAGCACAACACAAAAACCACAAGAGAACCTCGCAACCTCAATGCAATTCAGTGTTGCTGCTTTCGATAACTTTCTTCGCATCAACACAGAGGGTGCGATAAGCGTGTTCACAAGCGATCGCACGGCTCCGCTAACTGATAGCACCAATCGCATCCTGGTCGCCGAACAAGCAGTCGGTTCAAACATCAGTACCAGTATCGATGGAGCATTCAAAGCCGGTTTGCAAATCACACCTTCGCAGCGCTGGAATGTTCGATTTGATGCGCAATGGATCGGACCAGGCTTTGTAACACTCGGTTATGTTCAGATGCCGAATGATGTTCTTGATTTAAGCGTTGCGCCTTCTGCACGACTCTTCGACAATGCGCTGTTCATTCGACTGAGTTATGGCAAACGCACCAACAACTTGCGCAACACACTCTTCGCTCCAACGACCCGCACAATTGGATCACTTAATCTCAGCGCGAATTTCAATGAGCACTTAGGCATGGACCTCATGTATTCGAACTACGGCATGAAGTCAACTCACGTCAATGACACACTCAAAGTCTCGAATATCTCGCAGATGTACATGATCTCTCCTCGCGCCTCTTTTGATTGGCTCGGTGGAGTAAATACCGCTAGCATGACGATTATGTATCAAAACAGTGATGATGCAAATCAGTACAGTGCAGCGTCGGTAAACAACACCTCTTCATCGGTGTCAGTTGTGCACTCGATTTCGCTGCCCTCGAAACTCTCGTTGACGACCACGGCATTCTACAACGCCTTCTCAACAGCGGCGATTCAAACGAAGATTACGACAGTTAATGAGACCGCGAGTTATTCTCTGCACGACAACATGATCATGCTGAGTGCTACTCTGGGTTTCAACATTGTTCACTCTACATCAAATTCAACACAGTTGATGGCGCGAATATCCTCAACACTCAATCTGGAGAAGTGGGGATCATTCACATTGTCGCTCATGAATAACAGCTACGATTACAACACGGTTAGCGGCATACCGAGCTACCGTGAATTACAAGCAAGTCTGCAGTACTCGATCTCCTTCTGATTTGATACAACGTCCTTTGGGCTTAGACCATGAAAAAACTCAATAGCCTTTTCCTCCTGCTTCTGCTCAGCATTTTCAGTAACACTGCAATGCATGCTCAAGATGCTGTGGTCAACGTTAGTGTGCGTCGACCGGTGCCGTTGTCTCTTTCGACATGGCGCACAGATCCATCTGTTGTTACTGTCAGCGTCACCGCTACGCGTGATCTGAACAATTTTGTGATTGGCTTTGAGATTCTCAATACCACCACCGGACAGTCCGCCCACACCGATAATGCGCACGCGTGTATGCCGGTGTTTAGCATCCGTCGCGGAGAAACCCGCGTGATCAATGGTCCGCAGCTTATCTGCAACAACGCCATCAACGCCGATCCCGATCTGCAACGCAGCGTTGCCTCAGCAGGAGCGATTCCCGAAGGTGATTACAGTTATTGCGTGCATTTGATTGAGAGCGATCGTCGTACGGAAATCAGCACAACCGGACGTCTCTGCGATTACTTCACCATCGTCTGGCCTAATCCTCCGGTTCTCATCTATCCCGTCAACATCTTCGACCTCAACGTCAACACGGCACAAACCTTTACCTGGCAACCGGCTCTTCCTCTTGCACCGGGCACGAGTGCGCAGTATAGAATTCGGGTAGTGGGCGTTGTCGACGGACAAGAAGCTCGCACCGCTCTTGATGCCGCAACTGCAAGCGAAACGGTCTTGGATGAATTCGTCCCTACTACATCAAAAGTCTTTACGCCAAACTTTGCTCCATTCGTTGATCTCATCGGACGCAGCGTCCCACGCTTCACTCGATTCGCGTGGCAGATTCAAGTTGTAGATCAATATCGCATGCCCATCGCCACTCGTGGCGGCACACAAGGCAAGAGTGAGATTGGTTTGTTTGATTTTACGCGCAGCAGCTCCGGCGGTGGTGGTGGATCAACGGCGGGCGCATCGTGTGTGAATCCAATGACCTTGACGGCGTACTTTCCGGCTGCGACGGATACTATTCCGTGGTTGCCGCCACATCTCATTGTGCAATGGGGACCGTGGTGCAGCGAAGTCCGCAACATGCAATACACCTTGCATGTTCGTGAACGCGGTGGATCAGCGTTAACAGATAACAGTCGTGATTTGAATTGGCGAAGCGGCATACTATCGGCACAAGGACTGAGCGCCGGACAAGAAGATCGCGCTCGACTGATCATAACCAATTGGCGCACAGAATCAGGATCAGTTGCACCGCTCAACGCAAGTCTTCGTCGAGGTCCTGCTTATGATTGGAACGTCGACGCACAATTCGTTCGCAGCGAGAACGGAGCTGAGCAGACGCGCACGGCAAATACGTCGACGCAGAGTTTTTCCATCGGACTCAAGATGCCCGTCAATCCTGAGCCGGCGAACAACGCCACTGTCGATGATGGATCAAACCTCAGTTTGCTCTACGACATTCCGGCTCCTGCGCAGAGCATGTACACGCCGAATGATTTGATGAATGTTATGGGACGCGGCAGTGCATCCATGGACTTCGGAATTGCCTACGAAGTTGTTCGCGTAAAGGTCTCGAGAAATAGAGATATGTCATCGGCTATTGCCTCACAGACGACCGTATCTCCGCGCTACAACATTGTCACCGGAGATAATCCGGCTGACCTCTTTGGTCGCAAGCGCATGGATCACCTCAATCTCAGTGCAGGCACCTACTACTGGCAAGTTGAGTATTGTAATCCCGAAGACACTAATCGTATTTATCGACAGGGTCCGGTATGGCAGTTCAATATCGGCGGCAGTCCAATCGACCCGCGCGAGTGTTTTCGCATTCAACCAGTTGCGCCGGAAAATCGAGCAACAATCAGTGGTGGACCACATGTGCGCTTCTCGATTTCGACCAATCCGCCGACGAATTTGAATGCAGTACGAGGAGGACGCTTACAAATCTGGGAGATGGCATCAGCAAGCGAAGATCCGGCGACGGTGAAGGGTCGTCCGGCACTTGTCGACGAACGCTTCTCCGGTCATGAAGCCGCTGCAATCGTCGCCTCAAGCGGCATTGGCAGCAGCAGCTCCCGCAGTTACTACAATCTTCCCTTTGTCAATGGCTCTGCTCCATATCGCTTCGAAGCGCATAACAACACGACTTATCTGTGGGTCTTCACCATGCAAGTGGATGGTGCAACGATTCGCAATGATGGTCAGCGATGCACATTATCCGAGATCAGTTCTTCAGACGGCATCTTCACTTATCGCGAAGGATGCTCTGATGCTTGTATTGCAGCGGCGCCGTCGAGCACGACGCCCTCATCTCGCACCTTTAACATTGGTGACGATATCCGCGTCGGACAATTCACTGCACATCTGACTCGCGTTAGCGGTACCGGCTCTTCACTCAGTGGTGCTGCGACGGTGAACATTCCGGTTTTCCGTGGAGGCGTCCAAGTTGAATTCAACAACATTCAGGTCAATGATGAGGCGCAGATGTTTGAGGGTGAGATGCGCGCTGTGCAAGCACCTTCATCGCCCATCAATGCCAGTGTTGCCAACGATCTTGGTACTGCCTTAGGTCTAACGAGCTCGCAAGTAACATCGCTCCATGGCATAGCTTCTGATGCAACACGATTGGTCAGCAATCTTGCAATGGGCACGCCGGTTAATCTGCCGATTGGATTTGATAGGGTAATCGAAGGACAGCGCGTGGTGATTGGGATCATTGGAATGGTCTTCAAGCCACGCGAAGCACGACTCAATGCAGCGCTGTCATTTCCAATGCCTGCATTTGGTCCTGGCGAACGCATTGGCTTTGGCGCGCGCAACATCTGCTTCTACCCCGGAGGCTTTGGTCGCGATTTCGACATTGGTTTGGTCGATGATCTCGGCTACACCGCAAGCGACACCTCGTGGTCATTCCACTTCCTAGCTCCACGCGAAGCAAGCGGATCTGTCCGTGCTGATTCCGGAACCTTCGCACGATTCGGTTGCAATGGTTTTGAATTCATTCGCGTGAAAGCTGAAGTCAATTTCCCACGCACCTGGATTAAGAAAGTTGAAACTGACGGCAGCGTCAATGAAACTGATCACGCTAAGGCGACATTTACAACCTTGATCAGAGCGAGCGGTGAGTTCATTGCGGAAGCAACCATGGACAAGTTCACGCCGGCAGGTGCGCCGGACTTTGTCATGGAATGTGATACCATCGTTCTAGACTTTTCGGATCACGACAATCCAAGTACCATTCACTTCCCTGAGCGTTATCGAGGCAGCACAGACAACACCTGGCGTGGCTTCTACATGCATCGTCTCTTCATGCAGCTTCCATCGCAACTGCGTACCTTCTCTGAAGATCGTCCGATGAAGCTTGGCATTCAAGACATGATCATCGATCGCACCGGATTGTCGCTCAGTGTTCGTCTTGAAAACGTCATTCAATACCCACGAGGCAACTTCGGCGAATGGGGTGCAAGTATTGACACGATTGGCGTCGACTTGGTCTCATCGTCGCTTGAACGAGGCTTCCTTTCAGGACGCTTCCAAATTCCTATCTCCGATTCTGCACTCGATTACTCAGCTGTTATCGCACGAGCTGCGAGCGGCTCGGGAGTTGAATTCCGCTTCAACATTCGTCCACGCGACACCATCAATGCCCGACTCTGGGTGGCGCAGTTAACGCTGGATCCAACCTCATACATTCGTTTGACGGCCAACTCTGCTCGCTTCCAAGCTGAGGCGAACTTCAGTGGAGCACTATCGATTGTTGGAGATGTTGGATCCGTTCACGGTGTACGTTTCGGCGGAATCAGTTTTCAAAACTTCCACATACAATCCGTCGAACCCTATGTGCGGGTTGAACATTGGTCCTTTGCTTCACCGCAGCACGGCTTCGCGATGTCGCCTTCTCCTGAACCGAGCCCTGACGAAAGCTCCGGCAGCGCAGGCAGTGGCGGCGGAGTTTCGGGATTTCCTGTGAGTATAGGAAACATCAACATTGTGAGTCGCAGTGCGAGTGGAGGTTTGCCGGGACTTGGCATTCAATTCACACTCAGCGTCAATCTTCAACCAGGTAACAACGCCATTAGCGGTGGAGCAACCTTCTCCATTTGGTCCAAGGTGGTCGTCGGCTCTGGTCCGATGCACATCGACTTCGACGGATTCCAACTCGACTCGGTTGGCATTCACGCTGACTTCGGTGCAGTCATTGTCAACGGTCAACTCCGCATCTACAACCAAGATCCCACCTTCGGCGATGGCTTCCGCGGCAGTGTACAAGCCAACTTCGTGCACATGGTGGAGATCTCGGCAACGATTCAATTTGGAAGCGTTCACGACTACCGTTATTGGTATGTAGATGCTCGCGCAGTTCTTGCGACCGGTATTCCTGTGTTCCCGGGTGTTGGATTCTACGGTTTTGGTGGCGGTGCTTGGTACAACATGCGACGTGTGGTGCGATCTGAGGCTGATGCTCGGCGCGGCATTGCGCAAACGGGTTCAAGTGACTCTACGGATCGAGCTTCGTCGGCACCTCCGGGTGCAACCAATTCGGGCGAACGATACGAACCATTCCATTCCGATGCCGGTGAGTCTTTTGGATTCTACGCAATGGTCACGATGGGTACCATGCCCAAGTCAGATGCATTCAATTGCGACGTCCGACTGGAGATCAGCTTCATCGGTGGTGCTATCAACGAGATTCGTTTGCGTGGCGATGGATATATGCTTGCGGATGTGATGCATCGACCGGACGCGAAGGTGACAATTGTGGCGGATATCTATTACAATTTTCCGGATAGGATTTTCCATGGCGACTTTGACGTGACGATCAACGCGGCTGTTGTCACAGGACACGGTCATGCCGTCATGCACTTTGCTCCAACAACTTGGTACATCAAAGTCGGCGATCCTGAGCGCGAGAAGATTCACGTCACGATTGCTGACTTGGTTGAGATTCAAGCTTATCTCATGTGCGGACTCGATCTACCAAACACCATGGTCGTACCGCCTGAAGTAGTCGCCATTTGCGGCATGCCTCCTGCTGCCCGCGGAATGGAGCAATTGAGTCGAGGCGACGGTTTCGCTTTCGGTGCCAGCGCATCAATGAACGTGGAGGCGCGCTTCCTCATCTTCTACGCATCGGTGCAGCTACTCTTCGGCTTCGACGTCTCACTCATGAACTACGGTTCTGCAGCCCGATGCGAAGGAACCGGAGCGCCAATGGGCGTCAATGGATGGTACGCACGAGGTCAGCTCTACGCCCGACTCGGTTTGGCCGTAGGCATCGATGTTGATCTCGGCTTTGTAAGTGGGCGATACGAAATTCTCAGCGCTGAAATCGCCGCCATCTTGCAAGCCGGATTACCTAATCCAACCTGGATGTCGGGAGCGTTTGGTGGACGTTACTCAATTCTTGGAGGACTCATCAGCGGCTCCTTCAACTTCCAATTCAAAGTTGGGGAAGAATGTCGATTACCGGTCGAGAGTGGTTTGTCCAACATCGATCTCATCAATGAGATCTCACCGGCCAATGGTTCAACCGACGTCTCAATCGGCGTTGAGCCGGCAATTGCCAGCAACTTCTTGCTTGAGAGACCATTTGAAATTTTGGAGCTTGATCCAAATGACGGCAACACGTACATCCGCACCTATCGCGTGCGTATTCGCGAGTTCCGTCTCAACCAAGAAGTAGCAGGTGCGGCAGTCGCATGCCTACCAGCTCGTGTTGACGCCAATGATCGTCATTATGCAATTCTCTCTCCGAGCAATGTCCTACGTCCAAACCGTGCACGGTACACCGCTACAGCTACTGTGTATGGACAACGCTTTGACGATGCGGCTGCGCTATCGAGCAACGATATCAGTGCTGCTGATTCCAATCGATACCGCTCGCGTATTTCAGCATACATCACCAATGATCGCTATTGGATTAATGCGATGCGTCAAGGTGGCTCAAGACGAGGTGAGCCTATTGCACAAACGGTGAGCTCGACATTTACGACAGAGACCTTGCCTGATTCGCTGCGACCAAGCGACGTGTACCTTGCCTATCCGCGCAACAGACAACGTCATTACTTGCAAGGTGAGTGTCCGGCTGGATCAATCAACCTCATGGTCGATCGCAGTGATCTCTTCTACGCCTCACGTGGTTTGAGCCGTTACGAGTACAAGGTCAGATACGTAAAACTTCCCGGCAACGTTCGCACCGAAGCTTCCGACTGGTCCTACGCTCCGGGTCCGCCGCCACTCGCTATTGGCGAACGTCCCGTATCTCCGTCGCGTATGAGTGGTGGTTACATTTCCTACACCATTCCGAGCTTGGAGAACAACACCATTTATGCTGTGCAGATTATTCGTCGTAAGCTGGAGTTGAGTTCGTCTCTGCGAACCGTCGGACTCGGTGCAGGCAACCGCGGAACTCCAACCATCAACGTTCCCGCTTCCACATTAGGTGGAAGTGCGATTGCCAATATCGGTCTTACTCGAGCAGTTTTATCAAGCACCATTTATGCTCGTCTTGGCAACACTGTTTCCATCAACGCGACGCGTATTTCCGGATTCAATCTCGCACGACAAGTAGCGGATAATGAAAACTTACTCTATCTCTATTTCTTCAAAACCAGTCGTCATAATACACTCGAACAAAAGGTCAACAGCATCAACAACACCGCAACGAATGCTGTACCGCCATTTCTCAACATGCAGCTCCTCAACGCCTATTTCAGCGGTCCTGAACTTGTAGATCCTGCAGATGTTGAGGATCAAACGATTGAGGTATCCGGACGACAATACTTGATTCATCCGCTCATCAGCGTCAGTGCACGCACCCGCGGCGACGAGTGGCACAGCAAGTTCACAGAGCCACAGATTTACAACGAGTTTACATTCATTCGATCACTTCTTGGTTCTAGCTACCGATATCAAACCATGTTTGATCGCATAGCGCGCACGAGCACGATGGCGACGACTCAGGCAACGGCGAATCCACTGCAGGATTATGAGATTAGTGCAGTGGGTGATCCCAGCATGCAACGTCAATTGCAAATGCTCTCACGCATTGCATCGCAACTGCGCTACAACCCTGTTCCGGGCGGTGGAGTAAGCGGAATGGGCTTAGCCACGAGTGCCTACTCTGAACCTTCCGGATGGAAAATCACCTACGAACAACCTGTGTTTATCCCATTCGATTTTGGTGAGCTGCGCACACGAGCACTTGCACTTATTAGTATGTACTGCGGTGGTGGTGACGTTGGCTTCACGCCGCAGGAGTGCGCTCACTTACGTCGCATTGCAAACCAAAGCTATGTTCTTCCACTCCACGGACAATACTCGCTGAGTTTCAAATACGACTACTACGCTTGTCTTGATCCGGATTCACCAATGCGTTCATTCACAAAACGATTTACCTACTAAGATCACTCTCATGAAAGTTGTATGCGTTCTTATCGCACTCTGTCTGATTATCCATTCGATGGATGCTCAGAACAAAAAGAGTAGTTCGAAGACCAATAGCGAGCGAAGCGTCGACACTACACAGGTCGATGATGATCTAGCGCGCACGGCATCCATTCGGGCACTGAGTCGCAATGGTGTTGATTCCATCGTGATTCGCTGGGCTCCAACGAAGGCCGGCGCATGGTTTACGTACAACACAATTGGTTACGTCGTGGAACGAGGCGACGTCAGCAATGACGAGGCTAAGAACGTCACGCGCTTTCAAGTAATCAACAAACAAACAATCAAAGCCTGGACCTTGGACGAGTTCAAGTCGCGCATCAATTCAACACATAAGTATGCGGCAATTGCAGCGCAATGTCTTTATGGCAAAGTCTCAATTCCTCAGCCCGGTTCAGATGGCAGCGTCAACAGCCTGGCACTAGCTGCGCAAGAGCTCGACAACAAGTTTGCCTTTGCGATGTATGCTGCCGACAACGACATCCTCGCTGCCGAAGCACTTGGTTTGCGTTTTGTTGACCGTAACATTCAGCGCGGTCATGAATATGTCTACCGCATACGTTCTGTGCGACAGAGCGAGCGCTATCTCATCGACACCGCCTATGTGAGTGCCAAAGCAGAAGCTGCCGAAGCACTTATGCCGCCGATGAATCTTAGCGCGACCGAGGAGCACGGTCAGGTCACTCTTCGCTGGAAAAACATACCCGTTCTACCCTACTCCGGATTCAACGTCTATCGTCGTGATGCACAAGGCAAGGAGATCTTACTCAACTCCACGCCAATCAGTGCAGTTCAAAATCCGAAGTTCAATCAAACTATGGAGCCGTACTATGTTGATACCACTTGTGGGTTCTATGCAAAGCACAGCTACTTCGTTCGAGGCATATCAGCATTTGCAGAGTTGAGTCAGGCAAGTAGTGTTGAAGCAATGGGCCGTGACCGCAGCGCACCACCAACGCCGGTGATGAAGAAGCCCTTGATCTTCAGTAACACAATGGTCCGTCTTGAGTGGGAGATGCGTGCAGAGGCTAAAGACCTTGCAGGTTTTGTTGTTTTACGCAGCGACTCAGTGGCATCGCGGTTCAAAGCACTGCATGACAAACTAGTTCCGGCCAAGACATTCACTTTCCTGGACACGGCTGCCACAGCGGCTGAGCCCTACTATGCTGTACAAGCAGTTGACACAGCCGGAAATGTTTCCGATTACTTCACCGCCTACGTCGACATCCACGACACGCTCCCGCCGGCAATGCCGCGAGGTCTTCATGGCTCAATAGATACAAACGGCGTCGTGCGTCTTGTATGGAATCTCGGAACTGAAAAGGATCTCTTAGGTTATCGTGTTTTGTGGGCCAACGATACAACGCATGAATTCACGCAGCGCACAAATTTTGTGTTGCAGGACACCATTATGGTGGACACTATTCAGATCAATACTCTGACGCCATACATTTACTACAAAGTTGTGGCAGTTGATACGCGTTACTTCCATTCGCTGGCTACGCCGATTCTTGCGCTTAAGCGACCAGACGTTGTGCCTCCGCAGGCTCCTCAATTCATCGACGTTCGAGTTAGCGATTCAACCGTCATACTTCGTTGGGCACGCTCGCGCAGTCATGATCTCAAGAATCACATCCTCTTCAAACGCGCTCAAGGATCTAAAGAGTGGAAGGAACTCGTGCGCTTGGGTGCAATGGATCAAATGTATGAGGACAAAACCGTAAACAAACGTAGTACCTATGAGTATCAACTAGTGGCAATAGATAGTACGGGACTTCGTTCGGAGCCATCAGCGGCAGTGCAGGGGCGTCCTTTCGACACTGGCAAGCGACCAAGTCCCAGCAACATTCGTCTATCCTACGATCCCAAAACCAAGAGCGTCACCGTTCAATGGGAATTCAACGCGATGATGTCGGAGAAATACTGGTTCGTGCTGTACAGAGGCTTTGAGGATTTTGATCTGAAGCAAATGCAGGCAATCGATGCGCGACAACTATCAGTGACGGATAAAGATCTGGTTGGAAATGGTCGCTATCGCTACGCCGTGAAAGTCATGAGTCCTTATGGAGAATCTCCTTTGAGCGAGATACAGGAAATCATCGTTCGTTAAAAGCGACGCAGTCCAACTAACAATCAAACAAACTCATACAACAGTTGGCTAAAGTCAGAGCGCTTACTCGTATGCGCCTCGCAAAACGATATGTGACCTACTTCGTTTTAAGATCCATTTGTTCCATCATTTCCAGCACGTTCTTTCCGTTGCGACAAACAGCATAGGAAAAACCGCTTTGCAGAGCGGCACTGCCAATCTCACCTGCACGATTGAGTGCTAGAAACGCAACTTGAAATTCACGCCAGTCAGGTTGTTTGCGCACGATACGTTCGATGGCGATATCGCAGGCTTCTTGTGGAGATTTTCCCATGCGCATCAATTCGACGATGATCGCGGAGCCAGCTACGCGAATGACAGACTCGCCTTTACCGGTTGCACACGCTCCCCCTACTTCATTGTCAACAAACAAACCGGCACCGATGATTGGTGAATCACCAACACGACCGTGGATCTTCCAAGCCAACCCACTTGTGGTGCACGCTCCCGACAAATTTCCCTTGGCATCTATAGCCAGCATGCCGATAGTATCGTGATTGGATTTGTCGATGTGATTCTTCTTTGAGGGATGATATGCACTCGACTTCAGCCATTTCTTCCACTCTTCGCGTGCGAGGTCGGTGAGGAGATTTTGTTTCTTGAATCCGTTATCCAGAGCGAACTGCAGAGCTCCGTCACCAACCAACATCACGTGCGGAGTTTTCTCCATGACTTTTCGTGCAACGGAAATTGGGTGCATGATGTGCTCAAGACAAGCCACAGAGCCGGCATTGCCGTGTTCGTCCATAATACATGCATCGAGTGTGACGCGTCCATCACGATCCGGAAATCCACCATAACCCACGCTTGTCACTTCCGGATCAGCCTCACTCACGCGAACTCCTGCTTCAACTGCATCAAGTGCTGAACCTCCTGCGTTCAGGATTTTCCATGCGGCATCGTTTGCTGCCATACCATGAGGCCAAGTGGACAGTACTATCGGTCCGCTTGTGACAGGTGCGAGACGACTCAGCGCCGGCGTGGCACGCACACCTGTTGTTGACAGTAGCGCAGCACTCGACAAAAGAGATGCATTGATAAACTCACGACGTTTCACGCTTCATCCTTGATAGTGTGTAAGTAGACCTGGTGCTCATTGTGCACCACTCACTCAACCGCGATTATCGCACTCCCAATCGAGAACAGCGAGAGTTTTATCATAGAGTGCTTTGGCGCGTTCGTGAGTACTACCGATGCAGACCAGACCGATCTTACCAAATTCAGAAAGTGCGCCGATGATATGGAACATCACGCCTTCTTGTGCTGCACCATCGTACATGAGACCATGGAGCATTGCGATGTCGATGAGATCATCAGGTGTAAGACCCTTGTACTTTTCGCTCATGACATTATCTGAGGCGAAGTACATACGCACATTACCCGAGGCGGTGTAATACTTGCCGCTATCGGCATCATATTGTCCATCGCTTAGAAACTGCAACATCAAGTAGGGATGCGTTGTACCACCTTTGCGCAGATTGATTTCGATTGCATAATTCTCCCACGAACCATCGCTTAGTTGAACGGAGATGAAGTCGATTGCGAAGCGACCGAGAGCGCCTTTGCTGCTGAGAGCTTTGGCGACTTTGCGACCTTCGACAGCGAGTTGCGGACCGTATGCAGGATCTGCGGGAAAGATCGCGCCGAGGAAGACCTGTCCGTCGTCACCACCCAGCAACTGATCATGCGTACTAGCCACTTCGACGCGACCGTTGGGTCCGATGACGCACTGCACTGACGGCGACATCTTCACTTCACCTTCAAGAAACTCCTCAACGATACCACCCATGTCGTGGAACTTGCGATAGAACAATTCCAGTGACACAGTTGAAGCAACCGGTTTCAATTGTTGGTCGAGCGTATCCGCAATTGTTTGCTTCATGCTTGCTGCATCAGCGATCGCGGGATACGAATACATCGCATTGCCATCACCACTAAAGCCGTCATTCATTTTCACAACAGCTTTGCGCATTGCAGGATAGCGAGTGCGCAGAGTGCAAAGTGCATCGACGATATCGTCTTTTGTATGCAAATCCTCAAAACCGTCCGGCAGCTTAATACCGCAGTCGCGGAAGATCTTACGCGCACCGGATTTCGAACCTTCATAGAACAACTCCGGATCTGTTCCAAAGAGTGGAATACCCAGTTGCACCGCAACGGACTTTTCGAGCGGCGTGATGTTGTAACATGTCAAGTGAGTTGTGGCTGGGTCGGTAATCAAATCGCGAACGCGCTGCAGAAAGCGTGGACGTTCCAGAACTTTTTCACTCAGCGGACGATTCGACATATCGTAGCAGCTCAACATGGTTAGTCTGCTACGGGCGTGATGTCCGGTAATACCCTGCAGCAAGTGCAAGTAATAATCCACGACCACCGGCGACACCGGCATACTGGTGAGATAGATAACTTTTGTGCGCGGCATACGAAGCATCATCAGCAAGCAAAGCAAGCGTTCCTCGTAGTGAATAGCGCCACGAATACTCTGCAAGATTTCTCTATCCAGCGTCAGCGAAGGTAGAATGACAACCGTCCGCGGAGCCAAGGGATCCGGAAAGATCTCCTCGAACTGACGGATCATGTTCTTCTGAATCTCCTCAAACTGCGCATGCTCCTCCACCGACCCCGTCGGATAAACATTCAACGGCATCTGAAAACTCTTATGTCCGAGCACAAAGTTGATATCCATAGATCTAGCGATTGGTGAAGTCGCAAAATAGTCCAACGAGCCTAATCGTAGAACTGCGTTGCTGAAGGAAAGAGAGTCCGGTGTCAAGTGGCAGATGAGGTGGGCCTTGATTATGAGATCGTCGTGTCACGACTTTCGTCGTGTGAGGTGGGCCTTGATTATGAGACCGTCGTGTCACGACTTTCGTCGTGACACCGCAGGAGGCGTGGGAACTCAACCCAAGAATACACCTGCATTCTAACAGAAAGATCCAGACACTTGTATTGACCGTCGTGTCACGACTTTCGTCGTGACACCGCAGAAGGCTCGGAAGCTCAACCCAAGAATACGCTCGCATGCCCGTATAAAGCGCCACACTCTGCCCGTCGTGTCACGACTTTCGTCGTGACACCGCACGAGGCCCGGAAACTCAACCCAAGAATACGCTCGCATGCCGGCACAAAGCTCCACTCTCAAACCGTTGTGTCACGACTTTCGTCGTGACACCGCAGAAGGATTGGAAGCTCAACTCAAGAATACACTCGCTCAACAGCAATTCTCTTCGCCCCCTGACCGTCGTGTCACGACTTTCGTCGTGACACCGCAGAGACCTAGAAGCTCAACAAAATCACCTTCACGGAAGGCCCAACTCTCAAGATCGTCGTGTCGCTTCATCTCACCAACGACTTTTCAACAGCATGTCCAGCCTCTCTACTGGCTGCTCGCAAAAAGTGCATAACCTTCTCTTTCGCACATGAATCCTCTCAGCTACTTTTATTTCAACCGCTCTAATGTTCAACCAAATCACTTGAACTATGAGCACCCGTATGCGCTTAGGCTTTCACACGAATAACTGTTTCTTTATCACAACGACCTTTCAGATGCACAAGCACTTGTTTGTGGATGAGAGGTTTTACCGGCAGGCTGCTGAATCGCTGAATTTTTGTTGCGAGAAGTATGACGCAGAGATCTTAGCCTTTGTCTTCATGCCAAGTCATATCCACCTCATTGTATTCTTTAACTCAGACCCACGATGTTCTGACTTCATGCGTGATTTCAAGAAGTACACTTCTGTGATGTTCCGTCGCATGATTGGCTCCGGCGAGGATACTTCGTTTTTTGAATCTCTTTCATATCAAAAAGGTCGTCAACGGTACAAGGTATGGAGTTCAAGATTCCATGCTATTGCCATTAGACATCGGACTGTGTTGCTGACTAAAATTCGTTACATCCACGACAACCCTGTGAAAGCCGGTCTGGCGCAGTTGGCAGAAGATTACAATTGGTCAAGTGCACGATGGTACATCGATCCCGAGTTGAAGACTGTTGTGAGGATTAGACATGCAGCAAGTGTCATTTGAAGGTGGGAGTTGCTGTTGGGTTTTCAC
>JBGAUL010000029.1:0-43889 GCA_044228685.1 Chlorobiota bacterium
TTCAACACAGAATGAGCACCAACAACCCGCACACAATAGTAACCGGACTCCAGATTTGCAGTGCTGATTCTCTCCGTAGATGATGGGTTCTGAATGCTCAATCGACGCTCACCTCGAAGATCGAGTAACTCAAGGACTGTTGCCGGACTCGAAGCATTGGCTCCAACATCGACAATCAAGGATTCATCAGCCGGTTGCGGCCAGACGTCGATCGCGGTGACACTTTGATTGTCGTGAACCGCATTCGGAACGCGAATCTGTTCCACTTGATACCACAAGGAATGACTTTGTGCTTGATTGAGTTCAAAACTGAAACGACCGCTCGAGGAACGAGTGGCGTGAACGACATATCCGTTGCGACGGGCGCTTGAATCAAGACCATAGATCGTTAAGGAGTCGTAATCTGAGAGCATGCTAATACGCATGCTCAGACCTTCGCTTTCAGAGCTTCCGCGACCCCATCCTTGCCACAGACTGCTGTCACCTTCGCTTACTGCACCGGTGTTGTGTGACTTGCTCGATAAAACAATCAAAGACTTTGTTGACGCCGCAATTGAGCTCGTATCTGAACTAAGCCACATGATCGTGGCGTGTGATGTTGCATCGGTTTGTTCAACAGTGAAACCATCAAAGGTTTGTATTGAATTATTCAGACGGCCAGTGAGTGACATGAAATGTGGCGTTGATACTCGCAACCAACCGTTACGCTGATTCCACAACAACTCCTTGGTATCGGTTTGCAGATTGCTCATGTCAAGTCCACCCGGATTGTTGAATTCAGGAATAATCACGTGGGGAAGAACGCTCTGCTGCTTAGCGTCGAATGAATCAATCTCTACACGACGAAAGAATGCCATGCGTTGGTCACTTGGATCCAAAAGGTAATTGTTGTACTGCTGCCAGGATGGGTACAATCGTTGTTCACGATTGTAATTCAAACGAATTGGTTCAATACCCGGTTGAATAAGTCCACGTCGAAACACTTGTGATACTATAGGTGCCAGAGCTTGCAGCGAATACTGACCCTTTATCTCCCAAACTCCGCCTTTCGAGATCCATGTACTATCAAAATCAGGCTGCGAGCCTGTGGAGAGCCAATCTCCAAAGAAGTATGCATCTGCATCGTGATACGAAGCATACATCGGCAGGAAGCTGAGCAACTCATTTAGGTTTGGAGAAGGATAGATCAAAAACTCATTTGTTATCACAAGTGGAACACCGCGAATGTGCGAGTTCGTCATGGTGCTCACAGCGGAACCGTATTGGTCGTCTGCATTGAGTAGGTTATAGACTGACCATTGGTTATCCCAATTAGTGTTAGGTGCCACACGATAATAACCACGGTAGCTTTCACACGAACTGAAATCACTATTGCGCTGCGTGTAAATGTCATTGAGGTTGTTGACAAAGCTCATTGAACCAATCATGACTTTGCTCGAGAGGGAGTCACGAAAGAAAGACTTTACATTCTTGAAGTACGACTCTTGAACTTGGTTGAGAAAATCAACCGTCTCCATCACGCGACGTGCGCTCAAACCTGCATTGTTGATAGTAGTCGAAATCGAATAATTGTTCATTGATTCATTAGCTCGAAGAACCACTTGTTGATCTTCAGTAAAGCTTGCTTTGTCGAAGTACATATCGCCGGCAGCAGCACCTAACTGGAAAATCAAGAGTGCATCGTCGTCATCAGAATTGGCAATAAAGCGTGCGTTAACTTCAGCCCAAGTTGTTCCGACGGTAGTCAGCGATTGTAGTCCGTAGGAGGTGTAGGGGTTAGATCCACGAACCAGATAGATGCGAACATTGTGATTAGGCTGAGTGCTCTTTGACCAGAATGAAAGTTTGTACGCACGTCCTTTACGAATCTTTAGTCCACGAACTGTTAGTTGAATGTCGCTGGGATACTGTCCGGGTTTGTTGATCTTAAACACCGCAGAACGGCTACCCTCAACTTTTTCAGCATCACTCGTCGTATAAATCGCCTGGGCACTGGCAGTATTGATGCTGGTTTGCCATGGCGAGGTAAACAAGTCTTCAAATCCCGGATCTGTGAATTGATTGTTTTGGTCCGGAAGACCATAACCCCACGCACTCAACAAAGCAGCATCAGTAGAGTACTTTGCCTTTAAATACATCGAGAACATTGAATCGAGCATTCGTCGATGGTAAAAGGAAAGCAGGTTGGTGGAGCCTTCATTATAATCGTTGCGCCAATAGGCAATCAATGTGCTCTCGTCGGTAGCAGTGAGCATTGCAACCGCTTCGTTGTCTTGGAATGCTTTCCCTGTATATGGGTTAGTATGCTTCATCAATTGACCAAGCAAATTGTAGTGTGCTCGTTGGTAGAACCTGTCAACGTATGGTGCGACTCGCATACTCCAGAAATACGACATCGAATCAGCATTCTGCACTCCATCAAGAGGTGTAGGTTTAAAACACGTTCCGGTAAGAAAAACATAAATGCCGTTCAGGCTTAACTGGTGCACAAACCAGTCCAATCGCTGCTGGTAGGTTGGATTAATCGTTGTGGCGGAGTAGGGAGGATTGGGATTGTTGCTAAACAAAAGCCAATAACCATCCCATCCCTTCATGCGAATTGCGTTGAAGCCGAGTTGACGGAATCGACGAGCCAGACGAATTGCCTGTGCACTGTCCGGAAAGCAAGCGCCGTAGCTTAAGAGTGTTCCGAACAATTTTACGCGTTCGCCTTTGGCGTTGAGGAACTGACCGTTGGCCGAGTGCAATCGATCGTCGGGTCCTAATGCATGGCGCGGCTCATTCACCAGATTCTCAGTCTGAAGTGAGTCCTTCAATGGCATGACCCACCGAAACGGATGCTTCAAGGGTTGTGAATTCACAACTGAAGCAATCATGGAAAAACTTACAAGAACCAGTAGATGAAAGCGACGCATAGCTTGGCTCAAATGATGAACAGTAGATTGTTACAAAATAGGAGAGATCAATGACATACAGCATTCTCCAGTCGATGACCGTTTTTTATATGTGCGCTGGCAAGCCTTAGACGTAATTTTGTGAAGGGAACAACTGATCGACATGAAGAAAATCATCATCGCAATTGACGGGCCTGCAGGTTCGGGAAAGTCTACCTCGGCGCGACTGGTAGCAGAGCAGCTGAATTACACCTACTTGGACACCGGTGCGATGTACCGTGCAATCACCTTGGCGATGATGGAAGCCAGCTTGGCACCGGAAGCTCCAAATTTGAGTGATTGGTTGGCAACGGTTCAGATACGCGTTGAACAGGGAAGAAGCGGACAACGCACCTATTTGAACGGACACGACGTGAGTCGGCGAATTCGTCAAGCTGACGTAACAGCCGCAGTTTCCGCCGTCAGTGCCCGTGCTGAAGTGCGCGAGTGTCTGGTGCGCATGCAACAAGAATTAGGAAAACACGGCGGTATCGTGGTCGATGGAAGAGATATTGGTACGGTGGTTTTCCCTCAAGCCGAACTCAAAATCTTCTTGATTGCCTCAATACAGGCCCGTGCAAATCGTCGATTGTCAGAAGCAACCTTACAAGGACGTTCCGTAGACGAGATTGCGGCAGAATTGGAACGTCGAGATGCGATCGACTCCAGTCGTGAACACAGTCCGTTGGTGCAAGCAAAAGATGCAATTGTGATCGATACTTCGCATCTAAGCATTTCGGAGCAGGTCTCGCAAATCGTCGAGTTGGCACATAAAATCATCAACAATGGCTCAGAGTTGAAATGAGAGTAGACATTGACGGTAGCTCAGGTTTTTGCTGGGGTGTGGTCCGCACAGTAAGTATTGCGGAGCAAACTTTGGCTGACGAGAAAGCAGACAATGTCTACGTTCTCGGTCATATCATCCATAATCCCAAGGAAATTGCTCGTCTGCAAGACATGGGACTTCGCACCATTCATGTCAATGACTTTCCCTCGCTCGAAGGAAAGAATGCTCGCGTTATTATCCGTGCCCATGGCGAACCTCCCGAGACGTATCGTCAAGCGTTTCGCTACGGTATCGAAATCATCGATGCTACATGTCCGGTAGTAACCAAACTTCAAGAACGAGTTCGCAAGTTCTACGAACAAGGCTATCAAGTCGTTGTTTTTGGTAAGAAGGATCACGCCGAAGTTCTTGGTGTGCGTGGAGTGTGTCGCGACGAGTGTATCGTTGTAAAAAGTCTCGAAGAAACCGTATCACAAGTATCGCTCGATCGAAAGACCGTGTTGTTCTCACAAACAACAATGGATCGTCCAACCTTTCTCTCAATCGCAGACTACTTGAAGAAGCGCGTGAAGGAATTCGTGGTGGACAGCATGCAAGACATTGCAATAGAGTTTCATGCGAAGGATACAATTTGTGGTCAGGTGTCCGGACGGGAAGATCATCTTCGCAACTTTGCCAATTCACACGACTGCGTCATCTTCGTCGCCGGACGAGATTCGTCAAATGGAAAAGTGCTCTATGATGTTGCAAGCTCAGCCAATCCGCGATGTCATTTCATAGAAGACATTCGTGAGCTCGACGATTCATGGTTCGACGGCGCTGAAAGCGTTGGTATTAGTGGTGCCACGAGTACACCACAATGGCATATGGAAGAAGTGCGAAGAGTGATTCTAGAGCGATACGGAAATCCTGTACTCAACGACTAAGCTCATCGCAGCATTTTGCATCCTCAGAGTCCACTTTGCAAGTCATCGACTTTAGTGAACTCAATTCTCTCCTAACACTCCCACAGGTTGTAAGCTCACATGACTCTTAAGATTGAACTTTGTAAGCGCGTGCGTCTTTAAGTGATCCATTGCTTCGTCTACTGAGTCGGTAAAAAGGAACAAGTCACGATCTTCTTTAGAGATCGCACCTTCGCGCATCATGACGTCGAAGAGTTCCTCAACATCCTTCCAATGATCCCGACCAAAAACAATCACGGGAAACTGCTGGACCTTCTTCGTTTGAATCAAGGTAGCAGCTTCGAATAACTCATCCATTGTTCCAATTCCACCGGGCATCGCAATGAATGCGTAAGAGTATTTTACCAGCAGAACCTTACGAATAAAAAAGTAGTGGAAGTTTATCCATTTGTCGAGGTAGGGATTCGGCTTCTGCTCCATCGGCAATTGGATGTTGCAGCCAATGCTCACACCGCCGGCTTCTTTGGCGCCGCGGTTCGCGGCTTCCATGAGACCCGGGCCACCGCCTGTCATGACGGTAAAGCCAAGATCAGCCAAGCGAGCACCAATCGTTTGCGTGAGTTTGTAATAAGGGTGTTCGGATGTAAAGCGAGCGGATCCAAAGACTGTCACACATGGACCAACAAAGTGTAAGGTTCTAAAGCCTCTCAGGAACTCGGTAACAACACGCCATAGAAATTTTGCTTCCTCCCAGCGCGAGTGTGGTCCCTCGAGTGCCCGCTGTTCGTGATGATTGTGAAACATAGTATGGTCAAGACTTGGTGAATGAGTCACTACAGACTCAACGTGGTGAGCGTATTAGAAGCCTAAATCCAAAAGGTTTTTCATCAGTGCTTCCGAGAAGATGTTAGTAGCCAATCCAAAATTCCGTGCCTGTGGGATCAAATAGAGAGTTCCAAAGGTGGAAGGATTCATAGCTTCGATTTGGGATGTTGCCAGCGTACTTTCTTCTTCAGGACGATACTCGTTGTCGATGTCGTGAACAACAACAGTGCAACCTAACTGGCTCACATCTTTATCATCGACTGGAGCCTTGGTAAAACCAAGAAGCGAGAAGGGAATACGGATGCGAGCTACATAGCCATGTTCACGCAAAGCGACCTTCTTCGTGATTTGCTTTACTGCCAGCGCGCGCAAACGTTCTTCATTAAGGTCGTTGGATCGAACAATGATGTTGGGTCGCTTCTCCATGAAGTCGCCCGGTTGCAATGTGATGCGAATTATGTTTGAATCGGCTGAGCTGCGGAATTGCATTCGGTGTCCTTTGCGACGAAAGACGCGGTCGTTCTCATCGTCCGGCATTGTTGTATCAAACCAAATATCAACGTTGTCAGCCGGACAACTATCGCAGCGCGCAGTCACAAGCTCATCATCGCGAACAGTGATGGTCATGTAGAGATAATTCTGATCGAAGACGGAATGCACGCTGAAGGAGCAGTCGTCAGGACCCGACCAGTAATACGATCCGTGCGTGACGAAATCAACCGTGTTCACATCAGCCTGAGCGCTATAGCCGCGATAGGTCTGTCGTCCTCGACTATAACACGGTATGCCAACATACTGCACATCAAAATTCACATCACCGGTGGCTGTTTGCAGGAACTTCAGCTCGTGTCTCAGCGTTTGAAAATTGCAGTAATACTCTCTCGTGTAATGATCAATTCGCGTGGTCGTGAATTGATCAACCTGCAGAATGGCACCTTCTCGAAAACGATAGCCGCTCACGTTCCATTCGAACTGACGCATCTTGGAGGTGACATAACAGGTGTTGTTCTTTATCACCATCCCTACTTCCAAAGGCGTCTCGACAAAGCTCAATTGATCACTCAAGACATTGTTGAGGAAGCCGTCGATATCAACAAACAAGTACATCTGGACTTGACGCTTCTTATCGTCGTTGAGACGAATGCTAAATGCTACGTCAAAGTTGCCGTCACCACTAAAGTCACCGACATCCCATCCCCACACTCGAAAATCTGTCCCTTGCGGTAACTGTCGCCGCACGTCTTCAACCATCGCCTTATCATAGTACAACTCGAGCTTGGCAGAAAACTCACTAAAGGGCATACCACTTTGTGCAACAACGCGTGAAGAGAAGAGCATGAAAGCTAGTACAAGGACTCGCCATGTATTGCTACGAATCAATGCGGAATTGCCGGTTTTAACCTTCATCATTCTTGTTTCGAGACATGTGAAGGAATTCGCGATACTGGTCTCGCGTCATACGATAAGGATACCACTCCTTCATATGCGCTGCACCGAGTCGATTATAAAACTTGATCGCGTTCTCGTTCCAATCCAAGACCTGCCATTCGATACGACCGCACTCACGCGAGTCGGCAAGGGAGGCAATGTGACGGAGAAATTGTTGACCGATTCCGTTGCGCCGAGCTTCGGGCAGCACAAAGACGTCTTCCAGGTACAATGTTGGACGAGCAAGAAAAGAGGAGTAGGTTTCAAAGAGGATGCAGTAGCCGACGGCTTGACCATTCTCGCGACGAGCCAAGTAGGCTTCATATCGAGGACGATCACCAAAGGCGTCAGCTCGCAGGCGGGCTATAGCGTCAGATGCAGGACGATCGAGCTCTTCAAAATCTGCCAGGGCACAAATCAGACTGATGAAATCATCAAAGTCGGACGGCTGCAAAGCCTTGATCTCGACCCGTGAATCCGAAGCAGGCACTGACGATTGTGGAGACATGGTGTGATAAAGTTGAAACGTGACGGTACTGTTCAGCAAGACTCAGCACGAACGACGAAGTCGAGAATGCACGAACGAGCTATGAAGGTTTATCCTACGACCGTTCCATCCGGAACTTCTATTTCCATCAAGAGAATGGCCGATGCAATTGTTTTGCCTTGGGCGTCGAGCTTGAGCGAAACCGTTCCGCCACCACCTAGAGTGTTGTGCAGAACGAAATTCACAGCCCAAAGATTAGGCATTTCATAACGGTCAACTCCGCCGAGACAAATACCATCGAAGTGCTTTTTTACACGTTCGGTGCTAAGAGCGTCGCGGATGATAGGGTACCATTCTTCCCGAAAGGCAATCACGCCACAGTTAACGGCATCACCTTTGTCGCCACTACGGGCATGGGCAATCTGCTGAAGTTTGATTTTCATGCTTTTGGTTCAGTATTTGTGCGAAAATACACGATTTGACGGTGCACGAAAAGAAATAGCTTTGCGCAATGGAGCTGAGCTTAGATCGTCATTTGACAAAGCATTGTAATTTGCAACACCTTCATACGGTGAAACGGCATGACCCGAACAATTTTTAAGTCCAAAATCCATCGCGCAGTCATCACTCAAGCAGAACTGCATTACGAGGGAAGTTTAACGGTTGATCAAGATCTTCTTGAAGCCGCAGACCTTGTTGCGTACGAAAAAGTATCAGTTGTTAACATCAATAATGGCGAACGACTGGAAACCTACGTGATCCCGGGTGAGCGTGGCTCCAAAGTGATTTGTTTGAATGGTGCCGCTGCACGAAAGGGACAACCCGGCGACCGCATCATTATTATCTCCTATGCTCAGGTCACAGACGCCGAATTGAAGACCTTTACACCAACAGTCGTCCTCGTCGACGAGAACAATAGCATCGTCAGCCGAAGCCATAGCGTTGAGGCAAACACGATCCTCTTCAACCACAATTAACCTATCGTAGAATGCAGCAATTGGCCGTGATTGTCCTTGCCGCCGGCAAGGGCAAAAGAATGGGAAATCCAGATCTTCCGAAAGTCATGGCAGCCTTGCGCACTCGTCCGCTAATCTCCTGGGTTCTCGACCAAGCAGCGAAACTTCAACCGCAGCGCACAATTGTCGTTGTGGGACATCACCGCGAGATGGTGCAAGAATATCTGGGTGCGAACTATCCAACCGTTTCGACGGCAGTGCAAGCAGAGCAGCTTGGTACCGGTCACGCCGTCGCTCAGTGCGAAGAAGCGCTTCGCGATTTTGACGGTCCGGTGCTCATTCTCAGCGGCGACGTCCCACTCCTTCGCTCAGTTACCCTCGCAGACTTTGTGCAAGATCACTATGCATCCAAGGCAGCAGTTTCTGTACTGAGCTGTATTGCACCTGACCCAACGGGTTACGGAAGAATCATTCGTTCGACTGATGGTGAGTTTGAAAGCATCGTCGAGCATAAGGATGCCACCGAAGAGCAGCGACTCTGCGCGGAGATCAACAGCGGTATTTACGTGATTGAGTCGTGCGTACTGTTCAAAGCATTGAGCGAAGTAAAGAATGTGAATGCACAGGGCGAGTATTACTTGACCGATGTCATTGGTATTCTTCGTTCACAAAACCAACGGGTAATGGCCTTCTGTTGTCCGGAGTTTCAAGAACTCATGGGAATCAATACGGCTGCTGAATTAGCATTGGCTGAAGAAGCTCTCGATTCACTTCAGGAGACAAAGCACTCATGATTCAAGCGCTTGATCACATTGGAATAGCAGTGCATGACATTGATACGAGCTTAGCCTTGTACAAGAGCATTTTTCAACTCAACGACGATGCAATCCATCGCGAAAGAGTGGAGGATCAGGGAGTCGATATTGCTTCATTTCTGGTTGGCAGTGTTCGATTGGAGCTTACGGCTGCAATCAACGAGTCATCTCCGATTGCTCAGTTTCTTGCCAAGCGAGGCGAGGGCATTCATCATCTGGCCTTTCGTTCCTCGGATGTCGGGGGAGATTTAAGCTACTTAGGCGAACATGGAATACGCCTTATCAATCAACACGCTGTCCCCGGTGCGCACGAAATGTTGATTGCCTTCCTTCATCCAAAGTCTACCGGCGGTGTGCTCATGGAGTTGTGTCAACCCGCCAAACTCGATCACTAAATCGCATTACCATGGCTTTTTTAACCTGCATACGTCACGGCGAGTCCGTGTGGAACCTTGAAAACCGTTTTACCGGTTGGGTAGATGTTGAACTTTCAGAACGAGGAGTAGCCGAAGCTCGCGCCGCCGGAGAAAAACTTCGCGGACGTCACTTCGATGCTTTGTTTACATCAGCTCTAACGCGCGCAAAACGAACTGCTGACTTAGCATGTGAGGTGGCTGGTTTGACCCTGCCCACACAATCAGACGAAGCGTTGAATGAGCGACACTATGGCGACCTGCAAGGATTAAATAAAGATGATATCGGACGTCAGTATGGCGCTGAACAGCTTAAGATCTGGCGGCGCAGCTATGACATTCCACCGCCGAATGGTGAGTCGTTGAAAATGACCCAAGAGCGCGTTCTCCCGTACTATCACGCGCACATTGAGCCGATGCTGAAAGACGGTAAAGATGTTCTCGTTGTCGCCCACGGTAACTCACTTCGCGCGCTCGTGATGTTTATCGAAGGAATGACGCCGGAAAGAATTCTTGAAACGAATATTCCAACCGGTGTACCTTTTAGCTACGAGTTTGATACTAATCTCAAACTTCTTCGCACAATCGACACGCCGTGGTAGAGGGGAAGTGCTAGATTGCTGTGGTGGGGACACCAGTACGAAGCACCACTTGATACAATTGATTTAGAATAATTCCATTGCTATGTCTCAGCATCCAGCACAGCGTTCTCTTGCCATTCATCGCACAAAGATTCATTCCATAGATGCGTTTGAAGGCGGCGTAAAAGTCAGCACTGATCGTGGCGTTCGCGAGTACCCAGGTTGCTATGTCTTTCCAGGACTGGTTGACGCTCACGCTCACATCGTTGGCCTTGGAATGGTCTTGGATGGTCTTTCGCTCTTTGGGCTTGAGTCTGCTGAAGCATGCGCCCGTCGAGCTTACGATCACGGTGCCACTCGCGGCGAGTGGGTGAGTGGAATGGGGTGGAATCAGGAATTATGGTCTGAGCCCATCTATCCTCACCGCGCTCTACTCGACGAACTTTTCCCCTCGACACCAGTCTACTTGCGCCGTGTAGATGGTCATGCCGCTTGGGTCAATTCCGAAGCACTTCGGCGCGCTTCAATCGATGATCACACGGCTGATCCAATAGGCGGAACAATTCTGCGCGATGCTTCCGGTCATGCAACGGGTATCTTGATTGATACTGCCATGGACCTTGTTGCAAAGCAACTCCCAGATATCACAGCTGTACAACTTCGACAAAGCATTCAAACTGCATTGCGTCATTGTTCGGCCGCAGGTTTGACTGAGATTCACGACATGGATGTGATGCCTTGGCATCTTGAACACTTTCGTGAATTAGCTGAACAGGGCGAGTTGTCTTGTCGAGTGCAATCATGGGTTCGGGGGCAAGAATTCGAATGGTTGGAACAGGGAATTCTTCCAAACGTCGGTGAGTTTCAACAGACAATTGGCGTCAAGTTTTACGCAGACGGTGCCCTCGGTTCTCGAGGTGCCGCTTTGCTTGAGAGTTATAGCGATGTTCAGAACGAACATGGATTGCTGTTTTTGACTCATGCAGAATTGGAGGAGCGTTGCACTCAAGCCTTGGCTCAAGGTTTTCACGTCGCAACTCATGCCATCGGCGACGCCGCCAATCGTCTGGTTTTGGATGTGTATCAGAATCTACGACGAAGTGGCATTGCAGATCCGACGCAACTGCTTCGCATCGAGCACGCACAAATAGTCAATGCGAGCGATGTCAATCGCTTTGCCGAATCTTCCATCATTGCTTCCATCCAGCCAATTCACTGTACATCCGACGCACCTATGGCTGAAAAGCGATTGGGCGAGAGATGCGTTGATGCATACCGCTGGAAGTCACTACTTGCAGCCGGAACTCAAATATGCGGTGGTTCAGATTTTCCGATTGAGTCCTTCAAACCACTCACAGGCATCGACGCCTTTTGTCGTCGTTTGCCTGCAGGCTACGACCAGTCTTGGTACGCATCAGAGCGTTTGGATCGACAGTCAGCACTCCTGGCCTACACAGATTGGGCGCATCAAGCCGCAGACATGGCTTATCGCCGAGGAAAACTACAGGCAGGATTCGATGCTGATTTTGTGATTGTTGATCGAGATTTGCTGCACTGTGCAGATGAGGATTTACTGTCAACGTCGATTGTTGCAACCTATTGCGGCGGACAACTACAATACGAGGCTTGATATGCTAGCGAAAATTCAAGAGCGATTCAATAACGAGATGTTCAATCAGGCGAAGCACCAAGCGCTGCTCGAATCTATGCATTCTGAGTTGGGTCATCAGATTGAGTTTCGCGTCATGGAAGCGCCGGCATTTTGTTCAATTGACTTGCGCGACCGAATCGCAACTGCAGCCAAAGAACTCGTCGTGGCTTGCACGAGTCCTGATTATCATCGCCTTTCAGATCGCGCTCTTCCGGAGAAATACACTGTTCCTCACGAAAGCGCTAAACCGAATTTCGCTGTTGTGGACTTTGCTGTCACTGCCGAGAACGGCACCTACATTCCAAAGCTCGTTGAACTCCAAGGCTTTCCATCGCTCTTCGGCTATCAGCTTTTTCACGCCGAGCATCTGCGGCGCGCATACGGCATCTCAGCAGAGTTCACACCATTCTTTCAAGAAATGCATCGCGATGACTATCTGCATCTCTTCGACAAAGTTGTTGTGAATGGACATCATCCCGACAACGTTGCACTGCTCGAGCTGGATCCATTGCACCAAAAAACCTTGCCTGATTTCCTTGCAACTCAGCGTCTCATTGGCGTTGGTGCTACCGATGTTCGCATGGTAAAGAAAGTTGGCAATATACTGTGGCACGAGCGTGGCGGGGCTTTGCAACCAATCAAGCGTGTGTACAATCGTTGTATTGTCGACGAAATGGTGGAGAGCGGCGCTCAGATCCCATTCGATTGGCGTGAGGAGCTGGATGTAGAATGGGCTGGACATCCGAACTGGTATTTCAGAATGAGTAAGTACTCACTGCCGTTCTTACACCACCACAGCGTACCACGAACAGTCTTCATTAGCGAGTTGCAAAGCATTCCGTCCGATCTTGACAACTACGTACTTAAGCCACTCTATGCATTCGCAGGAAAAGGTGTGAATGTAAATCCAACAGCTGCCGATATCGAAGCTATTCCGGAAGACCAGCGGTCTGTGTGGGTACTGATGGAGAAAATCCACTATGCCGAGTGTTTGCCAACACCACTTGGCGCAAACAAGTTGGAGATACGATGCATGATCATGTGGCCCGATGACGAAGCAAGTCCGACAGCGACCATTAATCTCGTGCGAAGCGGACGTGGAGCAATGATGGGTGCGCGCTTCAATAGTGAAGCGTGGAGTGGCGCTACAACAGCTCTGTTTGGTCCTGAGTCGTGATTAGAATTTTCTAAAAGCTTACCACATACCATTCGGTCGCAAGGCAATCATCACTGACCACGTGTTTGTCGGATCAGCTGAAATACGAACGATCTCATCAAACAATCGCTCGTTGACAAGTGCGATGGTGAAAGCCGATTGCTCACCTTCAAGACGATATCCCAACTCAAAGCGCGAACAATTGCCCATGGCAGCCGGATGATTGTTGGCCGCGCTAAAGCTTGTCTCGGAGCTGTACACACGACAAACGACAGCACTTCGCAAACCAAGTTTATAGCCCAGACTTGCATTGATCATCACACTTCCATTTGCAGCCGACCACGCGTTGCTGAATTGCACGAGAGGGTAACGGTACTCGCTCTTATACGCATAATATTCTGCAGCAATCGAGGCATTGCACGACCACTTGGATGATGCGTCAAACACAGCATCGCTAAAGAGTTCTCTGCTCAGACTAAGTCCACCGAGTATGAGTGTCCTCTTTTGTACAAACCCGGGTTCAATCACATCATTCTCTTCTCGATCGGAGTTGTCGATATCGTGCTTACATCGATGGAAGACGCGCAGAGTCGAGCTTGACGAGAAGCCACTCAACAAACCACTCAGACAAAGATTCTCTTCCCATACGATTGCACGTGGATTGTAGCCAATGTCATTGCGCTCGTTTGCTAGTAGCTCTTGTCCACATTGCAGACTAAGGCTAGCTCGTTCAGACCACCGATAAATGTCGGCAAACTCTGCGAACTTGAAATTCCAAGCTTGGTCGCGATTCGGGAAGTCAGACAACTCTTCTTCCTCATCCTCACCGGCTGGCGGCGTTAGCTTGCCAAGCGCTCGATTCAGCTCTAAGCCAAAGGTGCTGTAGCTCAACCATCCTAATCTCATTGAGTCTTTTGCTTCAACAAAGGAATTGAAGCTTCGTAAGGGATGTACTTGTGCCTGCGTTGGAACGAGTAAAAAGAGCAAAACGAGGGAGACGATCGAAACGCTGATGAGACTATTGAGACGCTTCATAGACTTCAGATGGTGAGTGAGGATTGCTTAGGCTGTAGCGTGATCACAAAACTACGGTTGAATCGTCGTACGCTGCGCGCGCTGCGCTTAGTTCCTGCGACGAGAGGCAAAAAGTAGCATCGCAGTCAGAGCGGAAAAGGCAAGAAAATACAGTGTGGTTGCAACGATATTGATCCTGGCTTTCTTGTGCTCAAGACCGGATTCTGTTCGAATGATTGGATTGAGAAAGAGGTGCGAGGAGTCATCTGCACATTCAAAGCGGAGATAATGCATGTCAGAGTTGAGGCCTAAACTGAGACTAGAATTATCTTTCACTTCCGCGACAGTTCGGCCTCCATCACTTATCGCTCGAATAAAACGCGGTCTGCCTGCGAATCGAACTGTCGCAGTGTCCGATGAGAGTTTGAGGTCTTGTAGACCTAGGGCTGTAGTTCCATTCCTACCCTCGACGCCATAGGCACGTCCTTGCTTCATCGCTGAACAAATGGCGCGCAGTTCAGTATTCTCACTTTGTACCATAGTCCAACGTACGCCGGTTTCAGAGCCATTTAGTACGTCATGCGTATCATCATCCGCCGCGATCCACACGCAGCGACCGTGAGTCAATGCACTATCCCAGTGCGCCGTTGAACGTCGGTAGTGATTGAGAACTTCCATGCAATCATAATCACAGAGTGTAGCAGCATCGTCTGTTGTATAGCTCGGTCTACCAAAGGCGGGATGAGCCATAATGCAGAGCTCAGATCGAGCATGCAGGCGCTGAAAGATGAACTGCTTGATGTGAACTGTTTGCGGAGTGATGATATCAAGCCAATCAACTTCATCTGCACCTACCACAATTCGATGCGATTTCTGAATACTGTATCCATGTTCATAGCATGGAAGTATTCGGAGCACCGAGCTGTCGTCACGAACTACTGTTTTAGCACTTCGCATACTGAAGTAGTTGGACGGACCGAGTACATCGTAGTGCATGGCTGCGTAGACGGAGTCCATAACTGAATCGGAATTCTGTCCGGCCGTTACTCCTGACCACGCCTTTGAATGAGCATGAAAGTTGCACTTCTTCCATGCCGAACTATCGTTGAGTTTCTCGTAGGGATTATACCAATGCGATCCGAGAAACGGTGATCCGTCAGGCCATTGATAGTGGGGAATGATGAAGTAGGGAGCGACGAGTACGAGGACGATGAATCCTAAAACAAGACGCCATCGATGATATCCTTTGGATGGGCTCGTCGATGGCGTTGATTCTTGCATGTGAGTAGGCTTAGCTTTCCAGGTAGGTGTAGCCGTAGAGACCCGATCGATAAATCGCGAGAAACTCTTTGCCTTCTTGAAGTGAGATAACTCCGTCTTTCATAGACTGAGAAACCCAAGCTTCCATAGTGCGCACAAGCTTTTTGCCACTGAACTGTACATAATCCAGTACGTCCTCGACTGTTTCTCCCTCATGAATCTGTTGGATCTCATAGCCGCCATCCTTGGTGCAAACGATATGCACGGCATTGGTATCGCCAAAGAGGTTATGGAGGTCACCGAGGATTTCCTGATACGCACCCACAAGAAAGACGCCGAGATAATAGGGTTGAGCAGGATTGAAATCGTGCACCGGTAAGTATTGCGAGAAGTCGCGCACACCGATAAAGTGATCAATCTTTCCATCGCTATCGCAAGTGATATCCTGGATAGTTGCCAAGCGCTGCGGTTTTTCATCCAAGCGGTGAATTGGCAGAATAGGGAAGATCTGGTCAATGGCCCATGAGTCCGGCAGCGATTGGAACAACGAGAAATTGCAGAAATACTTGTCAGCCAACAGTTTTGGCAGGTTGCGCAATTCTTCCGGCTGGTGCTTCATTTCCATACTCATGCGCTGCACATCAACGGCGATGGTCCAGAAGAGTCGTTCAGCTTTTGCTCTTGTTTCAAGATCAATCATACCCAGCGAAAACAAATTCAGAACTTCCTCACGCTCTTGCTGTGCGTCGTGCCATGTCTCCAACATGGTACGTGCACTCAAGCCGTTGAGCAGACGATGTAGATCGCGAACCAAGTCGTGATCACTTTCGCTCACTTCAAAAACTCCTTCGTTCCAAACAGGCAAGGATGCGGTTTCGAGCACGTTGAATATCAAGACGGAGTGGTGAGCTGTAAGGGCACGCCCGGCTTCAGTAATGATGTTCGGGTGAGGGAGTTCGTTCTTATCAGCGGCTTCGATCAGCGTGTACAGCGCGTCATTAGCATACTCTTGAATTGAGTAGTTAATACTGCTCGCCATGCTAGTGCGTGAGCCATCGTAATCCACACCAAGACCACCGCCGATGTCAACAAACTCAACGTTACAGCCCATTCGACGCAGCTGAACATAGAACTGAGCAACCTCTTTCAAACCTGCTTTGATCTTACGGATGTTCGTGATTTGCGATCCAAGATGGAAGTGGATGAGCTTCACCCAATCCATGATGCCTTCGCTACGAACGAGTTCGATAGCCTCGAGCAGTTCACTGGAGTTTAGACCGAACTTCGATTGGTCGCCGCCGCTTTCTTCCCATTTACCGCTACCGGCACTGGCAAGTTTGATGCGGATACCGACGTTCGGCGTCACGTTAAGACGACGCGCAACCGAGATAATAAGGCGTAGCTCATTGAGTTTCTCTACGACGAGAAAAATGCGCTTGCCCATCTTCTGAGCGAGCAATGCCAACTCGATGAACTCCTCGTCCTTGTAGCCATTGCATATAATCAATGCTTCGGAGTTGTCCATGATTGGCAGTACCGCGTGCAATTCAGGCTTCGAACCTGCTTCGAGACCGATGTTGAATTTCTTGCCGTGTCGAACGATTTCCTCAACAACCGGACGTTGTTGATTGACCTTGATTGGGTAGACGTTATAGTACTTACCGCGATAACCATACTCTTTCGCGGCGTTCTCAAAACACCCACTGATCTTTTCGATACGATTGTCGAGAATGTCGGGGAATCGAAGCAACACCGGTGAATTGATATCCTTGAGTGCCAAATCATCCATCATATCTTTCAGGTCTATTGATGGTCCGTTCTCTTTTCGCGGACGCACCACCATGTTGCCTTGTTGATTGACGCTGAAATAGCTGATACCCCAGCCATTGATGTTGTATAGTTCGATTGAGTCTTCTACAGTCCAGCTTCGCAATTCTAACTCCAGTTCAATAAGTGATGATTAAAAACGCACATGTGCTCGTGATCGGAGTTAGTGCTGAACAATAAAGGGATGTACGCTGCTCTTTTGCGCTGAGTGTGTGCGCAGCATATAGGAACCTGACGCGAGCTGATTGGTGTTGAGGCTCAAGACGCGCAGTTCAGCGCCGAGAGAGAGGTCACCGAAACTATACACGACATTACCAAGCATATCGCATACATCGACGGACATGTGCTGAGTTTGTTGACTCTCGATTTCGATCAAGAGATTGTCGCCTGCAGGATTCGGTGCGCAGCGCAATCCATCTTGTGCAAGGACTTCATCTTTAACATCAACAACCACGTTTTGCAAATACAATCGTGTTGATACCGGAACGTGATCGCTCACGGTCGAGGTGTACGACGAAAGAAATGCTTGCGGTGTCTCGAGCTTTGTGCGATACACTGCCGGAGCTAACTCGTTGGATACGATGATGTGATCGATCATGCTGCTCGAAGAACCGAGATACGATGACAGTCCCTTGTCGCTGAGCGCCTTTGTCACTACACTCCAATGAGCATTATCGTCAACAAAAACTTTATACGGTGAAGGATTGCCCGTGCCTACCACCGATGTAACGACATCATCATTGAAGTCACCGAGGATGATCACTCCATCGTTTGCATAGAACGTATTCAAGTACTCATAAAAAGTACCTGCATCGGTTGTACGACGTTGCAAATCTTCATTGGCTGTTGTACCGCCGGTTGCTTTGGCATGGATGGAAAAAGCAGTAAGCTTACGCGTTACACCATTGACTGTCGCATTGAATGTCAAGCGCAATGGAAAGCGTCCACTGGCCCATGCTTGTGCACCACCATTGACTGCCAGACCTGAGCTGATGGTATCAATGACGGACTTCTTGTAGATGAAAGCCATCTTTTGGTCCTGCTTGACTTCAAAAGCAAGACGGGATCCACTAGCGGTTTTCAGTGTATCAACTAGTCGTGCAAAACCACTTTCGCTAGCAACTTCCTCGAGTGAAACGAGATCGGCGTCAAGAGAATCAAGCACACGCTTTACACTTTCAAGTTGACGTTGCTTATCCTTGATCGTTGTGTCAATATCACTCATAAACTGCTTCACATTCCAAGCAGTCACATCAAAGGTCTTGGCTTTGTCGACTGTATCAACTTCCACGCTAGCACCTATGTCAGATGCAAAGCGAGGCTGGATTTGATAGGTGCCGCGGAATTGCGATACAGCACCTTGCAGGTCAATCGCTGTATTAGGAATGCTAAGATTGTTCACGGCAATTTCTGTTGCAGCGTCAATGCGAACCTGGATTGAGTCGCCGTTTGCGTTCTTCACGAAATAGTTTTTATCGCCTTGGAAAGAGCCGCTCGTTGTGAATGTCACTCCTCTTAGCTTGATCAACATACCTTCAACAGCTTCACCCACTGATTGAATCGAGGTAATGCGAGCAACCGGTGGCGCTGAAGCAGTTGGAATTACTGTGAATGCAAACTGCGATCCAGCGATTTCTGACAAGCCGGATTTTGGTTGACCGCTCACAGCTTGGAAATCTTGCAACTGACCACCCGAAATTTCAACAGAGTCACCAATGTGAACGCCATTGTGGAACTGAGTATTGAATACCGCAATTCCTCCGGTGCCATCTTGGATAAAGCTCGTGTTGCGGAATTGATCTGCAACGGAAACGCGACCTGCAATCTTCTCGCCCTTAACAAGCGTGTCCGAGACCGTGCGAGATCTAAAGGAGCTGAGTTGAATGTATTGTGCATTCGTTAGTTGCACACACATGAGCAACAGTACACAACGCAGTAAAAATCTAATCATAGTAAAACTCCAAATAAAGAGTGTGTTGTAAAGAATGTTCAAGTTGTAATGGGGTTGACTGCATTAACGAGCTTCTGCTTAGAGACTCGTCACTTCAACTATTTTGACTTTGCGAATGACCGTGGATCCTGACCACGCATCATACACAAAGAGGTGATAAACTTTTCCGGCTTGAAAGTCAATTGTTTGATGGTCGATGACTGCTTCGTTGTAAACATCAAGCGTACTGACGACATTCTTGCCCGGTGGGACAGAGTATAGTCGACTTGAGGTCTGCACGTCAGCAACAATGTCATTGATTTTAATTGTGTCAACTTTTACGTCACAGAAGACAGTGTCAGTAGCATTGATAATACGAAGTGCTGCCTTTGCCGGAAATGGACTCACACTTGAATCCAAAACAGGTTTGATGAAGTCGCTAATGACTTGTCCGCGAACGATTACTGTGTACGAGGCGTCGTCAGCAAGCACATAACGCTGTGATGCTATGATGCCACTCAAGGTTGTGTCTGAGGGCTTACGGCACAAGAATGAGTGATAAACACCGGAACTCAAGCTCAGATCTGAACTCATTGTACCATTGGCCAATTGGGGGAACTGCAGAAGAGTGTCCACATACACATCAATTGATGCTGACTTCACGCAACCGTTGAAGATGTGTACTCTCGCCGTACGACCGGTAAATGTGATCACACCGTCATTGCAGGACAATGTCCACACAGAAATCAGAGCACATAGCCCAAGCATAACAAATCGTGTTGCTGTGCTTATAAGCTTCTCATGTGGTGAAGATCTATGTGATGGTGTTTGCGTCATTAAAATGAGTATCTGATTCCCAGTTGCATGCGCCAACGTGAGTAGAAACTGTCAGTGAGGTACACTCCCGGACGTCCATTCACTGTCGGCGTTGAGAAGTTCATCATAAGTCGACCACGTGAATCGAAGACGTTACTGTTATTGTCAGGCTTAAGTTCAAACAAAGAATAGCTCTGGAAGTTCACATACTGCTGAAGTCCCCAAGAACTATTGAGCAGGTTCAAGAAGTTCTGACAATCCAAGCTGATCTGTAAACGCTCACCATCGATATAGGGTATCTGTTGAGTCAAACGCAAATCGAGCTGGTGCACGAAAGGAGCGCGCATTGCATTTCGAGGAAGAACACTGCCCTGATACTGTTTCAGTGTTGAATTTGCGTCAATGAAATTCATGAGCTGTGACCATATCTGCGGCGCCGTGCGCAAGTCGATGCCGCCCGCAGGAACTATCGTCACTTTGGTATTGTAATCATCAGCCTTTGGTATATAAATCAAATCATTGAACCCAACACCATCGCCATTGTAATCGCCACCATTATAGACGAAGCTGTAGGGTTGTCCGCTCGAGGCTGAATACAGCACATTAAACGTCGTCTTCGTTTTTGGGAATAGGTAGAAAGAGTAACTAAGATTAGCGACAAAACGATGGGGGATATCAAAATTGGAACGAGCAACCTCAGCATGATTGGGATCGGTCACATACGTATTCTGCCAGTTACTCAAAGCCGTAGCAGCAGTTGTTGCCTGAAGATCATATGCCGCGCTATACACATAACCAAGCGTTGCGCTAAAACCCGGAAGAATACGATTTCGATCACCAACTCGAACGGCAGCCATTGCGCTGTATTGGTATCCTTCATCACGCGAACTGAGATAGAGAACTTGTGTGTAGGACGGAGAGGCATTGGAATCAACGGACGTACGTGAGGCATTGGCTGCATACAATGGTCGACCATCAAGTGGCGAGTTTGAAAGACGCAGTGAGCGACGCAGATTGAGGTTGGCGTAATCAACGTTGTTCAAAGTCAAACTATACATCAACTCCGCTGTCATGGAAATTTCAGGTGCCAAGCGGATGTCACTAGCCAGTGTGGAACGCCAAACTTGAGGCGGCAAGAAATCCTTGCTTACGATGTTGATAGCCGTCGTCTTGTCGTTCGCACCTGCAAAGCTGCCGTCACCGGGTTTTGGAGGATTGAATGGATCCAAACTGACTTTCAGCGGCGTCTTTTTATCAAGACCTAGAAGTACAGCGGCTGAAGCGGCATCCGAACCAACAGAAATATGTGAGAACTCTACGCCGGTATTTGAAAACTGATTTGACAACCAGACTGCAGCAACTTTGCCGCTAAAGAGTCCGGTACCGCCACGGATCTGTAATTGTTTCTCGCCTGTCGGATCCCAGTTAAAGCCCACTCGAGGTGACCACAGAATGGCCGCATTAGGCAGTGCAGAAGTGTGAAGCTTTGACGGTACCGGGGTGTTGACTTTTTGCTGATCGGGCGACAGTGATGCATAGCGATTAGCGAGTGAATCGAAGGTCTTGCTAAACGTTGGATTCTCGGTCGGTAGGTCAAGATAAATTGGGACATCGCCGCGCACACCAAGCTTGAGCGCAAAGTCCGGTGAGAGTTTCCATTCGTCTTGAACATACAAACCGCTTTGCATCATTGACCACAGTGCACGCGGTTGCAAGTCACCACCTGTTGCATCGGTATTTGCGTAGGTCAGCGTGTAAGAGCTCGGTGTACTATCTCGTAGTGCATTTACATCCCGAAAAACATATGTGCCGTAATAATCTTGGATGAAGAGATTATTGAAACGATACCATTCTGTATGAGTGCCGACGCTGATCACATGATCGCCAAGAACAAATGAGAAGTCATCAGTAAGTGCCAATTGAGTTTGATCCAGCGAGTTGGCGCCGGAGCTTCGTTCGGGCCCGAATAAGACGTAATCCGTTGAAGTCAACCATACCTTTACTTGAGGTGAAACTGACGCTCTAAGAACTCGTTCGTCACTTGTATTCGTAAAGGTCAATCGCATCTCGTTTGCCATGCTTTCACCAACTTGTGAATTCCATTGCAAGACACTCGAATTGTTGATGCTACGGAATTCGTTCCATTGACTCGAAAGTGAAAAGACCGTTGAACTTCTAGTCACGTTTCGATCTTGAAATGCGTTTGTGTAGTTGTGGCGGAATTGGATCTTGTTTTTGTCGTCTACATTCCAATCCAAGCGCGCGAGAATGTTGTAAGTGTTGTTCCTTGAGACAAAAGGATCACTTGATCCGGCATCATATCCAAACGAGTTTTTTGCGATCGTAGCAATCTGATCGATTTCGGATTGCGCATGCGGAAAGTTATTGATCTTGGATGGATCGTTGAGTGCTAAGTCCAATGGCTTTGTCCGTAGACGAACTTCGCCTGTCACGTGGAAGAACAGCTGGTCACGTACAATTGCTCCGCCTATGCGTCCGCCTGTTTGAAAGTCCTTGAAATTCGGATATGCGCTCCGAGATGCGTCCGGACTCGGTCCAACGAGAAACTCGTTTCGTCCGTAGGCAAAAATCGATCCCGTCGGTTTATTCGAACCGCTCCTAGTTACGGCGTTGATCAAGCCTCCTGTAAAGCCGCTTAGCCGTACATCGTATGGGGAGATGTTTACTTGAAGTTCCTGTATGGCTTCCATTGACAGTGTATTGGCATTGGCTTGTGAGCCTGCTGTACCGGCTTGTCCCAGACCAAACATGTCATTGGCAATAGCACCGTCGATTTGAACACTATTGTAGCGCGAGTTGATGCCACCAATCGAAATACCCTGCAAACCGTCATCACCTCCATAGCCTGTTGTCTGAGACGCATAAGGATTGATCCTGGCAACGTCTGAGATAGATCGGTTGATGGTCGGAGCGGCTTGTATTTCAGCTTCAGTTACTGTTGAGGATGAGCCAGTATTGGCTTGATGAAATACAGGATCGGTTTGGGCGGTGACTACAATCTCTTTGGTTGAGGCTTGACTCAGTCTCATTAAGAAGTGTATCTCGGGATTGTCGCCGAGAGAGATACTGACGTTTTCGCGAACTTCTTGAGTATAGCCAACGAAACTGACGGTTACTTTGTAACCCGAACCGATACGCATGCCTCGTATGCTATAGCTACCGTTCTTGCGAGTAATAGCTCCGTACTTCGTTCCACTACTCAGTTGGGTCGCGACCACCGTGGCTCCAACCAAAGCCTGCTTTGATTGGGCATCGCGCACCGTACCACTGAGCGAGCCAGTGGTTAGACCCTGCGCAAAAGCGGCTACGAGCACGAGCGGAAATAGCAAAAGAGAAGAGTAGAGTGCTCTCATCCGATGGCGTCAGTTAGAAAATGTGTTTTGTACGTCCCAATACGTCTTCAAAAATACGAATCTGGGGGATGATAGGAGTTTAGCTTTGGTTAATGTTGGGAGATGATTTTCGTGGCAGCTGACCGGTTGGATATGAATCGTCCGATGACTATCCCTGCCATGATGCACTGAATCCACTCACAGTCCAGTTTGAAGCGGATGTTTGAGCTGTGTGTAAAGCTGTAAATGAGTGTGAAGTAGATCAAAATCAGCACAAAAGCCAATGATACCATCCCTGCTTCTTCCAAGAGCTCTCGGCGGCGGATAAACTCAATGAGCGCAATGAGGAGCACGAGGGCTGGAAACAGACGTCCCAAAAGGAATGACAGTTGCCAGAAATGATCGTCGTATGAGGGCGGAAAGGTCCAATATCTCAACATCTGAAGTCCGCTCTTTTGCAAATACTGCCAAGGATGATCGGCAATGGTGCGACGAACGATGTCGCGATAAACGACTTCCATCTGAACGTCGTTGAGCACTGTTCGCGCTGAATCAACGTAATGTTGATCGACTGCGCTCAGAGTGTTAAGCTCGGTGCAACCATGACTCCGCACATCAAATCCGACGTAGAGGTTCATCCAAACGGGAGACTTGAAGACGATTGGCTCAGAAAAGACTCTCTCATTGCGAATGGACCAAGGAAGGAGGCCAAGCACAATAACCACAAGAAAGATCACGCGAGACCTCAAGGGTCGCAGAACGAGATAAGTGATCGTCATACATGGTAGTGCCGCTATCGGTTGCGTGAGGCTCACTAGTACGGTCATGAACGCTAATACAAAGACCATGGCAGTCGAGCGGTCATTTGTCGCCGAACTTGCCGTGTACATGCGAAGTACCACAAGCATCCACACGATAGCGAAGAAGACAAAGAGATTGGTTGCTTCCAAACTCGAAGCATAGAGTAGGTATGAAGGATGCAGCAGCAGAACCCATCCCGCAGCAAAAGCTGATGTTCGACGAAGAATTGGCAGCAGAGCCAAGCACAGGAGGAGAGCACTAAGCGAACTCAAACCGTGCTGTATCAGCGCTGCAACGAGCTTCGGATGATTGGGTGCAATTGAAATGATTCCTGCGAGAAACAGGGGATAGACAGGTGCCTTTAGAGCCGTGACTTGATGCTGGTCACCGATAGAAAATCCAAAACCCTGCGATAGATTCTGCGCAATGCTGTAGTCTTCAAAGCCTTTGATGGAATCCGATCCAAGCCACGCAACCGCTCCAATGCGCAGTATGAGTACAATCAGGCAAGCAAGGCTAAGCTTGGAGCGTAGAACATCATGTACATCGTCACGAAAAGATCTATCCATCAGTGCTCAAGAAGGTTTGAGCAAAAATAGACCCTAATTGCTCAGGAATAGTCTCTTGGGCTTAACCTGATGACAATGCAGCATGGTTGTATTTAGCTTCACACTGCAGTGTAGCTAGAATGTAGTGACGAAAGTGTTGTTCGAAGATTAAACCGAGCAACCTACCGTGCTTTACCTCCCGAATGCTCGGAGATTATAGGTGAAGGTCAACATGAAGTAGCGTTGCAAGACCTGTGTCATGGAGTCTTCAACATATCCACTTCCGGTAGAACGATTGATGGCGTTGTTCTTGCTCAAGGCGTCAAATACGGAAAGCTTGAGTTCGCCGCGACCATCGAGGAAACGACGACCTATACCTGCATTGAGCAGTGGCACCGAACGATTGTAGTTCGAACCTAAACCGCTGGTGATAATATAATTGAAGTCAAAGTTGATAAGCCAGCCATCCAGAATTTCTGAAGAGTCGTGGCTAATGAATGTTCCGCGTGCGATAATGGTGCTGGTCATGTAAGTGGAGTTCAACTCACTTTGAATCGAGTTGTTCAGCTTTGAATATGCTGTGCGTCCGGACAAAGAAAAGTCGATGTACTCACTAATGTTCGAGCTCATTCCAATCGAAGGTGTAAGTACCCATGTGCGAGCCACATTTTCTTCTTGGTTGATGAGGTTGATGTCGTGAGTATAAGACACCGCGGCGTTCGTATTCATGTTCAACTTGAAGCCCTTGATCGGTTCAACAGGGAAACTGTAAACCAGGAAGGCGTTGCCGTTCATGAAGCCATCGCGGTTGACATAGGTTGTGTATTGTGAACCGGTACGAATAGTGTCAGCACTACCCGGTACAACACCATTGGTTGTCGTTGAATTGACAATGCGATCGCGAGTGATATTGAGATTGACCATCGCGAACAAGCCTGATGCGGTCACGATGTTGAAGCTACCGTAGTTGGCAAAAATTGAGTGACTGTATTCTTGCTTGAGTTGAGAATTACCGCGACTCAAGTGCAGAGGATCGGAGTTGTCAACGACATCTTGCAATTGTGTGATCGAAGGGGAATTGGTGCTCGTACGGTAGTTGAAGCGGATGTTTGAGGTTCCACTTGGACGAGCCACGAGCGAGAAATTTGGAAGAATCGTCAAGAACTGGGTTGAGGTCGATGAGCTCAATGGATACGTCTGCTCAGTTTTAAGTTGAGCGATTTGATAGTCGGCTCCAATACCAAAGGTCCAAGTGCCAACGGCTCCACCCATCATATTCATCATGCGACTTCCCATGCCTTTGTCGCCGCCCATCATCATCATCATCATGTCCGGTTTCTTGGCGGAATCCGGTGGAGGAGTGATGCTAAAGCGATAGGATACACCAGGACGATGCGTGATGTAATTGCTACTGGTACTATTTGACAAGATGGGTAAAAGCTTGGAGTATTGATTGACACTGTCTGCGCCATAGGTCATTCTGCTTGACTCAGTATGCACATCGTTGAAGTTATAGCTGAGTTGCAATTGATGATTCCGTGCCAGCGGTTCAGTATAGGTGAGGTTTCCGCCGACGGTGCGATTGGTTCCGTTGCTTGGCACTTGTTGATTCAACGGAACGATGATCGTGTCAATGCCATAGTAAGTGTTGTTTGAGATATTTGTTGCCGAACCTGAGTTGGAACCAAACGTCGTGTTGATGTTTGAGCTCAAAGTGCGACCCTCGGTTGCGAATCTGAGGCGGTACAACAGGTCAGTGTTGAAGTTGTGTGCAGTGGTTGCGCTGGTTGTTGAGTATTGCGATTCATTGAGCTTGTTGAGACTTTCCACGGTATTGCTGAGACCGTTGTTGTTCTTGTCGCTTGACTGCCATGTCCATCGCGGACTCAACAAGATGCTGCTCATTGAGTCAATACTGTAATCTGCACGGACATTCAATCTGTGATTAAGGTTGATTGTCCCGTTGTTGTTGTTCTGAAGGTTTGTTTGCGTCGTGGAATCACTCAAATAATAAATGCGATCTATTGCTTGAACTTGAGCGGTGTTCGAACGATTGAAGAAATACGATCCCGAAAGAGCAAAGCTCTTACCGAATTGGTCGGAGTAGTTCAGACCAATGCCATTAGATTTTGAGATCCCGTCGCTGGCCGCTACGCTGAAATCACTTGCCATGCCGCCACCGGGTCCGCGAGGATTCGAGCTTCTTCCTCCGCCACTAGTCGTGAACATCGCCATGTTTCTTCCTGCCATACGCATGTACTGTCCACCGCCGCCACCCATTGTGCCGATGATGTCCTGCATAGAGAAATTCTGCTCGTTGATATTGTTCGACAAGCCAAGCAACGAGATTCGCTGATCGCCATTGAAATAGTTGATATTACCACCGCCGTTGTAGCGATCGTCCGTACCATAACCTGCGTAGAATTTTCCGAACTGGCCAACGCGCTTGTCCGGTTTCGTTACGACGTTGATCGTCTTGTTGCGTTCACCATCATCAAATCGAGTGAATTGTGATTGATCACTTCCTTGATCATAAACCTGAACTTTGTCGATGATGTCGCTTGGCAGTGCCTTCAACGTTGCAGCCGGATCATCACCAAAGAATGGCTTACCATCTACTAACACTCGCTTGACTTGCTCACCGTGTGCTTTGACCTGACCATTTTCCACTTCAACGCCCGGCATCTTCTTTACCAAGTCTTCAGCCGATGCGTTCTTGTCAGTCTTAAAAGCCTTTGCGTTGAACTCCGTTGTGTCGCCCTTCTGTTCTCCACGAATCTGTTCTGCTTCAACCTCAACTTCTTGACCTTGAACAGCTGATTGGATCAAGCGAATACGACCAACATTCACGGTGTCGTTTGCCTTTGTTTGAACGCCTTTTGTCGCATTGCGATATCCCAACGACGACACGACCAAGCGCAAATCGCCGGCTGGGAGGTTGTGTATGATAAAGTGTCCTTTTGAATCACAAATCGCACCGCCAATCAACTTCTGGTCGCGCATATACACTTTGACGGTTGCTCCGGCCATGCCACTGCTATTGGCACTGTCAATGATAGAGCCACTAACGCTTGCGGTATTTTGGGCGAAGGCAGATACACTAAAGGCAAGAACAAACAGTAGAACGTAGAAACAAGATTTCATGCTGAAAAGAGGATGATGGTATCGTCTTTGACTGGCTTACCATGCATAAGGTATTGTGAAAGAAAGCCAAAATAGAGCTATAAAAACGAATAAAACGAGGGAAGATTGTTGCGCAGATGTTAAGGGGTCAATTGGATGGCAATGTCCAAAATATGTGCAGAACTATGTGTTTTCACACACGATTCGGTTGCATCGAGTTTCATTGATAACAAACAAGCTGAACGCGCGGCACAAACAAAAGCAATCGCGAAAGTTCTTCTTCATGAAGCTTTTGCTAATTACCTGGACTATTTGGTTGAGCGAGCTAGTAGAATGATCGTTGCAGCAACCTGCACGACAAGAGCGATATCTCGAATTACGCCGAGTGTGGTTTGAAATGAAGAAATGGCGTTGCCTGGAACAATGATCGTATCACCAGGATAGAGCATTGGATTTTGAGTCGCGTCACCGACGCGTTGGAACTGCTCAAGATTGCAGAGTATGACGAGCTCTTTCACGGTGCTATCAACTTTACGATCTCGAATGATACGTACATCCGTGAGACGAGCAAAATCTGTCGGACCGCCTCCATAGGAGAGTAGCTGAACGAGGGTAGTTGAAGAGGCAACGACATAGCGTCCAGGATTGCGTACAAATCCCCACAGATTGACCGGGATGGTGAGACCTGCACCGAGAGAAACGTCGTAGTACGCTGATCCACCGGAATTCACAAGTTGACCTCCGGTATTGCCGTTTCCTAAAATCAAGCCTTGTTGGGCAAGCAAAGATTGCGTTGCAAACAGAATTCCGACAATAACGAGAATGCGTTTCATAGTTCTTCCGTGAATTTTCCTGAGACTAAGAGTTCAAACAACAAAACTTTGTACTTGGGCAGTCCTGCCAAACTAAATGAAGCCGAGAAGAAGTAATATTCTTCGCGCCATTTCAAAGCACTTATAAAAATAACCGTTCTAATCTGAATGCTATCGTGAAATGATGATTATCTCCCAAAAGGTTCTCGGAGGAACTTTGGTAAGCGTAATCAACGGTGAAGAAGCGTAAGTCTGCTCCGATGCCGCAGGCGAATGCCGGACCGCACCATCCAGCTCTTAAGAAATAGAACTTTCGATATTTCCATTCCACACCAAATCGCGTACCGGCTGTGATGGTTGTCCAATGTTCATAATCGACGCGAACTTCGCTTTCGATGCCATGCAACGGTTGCACAACGGCAATACCGAGAACTGAGCATGAAGGATATTGATCGCTGCGACCATTCTTCCAATTGAGTGCCACAGCGCCGACATTTTTCCAACTCAATGAGGCGCTGACGTAGGGGTAATTGTCGTCGAAAAACATGTCACGTAAATTGATGCGCATCATCGTTGCCAAATCCGCGCTCCAGGCGGTCGCACTCGAGCCATTGAGCGAAGCGTGCGTGTATCGTAGTGTCGCACCAATCGGAAATTCAACGGGCAAAATGTATTGATTCCATCCCCAGTCAATTCTTAAAATGTTATTCCGAGCCACACTCAAAGACATCGCATCTTCATAATGAGTGAGGAAGTTTCGAGTAAGGTCGTTCTTGACGCTGATTTCATCTTGGTCGATATCGGAGCTTAGCAACGAGGTATGAGAGCGTATGTCATTCGATTGAAATCGAACCCAGTTGGCAGCAACGCTGAAATCACTAACAGGAACACAAATGCCTGTCCAGGTTCTGTTTGCCAACGGAGTTCCCAAACTTCCATGCAACGACGAGTACATACCGCTCAGCACATAACTGCGCTCAAAACAGAGTCCGGCCGGATTTGATGCAAATGCGCTCGCATCGTCGGCAAGTGCAGAGACAGCTGAACCCATGCCAATCATGCGCGCAGATCCATCAGTCGGAGCGCTCACCAAACTTAGTTGAGCTGTGCATGGAAAAGCATACAGTGCAACGAGTATCACGACAAGGTGCGCTGAGCGAAGCCTGATATTGTAATTCACAGTCATGAGCGCTTCCTCATACAGTTTGTGTACACTGTTGTGGAGTTGTCTCCGCTATGAATACTCAAGCTCACATAATAGATACCATCCGGAATGGTGGTTGATGATGAATCTGCGATCCACACACATTCCGAAAATCCCATCTCAAAAGCGCGACTTCGAGTACGAAAGAAGCGAGATTGAGAACTGTCTTGTGCGGATAGGGAGTACTTCTGAACCAAGCTTCCATCGGCTGCATAGATTCGACAATCAATACCCTCAGCTGAGGCACCGTTTATCTCATATGCAATGAAGGTAGTATCGCGAAAACTGTTCGGATAACAACCAAAAACAGTCAGCGAAGACTGTGAGTTATCGAGAACATGTGGTTCAGTTCCAGAGTCGTTGTTTGAATGACATCCTTGCATGATTATAGGGATGCACACGGATAACAATCCGTGTACAAAGCGTCCTGCCTTCATTTCTTCCTCTGTGTTGAAAAGTGTTTGGCTACACGGTCACAAAAAATACCTAACTTGCGTCCCGTTCGCCGACAACTCACCGCAATCATTCCTGCTGCATCCGCGGCAATAATACAACACAAAGTTAGTGTGCGGACAGATCAATCTGCAATCATGGGTATTACAGATTGAGCGGTGCTGTTGGTGTATTTTATCAATAACGGGTGTGCAAATGAGCGTCGCTTCAAAGACAAAAACAAAATTTATCTTTATCACGGGCGGCGTACTTTCTTCACTCGGAAAGGGTATAGCCTCGTCCTCCCTTGGACTTCTGCTAAAATCTCGCGGCTATACCGTCACCATCCAGAAGTTTGATCCTTACATCAACGTTGACCCGGGCACGATGAATCCTCTGCAGCACGGAGAGGTGTTTGTGACGGATGATGGGGCAGAAACCGATCTTGATCTTGGTCACTATGAGCGATTTCTTGATGTGTCAATGACACGTCAGAATAACTCGACGACCGGTCAAGTGTACTTTGAAGTAATCCAGAAAGAGCGTCGTGGACAGTACCTTGGAAAAACAGTCCAAGTGGTCCCACACATCACCGACGAGATCAAGCGCCGCATGTCGTTCTTTGACAAGCGATTTGACTTCGTCATTATTGAAATCGGCGGTACAGTCGGTGACATTGAGTCTCAACCATATTTGGAAGCATCACGTCAGATGCAGCTCGAGCGTGGTAGACGCAATTGCATCAATATTCACCTGACCTATGTGCCCTATATTCGGTCGGCAGGTGAGTTGAAGACAAAGCCAACACAGCACTCGGTTAAGGAGTTGATGGAGTTTGGAATCATTCCTGACATTCTCTTGTGTCGCACAGAGCACAAGCTCTCCAAAGAGATGCGCACCAAGATTGGTCTCTTTTGCAATGTGGCTGAAGATGCGGTCATTGAGGCAATCGATGCCGAGACCATCTACGAAGTTCCGTTGCTCTTTGGTCGCAAAGGCTTCGATGAGATCGTGCTCAAAAAATTGAATATGAAAGCGCATGCTCAGGATTTAGATACCTGGTCGCGCTTTGTACAACGCGTAAAGAATCCCAAAGACACAATCACGGTTGCGTTGGTAGGGAAATACACAGCTTATCGTGATTCTTACAAGAGTATCAGCGAAGCATTCATTCATGCTGGGGCGATCAACAATTGTCGCGTCGACGTTCGTTGGATTGACTCCGAACTTGTCACCGAAGAAAATGTAGCAGAGATGCTCAGTGGCGTCAATGGTGTACTCGTTGCTCCGGGATTTGGTTCAAGAGGAATTGAAGGAAAGATTGCGACGGTATCGCATGTGCGTCGTCACAACATTCCTTTCTTTGGTATCTGCCTTGGTATGCAGTGCGCAGTGATTGAATTCGCGCGAAATGTGTGCGGCATTCCTGAAGCAAATTCCAGTGAGTTCAAGAAGAATCGATTTAACGTTATCGATCTTATGCCAGACCAACGTAATATCACCGATAAAGGTGGTACGATGCGTTTAGGAGCATATCCATGCGTGCTGGAAAAGAACTCAAAGGCTGCATTGGCTTATAAGAGTGAGTTTATCTACGAACGCCATCGTCATCGTTTTGAATTGAACAATGACTTCCGTGACACACTCACACAACATGGTTTGATCTTAAGCGGTGTGTCACCGGATCACCGTTTGGTTGAAATCGTTGAGCTCAACAACCACCCTTGGTTTGTTGGAGTTCAATTCCACCCTGAGTTGAAGTCGCGCGCTGTGAGTGGTCATCCACTCTTCATCGCCTTTATCAAGGCATCACTGAAGCACTTCCGCACCGTCAACAATTCGCCCAGCGACGAGGCGGGCGAATAAATACTAATGCACACGAAGCTTCTGGTGAGATACACTGGGAGCTTTGATGACTAATCTTCTCTTTGATTATGATTGTCTACAAAGGCGTAATATTCTTTGAGGTTTCGTGCGTTGCGCTGCAAGCCTTGCAGCTTTGTGCGCTTCATCGCAGAACCTTTGAATCGCACTCGAAATTCTTCGTCATCCATAGCAAGAACTTCATCGAGATTCAATGCGGTTTGGTTAAATCGAGGCTGGAAAGCCGCTTCGTTTGATTTTTTACTGAAGCGATTCCACGGACAAACTTCCTGACAGACATCGCAACCATAGAGCCATCCATCGAGATGTTCGCGTATGTCGTTTGGGAAGAGATCGGTTCCTTTGTATTCGATGGTCCAATATGAAATACAGCGTGATGCATTGAGACGATAGGCAGCGTCAAAAGCAGAGGTTGGACATGCATCCAGACATGCAGTGCAGGTGCCACAGCGGTCAGGCAAGACCGGGTCTGCAGACAATGCAAGACTAGTTACGATCTCACCGAGAAAGAAATAGCTTCCCAGTTGTGGTGCAATCACGTTCGTGTTCTTGGCTTGCCAACCTATGCCGGCGCGTACTGCCCAGGGTTTTTCCATGACAGGAGCCGTATCGACAAAGGAACGCGAGGTAGTGTCTGGTGCTAAATCAAGTATGCGTCGTTCTGCTTCACGAAGACGTTCAAGCATCATGTCGTGATAATCGTCACCCCATGCATAACGCGAGATCTTGCCCTGTTGAGTTGAGGGAAGATGCACATGCTCCGTGTTGTAATTCATTGCAACCACGATAACTGTTCGAGCTCCGGGAACGAGGTGCTCAATGTCTTCTCGCTTCTCAGTATTGCGAGCCATGTAGCCCATGTCGCCATGATGACCTTGATTCAACCACTCGGTCAGCAATGCAGTCTCTGCACCTAATCTATCGACGCTCGCAAAACCTACACGCTCGAATCCAAGCTCGAGAATCATACGACGTATGTGCGTCTTGAGAACGTCGGTGCTTGGGATAAGTTCGGTGGTGTCAGCCATCGTGACTAGAGATAGGATTGAGTTGATGAGTTGTTGACGCTTAGACGGCGGAGTCCATCCACGCAGGACGAGGTTCAGGACGATATTCTAGAAACACAAGACCGTCTTCTTCAAACACTTGGTAGGTCCGCAAAGATCCACGATCGCTCAATTCCTTGCCGCTGGCAAGATCGAATTGCCAACCATGCATTGGACACACTATTGTCTCACCTTCACGAATACCGTCGCAAATGATAGCGTGGTGTTGATGCGGACAGACATTGGATACTGCCAGACACGAATCGGCTGAGCGAAAAATGGCGATGTCGGTCCATTCATCCAGTTCGATTCTCATACCTCGTCCACGGACCAGATCCTGCGAACGACAAACTGCGACGAAGCGTAGACCATCACGCAGACGTTCAGTCATGATTCATCTCCACAGCTTCACTGCATCGAAAACCTTTGTCGCCATGCGAAATCCGTCCGGCAACCATATGCGCATCGTGCTCGAACACGACGATCCAATTCTCTTCGGCCGCCTGCGGTAGAATTCGCTTCTTTTCGTCTATAGTTGTAAGAGGATGATTGTCGTAGCCCATTACATAGGGTACCGGTACATGAGCGTGAGTTGGAAAAAGGTCAGCAGGGAAGACCAGCGTTTGACCGTCTGCTTGGATGCGTAGCATTTGCAAGGCAGGCGTATGACCGTGGAAACAAAGGCAGTCGATGTTGGGAAAGATTGAACTGTCGCCCTCAACAAAGTTCATCGCACCTGATTCAACAATGGGTTGGTAGTTCTCCGGCCAGAACGATGCACGATCTTTCTCACTTGGTTTCAAAGCCCACTCATAGTGTTCGCGTTGAACGTAGTAGCGAGCATTTTCAAAAGTGGGGACTACTTGATTGTCACGAACAGTAGTTGCACCTCCGGCGTGGTCAAAATGCAAGTGAGTGAGGAAGACATCGCTGATATCCGAATGAGTCAAACCATGGGCAGCCAATGATGCCTCGAGTGTGTGTACTGAGTTATCCAGACCGTAAATCTGCTTCTGTTTCTCGGTCAGCTTCGTTCCATTTCCTGTATCCACGAGCATCGTATGACCTTCCCAGCGAACGAGGAGATTTCTGGCTGCCATTGGTATACGATTCTGTGAGTCACCCGGATCATAGGCCTTCGACCAGAGGTTTTTTGGAACCACGCCGAACATCGCTCCGCCATCCAAGGCAAAAAGACAGGTTTCCAGAACATCGATACGATAAGGTCCAATCTGAATCATAATCAGCGAATTGAATGACAAAGCACCATATTTAACTGCGAAATTACGGCTCCGGTGAAAGCCCAACATTGTATATTTCGCCATCTGGGCGTAGATTTGCGGCTCGATTCTAACAACAGCATACTAAATAAACTACTTAGGGAGTACTCGTTCACATGGGCATTATGCATCGCATACGCTCACTGTCACCAGTCATTATTACCACGGTGATGGTGTTGTTTCTTCTCCTGATGGTCAAACCTGACAATCTGGAAGAGACGATCAACACGATCAAACGGGGGGGAAGCAATCCGGCCGTTGGTAAGGTGAATGGAGAGAGCATATTACGCAGTGAGTTCGACACACGTGTTAACGAAGTGATCGAGCAGCAACGAAATCAAGCCAAACAACAAGGCAAAGAAGATTTCGATATCGATGATAGCATGGTTCGCCAGCAAGTCTGGGACCAAATGGTTCAAGAGAAAATTCTTGAGCAAGAAGCAGCCAAGGCTGGTGTCGTTGTGTCAACAGAAGAAGTCGCTGACTTGCTTTTCGAAAACCCACCGGAATACTTGAAGAACGTTTTCAAAGACTCTTCAGGAACATTCTTGCGTGACGTTTATGAGAAATTGCTGAAGAACCCGGATTCATACGGCGATTACGTCCGTAATGATGCCGATAAAGAGCAAGCTGTCAAGGAGTGGAAGACTCAGATCAAGAAGATCACTGAAGGTGAAATGAAGCAGAAGTTGACGACGAATATTCAGCAGGCAACAGGTGCCGGTGCTGTTATCTCGCCGCTTGCTGTGCGCCGTCAGTTTGACATTGATAACAACACAGCTGACTTCCGTTTTGTATTTATGGATTTCTCACGCGTAGCTGACAAAGATGTCAGTGTAAGCGATGATGAGATCGCAAAGTACTACGATCAGACCAAGCAATTCTACAAGCAAAAGCCCACTCGTAAGGTTAAGTATGTATCGTTCCCGATCATGCCTGGCCACGATGATAGCGTTGCTGTTCAAAAGCGCACAACAAAGATGTCAGAAGCGTTGAATGCGCCTGGTGCAAATCGTGACAGTGTATTCGATCGCTTTGTAGCTGAATACAATGGTCACACTTTTGACTTCCAGCCAAGCAACCTGATTGATCCAATGCACATGAACTTCTTGGCAGGCATGAAGGATCATGATGTGATTGGTCCGGTGCTTGTCGGTCCTGCAGCTACATTCTTGCGTCTTGATGGTCGTGAATTGGGTGGTGACACCTCCGTTCGTGCATCACACGTGTTGATCGGATTTGGTCCGGGCAATAACAAGGACAGCGCAAAGGCACTTGCTGCTAAAGTTTATGCTCGCGCTAAAAAGGGTGATGATTTCGCCGCACTTGCCTCAGAATACTCAATCGACAAATCCTCAGCAATGCGCGGTGGTGATGTTGATTATTTCGGACACGGCAAGATGGTTCCGGAATTCGAAAAGGCAGCATTTGCTGCTTCAGTCGGAAGTATCGTTGGACCAGTTGAAACACAATTCGGATATCACATCATCAAGGTAGTTGATAAGCGTTTTGAAAAGATCAAGTACTCAGAGATTCCGATGATTCCAACGACCTCTTCAGCGACGAAGAAGGCTCTCATGCGTGAAGCATTGAGTCTGAAGGAGCGACTCGAAGCTGGTGGAAACATTGATACACTTGCTAAGCAAATGAAGCGCATGGCAATCGAAAGTGCATTCTTCGAAAAGACCTCGCAAATGCTTGGTTCATTCGAAGTCGCAAACTTCGCTTTTGCTAATGATGTAGGTAAAGTTTCAAAACCGCTTGAAATCAAGGGTAGCGGTTACACCATTCTTCAAGTTACTGAGCGTCGTGATGCAGGTTTGAAACCGCTTAAGGACGTAAAAGAAGAAATCAAAAACAAGTTGATGAAAGCCAAGAAATTGGATGTTCTCAAGGCACGCGCGGAAGCATTGGCTCAAAAGGCAAGTGCAGCAGGTTCACTAGATGCTCTCAAGAGTGCTGACAGTACTTTGGAAATCCGCGTCGGTAACGGTATTAAGGATGATGGAAATGTACCGGCAATCGGTCATGATTCATACTTGACAGCAGCTGTTATGCAAATGAAAGAACACGCCGTATCCGGCGCTATTCGTGGCGAAAAGGGATACTATGTTGTTCAACTCGACAAACTCAACAAGGCCGATGAAGGTCGTTGGGCAGCCGAAGAAAAAGCAGTTGCCGAGCGTTTGCGTTCACAAGCCAAACAGAACGGATATTATCAGTGGTATAATACCGTAAAGGAACACTCTGAAATTGAAGATTATCGTTCAGAATTGTACGGTATAGGCAACTAATCCTAGGATTAGATAATTGTAAGAAGCCCCGATATGCTCTGTGTATCGGGGCTTTTTTTTGAGTGTTGTTGAAGGAGAGTGAGAGAAGGCACCTGCAAACCTGGTCATTAGAAGTAGGCACGAGCCTATCGAGTTGTGTTAAGTGTGTTGCGGTGCTCTTCCTGCTGCGTAAATTTCCGCGACACCATGATATGGAGCATCACATGTCCGTAGTCAGCAAGAGCAGTATTTACATCATCACGCTCATTGTTTTTATGAGCTGCGGGACGTTGTTGTGTGCTCAAAATGATTCGCTTCCGGACAGTAAAGGACGAGATTTCTGGTTTTGCTTTCCTCCGAATTTTCATAACGGTGGTTTAGATATTGAAACGGTTCAGCGACGTGACTCGCTTTTCATCTACGTTGCTGCCGAGGTACCGGCTAATGTGACATTGAGCTACAGTGACTCTTCAGGAAGGAAGAAGGTTCGCTCTTTCCGCCTCAGTGATCCAACCAAAGTGCTTACTATTGGAGAGCAGTTTTATCCTTACGAATTGATCGGTTACAATCGTTGCACTACTGAGTTGGATAAAGATGGTGGACAATGTCTGAGAGTTGCTCGACAATCCTTTCACTTAGTCAGTGATGTAGATGTAACAGTGTATGCATTAGACCAAGCGCAAACGACCAGTGATGCATTCTTGGTCCTCCCAAAAGACGCACTTGGTAATCAGTATTTGGTGATGAGCTACTACGCCGATCCTCAAAATGGTGGCAGTTCTGCAACGCCGTCACAGTGTGCGATTGTTGCAACCGAAGACAGCACCACTTTACACTTCGATGCTAAAGCTGACCTGTATCAGAAGCAAGTTCCGCCGGATAGTATCTACCTCAACAAAGGAGACGTGTACTTGATCCAGTCAGATATTGGTAGCGATTTGTCACCGATGGATCTAACGGGCAGTCTCGTTCGAGCAAATAAACCGGTTGCCGTGTTTGGCGGACAACAACGTGCTATTCTACCGATTCAAGATCGAGACAACCTTACCTCACGTGATTGTTTGATTGAGCAAATGACGCCGATCAGTACTTGGGGTCATGGTGCTATTGTTGTTCCGTATCCTGAACCTACAAGCGCCGTCGTACGTCAAGGAGATCGCTTTCGCGTCCTAGCTGCCTACGACAGTACTGCGGTCTTCATCGATAGTGCATATGTATTGACGCTTAATGCAGGTCAGTTCTACGAAGCGGATTCCCGTGCAGCACACATCATCAATTGCTCGCGAGCAGTTTGTGTTGCACAATTCAAGCACACGTCGGCGCGAGAAGCAGGGAACAATCAGCTTGGTGATCCTTTCATGATGTTGATACCTCCTTCAAATCAATTTCTCAAGAGCTATCGCTTTATCAATGCGCAAGCAGGTTTACCTGACTCCGGGTTTAGAAGTGTTACCTATGTGGAGCAGTGGTTGTCGGTTGTGCTTCCAACCACGTCAATTCCAAGTTTGTTAATTGACGGACAAGCTGTCAACGTGCAATTCAATAAAGTCCCTAAGTCGTCATACTCGTTTGCATCAATTCGAATGACCGACGGTGTGCACACTGTAGCTGCCGATACCGGTGTTGGTATCTATGTCTACGGATACGGTATAGCCAACTCCTACGGCTATGTTGGAGGCATGGCGTATAAACGTTACGATTTCAATGCGCCTCAGGTCTTTGATCAAAGTGATTGCTACAAGGTGGCAGGTGTAGCCTTTGACACAGCACTAGCTGATTCACGAATTGAGAGTGTGTCTATACTAGCGGACTCCGTGCATAATGTTGCCGTTACAGTACAGGCATTCAATGTGCCATCGGACAGTGTCGTTATCAAAGCACACCTCGTAGATAGTCTAAGTGATGGAAGTTTCGTGGCAGAAGTGCGAGATGTTGAAGGCTATAAGACTCGTCATCGTTTTGTGATTCCCGGCTACGGACTACGCATACTTGATGCACAGAGCAACGACCAAGTGAGCATTGATACGGCAGAGAAAAGAAGTCGCTCTCGAAGCTATTGTCATGATTATATGCTCGTCAATCGATCGGCGTCTGCTCAGACCATTCGTACATTCGTTAACACAAGCGTTGTCGGCAAATACACGGTCGATCCGCCGGTACCTCTTCATCTTAACGGACGCGACTCGCTACACATCACCGTTTGTTATCGTTATGATGTAGACGGTATCTACAATGACACGTTATTTGCCGTAACAGATTGTCGCGTGCAGTCAATGCTTACACGCACAATTCAAATCGGCCATGATACCACCGCGCCACGCTTAACACATCACGACGAACCATGTGCAAGTCCTAAAACAATTGAGCTAAGCGATGTCGGTGATTTTGCCAGCGGCATTGCCTCCATCACGATCACAGATACTGTCAACTGTCGTCCAATCTTGCTTTTTGGATCCGATCGAAGTGTGATCAATCTTGGCATCAACGACTGGAGACTCGATGCGGTAGTCGGGCTGAACGTTGTTGATTCTGCGGGCAACAGCAGGAGCATGCGCGATACAGTCGAGGGCTTCACAGTATTCTTTTCCTCAGTAGACTCCGTGTCGAAGCAACGAGCGATAGAGGATCAGCCATTGCACGTGACAGCATGCGACTCCGTTTCGCTCACGAATTACGGCTGGTTTCCCAAGACATTTGATCAGATTCCGGTCTTGGATAATCGTCGTTTTTCGATTCCTCAGCACCAGTTACCATTTTCACTTCAGCCAGGCGAAACAAAGTTCCTAAAAATATGCTACGAGCCTGACGGAAATCCACCGGCAATCGACTCGCTATGGCGCGATACTGTACAACTCGAGTATCAGTGTCATCAGAGGGACTTGTATTTGCGAGCAGGACTTGCACCTTGGCTGCTCAACGGCGTGACATCGTGTAACATTCCTGTAGTGATTCACTCAGGAGATACGTCGACACTCATGGCCGTGTTGGCTCCAAATCCGGCAAGTGATCAAGCGCGAGTATTCTTCAATTCAAACGAAGTATCAGATCTTCGCCTGAGTGCTATCGATGATTATGGCAAAGAGACAATCGTCTTTGAAGGAAAGAGCATTCGTGGGATGCAGCAGCTGGTGTTCTCTACGAGTACGCTTCCAAGCGGCGTGTACAATTTCGTGCTACGCTGTGGCAATCTTCAGGTGAATCAATCACTCATAGTTATTCATTGAGTGCGCTCGTGTTGTCGAGCTTTCTATCTTTGTACTTCAGCTTTTACAACGCACCAACGACATTATGCAACTCTACGTCGATTCAGCAAATCTCAAAGAAATTACACACGCAGCGTCGCTCGGTATAGTGAGCGGTGTAACAACCAATCCTTCATTGATCGCTAAGGAAGATCCGGATATTGATGTTCGTAAACGCATTCTGGATATTCATAAAACAGTGGGTGGACACCTCTCGGTCGAAGTGATTTCCACCGACACAACAGGCATGTTGAAGGAAGCTGATGAAATTCTCAGCTGGTTTCCGGATGCAACCATTAAAATCCCAATGATACCGGATGGTTTGGCTGCTGTGCGTCGTTTGGCTGAGCAGGATATTCCGACTAACGTGACCCTGATTTTCTCCGCAGCTCAAGCTCTTGCTGCAGCGAATGCAGGTGCAACTTACGTTAGTGTGTTTCTAGGAAGACTTGACGATGTCGGGCACGATGGCGTTGCAGTGGTTCGTGATGTCGTTGAGATCTGGGACATGCACGATATTGAGTCGCTCATCATCGCGGCCTCAATCCGTCACCCAATGCACATCGTTGAATGTGCGAAAGCAGGTGCACACATCGGAACAATTCCTTACAAGGTACTGATGCAGTCTTTGAAACATCCATTGACAGATTCCGGACTGCAGTCGTTTTTGAAAGATCATGCTGCAATGCAGGCTGAACGTACTTCTCGAGCATCGCAGGCGAAGAATGCATAATGTAGGTGGCGGTCGTAGACAATGTTGCGCTGCATCCGGGGGAGGAAGCGATGCAGACTGAGCTTGAATGGGGAAGCGAAATGAGCGACATAGTAATATTCACGGATGGATCTTGTCTGCACAATCCTGGTCGCGGTGGCTGGGCTGCAATCATCAACGATGGTCGCAAGCGTCGCGAACTCTCTGGAGGATTTCGTCTCAGCACCAACAATCGCATGGAGATCAAAGCTGCCATTGAAGCACTGCGGGCAGTTGAGCCGGATCTTTCGCGCACTATAAAAGTCTATGCCGACTCCCAACTCCTGGTAAATGGAATTGAGCTCGGTTGGGCTCGTAAGTGGCGGGCGAATAACTGGAAACGAAACAAGAACGACAAAGCGGAGAATCCAGATCTGTGGAAGCAGCTTCTTGAGGAGATCGAGCAGCGTCGAGTGAAGTTCATTTGGACCAAGGCTCACGCCGGAACGCCTGAGAATGAACGTTGCGATGAGCTAGCAAAGGCTGCTGCAGAGCAGGCTACCGCTGTGGACGAAGCTTATGAGCATAGTAAGATGGGATCAGGCTCTATAAGTGCTCCGCCTGCCGGTTCGTCGGTCACTCGAAAGAGCGACTCTAACTACGTTGTTGAGCACGATCCCAAGACCTCGCTCATTCGTATTACTCATCCTCAAAACGGATCGATGGTCGTACCAACATCAGAATTGACGGATCTTATTCGCACCATTCAAACCACTCTTCAGCAGGGTGAGTGAAGTGCATAGAACTCGTAACTCATTAGCGTTGACATGCTTGCTGTTATTCGTGGGCTTTGCTGAATTGGTAGCTCAGAGCATCAGTATCCAAGTCCGAATGGCTGAGCATCCGAAGAAGGAGATTGCCGAGTGGGCTGACAAGGAAAATACACTCACTGTAATTCTCCATTCAAGCAGCGAATCCAACCTCGAATTCCGACTTAGGACCACTATCCGCAAGGATTCCCTAATCGTGGCTTATACTCGTTTTGCAGATATGCCTCTCCTGCATCTCAATGGCACTTCCGCCACTCTGGATGCTTCTAGTCTGTTGCCTCCGGATGCCATCGAGTTTCTAAAAAGCGTCTCTCGTTCCTCGTCGCGTAATGGCATTTTGATTCCAGGTAACTACTCAATTCAAGTACAGGTTTTAGATGCTCAAAATCCCGATCAGATCCTCTGCTCCAGTGAAAAAGTGCCGTTTCAGATTAGTGGTTTTGAGGTTCCGCAATTGCTAGAGCCCAGCAATTACTTCTGGCTTCCTGCTTCAAAACCGGTCATGTTCCGATGGAAGGCGATACATCCTTCACCCCAAGTTCCTCGAATTGTACGCTATAAAGTGCTGGTTTATGAGGCGCCGAAGGGGATGGATCCGAATTACGTGGTTGAGACGATGACGCCGATTTTCGAGAAATTCAGTGATAATGTGAGTCCACTTTCAGTGGTGTGGTCCGCTGCGCGAGGAGTGTTGCGCACTGATGTCGACTACGTCTGGACCGTTCAAGCCCTGGATCAAGACGATCATTCGTATGGAGATCCCGATGGTCTGGCAGAACCCTACCTTTTTCGAATCCGCAAAAATTAATCCAACTTGGTATGCCTTAGTGCTTGTAAATCAAGCACCTACATCAATTACTTGTAGTCTTTGGTGATGTCTTTTTGATGACGAACTGAGTGGATCGCAAATTCATTCACCGACATTGCATCGGTTGGTTGAATAGAAATGCGAACAAAGTAACGGAGCATCAAACGGGTAATGTGGGAGAGCGACCCGGTGCTCAAATATGCAGCAACTGTTGGGTGAACGAGCAGTAAAAGGCGAAATTCGCGCGATTTCTGTCTGAAGGAGTATAACCAGCGATCCAGTTTATTCAGAAGAAGACCTTTGGTATGAACACGTCCGGTGCCGTCGCAGGTAGGACATGCATCACTAACCCATTCAGCCATGTTCTGGCGAATACGCTGACGAGTGATTTGTATAAGTCCAAGTTGTGTAACTGGATACACAATTGCCTTCGCACGATCTTTGAAGAGTTCGTGCTTCATCTCGTTGAAAAGCTTGTTCTTATTCTTTTCCTCGGACATATCGATGAAGTCGACGACGATCATGCCGCCAATGTCGCGAAGACGAAGTTGGCGAGCCACTTCGCGGGCGGCTTCGAGATTGGTGTTGATTGCGTTGTTTTCTTGGTCTGCATCGAAAGTTGCGCGACCTGAATTCACGTCAATCACCAACATCGCTTCCGTGTGATCGAAGATCACATAACCACCACTGGGCAACTGAACGCGTTTTGAGAAGATGTTGTCAATCTCAGCCTGCAGATGAAAAGCCTCGAACAACGGCTGACGAGAGGAAAAGTACTGAAGTTTGTTGACCAATGTTGGAGCATTTTCCTCTAAATACTTCTCAATTTCGCGGTAAAGTCGTTTGTTATTGACGACGACGCGATACACATCGCGTGTGAAAAGGTCGCGGATGATTGAATTGGCTATGCTAACGTCTTTATAAATCAAGCCCGGCCGAGTCATTTGCTTGACCTTCGACTCGATATCCATCCAATTTTCAAGCAGATTGTCCCAATCCCGCTTAAGTTCAACATCGGTATGATGTTGCGAAGCGGTGCGAATAATACAACCTGATCCGTGGGGAAGAACTTGCTTTGCAAGCTGACGGAGACGCTTGCGTTCTTTAAAGGACTCAATTTTCTTTGAGACGCCAATGACATTTTCAAAGGGCATGAAGACTACATAGCGACCGGGAAGGGAAATACGGGTCGAAACTCGCACGCCTTTACTGGCATAGGCTTCACGAACAACCTGAACCAAAACCATCTGCTTGGGTTGGAGGTTGATGACGACATCGCCACTTCTTTTTGTCTGAAATACCGGCTTGGAACGTGTTGATTTTCTTGTACTTCCTACACGAAGAGCTTCGGTAGCTGCTTCTGTCATTTCCTCTTCTTCTTGCTCATCATCGTCGACATCGAAGGAATCTTCCATGCTCGAATCAACGTCAGAAAAGTGCAGAAATCCGTCTTGTTCGAGTCCGATGTCAATAAAAGCCGCGTTCATCCCCTGAACGATCTTCTGAACTTTACCCAGGAATATGCTGCCTACCAGACGTTCACGATCTGGCATTTCAATAAAGTACTCAGCCAGATTTCCATCCTCCGTGATAGCAACACGGGTTTCTTCCATTTGAGAATTGATGTAAATCTCTTTTTTCATGCGTGGGCAGCCGACGACTTGACAAAAATAAAAAATGGTCAAGTTTACCGTGGCGCTCTGAGAACGCTCTGACCGTTGCTTTCTTCCGAACCTGGCGGAGTTGGGAGCGACGCAGCCGCACGGGACTTGACCGTC
>JBGAUL010000030.1:0-42749 GCA_044228685.1 Chlorobiota bacterium
TCCAATGTTTTCCATATATCAGTCTACAGACTACGTGTTTATATAAGTTTAAATACTCGATGTCGAAATATCAGGCAATTCTACGACTCGTGCTATCGCGTTACGAACCATGTGAGCATTGATTGTGCGCATGCAGTTGAAATGGCCAAGCGGACACTCTGCGCGACCAATGTGTGAACATGGTCTACACGACAAATCTTGCTCAACGATTTCAGACTTGGTGCCGTAAGGCGTAAATCCGAAATCTCGGACGGTTGAACCAAAAATCGCTACAAGTGCTTTTCTCCGAGCGGCGGCTATATGCATTGCACCACTATCATGACTCACTACCACCATCGCAGAATCCATTATTCTAGCCGTCTCTTCCAAACTCAATCCGCAACGATTTTCAATGTGCCGTGGATTGAACGCGGCAATACGATTACAAATCTCGTTGTCCGCCGCACTACCTACTAACACAATCGACGAATGATAATTTCGGATCAATTCATCAGCCAACTCTTTCCAATACTCCTCAGGCCATCGTTTAGTCGCGTGACGGGCCCCGGGAGCGAACACAACATTGAACTGACCCGGCATCGCAGACTCGGCAGCGAGGTATGTTCCAGATCGCTTATCTGCATCCAGCCACAGCTCGAGTCCTTGATGATCGTTTTCAATTCCTAAATCCGCCGCCGCATTAAAGTAGCGATCAACCACATGAGTAATGTGAGCCGGATGACGCTTGTGTCGAACTAAATCCAACTTCTCTCTTCGATGCTTGTCAATGATGAGCGAACGCTTTGCGTAACGATGTCGCAACACCCAGGAACGAATATTATCCTGCAAATCAATCGCAACATCATAAGACTCTCTAATACCTACGACATTCGACGCACTAATTGTTGCAAAAGCACTGCGAGCTTTGTCGATGCACAGGACTTGATTGATGTGAGGATTGTTCTTCCACACTTCAGCAAATTCTCGTGCTACCACAACGTCAATCAGAGCCTGCGGAAATTGCTGTCGCAAGACGCGGGCTAGCGGAGTTGCAAGTACTACATCACCCAAGGAACTCAGTCGGATGAGAAGAATACTACGAGGATGCACGAACTCTCCCTGTGCGACCAGTGGTGGTTGAATTGCTTGCCGATCCATGGCTGCAACGTGGACGACGTGGAACAAAAATACAAAGAGAGTGCACCAACTGCATCAGCCGATCAGTTTCTGCTTTGATCAAAGTGGATCGTACCGAGGACTGATTTCAGGGTCTGACCATTGACGAGGTCGCGCGAAGGCAGCTCCTGCGGACTATGCTGAGCCGGCACCGGATCTTCAGATTGGGGTAGTCGAATGATGAAGGTCGTCCCGACATTAAGCGTGCTCTCTACACTAATCGTCCCTCCGTGGAGCTGTACGAATTCATGCACAATGGCCAGTCCAAGACCGGTTCCCTGTATCGTCCCAACGTTCCGTGCCCGATGAAAGGGCTGAAAGAGGTGGTTGATATCGTCTTGCGGTATACCGATGCCTTGATCTCTTACCTTAAAAACAAGATCATCCTCGTGCATTTCAATTCCAAACTCAATTCGTGCTTCCTCCGGAGAGTATTTCATGGCGTTGCCAATGAGATTGCTCAGGGCATGATTCATGAGATTCTCGTCGAAGCGGGCGGTTGAGAGACCTTCAGCCATTTTAAGATCGATGCGTTCTCGATGATGGTCGAGATTATTCATTCTTGAGAGCATCGACTTGGAGAAGGATTCAAGCGAGATGAGCTCCTTGGCGCAGTGCACGCGACCCGAGGCAGTGCGCCCCAGCGTAAGCACATCGTTGAGCATGCTCACCAAGTGATTGATCTCGTGCTGAATGACTTTGTAGTATTCCTGTTTTTGATCTTCGAGCAGACGGTCGTGGTAGCGATTGAGGAGTTGAGTTGAGGATAAAATCACCGTCAACGGTGTACGAAACTCATGCGACACCATCGACATGAAGCGTGTCTTGAGCTCACTCAGTTCTTTCTCTTTTGCCAGTGCCTCGTGCAACTCACGCGTTCGCACCCGAACTTCTGCTTCAAGTTCTTTGTTGAATTCGCGGAGTCGGATGTCGAGCAGACGTTGTTCAGTCACGTCGTCCATAGCGCCAATCATGTTCAGCGCCTGACCAGTGCTATCGCGAACGATAAAGGCTTTGTCGTGAACGAGAATCTCGCCACCATCAGCTTTAATGTATCGATACTCGCCTTCCCAAAACTCTCGTGTTGAATCTGCTAAGACAGCGGCTACTTCATCGATGATGCGCTGACGATCGTCCTCGTGGACTCTCATAACCCAAGCTCCGGACTCCGTCTCTTCCTTATCCAATCGATAGCCAAATTGCTTTTCGTAGTTAGCGCCCCAATACATCTTGCCTTTGGGGATGTTCCAGTCCCAGATGATCTCGTTTGTTGCACGAGTTACAATCTCATAGCGTTCCAGACTTCGTCGTAGACGTCGCTCGGCTTTGATGCGCTGCGTGATATCCGTCTCGCACACCGACACACCGCAGACCACCTCATGAAAACGAATTGGTCGGACGTCGCTTTGGGTGTAGACATACTCACCGTTAACGATGTGTTGCGTGCTAAAACTTGTACTCGTTCCTTCGAGCGCAAGATCAATAACGGTAGTCCACAGACCTTGCCACTTCGAGTCTAAATCATGGTAAAAGACGTTGCCGATAACCGGTGGTCGACCACAACGTCGCGAATGCTCTGAGGCAAAAGCTTGATTGTACACAGTGAGACGATGCTCACGGTCAACTGACCAATAATGATCGACGGAGTTTTGAAGTATAGCCACAAGATTCTGTTCCGACTCACGAAGCATTGAGCTCAATTCCCGGCTCTTGGTGACATCGCGCATGAGACAGAGCAAATAGTTCTGTGACTCATCCTCAATGCGTTCTGTATTCAGTTCTGCGTAGAACTCTGAAGCGTCTCTGCGAAGTCCGACGACTGACAAGGTTCTACTACTTTCAGCTAAGTGCGAATACTCAACCGTTCTCAGCTCGGCCACGCCTAGTTGCGAATAACCACGCGAGTAGAGAATCTCATCGATTCGCTTTCCTACAAGCTCAACAGGTGTGTAAGCGAACAGATCGGCTGCGCGTTGATTAGCATAGTACACGACGCCATCGTCTTGGACTTTGAGCACCGCGTCAGGAATCAACTCAAGTAGCATTTCAAATTGTTCAGCCGTTCGCACGGCGACGCGACTCGTCTCAATTGTTTCACGCTGCAGGGCAGAACTTCGAAGGAGGTGTCGGCGAACACTGAGCACCGTTCGCCAAGTAACGACGATGCAGACGATGAGACACAGAAGGAGTGCACTAAGCACAAACATTTCGGTAGCACTGAGGGATCGGGAATCGAGAAACGAAAACCACGCAATCACAGCTCCGGTCAGTACTGCGAGTAGAGCTATACTCGCAACACCGTGTATTCGCTGAAGTGTGGGTGGTTTTGTGTACATCGACACCGTTTTTGGTTGTTTACTCTAGTATCGGTCATCACCTTGTCGGACTTCAGTTCCACCCAGCTATAAGCTTATAAATTTTCAGCACTTATACACCCTACCCCAGATCAAGTCAGCGATGCTCGAATAGAACGAGCATTTCTCTACCGTAGGCGGAGGTGTACCTAGAGCTTAATCGCTCACTGAGCATTGCATTGAGATAAGGGTGAATTGGAGGATTGTGCTTGTTATACGTCGACTAAAGGATAAGGGCAGATAAAATCAGGGCGGGAAAGAGGTCTCGATAGAATCCCAAAGGACCCTACAAAGACCTCAATCCCGATTTTCCCTGATGGGACAAGTTCTTGGGCTAGAAATGGAGGGCAGAACGAATTCTCAAGCACCAGGCAATTAGAATACTGGATTAAGTTCGTCCTTGCACTATACCTGCTGCAAATTCCCTCTTGAAAGCAGCCCAATCGCTACTGATTTACTACCGAGATGTGATTATTTTCCCACCTTGACTCATTCACAAGCACGCATGTCGACAAAGGCGGATCACATTGAAAAGGATCTGATCAAAGAACAGGATCCGGCGCAGCGTTTACAACTGCTGCGGAATCTTGCTTTTGAATATTCGCGAAGCAATGCGACGCGAGGCATTGAGTTATGTGAGGAGGCGATTGCTATTGCGCGCAGCCTTCACGACAAGGCAGCTGAAGCTGAGTGTTTACGTGTACGTGCGTGGTGTTGCGAGACCTTGTCAGACTATGTGCAGGCCATGAACTATGCTGAAAAGGCACTGCACTTATCAAAAGAAGTCGGTGATGTGATACCCATTGCGTCCTGCCTCAACCTCATGGGTGTCGTTGCGCACGGTCAATCGCACTACTCTCGGGCACTCGAAGTCTTGCTTGAGTCAATATCTCTCTTCGATTCAGTCAACGACCTTCCGGGTCTGGCTTCTGCACACAACAACCTTGGCATGGTTTATCAAACCATCGCTCGATATCCCGACGCTCTACAATCTTTTTTGAGTGCGTTAAGGATAAACGAGCAGCGCGGCGACGAAGTACAGGCCGGAGCAAACATTGGCAATGTTGCAAACGTGTACTATTATCTCGGCGACACCGAGCGTTCTTTCGAGTACGATCAACGAGCGCTTGCAATCGCTCGTAAACATGGTCGGAGCTATACCATAGCTCACGCTTTGGAAAGTATATCCAGCAATTACAAACTCCGTTCCGACTTCGACGCAGCCCTCAGTGCACTTCAAGAAGCGCTGAACATTTCGATTGAACTACAGGAGAAACGTTACGAAGCATCGATCAGGGTCAAGATTGGATCGATCTACGAATCGCGAAAAAACGTCGATGCGGCAATTGATGAGTATCGCACTGCTATTCGTCTTTCCGAATCGGTGCAACGCATGGACACGCTCTGTGCTGCTTTGTTGCGAGTGGCAACACTCTACGCATCATCAAAGAAGCACAAGAAAGCTATTGTTGAGTACGAGAAGTTGCTCGAGAAATGCGCTGAGTGGAAACAACCGCAGATAGAATCCGAAGCCCATCGTGGATTGGCAGAGAGTCTGGCAGCTGTTGGCAAACATGACGAAGCCTACCGTCATTTAGCTCTATCAATGCGCATCCACGAGGAAATCAGCGGCAAAGAGCAGCAACGTTTAATGGCCGAAATGCAAGCCCGCTTTGATGTGGAGCGATCAGAACGCGAGCGCGAAGTTTTACGGCTTACAAACCAGCACCTACACGAGAGCATGGAATTGCGCACCAAAGAACTAAGCGCGATGGCCCTGCGATTGGTGCAGAAGAACTCCGTGCTGCAAAAGTTGAGAAAGACAATTCTTCAAATGAGTGCGGAGCATCCGGAGTCTGCTGATTGGCTTCAGTCTTTGCATAGCGAAATCTCTTCCCATCTACGCGGCATTGATGAATGGGATCGATTCGAGCAAGAGTTCCAACTCATGCACCACGACTTCTTGAAAAATCTCTCGCAACGATATCCAAAGCTCACTCCTACCGAGCTTAAAGTTTGCAGTATGCTGAAGATGAACCTCTCAAACAAAGAGATAGCTAATCTGCTCTCGGTTTCTATACGCAGCGTCGAGAGTCATCGATACTCGATCCGCCGCAAAATGGATCTAGCGCTCGATGCTAATCTGACGGCGGTTCTGGTTGGGATGTGATAGCTGCACTTCCCTACTATGACGATGTTGTGGAGTCTGTATCGATAGCACAACACACGAATCGTATCGAGTGTATGTCGGGAATGTTCAACGTTTTATTCATAACACGAAGCATATCAGACCAACTACTTAGCGAGAGATTGGGAGATCTTCCTGTGCGCGCATTTCAGCGCGAGCGCAGAAGGGCATTCAATTGTTGAATCCGGATTTCAGCACTCTACACAAATGTTTAATTCAACAAAAAAGAGCCCCTTGTTTTCCAAGAGGCTCTTGCTACAGACGATATGTAATCAAAGTGATGTGAGTCTACTATGTAGCAAGTAAGACTTCAGTGCGGTTCTGTTGCCAATACGAATCCAAATCAAACGACACACGACCGGTGTGCACATCATACATTGCACAGACGACACTTATCTCTCCTCGCATACTCATATCTCGAAGTATAGGACTCGAGTTAAGGATTTCCTCGCTTGTAATTCTTACATTTCGAATAGCTACTTCGGTAACGTAATCGTTGTCGCTATGATTTGCGTGTGGTTTATCCTTCGCTGTCGTCAGTACTGCCGGTTTTATGTGCTTGACGATGGAATCTAGCTGTCCGAGTGAGACGTTATCGACAGCTGCTTTGATCGCACCACACATGGTATGACCTAGTACGACGATACACTTAGCCCCTGCCACTTTACATGCGAACTCCAAGCTCGCGACTACCTCAGTCGTAGCAACATTTCCGGCGATACGCACATTGAAAATCTCTCCCAGACCGGTATCAAAAATCGTCTCGCTGGGAGTACGTGAATCGATGCACCCAACAATCGCGGCAAATGGGTGTTGAGACTCCGCACTTTCACGCACTTGTGCGAGATAATCTCGGTGAATAGGAGTGTTGTTGAGAAAGCGCTCATTTCCGTCGCGCAAAAGTTCCAACGCCTTCTCAGGACTCAAACTCTGCTGCACTTCACGTGTAACGGTATTTGAAAAGTGAACTGCATCATTGAGTGCAGACTTAGCATGAAATCCCACCAAGCTGACACTGATATTGCGGCTCGGTGCTTGAACATCTTTAAAAGACGAAACCAAATCAATGATATCTGCATCGATGTAATCCGACTCACTCGCATCTATCACAACCTTTGCGCCTTGAGGGATTGCACTCAAGGTTTCAATCATAGTTGCCTTATTCAAGAACGAAACTTGAGGCGCCAGATGAATGCGGATCAACTCACCAACATGGTACTTTTCTTTAATGAAATTGAATGGGTTCAAGTAATTACTACGCAGGATGAAACAGAGACTCACGATGAGACCAATCACCATTCCGATCAAAAGATCCGTGAAAAGAATAGCAACTACTGTTGCAACGAATGGCAAGAACTGATTGAGACCCTTCTTGTATTCTTGAATAAAAATGCTTGGGTGAGCCAGTTTCAATCCGGTAACGATAAGTATTGCAGCAAGAGCTGCAAGTGGAATCATGTTGAGTAGGTGCGGGAAGAACAAAATGCTCGCAAGAATAAGAGAGCCGTGTAAAATCGCAGAGTACTTGGATTGCGCACCAGCATTGATGTTGACTGAAGAACGGACGATAACTGAGGTAACAGGAAGGCCTCCGATTAAACCACTAAGCATGTTCCCCACCCCTTGAGCAATCAGTTCTCGATTAGGTGGCGTGTGTCGCTTTTGTGGGTCAAGTTCATCGGTAGCCTCGATGTTGAGCAAGGTTTCAAGCGACGCCACAATAGCAATCGTCAATCCAACAGTAAATACCTTCCAATTAGCAAGTGCACTGAGATCCGGAAAAGCGAGCGATGAAGCAAAGGCCGAAGGCGCAACGACCGGTATGGTCACGAGGTGACTTGGTTGAAGGTAAAATTCCGGCACATATAGTCGCCACAGTTCATTCAATCCAATAGCACTCAAAACCACAAACAGAGGAGCAGGCAGAAAACGATATTTTGCAAAAGGAGTTTTTGGCCACAGAACTAAGATGAGTACTGACACAACTGCAATGATCAGGGCTCCTAACTGAATGTGATTCATTGCACCGAAGAGTTCACTGAGAGTGTTGGATTGATCGGGTTGGATGAAGGACATTTCTCCTTCCACATCCGCATCCCATCCAACAAAGTGAGGTATTTGCTTGATGATGAGGATGAGTCCGATAGATGCCAACAAACCTTTGATGACGTTAGCAGGCACAAAGTCAGCGATAAAACCGGCCTTCAGGCTTCCAAGAATTACTTGCAACGCACCGGCTATAACGACAGCACAAAGGAAAGCCTCAAAGCTCCCAAGAGCGGCGATGGAAGATAGCACTACTGCCGTCAAACCAGCGGCTGGTCCGCTAACACTGAAAGTCGATGCACTCAATGCACCCACAACCACGCCACCCACGACACCGGCAATAATTCCGCTCATGAGTGGTGCGCCACTCGCGAGGGCGATACCGAGACAGAGTGGAATTGCGACCAGAAAAACGACGACTGAGGACGAGATATCCCGTCCTATCGATGATGATAGAGAATGAGTTTGCATGTAATAAGATTATAGAGTTTCTAAGATTCCGGTTAAAAACGAAAAACACACATACATCCAACTCTTCAATGAATGGATGCAAAGATGTTCAGGTAGCACTGCTATATGGGAATCTTAGACCCTGGGAGGTACAAAAGGAGCATTCCAAACACCTTCGGAATGCGTTGTCTCAGTATGCACTCGTATGTGCAAGAATGAATTGGGAACGTAATGAAGTTTCAACGAGCTAAGATCAGAGGCGATTTGTAAGCTCTCATCGCCTTCTTTGTCTTTTTCCGAATCCTTCGAACGATCTTCCTGATCCGTAGACCGCTGATCGTGGTTGCTCGCAGGCTCGTGCTCAGACATTGAAAGCGGACACGTACAGTCCTGATGCTCTTCACAATAGTCGTGAATGTGCTCCGCCAATTCATCCTGACAAGAAGCACTCTCATTCAGGCTACACTGTAGGCTCTCACAAGTCGCAACCTGAGGAATAGCCCCTAACTGCGCGACGCGGACTCGCTGCGAAACACCAACCTGCCCTAAGAACAGGCAAAGAAGGAGTCCCCAGAAGAACATTAAGCTATATGTACCTTGCTTTCTAAGCATAAGTTTTTCTGGACGCACGAAGTCAGATTCTATTGTGGGTCGGTTTTTAGAGCGAGACTGTTTTGATTCGATGTTGACAATCTAAGAAATTGCGGTGGAGTGCGAATTTATAGGCGCACGGCAAATGGTTCACTGTCTTCGAATAGCCAAACGCTGTATGATTTGGGAAAAGGTTCAGTGAGCATTTCTTCCAAATACTTTGTTACGATAAAATCCTGTAGACCGCAATCATAATAGTCATGAATCAAGTGTTTAAACACAACAAAGCCCCGTAAATCCTAGACTTACGAGGCTTTCTTTCGTGCTCCGACTCACAGACTTGAACTGTGGACCCTCTGATTAACAGTCAGATGCTCTAACCAGCTGAGCTAAGTCGGAATATGTGTTGTAGGGCTTGAAACGCAATTTGTGGGCCAAATGGACGTGTTCGAGCACTGAGACGACAAAAATAAGGGCTTTTGGGAATTGTGCAAAGTGAAATTTGCGACTTAGCGAATACGGACCAATACAGCGCGATTATGGGTTCGTCCCAGAGCGCTGGTATTGGCTTCCACTCCGCCAGGTACAAAACGGAGGCTGATGGCGTTCTTGGGTGCTTTGATGAGTGCTAGTGCTTCGCGGGCACGGGCTTGGGCCAAACGAACGTTGTGCTCCTCGCTGCCTACATCGTCGGTCATGGCTATGAGCTCGATGCTCTTGGATTGGGTGGCGGCTTGACGAATAATCTCAATAGCGCCTTGGTCGACGTCGCGTAAGGTGGATTTATCAAAGTCGCAGTAGCCGATGTAGTACTCTTGGTATGCTCCGGAAGTGTCTCGATGGAGGTTGCCGGATTCGTCACTGACTTGTTGCTTGGTGAGAATTCGACAATGACGTGATATCGAATCTGCTCGACCGTCCACGTCCTCAACTACTGCCATCAAACTCAAGTCTTGGTTCTGTCCTCTGAAATCGTCCAATGCCAATGACAACTCGCTTGTCGGCATGAGCTCTTGAATTGTCTCTTTTCCGTTGAGACGTGTGCGCAGTTGCGCTTGACGTAGTGTCGTGTCTGCACTAATCGACGACTTGACGATGAGACTTATCGGAGCTACAGGCGACTTGATAGTGTCTGCACTCTCAAACACAAAGGACGACCCATCTGCTGCGCTATAGCGCACACTTCTCTGCTCTTCATCCAGTGCTTCGTAACGCTGCCTCGCAGCAACCTGAGATTGAATTTCAATTCTACCTTCAGCAATTCCCTTCTCTACCAATTCCTTCTTGCATTGCTCAGCACGTTGCTTTGCAATGGATGGATCTTCGTCGGCAGAGGCTGTTGCGAGGAGTGTGATGCGGCGGTTGGCGTCGGAACGAAGGACGCTAACGAGATCAGACCACTCCTCACGATTGTCAGCACTGACTTCTGCAGAGTTCTTGGCAAAGAACAGACGTGATGCCAAGAGTTTTCTCTGTACCCGACGTAGCACTCTTTGCTCCAGACTAATCGTCGTGTCGCTCGTGAACACCGCATTATTGATAGAGCTAGTAATAGCCAAATGAAGCTGCTTCTGCTTTGGAGGTGGTGGCGGAGGAGGTGGAGGTGGTGGTGGTGGCGCTTGTTCAATATGGCGATGCAAAGGCATGCGTACATTGACGCCAAGTTCGACTGCATGACTCTTCCAGTTTAGTCCACTGACAACATCGCTAAAAGCATAACTGCAATTGAGTACTGCTGATACTTCATATTCACGACGCGACAGCACCTGCATTCTGAGTCCGGCCTGTAGTGCGGTGTACATTGATGCTGCCTGTGGTAGATCGCCCGACTGCACATTGCGAAGTGTGGTACCAGTCTCAAAGACGGCATTCGAAGGCGTTAGGAGCTTTTCTTGCTGATGAAATGTCGTGCTCAGAAATGTACCCATGTGCAAGCCGACGGTTGCAAACAAAGGTGTTGATTGCATAATCGGAATGACAATGTAGGGTCGCGCTCCAAGCATTGAAATCGACGCTTCAATTGTATGCTCAGATGTACCGCGTATTGCTGTGTTGCCGACAATAACGTTTGCGTAGACGTTGTCTTCGTGGAAGCTGGCGCTGAGACTTTGATAACTGAGCTGCAAACCGTAGTAGACGCGAAGACCAAACAACTTCTGCAGTTGCGAGCTTTCAATTCCGGCAGCTAGCATCGGTGCAAGACCAAACGCCGACTTGAATTCGGTGCAACAATTGGCAATGCCTGGTAGCTGTTGAAATGACGCTGAGTAAACATTCAAACGCAAAGCCGCATCAGCGCTAATGCAAAAGTTGAGTTTGGTTGTGTCTTGAGTTGCCGTCGTTGTCATACTATCCGTCACAACAACATCACTTCCCTGCGTCTGCGCACGAAGCACAGATGCAGTGCAGCAACAAAGCACTGCTATGACGAGGTATGAAAGTCGTTGACGAATGTGCATGAACTTATCTCGCAATCAGAAGCAAAGCGCGGGTGGAGTAAATACCGTTGTGCACGACAAGCGTGTAGGTACCGGTCATCAATGATGAGCAGTCTATGCTTTGCGTCGTTGTGCCTGCGCTAATGTGTAGGCGTTGACTTTGTATGCGCACGCCGCTCGGACTAAACACATCACAATCGACATCAGCATCCTGGGAAGAAGCAATGGCAACTGTTGCAGTGGCATTTGCAGGAGTTGGCTGAACGGCGGTGATCACAAGTGTGCCGGACTGCACGATGCGACGATCTCCACATAGATTGATAAGCTGTATCTGTCCGTCAGTCGTTGCAGTCGTCACATTCGGACCAAAGAACTGACTCTGAGGAATAAAGTGTAGAGGCGAACGGTCTGTCTCTGCCAATCCTGCCGGACCTTTAATCACAGCTACAATCGTGTCCATCAACGGGAAGTCTGCACGAATGCTGAATCCTACAATACGTTGATCATTCACGATTTCATTACGCGTGATCTCAGCCTTGCCTAACCAACTATTGATGCTCTGCGGAAGGAAGATGCGTGGATTGACGCTGAACTCAGCATTCAAACTGCGCTCTGCGCCATAAGCAAAATTCTCAGTTACTCGCAGGTGAATCGGTATTTCAGCATCTCCAATAGGATCTGCCTTGACCGATGGAAGTTTCAATTCGGAGAATCCTTCGTAGCGTCGGATAAGGATACTCAAAGGTGCTGAGCAGGGTGCGATCAAAGCATCAATACTGCCGTCCGTGATTGTTGTGTCGTTCCAATGCACGGTCAACACAAGTGAATCGCCTGCTGGTAGAGTGTAAGGCACGTTTACCGCGTCGAGACTAAATGCATTACTTGGCTTGATGTTCAAAGAAGAAATCAAGACCGGGTTCGCATTAGGATTGCGAAGCACAACTGTGCGCTGCGGAACGTTGCGAAGGAAGGTGACGACGCTTGGCAGAATGTCAACTTGCGATCCGGCACCACGTCCACGCAACACAATGTGAGCGTATTGATTGCTTTGATTTCCGTAGAAAAGTAAAAGTGTTTTGTACTGCTCACCAATTTTTTTAGGACGGAATCGAATGCGAATGGTGTAGCTCGACTTTGCTTGAACGGTATCGTTCTTGACTTTAGATACAACGGTGTACCAAGTATCAGTTTCGTTTTCTAAGAATGCTCGATTGACGATGATGGGCACCGGATCGGAATTCGTCATAATGACAAATTCTTTCTCGACATCGACATCAGGACAGACATCGCCGAAGTCCAGGGTATCGGGAATGCCGAGTTTGCGAGGAATTGAATAAGCTCTCACAGGCAAAGCGTAGCTCTGACCACAATTCTTCAGACGGACAACGTCTTTGAGCATACCAGTATCCTGAGGCACAAAGCTCATTGGTATACGTGCACATGCGCCTGGTTGAATTGTATCCGGTAGTACGTAATTCAGAAATCTGAAGTTTGATGCTAGGTCCAGCGAATTCGAGCTTACAATCAGCGGAACAATTCCCTTGTTGCACAGATTAAGCGTCAACACGCTGTCGCGTGAAGTGTAGGCATAGGTCGAGTCGATCTGTGCATCCACAGCCGTCATTGAGGGTCTTACGATGCGAAGAAGATCGTCGGTGTAATCAATCTCCGGATAAATAAACTGCTTGAGTCTGAGGTTGTCTGCGGCATTTGCGCATGAAGCGAGCAATTGACCATTGGGACTAAAACCGAGCTGGTTTAAAGCACCGGCATGCGAAACGATTGTGCCATACACTTGGTTTGGAGAGATATCCCACAGCGGTGCTTGCGGCTGTGCGATGTATCCAAACAACACATAGCGTGAAGTTGCGTTGGCACTTACACAAACCGGCGAACTGGAACTCTTGCGCTGCGTACGAATGACAAGTGATGTCGCAATGTCGATCATGTATCCGTCAGAGAAAGCACCTTCGTTCAGTGTGCTTGTTGAGACGTGACATCCAACGGCAATGCGCTGGTTGTCCGGGAGAACAAGTACTTGGTCAATAAGCGGCATACCGCTCATCGTCACTGTCTTCAGCAAAGTCCAATCCGGCAGCGTAAAAATCTGAATTGTCGCATCCATCAACGCAACTACCGCCTGGGTCTTGCCCAAGGATACTGCACTGATAGGTTGAGAGAATGGGATATCACGAATGAGAGACGCGTCTTGAGCAGAAATCAAACGCAGTATCGTTCCGAGCTGCGGCACCAACACAATCGTTGAACGTGTTGAGTCCAACATTGCTGCGCGATAGCGAGTGCTTTCGTCAAGTGCTTTTACGCTGCTCGGACTACTCGTACCACTTGTGAAGAAGGCAATAGTGTCGCTCTTTGCAGAAGCAACAGTGCTGCGATACACAATAAAGAACTTTGAGGCATCGATATAGTCAGCTCCGAATGCTTGGGTACTTGCATTAAGCTGACCATCTGCCCGCAGAGTGTATTTCTTGGTTTGTGCATTGGTGTTCACATCCCACTCGTAGGCTTCGCTGTTACGATAGGCAGCGAGTAGAATTTGATTATCGGGACGAAAGGCAATGCGATCACAACTTGATGTGTTTGGCGTTACGAGGAGGTTATCCGTCAAGTTGCTCAGCTCTGCTCGCACTCGCAGTTCAACATTGTCAGACGGTGTATCCGGAACGCGCCAGATAAAAGAGGTGTCTTTTGTTCGTTGAATCTCGACCCAGTTTTTCCCTTCGTCAACACTGTACTCGACTATCGTTGTGGAACCTGCTGACGCACCCGTCCAGGCAACCGGAGTCTCTTGACATGGTGCCAGAACTTCACGTCCGTTCGGTGTAGTCAAATTCAAGATCGTGCGTATTGGCAAATCAAAGGTGTTCCCTGATAGTGCCATACGTTCCACTGCTCCACCTTCGTAATAGATGGTGAGAACGTCGTGGTAGTATTTGTTCTCGGTTGGACGGAAGGTAACAGTAAAGACGTAGTCAAGTGGAGATGATAAACGACCTGGCAATGCCCACGCTCCCGGACCGCCTCGCCACGCCGGTTGAAAGAACTCCGTTTCGGTTTTGATTGAATCTACGCGCACCCGCTCACCACCATCGGCATCAATACGACCACTTGTTGGGATGCATAAGAAGCCCAAGGTTTTTGACGAATCCTTGGACACTAATCCAAAGGACGCGACTTGCAGTTGCTTGTAGTTACCGTTGTTGATTCGGATTTGAGGTACACGACCATCCTGTGGCAAACCGGACGCAGTATCGGTTGTCAGGGACGTGGTAAAGTTCTTTTCGAAAAACACCACGGTTGCATTACCACCCGTCATGTCACGACTTCTTGTGTACCATTCAATAGTCTGAACTCCGTTTACAGGAGCTGACACTGAAAGTGGATGAGAAATCTGAATATCTTCGCGAAGAAGGACGTTGTTCTGTCCGAGAACAAAAGGTGCTTTGTTAAGCGTGGCTTTTACACGGACTGACAACAAAGGGTAGCGACTTGCATCCATCGCAGGATTGTCCACGAAGGTTGCTTGCAATTGCGCCTCTAGCTGATGTGTGGACAACAGAAGGCACAAAAGAAAAAACAAGCGATTTGCAAAACGCATGCGAAGCTGAGGAGCAAGCTGAAAAAAGACCAGCCACAAAATTACGCCATATTGGCGTCAGAATGGTTTCTTGAGGCGTTTCAATAACTCAGAAACTAGGGTCACGTTTCATGATAAACGAGTTGTGGACGCTAATTAGTGTTAAGAATCAAGGACGAGTCCAGCTTTTCGAAGCAGTAGCGCTGTTTGAGAAGTAATTGGAGATTGTGATCGCTGCCGTAAAATTCCGCTCAAAATCTGCGTCATCCACGTTAACAAAGGCTCGGCACACTACAGAACCATCCGCTGAACGCACCAAACGCATGTCTGTGGCTATTACCTTTTTCTCTCCCGCAAGAGTATTGTAACTCACCGTCACTGTGGATTTTGACACCGGCAAGTAGTCGCTGAAGTCAATCATCAAATAACTGGCATTGTTTATTCGAACAAACTCAGCTCCTTTGAACTCCGGACGATCCTCCAACGTCACCCGCTGGATCTCATTCGAATTCTGGAGATGCGCGGTGTGAACTGAGCTAAGGTTGACGGTTCTAGCTAGTCGTTGATGTCGTGGATTATTACGGAACCAAGGAATATTCGTCATCATCTGACTTTGCACGCTCACAACTCCATCCCCCGACTGAAACAGTGCAGGGATCCCACTATCAAAAAACTCCATGGTACGACGGAGCATTTCTTGAACAGCCGCACTACTCAATTTTGATGCTTCACCCAGTACATCAACATCTCCAACCACCGACACATATTCAACATCCGCCGGATGCTCAGTCTTTCCCATATAGTCAAGAAAAACACCGCCGTCTTCAGGTCGCATTAGATCATGTAGTGCAGGTGCATCAAATGCAACGTCGCTTTCACAAGCCGTTAATGCAGACAGTGCTGCTTTGAGTGCCGTGGCTGTGATGATATTCGGTTGTTGAGCCAGACGTGAAGTAATAGCTGTCTTGACTGCATACACACGCGCAAAAGCTGATCCCATGTGCGGCGTACCAATCGTAATCAGTCGCTTGACATGATGATTGTTGACATGATGGGTCAAGTAATAACGCGACGCCAGTCCACCCATGCTATATCCGATCAGGATCACTTTCTGAGCTTGACTTAACTCGAGTACCTTGTTGATGTACTGCTCGAGTTCCCATCCCCAAGCTCCAACTGAATCTGTTGCATTGCTAAATGAAACAGTGTAGAAATCTCTGGTGCCGGACGACGAACCTTGTACTTGCACCTGCGATCCATTCATTGACAAGACGCCACCAAATTTTAGTCCCATCTCTTGCTCGTAAAAACGTATCGCACTCCCATCCCACACATGCGACTTCTGTCCTAATCCGTGAAGAAGAATAATTGGGTACGCAACCTGCGTTGTATTCACAACACGCGATTCAGGCGCTTCACTAAAGGAAGGTCTGTAGGTGCTGGAGCACGAGATAAGTATCGTTAAGGAACAGACAACGACGAGAGTAACTATCGAACGGCACATGAGTGCGAAGGAGTTGTGGGTTAGGAGTTTGGTCGAACCGTCCAAGTAAACACAACCGGCGATGGAGCTTCGTTAGCTGTGTCTTCGGTTGCGGGACTTTGGCTAACATAAGTGTAGCTCATCACGACAGGTTGAGGACCGCGCTGCATCGGTGTTGGAACGTGTGGAGCAAGGTGTTGCAAAGGCAATCTGAAGTGAATGACGACATCGTGGTGTGTCGTGACATGCGCGCCACGATTGCGTGCGGGAATGTACTTCAGCATGTTGACAAGGCGCAGAGCCTCTTCATCACAACCTCCGCCGATAGCGCGCACAACTTTTGCAGAGATGACTGCACCATGCTCATCCACATCATACTTGATGTGAACGTCACCTTGAATGCGCTTCGCCAATGCTTCTTCGGGATAAGCCAAATTGTCACTAATGAACTTTCTCAGCGCCTTTACTCCGCCCTCGTATTGAGGTTTGCGAAGGAAATCTTTGTCGCGCCGAGACTTTGTTGTTCCGCTCTGCTTTGCCATGCTGTTGTATTCCTGAATGCTCTCTAGTCTTTGCCTGACGATTGAGTTTGAGCTTTCGTGGAATTACTTTGTCTTTTTTGACTTTGCGCCCAACGGTGCAGTTTGAATGAACGACGACCAAGCATATTCTTTGGGTACGCGACGTCCTTCACGAGCCAAATCAACCAAATAATTCGCCGTTGTTTCCAGTACCCATTCAAAATTATCTTCTTGCACTGAGCTCTTCTCAGCATCCGGTGCCGGATTCAAAAAGTCAATTGCATAAGGAATATCATTCTCAACAGCAAACTCGATGGTATTGAAATCGTAGTTCAATGCTTCACACATGGTGATGCAATATTCCTCAAGCTGCTTCAAACGTTCCGGACTTGGAACGAACGATGCGACATAACGCAGGTGATGTGGATTCCTTGGTTCGTAAGGCATGATGCGAACATGCTTACGTCCAATGCAGTAGCAACGATAATACTCCGTAAAGTTCACTGCTGATTGCAAGGTCATACATATGCTGCCAGTCTTATCATACGCTGCATAGAATTCCTCAACACTATCGACTTTATACACGTGTTTCCAACCACCACCATCATGTGGCTTGAGGAAGGCCGGGAAGCCGATATAGTCGAAGATCTCTTGCCAGTTCAAGGGATACATGAGATTTCGCATTGACTGCGTTGTTGTATCCGGTGGATGCTCCTTAGTCGGGAGAAGTACTGTGCGTGGAATCGGAATTCCGATTTTATTCATGAGCGAATAATTGAAGAACTTATCATCAGCACTCCACCAGAATGGATTGTTGACGACACGCGTTCCACCAAGCTGAGCCAGCTTGAGCATTGAGCGATAGAAGGGAATGTCTTGAGAAATACGATCCAGAATTACATCGTATTTCAGCAGCTCGTCCATCTTGACTCCACCGACTTTTACGAATTCCGCACACACGTCATCAAGCATCATACTGTTGATACGCTCAACAATGGCCGGTGGAAAGGTCTGTTCCATTCCAAAAAGCAATCCTATCAATTTCATGACTGTGTGCAGTTATTGGTAAAAAGCCGCTTGTGGGAAGCGGATCGGAGTCCCTGCGACAAAATAACAAAAAGCACGACCTTTTCCTTGTCCGCTCAACTATTCTGAGCACGGTCGCTGCTTATTATCAGAAAAAAGGCCGCATTCTCAGTGATTTGAGGAGGCCCACTCGAAATAATATCGAAGTCCAAAACTCATGGCAACTGGTCGTGGATCATCCCCGGATTTGGTCACGGTAGAGGAATACAAAAGTGGCGACGAATTGGAGAAAGACTTGTACACCGATCCCAAAGGATATGAAAGCTGAGCAAATCCCATGAGCATGCCGTGTGCATCTTCGACCAAGGGCAGAGTGCCTCCGAGTCGAAGTTCCATGAGTGTGCTGAGTTGATGCACAATCGACGTGCTTTGTCCTTGAACCAAACTGCTACTTTGATTGATTGATCCATCCAACGACACAGCCGTCGCGTGCAGTGGAACACCGATGTTCAATGCGAGATAGGCATAGGGTAAGGACAGCGCAGGAGCAAAGCTCAAATACTGATAACGCTGAACGAGGGTATTTGAATCACTTGGATTGTTGTAGGGCTTTGAGAGAAAGGACTGCGAGCACAGACCAACATCGACCAAAGCCGACAATCCCATCGACGACTTGATGGGTACGAGTGCGCAGATTCCGAGGTCCGGGAATGCATCAACGGTCGGACCGGTCTTCCAACCGGTCGGCACGGACGAACTATTCACCGCTGCTTTCCATGCAGTAAAAGCACCGATGCGTATTGGCTCGCTCGGCTCATGACTCTCCCTAGCTTCGCGCGCATCTTGTGCCTCGATTGACATCGTGCAGCAGAATACAGCAAGTGCGATCAAATACAATTGAATCTTCATCCTTGAAGCGTGCAAAGTGATTTCCAAATTTAGCTCTCGTTGAGTGAATCAACACTATACGTCGTCCTCAGCTTGCTTAATGCTCTATTCTCACTTTGCATTACTAATGCTTCGCTTCGAGTTCCTTGACACGTTGAGCCAGATTCTCTCCGGTATCGCTCGCTCCTCCCATTTCCCATACTACAGTTTTTCCGTTGCGATCTACAATGACGTGTGTCGGAAATCCTTGAACACCAACGTTATCGCAAATGGCTTTGGCTGCCGGAACAACCGGAAATACGGGGTTGTCAGATTTTAAATAGGACTTTAACGCGGACGGCGCATCTAAGGCCACGCCGAGGAGTACGACGTTAGTATCGTTCTTGAACTTCTCGGCGAATTCGTCCATGCTTTTGCGTTCGACAACACAGCCCGGACATCCGATAAACCAGAAATCAAATACAACGATCTTGCCGCGGAAGTCAGCAGTATTTCCTTTGCGACCATCCAGCGTAGTATAGCTAAAATCTTTGAGTTCAGGTACCTCGCTGAGCTTTCCGAATTCGGTAACGATGCGCTTTTGATATTCTTCCTTTGACTCGCTGCCCTGTTTGCGGAATTGATAAACACTATCCAGTTCCGGCACTTTGCGTCGCGATGTCGATGCTAATAACTGTCCTAGTACTCGCTCAGCATCCTCGTACGATTTCTTGATACAATACGAACGTATGAGCATGATTCTCAACTGCTCCTTCTCCCACGTCTCTTTTACACTTGCCACAGCAACGCGACCAATTTCGATTGCTTCGTCTGGTCGTTTGAGACCATTGAATGCCGACATCCTTGTCGCCATGACAGATCCTCCGCGTCCCATCGAACCATAGATATTCTCACCACTATAAAATCCCGATGCTGTGCGGTAGGCATGAATTGCACGATCACTCCACTCCAAGGCAAGCTGTGGATCATACAAGCTAGACTTTTCTTGAAGGTGACCACCGGCAATAGCATTCAACAAATCAACATCAGTTGATTGTTTATAGGCATCTGCAATTCGATTGTATTGTTTCACGTCGAGCATTGTATCATAACTCATTCGTTGCAACCACATGCGAGTCAATTGAGAGGGAGCGAATCGCTCTGCTAACGGAGCTAATGCACGTCCGCGTTCCAACGGCAAGCGAATCTGACCATCAACCATGCTTGGGGCAAAGAACATTCCCCAAAAACTCGAGTTCCAGAGGATTTCATCAGACGCTGTTTGTTGAGCGGCTTGCTCATAATATTCCGTTGCCTTCTTTTTCATACTCGGAACTTGAGCATGCAGTCGTGCCATGGTCAGGTACCACGAGATTGTCTTTTCTTTGGCATTGCTTAACTCTGCTATGTAGTTCTTTGCAATAGTTGCTCGCTCTTCCGCACTGACTTCCTTCCCGTCTTGTTGAGCCCGCTCCAAGTGTTGTATGTAGGCAGACACGTATGCTTCGTAGCGCAAAGGATAGGTTTTACGTTCAACAGCGAGCGCACTATCAATGTTTGCACTTATCTCAATTCCAACTCCCGGAATATTAGCGTCATTGGGCATGTGTACAGTGAACTCTGTAATTCCATCCGGATATCGATCTGTCGGTTTGCAGATCTCAATGCGAATCATATAGACTGAATCCGGCACCTGAAACGCTGCTTCATACGCGCCATCCGCTTTGCGTTTCATGGCTAAAATGAGATTGTCAACTCCGCTCCATGCACCGTGAAAGACAACAGCACAATACACCGTATCTCTAAAATTCTTTGCCGCGCAGACGCAGCTGTCGGCAGGTATATAGCTAACAACAACAGGATCACCCCAGCGTGGATCATCATTGGAGACTTTGAGGTGAGTGTTCGGTTCCATTTGTGCAGTCATAACTATCGTCGCTGCAATCATAACTGCAAGCACTGTCCAGAGTAATCTCATGGTTTTATGTGAGTTAGTTATACCTTCTAATGTCATTGTGATTGCATCTGCTCTCGCGACCGCAGATGCTTGTTTTAGTATTGACACGAGTACGCAGGATTGGCAGAGATCCCTTCGTTGCCAGCATTTCAGTCAGAGCTCAAGAATTAGCGTCGTTCAATATTCACAAATGTTCTTTCAACACAAATAGCAACACTGTTAAACTGCTGCTAATCTATATGAGCTTGAAGATGAGCCTTGTTACGCCCAATACTCTTCACTGAAATAAATGGGCACTATTCTCACTCGTACAATCAGCGCACAGCTCTGCCAGTGTGCCGGAAGATCGAATTGCGTTTGAAGAATTGTTTCTAATCGCTCTTGCACTTTGTATAGTGCGTAAATGACTCAGCTAAGTATCAATTAGTGTTAAACTACGCCGGCTTTGAGTCACATGAATGCTATGCACATTGTGCGTCATGACAAAGACAAATGACATCTACCTTGTTGTTTAAATGCAAGAAGAGTGTCACTTCTGACTTGGGTGCTCGCCGCGCAGGAACTGTTCTACTTCGAGCACGTCTTCTTCACTTCCCATAAAGACCGGTACTCGTTGATGGATGGTTTCGGGCTTCATATGAAGAACCTCTTGAAAACCGTTGCTGGCACGTCCGCCGGCCTCTTCGATAATTGCTGCGAGCGGATTTACTTCATAGATGAGGCGAAGCTTGCCGTAAGGAGACGCGCTGTCTCCGGGATACATAAAAATGCCACCATAGAACAAAGTGCGGTGAACATCGGCAATAGCTGTTCCGATATAGCGTGAAGAATACGGACGAATTTTATCAGCGCTCGGTGTTTTTAAATAATCAACGTACTGTTGAAGATTCTTATCCCACTTGTGATAATTCCCTTCGTTCACACTGTAGATTTTTCCCTTCTTTGGGATTTTGACTTGTGAGTGCGACAACAAGAACTCACCGATGGTTGGATCAAAGGTAAAGACGTCTACACCTTTGCCTGTTGTGTACACAAGCTGAGTTGACGAACCATACAACGCATAGCCGGCGCATACTTGCTGATACCCTGGTTGCAGCACGTCTTCGACGCTGCCGTCAGTTTCCAATGAAGGTTCCAAGCGACGATACACGGAGAAGATCGTTCCGATAGTAATGTTCACGTCGATGTTTGATGATCCGTCAAGAGGATCAAAGGCTAACACATAACGACCCTTCTTGTACTCTTTTGGAATGCGGATGAGTCCATCGGATTCTTCGGATGCCATCACGCACAAATGACCACCATGATCCATCGCGCGAAAAATGATATCGTTGGCAAATTCATCCAACTTCTTTACAGCTTCACCGTGAACGTTGGTTGTTTGCGTGTACCCAAGAATGTCGTTGAGTCCTGCTCGACGCACATCGCGAGCGATAATGCGAAGTGCCAGAGTTAAATCGCGCAGCAATCGAGAGAACTCACCGGTTGCTTCGGGAAACATTCCTTGTTGCTCAGAAATTTGTCGCTCGATGGTGATCAGCTTATTGGAATAGTCGTTCATGGTGTCCCCTGTAGTGGTATTTGCTTCTGCTCGACGTCGGAAGTCGTGCCGGCAAAGATAATAACGACAGGACATTCGATTTTCCGGAGGCTATATTCGCGATATGAAGCAGGAGCAGGCATTCGAAATACTCTCAAAGGCTACACGCATTGGCGTGATCAGAACTGATCGCTTGGGAGATATGGTCCTGACTCTGCCCCTGCTCCTTGCATTGCGCAAAGCCTATCCTAGCGCAGAATTACACTTGCTCGCCCGCAATTACGTGCAACCCTTAGTGCAGAACTCAGCGATCATTGATCAGTGTCACTTCATCGAAGAGAGCAGCTACGACGCAACTCGTTCATTTATTTGCAGCGTTAGTCCACAAGTCTGCTTCTTCCCTCGACCGGTTTTTGCTGAAGTCCTCGCCGCGACAATCGCTCACGTTCCGCTTCGCATCGGAAGCGCATATCGCTGGTATTCAAGCTTGTTTAATGCGGGAATTAAAGATCACCGAAGTACTGCTGAATTTCACGAGGCAGAGTATAATGTTCGCATGCTGTCGACGCTTCAAGGAAGCGATGCAGTGGTGGAATTGATGCGACCGAGTGTAGACCACGACGCGACTGCTCGGGTTGCAGCTTGGCTCAATGATCGTGGCATTAATAGTGAAGAACGCGTTGTCATCCTCCACCCGGGAAGCGGTGGATCCTCGCGAAGCTGGCCAATCGAAAGATTCGCGCAGCTCGCGAAAGCACTATCGCAGACAAAGGCAACGCGAGTTGTGTTGAGCGGAATCGCGTCGGAAGCTCAGCTATGTGAAGAGATCAGAGCTATAGCGCCGCTAGCGATATCTGCTGCGGGACAACTCTCTATGGAGGATATGTTTGCACTTATTTCCAGAAGCAGTCTCTTTGTTGCTAATTCTACCGGAATGCTCCACTGTGCAGCGGCTCTGGGATGCGCCGTGGTGGGATTTTATCCGAATAGTCCGCATTTGAGTGCCCGACGCTGGGGACCCTACACGAAGCGCTCGGTTGTACTCTCACCGCCTCAAAATCCAAGTGAAAATTGGAATGATGACATGAGTCAAATTGATCTTGACTTGGCCATCTCGGCTTGCCGATCGCTGCTTGACAGCGAAAGTCCTGTCAAGTTCTAACGCTACAAGCTCCAAAGCTTCCCCGAGCTCTCAATTCTCCTCGTTATAGAACGCCGGATTCTTATGTTTGTCATTCAATTCCTTGCGTGAAATCGAATGCGCTTAGTACTGCACCTCATCATTTTCAGCACTTTCCTGCTCTATAGTCAGAGTATGTTGGTTATGTGGTGTTTGTACTTTGTTGAGCAACAAGATATTGTCCTCTACTATGAAAGCGCCGGTGAGAACAGTCGAGGCTTGAACTACATGCACAAGCTTTGTGATGCCTCAAAAGGCGAGCACGATGGAGCCTTGTCGTTGCTGAAGATTGCAGAACAAGGACCCAACTTCGCCGCACAGATTGCCTCTGATTTAAGTCTGAGTTTGAAATCAGCAGAGCTTTGCTCTCCTGCTCAATGCTCGCTATATAAACACCGCACAAGTACCTTCGTCTTTCGACCGCCCTGCGTCTAAACTGACTGTCTTTTCTTTTCACGATGCTCTCGGTGTGAGTGCATCAGCTGACATTCAGTTTGTAAAACCTATTGCAGAATTATGAAATCAACAGCACTCCTGTGCTGCCTGATCGCTTGCGCGTTCTTGGGCGGCTCAGATATTTTGGCTCATAGCCTACGGGGAACAACCCGCAGTTCTTCAACGACGCCTTTAGGAGGCGTCAGTATTCGTATCGAGTCTTTGCATCGATCAGTCATCAGCGATTCAAAAGGCGACTATCAATTGACAGATTTACCTCAAGGTAATTTCGTTGTTGAGTACCGTCGGATTGGATATAAAAGCGAAACGAGAAACGTGCGTATCGACGGTGAGACCGTCGTGGATGTGGTACTTATTGAATCGAGAATTCAAGCACCAACCATCACGGTTACTGCCGAACCGCATGCATCAGAAGTTCTGGAGACGCCGCTGAGTACATCGGTGCTTGAAGGAGACGAATTGCACATGCTCCGCGGACAATCATTGGGCGAAACAGCAGCAAATCTACCCGGCGTTAACGCCTTCAGCGGTGGACCTCTCGTCGTCAAGCCAATCATTCGCGGTCTGATGGGCGCGCGTGTAACCGTCGCTCAAAACGGCATGCGACAAGAATCTCAATCATGGGATGAACCGCAAGCACCGGAAATCGACGGAATGGACGTTGAGCGTATTGAACTGGTGCGTGGACCAAACAGCGTCATGTTCGGTTCGGATGCTCTCGGTGGCGTGCTCAATGTTATACGCTCTGATGTCTTTGAGCAAAGTGGAAAGAAGCTTCACGGCTTATTCGAACTAGATGCTTACAGCGTCAATACTGGTGCTGCAGGAGGACTGACCTTAGGTGGAGGCACGGATCGTTTTGCATATCGTATTCATGCAACAGGCAGACTTGCCGACGACTATTCAACTCCGGGCGGATCTGTGCCCTACTGGCGTCTCGACACCGTCAATAAACTTCCTGTGTACAGTCGTGCAACCCGTCAACTTGCCTCCGGTGCCGTCTTCAACACCGGCTCACAAGAGTTCAACGCTTCGGCAAGTCTGGGATGGCGTCAGGATTGGGGAACACTGGTCTTTGACTACTCTCACTACGGACAAAAGTTCTTCATCCATCCCGAGCCTGGTCGCATGGAAATGGAACTGAACATTCACACCGGTCTCATCGACACTCTTCCTGCATCTCCTCTCCAAGAAGTCATGCACGAGAAGGCGATGCTGAGTCTGAATATTCCCGGCGATGCCATCCAGTTCAATGCGCAAGCTGCGTTTCAATACGATAAACGCAGAGAAGAGGGCGTCACAGAATCCGAAGAAGATGAGATTCTCAAAGAAGAGAAAGGCATTCCGGCTGAAGTACAACTTGATCTTTACACAATCTCAGCTCAAGTAAAAGCCAAGTTCAGTGGCCTAGGCACAATCGGTGTTGACGTCAGTCAGCAGCGAAATCAAACTCTCGGTGTTAAGCCAATCATCCCAGCATACGAAGCTTTGAACTTCGGCGCTTTTGTGTACACTGAACGTGAGTTTGGTGATGCATTACGTCTGACAGCCGGACTTCGCTACGATTCCAAATCACTTGAGGTGCATTCTCGCACTATCAAAGACGATAGCGGTCGCAGCGTGAACCTCAATTCCGAACGCTCTCTCGATTTCAACAACCTCAGTGCGCATCTCGGTCTGGCCTACTCCATAAGTCGCAACTTCGTACTGGCAGCAAACCTTGCAACAGGCTGGCGAGCGCCGGTAGCGGCTGAGCTCTTCACATTCGGAAGAGATGAAGGAGAAATACAGTACAAGGTTGGCAATGATTCTCTTCAAACCGAGAAGGCTCTCAATGCTGAAGTAAGTGCACGTTATTCATCTGCTGATCTACGTGCAGAGCTTAATGTGTTCCGCAACCATATTCGCGACTTCATTTATCTGCGTCAAACAACGCGCGTACAAGCCGGTGTGTTTGAATTTGATTACCTGCAAGCTGATGCCACTTTTATCGGCGCTGAATGCAAAGTCGCTCTTCAACTAAGTTCAGCCTTGACAGCTGAAGTTGGCGGCGACATGGTGCAAGCAGAATTTGATGCAGACGCACGTGCTGTGCCGAACATTCCGGCTGCTCGTATTATGGGCGGACTGGACTATCGTCTCGGTGACGTGCTCGGCATGCAAGGCCTGCATATTGGGCTTAGCCCTCGCTATACGCTTGAGCAGAATCGCAGCGACAGTCTTGAATTTGCTACTCCATCCTATTTCACTCTCAGTGCGGTCGTTGGTGCTGAAGTCAATATCTCCTCACTTCCTCTTCGTTGGATACTGCGCGCAGATAATTTGACTAATACTGCCTACACCGATCACGTCTCACGCTACCGTCAGTTGGCTCTCAATCCGGGACTCAACATTTCTCTCAAGTTCTCAGTTCCATTTAATCTCTATTAAACACACGAGCTTATTGACAATTATCCCTTAAACGGATATAGTCAGTGCTCGTTTTCCTGAACAAACGAACAATCAAATCACTATGAAGCTTGAACTTCCTTCAAGGCTGAGACACGTCCTGTATTGTCATGTCTTAAGCACAACTATACTTTTTTCTGTATCTCTACCAAAAAGCTACGCAAACTCTCCAGTCGCTGGCAAAGTGCCTGCTGCAACAGCGGAGATTTCTTCGAAACCTGTTTCAGACACAGCCAAGGTCATGAAGAGTTTTAGTCCGGTGACTGTAGTAGCCACCAGAGCACCACAAACAGTTCAAAACGTACCCTTGGCTGTGACAGTAGTTCCACAAGAACAGTACAAGAACAACCGCGGCTATGGTTTGGACGAAGCACTGACGCTCGTTCCCGGCGCACTTGTTCAATCCAGAAGCGGTAATCAAGACGTACGCGTGATGATACGCGGTTTTGGCGCTCGCGGAGCCGGCGAGAGATCAAATGCCGGAACCACACGAGGTCTGCGTTTCCTTCTCGATGGATTGCCTTTGACTGAGCCTGATGGTCGCACCGCTCTTGACCTCATCGACCTTGCCAGCACGACAAACATAGAAGTGATTCGATCCAACACATCCGCGCTTTGGGGCAATGCATCAGGCGGGGTGATCAGCTTATCAACCGTTCCTGTTGTGTCCGGAAGCTATGCTGATGTACAAAATTCCATCGGTTCATTTGGTTACTCTAAACAGAACATTAGTGCAGCATCATCATTTGGTCAGAGCACAATGTATTGCAGCATGAGCAATACCAACTACGACGGCTGGCGTGTGCATTCAGGCTCAAGTACGTTTCAAGCACTGGTGGGTCTTCACACGAAACTTGCGCCTGGGACGACGCTTGGTATCAGCGCACTTGCTGCTTCTAACATTTTCAGAATTCCGGGACCGCTCACGCAGAAGCAATACGAACTTGATGCGCAAATGGCTCAGTCTGATACAACGGTGTATTCACCAACCTATACCCAACGTGATGAACGTCGCTTCAATCGCGTAGGGCGCATCGGAATGAGCATCGACCACGCGCTTGCCGAAGAACACTCTCTGCATTGTGCTCTGTACGCTGAACCCAAATATCTGCAACGATCTGAGCGCAACACATTCCGCGATTTCAATCGTTACCACGTGGGCGGAAACGCCATCTACCATTATGACGCCGACTGGTCTTCAAGTCTCTCGTCAAAACTGCAGGTTGGTGTCGACGAGCAATATCAAGACGGTGCCATTTTGTTTTACAACCTAGATCCTGTGACAAAGGGACGCGGCACTACACTTCGCGACAACAAGCGCGAAGGCGCTCAGAACCTTGGTTTCTTTGTTCAAGAACAACTTTCGATTGCAGATAAATGGACGCTTCTTGTGGGTGGACGTTATGACAACATCACTTACTATTCATATAGCTTCATCAATCCAAAATTGAATGACGAACGAAGCTTCACACAATTCTCACCAAAGCTTGGATTGAATTACGCCCTTAGTCCGGCAATGAGCGTCTACATCAACTTTTCAAAAGGTGTAGAAGTTCCTGCAGGCAATGAAACTGATCCTCCATCAGCTCTTGGTGAAGACACTCTTCGCACAATCAACTCACTGCTTCAGCCAATCAAGAGCACAACGTTTGAGCTTGGTTACAGACACCGTTATCACATGGGAGAAGACCTCTTCCAGAATTTGAACTACTCAATCAGTCTCTACAGTGTAACGACCGAGAACGACCTTGTTCCCTACCGTGGAGGCAGATTCTATATGCCCGCTGCCAAGACCACGCGTAAAGGCGTAGAGATAGGAGCAGAGTTGCAACTGTCTAACGGACTAAGTCTAATGGCTTCGGCTTCCATCTCAGATAATATGCTCGACGCATACAAGTTCGATTCTCTCTATGTGAATTCTACTCTGAGCGGTCACACACTCGATCTATCAGGAAACCCAATGCCCGGTGTTCCCGGAATGTTTGCTACGGCTCGCTTACAGTATATTCCTGCCTTCCTGAGACAACTGACGGCTCAATTCGAACTGCGTCATGTTGGCCAGTATTCTGTCAACGACGTTAACACGATGCAAGCTGCTGCATACACAATCTTCGACGCAAGTTTGAGTTACGATCAGCCTCTGTTCTCATCAGTAAGTCTCAGAGCTCTTACTCGAATGAATAACCTGAGCGATGCAAGGTACATTTCAAGTGTTTGGATAAATCCGGATCTCGCGGCTGGAGACAAGTCGCCTGTCTACATCGAGCCTGGTCTGGCGCGCAATTTTGTCTTTAGCGTCGGCTTACACTATGCTTGGTAAATCCAAAGCAATTTCACCAAAGCCCGCTTAGTTATACAACCGGTGGTGTTCTGCAACGCCACCGGTTTTATTTTGCGCACAGCTTTGTTTGCAATTCTTAATGGGGAACAGATCGTATGACTGCAGTCGAACAAAAGAGTAAAACAGCGTGGTGGAAATTGAGTCTAGCTCAACAGATCTTTCTCATGATGTTCATTGGCGGTCTTATTGGTTATCTGCAACCTCAGTGGGGAATCAATCTTTTCTTCCTTCGCGACATTTTTCTCAATCTGATCAAGAGCATTATTGCTCCTCTCGTTTTCTCTACCATCGTTGTGGGCATTGCAGGTAGCGGTGGAGCACGTCATGTGGGTCGTATTGGATTCCGCTCTTTATTGTACTTCGAAATCGTAACAACTATTGCGCTCTTCATTGGACTGGCTATCGTCAACATGACGCAGCCGGGCTTGGGAATTGTGTTGCAAGGAGGTACAGACGCCATTCAGTCCATCGCCCAAACTCAACCCAAGACCCTCATCCAAACCATCGTGCACATTTTTCCATCCAACATTGTTGATGCGATGGTACGCGGTGATGTTTTACAGATTGTCGCATTCGCCATACTCTTTGGTTTCGGTATTTCCGCCGTTGGCGAGAAAGCCGCACCGGTGCTGGCTTTCTGCGATGCCACAGCACGTGTTATGTTTCGTTTCACTGAATACGTCATGCTCTTTGCACCAATCGGTATTGGTGCAGCAATGGCCTACACCATCGGACACCAAGGATTGGGAATCTTGGAGAATCTTGGTCGATTGGTTCTCTCGCTCTATTCAGCGCTCTTGATTTTCGTAGTCTTCGTTCTCGGAAGTGTCGCATTGATCATTCGACTTCCCATCATGCCCTTTCTGCGAGCGGTGCGTGAACCATTCTTGCTTGCATTTGTCACAACCAGTAGCGAAAGCGCACTGCCGAAGGCAATGGAAAACATGGAACGCTTTGGCGTCCCGAAGCGCATCGTAGGATTTGTGATGCCGGCGGGATACTCCTTCAACCTCGATGGTACGACATTGTATTTGGCAATGGCGAGCGTGTTTCTGATGCAGGCGATACATACGACGTCGGGCGGTGCTTTCACCTTTGACTTCGGACAACAAATCGCCATGATGGTCGCGCTTATGATTACCAGCAAAGGTGTAGCAGCAGTGCCACGAGCATCGTTGGTTATTCTCCTTGCGACCGCAACATCATTTGTACCTAAGGAATATCAAGCCCTGGTTGGAATAGGCGTCGCTATCATATTCGGCGTTGATGAATTCATGGATATGGCCCGCACTTCCGTCAATCTCCTCGGCAATTGTCTCGCCACCGTCGTCATTGCTCGCTGGGAAGGAGTCTTTGATGATGAAAAAGCTCGCGCATTTCAATCATCGCCCGAGCTTATAGCAGAAGAATCTCTGGAAGTCTCGAACTAATCTCAGCTTTCAGGGAGCATTGCGCTCTGGTGACTAGCACTCAAGCAGTCTCAACCAAAGCATCAAGTCTGGACGCCAATTGACGTGCCGCTTCACGTCGTTCGTATTGTTGGATGGCGGCTTCATCCGGCGAGTAGAGTGCTTGACCGGCTTTCCAACGACGGAACCACTCTTCGACAACGTGCACGCAGCGCTGGGTCTCGCCGCCACTTACAACTTCACCAGCTTTTGTCTCGCGAATCAATTCTGCAACCGCGCTTTGTTGCGGCGCGAGTGCGAGCACAGGTTTCATGACTCCGAGGTATTCATAGACTTTGCCCGGAACTATAGCGTCGCTCTCCTTTGCATCATCGACAATTAGTAAGAGCGCATCACTACGCATGAGCCAAGCCACGCTTTCACGATGTGGAACGTATGGTATGTAGTCGAGTATATGCCGCAGCGGACTCGCTTGGAACTTTGCTTGTACATCGTCTCCCATGCGACCAACGCAGCGTACACATACTTCGTCCGCAGAGATCTTCCCCTGCTCAACAAGTATCTCCAAAGCTCGAAGCAGAGTATCAGGATTTCGCAAGCCGTACAACGAACCCGAATATGTGATCGTGAACTTCTCATTAGCAGTCCAGTCGACTACAGGAAACTCATCGCTATCATAACCATTTGGTATGTGCACAAACTTCCTAGCATCGAGTTCAGGATACTTGCGTTGAGCATCGCTAATAATTCCCTGCCACGCACATTCAACAAGATCTGCTTCACGAAGCACGCTGTGTTCGAGAAAGCGATCAATCATGCGTGGTAGCCACCAGCGCTTTGGTGTTGTGAGAAAATCCGTCCAGGGATCACGTAGTCCGGCAATCCATGGTAACCAGGTATGACGGTGAAGCTGACGTCCGATAAGCGAACAGGTGTAAGGCGGCGACGACGAATAAATCGCGTCGACATCGTATTTGTCAATGAGTTTACGTCCAGCCGAAACAGCACTCAACATCCATCCAATTCGGGCATCAGGAATGAAAAAGGTGGCGCGTATCCAGTTGGCGATTTTCTTCTTTAATCCGCCGCTCTTTTCAGTGGTTAAAACACTCACATCGATAGCAGTGTTCTGCTTTTCACCGACAAAGAGTTTGTAAAGATCATAGGGCTCATAAATGTGCGTACGCTCAACGATAGTGCCTTCGGGGATACTTGCAAGCAAGGATTCATCGCGGGCCGGGAATGTTCCGTTTTTAACCGTCAAGACAATTGGATTCCAACCAAACTGCGGCAGGTACTTGACCATCTTCAGCACGCGCTGCACTCCGGGTCCGCCTGAGGGTGGAAAGTAGTACGCCACTATGAGCAAATTCTTCATGGAGCAAATCTACGAAGCTCAAGCCTCTTCGTAGAAGGCGCGAAATAATTCCTGCTGTAAGGCACTGACAGACTGTGAGATACCGTACTTCCCTTGTAAATTGACATTAACAACAAAGGCAGAACTTATGCGAGAGAGAATACGGTCAGTGGACTTCGTCCGCGGCCTCGTGATGGTCATCATGGCACTTGATCACGTGCGCGACTTTTTTCACTATCCGCACATGAATCCAACCGACATGAGCAGCACAACCCCGGAGCTGTTTTTTACACGATGGATTACACACTTCTGCGCACCGGTGTTTGTCTTCTTGGCAGGGACGGGAGCCTTCCTTCAGACTCTTCGTGGCAAACCAACGCGCGAGCTGTCGTGGTTTCTAGCAACGAGAGGACTATGGTTGATCGTGCTTGAACTTACGTTGGTTAGAACAGGCTGGACTTTCAGACCAATGGAGTTTAGCTTCATCGTGGGCCAAGTCATATGGGCACTGGGTTGTTCTATGATTTTTCTCTCCATTCTTGTTTTCCTCCCTACACGCTTGATTGCTGCTTTCGGGTTAATTATGATTTTCTCGCACAACCTGTTTGACGGCATAAAAGCTGATTGGAGCAGTCCGCTAGGATTTCTGTGGCCAATATTTCATAGTGGTCAAATGCTAACGCCGTCAGAAAACGTGCGAATCTTACCACTGTATCCGCTGATTCCCTGGATCGGCGTCATGGCAACCGGTTATGCTTTTGGCACTCTGTTTAGCCTAGAGCGAGCTGTTCGCGAGAAGAGAATGATGATTATGGGCTTAAGCGCCGTTGTTTTGTTCATCGTACTGCGATCAATCAACATGTATGGCGATGCATCTCACTGGCAAGCACAGCGCGACTCAGTTACAACAGTACTCTCGTTCTTCAATTGTACGAAGTATCCACCGTCATTAGATTATTTACTCATGACACTTGGACCGGCACTCATTCTCTTGTCTCGTGCCGAAGCTTGGTCTGGACGACTCTCCGATGCTTTCATTACCTTTGGAAGAGTGCCAATGTTCTACTACCTCATGCACATTCCATTGATTCATGGCTTGTCCGTACTATTCGCCTATTTACGTTATGGTCGTGTGGATTTCATGTTTGGCGTGCCCTTTCTCAATACCTATCCCGACGACTTCGGCTATAGTTTGGGAATAGTCTACGCAGTATGGCTTGGCTGTGTGCTTGTGCTCTACCCCGCATGCAGATGGTATGCGCAGGTTAAGATGAAATCCAAGAATCCTCTACTCAGTTACTTTTAAGACTCCAACGCGGAACTCAAATTTTCAATTCTATGATCTCACAACTTCAACAACGTATTCACGAGTCAGTTGCGGCAATTCGGACAAAGACGCTTGCCCAACCAAAGGTCGGAGTAATTCTGGGTACCGGACTCGGACGTTTGGCTGAGGATCTGACACTTGAGTGTGAAATACCCTATACAGATATTCCGCACATGCCTCGATCGACGGTTGAGACGCACAAAGGACGTCTACTCTTCGGTCAATTGGGTGATAAAGAGGTTGTCGTCATGCAAGGTCGCTTTCACTACTACGAAGGCTACAGTATGCAGCAAATCACACACGGTGTTCGCATCATGAAACAACTGGGTGTGCAATGCTTGGTTGTTACAAATGCTTGTGGAGCTCTCAATCCTGAGTATCGTCGAGCGCAGTTGATGTTGATTTCGGATCATATCAATCTTCTTGGTGATAATCCTCTTATTGGCGAGAATGATCCACAACTCGGACCCCGCTTTCCCGACATGAGTGATCCTTATACGGCCTCAATTCGTCACATCGCACGAGTGGCGGCGAAGGACATTGGCATTCCCATTCACGAAGGTGTGTATGTGGCCGTCCCCGGTCCTAACCTTGAAACGCGGGCCGAATATCGCTTCCTCAGAGGCATTGGCGCAGATGTGGTCGGTATGAGCACGATTCCAGAGGTTATCGTCGCGGTCCATTCTTCCATGCAAGTATTGGGACTGTCGGTAATAACCGACGAGTGTTTTCCGGACACCCTGCAAGCGGTTTCTCTATCTGAAATCTTGGCTGCAGCAGATGAAGCTGAGCCACACATGACGGCACTGGTTCAAGAGTGTATTCGTCGAATGGAATTCTGAAACGAATCGACTGTGAATTGTTTATTCTCCATAAGTTTGAATCGTATCATCACAAAGTCCTCTCATGAAAGCAGGATGCTTACTTAGTCTTTTCTGTCTCGGTCTTTTTGCCTGTAGTCCAACCGAAAATGTGTACAACAACACCGATCCAGGTTGGTCAATTATTGCAGCCACACGCGAACAACCAAGTCAGCTGTCCATCGTTCATGAACCGGACAACGTTATAAAAGTATCCGACGCATACCAGAGTGCGAATAATCAATCACTTCCTGCTTCCGTAACGCGTATTGCTCAGTTTGACACCACACTCTTTCTCTTGATGCCGGATGTGAAGAAGATTGAAGTGGTGAGTTCAACGAATTACACGCACATAGCAACGGTTTCCACCGCTCCACACAGCGTGCGTGATATCTGCTTCGCAAATGCGACAACTGCCTATACCGCCAATGCTGACTCGAGTGTGAGTATCATTGACATGACAGTGTGGCAGCTGATTCCAAGTCGTGATATCAGTCTTCCGGCACCGGCAACTGCTATTACAGCTCTCGGCAATCGTTTATGTGTTATCTGTCAGTCGAACAACACAGCACACATTATAGCAACTCCCACGAATTCAATCGAACACAGCATCAATACAGCACCGGCACCGAGTTTTGTTGGATCTGACAAGGCTCACGGTCTGTTTGATATTGTGTGTTTAGGCGCCGGCAAGATTTCCGGCTCTGAAACAATGAGCGAAGCTCATTTACAGTGCTATTCGATTTCGAAGGAATATGTCGTCATTGATATGACCATTCCTCATACCGGACTCGATGCAGCGAACGTCAATCCCCGCAGCCTTTTAGTTGATGAAGTTGGTTTTTGTTATCTCGGCCTCAACCAGGAAATCTGTTTAATAGATGCTGCCAACAACACCATCCTCGGTAGCATTGGCACCGGCGCTTTTTCGCGCATCAGTTCAAATTCCCGTCGCAATGAAGTTATCTTTTTTGATGTCGAAGATCCACTTCGCTCAACTTGCCTGGTACTTGATAAAGCTAATCTCAGGATCAAGTCCACGACTCTTCTCCCGATATCACTAAATGCAGCGATAACGCCGTAGACTCTACACAAGCGTTTATTGATAGTCCGACTAACGTGACTATTCACGAGACTTGTCCTTACTAGCCAAGCACTCTTGCTTCTCACTCTCTCTTGCGGCTACAACTCTACCAACCACAACGGATCCCATGTTCCGTGGCTTCTAGCAACGCGCAGCTACATACAATTCGCTCGCGCTAACAATTCGCCCACCACAACTGCTCCGCTTGGGTCTGTGAGCTCCATTTAAACTATTGCCAATAAAGCAAACTCGACTTGTTCTCGAGTCAACGGCCTTCAAACGAAGAGCGCTCTTAATCACGATGTTGACTATGATAGCGCTTCACTGGCAACACAGTAGACGCCAGTCAGAGGAACACAGTAGACGCCAGTCAGAGGCAACACAATAGACGCCGGTTTGAGGCTACACGTCGTGTACATGGCTCATGCATTCTTGCTTTTACTTCATGCACCTTCATCACAGAAGTCAAATACGACTTGCTAGACTTCGCTAAACATGACTTCGTTGCATTGAGGCATCCTTGCTCCTTCACCCACAGGCAGGCACAAAAAAAAAGCCGTCACATGCATGCACATGACGGCTTTGAATTGTAATCGAGCTGAGCTTAGTCGATCTTCACGAGGCGAACTGTCTTGGTGACAGATCCTTGAGTGAAGTTCAGGATGTACACTCCATTTGTTAGACCGCTACCGAGCTTGACTTCTGTATGGCGGGTTACGTTCTCGACTGTCTCAACGACTCGTCCTGCGAGGTCAACCAACTTGATCGTAGCTGGCTCACGTGAGTTGCCTGCGAAGGTGAAGCTGAATTCGCTTGTAAACGGATTCGGTGAAACGAAGAGCTCAACACCGTCTGCTTCGCTCAAGTGTTCATCTTCAGTATCCTCATCAGCTGATTTAGCGGCTGTGCAACCGGTTTGAGTGCACTTACCGAGTACGTCTGAGCCGTGACCCGGACAGTGTGAATTAACATGACTTGGTGATACTGAAACTGAATTTCCTGAGTGACAAACCCAGATGTTGCCACCTGATGCTCTGATGTCCTTGACGCAGATTGTAACTCCGCACTGCGTTGAGCAACCGGCGCTATTGGTAACCGTCAGTGTGAAGCTATAGCTACCTGCAGTGGTCGGCGTAAAGACCGGTGAACTGCAACTTGTGCAGCTCAATGAGCCTGAACCTGTCCATGCATATGTAAAGCCAGATCCGCCTGCGATGCTTGGTGTAAGCGTTACCGCGGTCGGGCCATATCCAATGTAGAGATTCGTTGGAACACCACCGGTGTAGACACTGCTATTCGGTACAGCAGTAATGGTACATGATGGCATTGCATTGATTGTCACTACTGATGAACAAGTAGCAGTATTACCGCGTGAGTCAGTTACAGTCAGAACCACGGTCTTCGTTGGCGCATCTGCGCATGTGAAGCTGGTCTTTGACAAGGTAATCGATGCTATCGAACCGCAATTGTCACTGGAACCATTGTTGACTTGAGTCGTGGTCAATGTTGCACTACCACTGCTAAGGTTAAGTGTAACGTTTCGACAGATCGCCACTGGAGGAGTATTGTCTACTACAGTAACAATTGCCGAGGCCGTTGCACTATTTCCGCTGCCATCGATTGCCTTAAATACAACGACGTTAGTACCAACATTGCTGCAGTTGAAGGATGACGGTGTAACCGTGCGCGTTACGATACCGCAATTGTCCGTTGAGTTGTTGTCAACCTGAGCGGCAGTAATTGTTGCCGTTCCATTCGATCCCAACGCTACAGTGATATTCTTGGTAATTGCCGTCGGTGGCGTGCTTTCGGTCACTACCACTGTTGCTGTCTTTGTTGCCGTATTTCCGTTAACATCAGTTACAGTAAGCGTAACGGTATTGGATCCAATGTTCGAACAATTGAAGTTTGTCTTTGACAAGCTTCTGGTCTGGATTCCACAATTATCCGTGCTTCCATTATCGATATCCGCAGCGCTAATTGAACCCATGCCCGAGCCGTTCAGCGTTACTGTCGTATTCTTCACAACCACTGTTGGTGGTGTGTTGTCACGAACTGTAACGACTGCATTTGCGCTTGAGCTGTTGCCTGATTGATCATAGACCACCAGCTTAACAGTGTTCGTGCCAATATCAGTACAGTCGAAGCTGCTCGGCGTTACTGTTTTGTTTGCGATACCGCAGTCATCAGTTGAGTTGTTATTGACTTGAGCTGCTGTAATCGATGCTTGACCCGAACCATTCAGATTAACAGTGACGTTCTTTGCTCTTGCAACCGGAGGTGTGATATCACGAATGGTCACACTGAAATTGCATTGAGTTGTGTTACCGTAATCGTCATAGACAACTGCAGTAACGTTTGTCGTGCCTATTGGGAAGTGGAATGTTCCGTAGCTAGGTCTAGAACAATGCCAATCATCGTCGTCATCACCACAGTGACCGTTACCACTTGTGTACTTCACAGTTGTGTGTGTGCAGCAGTTATCTACTGCGTTTACTGTCAGCGTTACATCACGACCGCAGCTTGTACCCTGTGAAGACATGGTCACGCTCGAAGGACACACAATTGTCGGTGCAATGGTATCGAGAACCGTAATCGTTGTTGAGCAATACGAGATATTTCCATGAATATCCGTCACCGTCAACTTCGCTGTTGGATGTCCAACCTGACCACACTTGAAGACTGTTGGATATACCGTCATTGACTGTATACCACAATTGTCCGTTGAGCCATTGTTGATTGCTTGCGGATCCACATGAGCTTCGCCGTTCGCATCGAGATAAACTGTTGTCGTCTTGCAGCGAGCGATTGGTTTCACATCATCATACACTGTTACAACTGCGCTACATGAAGCACTGTTACCATGTGTATCAGTTACTGTAAGAACTACCGTGTTTGCACCAACATCTGAACAGTCAAAGTTTGTTTGGTTAACAGTCATGCTTGAGATGCCACATGCATCGTATGAGCAATTGTTGACATCATTAGCGCAAATCGTTGCGTGACCGGATGAGTTCAAACTGATACAAATGTTCTTGCAACGAACGGTTGGCTTGGTGCGATCGATAACTGTTACTGTGAAGGAACAGGTCGATGAATTACCGGAGTTGTCGGTTGCATAAACCTTCACCGTTGTCGTTCCTACCGGGAAGTGGAAGCAATTCGTGTGATGGTGGTTGCAATCGTTGTCGTCGTCATCGCCATTGTGGTATGAATCATAATCATCGCCACAGTGGTGATTTCCACTGCTGTATTTAGCAACGACGCGTGAGCTGCAGTTGTCAGTAGCTGTTGCATTGAGACATACGGTCGCTCCACAATCACCTGACGAAGCATACACCGTAGTGTTTGCCGGACAGCTGATTACCGGAGCAAGGTTATCCTTGACGGTCACAACAGTCGAGCATGTAGCTGTATTGCCTGATGCATCCGTAACTGTCAGCACAACTGTGTTTGTTCCGATCTTCGAGCAGTCGAAGGTCTTCGGGGTCACAGAAAGCGTAAAGTTACAGTTGTCCGAGCTTGAGTTGTCAATTGTACTAGGATCGAGCGTCACACTGCCATTTGCTCCTAAGTAGATAGTAGCAGGCTTGCAATGAGCCACTGGATTTGTATGGTCTTGAACAACTACGTTGAAAGTACACTGTACGTTCGTTCCGCAGTTATCTGTGAGTGTCCATACAACCGTCGTAGAGCCGATTGGGAATGAATAGCCGGCAAGAGAGCCTGTACCAGTGAGGTTGTTGGTTAAACTTACACCAGGACAGTTATCATTAACTGTAGGAATGAACTCAACACTGCCAACCGGAACTGTGTAGAAGCAACCGTCGTTTGTATTCTTCGTGACTGAAGAACCTGTACAATCTGGGAAGGAGTTTCCACCGTTGCCAATGAGCACTACAAAGCTGCATGATGCAGAATTACCGCACTCGTCGACAGCAACCCAAACCACAGTTGTTTGACCAACATTGAACTGTTGACCAGACAATGTGCTGTTGCCACTACCCGTTGTGCTTCCACTCAAGGTGTAGCTCATTGTCACGCTACCACAACCATCACCTGCACTAGCGTCGAAGCTTGAGTTAGCCGGTGTGCCTGCTGTCCACGTAATGTTACCCGGACAATTGATCGTCGGAGGCGTGTTGTCTACTACTGTGAATGTCGCTGACGTTGTTGCTGTATTTCCGCATGCATCTGAAGCGGTAAAGACTACCGTCACATGCTTCGGACAGTTGTTGACCCAGTTGCTCTCGTTGTAGTCATTTGTCCAGCTAATACTTTCTGAACAATTGTCGCCTGCAACTGCGCGTGCGTGACCACTAAGCCATGCGTTGAGATCATCAGCTAACACCGATGCGGAAACACTACAGTCTACGGTTGTATCGATAGCTGTTACACTAATGACTGGAGCTGTGATGTCACGCACAACGATGTTTTGGGCACAACTTGCTGAGTTACCGCATGCATCTGTTGCTACCCATGTTCTTACGATGGTATAGCTATTTGCACATGATCCATCAACAATATCGTCTGTCGGTTCGACTTGTGTATCACCTTCGCAATTGTCAATCGCAAATGCGATACCGGTGTGACTTGGGTCCTGACTTTCGTCACAACTTATCGTCACACTAGCCGGACAGAAGACGCTCGGTGCCACATCATCATTAACACTAATGTGTTGTGAGCAGGTTGCACTATTACCACAGGCATCCGTAGCCTTGTAGGTTCTGGTTATGAGTCTGTGATTTGTGCAAGTACCATCGCTATATGCATCACCGACAAATGTCACGATGACGTTTGCACCACATGCACCCGTCGCGTTGACAGATGAGACATCAGGTGTCGGTACGCTCTCGAAACATGCAACTGAAATGTCTGCCGGACAACTCATGAACGGCACATTCGTTGATTGAACCGTGATCAGTTGGTTTGCTGATGTAGCGTTGCCACAGGCATCAACTGCCAAGAAGGTTCTGAAGAAATTGTAGTTACCCGGACAATTTCCAAGTTCAGGTGTACAATCAACCCAAACAACGAATGGTTGAGCGCCACATTGGTCGGTGGCTGTTGCCATACCTGTGACTGCAATCGTTGGTGTTACTGTACACTCGATTGTAATGTCGGCCGGCAGAGTAATGACCGGTGGAAGTGTATCGATAACTGAGATGAGCTGCAGACATGTAGCCGTGTTGCCACACAAGTCTGATGCTGTCCACGTACGTTGAATTGTATAATTATTAGCACAAGGGCCATTTACGCGATGGTCGTTGTAGTCAACGCTTGCTCCACTGCAGTTGTCTGTGGCAGTCGCAGTTCCAACTTGACCGCTTTCAGGCAGCGTTGAAATCACGCACGTGATCGTGATGCTCGCCGGACACGTCATCAACGGAGCAGAATTGTCAACAACTGTAATCAACTGATTGCAGGTTGAACTGTTTCCGCAAGCGTCAGATGCAGTCCATGTACGTGTGATAACATAGTTACCCGGACATGAACCAGAGGTCTGCGTATCGCTAAAGGTAACATTTGCCGTTGAACAAGCATCTGTTGCAATTGCCGTTCCGGTGTTAGATGTTGATTGAGAATCGGTGCACGTGATTGTTATGTCTGATGGACATGCAATCGTCGGTGCAGTATTGTCCAGAACGGTAATGATCTGATTACAGGTCGAACTATTACCACACTGATCCGTGGCTCTCCAAGTACGAGTAAGTGTGAAGTTTCCTGCACAGCTACCTGTAGATTGTGTTTCGCCTGCAATTGTAATCGTGATGGTGCCCTCAGCTGTCGAGCAATTATCTGTTGCTGTAGCTGAACCAAGTGCAGCAGCTGAACGATCCGCTGAACAGTTAACGGTCTGATTTGCCGGACAACTGATGCTCGGCGCGGTGATATCACGAACAGTAATTACTTGCAAACATGTCGAGCTATTACCACAATCGTCGACTGCTTTCCATGTACGATTAATCGTGTAGCTATTTACGCACGTGCCGTTGACCTGTGCATCGCTTGAGCTAATAGTTGAAGTCGTTGAGCAATTGTCGGTAGCCGTAGCAGTACCAAGTGCTGCAGTTGACTTGTCGTCTTGACAGTTTACAGTTTGGTTGTTTGGACATGTGATACTTGGTGCTGTGTTATCAACAACAGTAATCACTTGAATACAAGTCGTACTGTTTCCGCAATTGTCAACTGCCGTCCATTTACGATTGATCGTGTAATTGTTTAGGCAGCTGCCGTTGGCTTGAGAATCAGAAGAACTAATTGTGTTGCTCGAAGTTGAACAGTTATCGGTCGCTGTTGCAAAACCAAGTGCTTCTGGTGTCTTGTTGTCTTGACAGTTTACAGTGCGGTTGATCGGGCATGTAATGCTTGGAGCGGTGATGTCACGAACCGTGATCACTTGAACACAGCTTGAGCTATTGCCGCATCCGTCAACTGCTGTCCATGTACGATTGATAGTGTAGCTATAATCACAACTACCATTAACTCGAGCGTCGCTTGATGTAATAGTGTTTGTTGTTGAGCAATTATCGGTAGCTGTAGCAGTTCCGAGTGCAGATGGAGTCATGTCACCGCTGCAGCTAACACTGATCGCTGCCGGACATGAGATACTCGGTGCCGTGATGTCACGAACTGTGATAACCTGAACGCATGTCGAACTATTACCACAATCGTCTACTGCCTTCCATGTACGGTTGATAACGTAGGAATTGGCACAGCTGCCGTTGACTTGAGTATCGCTTGAACTAATGGTTGCGGTCGTTGAACAGTTATCTGTTGCCGTCGCTGATCCAAGAACTGCAGCCGACTTATCGTCTTGACAGTTTACAGTCTGATTTGCCGGACATGTCATGCTTGGAGCTGTGATGTCACGAACTGTGATCACTTGAACACAGGTCGAACTATTGCCACAGTCATCGACAGCTTTCCATGTACGGTTGATAGTATAGGTATTGATGCAGCTACCATTGACTTGAGCATCTGACGATGTAATCGCTGTCGTGGTGGAACAGTTATCTGTTGCAGTTGCTGTACCGAGTGACGCGGTTGACTTATCATCTTGACAGTTAACCGTTTGGTTAGCCGGACACGAGATGCTCGGCGCTGTAATGTCAAGGACTGTAATCACCTGCGTGCACGTCGTACTGTTACCACAATTGTCTACTGCCTTCCATGTGCGATTAATCGTATAGCTATTTGCACAAGCACCGTTGACTTGAACATCGGTTGAGCTAATAGTGTTTGATGAAGTCGAACAGTTGTCTGTCGCTGTTGCACTACCCAAGGCTGTCGTGGACTTATCATCTTGACAGTTCACCGTACGATTAATCGGACAAGTGATACTTGGGGCTGTAATGTCACGAACAGTGATAACCTGCGTGCAAGTTGCACTGTTACCGCAATCATCAACTGCTTTCCAAGTACGATTAATGGTGTAGTTGTAGTCGCAATCTCCATTAACGCGTGCGTCACTTGAGCTAATCGTATTAGTTGTCGAACAATTATCGGTCGCTGTTGCACTGCCCAATGCCGATGGAGTCATATCACCACTACAGCTTACGCTAACACTTGCCGGACATGAAATGCTCGGTGCTGTGATGTCGCGAACGGTAATGACTTGTAGACAGGTTGAACTATTACCACAAGCATCAACTGCCATCCAGACACGATTCAATGTGTAACTGTTTGCACAGATACCGTTGGCGCGAGAGTCAGATGAGCTAATCGTATTGGTCGTTGAGCAGTTGTCAGTTGCTGATGCTGTACCAAGTGCCGCTGCGCTCATGTCCCCGCTACAGCTTACACTGACAGCTGCAGGACATGAAATGCTTGGTGGAGTGATATCACGAACCGTGATCACTTGAACACAGGTTGAACTGTTACCACACTCGTCTACTGCCTTCCAAGTACGATTAATTGTGTAGCTATTAGCACAGTTACCATTGACTTGTGAGTCACTGGAACTTATAGTCGTTGTTTGTGCACAATTGTCGGTTGCTGTTGCAAAGCCTAAAACATCTGTTGATGTATTTCCACTACAGCTTACACTAACACTTGCCGGACAAGTAATAC